>CANMBS010000001.1 GCA_947496145.1 uncultured Pseudovibrio sp.
AACAGTAACTCACGAAGAAGCTACCCGCGAATAACCGCCGTCCACGTTTCTCTTTCTATTCAATATTCAATTGTCAAAGAACTGGGCTTTCGCCCGCACTCAAAAGAGTAAATCACTCAAAATCTCAACCATCTCTGATTGAGCCTGAGCAATCAATCCTTTCGAGGAACTCAAGAGCGAAGCATCCCGTCGCCGGCAGCGCCGTCGCTCTCGATGAAGCGGGTTATAGGGTGCACCTCCTGAACCGTCAACCCAAAAATGGCAGAAAAATGCAAATACATCACGGCTCTATGTGCAAAACGCATCTAACGCGCGGAAACCTGCCATTTCCAGATGGAAAAGCCTTAGAATGTAATGAGGCCAGTCGGAATAAATTTGAAAATCCAGCGCATTTCACCGCCAACAAGTTGCACCATTAAAATTCACCTAGCTTCTTTTATCCGTCATTCCTTAGTTCTGACGACCCGCTGAGAACATTGCAGGAATAGACTTTGCCGTGTGCGCGCAGCAATCTAAGAGACAAGTTTTAAAACTGTAGCGGAGAAATCCGGGTTCATTGACAATCAAATGTGATTTGCATCCTGTGGTGGGTTCAGGGCTCTGATACTTGAGAGCTTGTCATCCAAAGTTCGATGCGTTGGTCTTTAATGCATCATTGCAAGGTTTATTGCGCTGATTTGAACGGGTTTGCATTTTTTCGCGCTGATATGTGAAATTTGAAGCGAGCGAAGATCAGATTATCCGTCAGGCGGCAATCTGGAGCCTATCTGATGAGAGTTCTATTCTTTGATGCGGAATGGACGTTATCCCCGCAGCACTTTTATTTATCCCCTCACAACTCCTGAACCTGACCAGGGGATAAGTTGGTTTGCTCCAGCAGGACGAATATGTGGCTTCTTGAAGTGATGGTTTAGAACGGGTTTAGCATGTTTTGAATTACGAACGTCTCCCGGTGTGGTGTCAGGTAGGATCTGCGCAAAAACGGAGGGATGAATGAAGTTCATTTTGACTGTTGCGCTCTCTATGGTTTTTGCCAGCTTAACGCTTGTTTCAGTAAGAGCAGGACAATGCCCCGAAGGCAGAGCAGGGTCAGCAATTGATGATCGCGCGCCAACCACCAACTATCTTGTTGAGACTGAGGAACTGGATGTAATCGACCTTGGCAAGGAGAAAGTGAATATCCCGAACCACAATCTGCGTATGAGAACGATTACCGTTCAACCAGGTGGCCATGTGTTGCTCCATGGTCATGAGAACCGACCGGCTCTGGCGCTGGTTACTCAGGGCGAGTTTCTGGAGTACAGCAATGAGTGCAGCATACCTGTTGAACATAAAGAGGGTGACGTCATTAATGAGAACTCCAGGGTTCAGCATTGGGTGAAAAATAATGGCGACGTACCAGCGGTGCTCACGGTAACTGACATTGTTGACCTTAATGATACGCAACAAGGAAACTTTAAATAAGCTCACCCAGAACGAACCGTTGCACTTTCTGTTGTATTCACGTGTTGTGCACGTTGCCTGTTGCCAAGCTCAGTGAGTTATCTCTGCACAGACTATAAAAGATACAGATGATTAACCTTTCACCAAAGGCGTTGCCTACTGCTGATTTTTTCCTCTTTGGTAATACCAATACTCTTGTGTTTAATAGTTCGAAGAGGTCACAAGTTGGGGGTTCTGACAATAAGGCGTGAAATCGCCAGTTAACTCGTTGCTGTTTAGAATTCTCCTGATATCAACTTTACAGGTTCTTTTTCTGGAGTTCAGAGGCCAGAGGACACCTGATGCCCTCATCATTTGCGGTGCCTTCTTAAAGCATCTAAGAGATTTTATAGATTGCTGACTGGCTCATTTGCATTGCTTAGTTAAACACTTCCAGAGGAAGGGAATGCGGTTTGTTATCATCCTTTTCGCAGGCTTGCTTTCATTCAACATGCTTCCCGGTTTTTACGTGCATGCAAATGATCTGGAACTTTCAGGCCAGCAAAGATGGGTTGTTGTTGCAAGCAGGCAGCACTTAAACGCAGCGCAGATTGGCAGAAGACTTTAAACACAACTTGCAAGGCTCCGCCTTTGCGCAACAGGTTTATGTTGTCCGCTCGCAAAACGACTGGTTTGGGATTGTGATTGGGCCTGTCACATTCAAGAGTATGCGACTTGCGCGGGCACACATTCCAACAGCTCTGCCTAAGGATGCGTATCTCTCGCGGGGACAGCGCTATGTTGAAACCGTCTGGCCCGAGGAGGCCAGCCGGTTTGGAGAGTTTGGAGCGCAACCATGCCTCAGACTTGAACTTGAAGGACTGCGTGTCCACGCTGATCTTATACCTGAGAAATCAAAGGTAACAGGTGCCTTCTCCGAAAGCTCGCAGGTGCGTGTGGATGGATGGGCAGGAGCCAAAAAGGTCTTTTCATTTACAACTGAGCCTGATTACTACCCTGAATATGGCCAGAGTGCAAAACTCATCCGCCTTTCCACGCAAACACCATTCCCTCAGGTGGCTATCAAACGCTTTACAGGTGGTGCGCATTGCTGTGTGGAGCAGACCATCATAACGCAGGATCGGCGTGGGCGTTGGATGATGATATCAGGCCCGGTACTTGACGGGGCATCTGGCTATCGCTTTGAGGATCTGGATGGCGATGGCGCGGCTGAAGTTATAAGCGCGGATAACAGCTTTCTATATTTATTCGCCCCTTATGCTGCCAGCTTTGCGCCACTTTATATAGAAACGCTCGGTTTTGACGAAATTACTGATGGGAACCATGATCCAGCTTATCAGCCAGCCTTTCGTAAAGCACTTACTGAGCTTGAACAGGCAGCACACGCTAACAAGAGCCTTTGGCACGAAAATGGTTTTCTGGCTGCCTAGGCTGCAACACGGACTCGCTTAGATGAGGGCATGAAAGCCGTTGCTGAGGCCAGTGAAAAAAGAAAAGGTGATTTGGATAATTTCCAAAAACTTATTTGTCCAAACGGCTCTCCACTTTTCTCCTGTGATTATAAGCAGGCTGTCGCGCTCCCCTTCTCTGCCGGGTTAACCGTGCACTTAATTGAAAAAGGGTATTTGCCCATTGCACCGGTGCAATGATTTAGGATGTGTTTGATGGCTGGTGTTTACGGGGCTGGGCTGAAAGGCTTTATGTAAATGAAAATTCTGGCCACATAGCTTCAACGCGGGCCAACTTGCAGAGGAAGAGTTCTTCATCACAACAGGTTTTGTTACGCTTCATTTTCATTGCGTAGATACCAGAAAGCCCCAGCGGAGCCAGAAGAGTCAGTTGTCCATCATTTTCGAGACGAGCACCAACGGCGTAGGTCTCTACAGGGTCCTTCAGTAAAGATTCTGCCGTACATGTGACAGAAGCACAGTTGCTTAACTGACCCTGATTTTCTGGCATAGAGTTACCAGCCTGATTGCGAAGGTGTACCTGATAAGGACTCGCGCTCAAAATCTGCCGAATATGCCTCAGGTAAGTCATCTCTTTCTGGAGAGCCCGGTCTGATGTGTCATAATAGCTGATGTTAAGATGATGATTACCAGTGCTGGAAGGCTTCCCCAAGAAAGCCGCCCAGAGCGGCCAGACAATTGATGTGCCGGACACACACCAATCGGGCAAGTGAAGTGAGCGAACCCCTTTCATTGCTGCAATCAGATGCCGGTCGGCTCTTAAGGTGAGTTCTAAAATGCGTTTGCGATCTTCCTCACTCGTCATATGCGGGTCTGCGAGCATAGCCTGATCCAAGTACTCCAAATTTGCGTTAGTCAAAACCGATTGACGCTTCATTTTGGGCATAGACTTGGTGACGCCTTCAAGATCTATTTGAAATATTGAGCCTTTGGACTGAAATTCTCAATACACTCATCAATCGTTTACGGGGTATTCTCCATTTAAAGAGTACGTGCTCCCTAAAGAATACACCAATTCTTTCTAGTTACTAAAATATTTGACTGAGATAATCCATTGGCAGATTGAACCTTGGTAAACAATAGTCAGGTTCTTTTCTTAATGAATGCCGATTTGTGCCCAAGCAGCCCCCTAAAGCAGTTCGCGTTTAAGCTGAAACGCTTGATCTGCTTTAGCTTTTGTTTTGCGTATCTCTGAAAACCGGTGTCCACTTTTCGCAGATACGCTTTATTCAGCATTCACCATGGCACAACCGTCAGTTCCGGCCAGTTCTCTGCAAGCCTTTTTGCTTTGGCCTGAAACACTGCCTGATTTGGTAAGGCTTTGTTGGGCAACATTTGCATTTGCAGAATGGCAGAAAGTCCGAAGGGGGTCTCAATCTGGAGCTCGTCATTATCATGAAGCCGCGCAGCCACTGAATGGGTTGTAGACGCATAATAGAGCAATGACTCTAAAGAGCAGCCAAGCTTTGGGTAATCCATGCCGAATTTTTTGGGAAACCAGTGGTGCACCCGCGCCTGATTGCGGATTTCGACCAGTAGCCCCAGCTTCTCACAGTCCGCAGTGAGTTGCGAGATGACGCGATCCTCCGCTTCATAGGAGGTGTCCGTTTCATCGAAATAGATCAGATCATAATCTTTGATGCCATGTTCAGAATCCCTGTTCGTCAGCACATTCCAGACACTTTGGTAAATTGCGCCAGAAACGAGCCAGGCATCTGGCAGACGGCTGTCTCGCAGAATTTTCAGAAGTTCATAGAGCTGGGTGGATCGAATTACATCTTCAATGAAATCCCGCTCCCCCTGCTCACCTGCGCCATGGCGAACAGGAGGGGGGCAAGTATGCGTCGCGTTTTCACGGACTGGAGGATTGGGCATGAGCACTACTAGAATTTGAAAGAGATCAAGTTTTGAAAAGTCTGAATGACTCACCTCAAAACTAAGAACAAACTAGGGGTATTTATAATACATAAAGTGAACACTAGAATTTTCTATTTGCAAAATCAATCCATATAATTTGAGGGCTTGGCCTTAAAGTAAAAACAGCAGTCCGATTCGAATACGCAATTGCTGGATTAAGATGGTTTGTATACCCGTCCCAGGATGGATGGAGGATCTGGCATATATTCATCGCTCCGGCCTCTCCAATGTGTGGATAAAGACTGCCTGAAAGGGTGCTCTTACGCAGCGCATTCACCCTGATATAGGAAACTTCCCTATACGTATATGTGCGAAGATTTCAAATACATCACTTTTGCCTTGAGCTTGGGCCGCATTGGGAAGTAAACCCTAGACGCGATGCTTTCGAGTACATGGAGAAGATGATGAGTGAGACCCGCCTGACGATTAGACGGCCTGATGACTGGCATCTGCACTTGCGTGACGGCGAGATGCTGAAGTCCGTTCTCCCCTCAACTTCTGCCAATTTTAGGCGCGCGATTATTATGCCAAACTTGGTGCCGCCTGTGGTGACCAGTCAGGATGCCGCCAGCTATCGTGAACGTATTCTTGCGGCATTGCCAGCAGGCCACGACTTCACGCCCTTAATGACGCTTTACCTGACTGAGACCACGGATGCAGATGATCTGGAACAAGCCTTCAGGTCTGGCCTCATTGCAGGGGTGAAGCTTTACCCTGCCGGTGCGACCACCAACTCACAAAGCGGTGTGCGCGATTTTGACAAGGTAACCGGCGTTCTGGAGCGCATGGCAGAGATTGGCTTGCCGCTGCTGGTTCATGGGGAGGTGACCAGCGCAGACGTGGACATTTTTGACCGGGAAGCGGTATTCATTGAGACGGTGCTGGACCCGATCCGCCGGAAATTTCCTGAGCTTAAGGTGGTGATGGAGCATATCACGACCGAAGAAGGCGTGGCCTACGCCAAGTCTGGTGGTGATAATCTGGGAGCGACGATTACCACGCATCACCTGATCATCAACCGCAATGATATTCTGGTTGGCGGGATCAAACCTCATTTTTACTGTCTGCCAGTAGCTAAGCGTGAAAAGCACCGCCTTGCGTTGCGTGCTGCGGCAACTTCTGGTGACGCGACTTTCTTCCTTGGCACGGACAGTGCGCCACATCTGGATCAGAACAAACTGTGTGAATGTGGGTGTGCAGGCATCTTCTCCTCTCTTAACACCATGAGCTGTCTGGCGCATGTGTTTGAAGAGGAAGAGGCTTTGGGCAAGCTTGAGGCGTTTGCCTCGCTTAATGGCCCGGCGTTTTATGGTATGGCACCGAATGAAGCGACCATTGATCTGGTGAAGGGTTCAGAAAAGGTCAGCTATCCGCCGAGCATTCCGACGCCTGACGGGCCGGTAACACTCTTCAATCCGGGGTATGATTTACTCTGGAAGGTTGAGAACCAGTTATGAGTTTCAAGCAGTTTACACCTAATATGGCCGGGGTAAGCTGCTTTTTTTTGACAAGAGGCGTGGCTTTGCGGTGCGCTTCAGGCCAGAGACTTTGACTTAAGGGGCTGAGATGTTTTCCAATTCTTTTCCTGAACGTGCGGAAATAGCGGAACTAACCGCAAAAATGCTCATGGAAATCAAGGCGGTGAACTTCCGCCCGGAAGAGCCTTACATTCTGGCGTCTGGTCTTGCCAGCCCGGTTTATATTGACTGCCGCAAGTTGATCTCCTACCCGCGCATTCGCGGTACTCTGATGGAGTTTGCAGTTGCAACGCTGCTGCGTGATGCGGGCTTTGAGAAGTTTGACGCAATTGCTGGTGGTGAGACTGCGGGTATCCCGTTTGCGGCATGGATTGCGGACAAGATGGCGCTGCCAATGCAGTATGTGCGCAAGAAGCCAAAGGGTTATGGACGTGATGCGCAGATTGAGGGTGACATCCATGAGGGGCAAAACGTTCTGCTGGTGGAAGACCTGACCACTGATGGCGGCTCCAAGATCAAGTTTTGCGAAGCCATTCGCAAGGCTGGTGCGACTGTGACTGATACGCTGGTGGTGTTTTACTACGACATCTTCCCGGAAACAAAAGGCAAGCTGGCAGAGCATGGCGTGAACCTGCACTATCTTGCGACCTGGCATGATATTTTGCGGGTGTGCCGGACCAATGAATACTTCTCACCTGAGAAGCTGGATGAAGTTGAGAAGTTTCTCAATAGTCCGCTGGAGTGGTCGGCGGCCAATGGCGGCGTGAGTGAATTACCACTCTAATAGCCTGTTGTATTATGGGGCTTTTTACTTCTGAGGCAGAAAACAAGAAACGCAGGGTCTGGACCCTGCGTTTTCTTGGTTGCCTGGGTGGCGAGTTGCTTACTTTTTACCTGCCGTCTTTTTTTTCGCTTTGGCTTTGTTGTCTGCCTTAAAGCAGTCTTTCATTTTTTCGACTTCGGCTTTCAGTTTAGGGATGTCTGGCCGTACGGACTTCACCTTACCGGCTTTAAGTGAAGTTGCGACACGCTTGACAAGAGTGCTGGCTGTGGTCTTGTGTTTGGCAAACTCTCTCTTCTTTTCCTCATCTGCCAAACTGCTTAGTTTGCTGGAGAGGGATTTGATGTTCTTCCAGGCATCATCAACAACATTCAGATACTCTTTCTTGCGCTTTGCAATCTCTTCACTACTGCCGGGCTGCAAGTCTTTCATGGCAGTGTTGGCTTCTTCCAGTTCGTCTTCAGCTTCAAGAAACTCTTCCTTTCCCAAAGCTTTTCCGGCACGATTGAGGGCAGCCTTTGCATCGTCGAAGATGTCTTCAAACTCTTCTTTCGCTCCCTGGTCCTCGATCTTGGCTTTGCCTTTGCCCAGTTCCTCAAGCTGAGCGTTTGCCTGCTCGATCTTGGCCTTAAGTTCAGCAAATGCCTCCTCAGGGTTCTTGGCAGGAGAGTAATAGGCAGCTTCGAGCGCGTCTCTCATAAATTCAAGCTGATCAACTGCACTTTGAATCGCGCCACCGGACTGGCCGGTGCCTATTCTTGCGCGGGCTTTGTCTATGTTACTTTGCACCGCAACGAATGCCTTGTCGAAGTTGTTGAGGTGTTTCGCCAGTGCTCTGTCCAACTTGGCTTTGCCTTCAATTTCAGGCCGTCTTGAATAAGTGTCCTGAGATGTCTGTGTCAGATAAGCGAGGTGTTCTTCAACCGGCGTTACGCCATCAATGCGCAAATCTTCTTTTGGCTCGCGCTCATAGTTTTTCTTTGGGCCGTTCCATTCGAGATTGCATGCGGCTAACACTGCCTCGACCCAGGCATCAACGTTTGTGGATTCTGTCAATACATCAACATCGGACATATGATAACTCCAAAACTAACGCAGTTAGGGATCACACCTCTTGAGTGTCTATATGAGTGCTGATGTGCAAAGTTTGCAGCTCAAAATCAATGATATTGTAAATTTCACATTAAGAGACACTCTCAAAATTTGGGAAAGTCCGATCCAGTTTTCTAGCAAGCCTTGAGGTTGACTGGAGTTATGTCACCGCAAGCGCTTTTGAAACTCAGCATAACTAAAACGTGAGAAGTGAGTGAAAGCGAACCCTAACACTTAGGGGCAAACATCTAAGCGAAATGGAAACCCGAAAGCCTGCGAAAGGCTTCGTACTTCTGTGCTCCGGCTCTAATCGCCAGAGTGGCAAGCGAGGAAACTTCTTATGCGGATGAGGCTGGTTTTAGGAGCGATGATCGCCATTGCAGTTGGATACACTAGTCAGCTCACAGTTTCAGAACTGCCGACAGGCGTTGCTTTAGTCTTTGCGGTGGGCAAAGCCAATGCCCAGTCTCCGGCGCGCAATTCAGTGCGACGAACTTCACGTCGTACCGCACGCAGAACATCCAGACGCACCAATGCCCGGCAATCCATTGCAGGCTGCACCCCTTATCGCGATTACTACAATTGTGGTGGCGTGTATTATCGTGCGGTCGTTGAAGATGGAAAGACTGTATATGTGGTCGTTAATCCTTAAAGTTTGTTCTGCCGGAGTGTTTTCAATGAAAAAGCTGCTCACCTCTTTTCTCCTTATTTTGGGTCTTACTGCCTTTTCGTTCAGTTCTTCGGCCACGACGCAATCTGGTGGCCCGAGCGTATTAGAAGCTTGCGAACCAGAGATCAAAGCCAACTGCGCGAAGGTGACACCCGGCGAAGGCCGTTTGTTTGCGTGCTTGTATGCCTATGAAGATCAAGTCAGTGCACGCTGCACAAACGCTATTGATGATTATGCAGATGCGCTGGATTTCTTCTTTGCCAATGCGAATGAAGCGCTGACTATCTGCGCACCGGACATTGAAGAGGAATGTGCAGGGGAACGAGTTGGAGGCGGACGCATCCTGTCTTGCCTGATTGAAAACCGCAGTGATCTGTCGCCTGACTGTCAGGAGGTCACGGACACATTCAGCTCCAAGTTTGGCATGAACTAGCTGAACAGGTTCACCATCACAAATCTAAGGCAGAGTGCGTCATTACTCTCACTCTGCCTTTCCTGTTTAGGAACCAGCCCCCCTCTTCATCATATGCCTATGTGAAAGTCTCAGGGTTCTTTTCAGGGATTTAGAGAGCACCTGAGATGTGCTGCCCTATAAGCCTTATGAGGTGCAGGAGGGCATGATGTGTCAGTGGCGGCTTTCTTTCCTGAGTGCGTTATCTGCTCTGGTGCTGGCGTGCTCCGGCTTTACGGCTCTTGCAGCTGACGGCTCTTTTTCTGGTCGTTACCCTGATTTGGTGGGGCAATGGGTGGTTATTAAGAAGGACGCAGTTTTCTGGCATCGCGATATTCATAGTCAGGAGAATGGTCCCTCTCACCTAAAGATTGAAGAGCAGACAGGACCAGTATTAGAAGGAGTGTTTCTCTGGCAAATCACTCCCGGATCAGGACGCGACCATGACGGGCGCTCTGAGGTCTCAAGTTCTAAAGAACCTGTTATTGGGATGATCGGATGGGACGGCAACACTCTTACATTGGTGGAGCATCCAGATACCGGCACCATGCAGGGCCGCATGATCAACTCAGACACAATGGAACTGATACATTATGAGGCAGGCCCTTATGCGACCATCTCCCGATATCTGCTTATCCGACCCTAATGCAGTTCGCGTTTAAGCTGAAACGCTTGATCTGCTTTAGCTTTTGTTTTTGCGTATCTTTATCTGAAAACCGGTGTCCACTTTTCAGAGATACGCTTTAGGAGTTAGCCAGAATTACAATTCCATGTTTATTGCGGCCCTCTGCCGAAGCTCAGCACCTCACAGGTCTCGCAGACCCGTTGTCTTTGACAATGTAATTTAACGCGCGATTTCTCCTGAGGCTGCTTCTGCGACGATCCATTGGCGAAACTGTTCAACTTCAGGTCTGCATCGGGCTTTGGGCAGCGTAACGATATGGTAGTGCAGATCAGAGGTAACTGTCTCGATGAAGCACCGCTTTAATTGTCCGGTTGAAAGCTCATCTGCAACCAGCGACGAACGAACAAGCGCAAAACCTTCACTTCGCTTACAAGCAGCTATCATATCTGAAAATCTGTCGAATACCGGGCCATACTCAATTTCTGGAAGAGCGCCATCTTCAGCGAGTGAGACACCATATATCTGCTGAAACCAGCGTTCCCAATCAAGAACTGTATGTCTGGCTCCAACATATTGAAGCAAAGGTGCGATGGACATTCCGTTCTCTTTAGGTATGTTCTGGGCCAGTTCTGGTGAGCAAACGGCAAACTCTTCTTCTACCCCAAGTCTGGTCGCAAACAGGTCATTATCACCTGCTCCGAGCCATATGGCGGCATCGACCTCGCCTGAACTAAGGTCAGCTCGTCGATATTCAACAGTCATGTTCAAACTGATTGACGGAAACAAGTTGAAGAATTTTTCAAGGCGAGGTGCAAGCCATTGTGTGCAGAATTCAGGTGAAGCTGAAACCACAACACGCTTTGTTTTTTCAGAGTTCTGGGCCTCTTTGAATGCCTCCCAAACATCGCTCAAACCGCTTTCTAATTTGGGTAGTAGTTTTTTACCCAGATCAGTAAGCTGAACGTTTGGGCGATTGCGAATAAAGACAGGGGCACCAATGTGGGTTTCCAGCTGCGATATTTGGTGACTAACCGCTGTTTGCGTAAGCCCCAAAGCCTCTGCCGCGCGGGTGAAGTTTCCAAACTGGGCGACGGCCAGAAATGCGCGAAGGCACTGAAGAGGTGGTATCGCACTGGCTGGCACTATCATGAAATTCTTTCATACAGAGATTTAACAGGTTTCATTTCCATAACTTAAGCATACATGTGCTTATGAGGTTATGTCTATTCTTCAGTCGATCTGCTTCATCATGAAAAAAATTGCTGCTTGTCAGTCGCAAAAATCTGCCCGCCCATTACCTCCTGAAAGAAATGCGCTTCGCCGGGACATTGGCCTGCCTGAAAAATGCAATGAAACCACACATTGGTGGAAGCTCTGAAGCAGCAACAGGTTGCAGCTACATCTTTATAATCCCGACTTAGACTGGCCTTCTCTATTTAGCTTAGGGAGGGGCTTGATCATTGCCAGAGGTTTTTGAGAGGGTATCTCTATTCTCGCAAGTAGCTTCATTAAAACGCAATCAGGTTTGAAATGACCCAGGTGTTCATCAGGTCAATAAAGAAGCCGCAGGTTAAGGGGACGATGAGGAATGCTTTGGGAGAGGCCCCGAACTGGCGGGTGACGGATGTCATGTTGAGCACAGCGGTGGCTGTGGAGCCGAGCGCAATGCCGCCAAAACCTGCCGAGATTACTGCTGCATCATAGTCCTTGCCCATTGATCTGAAGATGATGATCACTGCGTAGCTGATTGCCAGAGCGATTTGCAGGGACATGACCAGTGCCACAAAGCCAATGAACTGCCAGACCACTAACAGATCTATGGTCATCAGTGCGATGGAAAGGAAGATGCCAAGGCAAATATCTGAGATCAGCGCCATGCCTTTTTCACGGCCCACATTATCGTAGTTTCGGAAGAATATGCGCCCCACATTGTTTATGATGATGCCCATAACGAGAATTGGCACGAACACGGGAATGACAACACCTGCCTCCTGCAAACCAAGATACAGGATGTACCCGAAGAAGATCGCCAGATTGATGAAGAAGACAGCTCCGAGAACATCATAGTAATGAAGGTTCAGTTTTCCATCATCCTTGAAGTTTTGACCAACTGCTTCGTCCAGGCTGACTGATCCTGCGAGTTTGTGTCGTCTCATGAGAAACTGCGCGATGGGGCCACCGATCACACAAGCAGCGACGATGCCCACCGTGTTGCAGGCGATGCCGATTTCCTGCGCATTGGCAACATTCAGTTCACTGGCGAAAATTGGCGCCCAGGCGAGCGTTGTGCCTACACCTCCTGTAAGAGAGACTGAGCCTGCGATGATGCCGGTATGAACCGGATAGCCATAGAAGCTGGCGGCCCCCATGCCGACGAAGTTCTGAACGCCGATAAAGACAGACGAGACGATGATGAGAATGATAAGCGGTTTCCCGCCCTTCAGCAGGTCGCTCACTTTTGCACGCAGGCCAATGGCCGCGAAAAAGTAGATCAGAAAGAAGTCGATAGGTTCGGTTGAGAACTGAAACTTAATGCCCCACCAGATCGTGAGCACGGTGACGATGATAGCGCAGAGCAAGCCGCCTGCCAGCGGGTCTGGAATCGTTAGTTTTCTCAGGGCTGCGTTTTTGCGGACGAGTTCTCGCCCAACGAATAGAACAAGAATTGCGATTGTGATTGTTGTAAATGCATCAATCTCAATAAGCTGGGGTTCTACACCGTCCATGAGGGCCTCGCTATTCACCGTTTTGCGGTTGTATCAGGCGGGCCTCACCTCCTCTTTAAAGGGAGTTCAGTGTTTTTAATCAGGTTGCTCTTCTTTGTTTACTGTTATGCGGCAACAAAACAATTTGCCGCAGATAGCTTTTGCGCGGGTTCTTGTGTAAACAGAGCTCTCGAAATCAATTATATAACGGCTTACCTGTCACCATGACGAAACTTGAAAATGAAGAACTTATCGAAGCCTATAACCGGGCTTTGGATCTAGAAAAGGCAGGAAAGATTGAAGAGGCTGCTGACGCCTACAAACATGTTCTGGAGCTGGACCCGGAAGATCATGGTGGCGCTGCCGTTCGTCTGGCAAGTATGGGCAAAGCCGTTACCCCGCCCAAAGCACCTGATGCTTATGTAAGTACGTTGTTTGATCAGCATGCGGAAGTGTTCGATATGGTTTTAGTGGACCAGCTTGGATATTCCGTTCCGCTCATGGTGCGTGACAAGATCGAAAAGCTTGGACTTGGACCATTCAAACGCTTGCTGGATCTTGGTTGCGGAACCGGGTTATCCGGTGAAGCTTTGAATGATCTGGTGCCTCACAAGACCGGCGTTGATATCGCAGAGGGCATGGTTGAGGTTGCTGATGACAAGGAGATTTACGAGGACCTTTATGTGGGCGAGGTTGTTGAATTTCTGAAGGTCGACGAAGACGAGCGCTGGGACCTTATCGTTGCCACCGATGTTCTGCCTTACATGGGCGAACTGGAAGAGTTTTTTGCAGGTACAGCCAGTAACATTGAGCCGGAAGGCGTGTTTGCATTTTCCTCAGAAACCCTGCCAGATGACGTGTTGGGCGATCAAGATTTCATTGTAGGCAAGTACCATCGGTTTGCACATGCTGAACGGTATGTGCGTGCACTTCTTGAAAAGAACGGTTTTAGTATTCTGGACCTTTCTCCAATCATCGTGCGTTATGAGCAGGGTGAGCCTGTACCGGGGCATCTGGTGATTGCAAAGGCGCATCAGGGATAAAAACACCACGCATCAGCGCGGTTATGGGCCGATAAATTGTTAAAAGTGTAACTATTGCCAGCAATCACAGTAATTCCCCCTAGGAAATGAACAGGTTGTTCTATAAGTTGCACAACCGTAGATAAGCACTTCCCCCAAGTGGAGCAACACGGGTGCCTATGACCAGCACAATGGCAAATCTCAAGATCAACGGCAAAGCAGTCGACGGGGCGCTTGGTGAAACTCTTTTGGAGGTGATCAAGCACGGCGGCGTAACTCTGCCTTGCGATTGTGGCAACACCACCTGTGAAAACACACGGGTTACGGTTCTTTCTGGTAATGTGGAAGCCAATGGAACCCGCCTGAAAAGCACTGTTCTTGCCTGTAAAGCAACAGTTGCGGGAGAGGCGGAGATTAAGCTGCCACCTGCTTCTGAGCAGCAATCCATGAAAGGGCATGTCTCCGCTCTGCGGCAGGTTTCAGCTGAGCTGTTTGAAATGCGCCTGAGTTTTACCAAGCCGCTTTCCTGGCGCCCTGGGCAATATTACCACGTTGAGTTTCGTGGTCAGGACCGGGTGAATCTGTTTGCCAGCTTTGCTCTGGATGCTGGCACAGAGTTCAATACCCTCATTTTTCTTATTGAGAAGGCGAATACTCCTGATCTCTTTGCAATGCTGGAGAAAAAGGGCGATGTGAAGGGGCGTGTTGGTATAACCGGGCCGTTTGGCAGCTCCTGCCTCGGGCATGATGATGAGCGACTGATTATGGTTGCCGGCCCTCACAGTCTGGCTCCCATCTGGGCGATGACACTGAGTTCAGCCATGGGGCAACCGCGGCGTGAGAAAGTGCTCATTCTGGATCAGTCTTTAAAGAATGATCAGTTTATTCAGGCTTTTAACTGGATGTCTCGCCGTGGGATTGAGCCGATTTTTGCTGATTTGCAAGGCGACGGAGCAGCCAGCACGCTTTGCGATTTACTGCCTGACCTGACTGAGTTCGATATGGCCTATGTGTCCGGCTCCTATAGCTTCATTGCGAGGCTTGAGAGCGTGTTTGTTGAGGCGCAGGCGACCTACGCACGCATTCCACACTTTCAAAGCTGGGATAAAGATGAAGTAGATTTGGCTTTGAGTGTTTCTGTGATGGAACCGTCTTAGCCTGCTGCTTTCTTTGTTAGCTTAGAATTATTCACCTGCTGCTCAATCGAAACGCCTCGTGCTTCTTCGAGCAACCAGAACAATGCCTGATTGGGAGGAGCTGGCTTACCAAAGTAGTAGCCCTGTGCAGCTGTACAGCCCTCCGCTTTCAGTTGCTCAGCTATTTCCTTGGTTTCAACGCCTTCTGCTGTGGTCGCTATCCCAAGGCTGTTTGCCAGATCGATCACGGAATTGACGATAAAGCGGGCGTCTTCATCCTTGGTCATAGCCATTACGAAGGAGCGATCAACCTTGATTCTGTCAAACGGGAACCGGCGCAATGTGCTTAGAGAGGAATAGCCTGTTCCAAAGTCATCCATGGAGATTTTCACGCCGCTTTTTTGCAGTTTCGCCAAGGTTTGCCGTACGCGCACGTGGTCTGCCAGAAGCATACTTTCCGTTACTTCCAGCTCCAGCCGACCGGGGTCTAAACCGGTGCGCTTCAAGACGTCGTCAACCACTGGCAACAACTGCTCGCAAAAGATCTGGCGTGGAGAGAGGTTTACCGACAGATTTACGGGTTTGGGCCAGCCGACTGCGAGACTACAAGCCTCTTCAAGAACCCATGCCCCAAGCTCCAGAATGAGCCCGGTTTCTTCAGCAAGCGGGATGAACTCGAAGGGAGAGACGAATCCATATCGCGGATGGTTCCAGCGTAGCAGAGCTTCAAAACCCGCAATTTGCCCAGTCGCCAAGGTGACTTGCGGCTGCAGATAAACCTCAAGTTCCTTATTTGCTGTTGCTCTGTATAAATCCGTGATGAGGGTTTGGCGCTGCTGAATTTTTGCAGCCATGTCATCCTCAAAGAACCTGTAGGTGTTTCTGCCGTCGTTCTTGGCTTGATAGAGTGCAAGGTCTGCAAAGCGGATCAACTCATCAACGTTCTGGTATTGTCTGGAGAACATGGCAATGCCAACGCTGGCAGCGACGACAATCTCATGCCCTTCGAGAAAACAGGGAGAGGCTACAACCCGCAGCACTTCTTTGGCAATGTGTTCCAGCTCTTCGCGAGACGCCGGGAGTTTGGAAAGGATTGCGAACTCATCGCCTCCAAGTCTTGCGACCATTTCCTTGTCGGGAACCTGCTCTCTCAGGATTTTAGCAACGTGAACCAGAAGCTTATCGCCAACCGCATGACCAAGTGAATCATTGATGGTTTTGAACTCATCAAGGTCGAGCCATAGAATGCCGAATTTTTCATCCCGCTCCAGAGCTGCCTGTTTCATCTCCTGCAAGCGCTCATTCAAAAGCAACCGGTTGGGAAGCCTGGTCAATGCATCATGAGTTGCCAGATAACTCAGGTGGTCACTTATGCGTTGTCTGTCTGTGATATCTTCAAAGATCGCAACCCAGCCCCCCCCTTCTTGCGGCTCTAAAGTCATCAGAATGACCTGCTCGCTTTGCAACGTAAGCGTAAAGGTGCTGCGGGTGGTGTTGGACCAATATTGCTGGGCAACGGATCGCTCAGACTGGTCTTCCAATATCTCCTGAGCCAGCGGCATACATAGGACCAATTCGTCCCAGCTCATACCAATTTTGCCCATTCCCTGCTCGCAAGCAAAAATGTCATCGAAGCGCTGGTTAAACACAATCAATTTTTTCTGTGTATTGAACATGCACAACCCATGGGACATGTTGTTGAGCGCAGCATCGAATAGCGTATTTTGCTTCACCAATTCCTGTTCTTGTTTCCTAAGTTCCTTATTCTTTCGTTGGATGCTAAGCCGCAGCCTGTCTCTCTCTCTGGCTGATGCCTGGAGCACTTTTACAGCTCGCGCGATTTCTCCAACTTCATCCGTTCTGCGCGTTCCCTCCACGCGAACATTGAAATTCCCACCAGCAACATCGGAAAGCGCATCAGCCAGACTTTGCAGTGGCTGAGACATCTTTCGCGAGACGAACAAAGCTACGATGAAGATGATCAGGCAGGAGACAAATCCCAATACAATCAATCTTTCAAAAGTTTGTTTGCTTGTATCCTGACCTACATTTCTCAGGCGCTCTTGCGCATCCAGCAGAACTTCCAAGGGCTTAAAAGCACATATTACAAATGGCGAAGGACCGTCGTCACAATATTCAAAGGCGGTATTCAATATCTTGAGTGTGCGTAGCTTTTCCGGTTCTTTCAGCGCATCAACCGGTGCGTTGGGGGATGCACCCACAAGCCTATTGCGATAGAAAATCGCAACATCTGCCCCTGAAATCTTGTTGAACTCCTGTATGACACTGGAATCAAAAGGAAACCATCTTTGTGCAAGCAGGGCACCACGCCATTGGGTACTCGGGTCAACCAATGGGGCGTACAAGACCTGCGAAACACCTGAACTTGGCTCTTCGGGCAATAAGGGGCCAAACTGAGTGGCAGGCAGGATGGTGTAGCGAACGGTTTGTCCGGTTCCACCTGGAGGGGACCATACTGTACTAAGTGATTGTTTTAAGTGAACCTTAAGTAGTTGCTTCTGGATGAGGCCCGGATCTGCGCTTTTTGACGCTCCGACAATCTGTCCGCGATAGTTTAGTAAAATGATTGCATCTAATGGGGTGCCTTCCTGCACCAGTGACAAAATGTTGACATCACCAGCCCAGACGCGGGTTTCAGCTGCCTTCACCACATCCGCTCTGTCTCCGATAGCGGACAGGCTGGCTGCTGTCTCTGAAAACTGAGACTGAAGGCGAAGCCGGATGAGCGCGACATCACGCTCAAGCGTTGTTGAAAACTGGTTCACCGCAATCTGAGAGAGCTGTCCGTTTTGCAGCTGAAGCGTTCTTTCCCATTGAATTACAACGAGAAATGTCAGGGCAAAGTAAGATAAAGCTATCGCCACAACAGAGATTAGCGCCAGTTTAAGTGATATTGAATGCCTGACCCGTCTCATTGAACATTGCCTGCGCAAAACAGTTGGCCTGAAGCCAAATGGGCAGACCCATGCGCACAGGCGCAAGGCTGCGTGAACAAGACGAAATTGTCACGAAACTGTCTTAAGCAGCCGTGAGTATCATAAAACTACAGATATTCTCGGTTAATGCTCTCTCAAATCTGTCGTTTAAATGCTTTCTGCTCTGGTAATCTTATGCGGAAAGTTCGAGCTCCCGTTCTGAGTTAGCAGCGACACTCAAGCGTATTTCGTCTGCATTTTCAATTATTTCTGTCAGGTTAATAGCATCAAGTTCATTCATAAAGGTATTTAAAGCATGCTTTAGCTTGCCTCTGAACCGACAGACTGCTGACAATGGGCAGTCTCTGTTTGGCGAACAGGCAAAGCACTCCACTAAAGCAAAATTATCTTCAACATTCCGTACGAGCTTACCAATATTAATGGAGGCAGGTGCGTGAGCTAACATCAGCCCTCCCAAACGCCCTCTCCTCGATTTTATGTAGCCCTTGCGGTTGAGAATTTGCACGACCTTAGCCACTTGCGGTCGCCCGCTATTGGTTGCCTCAGACAAGCGATCAATCGTCCACTTGTCATTCCGGTTGACAGCCATGAGCATCAGAATGCGTACCGCCACATCTGTCATCCCAGTTAGTTTCATAAGTACCTCTATCTGCCCATAGATGAATTAATTTCATTCAATCAGAGTTTATAATAATATTAGTCGTATTGTTTTTAGTGGTTGACACCGCTCACATAATAGAAAAGATCAGTACTCTCACTGACACATTGATTTCCATCAAATACCACCAAAATATAACGAGCAACCGAATGCAGGAGAAAACAGACTTTCGCTAAGGAGAAAAAATAAATGTGCGCATTACTTAGTGAAATTCACTCTTCTGAATATTCTATATTTCGCAACCCCAACAGATCCTTGAGAAACAACTGAAAAAATCGAACACAATGATTTATCAGACACGGATGTTTAATGAGCGAAACTATCGAAGATCGACTGAGATATCACAGTATATCTACTGAGGAGTTAGATGAACTTGGAAAATCTCAAGACGTTATAATGGCACTTATGCCTGGGGTTCTGGATGATTTTTACAAGCATATTCGCAGCTTCCCGGAAACGCTAAAGTTCTTTAAGAACGAAAAGCATATGAATCATGCAAAGGAGAAGCAGCTCGAACACTGGAGATTAATTTGCAGTGGCAAGCTTGATGCCAACTATGCTCAATCCGTTCGTCGAATTGGCATGGCCCACCAGAAACTGGGGTTGACCTCACAATGGTACATCGGCGCTTACAGCAAGTTAGGCAGCCTTCTCAGCACTGCATTGCTTGAGCAATGCACTGGCAGTTTGTTTGCACGTTCCAACCGCACAATCAGGCGATTAAATCATATCCTGAACAAAGTTATTTTGTTGGATATGGAACTTGCGCTGGCAATATATGACCAGACAGATGCAGCTGCCCGGAAGAGATTTCTATCCGATCTTGCCATGCATTTTGAAGGTTCAATCGGGCAGGTTACGTCTTCAATAACCAGTGCGGCGGAGCAATTGCACGGTTCAGCGGTGTCGCTCTCCGGCAATTCTGAACGCACAAACTCCATAAGCTCCAATGTGGCAACTGCATCGCTGCATGCATCGCAAAACGTTGAAGCTGTGCGCAGTGCAACAGAAGAGCTGGGCATTGCGATCTCTGAAATCTCAGAGCAGGTGCATAAGACGACGATAACAGCGTCAAATGCCTCTGAAGCTTCAACCAAAGCCTTTGAACAGGTCAGCCATCTTTCTCAGGTTGCTATAGAGATTGGAGATATTATTGAGCTGATCAATAAGATTTCCGAGCAAACCCATTTGCTTGCCCTGAATGCAACCATTGAAGCTGCCCGCGCCGGGGAACTTGGAAAAGGTTTTGCAGTCGTTGCCCATGAGGTTAAATCTCTAGCCGAGCAAACTGCGAGCGCCACCGTGCAAATCAGTGAGCAGATTGCGGGAATTCAACAAAGCACGAGCGGGTCCAAAGAGGCTATTTCTGAAATCAAGACGGTGATTGAAGATATGAGCCTGAGTGCAAATGCGATTGCAAGCGCAGTGGAGCAGCAAGGCATTGCAACACAATCTATCGCTATGAACATCCGGGATGCGGCGATGGGAACTACACAGGTATCCCGCAGCATCGGACAGGTACAACAGGCAGCTGTTGAAACAGATAAAACCGCGAGTGGCGTTCTTAACGCAGCTCAGGGGTTAAGCAGTCAGGCCGCTGACCTTCGCTCTTCTGTGGGGGCATTCCTGAAGAATTTGAAATAAAGATTTGCCTGTGATCATCAGCCGACGAGAGTTGCGCTCCCAAAACAAGCAGAAGCCACTTTGTATTCACGACATGCCCAAAAGGTTCTTGTTTCATCTGTGCGAAGCAAGAACCTTTTTCTTTTTCGTTCTACTTTCCGATAATTAACGCTGTGCCCATACTCTCTCAAGATAACAGAACCATCTCACTGTTATTTTTAAGTAATACATAAATTCGCACTGCAATATTCAAATTCGAAATCAATTATAATTTTGATTTACATCAATTATATGCGGAAATCATATACTTATTCTTATGAATACAACACATAAGTTTAATTGCGACTCTCAAACTCAACATATTACTAATTACCTTAGGTGAATTCATGCAGAAATTTTCTATGGGGGAAAAGTCTCTGCGACAGGTTTTAATGAGGATGAAACCATCTCACCTGGTTTAGTGCACGCCCGTGCATTTTTTGCAGGCACGCACCGCGCTCTAAGCCGTCTGATCTGAGCGACTTTCCGGGGCTTTATTGAATCCAATTGAAAGGAATGCGCTCACGGGTATTTTGTTTTTTGAGGGGAAACTATGAGCATTATTCGCAGGTCGATGAATCGACGTCATTTATTAAAAGCCGGGGCAGCCAGCAGTCTTGTTCTTGCAACGCCAACAATTATTAGTCGCAATGCGTGGGCCACAACCAATTTCCGCAATGATCCAACAAACGCAAAGACTGTGAAGTTCGGATTTAACGTCCCTCAAACCGGCGCTTATGCAGATGAGGGGGCTGATGAGCTGCGAGGATTTGAGCTCGCCGTAAAACACCTGAATGGTGAAGGCGACGGCGGTATGCTGAATACCATGAAACCGCTTGCTCTGGATGGAAATGGAGTTCTCGGCAAAAAAGTTGAGTTCGTAACAGGTGATACGCGAACCAAAACGGACGCTGCACGCAGCTCTGCCGAACGCATGATCAACGATGAAGGTGTCATCATGTGGTCTGGTGGCTCGTCTTCCAGTACCGCGATTGTACAGCAATCACTGGCTCAGGAGATGGGGGTTATTTTCATGTGTGCTCTCTCGCACTCCAATGACACCACGGGTAAGGACAAGCGCCGTTACGGCTTCCGTCACTTTTTCAATGCCTATATGTCCGGTGTTGCACTCGGCCCGGTGCTTAAAAAGGAAATTGGTGAGGAACGACGCGCCTTCCATCTGACTGCCGATTATACCTGGGGTTGGACCCAGGAGGAGTCCATCACTAAAACCACCGAGGGACTTGGCTGGGAAACCGTAAACAGAGTACGCACCCCATTAGGTGCCGGTGACTTCTCACAGTATCTGGATCAGGTGTTGAATTCCGGCGCTGATGTGCTGGTGCTGAACCATTATGGCAGGGATATGGTGGACTCTCTGGGTCAGGCCGTAAAGCTTGGATTGCGTGATAAGGTTGTGAACGGCAAGAATTTTGAGATTATCGTTCCGCTTTACTCGCGTCTGATGGCTCAGGGCGCAGGTGATAACATCAAGGGAATCTACGGCACAACCAACTGGAACTGGTCTTTGCAAGATGCTGGCTCCAGAGCTTTTGTAGGTTCCTTCGGACAAGCTTATGGCTTCCCACCGTCTCAGGCGGCCCATACGTGTTATGTGCAGACACTGCTTTATGCTGATGCGTGTGTACGTGCTGAAACCTTCAATCCTGCTCAGGTTATCAAGGCTCTTGAGGATCATCAGTTTGATGGTATGGGCAACGGTCCTACACTGTACCGTGGTGCAGACCATCAGTGCTTCAAAGACGTGGTTGTTGTGAAAGGCAACGAGCACCCAACTTCGCCATTTGATGTTCTGGAAGTCGTGGAACTAACACCAGCATCTCAGGTTACTTATGAACCGAGCATATTTGGTGGCGAGCTTGGTCCCTACGAGGTGTAAGAGTTTCTTTCTGCCCGGCTTCACAATGCCTCAGAAGCCGGGCAGAGGGTTGGATGACGGGACCGTTGCCGGGCTATAAGGTTGCTGTCCCTCTCTTCGCGATTTCCAGAGGGTGGCTCTAAATTGTTATAATTGAATGGAATTTGACCAATCCCATTGGCGCTGAATTACCATGATTTGCCAAAGTGCATGCAGGATATGCCGGGCGCTGTACACTCTGTGAAGATGCAAGATTATCTGCTCTTTACAGAAAGAAGGTCTGTATATGCGCTTCCTGTCTCAGCGTGAAGAAGAAGCGTCTTTGTCAAACTCAAAGTCGCGGCTTACGGTGAGCTACGACAACATTCCACGGCATCGCACGCAGTTGCATCAGCGTCTTTTAGATCTGGGTTTGCCAACGCAACCGGTTATCCGCGAGGTGCTTGATTGCGCACAGTATTATTCGCTTAAAGCGCATGAGCTGCTGTTGATCGAAGGCGAAAGTGCGGATCGGTTCTTCATCATTTTAGAAGGTGATCTGGAGGTCGTAAAAGAAGATCAGGACGGGGCTGAGACTGTGCTTTCGCATTTAAGAGCGGGAGATGTGGCGGGGGAACTGGCCTATATCCGCGCTCATATTGGCCCGCAGCGTTATGTTGTGAGTGTCCGGGCCAGACGGGATACGGTTGTTGCCTCGCTGAGCTGGAACAGATACGGCACCCTGCCCACATCCACCGAAACCAATTCCATGCTGTTTCGTTATTTTGCGCGGCAGGCGGCACATCAGTTGGAACAAACCAGCTCACGGGTGCTGGAAGAGATCAAAATACGGTCGCGACGCCTACAGGCTTATGCTGTGCTGCTGGTGGCAAACATGATTGCCATGTCCTCGTTTGCTTTGTTTATCAGCCTTTATAAGGGTTTCTTTGATCAGGACGGTTATGGCTTTGTGGCGATGACGGCTTATAGCCTGAGCCTGAACTTCATTCTGGCGGCAATTCTGTTTTACATCATGA
Organism: uncultured Pseudovibrio sp.; assembly: GCA_947496145.1. GTDB lineage: Bacteria > Pseudomonadota > Alphaproteobacteria > Rhizobiales > Stappiaceae > Pseudovibrio. The sequence continues at coordinate 22,962 of CANMBS010000001.1, forward strand.
AGAATTTGTATCTGCCGCCCAGACTCTTCGGACTGGAATTCACTCACTTACCAAGTCAGTTTGCCTATGGGATCGTAATGAGTGTACCGATTATTCTGGTGATGGCCGGGATTCGGTATGTATTGCATCCTGATGAAGCCGCGCTTTCCTTCTATTTCCTCAGTCATCAGGTTCAAGGCCCATTCATGGGGTGGCCTGAGCTCGCATTTGCTATGTTTTATGCTCTGGTGATGTGTCCTATCCAGCAGTTTATTGTCCGGTGCGGAATGCAGGTTCCTGTCACGTCTGCGCTCGGGTCACATCGACTTTCCTCGGCATTCTGGGGCAACTTTGCTGCATCCGTTGCCTTTTCAATCATCCACCTCCCCTACTCTAAGATGGCGGTCTTACTCACGTTTCTGGTTAGCTTTTATTGGGGCTTGCTCTTCCAGCATCGGCGATCATGGGTTGCTGTGTCCACCAGCCATGCAATTGCAGGACTGGCGGTGTTTTACTGGTTTGGACTACTGCGCATTTCCTAGTCAGAGCGGCGATGTCAGGCTTCACCTTCTTTGCGATCTGCTTCAGGTTCACTGCCACGCCCCTGGGCCGCGCGGCCTTCCTCAATAGTCCAGCCTGCTTTCTCGCGCATCCACTGGAAGCTGACATAAAGTGTTGGAATGAGGAAGATGCCAACAGTGGCTGAAAACAGCATTCCGACCAGCACGGGCACGCCCACAGCAACCATAGCTCCTGCACCGGGGCCGGAGGAGATCACCAGAGGAACCAGACCTGCGGAGAATGCCAGAGAGGTCATCATCACAGGCCGAAAACGCAAGCGTGCGCCCTCGATTGCAGATTCGTAAAGACCCATACCATCAATGCGTTTTTCCAGTGAGAACTCATTCATCAAAATGGCGTTCTTACCAGCAAGCGCAATCAAAATGACCAAGCCGATTTGTGCATACAGATCGAACGCCAGACCAAAAATCCAGAGGCTGAGCAAGGCACCTGCCAGTGCCGGAGCCACGGAGAGCAGCACCGGAATTGGGGTGTTCCAGCTTTCATAAAGGGCAACGAGGAACAGATAGGCGAACAGGAAGGCCAGACCAAGCACCAGCGCAGTTTGTCCGGCGGCTTCCTTTTGCTCCAGTGCCAGTCCGGTCCATTCATAGGCATAGCCCTTTGGCAGAGCTTTGGCTGCAACCTCATCCATTGCCGTCAAAGCTTCACCCAGACCGACGCCGGGTGCGGCGTTGCCGTTGAAGGAAACAGCGCGGTAATTGTTGTAGCGGGTTATGGTGTTTGCACCTCGGGAAAGTTCTGACTGCACGACTGAGGAGAGTTCCACCATTTCGCCAGAACTGGAGCGGACAAAGATTGTGCCGATGTCCTCAACCCCGGACCGATACTTTTGCTCGGCCTGAAGGCGCACCGTCCAGGTACGTCCGTAAAGGTTGAAATCGTTGATGTAATAGCCGCCCAGCGTTGCCTGCAGGGCATTATAAACACTTGCAATATTGAGCCCGAGCACCTGAGCCCGCTCACGGTCCAGCTTTACATTTACCTGCGGTGTGTTTGCATTGAAGGTGGTGAAGAAGGAAGCAATGGCCGGGGCTTCATTCGCAGCGACAATCAAAGATCGGGACACTTGTGCCAGCACTGTCGGGTCCTGCCCTTCCAGCGCTTCCATGATGAACTCGAAACCACCTACAGTCCCAAGACCATCAATCGCTGCGGGGTTTACCGGGAAGAACGTTGCCTCAGGAATACCTGCCAAGGCACCGTATGTTCTGTAAACGAAAGCGAAAGACGACAGTTCTCTGGTGGGACGTTCCTCATAGTCCTTGAGCTTTACAAAGAATACGCCTGCGTTTGGTGACGAACCACCGCCTGCCAGCAAATCAAGACCGATGACCATCGTAGTGGAATCAACTGCCGGGTCTTTGCGAATTATATCATCGGCCTTGCGCATCACCTCTTCAGTACGGTTTCTGGATGCTCCCGGAGGCAGGTTGACCAGCACCATGGCATAGCCTTTGTCTTCATCGGGTACAAATCCATCCGGGGTGATGGACACTATCAGAAAGCCGAAAAGTGCAAAGCCTACAACGGCAGGCAAGGAAACCAGCGACATTCTGGCGATGCGCTTGATGAGATCAGCATAACCATGGCCGATTGCATCAATCTTCTGGGAAATCGCAAGCATAACGCCCGTCAGGCCCTCAGACCGCATTAAAATGGCGCAAAGAGCTGGCGATAAAGACAAGGCATTGATTGTAGAGATGACCATTGCTGCGGAAATCGAGACCGCAAATTCTCTGAAGAGCACACCGGAAGAACCGGGCAGGAAGGCGACCGGGACGAACACCGAGAGCAGAACCAGAGTAGTTGCCAGCACAGGAGCTGCAATTTCCCCCACCGCTTTGGAGGTTGCCTGAGCGGGTGTGAGGTCCGGCTCCTCGTGCATAATACGCTCAACATTCTCAACCACAATGATGGCGTCATCCACCACGATACCAATGGCGAGGACTAAAGCGAGCAGTGAGATGGTATTGGCTGAGTACCCCATCATATAGGCCACAGCGACAGCCCCGATGATGGAAACCGGAACTGCAATGAGCGGAATGAGCGTTGCCCGGAACCTACCCAAAAACACAAAAACCACGATTGTCACAAGCACGAAGGCTTCCAGCAATGTGTGGATCACTTTCGCAATCATCTCATTCACGAACAAGGATGTATCGAAGATGGAAAGATATGTGAGGTCTTCGGGGAAACGTTCTGCGAGGAATGCGATGCGCTCGTTGACGGCCTCTGACACTGCCACAGCATTTGCCCCGGGTGACAGATAAATCCCAACCATGGCGGTTGGTTGCTGGTTGTATTCTGCCAGCACATCAAAAGAGGCGCTGCTCAACTCCACACGTGCCACGTTTCTCAAGTGAACTACTGAACCATCAGGATTTGCACGCAGAACGATGTTCTGGAATTCTTCGACGGTATTCAAACGGCCCTTCGCAGTCACCGTAAGCTGGAGTTGCTGGTCTGCTGCTAATGGCGCAGCACCAATGCGGCCTACAGCGGCCTGTTTGTTTTGCGACTGGACTGCCGCAATAACATCTTCGGCAGTCAGATTCAGCGCTCTGAGTTTGGCTGGGTCGAGCCAGATGCGCATGGAGTAGTCTTGTGCGCCAAAAACACTGGCATCTCCAACACCGGGAATACGCTTTAGCTCATCGACAATGTTGATGGTGACATAATTAGAAATGAAGAGACCGTCGTGTGTCTGTTCCGGGGAGTAAAAGGAGATTGCCTGAAGGAGGTCTCCTGCCTTTTTGGTGACGTTGACGCCCTGATCGCGCACCTCCTGCGGGAGTTTGCTTTCGATCGTGCTTATTCGGTTTTGAACATTGACCGCATTAATGTCGGGATTGGTCGTCAGATCAAAATAGACGGTCAGTGAATAAGTCCCATCGCTGGAGGAAGATGACTTCATGTAGCGCATGCCATCCACGCCATTGACGGCCCCCTCAATGAGCTGACCCACGCTCTCTTCTACGGTTAGTGCATCAGCACCAATATAGGTGGCGCTAACCTGCACTGTGGGAGGTGCAATTGTGGGGTACTGTGAGACCGGAATAGAGTAAATTGAGATTGCACCAACAACGACAATCAGGATCGAAATCACCATCGCCAGCCGGGGCCGGCGAATAAACATGTCATAGATCATGGTTTACTGACCTGCCAGCTGCGCGTTGACTTTAATTCCCGGGCGAACTTTCTGAATGCCCGAGGTGATCACAAGATCGCCTTTTTCCAACCCGGAACCAACCACCACGAGGCCTTTGATTTGGTCAACAACGGCAATGCGCTGTTGTTCAACCACATCTTCCTTGTTCACCTTCAGGACATAAGGGCCTTCCTGATCCAGCAGTAATGCGGATTGTGACACGACCAGAACAGGCGCTGCATCTTTGACGTTGGCGACAACATCAACCAGCTGATGGTCAAAAAGCAGATGATCGGGATTATCAAATATCGCGTAGGATGTGACTGTGTCAGTGCCCGGATTTGCTTCAGCTTCCAGAAATTCTAATTTGCCATTGTGCTGGTAAAACTTACCATCTGACAAACGCAGGCGGATGAGGAGATTGTCCGTTTGCAAATTGTCTGCTCGCTGTGCCTGCAGGATCAATGCCTGCGGAACCGGGAAAGCGACGCGGATCGGGTCTAAAGATGTGATGGTCGCCAGTGTGCCGCTGTTGGCGTTGACGTATGCGCCTTCTTTGAACTTTGAGGTTCCGATCTGCCCGTCCAGTGGTGCACGTACTTCCGTGTAGCTTAAATCCAGCTCGGAGAGTTTTAGGTCTGCCTGCCGAAGAGCGAGAGATGCGTTGGCTTCCTTCAGGTTTGCGCGTGCTGTATCAAGTTCAGAGACGGAGATAGCATCCCGCTTGACCAGTTGCTCTTTACGATCATAATCAACTTTTGCCAGATCGACCTTCGCTTGAGCACTCTCCAGATTGGCTTGAGATTGCTCAACTGCGAACTCATAGGGCTCCTGCTGAATGACGTAGAGAAGCTCCCCTTGCTTGACGGTTTGCCCTTCTTTGAACTCCAGCGGCTCCAGAAAACCGCCGACCCGCGCAATCAAAGCAACCTGACTGATGGCTTGTGTACGACCTGAAAAGACACGTTCTTCTTCAATGACTTCTATTCGAGCCGGTTCGACCAGAACGCCCGGAGGTGGTGGTGCCTCCTGAGCAATAACCACCCCTGACATGCAAAAGGCACTTAACGCCACTGCCAGACCTGTTGCAGTGATGTTTCGTGCCAGCCAGGTTGACAATGAAGTCGGATGGGCAAGCTGGTCATTTTTTATTGTCATTTTTTGCTCTTGCTCAGTGATGTAGCGGGCAGGACCTGCCCAAACTTACCCTAGGGAAGTAACTTAAGTCTTGATTGCCAGATCAGGTGCGCTTGAGAGCGGATTTTAAAGGCTGCCTTTGCTTGTCTGTGCCAGCTGAAGCAGTCTGATGGTTTCCTCCCAGAGCTGGCTGCGCATCTGTGTGTTCAGGAAACGTTCATCAGCCAGAACTCTGGTTCCGGCCTCGTAGAACCCACCTGTTTTTGTCTCGAAACCGGGAGAAAGCAGCATATGCATTGCAGGAAGGGCGGCATAAGGAGGGGATTTGCCAATCAGTGCCCCTTTCAGGTTCAGCCAGAAGCGTCTTGAGAAGCTGTAGCGCTTTACATGTCTGGTGAGCACAAGGCCGGGGCCAAATGCGTTGATGCAGATGCCCGTGTCTTTAAGCTGCTCGGCCCGCTCCAGCACATGCAGGAGATTGCAGTTCATCTGAGCGAGGCGGCGGTCCCAGTTGTTAAGAGGGCAAGTCGGGTCATTGAGCCGCGTTATGTCCGGTTGCTGAAAACGTGTTGCGGTTTTCACAAAGGTTACGATACGCGCTGCCGGTTGTTGTTTGAGCAATGGGGTGAGTGCGTTTAGCAGATGAAATCTGCTGAGATAGTTGACTGCAAAGCCTGCTTCCACGCCCTCTGATGTCAGCCCGTGAAAACCCGGCAGTTCGGCGGCACACAGGACTATGCGGTTCAAATCCGGGAGGTGGTGCTGAACCTCCTGAGCAAGGCGGCTTACTTCGCTCATGAGGGAGAGATCAGCTACAAAGCCACGATGCTGGCGGTTTGGTCCGGCTTCGCGGATATCTTTGAGGACCGCTTGTATCTTGTCTTGTGAACGCCCAACAACCGCCAGTGTCTGGCCCGCATCAGCAAGACGGATCGCGAGCGCTTTACCAATACCATCTGTGGCACCTGTTACCAGACAAGTGGTTTTGACCTCACGCCACTCCTCCAGATAACCGGGGGGTGGCGGAACCGGAATGGCTTTGACCTTCTTCATGGAGAAAGTAGAGCAGAAACCCTTTAATCAGTTGCCGCGTTTTTCCATAAAGTCGCAGCGGAGAATGTCCATGAACTCATAGTAAATCCGGAAGATTTCTTCGTAATGCTGGACACTTGAAGCGCTTTGCATATCCTCTCAGATTTGCTAGTAGATTTTAAGTGAGTGAGGGAATCTAAGTACATGCAGGCAGCACTTGGAGATTTTAAAGGCGTGCTCCGGCGTCTCTATTTCGGGCAGACAACCGCTGCGCGTTCCTGGCGCATTGGTTTGCTTATGTTTGATGTGGTCACGATCTTTTACTTCGTGCTTTCAGCCACTTTGACAGAGCTGGAAAGCTACCCGCATCTGGACTGGGCTATCGGGCTCATTCTGCTCCTCGATTATGGCTTTCGCCTTTCCTTAGCAGTGCGACCTTTTCGAGCTGCCTTTGACAGTACTGCCCTTGCAGATCTGATTGTGATCCTGTCGTTGTTCGCTGAAGCCTTCATCGAGAACATGGGTTTCTTGCGCGTTATACGCATGTTGCGGCTGTTGCGCTCCTATCATGTTATCAAAGACCTGCGAGAGACCTTTTCGTGGTTCCGTGAGCACGAGGATATTATCAACTCGGCCCTGAACCTGCTGGTCTTCGTATTTCTGGTCAGTGCGGTTGTTTATGTGATTGAGGCGCAGCTCAATCCCGACATCAATTCTTACATGGATGCACTGTATTTTACCGTCACGACTCTAACCACGACAGGGTATGGTGATATCACCATGACGGACACGATGAGTCGTGGTCTGACCATCATAATTATGGTGTTCGGAGTGGCGTTATTTTTGCGGTTGATCCAGACAATTTTCCGCCCTGCCAAGGTAAAATACGCTTGTCCTGATTGTGGCCTTAATCGTCATGATAATGACGCCGTTCACTGCAAGCATTGCGGAAATACATTGCACATTCCCACGGAGGGGGACTGGCAGTAGTTGCACTCGCGAAAAGTCGTAAATAACGGCATTAATTTTGAGAGTGAGACCGCCCTTGAGGGGTATGTTAGCATAATAAAAAATAAGTCTCAGCAGTTCATGGATTTATCCATTGATTTCAAATAAGTATCGCTGAGCAGCAGGTAGGAAATGGAATGGGCATGAGCCTTTTTACGAGTGCAATTACGTTTGCAACTGTCCTTTTTTCGGGTGCGCTTCCCAATAGCAGTCTGGCTGGTGAAGCTCCGTGTGGTGTCTCTGCTCCCTGCGAAATTGATGGTGGTTCCTACTATGTGGCTCTCCCTGATATTTCTGCTGAAACTGACCAAATTGGTGCCATAATCTACTTACACGGGTGGAAAGGACAAGCTAACAACGTGGTGCAAAACTCTGCACTTCGCAATCTTGCAAATGAGCTTGGCGTTGCCCTTGTTGTGCCGCAGGGCGTGGGCGGGAGCTGGTCTTATCCGGGGTCTCCAAGTCAGGAGCGTGATGAGTTCAGGTTCTTCGGTGACATGCTCAATGACTTGTCCGCCCGCTTTCCGATTGACCGCGAAAAAATCCTTCTCTCCGGGTTCTCCATGGGTGGGTCCATGGTGTGGAATCTGGCTTGCTATAAAGGTGAAAACTACGCAGGTTTTGCACCAATAGCGGGCGCATTCTGGGACCCTATCCCAGAGACATGCCCTTCTCCACTGACCAATTTTTATCACACGCATGGTGTGGAAGATAAAACCGTGCCCATGGTCGGGCGTGCCATTGGCGAAAAGTGGCGGCAGTCTGACGTGTTTGACAGTCTGGATGTCTGGAAGCGGCAGTCTGGTCTTTATGGCACAGAAGCAACTCCAATTTCTGCTGGTGAGTTGCAATGTGATGTCTGGTCTGGTGAGGGCAAAAAACTGGAGCTGTGCCTGCACGATGGCGGACATTCCATGAAAGCTAACTGGATTCGGCGTGCGTGGCTGGACCTTGCCAACACAAAAGGCTGGTAGCTCACGCAGCTTTATCCGTTATTTCCCACAGGATCATCACGCGGCTCTGCACGATTTTCACGCAGAATCACGATGCCGTGTGATCTGCCAGTTTACTGTGGTTGCTGATCTTTCCCTGCTCTAACGTCTCTCCAAAATTTGCTGGATTGCTGCAAATGATGGGGTCGTTCACCCTCCATTTGTGGTGAACCGCACCTCCTCAAATCAGATGGACAGAAACGTTGAGTTCTTCAGGCAGCCGCTCGCAAGCCTCCCCTTCTTCCAGTCACAAAGGCCCTTTGGATGGTCTTGTTGTGCTGGACCTTTCGCGCATTTTAGCAGGGCCAACCTGTACCCAACTCCTCGGAGACATGGGTGCTGAGGTCATCAAGATTGAACACCCTGCACGAGGTGATGATACACGCGGCTGGGGTCCTCCGTTTTTGAAAGGAAAAGACGGAGAAGATACCCGGGAGAGCGCATATTACCTGAGCTCCAACCGCAATAAGCGTTCTGTTGGCGTTAACATGGGAAGCGAGGAAGGTATCGCAATCCTGAAAGAACTGGCTGCCAAAGCAGATATCGTTATTGAAAATTTCAAGGTGGGCGATCTGACTCGCAAGGGGTTGGGTTATGATGATCTTCACGCTTTAAACCCGCGCCTTATCTACTGCTCTATTACCGGATTTGGGCAAACAGGACCTTACGCACACAGGGCTGGTTATGATGCACTGATACAGGCTATGGGCGGTATTATGAGCATTACCGGACTTCCCGAGGAAGAAGGCGGGAGCCCGATGAAAATTGGCGTTGGAATTGCGGATGTGATGTGCGGTATGTACGCCAGCTCCGCTATTCTGGCAGCGTTGCATCATCGTGAGGCAAGCGGTGAAGGACAGTACATCGATATCTCCCTCATGGATTGTCAGGTGGCCTGGCTTATCAATCAGGGACTTTCTTATCTGACAAATGGCAAAGTGCCTCCTCGCCTCGGCAATGCGCACCCGACGATCGTGCCCTATGACACCTTCCCCGCAGCAGACAAGGATTTTATGGTTGCTGTTGGCAATGATGGGCAATATCAGCGGTTTTGTGAGGTTCTGGGATGCTGTGAACTTGCCAGTGATCCTCGCTTTGTAACGAATGCAGATCGTGTGCGTCACCGTGCAGAGCTGGTTCCGCTGTTGCGGCAACACACCATTACTCAGAATGCTGCGCATTGGACTGCGGCTTTGGAGGCTGTTGGCGTTCCCTGTGGACCCGTGAATGATCTTGAGAGCGTGTTCAATGATCCGCAGGTTCTCCATCGCGGCATGAAAATCTCCTTACCTCACGCACTTTCTGAGGATGGTCAGGTCAATCTGATTGGCAACCCGATCAAGTTCAGCTCCACACCAGTAACCTATCGAAAAGCCCCGCCCACTTTAAGCGAAGGCAGCATGGAAGTGCTCACCAAACACCTAGGTAAATCAATTGAGGAAGTTCACGAGTACGCCGAACGCGGGATCGTGTCATTAGGGAAAGAATAGAATGCGTGGTGCTGATCTTATAGCGCAGAAATTAAAGGATGCGGGCAGTCAGTTTGCGTTTGGAATTCCGGGTGGTGAAGTACTTGCCCTTATGGATGCTTTGAGTTTGGCCGGGCTTTCCTTCAATCTGGTAAAGCATGAGAACGCAGGCGGGTTTATGGCTGAAGGTGCATGGCATGGCCTTGCCCGACAGGGCGTGGATGCGCCTGTGGTGTTGCTGGCAACACTTGGTCCGGGGGTGACCAATGCGGTAAATGCAGTTGCTAATGCCTATCAGGATCGTGTGCCGCTGATTTTCCTGACTGGCTGTGTGGATGCAGCTGAGGCAGAAACATACACCCATCAGGTGATGGACCACCAACAGCTCCTGCGCCCTATCGTTAAGGCCAGTTTCCGCGCCTCGACAGGTGCGCTGAATGCTATGATGGACAAAGCGATTTCCATTGCCATGTCTGGTCAACCCGGTCCGGTTCACATTGATGTGCCTATCTCCGTAGCTGAAGGTGACACGGCTGAGGTATTGAAGAGACCAAACTACGGCGTTCGCGCTGCACAACTGCCATTTGGCGACGTGCTGGAACAAGCGCGGGACCTGCTTGAGAGTGCTCAGAAGCCTCTCGCCATCGCCGGTGTTGATGCCGTGAATGTGGATGCGGGCAAGGAGATTGAAGCTTTTTGCGAAGCCTACCAGATACCGCTTGTCACCAGTTATAAGGGCAAGGGACTTCTACCTGAAGATCATCCGCTCTCTTTAGGGGGCGCTGGTCTTTCGCCAAAGGCCGATGCAAGCCTGATGCCTTTACTTGCGGATGCAGACCTGATTGTGCTGATTGGCTACGATCCGATTGAAATGCGGGTCAACTGGCGCAATCCGTGGCGTGAAGAGACGGCAGTCATTGAACTGACACCTGTGATGCGCTGCCATGGAATGCACTGTGTAAGTCATACGCTTGAAGGTGATATCAAACCGACCCTGCTGGCGCTCACGCCTGAAGATGATGTGAATGTTGCTGTTGCGGAGAGTAATTGGCTTCATGACCGGATTGCACCTGCCAAAGCAAAACTACAGCTTGATTTTGCTGCTGAAGAAAACGGTTGGGGACCGGCGACTGTGTTTCATGGTTTGCGGGCCGCTTTGCCGGAGACGACAGTTGCCACAGCGGATAGTGGTGCTCACCGCATTCTGGTCAGCCAGATTTGGGAGTGTGTTTCTCCCCGGACCATGTTGCAGAGTTCTGCCCTTTGCACGATGGCTTGCGCGCTTCCGCTTGGTATCGGGCACAAGATGGCAAAACCTGATGATCCGGTTGTTGTGTTTGTAGGAGATGCAGGGCTTGAGATGGGACTTGGTGATCTGGCTGTCCTGCGGGATATGCGGATGCCTTTCCTCATTTGTGTTCTGGTAGATGAAAGCCTGTCGCTTATTGAGTTGAAGCAGCGGGCGAACCAGAACCCTAATCTGGGCGTGGACTTTTCCGGAACCAACTTCCCAGCACTTGCTGCGGCTTATGGTGGTCATGGTGTGTGGGTGGATGATGCGCAGACACTGAAGCAAGAAGCACAAGCTGCTTTGGAACGAGATACCTTTACCGTACTTGCGTGCCGGATTGATCGGCGTGCTTATGATGGCAAGCTGTAGGTAAATAAGCTATGCCGTGCCTCAGGTGTTGCCTGTGGCACGGTCTGCAATGCGCTGGAAGATGATATCCAGCTCTTCACTCAGAGTGATCAGGTCCTCAGTGGCGGTTTCGCGATAGGGCAGAAACACGAAGCTTGGCGTCTTCCAGGAAAGTGTTGCTGTACCATTCTGATTTTCGGTGAGGTAGAAGCGGATAGGTGCTTCAATGCCTGACTGAACGCTGGCGGCAAGCATACGCCTTGCAAAGTCATTGCGAAATACACCCACCACATAGTTTCCGGGTATCTCAAAACCTTTGTTTTTTGCTCCTCGCGATGCGCTTGCCATGTTGACCAGTAGCATATCTTCTTTGCGGATCGCTTCTTTCAGGGATGCGAGCAAATCCTCGATGGATAAAGTGGTCTCGATCACCCGCCAGCCATTGCGCGGAAGGACTTTGCCCTGCTGCGCCTGTTCAGCTGTAATTTGGGCTTGCGAGGGTTGAAAGGCTGCCATCACGAACATTAATGTTCCAACGAAGCCGAGCACACCTGTTAGAATTTTCATTGGTCAGTCCTTTGTGTATCTAGCGAATATATAGTCTGGACTTAAACAGGTCGTTGTTCAGTCCCAGTAGATTTTAATAGGCGAAATTGTAGAGGTTTGATCAGCCTGATTCTTGCCTTGCCGTTACTGGTGCGCCGTCCATGCCAATCCAGTAACGCACCCGTGCTCCAAGCATGGAGCCTGCAAATGCAAAGACCAGCCATAACCAGCCATGCAAGGACCCGGAGGTTATTCCTCCCAGATAAGCCCCTATGTTGCAGCCGTAAGAGAGGCGCGCACCATAACCCAGCAACAAGCCGCCGATCATTGCAGTACCAGCATCACGCAGGTTGATTTTCTTTGTGGGTTTGAACTTTCCCGCAAGGCCAGCGGCGATCAAAGCGCCAAGTACGATGCCGAAGTTCATGACAGAGGTGGAATCTGCAAAGACTGATCTTTTGATCGCGCCAACCTGCCATTGCCAGTAGGGCCATGTTTCAACGGGTATGCCGAGGTTGTAAAACAGCTTTGCTCCCCATAAGGAAAACCCGCTTGTAATGCCCCAGGGACGGCGCAAAATGATAAACGTAAGAACGCAAACCAGTGCCAATATCAACGCACCAAGGATGAACCCCCATTCTCCCTTAAACAGGGAGGCGGTTTTTCGTGGCTTCTCCAGATTACCCCACTGTTTTTTCTCCATAAAAACCGAAAGCGCAGCAAGGGCGATCAACGGAAGGATGGTAAGCGCAAGTGCAGGGCCCGTTCCAAACCAACGCAAGAGCGAAATTGCGGGTAATCTGGGAAGGTCATTCCAGAATGGTACATGAGCTGTTGCAACTACACTGCCCAAAATGAAGAAGAAGAGGGTAATTACCATTCGGGAGGAACCGCCACCAACGGTGAACAGGGTTCCTGATCCACAACCGCCTCCCAGTTGCATTCCGATACCGAACAGGACAGCGCCAAAGGCTGCTCCAATACCGAAAGGAAAGACAAAGCCCCCAGCAGGCAGACCTATGTCTGACCCATATTGAATAAGTGGGAAACTTATTAGTGAGACCAATGCGATAAGGAGAAACTGGGCACGCAGTCCCTGCCCTCTTTTCTGAGTGACAATGCGTCGCCAGGCCGCCGTGAAACCGAAGCTTGTGTGGTATAGCGCAATCCCTGCCAGTGCGCCTATAAAAGCGGCAGCACCTACACGCCAGCCGCTTAACTCAAAACCCAGCGCAGAAACAACTGCTAAAGCAACCAGAGCAGCAAGAACGATAGCGGTTTGCGCGGGCAAGCCCCCTTCATCCGTGCTGCTCTGAATATCACTTGTTATTTGCGACATTGCAGTTTTATCTCCATGCACTCAAATTCTGAGCAAGAATGTTACACATCAAGCATTCAACATTAAATCAAGAGTGGGTGATAACGTCCTACTAACAAAATATTGAAACATAAATTTTCAATAGATGACTTTATGGATATTTATTCACCTGGAATTCTCCTCAGATACTACATAAATACCATTCAATAAATTACGGTAAGCTTCCAATTGACGCAGGTGAACCTTTTGAAAAGATAGCTTTTGTTTTCTATTTCTTCATGAGGTTGAATTACATTTTCTGCATGTCAAAAACTTGCTGATGTTAAACACCTTTTTGTGTGTTGAACGTCATCGCCAGTTTTGAAAGGATTTTGATTAACAGACTATCTGGCGAACCTTTGTCGCACAGTATGAAACCAGCAGTTTATCTTAATTGCCAGCTCGTACTGAAAAGACAATCTACGCCCCAACTACGGGTCGCTTCCATGCGCATTGATGACCAGTTTGAATATACGGTAACACTCTCCGATAAGAGTGCAATAACACATTGGAATAACACCACTCTGGCATTTCTTGCCCATAGTGCGGCAACACCTGAGCACCTTGCCAAAACACTGGAGGTGGACGCAAACTTTGCTCTGGCTCAGGCTGCTCGCGGCCTGTTCTGCCTCTTGCTGGGCAGACGTGAGATGACAGCAACTGCCTTTGAAGCCTATGCCGTTGCAGATAAGAGCCGACGCGATACACCGGTCACAGATCGGGAAGAAGCGGTGATTGATGCTCTTGATGACTGGTTACAAGGTGCGCCCAGCAAGGCTGCTGAACGCCTTGATGAGATGCTGGTGAAATATCCGCGAGATGCTCTGCTTTTGAAGCTGGTCCACGCTATTCGCTTCATTCTTGGGCAGCCCTCTCGTATGCGCTCGTCCATCGAGAACGTTATTTCGACCTATGAAGATGACCATATCGCAAAGGGATATGTCCACGGATGCTATGCTTTTGCGCTGGAAGAAAGCGGTGATTTCGACAGGGCAGAGCGCATTGGCAAGGATGCTGTGAGCTGGCAGAGTGATGATGCCTGGGGCCTTCATGCAGTCGCCCACGTGCTGGATATGACAGGCAAGACTGAGGAGGGCATCCGCTGGCTTGATACACAGCCACAGGCTTGGGAACACTGCAATAACTTTGGCTATCATGTGTGGTGGCACCTGGCTTTGCTGCATCTGGACCGTGGAAATGTTGAGCGGGTGTTTGAGCTTTACGATCACAAGTTCCGGCAGGAGCATACGGACGATTTCCGCGACATCTCCAACGCCGCTTCCATGCTGGTGCGCCTTGAGCTTGAGGGCATCAAGGTCGGGCATCGCTGGGAAGAGCTGGCAGCACTCAGCGAGAAGCGCATTGACGATACCAGCAATGTTTTCGCAGACCTGCATTACATGCTGGCGCTGCTTGGAGACAATCGCCGTCAGGCTTCTGATCGTCTGCTTGCCCGCATGCGCAGTTTTGGCGAGCAGGACGGCAATGAGATGGCGCAGATTACCAAATCCGCCGGTTCTCCGACTGCAGCCGGACTGATGCAGTTTAAGAACGGAAATTACTTCAGCGCTTACCACCATCTTGCAGAGGCACGCCCTCTACTACGCACGGTGGGTGGCAGCCATGCCCAGCGTGATGTGTTTGAGCGGATCACCATTGAAGCTGCGCTACGTGCAGGCTTGTGTCAGGAAGCCAAGCGCATGATTGACGAGCGAACACGTTTGCGTGGCGGAACAGACACTTATGGTGAAAGCCGCATGGCGAAAGCAACCCGCATGATGGCTGCAACAGACATTATGCAAAGTGAGCACCTACGATTCCGTATGGGATAAATTGCAGCGCAGCTTCGGGGGCTTTCGAAGCTACGTTTCCTTTTTTATAATTTGGTTTCAAAGACCCCGTGAACAAACACAGTATACCGTCAGTGCCTATGAAATCGGCAAGCCGCCCACGTGACCCACGCCTCGACTTTTTTCGGGGCATTGCCATGTTCATCATTTACATAGCCCACCTGCCAGCAAACGGGTGGGCCCTTTGGATTCCGGCCCGGTTCGGGTTTTCTGATGCCACAGAGATCTTCGTGTTCTGCTCCGGCATGGCCTCTGCTATTGCATTTGGTCGCGTGTTTGAGCTGCATGGCCTTGCTATGGGAAGTGCGCGTGTTCTCTATCGCGTCTGGCAAGTTTACTGGGCACATATCTGCCTGTTTCTGGCACTTGCCGGAATGCTTGCACTCCTCCAGATTAACGGGCTGACCAGCAATGATTATGTGGGCCAGCTGAATCTATGGCCGTTTTTTCGTGACCCGATCTTTCAGCTTCCCGGTCTTCTGACACTGACTTACGTGCCAAATTACTTTGACATCCTGCCCATGTATCTCGTCATTCTGGCGATGATGCCACTTATGATGGTTGCTTACTATAAAATCGGTCGCGGAGCTGTTGCAGCGCTCATTGCGTTTTTCTGGTTGCTGGCAACATTTCGGCACGTGGACTTTTCGGCGGAGCCCTGGTCTGACCGTCGCTGGTTCTTCAACCCGTTTGCATGGCAACTGCTGTTCTTCACTGGCTTTGCCTTCATCAAAGGCTGGCTGCCAGCACCTCCTGTGAAAAAGCGTCTGCTGTTTTTGAGTGCGGCCATCATCATCCTCACTGTGCCACTGGCATATTATCGCATTTTGAATGCGGTTCCGGCACTGAATGAACTTTCTGATGATATTAAGTATCTTACAGTGAAAACTGAGATGGGCATTTTGCGTTACGTGCATTTCCTCGCACTGGCCTATGTTGCCTGGGTGGTCGTTGGTGAAGGTGGACATCGACTTCTTATGGGAGGTTTTGGAGGCAAGGTTGTGCGCATTATCAAAAAGGTAGGTCAGCAATCACTTGCAGTTTTTCTCGCCAGCCTCTTTCTTGCGCAAGGTCTTGCTATTTTGCGTGATGAGCTGGGTTTGAAGGGTACCGTTAGTGGCGGAATTTTCGCTAATTTGCTGGGTTTTGCAGGGCTTATTGCTGTTGCATACTGTGTTTCCTGGTTCAAAGGTGAACCCTGGAGGAAACCTAGGGAACAAGCTGCTTCCTGACAACAGCCTCCCCGCTTAAGATAAAAGCCGCTCATCTGGTAATGACCAGTGAGCGGTTTTTGTGTTGCAATACATAACCACAAAAGGTGAGGCGTTTATCGGGACACAGTCGCCCGGGTTTCTTTCGCAAGTGCGAGTTCCGCACGCCGCTGCTCTTTACCCAAGCCTTCCAGCTCTACTGGTGTTTTCTTTTCTTCAGGCAATGCCCAAAGCCCCGTGTGTTTAAAGAACTGTCCCAAGGACGGTTTCGAAGTTATCATAGCAAACGGGATTGTAAGCAATGGGCCGATAATGACCGGGATCATCAACCAGGTATGAGCAAGAGGATACCCTGTCATCCAAAGAAGGCCAGACAGCCCGAAGACTGTTTGGGGCCAAAACTTTTTTACCGCCAAAAGCAATGGGATGCCATGAGGTTGCCTTGCCTGACCGCCCCATTGTGCTTTCTTACCTGCAAACAACTGCGCGATGAAAATACTGTGTGCAATAGCCATGATCGGAGCCAGAAGCATGGAGTAAAGCAACTCACAGAACGCACTCACGCTTACATTAACGAAACCGCCATACTCAAGGCGCTCTTTACGCACAGTCAGCACATGCACCAGTGTTGCCAGTTTAGGCGCAAAGACCATGGTCATGATCATCACTATTATGATCGTTCCATAAAACGGCTCGAATGTGGTTTCTCCCGTTGTCGTTGTTGAAGCCGTGAGAACAGCCATGGCGATAAAGGTCAGCCAAGCGGGAGATCCAATAAACATCAGGATAGCGAGAAAGAGCTGGATTTTACCTGTCAGGTTAAAACCTGTCTCACGCAGGAGCTTGAAATACTGAAGATTTCCATGGCACCAACGTAAGTCTCTGCGGATAAATTCAATGAGATGGGGCGGGTTTTCTTCATAACTACCCCCCTCAACAGGCCAGACACGCACCTCATAACCTGCACCAGCCATTAAGGCTGCCTCCACCTGATCATGGCTCAGGATCGGGCCGCTTAACGCATCATCTCCGGGCAACTTTTCAAGCAGGCAATGTTGTGTGAACGACTTAATGCGGAAAATTGCATTGTGCCCCCAGTAAGGCCCTGCCGGACCTTGCCACCAGGCAGCACCAAGAGTGAAGGACCGCATTCCAAGACGCATGCCCCATTGGAAGACTCGTGTGAAAAATGAATCCGTTGAAAGCCCAAGTACCAGTGTTTGCAAAATCCCAAGGCGCGGATTTGCATTCATCTTGCTGACCAAATGGCACAAGGCTTCTGCGGAGAGGAAACTATCAGCATCCAACGTGATTGCGTAGTCGTGCCTCTCTCCCCATTTAACGCAGAAGTCCTCAACGTTTCCTGCCTTGAAGCCTGTATTTTTCTCGCGTCTGCGGTAGAACACTTCTATACGTCCCTGCCAGCGGGCACGCAGGAATGAAAACTCACGCAGTTCCTGTGCTATGTGCTCCTCATCATCGCTGTCACTGAGTACGTAGAGCGTGAAGCCGTTGAGTTTTTGCAGTCTGTCAAGGTCCTGAAGCATCGCTTCCAGTTTGGCGGCAACTTCAAGCGCATCTTCATTGCGCACACAAGAAAGCAGGGCTGTCTGGTTGTCTGCCATTTCATTTTTCAGGTCTAACGTTCCCAAGGCTGTGCCTGCGTAGACATGCGCGGTAGGGTTCTTTGAAAAACGCATCAGTGCCAAACCGATGAAAGCATGCCAGAAACCAATAACGAGCCATGGCAGCGTGACAAGAAATGCAAGAAGCATCACGACTTTTGAAAGGGCAAAACCGGTTGAAAACAATGTCAGCATCATAAGGCTGACGAGCATCACGAATGAAAGGAAAACCAGACCGAAAAAGATGAGCCTTCGCCGAAACAATCGCCTGCTTTCCTGGTGTTTTTCAATAATACCGGTGGTGAGCAGCTGGTCAACAAGACGAGTGCGGGTGTTCTCTTCATTGACCCGTGAATTATGTGTCATGTCCTACCCAAATTATTATTGCATTTTTCGAAGGCACCTACATTTCTGCTAGTTTCCTTTAGTCGCGTTTCCCTAGAGTATACTTTGCAAGAACTGAGCGATCAGGGGAGCGCATTTCTTGACTGAACTAGCCAGAGCGCTTTGGTATACCGCGCCTCAAACTATTGAAATAAGAGAGGAAAATCTCTCTAAACCATCTGGTAACCGTGTTTACTTAAAAACTGTCACATCTGCTCTGAGCCGGGGCACAGAGGCTATTGTATTTCGCGGTGATGTGCCAATAAGCGAACGAGAGCGGATGACTGCGCCTTTTCAGGAGGGTGTCTTTCCATTTCCTGTAAAATACGGTTACGCCAATGTGGCGGAGGTGCTTGAACCCGCAGGTGAGTTGCACACAGGGCAACGTGTTTTTTCCCTCTTCCCTCATCAAAGCCACTTCTCACTTTTACCTGATGCCCTTTGCCTTATACCGGAGACTATTCCCAGCACCCGCGCCAGTCTTGCTGCCAATATGGAGACTGCGCTTAACATCCTGTGGGATGCAGGTGTTATGCCGTGCGCACATGTTACAGTAGTCGGTGCTGGCACTGTCGGGTGTCTGGTCGCCTATCTTTGCGCGCGCATTGCAGGTGTTCAGGTAACAATGGTTGATGTAAATCCCAAGCGTCAGGACATTGCAGATGCCTTCTCCTGCGCATTCAGCCTTCCTGAAGCAGCTCCTCGCAATCAGGATATTGTGGTGCATTGCAGTGCCTCTGAGACAGGTCTGAACACTGCGATTTGCATTGCAGGACAGGAAGCACGGATTGTTGAGGCCTCGTGGTATGGTTCCCGCTCTTCTGCCCTGTCTCTTGGTGGGGACTTTCATAGCCAGCGACTTTCTCTGATCTGCTCTCAAGTTGGGCAAGTTGCGCCATCAATGCGGGCCAGATGGTCTCATAAGCGGCGGTTACAAGCCGCAATTTCTCTTCTTGATGACGACGTTCTTGATGTTTTGCTTGCTCCTCCAATTGCTTTTGAAGATGCGCCAGAGGATCTGGTCCCCGTTCTTTCCGGTGAAACTGACAGAATTTGTCAACCCATTGTGTACGCTTGAAATTTGTAAGGATTTTGCGATGTATTCAGTCGAGATTAGCAATCACATTATGGTCGCGCACAGTCTGAAAGGAGAGGTTTTCGGCCCTGCCTCACAATTGCATGGTCTGACCGCCCATGTGCATGTTGCCGTCTTTGCAGAAGAGCTGGATGAAAATGGGATCGTAATCGATATTGGCAACGCGCTTGAGGTACTTAGCGAGATTCTTCATCCTTTCAACTATAAAAACCTTGATGATCTGCCGCAGTTTAAAGGGCGCAATACGACGGTAGATTTCCTTTGCAGTTACATCTATCAGCGTGTGTGCGATGCAGCTTATCTTCACAAGCTGGGCCGTGAGCCGGGTGAGCTGAGCAAAGTGCGCGTCACAATCTCTGAGAACCCCAATGCCAGTGCCTCCTATGAGGCACCGCTGACCACATCTGAGGCTCATGAGTAACTTACAGCTTTCATCAAACCAGACGGCAGCGGTTGCGCAAAAGACGTGTTACTTCGTGTTTCCGGGAGATTTGAACACACCAACCGGTGGTTACAGATATGACCGAGAGGTGATACGTGGACTTCAGAAAAAGGACTGGCGCGTATCTCTCATTAGTCTGGAAGGTTCTTATCCTTCTCCCCGTGAGAGCGATAAACAGCTTGCGCTTGCTGCTCTGGCTGGAATTGAACCTTCTGCTTTGGTTATCGTAGATGGGCTGGCTCTCGGGGCCTTACCAGAACTTGCAGAGAAGATCGCAGAGTGCCATCACCTTATCGCGCTGGTTCATCATCCGTTGTTTCTGGAAAGCAGGCTTGAGCCCAAAAGCTCAGAGAAGCTACGCAATGCCGAGATTAAAGCACTCAGTTTTGCCAAACATGTGGTTGTGACCAGCCCGTCCACTCAGGAGACGCTGATTTCTCATATGAGTGTTCCCACCGAGAAGGTTAGTATCGTTCTGCCGGGGATTGATCAACCTGATGTTTCGGAAGGTATTTCAGGCGATCACTGCCTGCGAGAGATTCCTCAGTTGCTTTGTGTTGGTTCTCTGGTTCCACGTAAAGGGCAACTGCATCTTGTTGAAGCTTTGAGGCATCTGAAGCATTTGAACTGGCGGTTAGACCTGGTTGGAGAAACGCGCTTTGACCCAGCCTACACGCAGCAAGTTCGCGAGCTGATAAAGCATTGGGGATTAGCCGATCGTGTTGAAATGCATGGTGAAGTGCCCGAGGCTGACCTGGCAAAGCTTTACAAGGCGGCAGACTTGTTTGTGTTGCCAAGTTACTATGAAGGGTATGGCATGGCTTTTTCCGAAGCCATGAGTTTTGGGTTACCGATAATCGCAAGCGGAGAGGGAGCCGTCGCTTCTACGGTTCCCCTCAGTGCGGGGCTTCATGTGGCTCCGGGGGATGTTCAAGCGCTGCGCGATGCTGTTGAAACGATGTTGCGAGATGAAGCCTTGAGACGCCAGTTTTCGAAAGGTTCGTTTGCTGCGGCACAAGCACTCCCCAGCTGGCCAGAGAGCACAAAAGCCTTTGCTGCTGTATTGGATATGTATCTATGAGTGGATTTTCATCAGACTGGCTAGCTCTTCGCCGGCGGGCAGACCGACGCGCTCGCAACAAAGATGTTATGAAGCAGTTTTGCGACTGGCTGCTCAAAAACTCGCCCAAAGACGGCCCACTTAAACTGATTGATATTGCTGCGGGGACCGGCTCCTTTCTGCATGATCTGGCAGAACACATTGGCGCTGAGCGTGAGCAAAAGTGGCTTTTGGTTGATAATGACTCTGCCTTGCTAAATGTTGCTGAGAAGACACCTTCCCCCGGTCCTCACACAAGCCTGCGCACAGATTTGCGTGAGTTGACGGACCCTTCCGCCCTTGATGTTCTGGAAGGGCATCATGGTGTGGTAACCTCAGCGTTTCTTGATCTTGTAAGTGCCTACTGGCTTGATAGCTTCATTGCTCGCATACGTCAGTTGAAACTGCCGTTTCTTGCGGGGCTTTCCTACAATGGAATTCTTTTGAGCCGTCCTCACCATCCTGTTGATCGCTTAATCCAACGAGCTTTCAATCAGCATCAGGCAACTGATAAGGGCTTTGGTTCAGCTCTTGGGCCTCTTGGCGGCTTTCACGCTCACGAGCGACTTCTGAAAGCCGGATATAGCTGTTTTAAAGGGCGATCTGACTGGATCTGCTCACCAGAAGATGCGAGTTTGCAGACTGAATTACTGAAAGGATGGGCGCAGGCAGCACGGGAAATCGGGGTTTCGGAAAGTGTCGTCGATGACTGGCTTGGATATCGATTGGCCGCAGTTGCTAAAGGGCATTCGCGATTACAGGTGGGACATGTCGATCTTGTAGGTTTGCCACCCGCGTGACGGTTTTGTGTTTTCTCCTGAATGGGCGAAACCAGTTACACGATATCTTTCAGGAGCAAATTTTGTGTAAGCATCAGTAAGCGCGGGCAGCGGATTTGCTGCTTGGTATGTAACTCTCTCAATTGAGCGAAAGGGAGTTCAATCACCTCAATGTCTTCATCCTCATCCAGATTTCGACCATCGAGATTCAACTGACCAGATGTGTACTGGGCAAGGAAAAGGTGCGCTCTTTCTGCCAGTCTTGCAGGGTTGATGTAGACATTTGCGACAGGTTCCAGATGGCGGATCTCACATCCCAGCTCTTCCTGAGCTTCGCGCTTGCAGGCTTCCTCAATTGAGAGGTCGCTGATCTCTATACCACCGGCACAGGCTTCAAGGATAATCGCTTCTTCCATAATGAAAGGTGCGACGCGAAGCTGTTTGATCACCAAGACAGTTTTGGCATCTGGATCATAGGCGAGGACTGCGATTGAATCTCCATAAACCCAAACCGGGTCTGTGGTGGTGTGTTCCCGCCCGTCTGCATGAACCACACGAACCTCAACCTCTTCCATCTGGCCTTTGACTTTTAAGAGAGGTGTTCTTCTGATGAGTTCTGGCATGCACACTATCCACTGATGCTCTGCAAATCTTTCCGGTCCTCGAGGGCTTAGTCGGAAGATTCGCTGCAATAAATTCGCGGATGGTTATAGGCGCACACTCAAGCTAATTACAATGCTCCTTAGCAGATGTGCTCTATTAGTTTGCCAATCTGAGATCAGCCAGCATATCTACCCCCAAAGGATGCCAATCTACATTGGGCCTGAGGGCTTGCGCGAGGTAATCAATGGCAGGTAACTGCAGTCCCCTCGGACCGGAGCCGATAATCAGAGGGGCGATCATCAGATGCAGGCGATCGACCATTTTTAACTCGATAAACCGTGATAAAGTCCATGCGCCGCCCTCAATTAGTATGCAGCGGAACTCTCGCAAGAGATGGCGAATTTCTGCGCAGGACAAACGTCCTTTGGCATCCGGCTGCAACTGATAGCATTCGACACCATCAGGGTATCTTGCATGAGCATCTGTTCGCGTGATGATGATACGGCGGGTATTCGCATCCTGAAGCAACGCGCTGTCACGTGGCATACGTCCGTAGGGATCAATGACGATTCGCGCCGGGTCTTTACCACTCACATGCCGGACTGTGAGTCTAGGATTATCCGCCACTGCGGTGCCAACGCCAACAATCACCGCATCGCACAACGCTCGCAAACGATGCAGATGGATCAGCGCCTCAGTACAGCTGACATAGTTGGAATCACCGGTCACGGTGGCAATACGACCATCAACTGACTGGCCTAACTGACCAATGACAAACTGATTTTGAGTAAGACACAGAGGAGCGAACACGCTGCCGTACCCTTTTAAATCCGGCGCACGCCGCTCTGCGGATGCCGCCAGAACTTCCTGCCACTCATCCTGCGAGATGATATCTGATGAAGAAGGCTGTCGCTTTTCACAGGTTGCTTGCAAGTTATGGCGCTGCTCTTGCGCAAACGTTGTCATCGCCTCTCCCTCTGTTCATCAAGCCCCCTTGTTTTAGCGAATTCACAGCCCGCATCCCCTGAGGTTAGCTTAGTGGTAGCGAAGCTTGGACAATCTGTCGATCAGGAGATTGCAGGGGCACTCTGAGAACCCTTGGGATTATCAGGAGGAGAGAGCATGGAGCGTCATATCACCGGGTATTCCGTCATGGGAAAGACCTATCACTGGCTGATGGCCCTGCTGGTGTTCATTATGGTGCCTATGGGTCTGGTAATGGCAGACTTGCAGCCGGGTGCTTTGCAGAATGCATTCTTCTTCTACCATAAAAGCATCGGTATCTTGCTGTTTGTGCTCGTTGTTTTGCGTCTTCTGCAACACTGGATCACACCACCGCCGCCACCGCCCGCCTCACTGTCTCCTCCGCTTCGGATTGTATCGCGTACCGTGCATGGACTGCTCTATCTGGTGTTAATCCTTAATCCGATTTTGGGGTGGGTTGGTCTTTCGCTGTATGGTGCGCCAATCCCTTTCTTCGGGTTATTTGACTTGCCGAGCCTCACAGAACAGAACCGTGCCAATGCTGAGGGAGTTCTGGATTTTCATGAAACCATTGGCGTTGTGTTCGCATGGCTTGTTGGCCTACACATTTTGGGGGCGCTGTATCATGGGATAATCGCCAGAGATGGCATTGCTGAGCGTATGACCACGGCACGATATCAGCCTCCCAAGCGCTAGAGTACGCTGAAGCTCAGAGAATTTTGCAATTCTCTTAGTACCTGGGCAATTGACGAGTATAAAATGCCGTCACTGTGTTTGGGAGGCTTAATCATAACCACGGGTAGTTTCAGCTCGCGGGCAGCTTTGATTTTGGCAAAGGAGGATGTACCGCCGCTGTTTTTGCTTATAATCCATTGGATCTGCTTTTCTTTAAACAATGCTGCCTCTGCATCCCAGTTCTGAGCCGGACCACCTTCAATATAGGTTGCGTTGGGCAGCCTGTCTGCATGCTCGGGTCTATTCAGGCTACGAATGATCCAATGGATATCCGGCCTTGCTCTCAGTGGAGCTGCAACTTTCGGGCTTGCTGCAAAAAAGACTGTGCTGCCGGCTGGTAAAAAATCGACTGCCTCTTTCACACTATCAACTGGATGCCAGTTATCGTCAGGCATCGGTTGCCACAATGCCCGCTGAAGCCGCAGCAGCGGAAGATTAAGCTGAGTTGTCGCAATAGCAGCATTTTGGGAGATTTGTGCTGCATATGGGTGGGTTGCATCAATCACTGCTGCAATCTTTTGCGAGGTTAAGTAATCAAGCATTCCAGACACACCGCCAAACCCACCGACGCGCGTTGGGGCCGCGAGAGGTCTCGGCGTCTTTGTAACACCCGCAAGAGACGCAACCACCTCATAATCCGGCAGCGAAGAAAGCTCTTCGATCAGTTCTCTTGCCTCTTTCGTTCCTGCAAGCACGAGAAGTTTCGGTTTACTAGCCATCACGGAGTTTCCAACTCCTCCGCAACCTCAGATGCAGCATGCCCGAGCACTTTGCCCTGACGGTCTGTGACAATAATCTCGACGGAAACGGGTGCATTTCGAAGGATGCAAAGCGCAGCTTTTTGCGCGGCCCGCGCGATAAGATCACCTATGTCTAAATGTTCGGCTTCTGCGAGCTGGGCCACATGGGAGACCAGAGCTGCTTCTTTGGTTTGCTGTATGAGCTGTGCTGATGCCCCTGCCTGTTCCAGAATCTGCGCAAGCGCCCTGAAATCCACCGATGAGCGAGCGGAATGCAGATCCATCGCCCCTTGCGCCAGTTTTGTAAGTTTGGCAATACCACCAGCTATTGTTAGTTTAGATACCGGGTGCGCACGCAGGTACTTTAGCAAACCACCTGAAAAATCGCCCATATCGAGATAGGCTTGTTCAGACAGTTCAGGGTAGAAGGTGCGCAGTGTATCTTCTGAGGTAGCACCGGTTGCAGCGGCGACATGGGTCAAACCGGTTGCGCGGGCAACATCAACGCCTCTATGAATAGATGCAATCCACGCAGCACAAGAGAACGGGCGAACAATGCCCGTTGTACCAAGAACAGACAGGCCCCCAACGATCCCGAGCCTCGGGTTCATGGTTTTTTGTGCCAGTTCCTCTCCATTTTCAATGGAAATCTCAGTATCAACAGCCAGCGCGACGCCATGCTTATCAGCTAGTTTTTGCAGTTCATCCGTGATCATCTGGCGGGGGACCGGATTAATCGCTGGCTCACCAACAGGCACTGGCAGACCCGGTTTGGTCACAGTCCCAACACCGGAACCAGCAAAAAAGCGAATGCCTTTTATCGTGGGATTTAATGTGACTTTTGCCTGAACGCACGCACCATGAGTGACGTCGGGGTCATCTCCAGCGTCTTTGGTGATCGCGGCAGAGGCTGTTCCATCTGCCAGTTTTTCTAAGGTCAATGCAAATGCTGGCGTTTCGCCTCTGGGTAAGGTGATCATCACCGGATCAGGAAACTCGCCAGAGAGTAATGCAGCATACGCAGCTTTTGCTGCCGCTGTTGCACACGCCCCTGTGGTCCAGCCCGTTCTCAGTTGTTTTTGCTCACTCTCGCCCATGGGGGGACTATACAGATTTACCACAAGATACCAAGCAGATCGCTTTGGACTTCCATACGGTTTCCCATTAAAATACAATGGAAAATTCCGTAGATGACGAGAGCCACTTGCTAGATATCTCTTTCCCCGATTTTACATGGCCTGTTTTTGAAGCTGGCTGGGTTTGGCTTGCTGGAGCAGGCCCCGGTGATCCGGGTTTGCTGAGCCTTCACGCCCTGAATGGTTTACAACAAGCAGACACCATCGTTTATGATGCTCTGGTTGACGAACGCATCCTGAAACTCGCCAGCACTGATGCTGAGATTATCTATGCGGGTAAGCGCGGCGGAAAACCATCTCCCAAGCAAACGGATATCTCAGTCAAGCTGGTGGAACTGGCTCAAAAGGGCAGGCGTGTGCTGCGGCTTAAAGGTGGAGACCCGTTTGTATTTGGGCGCGGGGGCGAAGAAGCATTGTCACTGGTGAATGCTGGTGTACCGTTTCGCATTATTCCGGGTATCACAGCAGGCGTTGGCGGGCTTGCCTATGCGGGTATCCCCTCCACCCATCGAGGCATTAATCAGGCAGTTACGTTTCTGACAGGCCATGATCAAAACGGGGTTGCGCCGGATGAGCTGGACTGGGATGCTCTTGCCAAAGGATCACCTGTGATTGTGATGTACATGGCGATGAAGCATATAGCCCTGATTACGCAAAAGCTCATGAAAGGCGGACGTGCGGCGCAAGAACCCGTTGCGGTGATCAGCAATGCCACGCTTAACGACCAGCAGGTTCTTGAAACCACCCTAGGTACTTGCGCTGATGATATTGCACGCAGTGGATTTAAACCGCCTGCAATTGTGGTAGTGGGTAAGGTCGTCAGCCTGCGGGAGCAGCTTAACTGGTTGCAGCCTGCTCTTTACGAAAGTCCTGATCACTCTCACATGTCAGAGGAAACTGCCTGATGACCATTGCGAAGGGTTTTGTTATTGCTGCACCGTCCTCCGGGTCTGGCAAGACAACAATTACACTGGCGCTTCTGCGTGCCCTTCGCGATACAGGTCTTCGGGTTGCCTCGGGCAAATCCGGACCGGATTACATTGACCCGGCGTTTCACAGCGCTGCCTCTGGTCGCCCCTGCCTTAATTACGATGCCTGGGCCATGTCTTTACCGCAACTGTCACTCAACGCAACTGAGCAGGAAGTGCACAGTGATCTTGTCGTGATTGAAGGCGCTATGGGGTTGTTTGATGGCGCTGCGGACGGGACCGGATCGGTTGCAGACCTTGCTATCCATCTGGGACTGCCTGTTATTCTGGTTGTCGACTGTAAATCTCAGGCGCAATCTGTTGCTGCTCTCGTGCATGGGTTTATGACTTTTCACAGCCATTGTCATATCGCAGGCGTTATTTTGAACCGGGTAGGGTCTCCCCGACATGAGCGCATTTTGCGTCGCTCACTTGAGCAGCTTAACGTGATCGTTCTTGGCGCGTTTTATCGCTCTGACAAACTTGCCCTGCCAGAACGCCACCTTGGGTTGGTGCAGGCCAGTGAGCGGGAAGATCTGGAAGGGTTTCTGAATGGTGCCGGGGAAGTTGCTGCGCAAAGTGTTGATCTTACCGCGCTTGCGCGACTAGCAAAACCGCTGGCCATTCCTGCGCAGGAAAACAAAGAGTTCACCGGTATCTCCCATATTCCTCCATTGGGGCAACACATCGCGATTGCTAAGGATATTGCCTTCGCGTTTTGCTATGAACATCTGCTCAGCGACTGGCGCAGACAAGGAGCGATGCTGTCGTTCTTTTCCCCGCTGGCAGATGAAGCTCCTTCACCTGAGGCTGATGCAGTTTTTCTGAGTGGCGGCTACCCTGAGTTACACGCGGAACAGCTCTCTCACGCCCACAACTTTAAGCGGGGCGTGTGTGCTGCGGCAGAAGCGGACAAGCTGATTTATGGTGAGTGTGGCGGCTACATGGTGCTTGGTGAGGGACTAACAGATAAAGATGGACGCAGCCATGAGATGCTCGGCCTGCTGCCCATTGAAACCAGCTTTGCAAACCGCAAGTTACATTTGGGATATCGTAAGCTCAAGCCAACTGAGGCTGCACACTCCACCGGTTTTCCCTGGAAAAAGCCATTGGGTGCTCACGAGTTTCATTATTCAACGCACACAATCACCTCTAATGCCCCTTCTCTGTTTGAGGTACAGGATGCGGAGTGTCATGAGCTTGACCAGATAGGCCATGTAAAGGGCCGGGTAATGGGATCATTTGCGCATGTGGTGGCAGAAAGAAACGATATCTGGTGGACCGCTTCTTTCTAACCGGATTGATCTAGGCTGATGCCTTCGTCTTCTTTTTAGGGCGCAGAACATGCACGTGGTTGGCATCATAAAGTGCGCTGTCGCGAAACTCTTTTCCGGCTTTCAAGGCTGGCCCGACAAAGATGAGCGCTGTTCTGGTGATTTTGGAAGCCTTTGCCTTTTCGCGAATATCTGCCAGTGTGCCGTGAATGAATGCTTCATCAGGCCAACCAACACGATAAGCGATGATGACCGGGCAGTCTTCGCCATAAAGCGGTGTGAGCTTGCGGTAGATTTCACCCAGATTTCTGACACTTAAGTGAATTGCCAGTGTTGCGCCGGATCGCCCGAGCGTCTCCAGATCCTCGCCCTCTGGCATGCCCGAGGATTTCATCGAGGTTCTTGTAACGATGATACTCTGTGCAATTTCCGGGATCGTCAGTTCAGTTTTCAGTGCAGCAGCAGCGGCGGCGAAAGCTGGAACACCGGGTGTAACGTCGTATTCGATACCAAGATCATCCAGCCGGCGCATCTGCTCTGCTGTTGCACCGTAGATGGACGGATCGCCGGAATGCACACGGGCGACATCCAACCCCTGCTCATGCGCTTTGGCGATCTCATCGATGATTTCATCCAGCGTCATGGATGCGGTGTCCATCACCAATGCATCATCGGGGGCAGCCTCGACAATGGCGGGTGGAACCAATGAACCTGCGTAGAGGCAAACCTTACATTTTTCGATAAGCCTTAGCCCGCGCACCGTTATCAGCTCGGGATCACCCGGCCCTGCTCCAATAAAATGAACGGTCATGTGACTGTCTCCGCTTCTCTTTCTGACGCATCGATCTTTTTGGCATAGCCGCGAGGTGTGTAGACGAAATGCAAGGATTGCCCGTTACCGCCCAAACGGGTCTGGCTACAGCCAACAATCACTGTTGTGAGCATGTCTACATCATCGACCTTCAGATCCTTGAGAGTGGTTGTGGTGATTGTTTCGCTCTCGCGCCCAATATTTGCACCCAGAATGACAGGTGTGTCGGCAGGGCGGTGCTCCAGCAGTTTTTCTCTTGCCCATGCCAACTGGGTGCGACGACGCTTTGAGACCGGGTTGTAAAATCCGATCACAAAATCTCCGATAGCTGCACCTTCCAGACGTTGCTGGATTGTCTCCCATGGGGTGAGGAGGTCTGACAGAGAAATTGCACAGAAGTCATGGCCCAATGGAGCACCTATGCGGTTGCTCAGTGCGATCATGGCAGAGATGCCGGGCGTAGAGGCAACATGCACGCGGCAGGCGGCCTCGCTGACACCACCTTTGTCCTGCGGGCGGTCAAGCAGTTCGAACACCAGAGCACCCATGGCATAAACACCAGAGTCACCGGAACATACCAGCGCTACGTTGTGCCCCTGCCCTGCTCGTTCAAGCGCAAAGCGAACACGTTCTTCCTCAGCACCAAGAGGGAAAGCATGACGTTGCTTGCCTCTGGTGAGTGAGGCAACCAAATCCAGATAAAGACCGTAGCCGACTACTTCATCAGCCTCTGCCAGCCAGCTTGATGCTTCTGGTGTACGCCAGATTTCTTGCCCCGGTCCAATGCCGATAACGTGCAGGCGCCCACGGGCACGACCGATATTTTCTGCAATAACGGGTGCTTGTGCTTTTGCGATCGCCACAGTTGCATTAGCCGTTTTCTGCTTTGGCAAAACCAGCTCACCGGATGAACCAGTACCTGCAAGTGCAGCTCCTTCACTGACGCCGTAGCAGCCAACTTCTACAAACACCACATCTGATGGAGTTTGCAGGCGGTCTTTGTGCTCGTTAAGTTCATCAGCAGAAAACAGGCGGAAGGGCTTGCCGTAGTGCGCGGCAAGCTGGTTCATTGCGACTTCATCAGCCTTCAGGTCTATGCTGGCGAAGGCGGCGACAGAACCTATAGCGATATTCGCCTTATGCAGGCTTTGCTGTACAAGTTCGTTCAGTTCCTCAAAGGTGCAACCGCGAGAGCAACCAAGGCCAATTACATGGGTCTGAGGATGGAAGATCAGCGTATCACTGTCCCCTTCCTGCGGCTCAGTTGTGGTGATGATTTCCAGCTTAGAATCTTGCGAAAGCGGCAGAGTGGCTTCTTCCAGCCAGTCAGCTTTGCCAGTGATTTTGACAGGGTCACCAGCCAACATGTGCGCCATGACGGGTTTTGCATCTTCTGGGTTGGCAAGTGTCCAGCCTTCAGGCGGAGCATCCAGCGCAACACCGAATGCGGTATCACCAGCTGTGGTGATTGCTGCATGACCGCCCAGCGCCTCTGCGATTTGCTGTGCAAGCACGTTTGCCCCCCGGTGTCCGCCCAGCAGCGGCACAACGCTTTTGCCATCTTCTGAGACAGCTATCACAGGTGGTTCACTGTGTTTTTCCGCGATTACCGGAGCCAGCGCGCGGATGAGGATGCCAGCAGCGCATACACCCACAATCGGGGTGCCGGACTGGAACAGGGATCTGAGGTGATCCATTGGCTCTGAAAAGCTCAGATTGTAATCCACATTCGGCTGGGAGCCGCGGCGAGCGAAGCCATGGATCAGGCTATCCTCTAATACCTCTGCGGTTTTCCGGGCCGTTTTCAAGGCAACAGGGCTGATCACAATGATTGCGGGTGCAACGTCCATGCCTCTTCTCCCTTATAAACAATAATCATAGAAAAATAGGGTGCGGTTTCATTCGGGTACTCTGCGAGCGGGAGCACCATCATTTCTGGCAGGCTTGCGCGTTCCACATATCCGGCAGCACCCAGCAGGTCCATTTTTTCCAGCAGGGCCTTAACCCGCGGGAGGTGGCGCCCGACCTTCATGATGACAAAGGCATCTGTTTGCTCGATGCGTCTTTGCAGATGTTCGTCTTCAAGCGGCCCGGGGATGATGGTAAGCACTTCATTGCGTGCAGCAAGCGGGCGGCCTAAAGCGGCAGCGCAGGCGTTGACTGAGGAGACACCAGGTACGATTTCACAAGGAAAATCATCGTTCAAGCGCTCGTACAGGTACATGAAAGAGCCATAGAGAAACGGATCGCCCTCACACAGCACAACAACGTTTTCGCCTGTTCTCAGTTTTTCTGCGATTGTCGCTGCTGCCTCATCGTAGATATTTTTTGCGGGAAAACGCTCAGTCTTCATCGGCATCTCGATGGAGATTTCGGTCACATCTTCCCGGATATAGGGAGCGGCTATTTTGCGAGCAAAGCTGGGTACATTCAAAGCAGCAGGATAAGCGATGATGGTTGCTTCGCATATGAGCCTATGCGCTTTGAGCGTCAACAGTTCCGGATCTCCCGGCCCCAGACCTACACCGTAAAGTGTGCCTGTCATGATTTTACCAAGCTCCATTGTGTGACTGGCATGAGCGGGCGCCAACCAGTAAGCCCCCCAATTGGATCTGCTCTGGAAACTGCGATGCGCGTGAGGTCGCCCTCAAACTTCTTCCAGCTTTGTGCGAGCACTTGCTCCCCTTCCAGTGTCACTGCATTGGCGACGAGCCTTCCCCCAGATGGCAATGCCTGCAAACACTTCTCGATTATACCGTCTGACGTAAGGCCACCTCCAACAAAAATCGCATCTGGTGGTGGCAGATCGTGAAATACTTCCGGCGCTTTGCCTGAGACGAGTTTCAATTGAGGTGTCCCAAGTGCTGCGGCATTGCCGCCTATGAAAACCTGCCGCTTTTCCAATGGTTCAATAGCGAAGGCTCTGGTGTTTTTTGCTGCACGGAGCCATTCGATTCCTATGGAGCCGCTGCCTGCACCGATATCCCAAAGAAGCTGACCGGGGATGGGAGCGAGTTTTGCCAATGTGATGGCACGCACCTCTTGCTTGGTCATTTTGCCATCATGACGAAAAGCGGCATCTGGCAGGCCGGGGCTTCGTGACAATACTGGCGTGTTGGGAACAGGCTTTACCAGAATCGCAACTGTGTTCAGCTCGGCAGCTTGCTCCGTATAAGCTTCAGCCTCACAGCTTGTGACCTTCTCACGTGGTCCACCGAGATGTTCCAGAATTGTCAGCGTGCTTGCACCGTATCCTTCATCGGCGAGCAAATCAGCAATTTCAGCCGGGGCCTGTCCGTTGGAAGTAAGGGCGATGATCTTTGCGCCGGGGTAAAGGAAACCGCGCAGGGTATCCAGAGGACGCCCGTGTAAACTGATGGTTTCAGCAGTCTGTAATGACCAGCCCAGACGACTGGCTGCCAACGAGAAAGCTGAGTGATGCGGGATAACTTCAATCTCGGCAGCTCTGAACGTGCGATGCAGTGTGGCACCTATGCCAAACCATTGCGGATCACCTGTTGCCAGCACAACGGTACGTTGACCACGGATTGCCGCAAGTTCCTCGGTGCCCTTAGCCAAGGGGGAAGGCCATGCCTTCATCGGACAGGCAATATCATGATCTCCGCTTCGCAAAAGTTGCAAGTGGCGTGCTCCGCCGTAGATATGTGCCGCCGACTCCAGCACTGATTTTGCGACTGGTGAGAGACCATTCCAACCATCCTCACCGATACCAACAATTGTGAGCCAGGGTTCTGTCTGTTTGCTCATTTTGCTTTGCCTTGCTCTTTTTCTTCCGGCAGGCCTGCTGCCATAGCATTGACGGCAGCGGCGGCGATTGCCGACCCACCGCGTCGGCCTGCCAGTGTGAGGAAAGGCAAGTTCAGGGCGCTTTGCGCCAAAGCTTGCTTGGATTCCGCAGCTCCTACAAAGCCAACAGGAAAGCCAAGGATTGCAGCTGGCTTTGGTGCGCCTTTGGTGATCATCTCCAACAGATGGAACAATGCGGTGGGTGCATTGCCAATTGCCACGACTGCGCCTTCTAATTGAGATTGCCAGAGTTCAACAGCAGCAGCGGATCTGGTGGTGCCCAGCTGCTTTGCCAGTTCAGGCACTTGTGGGTCGTTCAATGTACAGACAACCTGATTTTTTGCAGGCAGGTATTTGCGGATGATGCCATGAGCGACCATCTCAACGTCTGTCAGAACCGGCGCACCTGCGCGGAGAGCCTGACTGGCTTTGGCAGCGACATCAGTTGAGTATGCCAAGTCCTGCGGGATGTCAGTCATTCCGCAGGAGTGGATCAGTCGTATGGCGACGGGCTGGAGGCTTGGTGGCAGGCGCTCCAGATCGGCTTCCTCACGCACGATCGAAAAGGACTGGCGGTAAATCTCGGCAGGCTCCCGGATGTAGTCATAGGGAGCCTGCGCCATGTCATTTATGTTTTGCCCCATACTCAGGCATTATCCTTGAGCATGGATTTTGGCCCCAGCGGATGATCCGCATGAGGATAGGGATGATGGTGATGATCATGTCCGTGGTCATCGTCATGATGGTGGTGATGATGACCATGGCTATGCCCATGACTGTGGTCATGTGAGTGATCATGAGAATGCGCACCTTTGCTATCGCACTCTCCCGTACAGGTCACGTCACAGAGTTTGCATTCTGCCTCATCACCCAAACCTTCTACATGGTGGTGATGGCTCTCCTGCGGGAGGCCAATTTCAGCCTCAAACCCAAGAACTTGCTCTCTGTATTTACAGAGCTGGCAGTTCATGTTGTTGGCACCTTCCAGAATCTCACTCACGCGCTCCTGCATGGTATCCATGACCTTTGGATGGTCATTCAGATAGCCAGCTTTGATGAACTCAATATCAGGATGGCGAGCTGCAACTTCATCAGTGAAGTTGTAGATTCGCTGCACCAGAACACCTGTGAACAGGAAATACGGGAACACAACAATACGCTTGTAGCCAAGCTTTACAGCATGTTCCAAACCCGGTTCAACCAGTGGGAAGGTAACCCCGGAATAGCAGGTTTCTGCCCAACCAAAGCCGAAGCCCTCCCAGAGCATACGGGTGATTTTGGCGACGTTGGAGTTTGCGTCCGGGTCTGACGCACCGCGCCCGACGACCATCAGCAGGGTTTCTTCTGGTTTAACATCACCACCAGTGGCAGCATCAATTGCATCTTGAATACGTGCACCTGCAGCCTGCACCATGCGGGTATCAACGGCCAGCTCGCGGCCATACTCGATGGAGACTTCCGGGTGTTTGGCCTGATAGGTGTTGAGCACAGAGGGAATGTCGTTCTTTGCGTGCCCAGCCGCGAACAACATGCCCGGCACTGCAAGGATGCGTGTACAGCCCTGCTCGCGCAGGTTATCCAGTCCAGCGTGAATAACCGGGTTCGCGAACTCAAGATAGCCATAGTCCACCGGGAGTTGAGGAAATCGTTTGCGGAGACCTTCTGCAAGACGAGCGAATTCGGCGACTGCACCTTTGTTTCGGCTGCCATGACCACAAATCATAACGCCGAGTTTTTCTTTTGTGTTATTTGTCATCAGGTTGGCTCTGCTTCTGCACCTTCCGGGGAAACGGCGGTATCACTCTCAGCTTCGGCAGAAGTTTCTTCGCCTGTTTGAGAGCGTTTCTTTGCCTTAGCCGCCACCACGGCAACAAGTGCTGCACCAGCAAGCGCGGCTACACCAATCCAATGGCTATGACCTGCAAGTTCGCCCAGATGCCCACCGTGGGCTAGGGCAGAAGAAGAGGAAAAGCCAACGGCTCCGGCGAGGAGCGCGGCTTTTAATAAATAAGACATGTTCTATCTCCAACATGCAACGATGCCTTCCACGGCCACAGGCAATGGGGGTTCTCGCTGTCATTTGAGGAGACGTCGCAAAGACAATAGATGGACCGACGAAATAGAAAATCAGCCGCGCACTTAATGCCCGCAGCTTCACGCATTACTTCGTCAGACAGCTTCGAATCTGGTCCCCGATGTGGGTCGACCGCCCCCGAAATCCATTTCAGTCCGTCACGGGACGCCGTCCATAGTTTTACGCTGAGCACGCTAGTTGGCCTGCTTTACAATAGCAACATGATAATTTGAGAAAATAGTCGAAGCGCTATAGTTTTCTTAGGTGCATAAACAGTAGGTATTTGATCAAGGTGTTTGACTTCTCGCGCAACTGGCAGTGCTATGGGAGGTAAGCTCCAAGCTTGTCTACGGGGAGCTTTTGGGGAGAATGCGTTATGAAGAAAGAGCTTGTCCTTACCGTTGTTGCGGCTGACCGTCCGGGGCTGGTGGGTGATGTCTCCAAAGTGGTGGCAGACCACAAGGCTAACTGGATTGACAGCTCCCTCTCACGACTGGGAGGACAGTTTGCAGGGATCGTACACATTCATGTGGAAGACACCCGAGCGGCTGAGCTTACAGCAGCATTGCGCGCGCTTAATTCTCTCGGCCTCACAGTTGGCATTCATGAGCTTAACACTGGCGAGGCTCCGGAAGGTTCACCGGCCTGTCTGCATATTCTGGGGCAGGACCAGCCAGGTATGATTGCCCGCGTCTCCAATGTGCTTGCCGATCTTACAGTGAGCATCGAGAGTCTGGACTCCTGTGTTGAACCGGGATCAATGAGTGGTGATCTTATGTTCAAAGCCGATGCGCATGTTGTCATCCCTCCGCATCTTTCTCCTGCGGAAGTCTCTGAAGCATTGGAAGAAATTGCTGCGGACCTGATGATCGACGTTGATCTCAAAGAGACCGTTGCGGAAGAGAACTGATCTCTTTCTCGCATCACTCTGTTCTCAGATCCCTCCCGAAGCATTACGTAATTCCACTCGCAAGACAGGTGGAATTGCGGTAAAAATGGCTGTTTAGTTCACCTTTCGGGGAAGATTTGATGCAGGAAACGGCTCGCAGGATTACGGCCCTTCGCGGTCATGTGTTTCAGTTCAGGGGCGATCCGTTTTGTGATGACCCTGCACGTATGTTAACGGACTGGCCTGATGGCCTCATTATCTGCGAAAATGGGATTATCACAGAAATTGGGCAAGCCACGGCCCTCTTAAAATCCTTGCCGGATGATGCTGTCGTATTTGACCATAGCGGCAAGTTCATTCTGCCCGGCTTTGTGGACTGCCATGCGCATTACCCGCAGACCGAAGTGATTGCGTCCTACGGTGCACAGCTGATTGAATGGCTAAATAAGTACACGTTCCCGGCTGAGGCCAAGTTTTGCGATCCGGATTATGCGCGACATGCTGCTGATGTGTATTTGCAGCAGAACTTTGCCAATGGCATTACCAGCGCCTCTGTATACTGCACCATTCATCCAGAATCCGTAGATGCCATCTTTGAGCAAGCATCACGGTACAATATGCGGATTGCTGCCGGTAAAGTGATGATGGATCGTAATGCGCCAGATAACCTGCGCGATACAGCGAAAACCGGGTACGATCAATCCAAGGCACTGCTTGAAAAATGGCATGGTCAGGGCCGGACCACCTACTCCATCACCCCGCGCTTTGCACCGACTTCAACGCCAGAACAGCTGGAAGCAACGGGCGCACTGTGGAAAGAGCACCCTGAGGTACTGCTGCAAACCCATACCTCTGAGAACCGGCAGGAGCTGGAATGGGTTGGTGATCTGTTTCCAGAACACCCAGACTACGTGGGCGTTTATGAACACTTTGGTCTGCTCGGAAAGGGCTGTGTACTGGGGCATGGTATCTATCTGAATGACCGGGAAAAAGCCTTGCTGCATGAAACGGGTACGTCCGTTGCACATTGCCCGACATCAAACACCTTCATCGGGTCAGGACTGTTTGATGTGCGTGGCGCGCATTTTTCTCATCAACCGTTCCGCGTCGGGCTGGCGACAGATGTGGGAGGAGGT
Organism: uncultured Pseudovibrio sp.; assembly: GCA_947496145.1. Lineage (GTDB taxonomy): Bacteria > Pseudomonadota > Alphaproteobacteria > Rhizobiales > Stappiaceae > Pseudovibrio. Next base: position 59,497 of record CANMBS010000001.1, read on the forward strand.
TCCAGCTTTTCTATGCTGACCACAATGCGCACGGCCTATGAGATTGCACAGTTGCAAGGCTATTCCCTGCATCCGGTGCAGGCCTATTATCTGGCAACTGTCGGGTCTGCCAAAACGCTTTATCAGGAGGACCGTATTGGTAACATCAAGGTTGGGATGGAAGCTGACTTTGCGGTGATTGATCCGCTTTCTACCGGGCTCATCCGGCATCGCATGGCTTACACCACGGGTGTGATTGAGCAGTTGTTTGTTCAAATGATCCTTGGCGATGACCGGGCTATTGCTGCCACTTATGTGGATGGTGAGCAGGTGTATTTGCAGAGCGGGACCCGTACCGCGCTTGAGTTTACCTCTTAAGAAAGACAGAGGCTAAAGCAGTTCGCGTTTAAATTTAAACGCGAACTGCTTTAGCTTTTGCTTTGCGTATCTTTATCTGAAAACCGGTGCCCACTTTTCAGAGATACGCTTTAACAGCCTCCGCCTCTGTTTTCATTTCCTACTCGCCCACTGCAAGACCTTCGCGACGCGGGTCCGCGCCACCTTGCAGACCATCATCCGCGATGACAATGCCGTGCAAGCCAGAGGTGAGCGCCCTCGTATTGGTTTTGTACCCCATAGCCTCAAGAGCTGGTTGCAGCTTCTCAGCGGCGGTGCCTTCTTCCAGATCATAGGTACCGAAACGGTTGATCAGGTGGGGCATTGAGACTGCTTCCTGAATGTTCATGCCCCAGTCCAGATTGGCGATCAAAGCCGTTGCGACATACCCAATAATGCGACTGCCTCCCGGAGAGCCGATCACCACAACTGGCTTATTATCCTTCTTGACGATTGTTGGTGACATGGACGAGCGTGGTCGTTTCCCCGGCTCTACACGGTTGGCGATGGGTACGCCATCACGATGCGTGCGGAAGGAGAAGTCGGTCAACTCGTTGTTGAGCAGGAAGCCATTGGTCATCAAACGTGAGCCAAAGCCACTCTCAATGGTGGTGGTCATAGACACGATGTTGCCGTTTGCATCCACGATTGAAAAATGACTGGTGGATGGCAGCTCAATGCTTTCATCATCGGCCAGCAACATGGCATGTTCCCATGTGGGATTGCCCGGCACAACCTTGTCTTTGGGCAAAGCTTTGTCGCCACTCAAGAGCTTACCGCGTTCTTTAAGGTACGCTGGATCGATAAGACCACGGGTTGGCATAGGCACGTAGTCGCTGTCTGCCATATAGCGCCCACGATCAGCAAATGCGAGGCGAGAGGCATCGCCAATCAGACGCCATGCATTCGGATCACCAGCATTCATAGATGGCAGATCGTAGTCATTCAGCTGACCGAGAATCTGACCAACAGTGAGCGCACCAGACGATGGTGGTCCCATACCGCAAACCTCATAGGAACGGTATTCGGCACACACGACAGGGCGCTCTTTAATCTTGTAGTTGGCAAGGTCTGCCAGCTCAAGCTTACCCGGGTTGCCTTCTGCGTTTTGAACTGTCTTGACGATTGCTTTCGCGATATCGCCTTTATAGAACGCATCAGCTCCTTTTTCTGAAATAGCCTTGAGTGTCGCAGCATACTCTGGATTTTTCAGGAGGTGCCCAACAGGCAGAGATTTGCCATCAGGAAAAAAGTAGTTTCTGGTGGTCTCAAATCTGGAAAGCCGCTTTTGATCTCCGTTGACCACCTTAGCCAGACGTGGTGAGACTTCGAAACCATCTGTGGCCAGTTTAATTGCCGGGGCGACAAGATCGGCCCAGGGCATTGAACCAAGTTTGGCGTGGGTTTCATAAAGAAGCTTCACCGTGCCGGGAGTACCAACAGAACGTCCGCCAACCACAGCATCAAAGAACTTGAGAGGCTCACCATCTTCGTTCTGGAAGAGTTCAGGAGTAGCGGAAGCCGGAGCGGTTTCGCGACCATCAAACGTGGTCATCCGGCCTGTTTGGGCATCATAATAAACAAGGAAAGCCCCGCCGCCGATGCCGGAGGATTGTGGCTCAACCAACCCAAGAACCAGCTGAACAGCAACCATAGCGTCAATGGCATTTCCACCCGCTTTAATAACATCAAAGCCCGCTTCAGAAGCGTGGGGGTTTGCGGCAACCACCATGAATTTTTCGGTAGTCACCATTTTCTTATCAGAGTTGCCGCTTGCCATCTCCGGGGCGACGCTATCGGCAACATCCTGCGCCTGAGCAGGCAAAGCTAATCCCGCTGCCAGAACGGCAGAGATCCAAAGTCTTTTCATGAGTTCCCCTCCTGAAGCGGGGACAGCCCCGCTGCTTAGATTAATTCTTCAAATTCACTTTCTCTTTTCAATGCAAAGTCTAAAATTCCACGCACGTGTTCTTCTGTGCTATCGATAACAGGGACCGAGATATCCTTCTGTCCCACCAAGTTTCCAAGTTCAGAGCAGGCCAGAATTACGCCATCAGCGCCCTGATCCTGTGCTTTTCTGACAATTTGCAAAAGCGTGCGGCGCGATTCCTCATTCACCTGACCTCTGCACAGCTCATGATAAACAATATCATGAACAACGGCTTGCCCCCCTTTGTCGGGCAGGATCATCGTTGTCCCATGAATTTGCTGCAATCGCTTTTCATAGAAACCCTGCTCGATAATAGAGCGCGTTGCAAGCAAAAGTGGTTTTTTGCAGTTGGCCTTTTGAATGGCACTTGCCGTTGCCTCGGCAATATGCATGACCGGGATCCCTAAGCCCTGCTGAAGATGAGTTGCAGCCACATGCATGGTGTTTGAGCAAATCACAATGCATTCTGCTCCGGCAGCTTGCAGCTTAAGCGCTGGCTGCATGAGCAAATTGCAAGCCTCATCCCATTCACGTTGAGCAGCAAGCAGCTCTATCCTGGAAAAATCGAAGGACCACAGCACAAGCTCAGCGGAGTGGTGTCCGCCAAGCCGTATGCGTGTTTGCTGATTGATCAACCGATAGTACGTAGCAGTACTTTCCCAGCTCATTCCTCCTAACAAGCCAATGATTTTCATAGATTCCTCGACACGGATACTCGTCGTTGAAACTATGTTTGCAAATCAGACAAGCTTAGAGAAGTTTGTTTTTTGTGCAATTGAGCCGGGGTCCACTGATTAGGGTACTCTGCAGGTGATATCCTCACCGTCTTTGGCTTCGCAACAAGCCCAGTCGGTATAGTCATCGATGCATGCTTCGCCACCTATTGATCGACGGTTGCAAAGCTTGTTCGTTTCAAAAGTGTACCGGTCATCAGCATCAATGTCAGTAAACCGATGAATCGGTCCGTTGGGCGCTTCCGGGCCGATAGTGACCTGAACCTCGCAAAGCGCCGTATCCGTAGTATCCAGTGTAATGGAGGTTGCATTCGCCTTTTGCCCTAAGGCTAAAACGAGGAAAAGAGCCAAAAACACCGAGAGGCCAGACCAAAAGGCTGGTTTGAAACAAAAAGCCATTCTCTTCACCTTTAGTAATATTTCATTAAAATTGAATAGAATTTACCTATTCAATTTCCAAGGTAAGGTAGCCCTCTTCCTGTAAACTTAGCGGTCATGCTTCATGGTGAATTTTCATTAGATTCGGATTAAGTACCCGGCTAAGGGTTTACTTCCATCTCGTCATATCCCCACCCGGATCTATACCTAGTGTATTAATGCCACGAGCAGCAATTTCTCTGAGCATATCTTCTGCATTTTGCATATTTGCATAAAAAGGAGGCACTGGAGGTGTGATAATGCCTCCCATTCGGGTCACTTTAAGCATGGCTTCCAAATGCCCTTCATGCAGTGGTGTCTCTCTTGGAACCAACACGAGTTTACATCGTTCTTTTAGCATCACATCTGCGGCCCGGGTGAGCAGGTTCTCCGAAAAGGAGTAGGCTACACCAGACAAGGTCCGCATGGAGCATGGAGTAATGATCATGCCATCTGAGTGAAATGAACCACTTGCAATCGGTGCGGTCATTTCATCTGGCGCGTAGGTGACAGAGGCACGAGCCGTTAACTGCGCGATGCCATCTTCACCAAGTTCATGCCTGACCGATGCAATTGCTCCTCTGGAGTGCACGAGGTGGGTTTCTATGTCCAGCTTACGCAGTATCTCAAGAGTTTTTAGGGCGAGTTGTGCGCCTGATGCGCCAGAGACTCCAACAATGATGCGTTTGGTCATATAGATTACTCGCTTTCACCTTTCGGCACTTCTGACTGACGAGTATCCCTATCAGACTCTGGTTGACCACTTTCTTGTTTTTGCGGAAGACCACCCGGAAACAGCTCGTCCCAGCGATCCGCTACTTTTTTACTCAACTCTTCCGGCATGCGCATAACTTCAGGCCAGTCGGTTCTTGTTTCAGAGCCTATTTTCGTTGTGGCATCAATGCCAAGCTTGCCGCCTAAGCCTTCCATACCAGATGCAAAGTCCAGCGTATCAACCGGGGTTCGATCCAGAACAACCAGATCGCGAGAGGGATCCATGCGGGTGGCGACGGCCCACATCACATCACTCCAGTTCCGGCAGTCGATATCCTCATCCACGGTGATGATCAGCTTGGTCATGGTGAATTGTGGGAGTAACGACCACATGCCCATCATGACGCGACGGGCCTGTCCCGGATAGCTCTTCTTAATCTTGAGAACTGCAATTCTGTAGGAACATGCCTCAGGGGGTAACCAAAGATCAACCACCTCTGGAATTTGCTGCTTCAGGAGTGGGAGGAACACATCGTTCATGGTCTCGGAAAGAACGGCTGGTTCGTCTGGCGCTCTGCCGGTGAAAGTGCTCATGTAAACTGGGTCCTTGCGGGCGCGGATACCCGATACTTTGAAGACAGGGAACTGGTCAGGATCGTTATAGTAACCGGTGTGATCACCGAACGGGCCTTCCTTTGCGGTCTCAACTGGTTCTGCAAAACCTTCCAGAACGATTTCTGAGGAGGCCGGAACATGCAGGTCGATGTGCTTGCAGGGGATTAGTTCTGGTCTGCCACCAGACAGAACACCGGAGATCATCAGCTCGCTGACATCAGAAGGTGTCGGGATGACGGCAGAGAGGATCGTTGCGGGGTCTGCGCCAATAACGACCGCAACAGGCATTTTTTCACCCCGAGCTTGCCACAAGCGGTGATGAGCCGCTCCCCCACGCATGGCGAGCCAGCGCAGGATTGCGCGATCCTTGCCGATCACCTGAGCACGGTAAATGCCAAGATTGTACTGGGAGGGATCATCTTTTCCCGGAGGGCGGGTGATGACAATGCCCCATGTTATCAATGGGCCAGCATCATTGGGCCAACACATCTGCACGGGAAACTCATCAAGATCTACAGGCATGTCAATGAGCGGTGAGGAGCGCAGGCGTTTGGGGCGTGCTGCCCACGCTGCCTTTGCAACAGGCAGGGCATCAATAAAGCCCTTTAGCCCTTTTGGTGGCTGGGGTGAACGAAGATAAGCCAGCAACTCACCCAGAGCCGGGAGTTCCTGCGTTGTACACCCCAATCCCAGAGCCACTCTTTCCCGCGTGCCAAACACGTTGGTGACCAGCGACATATTGCTTTGCTCACCTGTGCACGTAATGGCGTTGTCGAACCGGAGGACCGGGCCACCCTGCTCTATGACCTGACGGTGAATTTCAGTTGCTTCAAGGTGAGCTGAAACAGGCGCTTTTACTCTTACAAGTTCTTGCTTTGCTTCCAGCACACTGAGAAAGCCTGAGAGTGTCTCGAACTTTTTTTCTGACCGCCAGTACATTTCATTTCCAGACTAAGGGAACTCACGAGATACGCAGTAAAACCGAGGTGTAATCGCCTCGATACACCACATTTGAAGGGTGAACTGCTTCTGGTCCTTGACCTCCATCAATGATGAGTTCCGCAAGGATTAATAGGAGAGGATACTAACTCGTGGAGATGAAAGTATGTTCTTTAAACCGGAACGAGGCCAGTTTCCCCCTGCCCTGCAAAAGGCGCTCGGTATCTTACCGGTTCCTCCGCTTGGTTTTGCTCTGACACGGGCTGTGCGCCGGCTGGCTCGCAACCGCCCAGACCTTTTTGAGCGCCTCGACACCTATAAACGTTCTCACTTCATTATTGATCCAATTGATATCCCGCAGGTGTTCCGCCTTATCCCAAACGGAGAGCATGCAACGGTTGAAATGTTCAAGCGGAAAGATGCCCCAGAAGGTGCTGCGCGGATTTCAGGACCGCTTGTGGTTCTCCTGGGATTGGTGGATGGCACCTATGACGGTGATGCTGTGTTCTTCACCCGCGATCTGGTGATCGAAGGAGACACAGACGCGGTGCTTGCCCTGCGCAATACCATGGAAGAAGCAGACCTGACACCCGCTGAGTTTCTTGGCTTTAAAGGCCGCTCGCGCGAACTTGTCAACGGGGCAACTGACAAAACACTCGATCATTTGCGCCGACTGCTCGACGCACCAACTGCCACTTCCTGATTACGTTGCGGGGCGCCAACACCCCGCGCGAACCAAGTGGTTCTCTCTGTTATATTCTGGAAGGTGTTTTATGCTTGGACAGCGCAACGATAATAATCCGTCACTGGAGCTTGTATGCCCGGCCGGTACACCAGCTGCTCTTAAAGCCGCCGCAGAAGCGGGTGCGCACAGCATCTACTGCGGCTTGCGCAATGAAACAAATGCGCGCAACTTTCCCGGCCTGAACTTTTCTGAAAAAGAACTGAATGCAGGTGTGCGCCTTGCGCACAAGCATGGCTCTCATGTTCTTGTTGCTGTCAACACGTTCGCCCGGGCAGGTGACACGCAAATCTGGAAGCGTGCGGTGGATGCCGTGGCAGCTTCCCGCGCCGATGCGATTATTGCCGCAGATATTGCGGTGCTCGATTATGCGAAGGAAAAGCATCCTGACCTGCGTTTGCACCTTTCTGTGCAGGCGGCGGCGGCAACGCCGGAGTCCATCAGTTTCTATCAGGATACTTTTGGCGTGCAGCGTGTGGTTCTGCCGCGTGTGATGTCTGTTGAGGAGATCGAGAAGCTCAACAAAGAAATCAGCGTTGAGACCGAAGTGTTCGTGTTTGGTGGTCTTTGTGTGATGACCGAGGGGCGCTGTGCGCTTTCTTCCTACGCTACCGGCAAGTCACCAAACCTGACAGGCGTCTGCTCGCCTCCGGGTGATGTTTCCTATGATGAGGAAGGCAGCAACCTTTATGCTCGTCTGGGCGGGTTTACCATTGATGGGTTTGGTGCAGGCGAGACTGCGGGGTATCCGACCTTGTGTAAGGGACGTTTTAAAGCTGAGGGCGAGACCTCCTATCTCTTTGAAGACCCTGTCAGCCTGAATGCTGCTGGCCTGTTGCCACGGCTGAAGAAAGCAGGTGTGACGGCGCTTAAGATCGAAGGTCGCCAGCGCGGCAAGGCTTACATCTCACAGGTTGTTAAGGCATTCCGCGCAGCGGTTGATGCGCTGGATGAGGGCCGCAATGCGGAAGAAGAAGTTTCTGCGATGTTGAGCGCAATGACCGAAGGTGGGCGTGAAACCACCGGTGCATATAAGAAAATCTGGAGATAGGGACCAAGCATGAGCACGATTGAACTTTCTATTGGTCCAAATTTCTTCAACTGGTCCAACGATAAACTCGTCGATTTTTACGCCCGCATCGCGGATGAGGCTCCTGTTGAGCGGGTTTACATTGGTGAGGTGATTTGCGGTAAGCGGATGCCGTTTAACGACAAGGTGTGGCCTGAGATTTATGAGCGCCTTGCCAATGCGGGGAAGGCTGTTGTTTTTTCAACGATTGCTCTGCCTGTGACAGTGCGCGACCGCAAGTCTATCAATGCCCTTTCTGCAGATGCTGAGTTGGTGGAAGCCAATGATATTGCTGGTGTTCATAAGCGTTCGGGTCAACCGTTTGTGGGTGGGCCATTCCTGAACATCTACAATGAGCACACAGCCAAGGTTATGATGAACCTGGGTATGGAGACTTTCTGCCCGCCGGTTGAACTGCCGATGACCTCTGTTGAGGCTATTGCGCAGGCGCTTCCTGATCTGACCATCGAGCTGTTTGCGTTTGGGCGTTTACCACTGGCTGTTTCTGGCCGCTGCTATCATGCACGTGCACATAAACTGCATAAAGACAGTTGCCAGTTTATCTGTGATCGTGATCCCGATGGCATGGATGTGACCACACTGGATGATCAGAAGTTCCTTGCTGCAAACGGCATTCAGACTCTATCCCACAGCGTTCAGGCGATTACGCTTAACCGGGATGAGCTTTTGACCAAGGGGATCGATCGCCTGCGCCTGTCACCACAGGACATCGATATGATTGCGATTGCTGAAACCTATCGCGATCTTGTTGATGGTAAAATTGAGAGTACAGAAGCCGAAGCACGATTGCAGGCCCAGAAGCTGCCGGGTGCACTCGCAAATGGCTATGTGACCGGTAAGCCGGGACATGTTTGGCAGGCTGACTAGCTCTGCCGAAAACTAAGGACTTTGAAGGCGGGACTTAGGTTCCGCTTTTAGTTATTGGCGAGACGCCATTTATCATTTCAAACATTAAATCGCGGATTGCACTTTCTTCGACCGCCCGTAAGCTTTTTTGAAGATTGGCTGCTTCCTCTGCCTTGCCTAACTTGATTAAGTCCAGAAGTTCCCCATGACCCTTACCTGTATTAATTGGTTTGCCATGGTGTTTGAGAAGTATGCATCTTGCTCTTTGAGAGCGATCCCAAAGCTGAAGAAAAACACTTTTTAAGTGTACATTACCGCTGAACTTAACAACATCCTCGTGGAACTTTTTGTCAGCAGAAGTCCAAAGGCTGAGATCATTTTTCTCTGTGGCTTCTTCAACCAAGAGAACAGAGTTAAACAGTTTCTGGGCTTGCTCCTCGCTGATTGGGTTTTCAGCAAGTTTTCGAATGGCCAAAGTTTCTATCACAACAAGAACTTCGTAGATTTCTGAGATGTCGCCGACCGTGATGGGAACCACATGCATACCCTGTCTCGGGCGCATTTCTACCAGGCCATCTTTCTGCAACATGAGCATGGCTTCACGCACGGGTGTACGGCTCATTTCCAGTTGAGTAGCCGCTTCCTGTTCGAGCACCTGTGTACCGGGCCCAAGGCGGTTCTCAAGGATCGCCTGCTTCAATGTTCGGTACGCGATAGCAACGTTGGACTTAGACGAAGGCATTTGAAAAAAATACTATTTGAGTGGTGATGAGCGTTGTCTATCACCCTGCTTTACACTTGTCGATATTTACGTTGGGTCATATAAGAATGCGTTGCACATGTATGATTTGAATTCATGATCAGAACCATAGGTTTTCATGAATGAAATTGGATGCTTCGCCAATGGATACACCTAACTCCCTTATACTGCTGAACAGGCTTACCCGCCTTGCCACGAGGTGATTGCGGCATACACAAAGAGATAACGACAGGTTTTGCCGATGGCGACCAGCACAAGAAAATTTATGAATTTCATACGCAGAGTGCCAGCGATTACTGTGAGTGGATCACCGACAACGGGCACCCAGGCAAACAACAGGGATGCCTGACCAAAGCGTTTGAACCAGCGGACAGCCTTTTTGTACTGGTGCTCTTTGAGGGGAAACCACGAGTGATCTTTGTAATGGATGAGAAAGCGGCCACAAAACCAGTTAAATACTGAACCCGCAATGTTGCCCATGGAAGCTGAGATAAGCAATGCAACAGGGCTCCAGTCTCCTGCGAGCAAGAGGCTGCCAAGAGCTGCTTCTGAGGAGCCCGGTATGAGGGTAGCCACCATAAAAGAGAATGCGAATAAGCCGCCATACACCCCAAGTGCCACAAACATTCTTCAAAATACTCCAAACCACTTGAATGGTGATATTTCACCGTATATTGAGCACTCCCACACCCACGGCTATTGAGAGACTTCTGTGGCGTTGTATTCTATGAAAAATGGTTCGCAAACCAGTCATTCCATGCAAACCCGGGAGAAAACATGAATAAGCAACAAAAAATAAGTGTCGTCGACATGCATACGGGTGGAGAACCTTTGCGCATTGTGGTTGATGGCTACCCGACTATCCCCGGTGACACCATTTTAGCAAAACGACGCTATGCCCGAGACAATCTGGATCATCTGCGCCACTTCCTTATGTTTGAGCCGCGCGGGCACTATGACATGTATGGTGCAATCCTTGTTGAGCCTTCTCATCCAGATGCGCACTTTGGTGTGCTCTTCATACATAACGAAGGCTACAGCACCATGTGTGGTCATGCGGTGATAGCGCTTGGGCGGTATGCGATTGATAAAGGTTTGGTGCCTGTGACCTCTCCGGTGACTGAAGTACGCATTGAGTGTCCATGCGGGCTGGTTGTTGCTTCTGTTGAGGTAAGCGATGGCGTGCCGGGGGCGGTTTCGTTCCATTCTGTACCAGCGTTTTTGCATTCTCGTGATGTGACGGTTGATGTGAAGGGATTGGGAGAGCTGACCGTTGATGTCTCTTATGGTGGTGCATTTTACGGTCTTGCGCCTGCTTCTGCGTTTGGGCTGGATGTGCAGAAGTCGCGGACCCGTGATCTGGTGGATGCAGCGAATGCGGTGAGTGATGCTATCCGCGCAGCCGTGACTTTACAGCACCCTGATGATGCGGATCTTGCGTTTCTTTATGGCACCATCCTGACGGACGGCAAGGATGCTTACAGCGATGATCCAACTGCCAATATCTGCGTGTTTGCAGACAGTCAGGTGGATCGCAGCCCGACAGGTTCCGGTGTGACTGCGCGTCTTGCAGCACAGGCTGCCAAGGGCTTGATCAGCAAAGGCCAGACCCGCCGTTTTGAGAGCCTGATTTCAACCAGTTTTGAGGGGACTTACTTTGCTGATGCAAAGTGTGGTGAGCATGATGCGATCATTGCTCAGGTGGCTGGCAAAGCCCATTATAGCGGTGAAGCGACGTTCTGGCGGGAGGAGGATGATCCTGTTGGAAACGGGTTCTTGCTGAGATAAGCCTCTGAAGCTTTTCTGGTTTGGTACATATCGGGAATGGGCATATATGGTGGACGATCCAAAGCAATTTTTAAAAGAGCTGTTTTCGGCTGCCATTAGCTCAGCTCAACCGGAAAAGTGCGTTCCAAAGTATCTTCCCGAAGTTCCCTCCGGGCGGTTGATTGTGATTGGGGCGGGCAAAGCATCTGCTGCTATGGCGCGGGCAGTCGAGGACAACTGGGATGGTGAGCTGAGCGGTCTTGTGGTCACGCGCTATGGCTACAGTGTGCCTTGCCAGTCCATTGAGATTGTTGAGGCGGCCCATCCTGTGCCTGATCAGGTGGGGCTGACTGCTGCTCAACGTATGCTGGAGCTTACCTCTGACCTATCAGAGGATGACACGGTTCTATGTCTTATTTCCGGCGGTGGCTCTGCACTTTTGCCGCTGCCGTTTGACGGGCTTACTCTGGACGACAAGCAGACTATCAATAAGGAGTTGTTGCGGTGCGGTGCAACGATCAGTGAGATAAACTGTGTGCGCCGTCATCTTTCGCAGATCAAAGGTGGGCGACTGGCGGCGGCCTGTTATCCTGCAAAACTGGTGAACCTGCTGATTTCTGATGTGCCGGGTGATGATCCTGTCAATATCGCCTCTGGCCCGACTGTTGGTGATCCGACCACCTGTGCTGACGCGCTGGCCATTGTGGAGCGCTACAAGATTATTTTGCCTGCTCGTGCATTGGAAATTTTGGAGAGCGGGGCGGGTGAGACTCCAGATGTGGACGACCCTCGTCTTGCCTGTGTTGAAACACACATAATTGCAACTCCGCAAATGGCTCTTGAGGTTGCGGCGGCTGTTGCAGAAGCTCTGGGCATTTCAGCCTATATTTTAGGGGATAGCATTGAGGGCGAGGCAGCTGATGTGGGTGTGGTGATGGCAGGTATTGCCAGACAAGCTGCTACAAAGGGCCAGCCTTTCAAAACACCTTGTGTGCTGCTTTCTGGCGGAGAAACCACTGTCACGCTCACAGGTGATGGACGCGGCGGACGGAATGTGGAGTTTTTGCTGAGTTTTGCCGTGGCGATGGATGGGCTAAGCGGTGTTTATGCACTTGCCGGGGATACGGACGGGGTTGATGGAACCGAAGAAATCGCCGGGGCTTACTGCGATGGCTCGACGCTGAAGCGGGCATGGGAAAAAGGGATCACCCCACGCCTCTCACTTGCTAACAATGACGGGCATGGGTTCTTTGAGGCCATTGGGGACAGCATCACTACCGGACCGACTTTGACCAATGTGAATGACTTTCGGGCGATCTTTATTGACGGGCCGGGTTAACTGCCGGAGTGAGTTGGGTTTGCATCACTCCGGCAGGGTCTGGCTGACAGCTGTGTCACAGAAGGTGAGCAGGCGTATCAATCGCTTGTGTCGCTGTCGTCTGAATCACTATCAGGATCAGTTACAGTTACGCCAACCACCTTTGCAGGACGGACACCAGCACACGCTGGCCCCATGAGTGTGCGTTGTACATCTGCGTTGGAGTAATCGCGTCCCCGGATCGCTGGCACTTCGACCATCCAGGGGCCTGTTGCGTCTGCTGGATTACCATTTTGGATCAGGGTTCTGTTGGGGAGGCAGCCAAGAATGTAATCATGCATCCTTGTAACGCCCGGATTTCGCCCGCGACCGCCGAATGTGAAATTCAACTCATGATCAGTTGCTGCATAGGCTGTGTTTACAGGCATTACAGAGAGGCCAGCCAGCAAGGCGAGCATTGCGATTTTGACGTGTTTTTCTGGTTTCATGTTCTTCTGCTTTTTTGTTTTTGGAAGCACATCGCTTCGAAAACAAGACGCAAAAGAGCACGATCTGTGAACTTATCAGCCAACAGCAGGTGCTTGGCTATGTCAATGCTGTTGCCAGAGGCTCACGGGTCTCAGGCCAGCGTTGCGAAAGGCTGACCGACTTTGACCAGAGTTTCCTTGCCTGCTGCGCTGTTGGTGACCAGATCAGCGCTGAAGTTTATCATTCCCGGTTCAAACACCACGACAACGGTTGAGCCGCCGAATTTGAAGTAGCCCTTTTCCTCCATCTTCGCGACGCGGCCCTGCGTTTTGGTGTTGACGATACTGCCCACGCCAAATGCGCCGACCTCCACGTAGCACAGGGTGCCTGCTTTTTCGGTCTTTATCAGGGTGTAGCTGCGTTTGTTCTCGCCGAAGACGTCGGGGCCGGCGCCCAGTGCGATCGGGTTTACGGAGTGGTAGGCGCCTGCGATGTCTTTTGCCTTTACGATCTCGCCTGCGCAGGGGAAGTGGTAGCGGTGGTAGTCTGCCGGGCAGAGGCGCACGATTGCCAGTGCGCCGCCAATGTAGCGCTCTGCAATGCCGGGCAGCATTTTGCGGATTGAGAACCCATGGCCTTTGACGGGTACGAACGTGTCTTCCTCCAGCTTTGGGAAGACCAGAACGCGGCCATCCGCCGGGCTGACGATGGTGTCTTCTCCGCCATCAAACGGGCGTGCCCCCTCTTTCAGGTGACGGATGAAGAACTCGTTGAAGGACTTGAAGCTTTCCTGCGGGTCTGCGAATTCGTCCGTGTCGATGCTCAGCTCATCAATGGCGCTTTGGATTTTGCCTTTTGAGAGCGGGCTGTCGTAGTACCAGCCCATGGCGGTGCTGAGGGCGGAGGAACGGAACAGCAGTTTTTCGATGAGGCTGGAGCTGGAATCCTGATAGGCCCAGCGGATCCATTTTTCACCCAGCACGTTTTCCTGAAACTCTTTGCCAGTTTCGCGGTCTATTACGATGATGGGGTTATTCTCGGACATTTTGCAGCCTTCTTCGCAGGATCACGAGGCTTTTCCTACGGGAGAGAGGCGCAGAACGCAAGGTGCGGCACCGCGAAATATAAGCGGTGTTTGAATGCGTTTTGAAAGACTTTTGTGCAAATCTGTCAGCCTGTGCTTTCGGATTATTCGGGATTGGGCTGAGATGAGACAGTTTTTCAATGCAGGTGTGTGCCTTGTTGCTTTTGCGGGTCTGGCGGCGTGCGAGACAACAACGGTAGGTGAAGGCCGTTTGGGTGGTAAGGCGGTGACGTTTCAGGTGGTTGAGAACACCTTTAGCGATGGCGCGGCAGAAGCGACTGCGACACTGCCAAACGGAACCGTGTATACGGGCAAGCTGGTGACTGCGAAAACGGAGACCACCAATGTTGGCGAAGAGCCATTTGGTTATGGGTTTGGCGGGTTCGATGACTTTGATGGATTTGACGACGGGTTCGACGATTTTGATGACGGGCCGTATTTCGTTTCCACCTTCTCAACCACCTACAGCCCCTATGCCAAGGGGGTTCTGTTCAGCGGCAAGCGGGCGATGCGGTGTGTGATTACGCTTTCCAATCCGGCTGGCGGTTTTGCTGATGGTGGTGTCGGGGGGTGCAAGCTTTCTGGCGGGGGCACAATTCCCGTAGAGTTTTAGCGAGGCTGCATCGCTCTTACTGTGCTTTTTATAATTGCGAACGGTATTACCTTAAGTTACAGCCGCTTTATCAGGGTCTGGCTGTGTTGTGCGACCCCATTTATACACAGCCGGATATGGCAGTCAGTTTCGAGGTAAGCGAGAAAAATGAAGACTATTTTACAGATCGGTGTGTGCGTTGCTGTGGCGGCAGTTGTGGCAGGTTGTCAGTCAACCACAACGGGGCAAGGCCGCGTTGTTAGCAAGACTGGCAAGAATTCTCAGAGCGTGACCTTTCAGGTAACCGAAGACTTTCTCAGCGATGGCGGTGCATCTGTTGTGGCAACGCTTTCCAATGGTGAGTTTTTCACCGGTAAACTGGTCACCGAGAAAAAGCAGACCGAGAGCTTTGAGGACGGGTCTATTTTTGATGCGGATGACGATGATGATTTTGGCGATGATTTCTATTCGTCCAGAACCTCAACCACCTACAGCTCTAAAGCCAAGGGTGTGTTGTTCAGTGCGGCGCGTTCTATGCAGTGTCAGGTCACTCTAAGCGACCCAAGCACCGGCTTTAGTGCTGGTGGTGTCGGCCAGTGTAAGATTTCAACCGGCGAGAATGTTCCGGTTCAGTTTTAAACCGGACCACTTCAAAATGCCTGAGAAGCTTGTTGCCTCTCAGGCAAGTCTGGCGGAGGTTATACCTCTACCACCTCTTTATGCTTGTTGGAGTTTTTGGAGGCTTTCGGGTAAGTATCGAGCAATTGCGATATTACCACGCTACTTTCCTGCACATTTTCAATGTGGCTGCGCACAGTATCAAACAGCGTTAGCAACGCTTCATATTCCTGCGTGTGCTCCATGCGCTCACTCATTACCACACTCATGGAATAGAGCAGATTTTTAATGTGGCTGGAGGACAGGCTGAGCTGGTCCACTTCATTGCGAAGGGACTTATGGGCACTTTTCTCATCTTCAGTATTGGTCATCGTAAAGCCTTCTCTGTTGGCTCGGTTGACAAGCCACTCGACAGAAAGCTTTCGACGGCCCACTGGCGAGCGGGAGGTTCGAAACCTGACAGAGACAGGCGGGTTTATTCCCCCGCTAAGGGTATTGTATTCACCGCCCTCCCGCCCATAAGCGAGAGATTGCGTAAAGAGACCTAACTCCAGACACAAAAAGACCGCCTAAAACGGCAGCGGTGACCGCTCTGTGAGAGGTTTCGACGCCTCGGTGTGAAGATGGGCTGTATTTCTGCGCGTGTCAATGAGGGAAGTGGGGTTACCCCATGATGGGGTAGTAAGAATACCCCGGCGAACCAAGCCGCCGGGAGTGTTTTACGTCGTGACGTCTGTTTATCCGATGAAAGCAAAGTCATCCTGATGCAGGTTGGAAAGGGTGACGCCTTCAAGAGTGATGGAGTTGCCAGCATCAAGCGTGATCACCGTGTTTGCACCATCCTGCTCAGCGGCAGCAATCACCGCATCGAAGTCAGCAAAGAGTGATGTTGCAAACTCGATGACGTCTGCTCCTTCAGTGCCTGCTGCAAAGTCTTTGATGGTGTCGTGACCTGTGTCTTCAGTATTAAACACAAACGTATCTTTGCCTTCGCCACCACGGAGAATATCGTCACCACCATTGCCAGTGATGGTATCATTTCCGTCACCACCCTTGAGGTCTTCCGCTGCATCACTGCCAATGATCTTCAGTGGAGCTGTGTCAAAGGTTTCCATCTCAGCCGGGCCTGTTGGCTCATAGACTGTCCCATCCGCACCAACATAGTTTCCATCTGCATCCGGCGTGAAGACGTAGACAGCGCCAGCGGCCTTTCCATTGTTATCGTCTCCTGTGGCCCCAACTGTAATTACGCCATCTTCATTGATCGAGATTGATGATCCGAAATATTTGCGGCTTGCGATGTCATAGGCCGTAAGCATGATTTCCGAATAACCACCCGAACCATCTGGTACATACACAAACACTGCACCGTGGAAGGCGGTATTGTTAGAACCAGGCGTAGCATCATACCACATGGCCGTCGCCACAATTACGCCAGCGCTGTTGACTGCGACTTCTTTCCCATAATTAACGTGTTCGATACCTAATATCTTCGAATATGAATAATTGCCGTTTCCATCCGGTTTAAAGATGTACACTGCTTCGTCTTTATCCGGCTCATTAAAGTGATCGGGTTTAGGATTAGCAATCACAATACTACCATCATTTGTAACCACACCAGTTCTGCCAAAACCATAGCCTGAATCGGGAGTAGTCAGCTGCAATTCTGTGTAACTGCCAGAGCCGTCGGGCATTAAGATGCGAGCAAAATTGTCTGATCCCTTGAGAAAAACAACTCCATCGTCATTGATGCTCACACCAGTGTAGCTACTACCGGGAACTTGAAATGCCGTATAACCACCTGATTCATCCGGAGTGAAGATCGTTATATTTTGGTTTCCATCGCGTAAAACTTGCTTGGAAACAACGATGACACCGTTATTATTAATTGATAAAGATCTTCCAAATTTATCTGCTTCAGCACCGTCAGGGGCAGCCAGCTTGGTTTCTGAATAGGTTCCATCTTCTCTTGGAGTGAATACATAAATTAAACCTTCGGTACGATCTTCATTGGTGCGATTTGCCGCACTAGCCACAATCACACCAGAGTTGTTTATTGCAACAGCTTCGCCAAAGCGATTTTGTGCAATCCCATTGGATGCTATCAGTTTGGTCTCGCTGTAACCATCTCCATCTGGCGTATAGACATAAACAGAACCGGTGTTTTCACCTTTGTCATCGTCAGTGCGAGCTCCGACAACGATTACCCCATGATCATTAACTTGAGCATCCGCACCAAACTGGTCAGCTTCCTCACCATCAGAGGCAATAATCTTGAATGGCTTGTTTTCTAGGTCACTTTCGCCATTAATCGTGACTGAGATGGTTTCTGTAGAGCTTTTGCCTGCGTTGTCTGTGACTGTGTAGGTGAAGCTGTCAGTGGCGGTTTCTCCGTTCTCCAGTTGGTCGAACTTGCCGTTTGGATCGTAGGTAAAGGTGCCGTCGTCGTTGAGCGTCACAGTGCCTGTGGTACTGCTTGTGTCGACGGTAAATGTGTGTGTGTCAGATTTATCCGGGTCGGCAAAATCCGGGGTGATTACAAGTGGTTTGCTTTCGGTGGTGCTAACAGTCATTGCAGACGCGACAGGTGCATCGTTTCGGCCTGTCACTGTAATGGTCACGGTGTCGGTGTCGCTTGCTCCGAAGCTGTCAGTCACTGTGTAAGTAAATGTGGTGGTCGCGGTTTCACCGGCTGCCAGATAATCGAAGCCCACGCTTGGGTCATACTCAAAAACACCTTCACCCGTCTCTGTTAAAGTTCCTATCAGGTCCGCAGTGTTAAGCGAATACGTATGCGTGTCACCCACATCCGGATCATGGAAAATAGTACGGAACACTATTTTCTTATCTTCGTTGGTGGTGAACTCATACGGGAAAGTGTCAGGAGAGGTATTGTTGTCAACGCCGTTGATTGTAACCGTCACGGTTTCGGTTGAGCTTTCTCCAGCTGCGTCTGTTACTGTGTAGGTAAAGGTATCCGTGGCGGTTTCACCAGCCCCGAGGTGATCGAACATTCCATCCGGATTATAAGAGAATGTTCCATCCGCATTTACTGTCACACTGCCAACGGTGCCAGTTGTATTTACGGTGAAGCTGTGAGTGTCGTTCTGATCCGGATCAGTCACACTGGGAAGGATGGTGAGCGAGGTGTTTTCGTCGGTCTCCACCGCTACTGCTGCTGCAACTGGAGCGTCATTGTGCCCGGTGATGGTTACAGTCACTGTTGAGGTGGAGCTTTCGCCTTCGGCATCGGTCACTGTGTACGAAAACGTATCAGTTGCCGTTTCACCTGGAGAAAGATAATCAAACGCTACTCCCGGGTTATAGTGGAATGTGTCATCACTCACCACCGTTCCTGAGCCGACCATTTCAGCTGTATTCAGAACCAGAGAATGTATATCTATGAGGTCAGCGTCCTGAAAGATAACGCGAATTGCTATTATTCCATTCTCCGCTGCATTGACTGAAACAGGGGATGAAACTGGTGCATTGTTTGGCATTAAACTTACTCCTAGAGATGCACTGCAACTCTAGGGGCAAAATGCTTGCGCTAAACTTGTGGTTGCATATCTGACTTAGTTCAGCGACTCTTGTAAGAGGGCAAGTTTTGCTTTTGGAGGCAATAAACAGAAAGCCTCAGGGGCTGGCCCGAGGCTTTTTGGCTTTGTGTTGGATGGCAAGGTGCATGCCCAGGAAGACAGTTTTACAAGAACCTCGTTATCCTCATGGGAGCTTTACTGCTATTCGCAGGCACCACTTGTTGCCCGGACGACATCATCGACGGACAAGTCAATTTCGGCACCGTTGAAGCTTGCCTCAATATCGTTATTGCCAATGTTTACAATGCCACCAGTAAAGACACATGTTACTTCTGGATGACCATCTACCGCCGCAACGACTATTCTTTTGATAACGAGTTCTTCTCCCGGTGTCGTTCTCTCATCATCTGCCGGGATTACCGTCTGACCGGCGTTTTGATAGTGTACAGTTATATCCCGATCCAGAGTATTTTTAATGTCAGCCTCGTCTACTCGAATACGTGCTGCTGATACGTCTGTTACGGCTCCGATTGTAAAAGCCATACATGCTGCATAGAAGAGCGATTTCATATCTTATTCCTTCTTTAGCTCTATAAATTGCGAAGTCAGAAAAACACAATTTATAGTAGATGAAATGAAGGCCTGAGATCGAAATACTGAGAGAAATAACGGGGAGCGCTTTCTATTTTTTAAAGAGATGCAGGGAGGCCGTGTTGCTCGCGTGCCATCTCCCCCAGGGCCAAAACTCAGATGGTCTGCTGTCTATTCCACTTTTTCCGGCATGCCTTTACCGTTGTTCCACCAGCGGTTTGGGTTGGTGCTGTTTGGATCGTAGGCGGCGCGGCTGGCCCAGTCTTCGCGCAGGAAGATGACGGGTTCCTCATAATGGTGAACCCAGATGATGGCGTCCATAACTTTTTCGAGGATTTTCGGGTCGCGCTCGATGGAGATTTTCAGCTCCACCATGGGGTAGGTTTCTGTCATGCCAGCCTCAAACCCTTCAATATGGGTTGTGGTGGTTGAGTTTGGCTCGGGTTGTGCGGTTTCCTTACCAACAGCGGAGATGCTGGCATTGCGCTGATAGCGCCCGAAACTTAAAGGATGCACTTTCATAACCGCATCCAGAATGCGGTCCGTATCTTCCGGCAGGGTCTGGATTTCAATTGTCCAGACTGGTTCAAACCGCCCGGATTTAGCTTTGTATGCAGACAGATCGTTCACTGTTGTTGCCCCTCACTCATCGTTTTGCTTCTTGCCACGCAATGTACTGGTCATGCCGATAAGCCCCACGGCGCAGATGAAAAGCCCTGCGATCACGTTAAACAGCGTGCCCTGATAAAACGAGGTGTAGGCGAAGTAAGCCCCGTAGGCGGTAACGAAGCATATGATCAGCATATACAATAGCTTACGGAACCTGCGCATGAAACGGTCTCACGGGTTGGCAATTGCGTAAGCGGAGCCTAGCAGATTCCCCTGAGGCAGCGGCGGATATTTTGCTGTCTTGCAGATGAGAATGTCGCTTTTCTTCAAGACCTCTTTCGGCGGTGTGGCTAGGGTTCTCCGATATAAAACAGGAGAAATTCCATGAAGTTGCGCTATGTGATCTTGTATGTAGAGAGCCCACGCGAGACCATCTCGTTTTATCAGCAAGCGTTTGGCGTGGAGGTGGGGATGATTACCGAAACCGGCGATTACGGTGAGATGACAACCGGAGAAACAACGCTGTCGTTCTCCTCGCTCTCGCTTATGGAAAGTCTGGGAAAATCCCCTGCCCCGGCAGATGCAAACCGCCCCTGCTTTGAGATTGCGTTTCAAACGGAGGATGTTGCGGGCAGCCTCGCAAAGGCGCTGGCAGCAGGTGCAGAGCTTGTGCAGGAGGTGAAGCAAGAACCGTGGGGGCAGACCACGAGCTATGTGCGGGACCAGAATGGTTTTCTGATCGAGATTTGCTCTGCCGTGACTGCGCCAGCCTGAGTTGAGAGGCTATCCAAAGGCAACAGAGCGGGCCTGCCTCTTAAAGCCCGGAGTTTCTGCAAACTGAGAAGGAGAAACGCCGAACCAGCGCTGGAACTCGCGGGCCATATGCGCCTGATCGGAAAAGCCGTTGTCCAGCGCAAAGTCTGCCCAGTTTTCGGCGTTCTCTATGCAGCGGGCGGTTTTGCGTATGCGTGCCAGCTGACGCCAGTACACCGGCGTGCGGCTGGTGTGCTGCGTGAGGATGCGTTGCAGTGTTTTCAGCGTTACCCCGAGGGTTCTGGCTGAAGCGGCGATGGGCCTTTGCTCTTCAGCTATGCAACTCAGCGCCTCAGCTACTCGTTTATGGGTGCGTGTATGGTCTGCCAGCAGTTGGGCAACGGTTGCTTCATCCCATGATTGCAGCAGATTGAGTTCTGAGATCAGCTCTCGTTCATTGACCATTGTGCCGGGTTGCAGCCGAAACCCAATCATGCGTTTTACGGTTCTGAGCTGGCTGTGATGAGGCGCATCAAACAGCTCTGACACGTGCCATGAGGGGCTGTGCCCATCCTGCTCAGTGACAATCAGGTCTCTGCACCCATCCGGAAGGACCGGACCGGACGCGCCCAGCTCACCGGAATGATACCACACTTGCGCAACTGTTTCGGGATGTGACGTGGTGACAGAGTTTTGTTGCATACCTTCCCCGTGTGCGCTGCTGTTTGCTATGCAGCGAGCGTCGAGCAATATAATTACCGCCCTTCCTCTTCCGCCAGATAGCGTTCCAGTTTGTGTTTGTCGGCGATACATCTTCAAGAAACCGAATGCGGACAGGCAACGTAGATGGTGCCAGCAACTGATTTGCCAAGATGATATGCACAAACGGCGCAAAGAGTGCCCTTCATCAAGTCTTTAACTTTTCCAAACTTTCAGTATAGTCTCTGTATGAACTGCGATAACATTAGGGTGTCGGTATAATCGACTCCGCAGGCGCTCAGCGTCATCGGAAGTTGTAACTTCAACAACTACAACCAAGTCACGATCACCAGTTACTGTCCAACATCTGAGCAGTTCTGGCCAATTTTTTATGCTAGCAAATAGCTTGGCGCATGAGTTTTCTTTCAGTTTCAGAGAAAAGATAATTTTCTCGCGCTCTGTATTAACTTCATCAGCTACTTCAATAGTGAATCTCTTAATTACTTCTCTGTCAATTAAGCGCTGCATACAATTCTGTATTGTTTGGCGGGATACACCTAAAGAAGCGGAGAGTTCCGTCAGACTCCTCCGCGAATTTTGCATTAGCAATGCCAGTATTTTTAAATCGGTATCACTCAAACCATTTTTCACAGCCATCTCACAGATTCTCTCAAAATCACTAAATAGATATTAGGTCAAAATTTGCACATTGTTAAATTTTGGTCAATTTGAAACCTGTTCAGAAGCTTTTATCTACTCTATTTCCTTTGATGAAATTTATACACGGAGAGTTGGATGGCCCTGCACTTTTTAACAAGGACCGAAGTCAGAAGAATATATCCAGCACAATCGTGGCAGCAAATTTTATATTTGGAACTGGAAGCTA
This sequence comes from uncultured Pseudovibrio sp., assembly GCA_947496145.1. Taxonomy (GTDB): domain Bacteria; phylum Pseudomonadota; class Alphaproteobacteria; order Rhizobiales; family Stappiaceae; genus Pseudovibrio. The sequence continues at coordinate 81,583 of CANMBS010000001.1, forward strand.
CTTTGGAAAGTGAATCCCGTCTTTTTCCATGCACTTATGGAATAAAGGGATTGAAAGAAAATAGTATTCGCTTTGCATTTCCAAACCACCGGCAAATAGAAATGAACAGTATTCTTAGTAAGCTAGATGTCGCCGCGGATATCGCCGGACCAATTCGTGAGGACGATGGGGATGGTCAGTTGCTCGCAATCTCTGAGATGTCTGATTTGTTTAACGTCACACTGCGGACACTTCGCTTCTATGAGGAGAAGGGACTTCTAAACCCAGTACGACGCGGTGCACGCCGCTTCTACAGAGGTCGTGATGTAAGCCGTATGCGCGTTATCCTTCAGGCTAAAAAGATCGGCCTGACACTGGCAGAGGTTCGCCATATTATTAAACTGGTTGAGGGATCCAGCCCGCGTGCGGATCAGCTCAAAGAACTGCAGGAGATCTGCGGTGCACAAGAGCAGTTGTTGCATGAGCAGGAGCAAGCCTTGCAGGAGCAGATTGCAGAAGTTCGCGGTGTATCTCAGGCCTTGACGTCGATGCTGGCTGTTGAAGATTAATCGTATACAAGGAAAGATGTTTTGGAACCCGGCCCCAATAGTGTCGGATTTTTATTGCGTTCTTCATGCATTTTCTTAAAACGGTGAGCGTTTAGATTGTAACATATCCGGCTGCGTTGAAGTAGTTCCAGCATTCTTGTGGTGTTAACGGTGTAATTGAGACTAATTTTGAAGCACCCTTTTCCTATTTGATGTCTAATTATTATGGGCCTGTGGCGAGCAGATTTATGAGCTTTTCTGCAGTTTTACTCATATTTGCCAATCTTTCTGCTGCTGTTTGGGCTGTCTCGAGGATGGTTGTCTCAGCATCTCGTGAGGGCTTATTGCCAAAGCTACTGACAAGCACTCGAAATGGGGCACCCCTTTCAGCAATTCTGATGGTCCTTATAGTCTTGTTTTTTTCAATTTTCATGGCAAGCATTGGCTTATTGCCGCTGCATTCACTCCTGGAATATGCAGGTCAGAACTTTTTGATATTATATGGTCTTGCTGCAATTGCACTTTTTTACGCAAAAGTCGGATGGAAATCGCGCATTGCCTCAGCTCTGGCAATCGTTGTTGTTATAGGCATACTGATGTTGAGAGATTTTTCAGCTATGGTTTACCCAAGTACTCTGGTGATCATTGGAGTGTCTATTTCCTTTATAACCAGCCGGAGAATAACGATTACCTGATGAGGCAATGTTACAAAATCAGGAGTTAGAAGATGCTTGCCAAGCTCATGAAGGCTCTGTTGTGAAATTTCCAACAAAGCCTGCATTTTGTCGAGCAGTATAATTACCGCTCCTCCTCTTCCGCCAGATAGCGTTCCAGTTTGTGTTTGTCGGCGATTTTTAGTTCGCGGTCGCGTTTTTCGACGAGGCCGAGGTCTATGAGCTGGCTGACGGCGCGGCGGTAGACGCGCTCGGAGCAGCCGAAGCGTTCGGCTTCGCGGAAAACACGTTCGAACTGGATGGGAGGCTTGTTGCCAACTTCACGCAGCAGCAGGTCTTTGGCGATGTTGTAGGCCAGCGGGTACATGAAGTGGGAGGTTACCCGGTCCATCACCCCCTGATAGGTGTTCGCCAGACACTGGCTGAGCCAGATGCCCACGTGAGGCTTATGGGCTAAAAAGGCTTCCAGTTCATTTATCGGGATGACCCGTGCGGTTACGGGGCCATCGCAGCGGATATCAAACTGAATGGGTTTTCCGGTGAGGAATTCGACTTCTCCGTAGAGGCGTTCTTCAATATTAAACCTGCCATGACTGAAGCGGCGTCCGTTGGCGGCGGTGTGGCTGACGGTGCAATATCCTTCTTCAATCCAATAGAGATTTTCCAGAGTCAGACCTTGCCGGAGCAGGTATTCTCCCGGTTCCATATTCTTTTCAGGAAAGGGGCCATTGGTGATCCAATCTTTCACTTCCTGAAGTCCAATTTGTGCGAGCCTATTAATCGTCATTTTTGCGCAATTTTATTTTGAATTCGGACAATTGTCCTGTTTTTGAATCGAAGATATTTCTAGTTTGCTCCTCGCTGGTTGCATAGGAGAATTTGATGACACCGCATATTAACGCCCAGACAGGGGACTTTGCTGAAACAGTCCTGATGCCGGGCGATCCGCTTCGGGCAAAGTATATTGCAGAAACCTATCTGGAAAATGTACGCGAAGTCACAAACGTGCGTAATGTGCTTGGCTTTACCGGTGAATACAAGGGTAAGCCAGTTTCCGTTATGGCGCACGGGATGGGGATGCCATCGATCTCTATCTATGCACATGAGCTGATCAATTTTTACGGCGTGAAGAAACTCATCCGTGTGGGCAGCTGTGGCGGCGTTGATGAAGAGCTGAAGCTGCGCGATCTTATTGTTGCAACGGGCGCAAGCACCTCCTCCTCCATGATCCGTGATCGCTTTGCTGGCTACGACTATGCAGCGGCACCGGATTTTGAGCTGCTTAAGACCTGTTCGAACGTTGCTGACGAGCTGGGCCTTTCCCCTCGCTTTGGTAACATCCTGTCCGGCGACCTGTTTTACGGTTCCAACCCGGCTCTCCTGCCTGCCATGCAGAAGATGGGTGTGCTGGCTGTTGAGATGGAAGCAGCAGCGCTGTTCGCGATTGCAGCGGAGTTCCGTGTGAAAGCGCTGTGCGTGCTGACCGTTTCTGATCACCTGATCACCGCAGAAGAAACCTCCTCCGAAGAACGCCAGACCAGCTTTAACCAGATGATGGAACTGGCCCTCGAAACAGCGGTAGCAGACGTAAAATGAGCATGGAAATCGTAGGCTATCTGGCCTCTGTCTCAGTTATGACTTCCCTCCTGATGGGCAATGTGGTGTGGCTTCGCATCATCAATACCGTCGGGTGTGTTTTGTTCGTTATCTATGGAATGGCTGTTGAAGCTTATCCGGTTGTGTTGCTGAACGCTCTTTGTGTGTTCATCAACATCTACCATCTGATCAAGCTGAAAAAACAACAAGCACTTACGACAGCAGAAGCGTAAGGCAGGCGGCCCCACCCAAGGCCAGCCTAATGAAACTACCAGCCGGAGAGCGGATACGCCTCCGGCTTTTTTTTGTCTGTCATGTCACGAACCAGATTGAGCCGCCATGATGTGCTGGTCGTACATATCAGCTCTCTCTTCCGCAAAGAAGCACGGGTTACTCCTCACCAGATGAACTGGCGGGGGCTAAGGTGTCTTTGCGCTACCCTCAAATCTTGAGAAGCAAGATCAGTCGACGATGTCTGCGCTATAAACAGCTGCTCGAAGCGGAGCTAATGGAATGTCCAGAGTCGCACCGTAGCGATCTTCTTGCAGCAGTGTTGTGCTTCCGAATTTAAAGGAGATGCCCGCCATGAAGACATGCTCAATAAGTCTCTCTGATTTTTCATCGCTCACATCAGTATTGCGGCTGTTGCCAATATAATTCCCCTCATAAGAGACAGAGAACGAGACAGGCGAGTCTGCAAATCTCTTCTCACCCTCTAAACTCCAGCTTGCAAAATCAATAAACTTTGTGTCGTCGGCACCGTCGTCACCACGACCATAAAGGAATTCTGCGGAAACAGACATATTCGGATCAATAAAGTGCCTGACCACAGCACGGCCAAACTGTGCTTTTTCTAATGTTTCGGAATGTTTGTCTCTCGCGCTTGAGGCAAACAGCCCAGCCTGTCCATAAAGCGTTGTATTGCCAAAGTAATACTGCGCTTCGATACCACCCATCCAACCCGTTTCGGAATCTTGATTGAGAATCTGTGCCTCTCCCACGCTTCCCCAAATACCAAGCAGGTAGTGCTCCGGAGAGCGGTAATTCAGGTGTGCGCCGCCCAGAATCTGGTTTTCATAATCATCTATGCTGTCGTCGTCACCATAGTCATTGTTGAAATCTGCTTCACCGGTGACATCAAGCTGCAAGGAGGCATTGCTGAAAAACGGAAGGTTTACACGTGCCTCACCAGAAATCCTTCCCGTATTATTTGGGTAGTCCTTATCAGATTCCGCATGGGTTTGCATGAAGACGTTCCCAGCCGAAAGATCTACTGAACCGGATAGCAGTAAGTCCTGTTCTGCTGTCACAGATGCCCTATGATCCTCTGCAAATACGGGCACACATAAAGACATCGACAGACAGCCAGCACTAATTATTCTTACCAACATTATAAATCCCACCCCAAGATTACCTAGGGTAAGAATACAGTAAGAAATTAAAACTACAATTTAAAATTTTAACGACCATGTTTTATCGAGTTGCCAGAGTGAGGTAACTCGCTGATCCAACACCTTGTTACAGATCAGTCCAGCATAACGTTTCGTCGAGCCTCACTGGTGCGTTTGGTGGAGAGCAGCAGGTTGGTTTCGCTGGCTGAGATGCCGTCAATCAGGCGGATACGGCGCAGGACATCATCAAAGTGTACCAGAGTGTCTGTTCCCAGTTCGATGATCAGGTCCCATTTGCCGTTTGTGGTGTGCAGGGCTGTTACTTCCGTCAGCTTGTTGAGCTGGTTGACAATGCGCTGGGTGCCCTTGCCCTCAATCTCGATCATCATGATCCCGCGCACGGGCTGTTCGAAGACATCCGCGCGGAGCACCACTGTGTAACCGAGTATATCCCCTGCGGCTTTCAAACGCTCCATGCGAGAGCGCACGGTTGAACGCGAAATCTTCAACTCAAGCGCCAGATCAGACACGCTTGCCCGCGCATTTCTACGTAGTATTGCTACTAGTTTTTGATCTATCTCATCCAAACTGGGCAACCTCTTTTATCATTTTGATTAGTTGGACCACCATTTTGATCATAATGACAGCTTTTTACCGCCACTTCTACAGGGATAATACCCATAATGGAGTTAACTGGGAATTGGGAATGAAGAATACCGTTGTGCTCGTAGGTGCGCCTGTGCAGACAGGAGCAAAAATTCAGGGCTGTTTGATGGGGCCGGATGCATTGCGCACGGCTGGCCTGCAAACCTCGCTGGAGTCGTTGGGTTATCACGTTCTGGACCGTGGAAATGTTGTGCCCTCCAGTTATCCTGACCGGGTTCATTCCAACAGCGTCGTTCATCATCTCAATGAAACCATCAGCTGGACTGAAACGCTTTATGATGTGGCTCTGAATGAGATGCGTCAGGGTCATCTGCCTGTGTTTCTCGGCGGCGATCATTCCATGGCGGCTGGCACTGTAAGCGGCATTGCTCAGGCAGCGGCGGAGGCTGGCGAGGAGCAGTTTGTGCTCTGGCTTGACGCACATCCGGACTTTCATAATCTGAGCACCACAACCAGCGGCAACCTACATGGTACACCAGCGGCTTATTTTTGTGGCCTGCCCGGGTTTGAAGGGTATTTCCCTGACTTGAAGACAACGATCAAACCGGAAAACATTTGCATGATGGGGTTACGGTCCGTTGACAATGCGGAACGAACTGCTCTCCAAAAAGTCGAGATCGAAACCTATGATATGCGCAGGATCGATGAAAATGGTGTTGTAAAGCCCGTCACCGAATTTCTGGAGCGTGTGAAGAAGGCAAAGGGCCGTCTGCATGTGAGCTTTGACGTGGACTTCCTTGACCCGGACATTGCGCCCGCAGTTGGAACCACAGTTCCGGGAGGGGCAACCTTCCGCGAAGCGCACCTGATTATGGAGATGCTCTGCGATAGCCAGCTGGTCACCTCCGTTGATCTGGTGGAGCTTAATCCGTTTCTTGATGTGCGTGGCCGCACCGCGACCCTGATGAGCGATCTGGTTTGCAGCCTGTTTGGCAAGCAGGTTCTGGATCACCCCAACAGAGCTTAAATTAACATTTAATAACAAATAGATAGGAAGCCCCAAATGGTTCAGTTCGTGAGCGTTTCGAAAATTCTGGATTTGGTCAACAAACACGGTATCGAGAGTGTTCTGAAGGGCATGACCGATTACATTGAGGAGGATTATCGCCGTTGGCCGCTGTTTGATAAAACGCCTCGTGTTGCCAGCCACTCCAAGGTTGGCGTGATTGAACTGATGCCGACCAGCGATGGGCAGATGTACAGCTTCAAGTATGTGAATGGTCATCCAAAAAACACCAGAGAAGGCAAGCAGACGGTTACTGCTTTCGGTATGCTGGCGGATGTTGATACGGGTTATCCGTTCTTCCTGTCTGAGATGACAGTTCTTACCGCGCTACGCACGGCTGCAACCTCCGCAATGGCAGCAAAGCATCTGGCTCGTTCTGGCTCCAGCACCATGGCAATCATTGGTAATGGCGCTCAGTCAGAGTTTCAGGCACTGGCCTTTAAAGCGGTTTTGGGGATCACCAATTTACGCCTTTACGATGTGGATACGGAGGCAACTGAAAAGTGCGCGGCTAATCTGGATGGTAAAGGCTTTACCATCACCATCTGCCGCAGCTCTGAAGAGGCAATCACCGGGGCAGACATCATCACCACAGTGACAGCAGACAAGCAAAAGGCGACTATCCTGACCGATAACATGGTGGGATCAGGCGTGCACATCAACGCCATTGGTGGCGATTGTCCCGGCAAGACGGAACTGCATAAGGACATTCTGCTGCGCTCCAAGATCTTCGTTGAGTATCCTGAGCAGACCCGCATTGAAGGCGAAATCCAACAGCTTGATGATGACTATCCGGTTGTTGAGCTTTGGAACGTGATAACAGGAACTGCTGAAGGGCGCACGAGCGAGCGCGACATCACCCTGTTTGACTCCGTTGGCTTTGCCATCGAGGATTTTTCCGGCCTGCGCTACATTTATGATCTGCTGAAGCAGGAAGAGAATACTCAGGACCTTGAGATGATCGCGGAACCTGCCGACCCGCGCAATCTCTTCGGCCTCCTGGAAGCAAAACAAGCTGCCGAGTAAGAGCAGTACCCGCCTCAACTTCTCCCGAGCCCGGAGGAGGCAAGCGCCAGCCCGTTAGCTGGCGCTTTTTTTATATGAAGCACCCTGATGCCCGCCATTGTCTCAAGTTGATAAATGAATGAGCCAGCTATAAGTCCCACAGGTTCACCCCTGCCTCACACTTTCATCGTGCGCCTGTTTTCCGAGCCAGATGAAGTAACCGAGACTAAGGAGGGTGATGATGAGGCCGGTGTCGCCTGTGACCATTTTAATGCCTGTAAACTCATGAATGAGGCTTACCGCTTCCGGGACGACGCTCATGACAACAAAGGGGGCTATCAGTGTTGTCAGCCAGATGCTGCTGATGGGTGGTCTGGTTTGCAGACCAAGCGTGATGTAGCAGGCTACCATGCTCCAAACCAGCAGAAGCCTGGCACCGCTCACATGGGTTCCGTTTGCAAAGAGAGCTCTGAGCAGCCAGTACAGAAGGATCAGTCCGCCGACCGTCAGCGTAATCCGGGCAGCTGCAATGAGTTGATCTTTCTCAGGTGTGGCATGCTGAGTGGTCATCGAGTTATTCTCCGATTTCCTGAATGTCTCTCAGCTTATCCTAGTGATTCTACGTGGATTTGACTGTATATTACTTTGGCTATTATCCGTTGTGTGAATTTTACAATGGAGCGACGTTCAAAAGAGCGGAGCAAAATTGGGGGGACTATCATGATTACTTGCTATGTACATTACGAAATCAACCCGGACAAAATTGAAGAGTTTGAACATTATGCCCGGCTTTGGATTCCATTGATTGAGAAGTTTGGGGGGCAGCATCACGGGTATTTTCTACCGCATGAGAGTCCAAATGATCTGGCACTGTGTTTGTTTTCATTTCCCTCGCTGGCGGTTTACGAGCAATATCGAACGGACAGCATGGCGGATGAGGGCTGTCAGCAAGCCTATGCTTATGCACGGGAAACGCAGTGTATTCAGCGCTATGATCGCCATTTTTTGCGGCCCATTTTAAAATAGAGGCAAAGCCTGCGCGATATTTGAGAAATAAACTGGTTGGGTTGAGTAAAATACTGTTCCCTAAAAGGGTGAAACATTTTAGGGAATTATTCAGCTCACACCATTTGGGCATTACTCAGATACATCCCGTAGTACAGCGCAGTTTGGCAGCAAAGTGCGGCGTGCGGCACTGGTTTAAGAACAATGAATAAATTTATCGCTGCTTGCCTGAAGATGGTGAAGGACTCTGTCGGTCTGTTCTGGGTCATGCTGAAGACCATGGTGCCGGTTATGATTGTTGTCCGGCTGCTGATGGAATTTGGTCTGGTTGACTACTTCGGCAAGGCGCTTGAGCCTGTGATGGGCCTTATGGGGTTGCCTGCGGCGGCGGGGCTGGTGCTGGCGGTTGGCTTACTGGTTACGACCTATGGGGCGATTGCTGTTATGATCAGCCTGCTCCCGGTGGTCGGGTTCACCATTGCGGATGTAACTGTGCTGCTATCGGTAATCCTTATCGCCCATGCGTTGCCGCTGGAACAGAGCATTTCACGCCGCGCGGGTCTGAGCTTTCTGTTTTCTTCCGGCCTGCGGTTTGTGGTGGGCATCAGCTACGGCATTGTGCTGAACCTGATTTATACAGCAGGTGACTGGCTGCAACAGCCGATGGAATTGTCATGGTTGCCGTTTACGCCGAGCATTGAAGAGACATGGCTGGAGTGGGGTTATTCCAGCGCGTCCCTGCTGTTTTCCATGTTCTGGATCATTGTGGCGCTGCTTATCTTCCTGAAGCTGATGGAGCTGGCAAAGATCACCGATCTGCTGAGCTGGATTTTGTCTCCACTCCTGCGTCTGATGGGCATCAGCAAGGCAGCAACTCCCATCACAATGATTGGTGTTTTAATGGGCCTTTCTTATGGCGGCGGGCTGATCATCAAGGAAGCGCAGGAAGGTAAGCTTTCGGCGCGGGATGTGGTGCTCTCACTGTCGTTTATGGGTATCTGCCACGGGCTTATTGAGGACCCGCTGGTAATGATGGCCTTTGGTGCGCACTGGTCTGGTGCGCTGGTCGGGCGTTTTGTCTTTTGTGTAATCGCCATGGCGTTTGTGAGCCGTATTGTGATGATGATGCCGGAAGACAGCTTCAACCGGTATCTGTACCGCCCTGTGAAGGCAGCGGCTTGACGCTTTATCTGTCGTGTTCCTTCAGGAACGCATGAATGATCTGGTGCAGACGCTTTCCGTCAAAAGAGGGGAAGTGCCCGCCGTGAATGGTGCGAACCGGAATATCCAGCAGACGTTTCATGCTGGCGATGTAGTCCGCCATATTGGAGTGATAGCAGTCCGTGACCAGTGGGCCATCATAAACGATATCGCCTGCAATCAGCGTTTGCGTTGCTTTCTCCCAGAGGGCTATGCCACCCGGTGAATGCCCCGGTGTGTGGATCACCTCGAAATGACGGTCTCCGGTTGAGAGTATCTCGCCATCTTCCAGCAGGTGATTTGCCGGGGCTGGCTCTACTGCATACTGCGAAGACTTGTAGGGTTCTGGTGGTAATGCATCGAAAATGCTGTCCTCGACGCACCCTTCCACCAGAGTGTTCTTGCGGGTCGGGTGTGCCAGTAACTCTGCCTCTGCTTTATGAACTAAGCGATGCGGAAACTCATGGTGGCAACCGATATGGTCAAAGTGGGTGTGACTGGCGACTGCCATGAGGGATTTTTCTGTGGTGAGGGCCACATGCTCGCGCAGGCTGACAACGCCCATACCGCTATCCACCAGCAGGTCTTTATGGCGTCCGCGCACATGCCAGATGTTACAGCGGTAGAACTGCTTGATGTACGGCTCATCAATCAGCGTAATGTCATCTGCCAGTTTGGTGGTGCGGTACCATTTTTCTGCCGGAATACGTTCCACTGTTCAGCCCCTCCTGCTTCATCACAGAACACCATCATAACCAGCAAAGATGACAAGGGGGATAACTTAATTGCGTGGGATTTGTGCAATTGTTGCGAGGCCAGAAGCACAAAACAGTAGCAGCGCAGAAAAAACGTGATCCACGCAAACCAACGCACATTTCAACGCAAAACCGCGCAAAGTGGTTTATCCCCTCTGCGCGGCTGCAACGATCTGGAGTAATTCCCCTGTCAATCAGTGCGGGTGGCTGCTTCCCAGTCGGTCAGGAGCTGCATGATCTGGCGACTGTCTTCCGGTGTTGGGGCGGGCCGTTCCAGTCTGGTTTTGCCAGCCTCAATCGCCTCGCGGATTGCACGCACCTGATAGAGGAAAGCATTGCCCTCTGCGGTGGTGGTGCGGGTATCTCCCGGCTGCTCGTAGGGGGTTACGGTGAAGCTGTTGCCTTCTGCTTCGGGTAGCCATGGGTTTGAGTTCAGCACAAGGCTGGCTTTTGACCCAAGCACGGTGAACTCTGCATGAAGGCCGTAATCTTCTGCGGTGTGAAGTTGGCAGACAACTCCGTTACCGAGGCGAATGCATGCCGATGTCTCGCAGATATTGCCATCTTTACCGCGTCTTCCCATTGCAGAAATCTGATAGTTCTCAAAGATATGAGAGGAGAATTCGGTTTGCAGCAGCAGGTGCATCAGGGAGGCTGGATAGCAGCCCAGATTATAAAGAGCGCCCTTGCTGTGCGGGTTGACGAACTGAGCGATAGACGCACAGTACTGACCTGAGATAGACCGGATTTCACCCAGTTCACCAGAGGCAATCACATCGCGAATTGCCGTTGTGAACGGATGGTTCAGGTACATCAGGCCCTCTACGAAGAAGACGCCATTTTCAGAGACTGCCTTAAGCGCTTCCTCCGTCTTTTCCATGTCCACGGATAAAGATTTTTCGCAGAGGATTGCTTTGCCTGCATTGGCGGCTTTGATCACATATTCATGGTGAATATGATTTGGCAGGGCAATGTAAATGATATCAACGGCTTCGTCTGCAATCAGCTCATCAAAGTCTTCGTAGGTGTGCTCGATATCGTATTTCTCGGCAAAAACCTTCAGGCGGACTTCTGAGCGCCCTGCAGCTGAGTGAATTCGCGTCGAACCCTCTGCTACAATCGCATCTGCCATGGTGAGAGAGATAAAGCTCGTTCCCAGAAAGCCCCAGTTCAACTTCTTCATTTTATTCTCCAGAACGCAGGGTCCCGAGAGGCGCACGGGACGACATCAGTTGGGAACTCTAATCTTATTTGCGCACTCTGAGAATAGCTGGGATCCTGTGCTTAGGTATTATCCAAATTTATCGATAATGCGCAGGTGCAACCAGATGAGCACCTGCGTGTACCTTGTGTGAAACTCACTGAACCAATGGGCTGTCATTGCCTTGCAAATCAATGCCTTCGATCCTGGCTGAGCCTGCCAGAATGCCGATGTACTGAGACACGGCCTTTGACCAGCTCGCCGCTTCCAGCCATGCTCGGATGGTTTCTTCAACCTGCTCGAACGGCAGCACATTTCCTTCAATCTTTCTGCTCAGGAAAATGATGTGGTAGCCGAACTTGGTTTCAACGGGTTCCGGTGACATTTGCCCGATCTGCATAGACTGGAGCGCCTGTTCGAACTCCGGCACGGTGCTGCCTTTGGTAAGCTGTCCCAGATTTCCGCCCATCTCTTTGGAAGGGCACGCAGAATACTGTTTTGCAAGCTCATTGAAAGCATGGGGTTGCGTCTTAAGAAGACTGATTACATCTAGGGCTCTTGCCTTGGCAATGCTGCGGGCGGTGTGCTGGTCTGGCCCTGCTGCAAACAGGATGTGACTGGCCTCATAGATCGGCTCTGAGCTGAAGCGTGACTGGTTGTTTTCGTAGTAGCGCAGGCACTCCTCCTGTGATGCAGAGGGGATGTCTACCTCCTGTTCAATCAGTTCTCTGATGGCTGCATCTTCCTCAGTTTCGCTGCCTTCCTCACGCTGTTCTGGTGTGGCGTTGATGCCCAGCGTTCTGGCTTGCTGGAGCAACAGTTCCCGCACAACCAGCGCCTTAGCGGCAGCACGCACCGCCTGACCCGGATTTTCTGCCGGGTGGTTCTGAGCTTCTGCCAGAATGTCGCCTTCCGGGATCGTGATCCCGTTTACGCAGACATCACTCATTACTGGTTTGCTTCTGGGCGGGACCTTTGTGTTTGGCAGGTCCAGCCCCGCATCCACGCCGTTGTCATTCAGCTTTGGGTTTGTGTAAATATTTGCCATGCCCTCATTTTCCTGAGGTTTCACGAGAGTTGGTGGAGTTGCGCTCACGCACGACCTGATAACCGGGACGCCACAAATACCGAGCCGGAACAGAAAGCATGTGCACCAACCGGGTGAACGGGAAGATGAGCAGGATTGTCAGGCCGAAGAACAGGTGGAGCTTGAAAATCCACGCTGCATCAGCCACATAGCTTGCTGCATCGCCGTTGAAGGTGAAGATACCCTGCGCCCATGCCATGAGCTTGACCATCTCCTCCCCATCCAGATGTTGCATGGAGATCGGGATGGTTAGCAGGCCAAGGAAAAGCTGGAAAGCAAGCAGGCAGATGATGAAGGTATCCATAGTGCTGGAGACCGCCCTCACCCGTGCATCATAGAGCCTGCGGTGAATGAGCATACCAGCACCAATGATTGCCATGAGGCCAGCAATACCGCCAACGACAATTGCCAGAACCTGCTTCGCGCCATGGCTGATACCCACCATATCAAAGATCACAATTGGTGTGAGCATGCCTACGAAATGGCCCAGAAAGATGATGAGTACACCCACGTGGAACAGGATGGAGCCCCACACCAGTTGCTTGCGCCGCAGGAGCTGACTGGACCCGGCCCGCCAACTGTAAGGCTCTCTGTCGTAACGAATAATCGTACCCACGATGAGCACTGAAAGAGCGATGTACGGATAGATTCCGAAGAACAATGTGTTGAAGAAGCCAGACATTTTCAGTGGTCTCCCTGCATGTTCTGTGGTGGGGCTGCATCAGGCGGGCGTCTGTCCGCTGCGCGCATCTGCATTCTCAGGCGGTCGGGGCCGCAACTGCCTTCGCCAGCATTGCCGCCAAATTTGACCACCTCTTCCTGCCAGATGCGGTCCATGGCTTCCAGATCGTTCGGGTCGTCTTCTGGTTCTGCCAGAATGTTGGAGAGCAGTTCTTGAGAAGGGGTCGCTTTGCTGATTTCTGCAAGAGCGCCAAAGGCGTTGGCGTAGACAGAGCCCTTTTTCTTCAGGCGCAGGCGAAGTGCTTCAAAGATATGGGCTGTCTGCCCCAGTAGCTCTTGTGCCTCGGTGAAAGGCTGGTGAGCCAGATACTCAAGGAACAACGGGATATAATCCGGCATCTCGCTTGTTTCGAGCGCGAAGCCGTTGGTCAGGTACATCTCCCGCAGGTCTACCAGTGCCTGCCCCCGGTCCCGGCTTTCACCATGCACATGCTCAAACAGATGCAAGGAATGAGAGCGGGTGCGATCAAACAGGAATACATAGCGTTCCTGCACTTCGTAAAGGTCCAGACCCGCCATATCATCGCACAGGGTACAGAGCATTTTCTGCCCTTTAGCGGAGAGCAATCTGTCTGAATTCACTGCCTTTTTCAGGGCTGGCAAGTCATCCAGAAGTTCCTGTGTCGGGTAGCCTAGCAAGAGCCCGATGACTTTTAAGGAAACGTTCATGAGCGCATCTCCTTAAAGATATCGGTTGGGGTTTCGACGGCCTTCTTGCGAGTACCGCCAAACAGGTCTGTGCCATCACTGCCGCCGGAACATCCATTGCCAAAGGAGAAGCCACAGGAGCCGCGCACGTCGTAGGCATCCTCGGAGACTTCTCTGTGCGTGGTAGGGATTACAAAGCGGTCCTCATAGTTTGCGATAGCCATGATTTTATACATGTCTTCAATGAGTTCCGGTGTGAGGCCGACTTGCTTTGCAATCTCCTCGTTGACCACGCCATCAATGGTTTTGGAGCGCATGTAAGAGCGCATGGCGAGCATGCGTTCCAGCGCGGAAACGATGGGCTGATCCTTGCCTGCGGTGAGCAGGTTGGAGAGGTAGCGGACCGGGATGCGCATTGAACGCACGTCTGGCAGTTCACCGTCCCAGCCGATCTTGCCAGCTTCAGCGGCGTTCTGGATTGGGGAAAGTGGCGGGATGTACCAGACCATGGGCAAGGTGCGATATTCCGGGTGCAGTGGAAAGGCCACCTTCCAGTCAATCGCCATTTTGTAGATTGGAGATTCTTTTGCTGACTTGAGCCAGTCTTCCGGCACACCATCCTTGCGAGCCTGCTCGATAACCTTCGGATCATGAGGGTTGAGGAAGACTTTGAGCTGCTCTTCGTAAAGGTCTTTATCCCCGGGGGTGGACGCAGCCTCTTCAATCTTATCCGCGTCGTAGAGGATCACGCCCAGATAACGGATGCGGCCTACACATGTCTCAGAGCAGACCGTCGGCTGACCAGATTCAATGCGCGGATAACAGAAAATGCATTTCTCTGATTTGCCTGAGGACCAGTTGAAGTAGATCTTCTTGTAAGGACAGCCAGACACGCACATGCGCCAGCCACGGCATTTTTCCTGATCAATCAAGACGATACCGTCATCTTCACGTTTGTAGATCGCCCCTGATGGACAGGCCGCCACGCAAGTTGGGTTGAGGCAATGCTCACACAGGCGCGGCAGGTACATCATGAAGGTATTTTCAAACTCGCCGTAGATTTCTTTTTCTACGCCTTCAAAGTTGTAATCCTTTGATCTCTTTGAGAATTCCCCGCCAAGGATTTCTTCCCAATTGGGTCCCCATTCAATCTTCTCGATGCGCTCACCGGTGATCGCCGACTTCGGTCGGGCCGTCGGAAACTGAGCACTTTCAGGAGCCCCCTGCAAATGCTCGTAGTCATAATCGAACGGCTCGTAATAGTCATCGATTTCCGGCAGATCAGGATTTGCAAAGATATTCGCCAGAATGCGCCATTTCGCACCCATCTTGGGCTGAATCTTTCCGTTGCGCTTTCTCACCCAGCCGCCATTCCAGCGTTTCTGGTTTTCCCAGTCCTTGGGATAGCCAATGCCGGGTTTGGTCTCAACGTTATTAAACCAAGCGTATTCAACGCCTTCGCGGTTGGTCCAGACGTTCTTGCAGGTCACTGAACAGGTATGGCAGCCAATGCATTTGTCCAGATTCAGGACCATTGCCACTTGAGCACGGACTTTCATTCTGCTGCCTCCTGACCACTGTCATCCAGTGGTTCTTCCATCCAGTTCACTTCTTCCAGTTTGTGAACCACAACGAACTCATCGCGGTTGGAGCCAACCGTTCCATAGTAGTTAAAGCCATATGATTGCTGAGCATATCCGCCAATCATATGCGTCGGCTTGGTGACCGCTCTGGTAACCGAGTTATGGATACCGCCACGCTGACCAGTGAGTTCCGACCCCGGTGTATTCACGATCTTTTCCTGAGCGTGATACATGTAGATCGTGCCTTCCTTCATACGCTGGGAAACCACCGCACGGGCCACAAGCGCGCCGTTGATGTTGAAGACCTCAACCCAGTCGTTGTCCTCAATATCGGCTTTCTGTGCGTCCACTTCAGAGATCCAGACCACAGGACCACCACGATTGAGCGTGAGCATCAACAGGTTGTCCGTATAGGTGGAATGGATGCCCCACTTCTGGTGCGGGGTGATGAAGTTCAGCACTAACTGCTTTCTGCCCAGTGACTTATCGTCAATGACAGGTTTGATGCCCTTGGTGTCTATGGGCGGTCTGTACACGCAGAAGCCTTCACCGAAGGCCCGCATCCAGAGGTGATCTTGATAGAGCTGCTGGCGACCGGAGATAGTGCGCCACGGGATCAGCTCATGCACGTTTGTGTAGCCTGCGTTGTAGCAGACATGTTCGGATTCCAGACCGGACCATGTTGGTGAAGAGATAATCTTGCGTGGTTGGGCTACGATATCGCGGAAGCGGATTTTCTCCTCTTCCTTCGGCAACGCCAGATGGGTGTGATCCCTGCCGGTGAATTCGGAGAGAGCAGCCCATGCTTTCACGGCCACTTCGCCATTGGTTTCCGGTGCCAGAGACAAAACAACTTCGGTTGCGTCGATATCTGTCTCGATCTTCGCGAAGCCTTTGGTTGGGCCGTCCTCCAAGACCTCACCATTGAGACCTTTGAGGAGGTCCACTTCGTGCTCGGTGTTCCAGCTGATGCCTTTGCCACCATTGCCGAGTTTGTTCATCAATGGGCCGAGAGCTGTGAAGCGTTTGTAGACATTGGGGTAATCGCGCTCGATAACCACAACGTTAGGCATTGTCTTGCCCGGTTGCGGCTCGATATCGCCTTGCTTCCAGTCCTCAACGTCAAACGGCTGAGCAATCTCGCCTGCGGTATCATGCAGAATTGGGACAAGGACAACATCCTTTTCCTTGCCAAGCACTTCCGTCGATACCTCAGAGAATGACTTTGCAATGCCCTTGAAGATTTCCCAGTCACTGCGTGCTTCCCAAGCTGGGTCAGCTGCACTGGAGAGTGGGTGAATGAAGGGGTGCATATCCGAAGTGTTGAGGTCGTTTTTCTCGTACCATGTTGCTGTTGGCAGCACGATGTCGGAATAGACCGCTGTGGTGGACATGCGGAAATCCAGCGTGACCAGCAGGTCCAGCTTTCCTTCGGGTGCATTGTCGTGCCAGACGGCTTCCTTCGCACGCTGGCGACCTTCTTCTCCCAAGTCTTTGCCCAGTACACCGTGTTCTGTGCCAAGCAGGTGGCGGAGGAAGTATTCGTGGCCTTTACCGGAGGAGCCGAGTAGATTGGAGCGCCAGACGAACAGGTTACGTGGCCAGTTGGCTTCGTTATCCGGGTCTTCACAGGACAGTTTCAGGCTACCTGATTTTAGTTCCTCAGCAACGTAGTCTTTTGCGTTTTTCCCGCTTGCTTCAGCGTTTTTTGCGACCTGGAGTGAGTTGGTTTGTAGCTGAGGCGCTGATGGCAACCAGCCCATCCGTTCTGCACGGATGTTGTAGTCGATCAGCGATGCATTCCAATCTCCTTCAGGAGCTGTTGGCGACAGGATTTCGTCCACCTTCAACGTCTCATAACGCCACTGATCCGTGTGCGCGTAGAAGAAAGAGGTGGAGTTCATATGCCGTGGTGGACGTGCCCAATCGAGGGCAAATGCAAGAGCTGTCCAGCCAGTTTGTGGGCGGAGTTTTTCCTGCCCCACATAGTGGCTCCAGCCACCGCCGGACTGACCGACACAGCCGCACATCACCAGCAGATTGATGATGCCACGGTAGTTCATGTCCATATGGTACCAGTGGTTCAGACCAGCACCAAGGATAACCATGGAGCGTCCGTTGGTCTTCTCAGCATTACTGGCGAACTCACGGGCAGTTGTGATGATGTGGTCCTTGGGGACGCCTGTGATCTTCTCTGCCCATGTAGGTGTGTATGGCAGCTCTTCATCGTAGGATTTGGCGGAGTTAGGATCATCCAGACCACGATCCAAGCCGTAGTTAGCGACAAACAGATCAAACACAGATGCGACAAGTGTTTCGCCTTCAGCAAGCTTGAGTTTCTTTGCAGGTACCTTGCGCACCATGACGCTGTCATGGTTGGTGCCTTCAAAGTGATCATGCTCACGATTGCCGAAGTATGGGAATGCGACTTCAGCGATCTCGTCATGATCGGCTTTGTCGATGAAGGACATGGCAAGGTCTGTGTCTTTACCTGCACCATCTTTCTCTTCCAGGTTCCACTTGCCTTTTTCACCCCAACGGAAACCAATGGAGCCATGGGGAACCACAGGCTTTTTCGACTTGCGGTCAACGGCGACGGTTTTCCATTCCGAGTTATTATCTTCAACCAGTTTGTCAGTGAACTCAGAGGCGCGGAGCAGCCTTTCAGGAATGTAGTTTCCGTCCTTCTTAACCAGCCGTACCAGCAATGGCATATCAGAGTATTTGCGGCAGTAGTCTTCGAAGTAATCCACCTTACGGTCCAAATGATATTCCCGCAGGATAACGTGGCCCATAGCCATTGCCAGCGCGGCATCTGTGCCCTGCTTTGGGTGAAGCCAGAGATCAGAAAACTTCGCTGCCTCGGAATAATCAGGACAAACCACTACCGACTTAGTGCCTTTGTAGCGAACCTCCGTGTAAAAATGCGCATCTGGCGTACGAGTTTGCGGAACGTTGGAACCCCATAGCATCAGGAAACCAGCGTTGTACCAATCTGCTGATTCAGGCACATCTGTCTGCTCCCCCCATGTCTGCGGTGAAGCAGGAGGCAGATCGCAGTACCAGTCGTAGAACGACATGCAAGTGCCGCCAAGCAGTGACAGATAACGGGTACCAGCTGCATAAGAGATCATGGACATAGCCGGAATTGGCGAGAAGCCGACAACTCGGTCGGGACCCCATTTTTTCGCGGTGTAAGCGTTTGCCGCCGCGATGATTTCGTTGACCTCTTCCCATGTAGCCCGCACGAAACCGCCGTGCCCACGCACTTTCATGTAGTCTGAGCGTTTGGCTGGATCTTCCTGTATGGCAGTCCATGCCGCGACAGGTGATTTCACCGTGCGTTCCTTCCGCCAAAGCTTCAGCAAGCGGGAGCGGATGAGCGGGTGTTTTACGCGGTTTGCAGAGTAGATGTACCAGCTATAGCTGGCACCACGGGAGCAACCGCGTGGCTCATGATTTGGCAGATCTGGACGGGTGCGTGGGTAGTCCGTTTGCTGGGTTTCCCATGTGATGATCCCGCCCTTAACGTAGATTTTCCAGGAACAGGAGCCTGTACAGTTCACCCCATGGGTTGAGCGGACAACCTTGTCATGTTGCCAACGCTTTCGGTAACTGTCTTCCCAGTTTCTGTTCTCATTTGTTGTAACACCGTGCCCGTTTGCAAAGGTACCAGTGTCCTGTTTTGCGAAGAAGTTCAGTTTATCGAGGAGTAGAGACATCTGAAATGCCCTTCACTTTTTTGCTTAGCACGGAACGGATGCACCACGACGGGTGTAGAAGAACCAGGTGATCACCAGACAGATCACATAGAAGATGCCGAAGGCCCAAAGCGCGGCATCCGGGCCGCCAGTGTAGGCGATGGATGTGCCGTAAGCTTTGGGGATGAAGAAGGCACCATAAGCTGCGATTGCAGAGGTAAACGCGATGATTGCTGCGCTTTCCCGCTCTGACTGGCGCAGGTGAGCTGTTGCATCCAGCTCAGGCATCAGCTTGCCAACCTGCTGGCGCATGATGGTTGGGATCATCTGGAAAGTGGAGGCATTGCCCACACCTGTCAGGAAGAACAGCGCCATAAAGCAAACAAAGAAGCCCCAGAAGGCTCCCGGTTCTGTCTTGATCGACAGGAAGAACAATACGCCGCCAACCGCGACAGCCATGAACAGGAAAGTCCAGAAAGTTACGCGACCACCACCATATTTATCTGAAACCCAGCCAGTTCCTGCACGGGACAATGCACCAACGAGAGGACCGAGGAATGCATAGGAAAGTGCGTTCACTTCCGGGAACTGGGTTTTCATGAGAAGCGGAAAGCCAGCAGAGTAGCCGATAAAGCTGCCGAACGTCCCTGTATAGAGGATACACATGATCCAGTTATGCGCTCTGGAAAAGATGATGGATTGTTCTTTGAAGCTCGCCTTTGCATCAGCAATATCGTTCATGCCAAACCATGCTGCAATCGTCGCGATCACCAGGAATGGCACCCAGACGAAGCCAGCATTCTGAATCCATAGCTGGCTGCCATCTTCCAATGTTTGCGGAGCACCGCCAAGGGCGCCAAACACCCCGGATGTGATAACGATAGGCACCACAAACTGCATGACAGAAACGCCTGCATTGCCGAGACCTGCGTTGAGTGCAAGTGCGTTGCCTTTCTCAGATTTTGGGTAGAAAAATGCGATGTTTGCCATTGAAGAGGCGAAATTGCCACCGCCAAAGCCGCAAAGGAGCGCCAGAAGCAGGAAGATTCCATAGGGCGTGTCGGGGTCCTGAACCGCGTAACCTATCCCCAAAGCGGGCAAAAGCAGAGATGCCGTGGTGAGTGTTGTCCAGAGACGTCCACCAAAAATGGGGACCATAAAGGAATAAAAGATTCTGAGAGTTGCCCCTGAAAGACCGGGTAATGCCGCCAAGAGGAAAAGCTGGTCTGTCGTATAATCAAATCCGATGGCCGGGAGCCTTGCGACAACGACACTCCAAACCAGCCACACAGAGAACGCAAGCAAAAGGGCTGGAATTGAGATCCAAAGGTTTCGAGAAGCAATCGCTTTGCCTCTGGTCTCCCAGAATTCCAGATCGTCTGGCCGCCAATCAATAAGCGTGTGTCCTTTTTGGATTTTATCGTCAGACATACATGTATTCCTTTTGGCTACATGCCCTCGCACGAGCAATCTCGTGCAAGGGCTTCGCTGGTTATGGGTATTTGTCTACTCCGGCAGGTCCATCAGGGCCTTCAAGTGGTTCTTCAGGGAGGTCAGAAAGATCCGTTTCCGCTTGTAATTCCGGGTGACGTCTGCGCTCCATCCGTCTGATCGCGACGTGCATCCAGATTGTTGAGACAGCGACAATCAAGAAGAGCAGCATGAATGGTGCTGTCCAGACACCAGTCCAGTCGAGCAGGATTCCAAAGGCAATCGGGAGGAAGAAACCACCAAGGCCACCAATCATGCCGACAAGGCCACCAACAGCACCAACGTGATAGGGATAATAAACGGGGATGTGTTTGTAGACTGCTGCCTTGCCGAGGCTCATTACAAAGCCCAGTACAACGGTTACGGATACAAAAGCAAAAACACCAAGGCCAAAGGTGAACTCTATCGGCCCTTCAATACCGTTGATGACATAGGAGGTTTCCGGGTAACTAAGCAGGAACAGGCAGATAAGAGAGACGATGAATGTGAAGTACATAACAAAACGCGCGCCCCACTTGTCGGACATCCAGCCACCAAGCGCCCTGAACACAGAACCCGGCAAAGAATAAAGGCCAGCGAAGATGCCAGCCGTTGTCAGTTCCAGTCCGTAAGCTCCGGTGTAGTAGCGCGGTAAGAAAGAGGCCAGAGCAACAAATGCGCCGAAGACAAAAAAGTAATAGGTCGCAAATCGCCAAACCTGAAGTTTCTTTAAGGGGGCCAGTTGGTCTGCTGCCGATACGACTTTTGCGCCTGTTTTCTTTCTGTCTGTCTGTGAGGGATCATCTTTGGAGAGAAGGTAGAAGAGGACGGCAGTCAGAGCCAAAACGATTGCATAAACACGAGCTGTGCCTTCCCAGCCCACGGCGACCACGAGAAACGGGGCCACAAAATTTGTGACTGCGGCACCTACATTGCCTGCACCGAAAATTCCAAGTGCCGTACCTTGCTTTTCCTTCTCAAACCATTGAGAAACATAGGCGACACCGATGATGAAGGAACCACCTGCTAATCCCAGCCCTAAAGCAGCGAGGAGAAAAACTTCATAGGAATGTACGGAGGTGAGAAGCCAGACGCAGATAGCGGTGATGATCATTTGCAGCGGGAACATAATTCGGCCGCCGAACTGCTCAGTCCAGACACCAAGAAAAATTCTGCTGACTGAGCCGGTTAGAACAGGCGTGGCTACAAGTAAGCCAAACTGAGTGTCGGACAACCCCAACTCACCTTTGATCCGCACTCCAATGATGGAAAAGATGGTCCAGACTGCAAAGCAGACTGTGAATGCAAAAGTACTAAGGCCCAACGCTCTGTATTGGTCTGAACGAGTAACACCCTCAAGTGAATGCATATTATTCTTTCCTGAACTCCACCAGACAACGAAATTCACAGTGATTTTCAGGAGACTTACCACTCAAAAGTAGAGCAACTCATATATCCTTCGAAACTAAATGAGTAAAATTGGGTGACAAACTGGAGAAAAACCGCGTTTTACTTCGGGGTTATCACAAGTGTTTATGATCTACCCTAGGATGGGTGATGCTGATATGCTGTTTCAAAAGGGGAACGCAAATTACCAAACCCGAGAGATATTTGGGTATTCGCAGGCCCAACTGTATGGCCGCAGTATTCAGTGCATTAAACAAAGAACGATTTTCCATACCGGGGCCATAACCTCAGGTGCAGTGAGCCTCGAAACATTCTTTAAGGATAAGCTTGTTTATGAGTACCCAGCATTTGCCTCCTTCTTCTCTTTATTCTCCAAGTGGCGGATTGCCCCCTCAAACGCAGGTCATGACTGACAGGGCAGTGTTTACCAATGCTTATGCAGTTATTCCGAAGGGAGTGATGCGAGACATCGTAACGTCTAACCTGCCTTTTTGGGAGAAAACAAGAGCCTGGATTATTGCACGACCTCTTTCTGGCTTTGCGGAGACGTTCTCGCAATACATCATGGAAGTACAGCCCGAAGGCGGATCTCTTAAGCCTGAACCAGACACGAACGCTCAAGGAGTTTTGTTTGTGGTTGAGGGCGAGATTACCATTATGCTGGGTAAGGAACCACGAGTACTTTCTGAAGGGGGCTATGCCTATTTGCCTGCTGGTGTGACTTACGAGGTTCGCAACAACAGCTCTGAGACGGCTGTTTTTCACTGGATTCGAAAGCGCTACGATGCTGTCGAGGGCATTGAAAAACCAGAGGCATTGTTCCTTCACGAGAAAAATGCGGTGGTTGTGCCGATGCCAGACACAAATGGAGCGTGGGCGACAACTCGCTTTGTTGACCCCAATGATATGCGCCACGATATGCACGTGAATATTGTTAGCTTTGAACCCGGTGGCTGTATTCCATTTGCTGAAACACATGTGATGGAGCACGGCCTTTATGTCTTGGAGGGAAAGGCCGTTTATCGGCTTAACAATGACTGGATTGAGGTGGAAGCTGGTGACTTCATGTGGCTACGCGCTTTTTGCCCGCAGGCTTGTTATGCCGGGGGCCCAACCCGTTTCAGATATCTGCTTTACAAAGACGTAAACCGACATGTTCAGCTTGGAAGCTTTGTGCGGTGATATGATGAAAAACCGCACAATCCTGCTAGAGCCGCTCACTGAGGAAGCATTCAGCCCCTTTGGAGAATTGATTGAAACCGGAACGACTATTCCGACTCTGATCAACGAGGGGCGGTGTGAGCGGTTTTCTGATCTTGCATCATTACGTTTTGAGGGAGGCCGTGCTGGTATCAGTTTGTTTCAAGCTGAACTGCGCAGCCTGCCGCATACACTCACCATGATGGAGCGTCATCCATTAGGATCGCAATGCTTCATACCTATGGGGCAATCTGAATATCTTGTCGTTGTTGCTGAGGATGATAGCGGACGGCCTTCAACACCTCGCGCGTTTTGGGCAAACTCCTCACAGTCTATCAATATCAAGCAAAATACATGGCACGGGGTTCTGACCCCCATTAAAGGGTCGGGGTTGTTTGCAGTCGTTGATCGGATTGGGGCTGGTAACAACTTAGAGGAATACTGGCTGAAGGAAGCATATCAGATTGTAGAATAACACCCTGCATCATCAGGAGGACTGAAGGGGCATAGTTCTGGTTCAGATGCCTGGGCAGCACTAACCTGATATGCTCGGTTAGCCTTTACGCTCAGTTTGATTGATCTGGCTCCATAACGCTTCAGCAAGCTGCTCTTTGCTGTAGGGTTTGCTGAGACGAGTAACACGCTCAACGCTTTGTGTTTGAGGTTCAAGGGCTTTGGGGAAACGGCCTGAAGCAACGATCACCTTTTGATCAGCGCATGCCTTTATGCTTGCTTCTGCGAGGTCCCATCCAATTTTCCCGTCTTCGAGCTGAACATCTGTGAAGAGGATATCAAACTTGGTTCCGTTTTCGATGAGCACTTTGGCAGAACCATAACTGTTGGTTTCGATACAGATCAGCCCCATCTCTTGCAGCATGGTCTTTGCACGCAAAAGAGTTTGCAGATCATCCTCAACCACCAGAACGCGATAGGGCTGATCAAATGTAATCGCAGGACTGGGTGCAAGATCTTCCAGCGGAGCCTGTGGGATAACGAGTGTTACCGTCGTTCCCTCACCTTTTTCACTGGTGATGCCCATTTCTCCGCCGGATTGCTTGATGAAACCAAACACCATGCTTAGGCCAAGACCTGACCCTGCAGAAGTGCGGCGAGTGGTGAAGAACGGTTCATAAACGCGCTCCAATGTGTCTTGATCCATTCCGCAACCGTTATCGGTAACACTAATGGAAACGCTCTCAGTACCATTGGCGAGGACACTAATAGAAACAGATCCTTCATTCGAAATGGCATGGCAGCTGTTGATACAAAGATTAAGCAGTGCACTCTCTAATTGACCAGGATCGATACGCACATAAGTTGCTTCTTCAGGCAAATCTGTTGTCAACGTAATCTGCTCATCAATACTCAAAGATATGATCTCAGCTACACTCTCGATGAGATGATTGATCTCGACTACTTCCGGTTCAAGGTGTTGCTTACGAGCAAAAGCGAGCAGACGTTGTGTTAAGTTGGTGGCCATCTCCACTGCACTGTGAATACGCTGGATATTGCCTTTCAGGTCTATGAGCTTGTTACTCTTACGTTCGATGATACCCACACTGCCAGAAATACTGGTCAGGATATTGTTGAAGTCATGGGCCACCTCACCCGTAAGCTGACCCAAGCTTTCCAGTTTTTGCTTTTGCTGGGCTTGTTCCTGCACGAAACGGCGGTCAGTTGCATCTGAGAATGACCAAACGGCCCCGCCTTCCGGTAATGGGCTTTTGCGCACTTCTATCAGGATACCTTCATCATCAATCAGTTCAGCGAAGCGGAAGCGTGTGCCATGGGGGCGAACATTCTCTTCCTTCCATCGGAAGCCGGAGTTCTGAATAAGGACGCGGATGTCTTTGGCTTCCTCAATCTCACGTTCACTGATCCGCAGCGTTTCTGCCAGCCGCGGGTTCCACGCAGTCATGCTGTGAGCTTCGTTGGTTAGAACCAATCCTTCAGCAAGGCAATTAAAGGTGGTTTCAAACAGTTCTGTCTTGCGTTGCAGCTGACCATAAATCCGACGCAAGCGGAGGGAATTGGCACGAAAAATACGGAAGGAATGCAAGAGCCGCGCAATCTCATCATCCTGACGCGCTGGTCTTGGAAGCACTGTTGTGTGATCACCCTGTGCCAGATTAGACATGGCATGAGCAATCCGGTTGATGTTCTTGGTTACATAACCTGCAACGTAATGTGCTGACATCAAGGCAACAAGAATACTGGCGATGCCTGTGAGAAGAACGACAAGCTGTGCACTTGAAATGTAAGAGGACGTTTCCTGGCGCTGTTTAGCGATTTCATCACCAGACAAACGTACGAACTCAGCTACCAGCTGATTGATCGTTTGTGCGCTTGATTTAATTTTGAAGAGCGCATTGCGTGCTTCTAATTGCCCAGCCATTGCCAGATGGCGATCCGCAAAAAGGCCAGTGTCAGCCTCAGCAATTGTCTTGAGGGCTTTGACGGCCTCCTGAATATCAAGCCCCTGCTGTGCTTCCAACGCAACCATTTGCACCTGATAGCGACGGCGCAACTCACCCAGGCTTAAGAAATCAGTCACATGAGCTGCTGAAATAAGCCGGTTAGCGACCTGCCCAATCTCCTGCCACGCTTCCCGTTCCTGCGCATTTTGATAGAAGGTGGAAGAGTTCCTGACTGCAAGACGTTCCAGTTTGGTGAGATCAACCAGCAATGTGCGGACCTGATCTTCGGACTCGCTGATTTGCTGAGCGGCATTAACCAGAACGGCCACTTGAGAACGCACGCGAGACAGGTTTTGCTGTACTTCCGGTAGAAAACGGCCAAGGCTTCCCTGTTGTTGTGTGAGCAGGAAGTTGTCGCGGTATTGCTGCTCAGCTTTGCTCAATTCAATGAGTAATCGCGAGCCCTCATTTTCAATCTGATAGACAGACGAAAGGTTCAGAATAAACGGAGCGGAACTCACCAAGCCCGCTGATTTGTTTGCTAACTGGAGCGAGCTTGCAATTGCTTCAATGGTTTTTTGATAGTGCCCAACGAGTTTCACATTGGCCTGATCCAGCCAGTACCATGCAATTGAGCCTGCAAACAACGTTGCAAAGGTGAGCAGTATGATGGCTGCCAGCAGACGTGCCTTAATTGAAAGTAGTGATTTTATACGTTGAGGTACTAAGGTCATGGCAGATCAGCAGCAGGCTCATCCAATGTAAACACATAACCCTTTCCACGACGGGTTTGCAGGAAGACTGGCTTGGATGGGTTTGCTTCAATCTTCCGGCGCAGACGCAGGATCAACACATCAACTGTGCGGTCCATATAACGGGAGAGATCCCCCCCCAAATGCTCGAGTAGTTCCACACGATCGATGGGACGATTAGGATTCTCGATCAAGAACTCCAACAGGCGCAATTCTGA
Organism: uncultured Pseudovibrio sp.; assembly: GCA_947496145.1. Lineage (GTDB taxonomy): Bacteria > Pseudomonadota > Alphaproteobacteria > Rhizobiales > Stappiaceae > Pseudovibrio. The sequence continues at coordinate 107,833 of CANMBS010000001.1, forward strand.
GTTAGTAAGACTGATCTCGCGCAGGTTCTTATCCAGCAAACGCCGTTCGTCGCAGATAAACGAGAGATCGCCAAGCGGGATAATATCTGCATTTGGAGCCTGAGGAGTTGGGGCAGCAGAAAACGTTGACGTTGGTTCAGCAGGTACATTGCGTTTGTAACGCCGCAGAACTGCACGGATACGGGCAATCAGCTCTCGTGGGTTGAACGGTTTCATCAAGAAGTCATCAGCACCTGTTTCCAGCCCGACGATCTTGTCTACTTCATCGCCAGTGCCTGTTAGCAGGATAATGGGAAAGTCATAGGACATACGTAAACGCTGAGCCAGCATCATACCGCTCTCACCATCCAGCTTCAGATCAATGATTGCCAGATCAATACTTTCCAGTTCCTTGTAGGCGATAAGCTCTTTGCTTCCATGACACGGCAAAGCTTCAAAGCCATATTCGTGCAAAAGTTCCTGCAAGACCTCACGGATAGCTGGATCATCATCTACAACAGCTACCTTAGAGGGTGACCTATCCCAACTCTCGGTCATTTACGTAACCTTCCTCGCAACCCGTACCATGCTCCCAGACGCATACTTGGAGGCCGTTTCTGATTTTCTTCAGATTGCGGTGACAATGCACGGGATTGTGCCCTGTCATCAATACTTCTAATATTTCTTATGTAACTCATTTCTGTAATAAATGTAACATTTAAAATATATATCTGATAAAAGAGAACATACTTAACGTTAATTCAAAAGCTTTCCTGTGATGTTTTATGTAATTTTCTAACTAAGTTACGGGATTATGCAGGTGTACTTGTAAGGAATTACACCTACATGCATTTTAACTTGGGAGAAGATAATGAAAAACGCTCTTTTAGGTGGTCTGGCTGCTGTAGGCCTCCTCGCTGCGCTTCCTGCAACGGCATCCGCTGGCGAACTCAACATGGTCTGCGGTGCTGAACAGGACTGGTGTGAACTGATGGCACGCGGTTTTGAGGAAGAAACCGGTAACGAAGTTCTGATGGTTCGCAAAAGTACCGGTGAAACCCTCGCTCAGGTACGTGCTGAAGCAAGCAATCCCAAAATCGACGTTTGGTGGGGCGGCACGGGTGATCCGCACCTGATCGCAGCGTTTGAAGGCCTGACGCAGGATCCGGGCGTTGACACCAGCGAGCTGCTCGGCTGGGCATCCAACATGCACAAGATCTCCAACGGTGGCACTGTTGGCATCTATGCAGGCGCTCTGGGCATTGCATACAACTCTGAAGTTCTGGAAGAGCGCGGCCTGCCAGCACCAGCTTGCTGGAAGGACCTGACCAACCCTGCGTACGCTGGAGAAATTCAGGTTGCGAACCCGAACAGCTCCGGCACTGCTTACACCGAGCTTGCAACATTCGTTCAGTTGTTTGGTGAAGATGAAGCCTACCGCTTGCTGACCGAAATCGGCAAGAACGTGAACCAGTACACAAAATCCGGTTCTGCACCAAGTAAAGCTGCTGCTCGCGGCGAAACCACCATCTCCATTGGCTTCATGCATGATATGGTGAAACTGGCTGGTTCTGGCTTCCCGCTGAAGATCGTAGCACCTTGTGAAGGTACTGGTTACGAAGTTGGTGCTGTGAGCGTGATCAAGGGCGCAAAACATCCTGAGCTGGCAAAGCAGTTCGTTGAGTATGCATTGCGTCCGGACGTTCAGTCCCGCTCTGTAGAAGTGAAGTCCTTCCAGGTTCCTTCCAACTCCAAAGCCTCCGTTGCTCCTGAGTCTCCAGATCTGGCAAGCATCAAGCTGATCGACTACGACTTTGCAACATATGGTGAGCGCGCAACTCGTGAGCGTTTGCTGAAGCGTTGGAACGAAGAAGTTAAAAACGCTTCTCACTAATAAATCGAGTGCTGAAGGGCGGCTTTGCCCGCCCTTTACGCCCATATGCATTGCATCGTACTCGCGCTTGCGCCAATACAAAACTCTCGGATCAACATCATGCGAAAGACAATTGCGCTCTGGCTCGTCGCCGGAATAGTGGGATTTTGCATACTTCCCTGGTACTCAGTTGAAAGTGGCTTTTGGTCTTTTAGCTGGTTGTTCAGCGAATTCCTAAGTGAAGACGCCGCACCTGCCCTTTTCCAAGCTCTGCTTTATGGCCGCTGGTGGTTTGTTCCATTAGCTCTTGCATTCGCAGGTATTGCCCTGTCGTTTGCTGTGCTGAAGGATGAACGTACCCGCGCAAAAGCCCTTGTTATTCTGTCTATTACAGGCCTTGTTCTGTTATTCGCGCAGGGCTTTGCAATTGGCAGAACTGGCCCAGAACTGTTTATTGATGCCCTCAACTTAGGCACATCAGCAGCAGGTCAGGTTGGCTTTGGTTCCGGTGCTATGATCACCGCCGGAGCTCTTCTCTTCATCCTCACCACCAGCATTTCAGGTCTCGGTCAAGGCCGCGGTGATGCGTTCATCGTTGGCAGCATCGGCCTTATCATCGCACTGGTGGTGACCTTCGTCTTCTATCCGGTTTCCCAAATCCTGATCCGCGCCTTTGAAGCGTCAGACGGCAGCTTTGATATTGCAGCCTTCTTCACCCGCTTCTTCTCCGCTGATATCTGGAGTCTCGCCTGCCTTGCTGGTGGTAAGACCTGCGGTCCGGCATGGAACTCAGTTTTCCTCGCAGTGCTTACCGGTGCTGGTACAACCCTCCTTGGTCTCGCCTTTGCGCTGATCGCTACCAAAACCGCGTTTCCTGCGAAAAAGCTGCTGCGCGTTCTCACCATCATTCCAATCATCACTCCTCCCTTCGTGATTGGTCTTGCGCTGATCCTTATGTTTGGTCGCGCTGGTGTAGTGACAGATGTGCTGCATGATGTCTTTGACATCTCAAAAAGTCGTTGGCTTTACGGCTTCTCCGGCATTTATCTCGCGCAGCTGCTTTCCTTTACTCCAATCGCATTCCTCGTGCTGATTGGCGTGGTTGAAGGTGTCAGCCCTTCCATGGAAGAGGCTTCTCAGACCCTCAACGCAACTCAGTGGCAGACATTCAAGAACGTCACATGGCCTTTGATGCGTCCGGGTTTGGCGAATGCCTTCCTGTTGGGCTTCATTGAAAGTATCGCCGACTTTGGTAACCCGCTGGTTCTGGGCGGCAACTACAACGTCCTGTCCACCGAGATCTACTTCGCAATCGTTGGTGCTGTAGCTGATCCGTCCAGAGCTGCTGTTCTGGCTGTGGTTCTGCTCATCCTCACCCTCTCGGCTTTTGTCGCTCAGCGTCTATGGCTTGGTAAGAAATCCTATGCAACCGTCACCGGTAAAGCTGATTCCGGCCAGCATTCTCCGCTGAACCCAGCGCTAAAATGGGCATGCTACGGCTTTGCACTCCCTTGGGCAGCATTCACTGCCGTTGTGTACTCCATGATCGTGTTTGGTAGCTTCGTGAAGCTATGGGGTTATGACAACACCTTCACGCTGGATCATTATATCCGCGCCTTTTCCGTCAGCTTTACCAACGGCATTCGCTGGACTGGCGTGGCATGGGACAGTTACTTCACTACGCTGACCATTTCTACGATTGCAGCGCCGTTGACTGCCGTCGTTGGTCTTCTCACCGCTTACCTGCTGGTACGTCAGAAGTTTGCTGGCAAGAACCTGTTTGAGTTCAGTACAATGCTCAGCTTTGCAATTCCGGGCACTGTGATTGGTGTGGCTTACATCATGGCCTTTAACACCCCACCAATCGAGCTGACCGGCACCAGCATTATCCTGATCATCGTGTTCGTGTTCCGCAACATGCCTGTGGGTGTGCGCGGTGGTATCGCAGCTATGTCTCAGCTGGATAAAAGCCTCGATGAAGCTTCCATCACCCTTGGTGCAAACAGTTTCGTCACCGTACGCAAAGTAATCCTGCCTCTCATGGGTCCGGCAATCCTTGCTGCTCTGGCTTACAGCTTCGTTCGCGCCATCACATCTGTGAGTGCGGTGATATTCCTTGTGAGCGCACGCCACAACATGGCGACCTCGTTCATCGTGGGCCGTGTTGAACATGGCGAGTATGGCATCGCGATTGCGTATTCGTCCGTGCTGATCATCACAATGCTCGTTGCTATCCTGCTTTTGCAGGTTGTCATTGGCCAACGCAAGCTGCGCCGTCAGAACCGTCTGCAATCCTCTAACAAAAACAAAGAGCTGGCTTCAGCTTAATCCTAGAGTTTCTGGAGTAAATCATGTCTATTATGCAAAAAGCAGGCTCTGTACAGTTCCGGGATGTCGTCAAAAAGTACGGTTCTGTCACCGCCCTGAAGCCACTCAACCTCGACATTCAGCAGGGTGAGCTTGTCACTCTGCTCGGCCCAAGTGGTTGCGGTAAAACCACTACCCTGCGGCTTATCGCAGGTTTGGAAGCAGCCACTGAAGGCACCATCTACATTGGCGGCAAGGACGTTACGCACCTGACCGCGACCTATCGCAATGTTTCCATGGTGTTCCAGTCTTACGCGCTGTTCCCGCATATGAGCGTTGTCGACAACGTGTCCTACGGCCTGCGTGTTAACAAGGTACCTGCGAAGGAAGCTAAAGCCAAAGCGGAAGAAGGTTTGGCAATGGTTGGTCTGGCTGGTTACGGCGAACGCCTTCCATCTGAGCTGTCCGGTGGTCAGCAGCAGCGTGTGGCGGTTGCCCGTGCTGTGGTGCTGGAGCCAGAAGTTCTGCTGCTCGACGAGCCGCTCTCCAACCTTGACGCGAAACTGCGCCGTCATGTGCGTGAAGAGATCCGCGAAATTCAGCAGAAGCTTGGCCTGACCGCTGTTTACGTGACGCACGATCAGGAAGAAGCCATGGCTGTTTCTGACCGCATTATTGTGATGAACAAAGCAGAGATTGCACAGTCCGGTACGCCTCGTGAGCTTTACAACCAGCCAAATTCCGCATTCATTGCGGACTTCATCGGTGACGCAAATGTGGTGGATTGTGACATTACAGGCTTCGGCGAAGGCACCGTTTCGCTGAATGTTGGTGGAGCATCTGTTGTACTTCCCTACTCCGGTCCAGCCTGCCAGAACGGTAAACTGGCAATTCGTCCGGAAGGTATCACCGTTACAACAGATCAACGCAATGGTATTGCTGCGGGCGTTCTTTATGCGGCTTATCTCGGCAACCAGATCCAGTACTCCCTCAATACCGGATTAGGTAAGTTGTTCGCCATTGATCACAATCTGAGTGCAACGGTTATCCCGACAGGTACGGAAGCCTTCATCCACCTGAAAGAAGAAGGACTGGCCTTCTTGCCAGAAGCATAAGGTCAGGATGGTTAGCTCCATCCCAGATCCCTCTTCTAAAACAGAAGCCCGGAGTTCCCCCTCTCCGGGTTTCTTTGCATTTACGGCGAGAAAAGTAGGTCGCAAAGAAGAGTAAGCGCCCGATATTAAGGAGTATTATTTTTGATGAGACAGAAGAACTATGGCGGAGAGTGAGGGATTCGAACCCTCGGAACGCTTGCGCGCTCAACGGTTTTCGAGACCGCCCCGTTCGACCACTCCGGCAACTCTCCATGTGAGCTTTGTCTGTTCGTAGCAGGGACACAACAGGCTCTTGGTCTTCTCAGATAAACACACTCAAGATGAAACAAATGGGTGTATCTATGTTCTTCCTAGCGAAGATTGCGCGACTTTATAAAGAAGCTTTCTATTGAGCAAGGTTTATGAGCCGAATGCCGCAGATAACTCACAGGTCGCAATAGGTATTTGCCGGAAGAAAAATGACCCGTCAGGAATATACCTGCTTGCATTAAGTATAAACTCTGATCAGCCATGGACTGACGGATAAAAAAGACGCAGTGAGAGAACTCACTGCGCTGAAATCTAAGAGGATATAGCAGGCATTATGCAGCCTGGACTTCCTCCAGGAACTCCTTAATAGAGCGGTTAAACTGCTCAGCTTCTTCAGAGATGCTATCTGCCTGGCTATTGATGTCTTCTGCCGTTTTAGTGGAGTTTTCGATCGTACTAGCCACTTCATTCATTTCAGATTCGCCAATACGGGACTGATCTGAAGCGTCAGTGACAGAGCGGGCAATCTCGCCCACTGTAACAGACTGCTGCTCCACAGCAGCAGCAACAGCAGAGGAGCTGGTGGAAAGCTTTTCCATCATGCTTGTAACTTGTTCAATAGATCCCACTGCATCGGTTGAAACCTGTTGAATCGCATGGATTTGCTGAGAGATTTCCTCTGTTGCTGTTGTTGTCTGGTTAGCCAGGTGCTTCACTTCAGACGCTACAACTGCAAAGCCTTTCCCCATCTCTCCTGCACGCGCCGCTTCAATTGTCGCGTTAAGCGCAAGCAGGTTGGTTTGGTCAGCGATGTCCTTAATCAGATTGACGACCTGACCAATTCGAGTTGCCGATTCCGCCAGTTCCTGAATCGTCCGTGAGGTATTAACAACCAGATTACCCACTTCGTCAGCAACATCTTTGGAGTTTACCGCTTCAGAAGCTACCTCTCGAATGGAGAGAGACATCTCTTCACTGGCGGAGGCTACAGTTGCTACTGAGGACGATGCATGGCTGACAGCTTCTCCAGCCTTGCCAGCTTTGTCGAACACGCTTTCAACAGTCACATTCAGTGCAAATGAGGCCTCATGCAAAGACTGGATTGCTGAGTTAAAACCATCACCTGCTGTAGTTGCGGCTTTCTCGAACTCTTTCACAAGAACTGAGACTTTCTTTTCCCGCTCTTCACGTCGCTTACTATCAGCATCCCGCTCATCATTAAGTTGATTTCGTTCGATGGCGTTAGCTCTGAATACCTCAAGAATCTTCGCCATTTTGGCAAACTCATCACGACCTCTGGTGCCTTCAATATCAATTGAAACATCACCTTTGGCCAGAAGGCTCATAGCTGAATGCAGATTTGCAAGTGGTCGGGAGATGCGCCAGGCAAGGTAGCCAGCGATCATCAGACCGACAATTCCCATTGCTCCTGCCTGTAGCAAGAAACGGCGCATGCTGGCTGCGGATGCCTCAGCATGAAGCGCGGTCGCCTCTGCTTCACCAGTGGCACCAAAATCAATAAGTTGCTGAGCAGCCGGGATCATTTCATCCAATTGCTCAAGAGCAAAAACCATTTCCTCCTGAATATCAACACTCAAGTCTTCAATCTGCTCAAGCGTTTCAGTGTAGGTCGCCCAGAGCTCATTCACCTCCTGAGAGGTTTCATCCGGCATATCCGCATTTTGTATGACCATGCCAAATTGCTCAATGCGGCTCTTGAAGGTTTCTTTTTCAATCTCGTAACCATCAATCCCGATCGTCCATTCCATGGCCTGAAGATCTTTCAGCAACCCTGCAACACGATGCGTGTCTTTGCTCACGTTTAATTGTCGGCGAGCTTTGTTGACTACCAGTCGCATAGAAGAGCTGGCGGCTTGCAACTCTGCAATCAACCCACCATCATCCCGAGTGCCACGTTCCAGCGTGCTTTCTACTACTGCGCCAAATGTCTCCGAAAATCCGTAGGCATATCCTTCGAGATTATCGTAGATTTCACCCTCAATACCCGGCACATTCAGAGCACGTGCTTTGTCAACTAAAACAACTACTTTCTCTCGTGCAGAGGCGGCGATATCAGCTGCTTCAGATTTTGGGTGAAGAAGGAACTCTCCGCCAATCGCTCGCATGCGATCAACTGCAGCGCTGATGGCTTGCGCGTTCTGCATCAATTGATTGTAGACCTGTGTATTTTTCTGGAATTGTGCATTCTCGCTGTTCATTTGCGAGAGAAAAATTAAAGCTCCACCTAACACCAGGATAGGCAGTAATCCCAAAGCCGTTACTCTGGTTACGACGGAATACACCCAAGCGAATTTTGGAATGCGCATATGTTGCCCCCCGCATACATGCGGTTAAATCATAAACGGTATTAATCGCGAGATTGTCACAATCATTCCATATTGAGCGCTCATTCCCCTCCTAGCACCTGTATGGAACATGCACACAACTCTATTGATAACATAATCACTTGTGAAGGTTTATCGATCCTTAAACCATGCGTAAAATGCAGTACAAAACTAGATGATATAAGCAATACAACCTAATTTATAAATCTTAAGTATTACGTACATAGACCAATAAACTCACTATCGTTTCACTGAAGCGCGTTCTTTGAACCCTGACTAATGGAGGTCGAATCTAAATGCCACGTATTTGCTGATAAAACAGGCAAGATTCGACATTGACATTCTGAAATGTCTGCGTATATTCCAGCAGCTCAATAAATTGCGGGTAATCCCGCTTTTCCGCGCTGTCCGAGGCAAGACATCGACACCGCCTTCTGGTTACCACCAGAGTTTGCGGTCGATCTCCCCAAGATGGGACGTTCCCAGAGCAATAGGGAAATGGTCGAACAAGTTCGCAGATATCTGCGACGCCGAAGGGTGCGCTTAGATAAGAAGGACATGCGCATGTTCGCAGTCATTAAAACAGGCGGTAAACAGTACACTGTTGCTGCTGACGATCTGCTGAAGATCGAAAAAGTTTCTGCTGAAGCTGGTGAAACAGTAACTTTTGACGAAGTTCTCATGGTTGGCTCAGATGCTGAAACAACCATTGGCGCACCAACCATTGAGGGTGCTTCTGTTGTAGCTGAAGTTGTTGAGCAGGGCCGTGATCGCAAGATCATTGTTTTCAAAAAGCGTCGTCGTCAGAACTCCCGTCGTCGCAACGGTCATCGTCAGGCATTCACCACTGTGAAAATCACTGACATCCTGACCGGTGGCGCGAAACCAGCTAAAAAAGCTGCGGCTCCTAAGAAAGCTGCCGCTGCACCAGCTGCTGAAGGCTCCGACGATCTGAAGAAGTTGCAGGGTCTTGGCCCAGCAATTGAGAAAAAGCTGAATGCTGCAGGTGTTTCCACCTTCGCACAGATCGCAGCTTTCTCTGCTGAAGATATCGCCCGCGTTGAAGAAGAAGCTGGCCTGAAAGGCCGTTTTGAACGCGATAACTGGGTTGAACAGGCTAAGGAACTGGCAGCGAAGTAATTCGCGCAAGTTACTGTCCTAGAGATTAAACGAGGAGTACTTCGTTATGGCTCATAAAAAAGCTGGCGGTTCATCCCGCAACGGTCGCGACTCAGCTGGTCGTCGCCTTGGTATCAAAAAATACGGTGGCGAAGCTGTCGTACCTGGCAACATCATTGCACGTCAGCGTGGCACTAAGTGGCATCCAGGCGCAGGTGTAGGCATGGGTAAAGACCATACCATCTTTGCAACTGTAGAAGGCAAAGTTGCGTTTGAAGAAAAACGTAATGGCCGAACATTTATTAATGTGATGCCGGTGGCGCTCGCCGCCGAGTAACGCTGACGTGATAATCCAAATCGTCGGCGTCTCATCAAGACCCCGACGGATTTAGGAAAATCCGGTCAAGATCACAAAGATCAAGATTAAGGGGTAGATGGGACGCCATCTTCCCCTTTTTCTTTGCCCTATGGGACGGGCAGCAGACCGGAGCAGAACAATGGTAGTAGAATACGAAGAAATCCCAGAAGAGAGCAGTTGCTTTGCGGCCGGGTCGCCGCAGGACACCGCGCGTCTCGTCATCGACCGAGCGCGCAAGGATGATTTGGCTGACATCCTGTTTTTGGCCAACAACCGTCGGATCGCTGAGAAACTGACGAACATGCCGCATCCCTTCACTTACGAAGACGCTAAAGCGCTCGTAAAGCGGTGTGAAGTCCAGTTACCGTCTCAAGCGACGTTCGCGATCCGCATGAAGAATACGGGCCGCTTTATTGGCGCTATCGGTTTCAATCCGCTTGCCGAAGACTTTGGTGCTGTGCATCTTGGTTATTGGGTGGGCGAGCCATTCTGGAACCAGGGATATGCGACAGAAGCCGTTCAATCAGTTATCGAATTCGCTTTTGCCAACGGCGTGAAGGAGCTGAATGCTTCCTGCCGTGTGAGCAACCCTGCCTCGCATAAGGTTCTGACCAAGTGCGGCTTTAAGCAGGATGGAACAACAAAACTGCATTCCCTTGGCGCCAAGGCCGTGGTGGATGCGACGCGCTTTACACTTACCCGCAACCAATGGATCGCGAACACGCGATGGGGCAATGCTGGTTAAGTGATGTCATCTGAGCGGGCTGCACCAGATGGGCGGCCTGCTTGATGACAGGCGTGATTGTTGTTTGCCTGTAACGGCTTACCTTCAACACACAAGACCAGTATAACCTTCGCGATCTTACAGGCAGTAATATCTATGCTGAGATCACGTGAGCGCTGCGTCTTACCTTCACTTTTCCATTCTTAATAACAATAGAGAACCATGACATTGATTTCTAAGGCTTATTACTATGCTAACTACATCTATAGATACCCAGAGACTGAGGCTTCGCCGTTACAAACCTGAGGACCTGGACGCTTATTGGAAACTGGCGGCTTCCAACTATGACATTGTCCGCTGGCTGACTGGTCCGAGCTGGCCACCTCAAAAGACTGAGCTGGAACTGGTGGCAGAATTCGCACTGAATGCAGATCCTGCTACAGATACTTTTCCGTTCGCCATTGAGCACAATGGTGCGCTTATTGGCGGCGTGGATATACAAAAACCCGGTGATATCAAAGAGTTTCCGGAGTTACCAAGCATTGGCTACTGGCTGAGTACGCAAGCCCAGGGGCACGGCTTTATGCTTGAAGCTTGCGTTGCTGCCCTGCATTGGGGTTATGCCCGCAGCAATGCAGAGTTATTCGCGGCCCGCGTCTTTGCAAATAATTTTTCCTCACAACGAGTACTGAAGCGTCTTGGTTTTGAACCCGTGGGCGTTTGCGTTCGGTTCTCGAAACCTTTGCAGCAAGATATCGAAAACATCATCATGCACCTGCCTCGGGAGCGGTTTGAGGGGTTGCATGGCGACGCACATGTGATGATGGGGGCAGCACAATGACCAGTTTTCCTCGCTTAAGAACAGCAAGCCTGACACTTCGTGAATGGCGCGAAACAGATACACTTCGTGTGCTGCAACTCTTTCAAAATCAAAACATCACACGCATGCTAACCTCCAAGCCTCACCCTTTTACCAAGGCAGATGCGGAGATCTTTTTGCAAAAAGCAATGCCCCATAATCTTAGTGAGGTTGTGAACTGGGCTGTTGAGCTAAAAGGGGAAGTGATTGGCGGCGTCGGCGCTTACCTGAAGCAGGAAACACCGGAGATGGGGTGGTGGCTTGCAGAAGAACACTGGCAAAAAGGTATTATGTTTGAGGCTGTTAGTGAAGCATTACGCTACCTCCTTCTTGAACGGGAATACCCCAGGCTAGCCGCAGATGCTTTTAGTGATAATGCAGGGTCTCAGGCACTGATGCGCAAACTCGGCTTTGTCCATACGGGACAGGGAATGGGCAGAAGCCAAGCGCGTCTTGCTGGCGATTATCCAACAGAAGAGTTCGCAATATCTCCGCTTGATTTCATCGCAGCACAACAACTCAGAGTGCAGGAGGCAGGGCTATGACCACTTTTCCCCGCTTGAGAACATCCAGTCTGACATTGCGGGAGTGGCGAGAGACCGATGCACCTCGCATTTTGGAACTGCTGCAAAATCAAAATATTACGCGCATGCTGGCAACACAGCCCTACCCCTTCACAAAGGCTGATGCCGAGGTTTTCCTGCAAAGATTTATGCCCGGTAACTTGGGACATGCCGTGAACTGGGCAGTTGAACTTCAAGGTGAAGTGATTGGTGGGGTAGGTGCTGGTTTTCTTCAAAAAACGCCGGATCTTGCCTTTTGGCTCGCTGAAGAAAAATGGGAGAAAGGCGTGATGTATGAGGCAGTTAGCGCAGCACTTGGCTACCTCTTACTGGAGCGAGAAATCCCATCTATCTGTGCTGATGCCTTTAGCGATAACGCTGGCTCTCAGGCCCTGCTGAGAAAGCTTGGTTTTGTCCATACAGGAAAGAGTGAGGGCCGTAGCCGCGCACGCCTTGCCGGGAATTATCCTACAGAAGAGTTTTGCATATCCCCTAGTGACTTTATTGCAGCACAGCAGGCCAGAGCGCAGGAGGTAGCGCAATGAAATTTCCTGAATTACAGACTAACCGCTTGATTTTGAGAGCACTTCAGCCAAGTGACTTTCCCCGGTTGCGATTTTTGTTTTCTGATTTTGATGTTGCTCGAATGACAGCCAGCCTGCCGCATCCGATTACGGATGAATGGGCGCAAGAGTTTGTTACTCGTAGTCATTCCAGTGACCTGAAAACAGACGTTCTTTGGGCAATTGACAATGGGACCGGTTTTATCGGCTCCATTGGTGCATACCGGATTGGAAGAAACGCCACCATCGCCTATGCCCTTGGAAAATACTACTGGCGGCGCGGTTATATGACTGAAGCCGTACAAGCTGTTGTAAACTATCTGGAATCCGAGCGTTGCGTTGAAAGTGTAGAATCCTGCGTTTTTTTGGAGAATATTGCGTCGTTTCGCGTTCTTTTGAAAAACGGGTTCGTGCCAACCTCCACTTGCAAGCATGCCTGTGCTTCCAGAGGCTCTGACGAGATTGATACTCAAAATTTTGTCCTTAGCCTCAGTCAGCACTCCATGCAGCCTGAACGCCTTGCGGCTGAATAGTCAAAATTTACTCAGCCATGCAGTTCGGAGCGGGGTGCGATTTGCGCCTCGCTTCCAGCCAGCACCAAGCTCCACTGTTGGGGTTTAAAACAAAACTTATGCCCGTGCATTGGGGTGGCACTACTATAAGTAACAGCTCAATGGAAAAGTGACGAACCTAAAGCCGTGACCAACATCAAGTTCCCAAGATTGCGCAGCAAGCGCATTTTTCTGAGAGAGATTGAAGACGCTGATCTGCAAGCTCCCTGTCATTGCCTGAGTGATTATGAGGTGGTGAAGATGCTTGCTACTCCACCGAATCCTTTCACGGAGCAAGATGGGTCTGCCTACATTCAAGAAGCTCGTACAAACCAATATGAGCAAAATGTCAGCTGGGCGATTAAGTTTGAAGGGTAGTTCTGCGGAGGGATTAAAGCGAAGACCTTGCATGAGACTGCGACTATCGGTTATTGGCTTGGACGAGACCATTGGGGCAAGGGCTTGATGAGCGAGGCCGTCAAAGCAGTGCTTGAGTATCTGTTTCCAGCACGCAAGCAGGACATCGTGGTGTCTGACGTATTTAAGCCTCTCTATTTACATGCAGCATACTGAGATCAAATAATGTTTCCAGAACTTAACACAAACCGCCTTGTTTTGCGCCAGTTTCACAGAGATGACCTGGAGCTTATTTGCACGCTTTTAGACAACTATGAAGTCAGCAAAATGCTGACAGTCGTTCCCCACCCTTACACCCGTGCAGATGGGGAATGGTGGCTCAACCATAATCAAACCACACCGCTGTGTGATGGGATAAACTGGGCGATTGAGAGTGAGCATGGATTTTCCGGCACTATTAGCATCCGCATTGCTGAAGACGGGCACCCGCGCCTTGGATATTGGCTGGGTGAACCTTTCTGGGGCAAAGGTTACATGAGCGAAGCCGCTGAGGCTGTTGTGCAATACTGCTTTGAAACACTTGGTTCTGCCAAGGTTACATCAGGTGCTTTTGAAGAGAATGACGGCTCTTTGAATGTGCTTGCAAAGAATGCTTTTCAAACCATCGGCTCACGCCCAGACAAAAGCCGCGCTCGGGGCGATGCTGAGCTAACATTGATTGATGTGGAACTGACACGCGAGCGTTGGGAGGCAGTTCGGGCACTGGCGGTGTGAGGCACACAGTATCGGCTCATAAGGGATTGATTGCGCTTAGAAATTATAGGCTACCCCCAAAGTAACCACATCCTGTCTTCCCTTGATATGGAAGGGTGTAAAGCCGTTAAACTGGTACCTCTCCTCACCCATTTCTGTATGCTTATAGTCAACTCGTGCAGAAATACTTTCTATGATCCGGGCTTCGAGACCTGCACCAAGAACGTAACCAATATGGGTATTATCTGAGGTTTGATTATCAGCAAATCGCTTTACGCCATACCCTGCAAAACCAACACCAGCAGAGAAGTAAGGCAAGAACCTGTTGGCATCGTAACCAACGCGAATAGTCGCTGATGCGTTCCACCTTGAGCGTGAGCGACTGGCGCCGCTGGAGCTAGTTGAATTGTAATTGGTTAAGTTTACATCGCCCTGCACCCCAAAGGCAATTTTATTAAAAGAATGAGTGTACCCCGCGAAGCCTCCAAAGATACCCGAATTAACAGAGCCGCTGCCTCCAACATCGTCTTTCCCGTTCAACACTCCTACCCCACCTTGCAGCCCTAACTGAAATCCATTCCACTTGCCTATGGGGGCAGCATCTTGAGCGAAACCTGATGATGACGACGCAATGAAAGCCAATAAAAATGACAGCCTTTTCATAAAATCTCACAATCAATAAGGTAAATTCAAATAAAATCTACCTCATTAATTGAAATCAAAAAATACTCACTTATAAATACACATTTTTGCATTGATTAACTTTACAATGCTTAAATATCTTTAAGGCTTAGCAGATTGAAGTAATTATAAATATGTCTTCAAATCCCAATGACTGACAAGTTAATCGAGGTTTAAACAAGCTTGCGAAAGACAATGGGATGTAACATTCCGGAAAGGTGAAGAAGCAGCTTCAACCTCTTCAGGTTATCAATGCACCTTAATCGCGGCGAGCGCCCGCAAGTTTTTTCGCATAAATGACTTCTTAAATTACCCGAATATGACTGAGAATTGCAGACATAAAAAAAGAGCGCATTGCTGCGCTCTTTTTTGTTGCTGAATTCGCTCGAATTATACGGTTTCGAGGTTTACAGCGCTCTCACGACCATCACGGCCTGCTTCGAGTTCGTATGTCACTTCCTGGCCATCAGCCAGAGTAGACAGACCGGAGCGCTCTACAGCTGAGATGTGAACGAATACGTCCTTGCTTCCATCTTCAGGTGCAATGAAACCGAAACCTTTTGTGGTGTTGAACCATTTCACGGTGCCTTTAGCCATCGTGGTATCTCCTAGTTGGTTGCTGCTGCGACATGCAGAAGCTTTGTTCGTCAGGGCGAAATCGAGTGCCGTGGCGCCTAAAAGGAGACAAGGAGTCGATAGTCTTAACGTATAGGTGGCATTTCATATATTGGCTCATATGTAAAGCCTTGGCTTTCATAGATGGTAATTAATGCGTCATTTTTTGCGATTTTTGCCTGTGAATACCGCCGTAAATTGCTAGCGCGTGAATATGCACCCCAATTTGCAAAGTGCTTCGTCATTCCATTGGCTCTCTGAGATTCAATCTGTATTCCGCACAGGATTGCTTCAAAAAAGTCGCAGGCGCAGCAGAGATAAGAAATTTATCTCACTCACCGAGAAATTTTACAAAACTCACTTCTATTTGCTTGCATTTGGTTGCAGAGCGATATAGTCACCGCCTTCAAGCTTTGGGATTTCCATAGGATATAACGAGCCTACCCGTTTTGACTGGTGTTGGTGTTGCGGTGGCAATGCACTGTTTCACGAATACTGATGCAGAGTGCGGTGGGATGCTGGTGGCTTCTTGCTTTTGCGCATATGGCGCGGGTGCTGTTCTGCACCCTGCGACTTTCAGCGGAAGGCGAGAGCAGGTTTGAGTTAGGTTGCGGCAACAGCCTTTTGCTCCCTTTCACCTTTCATCAATGCTCGGATCTGCGGGAATCAAAGAGCTCTGAAAAATATGAGCGTCAGCAATCACAGGCCAAGCGCTCCAATAACAATAAGAAGAGACGGCAATGTTCCCGGAGTTAAAATCCGCGCGCTTGACCCTACGCGATTTTCGCGAGGATGATTTTGACATTCATAATGCCTCCCTCAATGACTTTGAGGTGAGTAAAATGCTGACTGTGGTGCCACATCCCTACACCAAAGATGATGGTGACTGGTGGTTTGACCATTGCCGTACTACGCCGCACACTGAAGAGATCAACTGGGTGATTGATAATGGTGACGGTCTTGTTGGGGTTATCGGTATTCGTAATGTGTCCACCACACCTCATCTGGGCTACTGGCTGGCGAAATCTCACTGGGGCAAGGGTTATGCCAGCGAGGCGACCAATCTGGTGTGTGAGTATGTGTTTAAGCAGCTGAACATGACGGCGATGAACACTGGTCTGTTCACCATCAATCCCAAGTCTCTCAATGTGCTTCAGAAGAACGGATTTGAGATTACTGGCGAGACTCAGGAGCACAACCGGGCACGTGGTAACATCCTGATGGATTACACGACGGTTACCCTGACCCGAGACCGCTGGCAGGACATGCAGGCACTGGCTGCTTAGCTGCATTATCCGCCAATTTGGAATTCAGAGGGCTTGTGACCTGACCGGTTGCGGGCCTTTTGACTGTTTGGGGCATATATACATGCTGCCTGACACGATAGTTTAGCAACAAAATTAGCCAGAAATGCTGTTCCGCCCTTGGCGTGAGCGCATTAGAGCTATAAGACGATCAGCAATGAACGTCACAGGTGGACGAAAGAGAATAAGATGAAATTCCTCGATCAGGCAAAGATCTTTGTAAAGTCTGGTGATGGTGGTGCGGGCAGCGTCAGCTTCCGCCGTGAGAAATACGTTGCTGAGGGTGGTCCCGATGGCGGCGATGGTGGCCGTGGTGGCGATGTGTGGGTTGAGTGCGTTGATGGTCTCAACACACTGATCGATTACCGCTATGCGCAGCACTACAAAGCGAAAATCGGCATGCATGGCATGGGCCGCAACAGAACCGGCGCTAAGGGCGACGATGTTGTGCTGCGCGTGCCCATAGGCACCCAGATCCTTGAGGAAGACAACGAAACCGTTGTTGCTGACCTGACTGAAGAAGGTCAGCGCCTTCTGCTGATGAGAGGCGGGAATGGCGGTTTTGGTAATGCACATTTCAAGACCTCAACTAATCAGGCACCGCGCCACGCGAACCCTGGTCAGGAAGGTGAAGAAAAGTGGATCTGGCTGCGTTTGAAGCTGATTGCAGATGCTGGCCTTGTTGGCTTGCCGAACGCTGGTAAGTCCACGTTCCTCTCTGCCGTTTCTGCTGCGCGTCCTAAGATTGCGGATTATCCATTTACCACGCTGCACCCAAATCTTGGTGTTTGCGAGCTGGATGGTCGTGGTTTTGTGCTTGCTGATATTCCGGGCCTCATTCGTGGTGCGCATGAAGGGCAAGGGCTTGGAGACCGTTTCCTTGGCCACGTGGAGCGCACCCGTGTGCTACTGCATCTGGTGGATGGGTCTGGTGAAGAAGACCCGGCAGATGCTTACCGCACCATTCGCGGCGAGCTGGAAGCCTACGGTCACGGACTGGATGAAAAGCCAGAGATTGTCTGCCTTTCCAAGTCTGATGCGCTGACAGATGAAATGCGTGAAGAGCGTTTTCAGTCCCTGAAGGAAGCGTGTGGCCAGACACCACTGGTGATTTCTTCTGCCAGTGGCGAGAATATCGACACGACGCAGCGCCTGATTATCAAAGCAATCGACAAAGACAAAGCGGCTGAAGTTGAGGCTCTGTCTCCAAGCAAAGATGAGGAGTGGCGTCCGTAATGACCCGGCAGGTGAGCGATTATAAGCGCATCACGGTCAAGATCGGCTCTGCCCTTCTGGTGGAAAATGGCCGTTTGAAACGCGAATGGCTGGAGTCGCTGGCAGATGATTTGCAAGCGCTCGCGCAATCCGGGCGTGAGGTTCTTGTGGTTTCTTCTGGCTCTATCGCTTTGGGACGTGGTGTACTTGGGTTGCCTTCCGGGCCGTTGAAGCTGGAGCAGGCACAAGCGGCTGCGTCCGTGGGGCAAATTGCTCTGGCACAGGCTTACTCTGAAATCCTCGGAGCACGAGGTCTGACAGCAGGCCAGATTTTGCTAACGCTTGGCGATACCGAAGAGCGCCGCCGCTATTTGAATGCACGCGAGACCATCGGCACACTGCTGAAGATGGGTGCTGTGCCGATCATCAACGAGAATGACAGTGTAGCGACCTCCGAAATCCGTTATGGCGACAATGACCGCCTTGGTGCGCGTGTGGCGACCATGGCGAGTGCGGATTTGCTGGTGCTGCTTTCTGATGTGGACGGCCTTTATACAGCTGCACCGCAAAAGGACCCGAATGCCATCTTCCTGCCTGAGGTTCCTCAGGTCACGCAGGAGATTGAAGCGATGGCAGGTGCGCCGGGGACTGCGTTTTCTTCTGGCGGTATGAAGACCAAGATTGACGCTGCCAAGATCGCTCAAAGCGCGGGCACAACCATGATCATTGCCAGCGGCAAGACCATGCACCCGCTCCGAGCCATTGATGAAGGAGCCCGGGCGACCTGGTTCCCGGCTCCATCAAGCCCGTCACGAGCGCGTAAGACATGGATCAGTGGTCACCTTAAACCGCATGGTGCAATCTATCTGGATGCAGGTGCTCTTAAAGCTGTCCAAGCGGGTAAGAGCTTGTTGCCTGCCGGTATTACCAAGGTGGAAGGCACGTTCACACGCGGTGATGCGGTTCGCATTGTTGATGCGGACGGTCATGATGTGGGGCGCGGCCTTGTTGCCTATGATTATGGTGAGGCTTCTCTCATTATCGGACGTAACAGTAAGGAAATTGAGGCTATTGTAGGGTATCCGGGCCGTGCAGAAATGGTCCATACAGATGACCTTGTTCTTTCGGCTTCCGATCTGGACAATAGCTAAAAACTGTTTAGGTTGAGCCTGCTCAATTTTTTGATGTGATAAAGGTTTCTTGAAATGCTTAGTTCTTCTGGCGTGGAAAATGCGGGCGATGTTGATCTCCGCGATCTGATGGCAACCATTGGCAAGAAGGCTCGCGCTGCTGCCCGTGCGCTTGCTGTTGCCCCCGCACCACAGAAGAATAAGGGTCTGGAGGCGATGGCGACGGCTGTTCGCGCTGCAACTACGGCAATTTTAGAGGCTAACGCGATTGATCTGGAGAGCATGAAGGCCAACGGTCAGGCTGCATCTTTTATCGATCGCGGCACGCTCACCGAAGAGCGCATTGAAGCAATCGCCGGCGCTTTGGAAGACATTGCCAAGCTGGATGACCCTGTTGGTTCCACCATTGCGGAATGGACACGACCAAATGGGCTGGACATTTCCCGCGTGCGCACGCCGCTTGGTGTGATTGGCGTGATTTATGAAAGCCGCCCGAACGTGACTGCCGATGCCGGTGCGCTGTGCCTGAAAGCAGGTAATGCGGTTGTCTTGCGCGGCGGTTCTGACACGCTCAACTCCAACATTGCAATTTACAATGCTTTGCAGTCCGGGTTGGCGGAAGCGGGATTACCTGTTGATGCGATCCAGATTGTACCAGTGAAAGACCGCGCTGCTGTTGGTGAAATGCTGAAGGGCCTTGATGGCAACCTTGATGTGATCATCCCACGCGGCGGTAAAAGCCTTGTGGCCCGTGTTCAGGATGAAGCACGGGTGCCCGTTTTTGCGCATCTTGAAGGTTTGGTTCACATCTTCATCGACAAAAAGGCAGATCTGGATAAGGCGATTGATATTGTCGTTAATTCCAAGATGCGCCGTACTGGTATTTGCGGGGCAGCTGAAACCCTGCTGGTTGATGAAGCTGTTGCAGCAACCATTCTTCCGCCTATCCTTTCACTGCTTCAGCAGAAAGGCTGTCAGATTCGTGGAGATGAAGAAGTCATGATGCTTTGCCCAACGGCTTCTGAAGCGACAGAAGAGGACTGGTCTACGGAGTATCTGGACGCAATCATCTCTGTGAAAATTGTTGGTGGCCTGGACGAAGCGATTGAGCATATTGGTACTTACGGCTCCAGCCACACCGATTGCATCATCACAGAAGACCAGATGGCGGCCCGCACATTCTTTGCTCAGGTGGACTCTGCGATTGTTCTTCACAATGCATCCACACAATTTGCTGATGGCGGCGAGTTTGGCATGGGAGCTGAAATCGGCATTGCAACGGGCCGTATGCACGCACGCGGGCCAGTTGGTGTAGAACAGTTGACCAGCTTTAAATACGTCGTGCGTGGGAACGGCCAAACCCGTTCATGAGTAAAGCTGGCCCGAATGCCTCTGACAGCAACGGCAAGTTGGGAAAGGTTCTTCCTGAGTGGATGCGCCTTCCCTATGCTGCTGATGGCAATCGCATCGGGCTGTTTGGCGGGTCCTTCAATCCGCCTCATCAAGGGCACCTGATGGTAGCGAAAACGGCTATGCGCCGCCTGAAGCTGCATCAAGTGTGGTGGCTGGTTTCTCCGGGGAACCCGCTCAAGTCTCATTACGAGCTTGCTCCCATTGAGCAACGGGTTGCTGCCGTTCAGCAACTTGCACATCATCCGAAAATGAAAGTAACTGCCTTCGAAGAAGTGCTTGGCACCAGTTACAGCGCCCGTACACTACAGCAATTGCAGTTGCGCAGGCCCCGCCTGAAGTTTGTCTGGCTGATGGGAGCGGACAATCTCTCTAATTTTCACCATTGGCAAAACTGGCAGAGCATTATAGAAGGGGTGCCTGTGGCAATTGTTGACCGGCCCAAAGCGACGCTGTCGCCCCTTTCCGCTCAAGTTTGCCAACGGTACGGCTTTGCTCAGCTGCCTGAGAAAAGCGCAGACCAACTGCCCGATTGCGCAGCCCCTTGCTGGACTATTTTACATGGTCCGCTGGATGAAACCTCCTCCACTTTGTTGAGGAAGCAAAGCCACACCGCAAGGTAACTTTTGCAATTTCCGGCAATACGTGTCTTGAAAATGCCATAGGGACCTGAGTATTCTTCTTGACGGAAGGCTTGAGTTTGTGCATTTCAAGCTTTTCAACTAGCAGAGATCTGCTTTCTCTAACCATGGCGAGGGCGCTTAAGCTGACCATGACAACACAACATGAAGGGACGGACACCATCGCTCCTCTTCAACCGCATGATCCCACCCAAGAGGGGGATGTGCTTGCACTGATCCTCAACAGCCTGGAAGATTCCAAGGCAGAGGACATCGTATCACTTGATCTTGCTGGCAAGTCTGCACTTGCAGATCACATGGTTGTGGCTTCTGGCCGCTCTCATCGCCATGTGGGCGCTGTTGCTGACCATCTGCTGCGTGATCTTAAAAATGCTGGCTACGGTAACGCTCGCGTAGAGGGCATGCCGCATTGTGACTGGGTGCTCATCGATATTGGTGATGCCATCATTCACATCTTCCGCCCTGAAGTCCGCACATTCTACAATGTAGAAAAGATGTGGTCTGCGGATAGCTCTGCTCCAACGCAGTTCATCGGCTGATATCAGTGCTTCTATGAAGCACTGAGCCTTGCTGTTCCCAATCTTTTGCCTCTCCTTTCAAGAGGAACGACGGAGTCTGGGCAGACACCACTGTTGATGCAGGTATGCTCCTATCTGCACATCAAATTCTTGCGGGCTGATCCCCCTTTGTAACTTCGAGGACTTTATGAAAGTCACGATTGCCTGCGTTGGTAAAATGAAAGCTGGCGCAGAAAAAGACATGTTTGAACGTTATCTGGACCGTGCACGTAAAGCGGGCCGTTCCGTTGGCATCACCTCTGTGTCTGTGACTGAACTTTCAGAAAGCCGGGCTGCACGGGCAGCTGACAGAAAAGACGAAGAGGCGCAACTACTGCTCAACGCGCTTCCTTCCGGTACCATCCTGATTGCAATGGATGAGCACGGCAAAGCGCTTTCCAGTGAAGCTTTCGCTAAAAAGGTGGGAAACTGGGCAGACCAGGGCGCCCCTGATGTGGTTCTTGCCATCGGCGGTGCAGACGGACATGGTCAAGCCTTGTTACAACGGGCAGACCTGAAACTCGCTCTGGGCTCCATGACTTGGCCGCACCAACTCGTCCGCATCATGTGCGGTGAGCAAATCTACCGTGCGATTACCATTTTGACCGGGCATCCGTATCATCGGGTGTGAGAGGACCTAAAGCAGTTCGCGTTTAAGCTGAAACGCTTGATCTGCTTTAGCTTATGTTTTTGCGTATCTTTATCTGAAAACCGGTGTCCACTTTTCAGAGATACGCTTTAGTGTATTTTTCCTCCCCTAAATTTAAATTCGCAACACTCTCAGGATACCTGCTGTAATGTCATGAGTTCTGGAGTGTCTGAGCCATTGATATTGCAGTTTTAGCTTTAAGTCGCTAAGCCTTCAAACGTGGTTGACACTTCCTTAACGCTGTCTAAGCATTATCTTTCGGGTTAACCATAGGCTGGTTCATCTGTTATACCGCATGGGCCATGCGTATTTTGCATTTACTTGGAGTAGGCAGCCGTTTTTGAGAGCTGCGTCTTGGGAGTTTAGTTTTTGCGTTTCTGGGAAGGCCTCAGTATCCAATCTGCTGCAAGAATTTTCTTGTTCTTTGCTGTGGCAACTGCATGGCCATTACAAGGTACTGCACAAAAGCTAGAGATTGCTTCTCTTAAAACTCTAAGTGAAGAAATTGATCCTGATGACCCGGCTGCACAAGCCTTACAACAAAAGCAGGAACGGGAGCGGGAGCTTCGGGACCTGAACAAAAACATCTTCCTTTCAAAAGAGAAGCGTGAGGAAATTCAGCGCTCTATCCGCTCTTTAGAGAGGGATGGCGCAAGCCTGAGCGGTGAACTTGTCCGTACCGGTGAGCGCATGAAAAAGCTGGAAAACCAGCTGGAAGCAACAGAAGCCCGTCTGGGTCGGCACAGGAAAAATGAGCAATCCGTCCGTGCGTCATTGAATGAACGCAAAGATGTATTAGCGGAGGTTCTGAGCGCATTGCAACGGATCGGTCATCGCCCGCCACCGGCGATGGTCGTACGCCCGCAGGATGCTCTGGGTGCCGTGCGCAGTGCCATTTTGCTTAACTCAATTATGCCAGAGGTGCGGATTGAAGCAGAAGCGCTGGCCAGTGATCTGGCAGAGTTATCCCGGCTGAGGGCTCAGATTGAGGATGAACGAAACAGAGTTCGAAGTGGTGCAATTCAAATGGCAGAAGAACGCCATCGTGTTGAATTGCTTTTGAAAAAGAAGAAGGAGGCACGGCAGGAAAGCCTTGCTGCGCTGGAAGCTGAGAAGGCTCGCGCCAGGAAACTTGCCGAAAAGGCAACCTCTTTGAAAGAGTTGCTTGCTAACCTTGAGAAAGAAGTGGAAAGTAGCCGACGTGCAGCAGAGGCAGCACGTCAGGCGGATCTGGAGCGGAAAAACCGGATTGCTTCCGGTGACCCGTTTGCGGACCCTGGCCGATTGAAACCGGCTATTGCTTTTGCGGAAACACACGGGCTTTTGCCTGACCCGGTTTCCGGTGCGCTTCTACAGGATTATGGAGTTGCAGATGGATTTGGCAACATAACAACCGGTCAGTCCATTGCAACGCGCCCGAATGCTCAGGTTACTTCCCCCACTGATGGATGGGTGGTGTATGCTGGGGATTTTCGCTCCTACGGGCAGATGGTAATTGTTAACGCAGGCGGCGGCTATCATGTCCTATTGTCCGGTATGGATGATGTGATGGTGGAGTTAGGGCAGTTTATTCTTGCTGGCGAACCTGTCGCTAAAATGGGTGAAACGCGCCTTGCAAGCGCAAATAACCTCAATTTTAGTTTGGACCAGCCAGTTTTATATGTAGAATTCAGGAAAGACGGCACTGCAATCGACCCCAACCCATGGTGGTCACGCGCCGAAAACGAAAAGGTTCGCGGATGATACGGAAAGCATCGCTCTTGTTGGTTGGCGTGGTCATGGGGGCTACGGCAGTCGTGACATACTCTCAGGCTCCATTCAGATTTGCAGAGCCAGCCTCTGCCGCTTCTGCTGATACCTACAATCAGCTCAATCTGTTTGGTGATGTTTTTGAGCGCGTGCGCTCCGATTATGTAGAGGAGCCAGCAGACTCCAAGCTGATCGAAACTGCCATCAACGGTATGCTCACAAACCTTGACCCACATTCCAGCTACCTGCCACCAAAGAGCTTCCGCGATATGCAGGTGCAGACCCGTGGTGAGTTTGGCGGTCTTGGTATTGAAGTGACCATGGAAGATGGCCTTGTGAAGGTTGTTGCCCCGATTGATGATACTCCGGCCTTTAAAGCAGGCGTACAGGCTGGTGACCTGATTACCCATCTTGATGGGGAACAGGTTATGGGCCTTACCCTGAACGAAGCTGTCGAGAAGATGCGCGGGCTGGTAAATACTGACATTACCATCACTGTTCGTCGTGAAGGCATCAATGAGCCAACCGATATCACCATCACTCGTGACGTGATCCGCATTCGCTCTGTTCGCTGGAACAAAGAAGAGGATGTGGGCTATATCCGCATTACTCAGTTCAACGAACAGACCTTTGACGGGCTGGAAAGTGCGGTTGATGAACTGACAGCCGAGATTGGCGAAGACAATCTGAGAGGTTTTGTGCTTGATCTGCGCAATAACCCGGGCGGCCTGCTGGATCAGGCGATTGCTGTTTCTGATGCGTTCCTGAACCGTGGTGAAATTGTTTCTACACGTGGTCGTCATGCCGAAGAAACCCAACGCTACAATGCGCGCAATGGTGACCTGACTGAAGGGGCACCTGTGATCATTCTGGTAAACGGTGGCACTGCATCGGCTTCTGAGATTGTGGCTGGAGCGTTGCAGGATCATCGCCGTGCAACCATTTTAGGCACACGTTCCTTTGGTAAAGGCTCTGTGCAGACCATCATCCCGCTTGGTGCAAATGGTGCTATCCGTCTGACAACGGCACGCTATTACACGCCATCCGGAAATTCCATTCAGGCGAAGGGCATCCGTCCAGACATCATCTCCTTACAGGAACTGCCTGACGAGCTGAAGGGCCGTGCAGAAACCAAAGGTGAGGCTGGCCTGCGCGGACACCTTGAGGCTGAAGAAGGCGATGAAGGCTCAGGCAGTCAGGCTTACGTTCCTCAGGACAAAGACAAGGATGTGCAACTGAACCTTGCAATGGACCTGCTTCGCGGTGAGAAGACTGACGCAGCCTTCCCGCCAAGCACAGACAGTGCAGCGAACACATCCAACTAAGAAAATTTGTGAGACCGGGAGACACTCAGGCTTTCTCCCGATCTCACATCAGAGCTTTTACAGCTCTGATGTGCTGCTTGAACCAGCAGTTTTCGGGGATATGCTACAGAGAGCGCTCGCGTTGATTTACATTGACACGCTTGCGCTCTAACTTTGTTTAGAGTCGTTCCTCTTTGTTGATTACATTTTATCAATCAGAACGAGTTATTTGAGATACAAGCAGGGCGTCCGGGACTTAATCCGGGCGGCTGTCCTGATAGATGGTGGGGGCAACAATGGTTAGGAGCGATTTAACAGCTCCGCTGGGGATGAATAAGCGCCGAGGCATTGGGCGACTACCGCTCGGGCTGGTTGGTGTTGCTATCATGACTGTTGTTTTCACCACCGGTTTCATCTGGATCAGCATTGTAAATGACCCTAATGGCGGCGAGCCGATGGCAACCATTGAGCTTTCCAGTGCGCTGGATGGGGTAGCTCCCGGCGATATTCAGATTGTTGACCTGCCCGAAGGTGCTCAGCTAACCACCGGAGATGGAACGCTTTATGGAAATGGAGGCTCTGTCGGACCAGACGGAACCTATCGCCCTTCTCTTTCCGATGGCACAACGGCGTCTGCTGCGGGTGCAGGGCCTGCTCATCCTACAGTACTGGCTCGGAAGTCTGACTATGAAGGCTTGGAGCATGGCTTTTCCGGAGAAGCGCTTTCCAGCGAGCCAGTCGAGCAATTGCTTGAACCTTACAAAACCGGAGCTCTGCCGCAAACCTCCAAGGAGGGCATTCGCCCGTTGGATGCTTATGCGCGGCGGCCAAATCCTGCGACCTTAACGCAAGCTCGTATAGCCATTTTAGTGAACGGGATCGGGCTGAACTCGGATATGACTATCAAGGCCATCGAAGATCTTCCAGCAGATATCTCCCTTGGGCTATCTCCTTATGGTGACGACATCAACAGCTGGATGAAATCTGCCCGCCTCTCCGGTCATGAAGTTCTGTTGCAAGCTCCGATGGAGCCATTTGACTACCCGGACAATGACGCAGGACCGCAAAGCTTGCTGACCAATCTTGATCAGAGGCAGAACAATGAGCGTCTTGCCTGGGTCCTGGGGCAGACTACCAACTACGTTGGACTGGTAAACTTTATGGGCGATCGCTTCACTGCAAATGAAAGCCGCATGCAGGATTTTCTTGGTAAAGTTCGGGATCGCGGCCTGATGTATGTTGATGACGGTTCTTCACCACGTTCCAAGGCAGAAGAGATTGCCGCCGCTCAAAACGTTCCGTTTGTGCAGTCCGATCTGGTTCTCGATCAAACTCTGAGTTCTGAAGCAATCGGATTGCAATTGCTGGAACTGGAAACAATTGCTCGCAAGCGTGGAATTGCAGTCGCAACTGCAACAGCCTTTCCTGTGACGCTGAATGAGCTGGAAACGTGGTCTCAGCGGCTGGAGGAACGTGGACTGTCGCTTGTACCGATTAGCTATGCGATTAATCTGACACGCTGACTGCTCTTATCACCCTTAGACTACGGAATTGTTTTCATGCATTCCATCTTTTCAATAAATGATGGGCGTATATATATGCGCATAAGAAAATTAGTTTTTTGATGGACCAGACATGACTGACTACAGCTCACTTCCTTTTCGCCCTTGCGTTGGCATTATGCTCATCAACAAGGATGGGCTCGTCTGGGCAGGCAAGCGTTTTGGTGACAAGCAACCTATTCCCGAGGAGTACGCCTGGCAGATGCCTCAGGGCGGGTTAGATAAAGGGGAAGACCCGCTGACAGCCGCCAAGCGGGAGCTTTATGAGGAAACCTCCGTCAAGTCGATCTCCCTTTTAGCAGAGGCACCTGATTGGTTCTCCTATGACTTCCCAGAGGACATCCAGAGGAAGGTGCGGAAGGCTAAGTATCGCGGACAGACACAGCGCTGGTTTGCCTTCCGTTTTGAAGGAAACGATAGTGAAATCAACATTCTCACTCCACCAGATGGGCATGCGCAGGAATTTTGCGAATGGCGGTGGGAGAAGGCAGAAAACCTGCCGGGATTGGTGATCCCGTTTAAGCACGAGGTTTATGTTGATGTGATCAAAGTGTTTTCTGAGTTCGTCAACTAAAGTCAATATAGGGATTGAAAGGCAGAGCTCTTGCTTTGCCTGCTAATCTCCAGAGGAAGTGGAGCATTCCTTTTGCTGATAACGCTTTAGCATACCAAGCAATATTGCATCTTTTTCAGGACCCTGGGGTGTCAAACCCATTGAGGGCAACACGCGGCTCGGGCTACTGTACAGCTCCCGTAATCGTTTTTCTTCCTTCCACATTCTCTG
The DNA here is from genome assembly GCA_947496145.1 of uncultured Pseudovibrio sp. Taxonomy (GTDB): domain Bacteria; phylum Pseudomonadota; class Alphaproteobacteria; order Rhizobiales; family Stappiaceae; genus Pseudovibrio. Next base: position 135,149 of record CANMBS010000001.1, read on the forward strand.
GGCTGTTGCGAAGAAACCAGAACCCTTAGATATGTGAGCGATTGATATGGGGCCACTGCCCACAGTGTTGCCTCTCCTCTTCGGAGCCAGCGGGTATGCACCATTGATCAAACCCTTATTAAAATCATAGTGTGATAAGTCTGCGGTAATATGGACAGCGTCTGCCCGTGTGCTGGTCCCAGCTTTTTGAATAACCAGCGAGTATGCACAACCGCTCAGCTCAATATTTCGCTCAACTCCGTCAATTTCCACCAAATGACCTCGCAGAGCTGTCAAGAGTTCCTGTTTGGATGGCGTCGTAATTTGCTCATTTGCGACAGCCCCACTGCTGCCAATTAGCATGGCCATAAAAGATACGATAAACTTCACAAAATTCCCCTTTAAATATATGCAGCTTGTATATCACTATTACTGCCGTCGATTCCCGCAGGCCATAGCGTTGGCGGAGTTCTGCGGTTTCAGCGATTAGAAAGGGGAATCACCATGTAAAATTTGCGGTATAGACTCGCTCTTTTTTACTCAGCATTTAGATGGTGTACGGTGATCAGAATAGTTGCTGTCACCTCCGTGTCGGGGTGATGTCGTCCTTCTGTCGTGGTGTTTTACTTCAGAAACTTCCAGATTGCGTCCTATTGAAAAACAGGAATACATCCGTGATTGTCAGAAAACTACGCATTGAGAAAGGGCTTTCGCAAGAACAGCTCGCACATATGGCTGGTATCAGCACACGTACTTTACAACGCATTGAACGTGGTGCGAATGCAAGCCCGGAAACTTTAAAATGCATCGCTTCTGTTCTGGACACGGATTTTGGTGATCTAAGGAAGGATCAGGAAATGCCATCAAGTACACACGGTATTTTGCCGGAACTCTCTCCCAAAGAGCAGAAGGCAATGGAGTATGTGCGCGATATCCGTTCGTTTTACATGCATCTCATCCAATACGCAGTCATTATCACTGCGCTGGCAGGGCTGAATCTTTACAGCTCTCCGGGATACCTCTGGTTCCTTTGGGCGGCGGCAGGCTGGGGCATTGGCGTTATGGCCCATGGGCTGAGCGTGTTCGAGATTTTCAACCCATTTGGAGATGACTGGGAAAAACGCCAGATTGAGAAGCGAATGGGAAAGCGGTGATATAACTTCGTGCTTGCGGAGGGCTATCAACTCTGGCCTTTTGCCAGAATGCCATACATACAGACTTCAATGGCGTTGGTCAGGCTTTGTTGGAAATCCACTTTCAAGAATGCCAGATCCGGGTGCTCCAATGCAGCCATTGTATTTTTACGATCGGCTTTCATAGGCCAGAGGCCTGCAATGATCGTGAAAACGAGCTGAACAACTGCCTGCGCACCTTCTTCAGTAAGCGCAGGCACCACCGAAGACAACGTCCCCGCCATTATGCGGTGCCTTTGCAAGAACTGTAATTTGACTTTTACAATGCGCTCTACGGAAAGGTTATACTCCAGAATGGGTGCAAGCTGGCTCACGAGCAAGCACAAGCGCGGATAAGCAAAGCAGACAGCAGCCCAGAGCTGGGCAATCTGCTTCAGATCAGATGTTTCGGCTGTTCCCTCTAATTTCCTGCGAAATTCTGCAATCATCAGGTCGGCTTCTTCCAAAAGCAGCACAACAAGGATTTCTTCGCGGCTTTCGTAGTAGCGATAGAGGCTTGACTTAGCGAGGCCAACCTCACGGGCAATTGCTGAAAGACTCGTTTTTTCAATGCCGTCACGGTCCATGATGGTGCGTGTTGCTGCCAGAATGAGCGCTTCACGTTCGGCAACATGCTCATCAGTCCGGGCGCGTTGATAGGCCTTTTCGTTTTCTGCCATGTTACATCTCTCCAGTTGCACGCAAATAAACGACCACTAGTCGGTTATTGACTCTCTCTTATTCCACAAATAAGCTACCGACGTTCTGTTAATTTGACAATCTCAGGAAAGAGCGCATGAACCGGCAGCGGAATAAGAATAGCACTCAAGACCTTGCAGGAAAAATTGCGGTGGTGACAGGCGGGAGTACAGGTCTCGGCTTTCAATCCACACTAGAGCTGTCAGAGCGCGGTGCTCATGTGGTCATCGCTTGTCGCTCTTTTGAAAAAGGGGAAGCAGCTATCACTCGGGTGAGTCAACATGTACCCAATGCGTCGCTGGAGGTTATTCCGCTCAACCTGACCTCTCACAAAAGCATTCACCAGTTTGCAAAAGCCTTTCACAACTCACATTCGCGGCTCGATATTCTGCTTAATAATGCAGGTGTGGTGAATCTGAAAGAACTCGCGCATACCGCTGAAGGTTGGGAGATGCATTTTGCGACCAATCATCTTGGACATTTTCTGCTGACCGGATTGTTGTTTGAAACGCTCGTCGCAACGCCGGACGCCCGCGTCGTAACTGTTTCCAGTGGTGCCTACAAAGCAGCGAAGATGCACTTTGATGATCTGCACTGGCAAAAACGGCCTTATGCGCGTATTGGCAGCTATGGAGAAAGCAAGCTGGCGAACCTGCTGTTTATGTTTGCGTTGCAACGCCGGTTTGAAGCTGCTGGCGTTTCCGCAAAGTCCATGTCAGCTCATCCCGGTTTGGCAGCAACGGAGCGGCAGCAATCCATCGGCATTGGCGGGTGGTTGTCTCGCGTTATAGCTCGTCCCGTGGAGTTTGGTGTCCGACCTCAGATGATGGCCGCGACTGAACCCGGCCTTGTTGCCTGCTCAATTCTTGGACCGCGCTTTGGGTTATGGGGTCGCCCAACCCCAGCAAAACTATCAGGGCAAGCAGTTGATGTGTCTATTCAGGAGAAACTTTGGGCAATTTCTGAGGAGCTGACAGGGTTTCAGTACCCCAAATCAAACAGTGCGGCTTGAGTGAGGGGCACCTTATGAAGAGGTGCCCTGCTCCCACTCTTCTTTCACTAGCTTGCTTTGCTCATTCACCAATGCAGTCGCTTTATATGCGTTGAAGTCAGAGGACGGAACAAGTTGAGCCAATGCCCAGACAGCGGTAGCGCGGACGGTTTCGTCTTCGTCTTGCAGGTGTTCCAATACGTGCGGGATGAGTTTTTCTTCAGCGCTATTGCCTGCTGCGATAAGGCAGTTGCGGATGAAGCGGTTGCGGCCAATGCGCTTTACCGGAGAGCCCGAGAAGAACTTGCGGAAGGTTGGATCGTCCAGTTGCAGTAGGTTTGCAAGAGCTGGTTCCATCAGATCTTCACGAGCCTGAAGTTTGGCCTGACTGGCTGACTGGGCGAATTTGTTCCATGGGCAGACCGAGAGGCAATCATCACAGCCGTAAATGCGGTTGCCCATTGGTTTGCGGAATTCCAGCGGGATCGGGCCATGGTGTTCGATGGTCAGGTAGGAGATACAGCGATTTGCATCTACCTGATATGGCGCTGGGAAGGCTGAAGTCGGGCAGACTGTGAGGCAGCGTTTGCAGTTGCCGCAATGGTCCACTTCAGGCTCATCCAATGGCAGGTCCAGCGTTGAAAAGATTGCACCGAGGAAGAACCAGGACCCTAGTTCCCGAGAGACAAGGTTGGAGTGTTTGCCCTGCCAGCCAAGCCCGGCGGAATGGGCCAGTGGTTTTTCCATGACGGGGGCCGTGTCTACAAACACTTTCACATCACCGCCGCCTTTGGAGACCAGCAGGCTTGCAAGCTCTTTCATCTTGCCTTTGATGATATCGTGGTAATCGCGGTTACGAGCGTAAACTGAGATGTGAGCTTTGTCTGGCTTATCCCGCATTTCCATGGGGTCGATATCCGGCCCGTAGTTCATGGCAAGCATAACGACTGAGCGAGCTTCCGGCCAAAGCTCCAGCGGGCTGGAGCGCCTGACTTCAGTTTCCGGCATCCACTCCATAGTGGCGTGATAACCTTGCTCGATGAAGTGATGCAGGCGCTCGGGCGCAAGGGGGATGGCATCGGCTGTGGTGATACGGATGTCATCGAACCCGATTGCACGTGCACGTTTGATCAGGTCTGCTTTTACTCGTGCAGCCTGTTTTTCTGTCAGATTTGTGTCTGAGTGAGGTTTCAGAAGTCGAGATCCGCGTAGGTCTTTGCCGCAGGCATGCCGAGCATCTTGTCCGCCAGAACCGGGCGGAAGCTTGGACGCGATTTCATCCGCGCGTACCAGCTCTTCACATTTTCGTCCTCGGACCATGGAACTTCACCAAGATAGTCTGCACAGGAGAGAAGGCTTGCGGCGGCGAGGTCTGCAAATGAGATTCTGTCGCCTGCCAACCACTTTCGGGTGGCTGCAAGATATCCGATATAGCGCATGTGGTTCAGCATATTGGCGCGAGCGACCCGAAGGACGCTTGAATCCGGCTGTCCACCACCCTGGCTGTCCGGCATCTCCTGTTTGTAAATGCGTTCTTGCACCATGTAGCCAATAACCTCATAGAGGAATTTTTGCAAAAACCAGGAGACGAGGCGGCGCGTTTCTGCACGTGCTTCGGGGTGATCAGGCAGCAAACGACGGTTTGGAATAGCATATCCACGGGTTTCGTCGAGATATTCCATGATAACCATGGCACCGCACACAGCAGGGCCATCATTTTCCTTCAAAACGGGCAGAGTGCCTGCCGGGTTCATCATAAGGAAGTCGTGGCGGCGTGCCCAAGGGTACTCCGTCTGACATTCAAACGGAGTTCCATATTCTCCGAGCGCTAAGCGGACAAAGCGCGATTCTGGAGAGAAAGGATGATGATAGAGCTTGAGCATTCTTCTGATTTATGAGCAAACCTGTAACCAAATGGTTGCTATAGGAATGTAATTTGTCTCAAAAGAGTCTTGAGAGCATAAACCCTAGGGGAAAACGGGGACAACCTAACAATAACCCCAGAAATGATGGGAGACCAACGTTTTATGACCACCGATAGTATCGTCGGCGCGCTTGTGCTCGGCATAGTTGAGGGGCTGACTGAATTCATTCCAGTTTCTTCAACCGGGCATCTGCTTCTGATAGGACATTTCATCGGCTTTAAAAGCGAAGGGCGCGCCTTTGAGGTGATGATTCAACTTGGTGCTATCGCCGCGATCCTGAGTGTTTATTTCACCCGCCTCACTCGTATTGCGCTGGCCTTGCCGACAAGTGCTAAGGCACGGCATTTCACCATCGGTGTTTTGCTGGCGTTTTTGCCCGCCGCAGCCATTGGTGCGTTAGCTTATGATTTTATCAAAGCGGTTCTGTTCGAAACCCCTGCTCTTGTATGTGTCACTCTGATTTTGGGCGGCATTATTATGCTGCAGGTGGACAGGATGCCTTTGCAGGCGCGTTACACCAATGTGGAAGATTATCCGCTGTCGCTTTATATCAAGATCGGCTTTGCACAATGCATGGCGATGATACCGGGCGTTTCTCGCAGTGGCGCTACGATTGTTGCATCCTTACTGATGGGAACGGATAAGCGATCTGCGGCAGAGTTCTCTTTTTTCTTAGCTATGCCAACTATGGTTGGTGCGTTTGTGTTCGATTTTCTGAAGAACAAAGATGCACTCGGGCAAGATGACTGGACGCTGATTATTATCGGGTTGGTTTCGTCATTTATCGCCGGGTTCTTTGTGGTGCGCAGCTTGTTGGATTATGTTTCCAGACATGGATTTGCGCTGTTTGGCTGGTGGCGCATCATTGTTGGCGGGATAGGGCTGCTTGGGCTGATCCTGACGCAGACCTGATCAAACGCTGCAGAAATGGGGCGCTTTATTTCAGCTGTGAAGCTGGGGTGTGTTTGAAACTGTAGCCGCTATCCAGCCAGTCCTGAAACCTGCTTTGGGTATCCGGGTCGCTCAGATCATAGTGGGTAACCGGGCCGGATTTGGGGAGAGTGGTGGCATCGCCCAACAGAGCCATGTCCAAAGTCTGACAGTTGGTGTGGTAGAGTTCTACGGTTTCTTTTCTGGTTTTTTGCAGATAGGCGGTGTGGGAGATTCTGCCAGATCTGTCATCACGAAAATTCATAATACCAGATTCCTCAATCTTTCTGTCGTCAAACAACTTTTCAACGGTTTCTTCGGAGATCCCCATCAACTCGGCGTAACCTACCGGATAGCCATCCACCGTGTTTCCACTCATAAGAATTTGGCGCATGTATTCAGTCAGGTTTCCTTCAATAACACCAACTCTCATGGCAGCGTTGTAACAGATCTGGGGTCGCCAACTTTCTTTGTTTTTTACATAATCAGTCTCGAGGTTTCCTTGCAGCTTCTTTTCGTCCACACGGAGACTTTCCGGTATTTGTGTCTCTGAGGCTTCCAGCCAATCCACTTCTTTCTGAATTTGGTGAACAGTCTTTGAACAAGACTTCAGAGTTCTGGGCACTTCATCAAGCGTGCGAGCTTGCAGACTATCTTCCAGATGGTCGAGTTTCCTGCTAAGCTTTTCACAAATCGAGTTGAATTTATACATCTTCTTTGCCCCACGCTTGCTAAAATATGCGCGTTTGGCGAAGGCCGCTTTTCGTTTTGAATACTCGGAATACTCCTGCCTCAATGTGTCGGTTTCTTTAGAATAACCTGCGAAACTTTGCTCAGCACTTTCAATCATACCTGCAACGCTGGCGATACCTTTTTTTAGCTCTGAAAAAGTTGAAACAATTGCCTTTTGGTTATTTCTTTCAATCGCATTTTGAGCCTCTTTCACACCGGCTCGCAGCGCTTCATTCAGCTTTCTGAAGGTGGAGCTGTGCGCCTTGCTCTGTTTAAGGATGTCACTTTTTTTGGTGAGTTGCGAAATATTTTGCTTAAACTCTGCAAGCTGCAGAGCTTCGTCACTTTTCAAGCTACTACCATTGGAAGCTTCGGTGTGTTGTTCTGCAGCAGCCACGTTCTGCCCAAGTTGTTCGAGCACATCACAGGCCCATTGTTCTTCAGGGGTCATAGTGGTTTGCGGCATGAGCTTTTCCAAAGTTTGACGGTGTTAGTGCTACACAGGCCTATCCCTACCTTATTATGCTTTTCTCGCCCTTCGCAGTGTGAGCTTTTCATGCGATTAGTAAATGCTATTTTACGCGGGAAACGCAGGCTTTAGACAAACTGCTCGCATTTTCTTCAAGCCGCTGAAACTACAAAAAACCCCGCGAAGTGCGGGGCTTTGTTTTCATTACAATTTCCAGAGAAGCTATTTATTTTGCTTTCTCTCATCATATTGGCCATGAGGGCGGAATTTATCGAGATAAGTGGGAAGGATTGCTTCCATAGAACGAGGCTCAATGCCAAGCCCTTCGAAAGTGCGTTTTTCGTCGAGCGCCTGCTGGCTGACTACATTGTCGCTTTTTAGCAGATTTACCTGATCGACGGTCAACATTGGTTTTGGCAACAACTGTAAGAAGCGCGCCTGCAAACGTGCCAGAGGGAATGGCAGAGACACGAGCCTGCGCTTACGCATGATAACCTCCATCATGAGCTGCAAGCACTCTTTAAAGGTTGCAATTTGCGGACCGCCAAGCTCAAAAATTTTGCCCGTTTCAACAGTACCTTCAACGGCGTTTGCAATGGCAAGGGCAACATCACCAACATAGACTGGCTGGAATTTGGTATGGCCTCCGCCAATCAATGGCAGTAACGGGGATAACTGTGCCATGCTGCCAAAGCGGTTGAAAAAATCATCTTCTGGCCCAAAAACAATTGACGGACGGAAGATAACAGCATTTGGCATTGCTTCTAAAACAGCTTGCTCACCTGCCGCCTTCGTTTTTGCATAGACTGCTGAGCTGTTTGCATCTGCTCCAATTGCAGAAACATGAACAAACCGGTCAATGCCCTGTTCCTTACAAACCTGAGCAACGATTGCCGGGCCCTGTGCCTGAACGCTTTCAAACTTCTGTGCGCCCTTTTCGTAGAGAATGCCAACCAGATTGATCACAGCGTCAGAGCCTGCAATTGCCTGTTCAACAGATTTCCTGTTTCTCACGCTCGCGGCTACCGGCATGATCTGTCCAACCGCCCCCAGCGGCTGCAAATGCTCTGCAAGTTCAGGATGGCGGACAGCGACGCGAACGCTGTAGCCTCGTTCTGCAAGGATTTTGATTGTGTGACGACCAATAAATCCTGACCCACCGAAAACGGTGATAAGTTTCCCGTTAAGCGCTTGCGCCATTTTCATCCACCTTTACCTAAGTTTTGCAGGTACACGTATTACTGCGCATAACCCTCAAAAAACCTATAATTCATGGGATGTTAATACGCTTAAGGGATCACGATGTGAAGTCGCTCTGTGGAGAAATTAAAACTCTTTGCAAATGCGCAATTGACAATCTGAGTACAGAACACTAGAACCCAGCCTCACAGAGCGGCGCTGCTGAGCACAGCAACCCTCTGAAAGAAAAAGATGAATATGTGCCCAGATGGCGGAATTGGTAGACGCGCTAGCTTCAGGTGCTAGTGCCCGCATGGGCGTGGAGGTTCGAGTCCTCTTCTGGGCACCATCTTTTCTTCACACAGCTCTCCTTAAAAATTACAGAGTAACTTGACCGCCAGATGCAGACGCGACAAAACACGTCTACAATTCAAGCAGCGCTTATTCTTCTTTGAGAGCAACAATGACAATCAGATATCACAGAAACGACCTTCCAGATCTTTCTAACTACACATCCGCAGAAGCTGTTGCGGTTGACACTGAAACGCTGGGTCTGAACCCGCACCGTGACCGGTTGTGTGTTGTACAACTTTCTTCTGGTGACGGGTCAGCTGATGTGGTGCAGATTGAACGCGGACAGTTGAGCGCTCCAAACCTTCAGGCCTTGTTTGAAGATTCTTCGAAGCCAAAGATTTTTCACTTCGCCCGCTTTGATGTTGCCATATTGAAAGAGTATCTGGACATTTCCGTCTCTCCGGTCTGGTGTACAAAAATTGCCTCTAAGCTTGTGCGCACCTATACCGACAGGCACGGATTGAAAGACATTTGCCGCGAGTTGATTGGTGTTGACCTTTCTAAGCAGCAGCAAAGCTCTGACTGGGCAGCTGAAAAACTGACAGATGCACAACTGGCTTACGCTGCATCTGATGTTCTTCATCTTCATAAGCTTAAAGAGCGTCTTGAGTTTATGCTGGAGCGTGAAGAGCGCACTGAGATTGCTCAGAAGTGCTTCGAATTTCTACCAACACGAGCTCAACTGGACCTTGCAGGATGGCCTGAAACAGATATTTTCGCACATTCTTAAGCGAAACTACGAGTTTTCTACCAGTTTTTGCAGTTTAAGAGGCTTCAGCATTTGTAATTTGTTGAAGCCCCCCCATTTAGGCAGCTAGTGTATGGTATCGTTTCCATTCTGGTGTACGCCTGAAGGCTGGTTGTTCTGGAAACGATCTGTGGCTACAAGTCGTTTGCTTTGCGTTTAATTATACAAACTGCAATTGAAGTTTGTTTTCGAGTATCTAAACGAAAACTGGTGCTACCTATTAAGTGAAGCATCAACCAACGGTCACTTCCTGAGAGTGTGACCGGCAACACAGCAACCGAAGAGCGAATTCTGGTAGAACTCGCCCGCAGACTGTTCCAGGACTACGAATGACAACAATGGAGAACATGCCTAAGGAGCTTGCTGGCCACACGCAGACGAGGCTTGAAAAAGCACGTAAATCTGCTCGCAGACATTCTATTTTGGTGCGTTTGCTACGCTATGCACTCCCTCTTGGCGGGCTGCTGATTGTCGCTGGGGTTGTGGGCATGATTGTTTTCCAGAACATTCTTTCTGGCTTTGGCATTGGTGACATAAGCCTGACAACTGACGGGCTGGTGATGTCGAATCCACATCTTTCCGGCAATGATGGAGATCGCTCCTACAGCGTGAGGGCAGATCGCGCCATTCAGCATATCACCAATCCGCAAATCGTGGATCTGGAGAAACTTCAGGCAGAGATCACAGTGGCCCCCGGGGAGACACTCGGGATTAAAGCAACGAACGGGACGTTCGATACTGAGCTTGAGACCCTAAAACTCACCAACGGGATACAGGTGTTTTACAGCAAGGGCTATTCCGCGAACTTTGAGTATCTCGATATCGACATGAAATCAGGTAGAATCCAGACCAACGATACAGTTGATGTTACCTCCAATGGTGGCTATATCGATGCTGGATCTATGGAATTTGATCAGAAAAACAATGTTTTGAATTTTCGCCGGGGCGTGAAAATGAAATTACTTCCCTGGGAGTTGGAGAACGGTCAATGATTAATCAGATGAGAACTCTCTCTCTGGCCTGTCTTATGGCACTGGGTCTTGCAAGTGTCGCCCATGCACAAACGTTCTCAGATTCTTTTGCAGGGTTTGGTTCTAACAGCAAAGAACCTGTTGAGATTGAAGCAACCAACCTTCAGGTACGTGATAAAGATAAAAGCGCTATTTTCAGCGGCAATGTTGTCGTCACACAAGGTGAAACCAAGCTGGAAGCTGAGCGTCTGATTGTGTTTTACAAAGGCTCCATGGCCAATGGTGATGCGGACGGGCAAGCTGTGCAGCAAACCATTTCTCGTATTGAAGCCAAAGGTAACGTTCTCATTTCCTCCAAAGATCAGGTTGCAACCGGTGATGACGCCAGCTTTGACATGAACAAGCAAGTCGTGGTGATGACTGGCAAAAAGGTTGTTTTAAGCCAGGGCCCCAACGTGGTTGTTGGCAAACGACTTGTTATCAATCTGGAAACTGGTAAAGCAGACTTCGACGCGAACAAGAGCGCCAGCAAGCCGGGACGCATAAAATTGCTGCTTCAACCCAATAGCCTTGAAAATAAAAACTAAAGCAAACAGGCCAACGCCCTTGAGTGCACATCCAATTGATCCGCAGTTCCCAATACAGCAGCCAGAAGGCCCAACCTATGCAGAGCCAGGTGAAGCCGTGCTTGAAGTTGAGGGTATTGGTAAAAGCTATGGACGGCGTCAGGTCGTAAAAAGCGTGAGCCTGAATGTGCGCAGGGGTGAAGCTGTTGGACTCCTTGGACCCAACGGCGCGGGTAAGACCACCTGCTTTTACATGATTACCGGCCTTGTCCGACCGGATCATGGTGCCATCCGTCTTGATAATTTCGACATGACACAATTGCCGATGTATCGGCGCGCCCGCCTTGGGGTTGGGTACTTGCCTCAGGAAGCCTCGATTTTCCGTGGGCTATCCGTGGAAGACAACATCAAGGCGGTTCTTGAGGTGGTTGAGCCGAATAAAAAGCGACGTCAGGAGGACCTGGAGTCTTTGCTGTCAGAATTTGGCGTTACACATTTGCGCAAATCTCCGAGTATTGCACTTAGTGGTGGTGAGCGCCGCCGTGTTGAGATTGCGCGTGCGCTGGCCTCCCGCCCTTCCTTCATGCTTCTTGATGAGCCATTTGCTGGTATTGATCCGATTGCGGTGGGTGACATTCAGCAATTGGTGCGCCACCTGACACAGCGCGGCATTGGTGTGTTGATTACAGACCACAATGTGCGTGAAACGCTTGGGCTTATTGACCGGGCTTATATCATTGCTGCGGGTGAAGTTTTGACCGAAGGTAAGCCACATCATATCGTTGCAGATCCTGATGTAAGACGCTTGTATCTCGGGGAACAATTTACTCTTTGATTTCCAATCCTTCCCGACTTGCGTAGAAGTGTGTTGCAAGATAGCTTGCAGCACTTGGAGGATGAAATATCTCTATGGCAATCGGTCCCAAATTAGAATTCAGACAGAGCCAGCAGCTTGTCATGACGCCGCAATTGATGCAGGCGATCAAGCTGTTGCAACTGTCGAATGTAGATTTGATTGCTCATATCAATAGTGAACTGGAAAGTAATCCGTTTTTAGAACGAGATGACAGCCCGGACGGTGCTGGCCCAGCCGCCGAAAGCCCTAATTCTGACAATGTATCTGATGCAGAAGCGAGTTCTGGCGAAGCAGTGGAGGGCGACTGGCTGCGCAATGAGCTGGAAACCACACCGGAAGCCATATCAAGCAGTATGGATTCCGAGCTTTCTAACGTCTTCCCTGATGATAATGGCGAGAGTAAAGCCGTTGACCCGGTTCAGCAGAAAGCTGACAACTGGCAGGCACCAAGTCACAGTACATCTGCGGGTGCATCGGATTACAACCTTGAAGCCTTTGTTGCTGCTGAAGTTTCGTTAAGTGAGCATTTGCAGGAGCAGTTGGGTTTTGCTTTATCGCAGCCGACCGATATTCTGATCGCTCAACAACTGATTGATTGTCTTGATGAAAACGGCTACTTGCGGATTGACTGTACTGAGATGGCAAGCCGACTTGGCGTGAGCGAAGAAGATCTGGAGCGCGTCATTATCGCAGTTCAAGCTCTTGATCCTGTTGGTGTCTTTGCGCGCGACTTGCCGGAATGCCTGAAGCTTCAACTTATCGACAAGGATCGTTATGATCCGGCCATGCAAGTGCTTGTTGAGAACATCGAGCTATTAGCGGTTCACGATCTTCCCAAGCTGAAACGCCTTTGTAAGGTGGATGACGAAGATCTTCTGGATATGATCCATGAGATCAAGGAACTCAATCCAAAACCTGGTGCTGCCTTTAGCAATGAGGTGGCTCAACCTATTGTTCCTGATGCATTTGTGCGTCCGGCTTCTGATGGAGGCTGGACTGTTGAGCTGAACATAGAGAGCCTGCCCAAAGTTCTGGTAAACCAGAGCTACTACTCTACGATCTCACAGGGGTCGAAGAACGATAAGGAGCTGGCTTACTTTACCGACAACTTACAAACGGCAAACTGGCTCGTTAAAAGTCTGGATCAGCGTGCACGTACAATTCTGAAAGTTGCTTCAGAGATCGCACGGCAGCAGGATGCTTTCCTCACTTATGGTGTACAGCACCTGCGCCCTATGAACCTGCGCACCGTAGCTGATGCTATCGAGATGCATGAGTCTACAGTGAGCCGTGTGACTTCTAATAAATATATAGCGACACCACGCGGAATTTTTGAGCTGAAATACTTCTTTTCAGCCGCTATCGCCTCTTCTGAAGGTGGTGAATCGCACTCAGCGGAATCAGTGCGATATCGGTTAAAGCAGTTAATTGACAGCGAAGATCCAAAAAAAATTCTCTCAGACGATGCGCTTGTGAAAATTCTTAGGGATGATGGTGTGGATATTGCGCGACGAACTGTAGCTAAGTATCGGGAAGCATTGAAGATTCCCAGCTCTGTCCAGCGACGCAGAGAGAAAAAGCACAGTCGCTAAGTCTCTGATATTTCTCGTGGTTTTGAAGAGTAAAAATTCAAAGAAACTGGGTTAACAGGGTCTATAGGATCTTTTTCTGTTCTCACAGTTTTTTCTAAGAACTCGAAAACAGTAGCACTTTAAACTTAGCTGGTCCAAACTACATGTGTTGAAGGGTTCTTTGCTCTTTGGCTGAAGAACCTGTCAGCGATTAAGTCGACACAACATAAGAGGTTCCCATGACAATTAGAATTTCGGGGAGGAACGTGGATATTGGTGATGCAACCAGAACTCACGTTGAAGACCGGATTTCCGATGCTCTGGATAAATATTTCCCAGGCGCATACACGGGTCATGTGACAATCGCGCGCGAAGGCTCAGGCTTCCGTTCCGAATGCACAGTCCACCTCAGTACGGGTGTGGTGCTTCAGGTTTCGGGCGATAGCCAGGACCCGCGACAAAGTTTCGACAAAGCCGCCGAACGCATTGAGAAACGACTACGGCGCTACAACAAAAAGTTAAACGACCACCACCACAACGGTGTACCTGCGGAATGGGAAACATTCGGCGCAACATCGTATGTTCTTGCAGACCCTGAGCAGGAAGAGGAAGTCCCAGCGGACTACAGCCCGCTCGTGGTTGCTGAAACAGAAGCGAAAGTGAAGACACTGACTGTCGGAATGGCAGTGATGGAGCTGGATTTAAGTGAAGCTCCTGTTGTTGTTTTCCGTAACGCTGGTAATGGCGAGGTAAATGTCGTATTCCGTCGCAACGACGGAAACGTTGGATGGATTGATCCTAATCTTTCCAACGGGGCTGCTCCTAACTAATAATCATGGTCATAACGACCCTATGCAAAGCCGGTCTTCGCCGGCTTTGCACTTTTGCATGAACACGGATCAAGGAATGGATCTGAACGAACTTCTTCGTCCTGAAGCTGTCATTGCCAACTTAAAGGCAAACAGCAAAAAACAAGCCCTGCAGGAACTTGCAGAACGGGCCTCTGAGATTTGCGGAGAAACTGAGCGCGATATCTTTGATACGCTGCTGCAACGCGAACGTCTGGGCTCAACTGGTGTCGGCAACGGCATTGCGATTCCGCATGGAAAGATCGTCAATCTGGACGGATTGCACGGTCTGTTTGCACGTCTGGACAAACCGATAGAGTTCGACAGCTTGGATGACCAGCCTGTTGATCTGATCTTCGTACTGCTGGCACCGGAAGGTGCAGGTGCGGACCACCTGAAAGCTCTGGCGCGGGTAGCACGCATGCTGCGGGACAACGAGGTTGCGAGCAAACTGCGCGCAACGACGGATGCTGCGGCAATCTACTCTATCCTGACGCACCCACAAGCCTCTCCAAATGCAGCCTGACAGGGCTACTGAGCACAAACTCAGCCGATTGAACATTTTTCGTCTGTAAAAGTGATCAGGCGCATTGAGAAAAGGCACCCTAAAGATGCAAAAAGCCTGAGGCAGATGGGATCTGACTCAGGCTTTTCTTTGTTTTCTGTTCTGACTGCGCGTTTTAATGTACGCTCAGTGCCTCAAGATCGTTCTCAATTGCGTTTGCAATTGCAGCATTGCGGGTGTCTGTCAGCACCAGCGGCGTTCCATCTGCTGCTAAGAGTGCCCAAGCGGGCAAATCAGCGTCCTGTAACTCAGCATCAGGGAACATCTTTTTCAGGTCACTTGGAGAAACGCGCCGTACATAGGCGAGCTGGCCCGCTCCAAGTTCTTCAAATGTTTCGTTGAGATCGTCGGCCAGCGCAGAGGGGGCGTTTGTCATCGCCTTCTCCTTGGAAGTTCTAAATTAATGGATCAGCGCTGAGGCAGAATTTATCCTGACCTCAATCTCCCGCCGAAATTTCAATTCGGCGAACGATGCGCTCTGGCTCCGGACGAGCAAGATCAATAGACAACAGACCATCGCGCAGGTCTGCCCCCAGAATCTCAATACCTTCCGCCAATACAAATGCACGCTGGAACTGCCTCGCAGCAATGCCTCTATGCAGGTACTGGCGTGTTTTATCCTCTTGCTGACGACCACGAATAACAAGCTGGCTTTCCTCAACAGAAACATCCAGTTGGTCTCTCGTAAACCCAGCTACAGCAAGCGTGATACGGATAACCTCGCCTTGTTCATCCGAAGCAGGGAGGCGCTCGATGTTGTAAGGCGGATAACCATCATTTGCAGCTTTACTTACCCGATCCAAAACGCGCTCAATATCATCAAAGCCCAACATAAATGGGCTGGAAAACGCAGAAACTCGCGTCATTGTCCAAGTCCTTCTCAAAGCGACCCAGTTCCAGACCCTCAATAGGCATCCGGCGTGAGGACATCTCGCCCCCGGTCTTTCCTTTGGAATATGGCGGTTAGCGGCGCAGGTTTCAAGCTAACTTAATGATACTCAATTAATTCTCTAGGAAACTTCCTGCATTTTGAGGGTTACGCTTAATTCTAAAGTGTAAAACTTGTTTAATTTTCAACTTTAGACTCTTTTGATGGCCTTAAGAGAAGCAATCTGTGCAGGTGGCCAGATAAGCCGAGGCACGCACCCCGGCTTGTTTCGCTTCATTTTAGTGATGCCGATGAACGACGTTTCCGCTCACAATCACACTACCATTGTGCAAGCTGATCAAATTTTTCGAGCTGATCTGCTTTGATCTGACCTTCTTCATCTCGCCCCAAGAAGATTTTAAGGTAACAATTTCCATCGGAATTCAGGAAGTTAATGGAGACTGCGAGTTTCGAAAAAAACGGGCGCTTCAGGAAGATAATGGAGGCGCATGCATCTGCCTTGATGTGCCCGGAAAATCCGCCCTCTGTCTGCTTGAGATTGTAAAAGCCACGGGCGTAGCTGCCTTCTGGAAATGGGCCTTTTACCTCAAAGATCATATCACCCGTGTTTGCAATGCTGGTAACATTGCCCCATTCCGGGATTGCTTTAATAACTTCATCAAAACGCTCACCTGAATGCTCGCGCCACATTTCCTCTGGTAAGCAGCGAAGGGTATCAGCCATAGACAAGCTATATTCTTTGGCAATGCTTTCCAAAATACCTGCCGGGTTTTCTGCGAGTTTTTCTTTCAGAGCGGTGATTTGAGCATTCATGCTGGTGGTCCTCATTGGTTTAAGATGCTGGCTGCGAGCTGTCTGAGTGCAGTTTCAATGCAGCCTTGAGATAAGTGAGAAGAGTCTGGTGCCAAAACCGTCCCGCTGTGGTGAGTGAGATGATTTCATCGCCTGCTATCAAGCCGGACTCCCGCCAGTTTGTGAGCAGTGGAGTAATTGAGGTGCGGAAGCCCGCTGTTTTCGGATCAATCTGATCAAGCTTGTTGAGGTCGAGGCGCATTTCCTCAATCCCTGCTGCGAGCAGATTGAGAGGTGAAGACAGAGGGTCGCTTCTGTGCAACCGTGACAACGGTTTTTCTTCCCTTGCGATTGCATCAAGGTAATCTTCCAGATCTCCATGCACACCATAGGAGAAACCGTTGATATTGCCGCCAGCGCCAGAACCAAATGCGAGGCAGTCTGCACCAGACTTGATCAGTGTATTGTAAAGGTTGCGCTCGCGGGTTTGTCGTCCCCAGTGGCTGGATGAAATCTGTCTCCACCCCTGTTGACGCATGTATTCAAGGCCTTCCCCGTACATCCCACCTTGTTGTGGCAGCGGTGCGGCTGGGCCACATGCGCCTTTCTCGATTGATTTTGAGAGCGGACTACCTGGAAAAACTGCGAGGGTGTAAAGATCGACGCCATCAAGTTCCAGATCGACAACTGTTTTCAGGTCCTGCCGCCAGACCTCTTCTGTCTGATATGGCAGCCCCAGAATAAGATCACAGACGATGGCTGCGCGGTTACGGTCTCTCAGTTTCTCAAAGAACCGGATTGCCTCTTCTCCAGTTGCTTTCCGGCCCTGACGTTTGCGCACCCTGGTGTTGAAAGACTGAACACCTGTTGAGAAGCGATTTGCGCCTGCATCCAGACAGGCGTCAACCTTTTCATCGTCAAAATGGAAGATCCTGCCCTCAACGGTGATTTCACAATCTGCTGACAACGGATACAGGTCTTTGATGCGCCGTATAACCCGAGCGAGATCCTGACCATGCAGAGCGGTTGGTGTGCCACCACCAAAGTAGACCGCATTGATGGGTGCACTTTGAGAAAGCGATGAGTCTGCCTCTAACTCCAGTTCTTTTATCAGGGCATCGGCATAGGGGGCGGAATAGTCATTGCTCCATTTATTGCGGTAGAAGCCACAAAACAGGCAGTGGTTGGCGCAAAAAGGCACGTGCAGATACATAACCGCCTGACTGGAACGCTCACCCTGCTGAACCTCGTTCCACACGTTCTGCAGGTCGCACGGCTTTACGGCTGCTCCTGCGCTACCGGGCATATGCATGCCTCTGCGCGGAAATGCATAACGAAGAGGGTCATCTGTTTTTTGAGCAAAGAACTGCTCCAGTGCTGCTTGCATCGATCAACCTAGTTTTATTTGCTGGTTGGCTTGCTGAAGCAGCTGGCTAAATATGAGTTTTTATATCAAGTTTATTTTTTAGGAAGTTGCGTTTTCACAAATGCGATAAAATGGCACAGATTATTGACTATGGTCGTGCATAAATTGCAGCCTAAGTAAAAAGGCCCAACGTTATGTCGGGCCTCCTGTTAAATTGGCAGGGTCAGGCCTAGGCGATTTCAAGAGTGCCCTGAAGCTCAATCCGTTTGCCCGTTAACATATCGAAAGTGTGAAGCTTGTCTGGCTTTGCGGTTACTTTCAGGATCTGGCCTGGCTCGAAATGCAATTTACCCGGTGCGCGGACGACAATATCTACGCTCCCCTCACCGATTGTACCGTGCACGTAGCTCTCTGCGCCGACAGGCTCAACAGCGGTCACCTTGAGGGCAGTGTGCAGACCAGTGTCGAACTTCTCGCTCAGCTCTTCAATAACGAGATCTTCCGGACGCACGCCCAATGTTAACTCAGCCAAATCTGTGCTCAGCTTCACATCAACGACTGCGCTGTTATCGAGCTTCCAGTTGTTGTCGTCTTTGGACAGAGGCAAAAGGTTCATCGCCGGGGAGCCAATGAAGGTCGCAACAAAGGTAGATGCTGGTTTTTCGTAGACGTCGATTGGTGAACCGATCTGCTCCACTTCACCGCCACTAAGAACAACGAGGCGGTCTGCCAGCGTCATCGCTTCCAGCTGGTCGTGCGTCACGTAAAGGCTTGTGGTGCCCAGTTCCTTTTGAAGTTTGCGGATTTCCAAACGCATCTGTACGCGCAGTTTTGCATCCAGATTAGAGAGCGGTTCGTCAAACAGGAATGCTGCCGGGTCACGGACAATTGCGCGGCCCATTGCAACACGCTGGCGCTGACCGCCAGACAGTTGACGTGGCTTTCGTTCCAGATACTCGCCAATCTCAAGGATTTCCGCTGCTTTACGCACGCGCTTCCCGATTTCAGCTTTTGCAAAGCCACGGTTCTTCAGACCATATGCAAGATTGTTGTAGACTGTCATATGCGGATAGAGCGCATAGTTCTGAAACACCATTGCGATGTCACGATCTGCTGGCTCAATTGTGTTTACCAGCCGATCACCAATGAACAGCTCGCCGTCTGTTATGGTTTCAAGACCGGCGACCATGCGCAACAGCGTGGACTTGCCACAACCGGATGGTCCGACCAGAACAATGAACTCACCATCTTTGATGTCGATGGAGACCCCTTTAACGGCCTGAACGCCACCGTCGTAGGTTTTGCGAAGATTGTTTATTTGAATGCTTGCCATTTTTATTTCTCGCTCTCAACGAGTCCCTTCACAAACAGTCTTTGCATTAAGACGACAACCAGAATTGGTGGAAGCATCGCAACGAGCGATGTCATCATAATGATATTCCACTGAGGCACCGCTTCAGCTACTTCCAGCATCTGCTTAATGCTCATCACAACGGTATGCATTTCCGTTTTGGTGGTGATGAGAAGCGGCCAGAGATACTGGTTCCAGCCGAACGTGAACAAGATCACGAAAAGTGCTGCGATATTGGTGCGTGACAGCGGCAACAGAATATCCCAGAAGAACTTCAGCGGCCCGGCTCCGTCCAGTCTGGCTGCTTCCAGCAGCTCATCAGGAACGGTCAGGAACGCCTGCCGGAACATAAAAGTTGCAGTAGCCGACGCGATCAGCGGGATCGTGAGTCCCCAGTAACTATCCAGCATGCCCAGATTTGCAACAACCTCGAAGGTTGGCAGAATGCGCACTTCAACAGGCAACATGAGCGTGATGAAGATCATCCAGAAAAAGAGCATCCGGCCCGGGAAGCGGAAGTACACGATAGCAAATGCTGACAGCAGCGAGATCACGATTTTACCAATTGCGATGCTAAGAGCTATGATTAAGCTGTTGGTCATGGAGAGCCAGACGGGTGCGCGCGTAGTACCCAGGAACTCTTGGGTGAACAGCACCATTTTCAGGTTCTCCCAAAAATGAGTTCCCGGCAGCAGCGGCAACGGGCTTACCAGCATGCGCTCTGTGGTGTGTGTTGCGGCTACAAAGGTAATCCAGACCGGGAGAGCAACAGCAATAATGCCGATCACCATGATTACATGAGAGCTGAAAGAGAGCAGAGGACGACGCTCAATCATTAGTACTCTACCTTTCTTTCAACAAAACGGAACTGCACGACCGTAAGTGCAATAACAAGGCTCATAAGAATGACCGATTGGGCAGCGGAGCCTCCAAGGTCGAGCCCGACAAAGCCATCCTTGAACACCTTGAAGACAAGGACCGTGGTAGAGTTGGCGGGGCCGCCATCAGTAAGGGCATGAATGATACCGAAGGTGTCAAAGAAGGCGTAGACCACGTTGATTACCAACAGAAAGAAGGTAGTTGGCGAGATCAGCGGGAAGATGATTGTCCAGAAACGCTTGATCGGCCCGGCTCCATCAATGGATGCTGCTTCAATCACAGATTTTGGAATGCTTTGCATGGCAGCAAGGAAGAACAGGAAATTATATGGGATCTGCTTCCACGCTGCAGCAATGACAACAAGCAGCATGGCCTGATCGCCATCCAGCTTATGGTTCCAGTCAATCCCGATCAACTTTAATCCATAGGCGAGGATGCCGAGGGTCGGGTCAAACATAAACACAAAAAGGGCACCAGCCAGAACCGGAGCAATAGCGTAGGGCCATATGAGCAAAGTGCGGTAGATTGTAGACCCTTTGACGATGCGATCTGCAAATCCTGCCAGTATCAAAGAGAAGAACATAGCCGTTAAGGCCACTGCACCTGCAAAATAGCCTGTTCGATAGAAAACGGAGAGGTACTCTGTATCCTCAAAGAGCAACTGAAAGTTTTCAAACCACACGAATTCTGAGTTTCCAGTCCAGGCATCTTCAATCAGAACCGATTGATAGAGCGCCTGTCCTGCGGGCCACAAAAAAAACACCAGAGTGACAAGTATCTGGGGGGCCACAAGTAGGTAGGGTAGTACTGACGGCTGAAAGTGCACGCGCTTTAGCATTTAGTGCTCACCAACGATGAGGCTGCGCCGCCTTTTACAGGTGACGCAGCGCATATGATTATTACTTATGCCTTGGGTCTTAGCGACCGGACACGCGCTCAAACTTACGCAGCAACTTGTTGCCACGCTCCTGAGCTGCTTTCATGCCTTCTTCAGAGGTTTTTGTGCCGGACCAGATTGCTTCAAGTTCCTCGTTAATCACGTCGCGAATCTGAACAAAGTTTCCGTAGCGCAGGCCGCGCGAATTGGCAGTAGGTTCATTCAGGCTCAGTTGCTTGATTGCGGTGTCGGTGCCGGGGTTTTTCTCATAAAAGCCCTGCTTCTCAGAAAGAGCGTAAGCTGCTTTGGTGATTGGCACATACCCGGTTTCCTGACTCCACCAGGCTTGCAGCTCTGGCTGGGACAGGAACTTCAGGAACTTAGCAACGCCTTTGTATTCCTCAGTTTCATGACCTGTAAGAACCCAGAGTGTAGCACCACCGATGATGGAATTTTGCGGTTTATCAGCTACAGCTGTATCGAGCGGAAGCATGGACTGGCCAAACTCAAACTTAGCTTGTGCTTTAATTGAGCCATAGTAAGCAGAAGAGTTGATGTACATGCCACATTCGGCATTGGTGAACGTTGGCAAGCCATCACCACGACGACCTGCGTAAAGGAACAGGTTGTCTTTGCTCCAGCTCGCCAGCTTGCCAATGTGATTAATGACAGCAGGGTTTGCAATTGTCAGCTCTGTATCAAAACCTGCAAAGCCGTTTTCCTTAGTCCCGGTTGGAAGGTTATGCCAGGCACTGTAGTTCTCGATCAGAGACCAGGATTGCCAGCCAACAGAGAAACCGCACTTATAACCAGCAGCGACAAGCTTCTCAGAGGCTGATTTCATTTCGTTCCATGTTGCAGGTACAGCTTCGACCCCTGCTTTCTCGAATGCTTCTTTATTGTACCAAAGTACCGGAGAGGATGAATTGAACGGCAGAGAAAGCTGCTGGCCGGATGTGGACTGGTAATAGGACAGGACTGCTGGAAGGTAATCGGACTTGTCGAACTCGACACCGGCGTCTTTCATCAGCTGCTCAACAGGATAAACAGCTCCTTTTGCTGCCATCATGGATGCTGTGCCGACCTCAAAGACCTGTACAATATGGGGCTGTTTTTTCGCGCGAAACGCTGCGACCGCCCCAGTCATAGTTTCGGTGTAGTTGCCTTTAAAGACCGGAACGACTTTATAATCGGACTGGCTTGCGTTGAAATCCGCTGCCATCTTTTCTAGGCGCTCAGCAGTGGCGTCTGTCATTGCGTGCCACCAGCTGATTTCTGTCAGCGCGAAGGACGATGTTGAAGATAAAGCGAGCGCAGCAAATGCAGCTGCTCCGGCAACCTTGCGAAGTGTCATTGAGTTAGCCCCCCCATAAGGAATGTTGTAGATCTTACGTACGAAGTGGGGTGAACACCCAGACTATCACTGAGAACGATCCATCCCCTGCCCTCATCCGCGATACCACTTAGGTGTTTCACACTAGAATGACAGTTTCTTGAAGTTTCGATGAATTGCAATTGCATCTTCGCTTTTTTTCATATCCAGAACCAGAATAGATGACCCGGAAAAAGCGAAACTAGAATGATGTGCCTGTTATTCTTGAAAAACCTGGCACAGATCAGGGTTTTAAAATATCTCAAATTAGATATTTTATTTCGATGTGCCCTGACACGAAGAAATACGAATAATATACATTCTTTGCTTATTTGACGGCTAATTAGTTGAAATAAAGCGAAAATACCTAGCCGGCGAATAGAAAACGGTTTTACCGAGTGCACATTTTGAAAACCGCGCTTTTCCATTGCAGCATATTGTTCATCTTTGAAAGTATCAGCATCTTTACTTATCCACAATTGCCCTGTGTGCAATTGTCGTCACGGCATATGTGTTCGTTATGTTTTTTCAGTAAGCAGATAGGCGTGTTCATTGAATAAAGTCGATCAACGTATTTATTTAGTCTTTTCCAGTGCTCGCAAAGCTTCTTCTCGCGAGCGTTTCAAGTCCACGATTGGAAATGGGTAATTCTCCCCCAGAGACACCCCAGCGCTTTTTAGTATGTCTTCTGGAGCTTCCCAGGGCTTGAACAGGTACTTTTCTGGCAGGTTCTTCAATTCAGGCAGGTAGTGGCGGGTATAGTGTCCCTGGGCATCAAATTTTTCCCCCTGTAGTACTGGGTTGAAGATGCGAAAATATGGTGCAGCATCTGCACCACAACCAGCAATCCACTGCCAGCTCGCGCTGTTGTTTGCAAGATCAGCATCAACAAGACAATCCCAGAACCACTTTTCGCCTGCTCGCCAGTCCAGCAGCAGATTCTTAACGAGGAACGAGCCAGTGATCATGCGCAAACGGTTGTGCATGTACCCTGTTTGCCAAAGCTCACGCATGCCAGCATCTACGATTGGAACACCAGTTTGCCCGATTTGCCACGCTAAAAGGCGCTTATCATCGGCAAGCCATGGGAATGTGTCGAACTTCGGGTTCAGGTTCTTTGTAGGTAGTGACGGATTTTGGAATAGCAGAGAATAGGAGAACTCACGCCACCCTAATTCAGAGCGGAAATGGTCGGTATCCTGAGTTTCCTCATGCATGCTGAGTGCCCACCAGATCTGATTTGGTGAGATTTCGCCAAAATGCAGGTGCGGTGACAAGCGAGAGGTATGATGAAGTGCCGGGAAATTTCGGCCTTCTTTGTAGTCGTTCAATCCCTCTTCAAGAAATGCATAGAGGCGGTTTTGTGCCGCCTGTTCGCCGTGCTGCCAATACTCACTGATACGCAGAGACCAGAGACGACTATCAAGAAGGCCTAATTCATCGACTGATAATGCCTCCTGAACATTTGCTGAATGAAGTTGTACTGTTTCTGGAGAAGGTAGCGGTTTGCGGGGCTCCGGAGCTTGCAGGCACCCTTTACGATAAAAGGGTGTGAAGACCTTATACGGGTCGCCGCCTGGCTTTTTGATTTCCCAAGGCTCCCACAGGAGAGTGCCGTTGAAACTCTTTGTAGCAACGCCGTTTTCCTTAAGTGCAGATTTAAGCCGAACGTCCTGCTTAATACGCCACGGCTCATAACATCTGTTCCAGAAGACACTGTTTATTGGGAGCTTTCGGACAAGCTGCTCAAAAATCTCACAGGGGTCACCTTTCAGGATTAACAAGTGCCCGTTCAGGCTTGCATCAAGAGCCTTCAATGAGTGGTGAAGCCAGTTTTTGGAAGCACCTCCGAGTGCTCTTGCATTTTCTTCCCCATCATTCAAGATGTAGAGCGGCAGAACTTCGCCAGTCCTGCAAGCTTCCGAGAAAGCCGGATTATCGCTTAAACGAAGATCCTGACGGAACCAATGGATAACAACGGGGGAGTTCATCGCCTACCTCTGAGCAACCACACCAACTCTACTGTCTCTTAGAGCAAATTCATTGCTCAACATTGGAGAGAAACATTTCGGTGTTTGGAGAAATCTCACACCATACATTTACCATGTTATGCTCAAGACATCACAGTTCTTCTCTCCCCTTCGTCTTGCAAATGACAAACCAAGGAGAAGTAGATGACCAGTTTTTTAAAGACCCTCTCAAAAATTTCATATCTTGGGATAACAGCAACAGCCATTTTATGTGGAGGAGCAGCGGCTAAGGACGCAACTTTGCTAACACCATCCGTTTGTCAGGACGTTGCTAACCTGATGACAACAAAGTGGTTACAAGTCACGATGGAAAAACATGACGTATTTTACATGGATGAAAGCGGTAGCGTCACCAATATCGACAGTGAATCAAGCGCGAAGTTTAACGACACCGACACGGTCTATATGGTTGCACATGGCAACACCAATTCAGTTGGAGACTGGCCTGGTCAGGTTTTTGCCTCGTTCCTGAAAAACGCACATCCAAAGAAGATCAATATCCTTTACCTGACATCATGTAAGGCAGCAGACACGGCAGGAGGTACTGTGCCAAGTCTGATGCGCACTGTTCAAAAAACAATGGGAGATAGCGCCGACACAATTATCGGCTTCGAAGGGTGTTCATATCTGGCCACTAATGGGCATCTGGACTTCAACAAAGGACAGCTCACCGACCAAGGTACCTCTTTGCCAGATAAACAAGGAACCCCCGCCGAAAGCAGCATGATTACGGCGAACAGAGGATTGTATTGGGACACCATAAAAGGCGCGACTAAAGAAGTCGGTGACCAGACACTAAAGCAATTTTGCAATAGCGCTTTAAACAAGGCGGACATGAAAAGCCTGAAAGAGCTGATGTCAGTCTTCGACAAAACATACATCGATAACGCGGACAGACTGATCTATCCACCACATAACTTGCTTCGCCAATCAAGTTTTTGGAAAGCAACGGGTACACCCAAAATATGCGATAAGATTACACCTTGTCCCGACAAAGTTAAGTGAACCTGCATCTACGATCAGCGGATATACCTTATCTGAGCTTGAATGGGAGCAGTGCTACTTCTTTTGAGGAGTGGATGGTGGAGCCTAGGGGGATCGAACCCCTGACCTCTTCGCTGCCAGCGAAGCGCTCTCCCAGCTGAGCTAAGGCCCCTAATTCCTCTAAGCACTGATAGTTCAATAAAATTTCAGTGCCAATGGAGGCGGAACATAGATGGACCGCCTCCAATTTTCAAGAGAATACTCTCTTAACAACCTGCTGGTTCACAGGCTGTGGAAATTTTAGCTGTCCTCGTCGTCGCGAGACACAACAATACCTGGAACAGAGCCGTCATCTTCGTCTTCATCATCCAGGAATACATCGGAATCATCACTGCCGAGATCGTCGTCAATGGTGTCTTCATCCAGATCAGGAATGTCCTCGCCGGACACTTCAGCATCAGCATCTTCCAGAGATACCAATTCTGCATCGTCCTTGACCAAGGTTTCCTCAGCCTCTTCTTTCTGAACAGCTTTTACCGCTTTAGCGGTCTTTGCAGTCATGCCCAGATCAAACATATCGCCGCACTTAGGGCAGATGATTGGGTCACGGTTCAAATCATAGTATTTAGCGCCACACGCCGCGCACAAGCGCTTGGTTCCGAGTTCCGGTCTTGCCACGGTTCTCACCTTTGTTTGCATCACATTGACGGCCCCCTTAGCCTCAGGCAGGCCATCATGTCAAAGATAAATCTTAGAAATCTATCCGAAGTGGTACATTCACCGTCGAAATTTCGCAATAGTTCAATGCGCCCTAGGGTGACTGCGTTTTTCTTCCGTGCTAGGAGGAACTAGTTTTTTCAGTCTCGCAACCCCGGAAATGAATATGTCCCATAATTCGTCACCGCAAATTGTGAAGGCCCACAGCGGCTCTCCACTAAATGGCCAAATCAAGGTACCTGGTGACAAGTCTATCTCCCACCGTTCCCTCATGTTTGGTGCTCTCGCACTTGGCAAAACCACGATCACAGGTCTTCTCGAATCAGAAGATGTGATTGGGACTGCAAACGCAATGAATGCAGTTGGCGCTAAATGCGTATGTCATGAAGACGGTACATGGACGGTTGACGGCGTTGGACTGGGTAGCCTGCTGGAGCCGGAAGCGCCGATCGATTTTGGTAATGCGGGAACCGGTGTACGTCTGGCGATGGGTATCTTTGCGAGTCATCCTATTGCCGTGACCATGACAGGCGATGCGTCTCTGTCAGGTCGTCCAATGGGCCGTGTGCTCAATCCGCTGCGCGAGATGGGCGTTCAGGTTGTTGCCCGTAATGGAGACCGCCTGCCAGCCTCTATTCGCGGCAGCGATACGCCGATCCCAATCACGTACCGCGTGCCGATGGCTTCTGCGCAGGTTAAGTCTGCGGTGTTGCTGGCTGGTTTGAATATCGCAGGTACGACAACCGTTATTGAACCTGTTGCAACACGCGATCACACAGAAAAGATGTTGATAGGTTTTGGTGCTGATCTGAGCGTTGAAGTCAACGACAGTGGCGAGCGCGTTATCACATTGCAGGGCCAGCCAAAGCTTCAGCCGCAGGACATCACTGTTCCGGGTGATCCGTCTTCTGCTGCCTTCCCGATTGTGGCGGCGTTGATCACACCGGGTTCTGACATCATTGTTGAAGGTGTGCTTTTGAACGAGCACCGTATTGGACTTATCACCACGCTGCTTGAAATGGGTGCGGATATTACCATTTCCAATGAGCGGGAAAGCGGCGGTGAGAAAATTGGCGACATTCGCGCTAGGTATTCGCAACTGAAAGGCATCAGGGTTCCTGCGAAGCGTGCACCTTCCATGATTGATGAATACCCAATTCTGTCTGTTGCTGCTGCGTTTGCTGAAGGCGACACCGTCATGCTCGGCCTTGAAGAGCTGCGTGTGAAAGAGTCTGATCGCTTAGCCGCAGTTGCTCGCGGTCTTGAAGCCAACGGTATTCCGTGCGTTGAAACGCCGGACACTCTGACTGTTACCGGTGGTGCTGAAAATATTGGTGGTGGGACTGTGGCAACACATCTTGATCACCGGATTGCAATGAGTTTCCTTATTCTGGGGCTTGCTGCTCACAAGCCGGTTCAAGTTGATGATGCAGCTCCAATCGCAACAAGCTTCCCGACCTTCCTTTCCATGTTTGGTGAGCTGGGTGGTAAGTTTGAAAGTAAGAATGAGGAAGCTGCATGATTATTGCTCTGGACGGACCTGCGGCATCTGGCAAGGGTACACTGGCCCGCCAGCTGGCTGCGCATTTTGGCCTTCGCCATCTGGACACAGGTTTGACCTATCGTGCTGTTGCCGCCGCCTTGCTGGCGCGTGGGCTGCCTCTTGGTGATGAAGCTGTTGCTATCTCCGTTGCTCAGAACCTTGATCTGAGCAATCTGGACCGCAACCAGCTGTCCGCTCATGAAATTGGAGAGGCAGCGTCTCGTATTGCTGTTCTTTCCGGTCTGCGGGAGGAACTGGTGCGCCTTCAACGTGCGTTTGCTGAGCGAGAGCCGGGAGCTGTTCTGGATGGTCGTGACATTGGCACCGTTGTGTGCCCGGATGCGACTGCAAAACTGTTCATTACAGCCTCTCCGGCAGCGCGTGCAAAGCGCCGGACGGACGAGCTGAACGGCAAGGGAATTCCAGCAGATTTTAATGAAATTCTTGTGGATCTGGAGCGCCGGGACGAGCGTGACAGCACCCGAAAAGACAGCCCATTAAAACCCGCTGAAAATGCACACTTGCTTGATACGACAGAAATGGATATAGACTCCGCATTTCGTGCGGCTGTGGATATCGTCGAACGCGCCCGGAAAACGGCTGTTTTATAACAGCCCCCGGAGTTCGCGTTTGTCGTTTCAAACGACTGTCATGATACCGAATTTGGACAAGTGCGACCGCTTTCGTCGGCCCACTTATTAGTTAAGTGGTTGTTTTTCAACGCGAGTTGAGAACCGGGAGCGCCTGTCCTTTAGTGTTAACACAAACCCGCCGACGAGCGCCATTCTTATGGCACCAGGAGATTTCATGGAAAATCAGAACTTTGCTGCTGAGGATTTTGCAGCTCTGTTGGAAGAATCTTTTGCGACTTCCGACCTTTACGAAGGCACCGTTGTAAAAGGCACCGTTGTTGCTATCGAAAAAGACCTCGCAGTAATCGACGTAGGTCTGAAGGTTGAAGGTCGCGTTCCTCTGAAGGAATTCGGCGCTAAAGGCCGTGACGGCGAAATGTCCGTTGGTGACGAAGTAGAAGTTTACCTTGAGCGCGTTGAGAACGCGATGGGTGAAGCTGTTCTGTCCCGCGACAAAGCACGCCGCGAAGAAAGCTGGGTTCGTCTGGAAGTTGCTTTCGAAGCTGGCGAAAAAGTTACTGGTCAGATCTTCAATCAGGTCAAAGGTGGTTTCACCGTCGATCTGGATGGCGCAGTAGCATTCCTGCCACGCTCTCAGGTAGACATCCGTCCAGTACGCGACGTTACTCCTCTGATGCACACTCCACAGCCTTTCCAGATCCTGAAAATGGACAAGCGCCGTGGCAACATCGTTGTATCCCGTCGTACCGTTCTGGAAGAAACACGCGCAGAACAGCGTTCTGAACTCGTTCAGAGCCTGGAAGAAGGTCAGACCGTTGAGGGTGTTGTTAAGAACATCACCGACTACGGTGCATTCGTTGACCTTGGTGGCATCGATGGCCTCCTGCACGTTACCGACATTGCATGGCGTCGTATCAACCACCCAAGCGAAGTACTGACCATCGGTCAGACCGTGAAGGTGCAGATCGTTCGTGTGAACCAGGATACACACCGCATCAGCCTCGGCATGAAGCAGCTGGAAACCGATCCATGGGATGGCATCGAAGCCAAGTACCCACTGGACGCGAAGTTCTCCGGTCGTGTAACCAACATCACCGACTACGGCGCATTCGTAGAACTGGAGCCAGGTATCGAAGGCCTGATCCACGTCTCCGAAATGTCCTGGACCAAGAAGAACGTACACCCAGGCAAGATCGTTTCTACTTCTCAGGAAGTTGAAGTGGTTATCCTGGAAGTTGACGCTTCTAAGCGCCGCATCTCCCTGGGCCTCAAGCAGACCCTGCAGAACCCATGGGAAGCATTCGCTCAGCAGTACCCGCTTAACGCAACCGTTGAAGGTGAAGTTAAGAACAAGACCGAATTCGGTCTGTTCATCGGTCTGGAAGGCGATGTTGACGGCATGGTTCACCTGTCCGATCTGGACTGGAACCGTCCGGGCGAGCAGGTCATCGAAGAGTACAAGAAGGGCGACGTTGTTAAAGCAGTCGTTCTTGACGTTGACGTTGAGAAAGAGCGTATCTCTCTCGGCATCAAACAGCTCGACGCTGATCCGTTCGAAGCAGCTGGCGACGTTCGCAAGGGTGCAATCGTTAAGTGTGAAGTGACTGAAATCAAAGAGGGTGGTCTCGACGTTAAACTCGTAGACGGTGACCTTTCTGCATTCATCCGTCGCGCTGACCTGTCCCGTGAACGCGGTGAACAGGATCCAACACGCTTTAACGTTGGCGACGTAATCGAAGCTCGCGTTACTCAGTTCGACAAGAAGACCCGCCGCGTTGGTGTATCCATCAAGGCACTGGAAATTGCTGAAGAAAAAGAAGCTGTTGCACAGTACGGTTCTTCTGACGCTTCTTCTTCTCTCGGCGACATCCTCGCTGCAGCTATGAAGAAGCAGTCCGACGACGAATAAGATCTAGCAATAGATTTTACGAAGAAGCCCGCTCATCTGAGCGGGTTTTTTTGTTTTGGAGAATTTGGTCTGCTTAGCGCTGTCAGATACATGAGCATTGGGAGTAAAAAGGCAATATAAATTTACTGGAAGACAGAGGCTATTAAGACGGAAGTTGGTTGCAGCCTGACAGGTTCCTTGTTGTATTAATTCGTAGTTCAGATATTTTCCCTTCATATTTTTCCTATTTTGATTGCGTATTAGGTATAGGTGCTTTTGCCCCAGATGCAGAGGTTATGCGTATTAAGCTAAGCAAATGATTGGGGTCTGACGTGCACGATAGCCAATTTCTCTTCGTTTTTTTGACCTTTTGGTTGCTGTTTTTCATTGCAAGCCGAGTACCGAGTGCACGAACAAGGTATTTGGGGTTCTGGTCAGTCTGGTCGGTAATATCAACTACAACAGGCATGTTCCTGATCACCCGCCAGTTACATTTCGGGAATCTGGTTCTGTCGCTCTTTGCTGCTGCACCTATCCTATTCCACGTTGTCCCAGTGGTTTGGAATGGGCGGGTGCCAAAGAATACCCTGATATGGACATTTCTTTGGCTTCCCGCTGGTTTAGCTGTGGCATTCGCTTCCATCGCTATTGCAGGGCCTGTAGCTTCACTCAACTACTATCCCAATCCGTTCCTATTAATAACAATTGTGTGGTCCGTAGCTGGCTTGACCTTACCTCTCATTTCACGTCGTAGCTTTCCTGTCTCAGAACGGTCTAAAGGGCTGATCCGAACGACCTTCTTGGCTGGTATCGGCGCGATGTTCGCATTTGCTGTTGGCCTGTCGGGCCTTATCAGCACCCGGGCTTATCAGCATGCCGGCTCTAACGCCTGTATTGAGGACACCTATGGTGAACGTTATCGCTGGACCCTCTGGGCGCCCCCCATTCGGTTCCTCCGTACCGATTATAAAGGTGGCACCAACCCTTATCTGGTTCTTTATGATCGTGCGGATGGCTCGGAATGGATGTGGAGCTTCAGAAACCTCGACTTCATAAGTATTGGTCGAACGATCCCCAGTGTACCAAGTTTTTGGAGAAACCCGAATTCGAAGAAGCGCTGTTAGATGAAAAGAGGCAATCCAGGCTCGGACTATTTCATAAATCACTGATAAGCTGATCGGCCCATCGAGACTGCTTTGGGAAAACGGGAATCTTAATTCCGTTCTGATCAGACCCGCTCTAGCCAAATAATCGCTTTGCAAAGCTGACAAGCTGACGCCTTAGCTCTACTGGCATAGCCAACACAGTTTTTTTGGCAAGCGGGCGCAGCCTTTCAAGCCAAAGCCAGCAATACACTGTGCCTTTAAAGGTCAGAGGTGTGGCGAAATCGAGTACGGGTGCCACCTCTGAGGTCCACGTCATCTTGTAGCGGGAAGTTGGCTTGAGGAAGTCGATTTTATCAATCCCAAGCGCAAAGCAGGCTTCTATTACATCTATCTGGTGGAGCTTTCCGGGGCTGGACTGCTCATAGTCCGGGTTCCAGTCGGCCATATAAGCAGAGTAGCAGTCTTTGAAGAGAAAGCCCCATTCAGTTGAAATCACCACATCACCATGCTTCAGCTCAAAAGCAATGAGTTCGCATCCATCTGGCGGTCGCTTCAACCAGTGAGCCAGAAAGTCTCTGAGACCTTTTCCTTCCAGAGCCCGGGAGGAATACCCCATGGTCTCGACCCAGTTTTCACGGCCAGATAATGTGCTCAAGACCATCGCTTCAAGATCTATCTCATCCTGACGTACTACGCGATGACTGAGGCCAGCAGTTTTATGCAGGCGATTACGTTGATTGCGTATGGTTTTACGAGAACGAGCAGAAATCGATTTCAGATAATCTTCAAAACTCTTCCACTGGCTTAAATCAAGCCATGGGGCTCCCTCCTCCTCACCCGTTGGAGTGAAGTGTGTGCGAGCATATTGAAAAAGTGCACCACCTTCTCTCACCTGCCTGAGATGGATAAGGTCTGCACCAACTTGTTGGAGATGGGGCGTAAGAAACTTTAGCAAGTCCGCCGGGGCATAGGCCTGATTATACAGCATGTCAGTGTACTGCTGAAACGGCTCTGCAAAACCTGTAAGCACCCTAAGAAATCTTTGTTGCTCAAGCCGTAAGGGCAAAAGCGCAATCAGCTCCGCCTGATCGAACAGAGCAAAAATCTTCACGCTTTGAGAGACTGAAGGCGTTTCCAATAGTGTTCTGGCCCAGGCAAAACTTTGAAAGAGCACGTTCCCCTTTGCAGTGGTTTCCAGAAGTTCCCATTGATCCGCCAGTTCAGTCAACTCAGTTAGTGTTGTCATCACTCTGAGAGCAGGCTCCTGAAGCTTTTTTGTTGCAACCCCCACCTGCTTATCAGCAGTTTTTTGGGGTATGATCAGATCTGTCTGCAACAAATTCCCTCCCAACGAATCCAACAGACCCTCAGGACCCGAGGTCTGTTGCCATAATTCAATTTCTTACATAGTCGTTTTTAACTCGTTAAAAATATCAGTATCTGCTGAAATTGAGAGGTTTGGGAAGTTCACGTTTCCCTCAGAACAATCGCTGAAACTAAGTTGTGTCTAGTCCTTCATCTGGCAGCCTTCTCACTTTACTCTGAGTGGACAGAAATCCTCACTTGCATTCATTGCAAACTAACATTGGAATACCACCTTGAAAGACAATTGTATTTTCAGGGGGGTATTATGAGTGATTTGAAGGTAGCGCTTATTGTTGCTGGTGGTAGCGGCATGGGAGCTGCGGCGGCTCGCAAGCTGGCTACAGAGGGATACAAGATTGCAATTCTTTCCTCTTCCGGCAAAGGCGAAAAGCTTGCGGAGGAACTGGGTGGCGTTGGTGTCACCGGATCTAACCTTGAAACTGCGGATTTGCAGCGGTTGGTAGATGCCGCAATGGAAAAGTGGGGCCGCATCGACACAGTTGTCAGCAGCGCCGGGCATGGGCCTAAGGGACCAATTCTTGAGCTGACAGATGAAGACTGGTCCAAGGGCATGGACTATTACCTGATGAACGTCGTGCGCATCACACGCATTGTGACGCCAATTATGGAAGCGCAAGGCAAAGGCAGCTTCGTCAATATTTCCACCTATGCTTTGTTTGAGCCGGAGGCGTTGTTTCCAACCTCAGGCGTGTTTCGAGCAGGTTTAGCGGCCTTTACAAAGCTGTTTGCAGACAAGTATGCCGCCTCAAACATTCGCATGAACAACGTTCTGCCCGGCTTTATTGACAGTTTGCCAGAAAAAGAAGAACGCAGGAATCGCATCCCAATGGGGCGCTACGGGACTTCTGAAGAGGTCGCAGACCTCATTTCATTCCTCGCCGGGGATACATCCAGCTATATGACAGGACAGAATATCCGTATCGATGGCGGGATCACACGTTCAGTTTAGGCTGGTTATTTTTAGCAATTTCATTTTGCATTCTGCATTAGCAAGCCCAGTGAGCGTCTATCGTGTACTTCTTAAAATCAGGGTGTCAAAAGGGGGCGAAAATGCCCCTTTTTAAGATAGGCATATGCTGGTCAGAACAGGCATCTTCAAGAAATCCTCTCATTAGAGGCACTTCACATCTCTTCAATATTAATTAATATAAACGTAAATTCGACTTAATAAAAATAAACTTATAGTAAAATCTCGAACTAAACATTCGTTAGTTTAGTTTAATATATATAAAATACAAGCACTACTAAAAATAGAAAAGCACAAATACATTTTCTATTTCTGATTTCTATTTATCTTCAAGTAACACCTGTATATTACATTACAAGCCAAGTGAGGAAGGTAACAACCTTTTGAGCTTTACTGTGCTGATTGTCTGACGGTGTCCGGGACCAACAATAATAACAAGGCCCGGTCATTTGAAGGCATTGGAATGCCCTGGCGGTCCGCCCGAAACCGCAGGGCTATCCGGAAACCCTGTTTATGCCGTCCTTGCAGCAATCGGCTTTGGGTTTCCAATAGTGCGCGAAGAACTATGCCCCTAGTTCACGCGCCAAGAATTAAGATCACTGAACCTGTCGGTTTTCAGAGCAACCGATGAAACAGTGGCCCAACAAAGACGAAAAGTCCAACTGGCCCCATGGCCATACAGATCCCGTTCCGTTCTCAGCTCCCCCCACCTCCTGATGAACGGAACGGTTTTTTTCTGCGCAAAGCATATGTTTGTTGCAGTGCGCTCCTGATTTCGGGTATGAGCTAAAGCTCATCATTCGAGACGTAGAAGCTAAATTTGGAAAAGCTACGCAAAATCAACGACTATGGCAGATCATCTGATTTGAGCTAAGTGTGAACCGCTTTAGCCGGGTGGGTGACACCACTCTTTTTCCAATCCAATGGGCAGTACAATATCAATGAAAAAACCTGCTAGTGAATGCCATAATATGCCTCAGATCCGAGCAGAAATTGATCGGCTGGATGAAGAACTTATCGCTCTTTTCGCTGAACGCTGGAGTTACATAACCCGAGCTGCTGAAATTAAAAAGCCTATCGGACTGCCAGCACGTATCGAAAGCCGCGTTGAACAGGTCGTTGACAACGTAAAAGATCTGGCGCATGCGCAAGGCTTAAACGTAAGCACTTACGAAGTGATGTGGCGACACCTGATCGAAAGTGCAATTGCACATGAAGTCGATCTGATGGAAGCAGAGGAAAACATAAAATAGCTGGGCGACGATATTTATCAGGACGCTTAACAGATAAGCCTGATACTCTCCAGTTTTGGAGAATTTGACAAGATGCCTGCTAAAATTAACTAACTGGCAGTGACAAAGCACAATTTATGATCGTGTTTTTGCAGTATGCAGAGAAAGAACACTTGGCTTATTCAAAAGCTTAGGTATTGTTTCCCTATCGTCGCTTAAGTGCATTTGACCGGGAAGACCCCATGAGTCTAGACAGTGACACCCTTATTGATCGCAGACGCCTGAGACGAAAGGTTTCGTTCTGGCGTGTTGTTAGTTTTATCGCACTTGCGATATTATTGTTGTGGGCTGGTATTGAGGCAGCTGGCCTCAGTGGCTTAGCTCGTTCTGAAAAGCATATTGCTCGCGTCGAAATTAACGGCACTATCACCTATGACAAACGTCAGCTGGAGATGCTGGATGCTATCGCTGATGATGACTCTGTGCGCGGAGTGATTGTTTCGATCGACTCCCCAGGCGGGACAACATCAGGCGGCGAAGCGCTTTACAATGCGTTGCGCAAGATTGGCAAGAAAAAGCCCGTCACCGCCTCCATTAAGACAGTTGGTGCATCTGCGGCATACCTTTCTGCCCTTGCGAGCGACCATGTGGTTGCTCAATACACCTCGCTCACCGGCTCGATTGGTGTTCTTTTTCAATATGGCAACGCGAAAGGGTTGTTTGAGAAAATTGGCGTGCAGATGGATGCGATCAAAAGCGCACCTTTGAAAGCTGAACCAAATTTCTATGAGCCAGCAACTCCAGAGACTAAGCGAGTGCTGCAAGAGCTTATTGACGATACCTATCAGTGGTTCGTCGGTCTTGTGGCTGAGCGCAGAGACCTTCCTAAAGAGCGCGCGCTGGAGTTAGCGAACGGTCAGGTTTATACAGGCCATCAGGCAAAAGCGCTTGCTTTGATCGACGAAATTGGCGGCGAGCAGGCTGCACATCAATGGCTAATCGATGAAAAAGGGCTTTCCAGTTCTTTGGAAATCATCGACTGGAAGCCAGAATCAGAGGTGACGGAACTTCCGTTCCCTGCAAATTTATTAGGCTTTTTGGGTAGTGATACTGAGAAAATGCTCAACTCGCTTTTCAAAACAGCAAAAAGTGTCGTAGATTCAAGCCTACCGCTTGACGGTCTCGTGTCTGTTTGGCAGGCTCCTGATGCGGCAACAGTCTCAGCACTTGGGGGGGCAAAGCATGATTAAATCGGAATTAGTACAGACTATCGCGGAACGTAACCCGCATCTATATCAACGTGATGTAGAGAACATCGTAAACGCCATTCTTGACGAAGTGACCGAAGCGCTGATGCGCGGTGACCGTGTTGAGCTGCGTGGCTTTGGTGCGTTCTCTGTGAAGAACCGTCCTGCCCGCGTGGGTCGCAACCCCAGAACTGGTCAGAAAGTTGAAGTGGGCGAAAAGTTCGTACCGTTCTTCAAGACCGGCAAGGAAATGCGCGAGCGGTTGAACGGCGGAACGGATCACGGCGAAGACTGATCCTGGAGTAGTACATTGGCTCGTTTTCTTCGGAATCTGCTACTTATACCAATAGCAGCTCTTCTTGTTGTGCTCGCGGTAGCGAACAGACATAGCACGCTGATTTCGCTTAACCCCTTTAACCCAGAGGACGCGATGTTGACCTTTAACATCCCGGTTTTCTGGCTGCTGTTCGGTGCTGTTGGACTGGGCATTGTGCTTGGTGGCGTAGCAACATGGATGCGACAGGGGCGTTTTCGTAAGGAAGCACGCACTCAGCGACGGGAAGCGAACCAACTGAAACATGAAGCGGATGCTTTGCGAAAAGTTGCAGCGGGTGACTTAGCGCCGGGTTTGCCGTCACCAGATCATAAGAAAGCTGCCTGACCGATTCGATTGTCCGCTCTGATTTTTAAGAATGGAGCTGGCAACTTGCGGATTATCACTGCTCATGACTTTGAAGCCCATATGGGCTTTCGTGATGTTCTTGAGACGTTGAGGCGTGCCTTTCGTACAGGCGCGGTGACGCCTTCACCTCATACACATCGCATTGCGCGTCCGGCTGCACTAGCGGATGGCTCCCTTTCCGTTAGCTCTGCATGGCATGATTTTGCTGCACAAGGCACCGTTGAGCGCGGCTTTATCGGAACGCGCATTCAAAGCTCCCTGCCCTCCTCTTTTGAACACCAGGCACCAGCGCTTGCGGGCGTATATCTTTTGCAGTCTGGCAAAACGGGTAGTCCGCTTGCGCTTTTAGATGGCAGAGCGCTTTTAAACTGGCGGACAGCAGCAACATCTGCACTTGCCTCAGCCTATCTTTCTCGCGAAGATTCCTCCCGCTTGCTTGTCGTAGGCGCAGGCGCTCTTATGCCCTACCTTGTCGCGGCTCATACTTTTGTCAGGCCAATTAAAGAAGTGCTTGTCTGGAACCGAAGCCCCGCAAACGCACAACAGCTTATGGAGCGACTGCAAGGGCGTAATTACTCAGTTTCAACGACTACTGACCTTGGTGGCGCAGTGAAGGGGGCTGATATTATTTGCTGTGCTACCAACGCACGCGGGCCTCTTATTCAGGGTGAGTGGCTGCAAGAGGGAACACATCTTGACCTGGTAGGTTCAACCGAGCCAGACCGGCGTGAATGTGACAACGCAGTCATCACCAAGGCACGGGTCTTTCTTGATAATTATGGGGTAACTCCGACATCAACAGGAGATCTGAAAGAACCGTTGGCAGACGGGGTAATATCCTTGCAGGACATTGCCTCCGATCTTTCTGAGTTATGTCAGGGTGAGCGGGCGGGTCGACGTTTTTACGATCAGATCACTCTGTTTAAATCCACCGGAACCGCGCTTGCAGATCTGGCTGTGGCGGGACACATCTTTTTAAGGGCTTAAAGCAGTTCGCGTTTAAGCTGAAACGCTTGGTCTGCTTTAGCTTTTGTTTTTGCGTATCTTTATCTGAAAACCGGTGTCCACTTTTCAGAGATACGCTTTAGCGGCCTTTGCCAAAGGCGCTCAATCCTGCTTATCCTGTTTTCTTTCTTCTGGCGGGGCATAACTGGGCAAATGCCAGTCCCATGCAATTGCACCGCCGCGCAAAGCCATTGCCATGGTAAATCCAAAAGCCGCCGCGAAGTTGCTATCACCAAAGGACAAAAGGATAGTGACATAGGTGATTGAGCCTGCAAAAGTTGCAGCGAGATAGATCTCTCTTTGCAGCAGAGCTGAGGGTTGGCCTGCAATGATATCGCGAAGAATGCCGCCAAATGTGGCGGTTGCAACGCCCATAAGCACAGCGACGGCTGCATTATCACCAATGGAGATCGCCTTTGCAGCTCCCATTACCGAGTAGGCTGCAATCCCGACTGCATCCAACCATCTGAGAGGACGGCCCCATTTCTCAACCTTGTGAGCGAAGAACCACATCACAACTGTGACGGTGAGGCAGACATAAAGATAGCTCTCGTTCTCTGTCCAGAAAACCGGCACATCCAGCAGCGTGTCACGAAGGGTCCCGCCACCGATCCCCGTCAAAGAGCAGAAAAACAGAAATGCTATGAAATCCTGACGCAGGCGTGCAGCCACAAGCCCGCCTGTTGCAGCAAAGACTGCTACGCCCAGAAAATCCAGATACTGCCACACCTCAGATTGCATCGACATGACTTCCGCAAAGTTATTCTTATTGTATTTTGCTGGTTTTACCCTGCCACCGCAAAAAAGCAACCGGATAGCTACACTAGTACACCCGTAACACTAATGTTGATTAAGTGATGCGTATAATTTGCTTAGTGCTGCTTTGTACCGCTACCGGAAACATCCGTCAGTCCTGTTCAAAAAAGCGGATTGAACACGCCCATTCAGGCGAACAGAGCCCAGCAAAAAACGGAGGTCGATATCGGCCTCCGTTTTGCATTGCTGCGAAAGAAATTCGGTGGGATGGTTTAGACTTCTTTGTCTACAGCAGAACCCGGTTCGGCTGGTTTGTCTGCGACAGGGGCTACCTTTGGGCCACCTTTGGAAACGCCAACCATGGCCGGGCGCAGGACGCGCTCGCCGATGACGTAGCCAGCCTGAACCACCTGAACAACGGTGTTGTTTGGCACTTCGGTGTTTGGCACTTCAAACATGGCCTGATGGAAGTGCGGGTTGAACTTTTCGCCTTCTGGTGAGAGGCGCTTTACGCCGTGCTTTTCCAGATGGTTCAGCATTTCGCGCTCGACCATTTCCACGCCTTCTACCAGCGCTTTGAGGTTATCGTCGGTTTCGCGTGCTTCTTCCGGCAGAGCTTCGATTGCGCGGCCCAGATTGTCATTCACAACAAGCATGTCGCGGGCAAAGCTTGCTACTGCATAGGCTTTTGCGTCCTTGACTTCTTTTTCGGTGCGGCGACGCAGGTTTTCCATTTCTGCCATGGTGCGCAGTGCACGATCTTTCAGGGCAGCGTTTTCTTCCTGAAGCGCCTCGATCGGATCTGCTTCCGCAGCAGCTTCCGCTTGCTCTGCCTGATTTGAGTTCGCAGCTTCTTCTACTACAGTTTTCGGTGTTACCTGCTCTTCGTCTGCCTGCGGAGTGTTATTTTGATCGCTCATCGTCATCCTGTCTCTTAAAGCTTGCCTCTTTTTTCGAGAAGCAAGGCAAAGCAGGGCTGCCACGAAGCGCCCATGCCAAATCTATCCGGTCCTTATTTAGTCACTGTTTGCCCAAAACAAAAGACCTCCGAGCACTTCCGTGCTCGGAGATCCTCAGAATGCGCGATTTTACTCAGCATTTCAGTGCAGATACCCTCAAAATTATGAGTACTGCTTGATCCAATCGGCAATTTTGCCCTTAGGCTGCGCACCAACGAGGGTTGCGGCAGGCTGGCCGTCCTTGAACAGGATCATGGTAGGAATGGAGCGAACACCATAGTTCATTGCACTCTGCTGGTTGCTGTCGATATCCAGCTTAGCAACTTTAACCTGGCCTGCCATTTCCTCAGAGATTTCTTCAAGGGATGGCGCGATCATCTTGCACGGGCCACACCAGGTCGCCCAGAAGTCTACGAGGACCGGGGTGGAGCTTTGCAGAACTTCTGCTTCGAAGGTGCCGTCTTCAACATTCACAGTGGCCATATTCGCCTCTTTTCCTAGATTTCTTGAGTCGCTCTTCACGAGCACGCTCTGTTGCCATGAAAGTAAGAATGCAAACGCCAAGCGTCAAGCGAACGAATTCTCAACATTCGGCTAGAAATTAAAAGTTTTCATCAGTTCCACTGGTATTTCTACCAGATGCGGGCCGCTGGTGTAGAGCAGCAGGGCTCTTATTTTACGTTCCGGGTACAATTCAGAAAGCAGTTTCCTGTAGACCGCCAGCTGCGCAACATACATTTCCGAGACATCCTGCGCTGTTTTTGGCACCGCTGCATTTGTTTTGAAGTCGAGGATGATCACTTCTTCGTCATTAACGAGCAAACGGTCAATCAGACCGAAAACTTCGTAAGGTTTGCCGTCTTCACCTATGACTGTGCCCTGAATGGGGACTTCAGCCCTTCCACTGGCACTGAACAGCTCAGCAAACCCGGGGGTGCCCAGCGTGCCGAATACATCCTTGAGCAAGCGTTCTTTTTTTACGGCAAACTGCTCCGGCAGCGCGGAAGCAAGGAAGCGTTCTGCAGAAATCAGGCGCTGTTCTTCAGGCAGGTCCGGCAGGAATTCCAGCAATCTGTGAACAAGGCGACCACGCACCAGAGGCCAGTCTTCCGGCTGGCGGGCTGCTTCCAGCGCGTCTTTCGGGTCCTGCTGCTCGATGTTTTCCTTAGCTTCCATCTCTTCGATAGCCGCAGATGGTTTCAGGCGGCGAACACGTTCCGGGCTGCTGACGTTCTTAGCAACCCATTCCGGCAGAAGCGGACCCGCTTCTCTGGCAGACTTTCCAGAGCGAGCCAAAACAGGCTCAGCTTTTTCGATACCGCCTTTGGTCCAGATCCATGCTTGCACCTCACCATTCGCGTTCAGTTGCTCGCGAGCTTCTTCGATCAAGCCATTGCGGGTGAGTGTGTACCAGCATTCATCATTGGGGCCGCGCTTTGGAGACCAGCCGCAGACGACAAGGCGATCCTTGGCACGGGTCAGGGCAACATAGAGCAGGCGGCGGTATTCTTCCTTTTGCTCTTCAGCCAGAAGGTCCAGCGCCTCCTCATGCCACTGAGTGCGCTGAGCCTTGTTTGGAAGCCAAACGAGGGCGGGTGCGGCCTCTGTATCCCCTGCCCGCTGCTTTTCCACCATAACGGGGGAATGCTGACTGGAAACGGGGGCGTTACAGCCATCTGCCAGAATCACATAGGGTGCTTCCAAGCCTTTGGAGCCGTGCACTGTCATAATGCGGACCATGCCTTTGGCGGCGTTCAGTTCGCGTTTGATCTCCGTTGGGGCTTCTGCCAGCCATGCAAGGAAACCTTCCAATCCCGGCGTTCCGCTTTTTTCATAGGTGAGGGTGAGGGAGAGGAACTCATCGAGCACGTCATCCACCTCTGTGCCCAAACGCTCGCGGAAGTTCTGGCGGTAGCCATCTGTGCCCATGATTTTGGCGTAGAACTCAAAGGGGGGCACGAAATCGGCG
Organism: uncultured Pseudovibrio sp.; assembly: GCA_947496145.1. Taxonomy (GTDB): domain Bacteria; phylum Pseudomonadota; class Alphaproteobacteria; order Rhizobiales; family Stappiaceae; genus Pseudovibrio. The sequence goes on from CANMBS010000001.1 coordinate 176,294, forward strand.
CGATCCCGCCAGACTTGCAGTTGCTTGCGCACGGCCTGCCACTTTTCAGAGTTTTCCGACTTTCGAAGCAGCTCATGCCAGAGGGTGCCGGGTCGTGGCACACCCGGTGTTTCGTGGGCGATCTGGAACAGGTCGTCATCATCCAGACCGAACAGCGGGCTTTTAAGCACACAGGCGAGTGAAAGGTCATCTTCTGGCAGCAGGATGAAACGGCCCAGCGCCACAAGGTCCTTGACCGCGATATGGTCTGTCAGGACAAGGCGGTCAGAACCGGCGGCGGGTACATCAAGGCGCTTGAGTTCGCGGTTGAGTGCTTCCACAAACTGTCCACGTTTGCGGACAAGCACGAGAACATCACCCGGCCCGGCGATGCCGCGCTGGTCCCAGTCCTTAATTTGCTCTGCTATGCGCGTTGCCAGCCGCAGCATTGGGTTACCTGTGCCGATGGCATCGATTGGCTGCGTCCAGTCGTCTGGTTCCAGTGTTTCTGCCGCCTCTTCCAGAGGCCAGATTTCCACGCGGCCCGGATCATTGTGGCGGATGGCTTCGTGAACCGGGGCAACGTTATCCTGCGACAAGCCCTTAAACACTTCTGGTGTGTCGAACACCTTGTCCACGGCTCCCAACACATCAGGCGTGGAGCGGAAGGAAAGATTTAGCTCGATGCCTTCGAAGTTCTTTTTTGCCTCCTCGGCCTTCCGGGCAAAGAATTTGCGCATTTCTGCAAAGTAGGCCGGAACTGCCCCTTGAAAGGAGTAGATGGACTGTTTTTCGTCTCCCACGGCGAAGATGGTGCGCAGTTTCTCGTTTGCGCCCTCACCAGCAAAAAACTCTTCAGCCAGAGCGCGGATCACTTCCCACTGGCGCGGGCTGGTGTCCTGCGCCTCATCTACGAGGATGTGGTCCAATCCCTGATCCAGCTTGTATTGAACCCATTGAGCAGCTTCTGAGCGAGAAAGGAGCTGCGCAGATTTCACCACTAAATCTTCAAAGTCCAGATAGCCGCGACGGAGTTTTTCCGTCTCATAGTAACGTAAAACAGCGTCGGAGAGGGTGAGGATTGCCTTGGTACCGGAAACCGTCAGGACGGCGTTCTGGTGTTGCAGAGCGTCCAGAATACGGTTTTGCTCGGCGAATAGGCGCTCGACGACTTCAGGATAAGCGCTCTGGACCTTTTTAGTGGCGAGGGATTTGCGTGGTCCCAGTGTACCTGTAAGGAATGTTTTCATCCAAGCGATGCGCCATGCCTCATCGCTTTGGAGGGTAAGCGCCTGATCTAAAGCGCTGGCACGGTCCTGATCTGTTTTGGAGCCGACGCGCAGGGCCTCTGCAAACGCTTTTACTTCGTCGTCGGTTAGAGAACAATTGCGTCGCAACGCAGATGCAAAGCCTGATATATCTTCCTCCGATGTGACGGAGAAATCTGCATATAGCGCAGAAATAGCGCTCTCCAGATCACCGTAGGGGGCTACCCAGCGATAGAAAGCATCACGACGGCTGATCAGTTCTGAGAGGGCTTTTTCAACGCCCGCATCTGGTAGCAGCTCGATGAGCCGGGAGAGCGCTGAGCCGATATCTGACTCCGGCTCGATCTCAGCACGGTGCAGGATACTGGCGCGGGCTTCATTCAGCAGTTCTTCAGCAAGGCGGTCATCCAGAACGGAGAAGTGGCCTGCCACGTTGGCTTCCAGCGGGAACTGGTGCAGAAGCGCTTCGCAGAAGGCGTGGATGGTCTGAATCTTCAGGCCGCCCGGTGTTTCCAGTGCTTTTGCGAAAAGGCGGCGAGCGTTAGCAAGCTGCGCCTCAGAGGGAGGACGCCCCTCAATGTCTTCCAGTTCGGCGGCAAGGTCTGCATCGCTCAGTTGTGTCCACTTTGCCAGAGCATCAAAGACACGGGTTGCCATTTCCGCAGCAGCAGCCTTGGTGAAGGTGAGACACAGGATTTTCGCGGGGGCGGTACCAGAGAGCAGCAGACGAACCACACGGCGAGCCAGCACAAAGGTTTTGCCGGAACCTGCGTTCGCGCTCACCCAGGCCGAATTTCGCGGGTGGGCGGCGCGTTGCTGGCTATCGAGGGTTTTTGCCGGAATATCCATTATGCATCCTCCCCGTCTTCACCGAGGGACCATTCCTGCACACGGGCGAGATGATCATAGGGCGCGGCCCATTCCCTCTCTTTCAGCACTCGCGCTCTGGAGAGGTAACCTTTTTGGGGGTTTTCATAGGCGGCAACAAGTTGCTCCAGCCGTTGCCATGCTTCTTCTGCCAGCTCTTCTGCTGTGCTTTCCTTAGGCACTCTGCTTTCCAGCTTCACGGCATCGCTGCCACCCTTGAGCTGGATGTAAAGCATATCCGAAATCGGCATGTCGTGAGGCAGATCCTCAAAGCCTTTGCGGCGGATCATGGCGACTTCCAACGGCAACTGCGGGGACAGCAGAGCCTCCACCTGTTTGGCGGATGGGGGCTGGCCGGTTTTGTAATCGACGACGCGCAAGGTGTTGTCTTTCATCTGGTCAATGCGGTCAGCGCGGCCCGTAAGTGTAAAATTACGTTCCGGGCGCTGCATTTCTACCTTGCCGTACTCTTCAAGGAACCGGTCATAAATCCTCGGTGCGACCTCGCCTTCATAGGCAACAAACTCTTCTGCAATGCGCTCAAAGCGAGGCCACCACAAAGCACGGATTGCAGGGAACGCATCAAGCGGGCGGAACAGTCTGCCGCCTTCTGTGATGAGTGCCCTCACCGCCTTTTCATCAAACGGCCCATCCCAGTCATCAAGGAAATTAGCCAGAGCATCATGGATGATGTTGCCTTTATCCGCTGCTCCGGGTTCTCCGCCGATCGGGTCCACCTCATCAAGTTTCAAGACATTTTTGGCGTAGATGAGGTACGGGTCTCGGATCAGGTTTTCAATGGCGGTGACTGATAGCTGAACAGGACGCGCTTTTACAGGAGGCTTTGGCTCCGGACGTTTGGCCGGGCGGACTGGCGTCTCCGAACGGTCCAGCACATGAGCCAGCTCGGTATAGCGTTTGCCTTTGGCACGCATTTGGGCTTCAACGCCCTCCCCTGCCAGCGTGACGATACGCTGGAGCCAGCGGGAGGCAACGGTCGGGGACCCGTCTACGCGCTCAGAACGGGAGAGCACCACTTCAGGAGCGCCCAGGTTCCAGAGGAAATCATGGGCGGAGGTGCCGATTTTACGTTCTGGCGGATCAAGGCCGATCTGGCCTTTCATAGGGCGGTTGAGCCATGGGTCGTTGCGGGTACGCTGGGGCCATGTGCCTTCGTTGAGGCCGCCAAGAACAACAAGGTCATAACGCTGCAAGCGGGCTTCCATGGGGCCGAGCAGGTGAATGCGCGGGTCAGCAGGGGTACGCGAGCGGACCGCCTCACCGGAGATGAGTGCGCCAAACACACCGGGCCATTCGTTGGCAGGCACGCACAGGCCAGCGGCATCAGCTTCCAGAAGAGCTGTTAGCGTTCTGGCAAGGGCTTCACCATTTTCACCCCGGAACAGTTCTTCCGTAGAGCCGTTTTCATCAGCTCCCAGCAGAAGAACAGCCTCCACATGGGTTTTGACCAGCTCCTTAACAGGTATCTCATTAGGATTTTGCAGCAGGGTTTCCAGCGGACCAAGTGCCTGCTCGAGGCGATCCAGCAGGGTGTTGATAGCTTCCCAGTCTTCTTCCACCAACTTACGCCAGCGGGAGACGGGTCTGTCTGCCTTTTCCATAGCCTGATCGCGGGCGGCAACTACAGCTTCGCGCAGACCACTGAGGCCGGGGCGTGGGTGCGGACCGCGCAGAACGCCGCGCTCCAGAGCGCGGGCCGCAGCTCTTACCTCTTTGGCCTGCATGCCGAGGAAGGCCAGAGGATGCTTAAGCAGGGCGAGCAGGTTAACCGGGTCCAACCCTTGCAGCGCCAGCTTTGCTGCCAGAATGGCAAGCACCATGGGCGGGGTCTGTTCCAGCGGGCGGCCTGCGGTGTCATCTACAATGATGCCCCAACGGGTGAGTTCGGATGCTACGCGGCGGGCCAAAGTTCTGTCTGGTGAGATGAGCGCGGTGGTTTTGCCTGCTTCAACAGCTTCACGCAGCACCAGTGCAACGGAGAGTGCTTCTTCTGCCTCATTGCGGGCGGTGATGAGCTGGGTGTCTGCGAAGGCGGTTTCGCGATGCTGAGCCAGCTCGGAGGTGAAGAAGTTCTGCCATTCCTCTGTTGTTTCGGCTGGGCGGAGCGCTTCGTTGATGATCTCACAGCGCAGTCGCAGGGCGTCACTTTCCGGTTCTCCAAGCTGGGTGACTTGCTCGCGCTTAACATCTAGCGCCAGAAGCAATTGGCGCAGGCTGTATTGAGGGTGACCGGGAACACGAGTGTTCAAAGCCGGGTTTGCCAGTGCCTGCCAGCTCTGTGCGTCCATATCCATATCGAGTCCGGGCAGAACAAGGGCACCGCTTTCCAATGAGAGAACGGCTTTCATCAGCTCAGCCGTTGCCGGGAAAGAGCCGGTGGCACCTGCAACGATGACTGGCCCGCGTGGGGGAGATGTGCGCAAGCGCTGGGCTTCGGCTTTGATGAGAGCAGAGCGGCGCTCCTTCGGGTCCATCATGCCCACGGCTTTTAAGTGCTCGGGCCACAGGTCGGTAACGATCTTCAGGAATTCCAGCGTGATCTTCCAATATTCGGCGTGATCTTCCGGCACAAGGTTGCTCAGTTCGGTCCAGCTGGCTTCCTCTGTTTGTACCTCATCCATGAGAGTGAGAAGATTGCCTGCGAGCCATGCGGCGTCTGCTGATGAGGCAGGGACGCGGGCGGGATCATCCTCTTTGAGCTGGAGGATCTGGCGGCGGAGCTGCCCTTTCCACGCCCAGACGAGGCGGGTCATGGCGAGTTTACGTTCCGTGGTGGACATGGCTGGCGGCAGGGCTTCGCCGTCCCCGTAGCCTTTCAGGATATGTTCTTCCTCGTCCACATCGCCCAGCGGCAGAATTTTCGGCAACAGTGTCGCTTTGGACCCCAGAGCCTTGCGCAGGACATCCGGCAGGGTTCTGGCTGCACGGCGAGTGGGCACGTAAATGGTTACATCCGCCAGCGCCAGCGGATCATCATCCGCCTGAAAACCGGGGATCAGCTGCCCAGACAGGAGCGCCTCAACAGTCGCCTGCAAAAAGGGCACTGAGGGAGAAACACTGAAAATATTTGGGGTCTCTGCCACCAAGATCTCCTGAAAAGAACCGAATACTCCTTTGTAGTTCAGTTTTCAGAAGAGCAAACCGTAAAAAAGCGTGAGGGGAATTTATTTCCCCTATCCAGTTTCGTGGCTACTCCATTGCACTGCGCGCAAAAACTAATGAATACCATCTGTTAGTAAGCAAGTTTTTCTTTTAAGAATTGCGGCGGAGCAACAAGCTATCCTACTGGAAATTAAACCAACAGGGCTCCGAGTTGCCAGAGATCTGCAATTCCTCAAGATACAGATTGCCACTTTACTATTTTCCTGAACTGTGGCTAGCTTTCCACGCTCCCCAAAGCCTACTGTTTCTTATCCTGACCCAATACCACTTTTTTGTTTTTAGTTAGCTATCAGCCAAGGGATGCGTATTGCACACACTACTGTGATTGGTGTTGCCCTAATTGATCTCGTCACAATACTGGCGGTGTGCTGGAGCGCGGGAGCATGTTTTGTTGATGGTTGAAAATTTGAATTTTAAGACTGATCTTTCTGGAGTGTCCTGCGTATGAAACGCCGTTATCTGTTCATTGCACTAGCCGTCGTGCTGATCGCAGCATCTGTGCTGACGTATCTAATTCAAACCGGAGAACGTCGGTCAGGACGTCAAACCTGGCCTGCACGAAATCTGGAGGTGAGCCAACTTGATGCCTCTGAAATCAAGAATTTGGGCTGGAACCCCAAAGAGCTTGATGCAGTTTTCAACTACGCTGCCAGTTTGAGCACGGATTCCTTCATGATCCTTACCAATGGTCGAAAGGTTGGGGCATTTGGTGACCTTTCAAAATCCTACAGTGTTCATTCGATAAGAAAAGCTCTTCTCAGTGCTCTTGTTGGCCAGCAACTGGCATCGCACACAAATGAACTGCGCCTTGATGCGACACTTCAGGAACTCGGTATTAATGACGCCCCGGTACCGCTGACGGAGTTGCAACAGCAGACAACAGTGCGTCATTTGCTGCGCAGTGTTTCAGGTATTAACCACCCGGCTGCTGCCTCGGGTAGTCTGCAAGCGGAAATCGACAGGCGGTTGGGGCACACAGAAAACCAGCCGGGGACCATCTGGGCTTACAACAACTGGGATTATAACGCGCTGACAACCGTCTTTGAGAGTGCGGCAGGTTCTGAGGTTGCAGAGGCGTTCGATGTCAGGATAGCACAACCTGTCGGAATGCAAGATTTTGATCGCTCCGACGTGTCTTACAACTTTGATCCTCAGAAGTCCGAGCACAGGGCAGCAATGTTCAAAATGTCTGCACGCGACCTTGCCCGGATTGGCAACCTTTATCTCAATCGAGGAGTTGCTGACGGGCAGCATATTCTTGCAGAAAAGTGGATCGAACTTATTACCAGCGATTTCACTGAAACAGGCATTGAAGGAATGCGTTGGGGGCATGGTTATCTGTGGTGGATACCCGGAGCAGATACCGGTCTGCCCAAGGGGACTTTCTGGGCATGGGGACTGGGAAATCAGGCGCTCATAGTGATCCCCGAATGGGATACCGTTATCATCCACCAATCAGACACTACTGAGTTCCTGAAACGGTTCATACCATTGATCAGCCGTGAAAAAATGACTGGAGAGGCGGCAATAATGCAGCTTATTTCGTCATGTCGCGGAGCCGCTGCCCGTGAAACTGAGTATTGCACTGAGCACCGCTTTATCACGCGGCGCGAGTTTAACAAGCTCATCTCGCTGGTCGTTGCTGCACGAGAATAGTGCGACTGAAGCAATCGCAATAAAGGCATGAGTGAGATCACGGTTTCAGGCTGCCATCAAAAACATCATTCAAGATCGCGGCAGTTTTTCTCAGGTATGCAAATCAATTATCCGATTGATTTGCATACCAGCGTTCACAGCTGAGTAAATCGGAAATGGCACCCGCTCGGAAGTGTCGATAGTGCGTTTTATCCATTCCTGTTCTTCGAGTTGTCGCAGGGATGCTGACAGTGCTCTGTCGGTGATTGTGAGCAGGCCAGACCTGAGGGCAGAGAACCTTTGAGGTGCGGCTGTGAGGGCCAGGATGGGGATAGTCCAGCTTTTTCGCAGGAGCGCTGCCCCTTTTTTATCGGGGACAATATCGGCAATAGCACTGGCAATTCTGGCGGCTTCTGCTCCTGCTTGTGTGAGTTGAAACTCCGGGCGCAAGGGGTGACCGTGACCGGGGTTCCTTTCTAAAAGACCTATTTCAATCAGGTGCTTGAGGCTTGCGGAAAAGGATGTTCTGCCAGCCCCGCAAGCAGCCAGCAACGGGGCCTGCCTGCCGGGTACGCCGTCTTGCATGAGTGCCAGAATATTGAGAGACCAGGCTCGGGATGTCAGCTTGACAAGTGCGCTAATGTCCATAAAGTATAGTTACTCTATTTTTTGATGAGGGGGAAGTTTGATGTCTTTAGTTTCTTTGGAAAATACGATTACGATCACCATCTCTGTCCGGGATCGCCATGCCAGCGCGGAGTGGTATAGCAAAATGCTCGGTTTTGAATTGCTCTATCACCTTGATGAAGCGGGCTGGAGCGAAATGAAAACAAAAACTGAAGGGGTTACGCTGGGAATGGGGGAGCAGGCAGAACCTCAGCCCGGTAACTCGGTACCGGTTTTCGGGGTAGCTGATATTGAAAAGGCACGTGGAGCGCTGGAAGACGCTGATGTAAAGTTTGATGGCGCCACCCAGACCATCGAAGGAATGGTCAGTCTGGCGACTTTCTATGATCTTGACGGGAATGCCATGATGTTGGCTCAGGACCTGAAAGTGACTGCCTGACGGGTTCTCCCGGCTTCAGAGCTTTGCCACATGCGGAGCGCTGCCTGAACACAACAAAAGCCCCGGCAGAGCCGAGGCTTTTTTGTATCTGCTGATGCAGAAAACTGTTTTGAAACCGGGAGATTTCAGGGCAATTGGCTCATCAGGCAGCAAAACGTTTTTTGTTTGCTGCTGCATTAGCTGCGCGCATTTCTTCTGCACGTTGCTTGCGCTGCTCTGGTGTTTCGTAAACAATCGTACGGTGGTACTCGCAGTAAGAGCCATTTTCAGCGCGGTTTGTACATGGGAAAGTGTAACTTCCGCTGTCGCCTTCAGTCCACTTGCACTGCCCCGGCTTTGGCATAACTGGTGCTTTCATCTACCTACCCTTGTTTTTTGGTGTCATAGATCAACACTGCATGCCTACGGGAGGAACGTACGCCATGCTCGCCGTTTGATCTTTGCCGCCATTTTTGATTATGGGATCACCGGAATTTTCTTTTGCTGCAATAAAAACAGACAAATTTACCGGACAGGGAAAAAGATTATCTCTCCCTTTTCCAAATTGCCAGATATTTTTAACTGGGTAAAAATACTTATGCAATGAATATTACATGAGAAATTTGAAACTATCGAAATTCGTAATATAAAACAAAATGATAGAGACTATCACTTGTATGCAGCAAAATTAACCAAAACGAAAAATCGGTGACTATTGAGTGTTTAAGCTACAAAACGATTCATCAATTGTGGCGATTTATGGCTTTTTTGAGTGATCTCCAAGAACACCCCCAACATTGCTGAGTGCCTTCTGGTCATCTAAATCATAGCGAGCAGCTTCGCCGATTTCCACTGTGTACACCACAGAAGAGTTATTTTGAATCACTGGCTTACCGCCAATATCACCACGCAGGGCAAGCAAATCATCAAAGAAAGCACGGTCCCACAACACGGGATTCCCTCGTTTTCCACCAGCTGTTGAAATGCCGATCAACTGATTCTGTGCTGGCTGACGATTTTGCAGCAACTGATTGATATGATCTGATGAAACAAATGGCATGTCACCGAGAAGAATCATTGCTGCATTCGACTGATCGCTGACGCTTTTGATACCACATTTGATTGAGGATGAAATTCCATCTGCATAAGAAGAGTTATGCCGGAAACTGACGGACAGGCCCGCAAGCGCGTCTTCCACCTCAGAGGCCATGGCCCCAGTCACAACAATGACTTCACTTAAACCACTTGCCAGAGCATTTTCAGCACTGTGCCTGATGACGGGCTTACCGTCGATCTGCGCCAGTAGCTTGTTATGATCACCCATGCGCGAGGAATTGCCTGCGGCGAGAAGAATGCCGCTGCAAACTGTGTTTTCTGAGTGCTTTGATCGCAGATGGTCGCGAGGTTGGGGTCGGCTGTGAATTTCCTTCAAGAGACCACCGACTCCCATGGTCATGATATCCCGACCAGTTACCGGAATATCGGCAAGCAAACGCTGCAATATCCAATCAAACCCATTTTCCTGCGGACTGCGTGCGCAGCCGGGAGCGCCAATAACAGGAGTTCCGTTTAAATCACCCAGAACCAGCAGGTTACCGGGATCAACGGGCATACCGAAGTGAGTGAGGTGTCCTCCGGCCAACTGCAACGCAGCGGGAATAACATCTTCCTGATCAACCACAGCGGACGCACCAAATACGACGATTAGATCTGCAGAGCGAACTTGCTCCAGCTCCAGAGCATTGGTGAGCGCAGCCTCCTCATGGGGAATGCGCAGGTCAGTACAGATATGGCTCTGAGCGATATTGAGTCGCTCCTGCAATACTCGCAGGCTTTTTGTAATGGTCTCCGGTTTGAGGTGCGGAAGCTCGGTTGAGATTACTGCGACGGCCTTTGGCTTGTAAGCTGCGACGGAAACCGCTTTTTCAATTTTCTTTGCCGCTGACCGGGCCAGTTCCTCATTAACTGCCAGTGGAATAATTTTCGCAGTTGCGAGCATACGTCCTTCACGCACCTCTGTGAACGGAGGAAGGCAGGCGAAAGTGATTGCAGGGTCAATGAGGTTGGCTTCGGTCACCTTATCCGCATCTACTTGCAGAACACCACTTTGTGTGGCGTAGAGATTGGCGCGCCCTGTGAAGGATGGGGAGAGGGAAACAGCAGCAGCCCCTGCGCTTTGTGCAAGTAAGGTGGCGGCCTGATCCTCATGCAGGTCAGTTGCCTCCACCTCGGCTACAGTAATTTCATTAATTCCAGAAGCTGCAAGTTGTTTGATATCCGTTGCGCTGAGTTGGTGGGCCTTAGACAAAGAAAGGCCATCATGCTTGAGAGAATGAGCGAGGTAACACCCGGTGCACTCATTTATGGGTCTTGTGCCAAACTTCACGTTATGCTGCTTTCTTTTGCTCAGCTTTGGTGCCGCGCAATGTCACGATTATTTCGGAGAGGACAGCCACCGCGATCTCTTGCGGGTTTGCAGCGCCGATATCAAGTCCGATAGGAGCTTTGATGCGAGCAATGTCTTCTTCAGAAACGCCCGCTTCACGTAAACGTTCACAGCGTTTGGCGTGCGTTTTCCGACTGCCGAGAGCTCCGACATAGAAGCAGCCAGCTTTAAGTGCCTCTGTCAGCGGGAAGTCATCAATCTTAGGGTCATGGGTCACTGCTGCAACTGCTGTATACGGGTCCAGCTTAAGCTGTTCCATCACATCTTCAGGCCATTCAGCGTATAGCGAGATACCCGGGAAACGTTCTTTAGAAGCAAAGGCGCTACGGGGATCAACGACTGTGATGTCATAGCCAGCTGTTTGAGCAATGGGTACCAGTGCCTGCGTAATGTGGACCGCCCCAACCACGACGATGCGCGTTGCTGGTACCTGCATACTTAAAAAGTACTCCTGCCCGTCCTCTGAGGTTACGTGCCCTGACTTACCACTACGGACTCCGTTTTCGAATGCAACAGCGAGTGCAGTGTCTTCTGCATCGTCGCCGTACAGCATAACAGAGGATGTGCCGTCGGCCAGATTGGTCAGCAGTGCAGCTGGCTCTCTTTCGTACCGTGCTTTATTCAGAAGGTGGATATGTCCGTGATCCGCTTCTGATGTGACTGGTTGTACATAGACTGCAATCTTGCCGCCACAGGAAAGGCCAACACGCCATGCGGTTTCGTCCGCAACGCCAAACTCAATCCTGCGGGCCTTGCCACCTTCAAGCACATCCAATGCTTCTGAAACAACGGCGCCTTCAACACATCCGCCAGAAACGGAGCCTTCGAACTCGCCATTCTCGTCAATGATCAAATGGCTCCCTACAGGGCGCGGCGCAGATCCCCATGTCTCAATCACTGTTGCAAGAACGACTTTGCGTCCTTCCGTTTGCCAGCGTTCAGCGACACCAAGCACATCAAGATTTTGGGGCAATTCCTCAGGCAAATGACTAATGGACATGGCACGCTCGCAATTCAACAGGTGTTTGAGCATTCCCGGGCAACGTAACGAATTGCACTTTGAGAATGCGCCTTCATAACGTGAGGAGCCTAGCCTGCTTTCTCAAGGGTGCGCAACAAAAGAACGATGAGTGCTGGAGAACTGTTAGTGTGCAGTGTTAGTCTCAAACAGAAAAAGCGCCGGAACTTTCGTTCCAGCGCTCTTAATTCTTGAAACTGACGAGTTTTATTCGGCAGCCATCCTGGTGATTGGGCCTGCGCTGAGGACCAGATCGTCAACGTGATCCTGGAAGATCTGGAAGTTGGCAGCAAACATGTCGACCAGCTTTGCAGCCTGTGCATCATATTCAGCCGGGTTGCTCCAGGTGCTCCGTGGATCAAGAATGCTGGTGTTCACGCCCGGTACAGCAACAGGGACCATGAAGCCGAAGTTCTCATCCTTACGGAACTCAACATTGTTCAAAGACCCATCCAGTGCTGCGCGAAGCAGGGCACGGGTTTCTTTGATTGGCATGCGGTGGCCAACGCCATAGGCCCCACCAGTCCAGCCGGTGTTTACAAGCCAGCAATCCACATCATGCTCGCGGATCAGGTCTTTGAGCAGAGAACCGTACTCTGAAGGGTGACGCGGCATAAATGGAGCGCCGAAGCAGGTGGAAAATGTTGCCTGCGGCTCTGTTACACCGCGCTCTGTACCTGCAACCTTTGCGGTGTAACCGGAAAGGAAGTGGTACATAGCCTGTGCATCAGACAGCTTTGCAATTGGAGGCAGAACACCAAATGCATCAGCGGTCAGCATGATGATGTTTTTCGGGTGCGATGCGCGGCTCGTTTCACTTGCATTTGGAATGAAGTGAATTGGGTAGGAACAACGGGTGTTTTCCGTTTTAGAACCGTCATCAAAGTCAGGAACACGCGCTTCATCCAGCACAACATTTTCAAGAATGGTGCCAAAGCGCTGTGTGGTTGCAAAGATTTCCGGCTCAGCTTCTGCGGAAAGACGAATGGTCTTTGCATAACAGCCACCTTCAAAGTTGAAGATGCCATCAGGGCCCCAGCCGTGCTCGTCATCACCGATCAGCGTGCGGGACGGATCAGCAGAGAGCGTGGTTTTGCCGGTGCCGGACAGGCCAAAGAACACAGCTGCGTCGTCATTGTCGCCCACATTTGCGGAGCAGTGCATTGGCATGACGCCATCTGCCGGCAGCATGTAGTTGAGCATGGAGAAGACAGATTTCTTCATCTCACCTGCATAGGCCGTACCAGCAATCAGAACGATTTTATTGGTCAGGTCACAGGCGATCACTGTTTCACTGCGACAGCCATGGCGCTGCGGATCGGCCTTAAAGCTTGGCAGATCGATGATGGTCATCTCCGACTCAAAGCTCTTCAGCTCTTCACGGGACGGGCGCAGCAGCATGTTGCGGATAAAATGGTTGTGCCAGGCCAGTTCGTTGTAGACACGAACGTTCAGCTGGTGTGCCGGATCAGCGCCTCCGTAAAGGTCCTGCACATACAGCTCCATACCTTCGGCATGGGCCAGCATGTCCTGCAAAAGCACATTGAAGTGCTCAGGGCTCATTGCCCCGCTGTTGTCCCACCAGATCGTATCTTCGGTCTTAGCGTCACGAACAACAAACTTGTCTTTTGGAGAGCGTCCTGTGTGGGTGCCTGTTTCTGCACATAATGCACCGCCTGCGGCTATCTGTGCTTCACCCTTCCTGATAGCATGCTCATAAAGTTCAGCTTCGGTCAGGTTCCAGTACACACTCTTCAGGGCTTTCAAACCAAAGGTCTCACACCCAAACGCGGAATTCCGTAGTCCGAACTCTTTCATGTTCAGCAGTCCTTAATCCACTCACATTCTATCCTGCACCTTCAGTGACACTGTGCCAATGAAGATAGCGATAATGCCCCTTGGATGGGGCAGTCATAGTTAGAAAAGCAAGACCAGAAATCCTGCGTTTTTCCATTAAACCGATTGAAATAAGACCTTTTGCTGGCATAGAATTATTTTGCTTATAAAAATAAACTCGAAACAAACCTGGTTTTCACTTTTAGGCGTATAACGCTATTGTTCATGAAGAATACGTGGCACCGAGCTGGCGGAAATTTGTCAAAAGTGGCGCTAAATAAGGAAATTTTCCGAATACCTTGCTATAACAGGGTTTTGCCGCATTTCAGGATTAGGGATCGCGCAACTTAATCTCAAATCCGAAGAATGTAGCGAAGCGTGCAAGAGAGGAATAAGGTCTCTGATATGCCAACGATTGCTCTGGTCGATGATGACCGTAACATTTTGACATCCGTCTCCATTGCGTTGGAAGCCGAAGGTTATCGGGTTCAAACCTATACTGATGGTACTGTAGCTCTGGAAGGTCTTCAGGCAGACCCGCCGGACCTTGCTATCTTTGATATCAAGATGCCACGTATGGACGGTATGGAACTGCTGCGCAGGTTCCGTCAACTTTCTGATCTCCCAGTGATTTTTCTCACATCTAAAGATGATGAGATTGATGAGCTGTTTGGTCTGAAGATGGGTGCAGACGACTTTATCCGTAAGCCGTTTTCTCAGCGTTTGCTGGTTGAGCGCGTGAAAGCTGTGCTGCGTCGTGCTGCCCCTCGTGATGCGGCAAGTGCTGCCACAGAAACCTCCAAACTGCTGGAGCGTGGCAATCTGGTAATGGACAAGGAGCGCCACACCTGCACATGGCTGGCAAAGCCTGTGACCCTGACTGTGACTGAGTTCCTGATTCTCTTTGCCCTGGCGCAGCGCCCTGGCGTTGTGAAAAGCCGTAATGCGCTGATGGATGCTGCTTATGATGATCAGGTTTATGTTGATGACCGCACCATCGACAGCCACATCAAGCGCTTGCGCAAGAAGTTCAAAGTGGTTGATGACGATTTCGATATGATTGAAACACTTTACGGTGTGGGCTATCGGTTCCGCGAGAACGGATAGAAGCAATCTGCCGTAGCGTGTCATTGGGTTACACAGCTCCTGAACAGGAATCCTGGCAATTCCGCCGGAGTGCCCGAGAACTCAACAAGAGCGAATGTCGGAAAACAAAGAAGATCAGGTGCGGAAAGATGTCGATGCTGCTCAGGCAGATGACTCTTCAGAGCCGCAAAACACGGGTGCGTTCCGCTGGCTGGGACGCAGGCATGTGCGTCAGCGTGTCTTTACGCGCTGGGTGTCGCTGGCTGGTACCTATGTCTTTTCTTCTCTGACACGGCGCATTCTGGTGCTGAACCTCGTCGGTCTTCTGGCGATGGTGATGTCTATTCTTTACCTGAACCAGTTTCAGGCCGGGCTGATTGATGCGCGCGTTCAGTCCCTGCTGGTTCAAGGTGAGATTATTGCTGGTGCGATTGCTGCCAGCACCACAGGCACCGGCGATTCGCTGATGGTTGATCCTGAACAGTTGCTGCGACTGGAAGCAGGCGAATCGACCAATGCTCGCTCAACGCTTGGCAGTCTCGATTTTCCCATCAATCCTGAGATTGTTGGCCCGATCCTGCGACGATTGATTTCGCCCACTAAAACCCGAGCGCGAATCTATGATCCTGAAGGGATGCTGATGCTGGATTCCCGCCAGCTCCATGCCCAGAATCAGATTTTCCGCTTTGACTTACCGCCACCGGATGAGAGCAGTGACCCCTTCTTTCAGAAAATGTGGGAGGAGCTGAAACTCTGGATGCGCCGAGGTGAGTATCCTCCTTACAAAGAGGTTGGCCGTACTGAAGGGCGTGAATACCCTGAGGTGGAAGCTGCTCTGGCTGGTTCTCCGGCCTCTGTGGTTCGTGTTGGCGCGAAAGGCGAGATGGTGGTTGCGGTCGCTGTGCCAATTCAGCGGTTCCGAGGGGTTTTGGGTGCGCTTTTGCTGTCCACACAGGGCGGTGATATTGATGATATCGTTGCGGCGGAACGCAATGCGATTATCAAGATCTTCATTGTCGCTGCTGTTGTGGTGATGATTCTTTCCGTCCTGCTTGCAGGCACGATTGCCGGACCGGTGCGCCGTTTGTCTGATGCTGCGCAGCGCGTGCAGTCTGCAATCAACACCCGCGAAGAAATCCCAGAGTTTGAAGATCGTTATGATGAGATTGGTCACTTAGCGCGTGCTTTGCGCAACATGACCAATTCGCTCTATGACCGGATGGATGCCATTGAGAGTTTTGCGGCGGATGTGGCTCATGAGCTTAAGAACCCCCTCACCTCTTTGCGCAGTGCTGTTGAGACGCTTCCTCTTGCCAAGACAGATGCGTCCCGTGAGCGTCTGCTTGACGTGATCCAGCATGATGTGCGGCGGCTGGACCGACTGATTACCGATATTTCCGAGGCTTCCCGTATTGATGCGGAGATGTCCCGTGCTGAATCTCATGATGTGGATATGGCCGTTCTGCTCGATGCAGTGGTGTCTATTGCAAATGAGCGTGCATGTGATGATGTGGCCCATGTGGGGCTGACGTTTGAGCCTTCTGACGTGGAGGGCAAGTTCCAGATGCATGGGAATGACCAGCGTCTTGGGCAGGTCATCAATAACCTGATTGATAATGCCCGTTCGTTTACACCGGAAGGCACGGACGTCACTGTTACGGCGCGGCGCAAACAGAACCATATTATTATCTGGGTGGATGATTGCGGTCCGGGCATCAAGGAAGAACTGCGGGAACGTGTGTTTGAGCGGTTCTATACGGACCGGCCCGAAAACGAGGGCTTTGGTAATAACTCCGGTCTGGGGCTTTCCATTTGCCGACAAATCATCGAAGCTCATCGTGGTGAGATTTCCGTGGTCAACCGTATGTCCGAACCGACGGATGACCAGCCTGCAAAGGTTCTTGGTGCAAGGTTCGTTATCCGGTTGAGGGCCAAAGCGATCTCATGATCAGCACTCTGGATCAGAAGCAGACAGCACAAGCGGCAGAGGGGCAGGCAATTCACGCGACCTGTCTGGTGGTTGGCACGAAAGGTCTTCTGATCCGCGGGCCTTCCGGCTCAGGCAAGTCAGCCCTTGCCATTGAGCTTATGAGGCATGCGCAGCTTAAAGGGCATTTTGCAGCTCTTGTTGCCGATGACCGGGTTTTCATCTCAGAGGAAAACGGACGTCTCGTTGCCACCTGCCCTGAAAGCATTCGGGGGAAAGCGGAGCTGCGCGGGTTTGGTGTGATTGACCTGCCTTCACTGTGCACTGCGGTGATTCATCTGGTTCTGGACCTTGAACCACGGGAGCAAATTGAGAGGCTGGCGGAGGAACGATCCCTGACCTGTGAACTTTGCTCAGTTAAATTGCAGCACCAACCTGTACCAAAAGAAGACCATTTGGCTGCACTTCGGCTCGCTAATACACTTATTTTTACTAATCCAGTGCACAACTATTAGCCCTTTGTGCATGAGCGTGCTGTTTTTTCTTGCACTGCCGCGAGTCCTTTAACAAAGTGTGTCTGGAATAACCTTAGAGTAGACACTCTGCTAGTTCGCGGGAAATATATGATTGGTCTAGTTCTTGTCACCCATGGTCGCTTGGCGGAAGAGTTCAAATCGGCTCTTGAGCATGTTGTAGGTCCACAGGATCGTGTAGCAACCATCTGCATCGGCCCAGATGATGATATGGAACAGCGTCGTCAGGATATCCTGCGTTCTGTTGAAGCGGTCAACGATGGCTCTGGCGTCGTTCTTCTTACCGACATGTTTGGCGGTACACCATCCAACCTTGCTATTTCTGTCATGGATGGAGGTAGCGTAGAGGTCGTTGCTGGTGTAAACCTGCCGATGCTTATAAAACTGGCAAGCGTGCGAAACGAGAAATCGCTTGCTGACGCGGTAGAAGAAGCCCGCAGCGCAGGACAGAAGTACATCTCCGTTGCTTCTCAGGTTCTGTCCGGGCAAGGCTAAATAAATATGGATGAATGTACAGTGCTGGCGCGCGACCTGACCATCGTGAACACCCGTGGTTTGCATGCGCGTGCTTCCGCCAAGCTGGTAAAGCTGGTTGAAACCTTCGATGCTGACGTAAAAGTCTCTAAAGACGGGCAGACCGTTGGCGGAACCTCCATCATGGGCCTGATGATGCTGGCCGCCAGCCCGGGCTGCTCCATCCATGTGGTCGTTACCGGCAACCAGAAAGCCGAAGCGCTAACTGCCATCACCGATCTGGTTGAAGATGGTTTTGGCGAGCGGGATTAGGTAGCGCCTGCCTTTCCTTCTTTTTTGCATCGCGTCAGGCTAATGCAAGCGGAGATATAAGGCGCACTCTCTGCATTTTCTAAGGCGTTAGTGTCGTACTGATTTGCTTGCATCAGCGTTGGAGGTTGTTGCTCTGGATCCCGCATCAAGTGCGGGAAGACGGCGGAAAAGTTTCCACTTTTCGAGCACCCCACCGACGTCATCCCGGCCAACGAGCCGGGATCTAAAATCTCAATAATATGCAACACGATCAGCACATATCAGAAAGCGCTAATACCCCTTCCAATTGAATACACTATAATCTCAAGAATCACACTGATATTGCGGCTTACCTGATGTATCTCTCTATCATTATCGCATTAATATTCTTCGTAACCATAATAATTCTGTACCCTAATCAAAAAAGGCGAGGTGCTCACACGGCGGACACTTTGCCAATGATGGATTCAGAACAATTGCCTTCCTTGAATATGCACATTAGGGAAGGCATCGAATATTACACCTCGCTCAACATTGAAGATGGGCCAGGATATGCAATTTTGATCTCAGGAGATTGGGGGACAGGTAAAACCCACACAATCCGCGCAATACTAAAAGCGCTAGATGTTAAACATGTTTGGGTGAGCCTGTACGGGCTTAATGAAACGTCACAGATCAATGATGCCATTTTTGCAGAAATAAACCCGATCCTCAGCAGCAAGAAATTCAAGTTAGCCGCGAAGGTTGGCAAAGGTTTCCTCAAAGGAGCCTTAAAAATTGATTTAGATGGCGATGGTTCCAGTGATGCAACTGCGAGTGCAGACTTAAGCAACCTAAACCTCGAAAAAATCGCAGATCCAGAGAAGAGCCAGCTATTGATTTTCGATGACTTAGAGCGCTCAAATTTCAAAAAACCAGAGCAAATCCTTGGTTATATTAATAGTTTTGTTGAGCTGAACGGCTTAAAAGCAATTATCATTGGAAACGACAGCAAGCTCGTAAAACGACATAAGCAGTACAAAGATATTAAAGAGAAACTTATTGGTAAAACATATGAAATCGAGCCTGATGTAACCAATGCAGTTTCAGCGATCTACTCTGACTTAGAAGAAGAAGTCACCAAATTTCTCGCCCCCAGAACAGATCTTATCAAATCATTTTGCCTGACTTTCTCTAAGCAAAAACATCGAGAAGATACAAATCAAGGCGATCAAAAAAACAAAGGGCAAGAAGATTGGGAAGACATAAACTTTCGCTGCCTAAAGCGTGCTCTTATAGATTTTCAGCACTTGTACCGAAATTTAGATTCCACTCTCAGAGAAAAAGAGGAAAAATTAGCTGATTTCTTCAAACTCTTCTTACTCCTCGGATACTTCTCAAAAACAGGAAAACTAGACAGCGCAGAACTAGATCAACTTAAAACAACCGAGTATGAGTTTCGTCTCAAAAATGAAGACCTTCCTCTGGTGTATAGGCTTTTGAATGCATGGGACTTCAAAGCCGACATACACGAGTTGTACGTGGGTGTAGAGGAGTGGAAACACGCCCTCTTAAAGGGAAACCAAGCCGGCTTTGTCAAAAGCTTAAAAAAATCAACTGCTTTCCGCCCAACTCCGGCAGAAGATTCATGGGTCACTGTTTGGCATGGCATAGGTCATGAGCAGGAAGTATTCGAGGAAGCCGTAACCACTCTTGAGCAAGAAATTGCAGAACGAAAATACAAGACAAGAGAAGAGGTTCTTCACCTCATTGGAATTTCAATTTGGCTAAGAGAAGATGTTTATGCAAACTCTGGAAATGAAAGTAGCGCTCAACAATCCCGTCATGATACTTGGACAAAAATCTCAAGAGATTGGCAGGTTTACATAAAGGATATCGAATCTCATTTGAAAATATCTCTGAAAGAACATTACTTTAGAGATCGAGAAGACGGGAAGTTTGGGTTGTCTATATGGAGGGGAGAAACAGAAGAGTTCCAAGAACTTAGCAATCATCTTTACTCAGTTTCACAACAAGGTCTGTATTCATCAATAGCATCTACCGTATATGAACTGGCCAAACAAATACCAGAAACATACGTCCCTTTTTACAACGCAGTGTGCGCGACCAACAATCCCGGAGATAGCTATCCAAGCATCCCCGTATTGCACAACTTTGACCCCAATGAGTTCACAAGCATATTATTTTCTACGCCAGCAGAACATTTTAGCGACGCACTAATGTTCTTCAAAACGAGATATGAATTTCACTATCTCAGCAAACTTGAGCCAGAGTATGAATGGTTTTGCAAAGTTGTAGAACTCCTTGAAGCAGAACGAGACGCATCTGAAGGTATTGATCACTACAGGCAGAAAAATGCTATGGAACTTTATGTAGACCCAGCTATTCGAGCATGGGATACATACTTCCAAAGCAAATCTGACCAAGATCCAGCATCAAGTGCGGGATGACATCGTTGGGGGATGCTGAGTGGAGTGAAATTCGCGAACTTTTTGGAGTGGGCAGCAGACCCTCAGGCTCGGTGTAGAGACATTACGCCTCAACCATCCACAGGCCCTGCAAAAAATTGCCAGTTTGACAGCCGCTGGTTTTCACTCCACTCTCACATCCGAGGTCCAAAACCTCTATACAAGCGGTTACCGCTCCCGATGACTAGCGGATTTTTTGTGCCTGCTTTATAGGTAGAGCGCAAACCCTTTGCTATGAGCGGGAGGGCGGTGAATACAACACCTTCTTCGGGAGGGAATAAACCCGCCTGCCTTGTATCAGGTTTTTGGCCTCCCGCTCGCCAGAGAGCCCCAAAAGCTCAATGTCGAGTGGTTCTTCAACAGCCATATACAAGAGGCTTTGAAATGACCGACTCCGCATGTGCCTGTGGCACCACAAATACTCTTCAAAATGAAATAGATACAATCATCATCACCGTTTCCCACCTGCAAAACCTCACCTACTTCCAGCAGATGATGCTGAGTGAGAGAATGCAGGACACGAACGAGTGGGATGCCTTGTTCACTTTGCACAGTGTCTTCTGTAACCAACTGGAAGCTCTGCAAAAAAGCTGCGGAACTTTATCTGACGCTTTTTCCTTTCCAAAGCCCAAAAGGTTTGTACCGGAAATACGCCAGCACGCGAGTCGCTCCTCCGCAGCCACCCAACCAAAAACACCGCTTCCTGAATAAGCCACCCCTGTCGGGTAAACGGCTTAACCCTGTTGCGCCCTCCACACAGCAAGGGAACCTGCTCGTAAAGAGCGCGTAACCCACCATTGTGCACACCACATTGCCCCGGTTTGCAACAGGAGCAATGTGTCAGGGCATCTGACGTGCGGGCCAGACAACGTATGCCCCCACCCCGGATGCCCGCTGGCCTGCGGCTCGGACACCCCCTCCGCAGGCCAGCACCTCCCCGGTACTTGGACAGGATGGAACTTTCTATATTCCCCAGAGGTGTAAGGGGTATAGATCCCGGCGCGGGGGCCGGGATGACGCCATGGGGAGGCCCCCTGCTCCATTAGGAGACGCTTTGTTCCAGTTTAAGTGCCCAGACAAATGGCTACCCACCGCCGTCATGCCGGACGGAGTGGAGTGACGATCCGGCATCCAGAGCGGAGACTGTAAACGGTTGGGCGTGTTGCTCTGGATACCGCATCGCACTTCGTTTGTGCGGCATGACGGCTAAGGGAGCGAGTGGCGAGAGTGCAGCGCTTAAGAAACTTATCCCCCTTCTTAAAACCTGCTGCATAATCATTCTCAGGCTCACGCATTCGGGCAGTCGGGGGAACGTCCTTCGGTTTGGTGTGGGCTGGACGGGGCTACTGCGGAAGGTAACGTATTTCGCAGCGGGTTCGTGGAGGTTCCCCTTTCGCCAACAGTGTTGAGGGATAGCGGATGTCCGGTCAAACCAAAGGGCGCCAGCACTGAGTGACACTTCTCTTCGAGAAGTGGCATTTCCAAGTGTCTTTTGGAGCTTGGCCTTAGCCTCCTGCAAAAACGTCCGGGCAAGGCAAATAGCCAATGCCGAAGAAACTAACCAACTCATACTGCGCAGGCATTGCCTGCTTGCCTTGCCCACCTCGTATCCGGGCTTTTTATATTCAACACTGCATGGGGTGCCATGTGGTGATGGCTGTGTTTGTGGCAAGGCCCACTCCGGTAAATCATATAAAGAAACCTTTATATCTTTATTGCTTTCTACTTCCTCTGTAATGTATAACACTTAGTTATAGGGACTCGCTTTTTGAGGACCATCCAAAATGCAGGAGGGGACAATGAGTCCGGGCATTCAGGAAGAAGTTATGACTGCAACAAAAGATTATTACGTCAAAGACATTTCACTTGCGGAGTGGGGTCGCACTGAGATTGAGATTGCTGAAACCGAGATGCCAGGCCTGATGGCTTGTCGTGAAGAGTTTGGCGCGAGCAAGCCTTTGAAAGGTGCACGCATTGCCGGGTCTTTGCACATGACCATTCAGACAGCTGTTTTGATTGAAACCCTTGTTGCTCTGGGCGCGGAAGTACGTTGGGCCTCCTGTAACATCTTCTCCACACAGGATCAGGCAGCGGCGGCAATCGCGGCGGCGGGTATTCCGGTATTTGCTGAGAAGGGGGAAACTCTCGACGAATACTGGACTTATGCTGATAAAATCTTCGACTGGGGTGACGGAGAGACAGCAAACCTGATTCTGGATGATGGTGGCGACGCGACCCTGATGGTTCTTCTGGGTGCGAAGGCGGAGAAAGATCCGTCTGTTCTCGACAACCCGTCCAATGAAGAAGAAACCGCTTTGTTTGCTGCGATCAAGCGTCGTCTGGCAAGAGACCCAGGTTTCTACTCCAAAGTTAAAGGCAATATTCAGGGTGTTTCTGAAGAAACCACCACTGGTGTTATGCGTCTTTATGAGATGCAGAAGAAGGGTGATCTGCCATTTCCTGCCATTAACGTGAATGACTCTGTGACCAAGTCCAAGTTCGACAACCGTTATGGTTGCCGTGAGTCGCTCGTGGACGGTATCCGCCGTGGTACAGATGTGATGATGGCTGGTAAAGTGGCTGTTGTTGCTGGCTATGGTGACGTTGGTAAGGGCTCTGCGCAGTCTCTGGCTGGTGCTGGTGCGCGTGTGGTCGTGACTGAGATCGACCCGATCTGTGCGCTTCAGGCTGCTATGGACGGCTTCGAGGTTAAAACCATGGAGCAGGCCATTGGTGAAGGCGATATCTTTGTGACCACCACCGGCAACAAAGACGTCATCACTGCTGACCACATGCGTGACATGAAAGACATGGCGATCGTATGTAACATCGGTCACTTCGACAATGAGATTCAGGTTGCTGCTCTGCGTAATTACAAGTGGCGCAATGTGAAGCCTCAGGTGGACATGATCGAATATCCGGACGGTAAACGCCTGATCCTTCTTTCTGAGGGACGTCTTGTGAACCTTGGTAATGCGACAGGTCACCCCTCCTTCGTGATGTCAGCAAGCTTCACCAATCAGGTGCTTGCGCAGATCGAGCTGCACACCAAAGGTGATGATTATAAGAACGAAGTTTACGTTCTGCCGAAGCATCTGGATGAGAAGGTTGCACGCCTGCATCTTAAGAAACTGGGCGCGACTCTGTCTGAACTGACAGATGATCAGGCTAATTACCTTGGCCTCGATAAGAGTGGCCCGTTCAAGGCCGAGCACTACAAGTACTAGGAATGATCTTTCGAGAATTGACGTTAACGTATAGAGACTTAGCGTTAACGGCTCCGTAAATTTTCAAGGGTTCGGCAAGAGCATTTTCAATATATTGGGGGTCTTCTTGCCGGACTTACTATAAATTGTAGTGGACGATTATTTCGCCCACAGGATTTGTTTACTTTTTGTAAAGATCCTCTTCTTCCGAAAATTCAATCAGGTTATGTTGATTGTCGAATCAGTCGTTAAGTTAGGCAGTTGAGCGACTTATTCGCGATTCGCGACACCAATGCGGCGTGTGAAGCGAATTTGAGGCGGCGAAGAAAGGGGCACAACATGCCAGAATCCTGGCATAGACACTTGCGTGTTAGCGTACAGTGGCGCAGAAGGTTCAGGCTTGTCCTGAATCTGCTGGGCGTTGGTGCGTTTGCTCTGCTGGGTGCCGCCGGTTTCTCTCAGGCCATGGATGTTTTGCCTTCACTTTCAGGCAATTCGGTTGATGCCTTCAAGGTTGTCTGGGTTGCTGCGACTGCCGGTATTGCCCTTTATGCAGTTGCTGCCTCTGTGGTTCTTGTTCGCATTCGCCGCCATGACTCACTCGCCATTTTACAGCTTCGTCAGGACCGTGCTGATGCTATGGCGCGGATTGACCGTCTTGAGAGCCTGCTGGAGACGGAAGACAGTCTGCTGCTGGTTTGGGATGGCGCTGCCAAACATCCCGGCGTGGCGGGTCATCTGCCGGAGAGTCTGGAGTTACCGGGCGGGCTTTCCCAGCTGATCGAGTTCGAAACCTGGCTGGACGTTAAGTCCGCCGAAGCTCTGCGTGCCTTTCTGGACCATCTGCGCGGACATGGGGAAGTATTCCGGTTAACCTTAACGACGCTTGACGGGGTGTATCTGGAAGCCTCTGGTCATACAGCAGGCGGACTGGCTGTTCTGCGTCTGCGTGATCTGACCGGAGACCGCCAGTTAAGCGCACGGCTGACAGAGCAGAACAAAGAACTGCGCGAGCAAATTTCTTCGCTGCACAGTCTGCTTGATGCCCTGCCGGGTCCGGCATGGCAACGCAACACCGATGGAAAGCTCATCTGGGTCAACATGGCCTATGTGGACGCTGTTGAGGCCGACAGCACACGCAAGGTTGTTGAAGAACAGGTTGAGCTGCTGGAGGAAAAAGGCCGTAACAAGCTGAACATGATGCGCCAGACCGATGGCGTCTATCATTCTCCGATGCCAGTAGTTGCGGCTGGCGAACGGCGGGTCTTTGAGCTGACTGATGTAGACTCAGAGCATGGTAACGCTGGTCTGGCTCAGGACATTTCTGAGCTTGAGCGGGTTCAGGGGCAGCTTCGCCGGACACTGGAGTCGCACACCCGTACTCTCGACCAGCTACAAACACCTGTGGCTGTGTTTGGTGCTGATCATCGGCTCCAGTTCTACAACGAAGCCTATCGCTCTCTCTGGGATATTGATCAGGCGTTCCTTGAGAGCAAGCCTGAAGAAGGCGAGTTGCTGGATGCTCTTCGCGCCGCCCGTAAACTGCCTGAGCAAGCAGATTATCGCGGGTGGAGAGCCAAGCATCTGGAATGCTATCAGGCGCTCGATACAAAGGCATTGTGGTGGCATCTGCCAGACGGACGGACGCTGCGTGTGATTGCCAGCCCGCATCCTCAAGGCGGCGTCACATATTTCTATGAGAACGTGACGGAGCAACTTGATCTGGAAAGCCGCTTCAATGCTCTGACACGTGTCCAGCGCGAAACGCTGGATCACCTGACCGAAGCGGTCGCCGTGTTTGGCTCCAATGGCCGGATGCGCCTGTCTAACCCTGC
The DNA here is from genome assembly GCA_947496145.1 of uncultured Pseudovibrio sp. Classification (GTDB taxonomy): domain Bacteria; phylum Pseudomonadota; class Alphaproteobacteria; order Rhizobiales; family Stappiaceae; genus Pseudovibrio. The sequence continues at coordinate 201,391 of CANMBS010000001.1, forward strand.
CTTTGCAGAGATTTGGGGCCTCTCGCAGCAGATGCTTGAGAGCGAACCTCACGTTAATGATCTGCTTGAGAGCTGCAAAGGGCTGATGGGCGAGTCGGATCACTGGCAAGAGCTTGCACGTGGCGTTACCGGGCTTTCTGAGAACCGAACCAGCGTTGCTGGCCGGATGGAGCGCATGGACGGCTCTGTGATCGACTATGTGACCGTTCCACTGCCGGATGGCGGCACACTGCTCACATTTGTGAATGTAACGGACACGGTCAACGTGGAGCGTGCATTGCATGCAACTAATGATGCTCTGCAAGAAGCTGATCAGCTTAAGAATGCCTTTATTCAGCACGTTTCCTATGAACTGCGTTCACCACTGACAACAATTATCGGCTTTGCTCAGTTGCTTGGGGATGCCAAGTTTGGCGATCTTTCTCCAAAACAGGAAGAGTACACCGATTATATTTTATCCTCCTCCTCTGCTCTTCTGCATATCATTAATGACATTCTTGATCTGGCAACGGTTGATGCCGGTATCATGGAACTTGAAATTTCTGAGGTTGATGTTGCTCAGACAGTGACAGAAGCTGCTGAGGGTTTACAAGACCGTCTTGTTGAATCTGATATTACCCTGCGCACGTACATGCCGGATGACATCGGTATTCTGAAAGCGGATGAGCGCCGATTGAGGCAGGTGTTGTTTAACCTGCTTTCCAATGCCATTCACTACTCTGAAAAAGGTGGTCTGGTGGATATTGAATGCCGACGCGGAAAAAGCGACATTTGCTTCCGCATTCGTGATTATGGAGCAGGCATACCACCGGAGATGCTGGAACAGGTGTTCTCCCGCTTTGTAGGCCGGGGTGCTGGCGGAAACCGCCAAGGCGTTGGCCTTGGTCTTTCCATCGTAAAGAGCTTTGTGGAGCTGCATGGCGGAACTGTCGATATTTCCTCTATAGAAGGACAAGGAACGACAGTTGATTGCACCTTCCCGTTAGAGCCGCATGTTCATTCACTGGAAGCTGCTGAATAACCTACCCTTCAGTTTTTCGAGAGATAAACTCTGTCAGGGCTTGAGTTCCCTTGCTGGTTTTGGCAGTGCTTGATGCATGCAGGCACGACACTGGCAATCATTCAGGGCGTGGCGCACTCAAAACCAAACAAGAAAAGCATGTGGTCTGCGACGGAGCAAAACCTGCATGTTTGAAGGGCGTATTTTATGAAGGTAGTTCTGGAGAACCAACGAGCAACAGAGCTTTTTGCAGCAGATCTGGCAGAGCTGTTACAAGAAGGTGACGTGCTCGCCCTTTCTGGTGATTTAGGAACAGGCAAATCTACGCTGAGCCGTGCTCTTCTGCGACATCTGGCGGGTGATCCGCACCTTGAGGTTCCAAGCCCGACCTTCACACTTGTACAAACTTATGATCTGCCCAGATTACCAGTTGCTCACTTTGATCTTTACCGGATTGAAGAACCTGAGGAGCTGGAAGAGCTTGGACTGGATGAATATCTGGAAGCCGGCGCAGCGCTGATTGAGTGGCCGGAGATGGGAGACCCATCTTACTGGCCTGAGGCACTGGATTTAAAGTTAACTGAGGGTCCCGATCCAGACACCCGCGAAATTGTGCTTACAGCACACTCAGAGAGTTGGAGAGATCGCCTAAGACGCTTGTCAGCACGACGTGATCTGATGGGAAAAGCTGGTTGGATTGACGGGGATCGTGTGCATTTGCAGGGAGATGCTTCCAGCCGCACTTATTTTCGCCTTCACAATGAAGGTTCAACCGTCGTCTTTATGGATAGCCCAGCAACCGGGCCAGAACCTTTATTACCAAACGGTAAAACCTATTCTGAAACAGTGCATCGTGCCAAAGACGTCACTGCATTCTTCGCAATAGGTAAGGCTTTGGCGGACAATGGATTTCGTGTTGCAAACCAAATTGCAAGTGATGCTGAAAACGGCTTAGCCATTCTGGAAGATTTAGGCGATCAGACCATTGCAGTAAATGGTATTCCGGTGAAGGAACGTTACGAGCTGGCAATTGATGTACTTGCCCGGCTTCATTCTTGCCAATGGAACAGAAGACTTGTCGCGGATGGCAAAACGCATCAGCTCATGCCTTGCGACTTTGATGTGATGATAACGGAGGCAAACCTCTATCTGGACTGGTACTTGCCCTATGCCAACTCTGAGGAGGTCGCAGAACAGCTTCGCGAAGAGTACAAAGCCGGATGGCAGGAGTTGCTGGAACCAGTGCTCGCAAGCGAGCAAACGCTTTTGCTGAGAGACTATCACAGCCCCAATATTATGTGGTTGCCAGATGGAATGGGCCTAAATAAGCTGGGCTTAATTGACTACCAAGATGCAATGGTAGGGCCTGCTGCTTATGACGTTGCATCACTGGTCTTCGATGCGCGCGTAGACATGGATGCGGGTTTACAGGCGCATTTATTGGATCGCTACTGTGATTTGGCAAGAAAACATCAACCCATTTTTGATGAAATGGCCTTTCGCAATGCAGTGCCTGTATTGGGACTGCAACGGAACTCAAAAATCCTCGGTGCCTTCATACGCCTTGATAAGCACTACGGGAAACCTAAATACATAAGGATGCTTCCCCGGATACGGAATTATGTGCGGACCTGCTTTGCACAAATTGGGGAAGTAAAACTCAAACCGATGTTCAACGTCATACTCTCGTCAAATGAAACGAGCCAAAGTGACACGTGAAACAAGAGAATAAGACAACAGAGAAACTCGATGCCAAAAGAAATCTCAGTCCACCCAAAAGCGGCAATGGTTTTGTCCGCAGGGTTGGGTAAACGTATGCGCCCCCTCACAGCGACGACCCCGAAGCCCCTCATTGAGGTAGATGGCAAGTCGATGTTTGCGCGTGCAGCATCACGTTTGAAAGATGCTGGCCTTGAGACATGCGTTGTAAACGTTCATTACCTGGCTGATCTGGTTGAGACCCACGCCCGTAAGTTTGAAGGCATGGACGTCAAGATCTCAGATGAGAGAGAAGAACTTCTTGATACCGGTGGCGGCATCAAGAAAGCTCTGCCTATGCTGGGCAGCGACCCGTTTGTTTTAAAGAACTCTGACAGCTTCTGGCTGGAAGGGGTCAGACCTAATCTGGATGTGCTTGTCGAAGCCTGGAATGACAACCAGATGGATATCCTACTGCTGCTGGCACCTTCTGTGAATGCGGTTGGGTATGACGGCAAAGGCGACTTCCAGATGGATAAGAACGGCAAACTGGAGCGGCGTGTTGAGCGTTCAGTTGCGCCGTTTGTTTACTCTGGTACAGCTATGATCCATCCACGAGTATTCTCTGATACCCCTGAGGGGCCGTTCTCACTCAATCTACTGTTTGACCGGGCGATTGAAAATGAACGTCTTTATGGCGTTGAAGGTGACGGGCTATGGCTGCATGTGGGCACCCCACAAGGCCTGATGGATGCTGAGCGCGCAATTGCGAACAGTGCGAACTAAAAAGCTGCACATACGCTTTAAATTATATGATGAGTAAGCCCCGACGTTGCCGGGGTTGTAACAGCTAATTTGCCAATTTAAGCAGTGCACCGCAACGAGCCCCGGATATCTTAGAAGACAAGTAATATCTTCAGGCTTTATAAATAGTTGAATCAAAAGCAAAAAAGCCTCGGCAATGCCGAGGCTTTCAAAGTTTTTTAGCAGTGTAATGCAATCAGGAAGCTTTGAGGGCTGCCTGCAGCTCCTGCAACTGGGAAAGTACCAGCCGCGCAGCCTGACGTGCATCTTCGTCTTTAGCGTCAGCCACATCTTCACTTGCATCTTGAATCTGCTGTGCGATGTAACCTGCATCAAGATCTGCCATCGGGATCGCCTGTTCCGCCAGAACAGTCATGCCAGACGCGGAAACGTCAGCAAAACCACCCCGCACGAAGTACTCGTGCTTGGAACCATCTTCGCTGAGCGCTTTAACAACACCCGGACGCATGGTTGACAGGAACGGCGAGTGACCGGCACCAACACCGAATTCACCTTCAGAACCAGGCACAGTTACGTCAGTAACCTTAGCCGAGAGCAGAAGGCGCTCTGGTGACACCAGCTCGAACTGAAAAGCTTCAGCCATTTAGCTCATCCTCTATCCGTTTCTGTGAGTGACACCGCTAAGCGCCACCCATAGAAGTCACCGGTTCAAAAGAACCGAGATTAAGCAGCGTCCTCAGCCAGTTTCGCAGCTTTCTCGATTGCCTCATCAATGGAGCCAACCATGTAGAATGCAGCTTCTGGCAGGTGGTCGTATTCACCAGCAACAAGACCTTTAAAGCCTTTGATGGTGTCTTCGAGCGCAACCAGTTTACCTGGGGAACCAGTGAAGACCTCAGCAACAAAGAACGGCTGGGACATGAAGCGCTCGATCTTACGAGCACGAGCAACAACCAGCTTATCTTCTTCAGAAAGTTCGTCCATACCAAGGATGGCGATGATGTCCTGAAGAGCTTTGTAGCGCTGAAGTGTTTCCTGAACCTGGGTCGCAACTTCGTAGTGCTCGTCACCGATAATGCGCGGGTCAAGCATACGAGAGGAGGAGTCCAGCGGATCCACAGCAGGGTAGATGCCTTTTTCAGCGATTGCACGGTTAAGAACCGTTGTCGCATCCAAGTGAGCAAAGGTGGAAGCAGGTGCAGGGTCAGTCAAGTCATCCGCAGGCACGTAAACGGCCTGTACGGAGGTGATAGAACCTTTGGAAGTGGTCGTAATACGCTCCTGCATGCCGCCCATGTCGGTCGCAAGTGTAGGCTGGTAGCCCACAGCAGAAGGAATACGGCCGAGAAGTGCGGACACTTCAGCACCAGCCTGGGTAAAGCGGAAGATGTTGTCCACGAAGAACAGAACGTCCTGGCCTTTATCACGGAAGTCTTCCGCGATGGTCAGACCAGTCAGAGCAACACGTGCACGTGCTCCTGGAGGTTCGTTCATCTGACCGTAAACAAGAGCAGCTTTAGAACCTTCGCCGCCTTTTTCCTTGTTCACGCCGGATTCGATCATTTCCCAGTAAAGGTCGTTACCTTCACGAGTACGCTCACCAACACCAGCGAATACGGAGTAACCGCCGTGTGCTTTCGCAACGTTGTTGATCAATTCCATGATGAGAACGGTTTTACCAACGCCCGCACCACCGAACAGGCCGATCTTACCACCCTTTGCGTAAGGAGCGATAAGGTCAACAACCTTAATACCGGTTGGAAGGATCTCAGCTTCTGTAGACTGCTCTACAAAAGAAGGAGCTTCCTGGTGGATACCGCGTTTGGCATCATGTTCAATTGGACCAGCTTCATCAACAGGCTCACCAATCACGTTCATGATGCGGCCCAGAGTGCCGTCACCAACAGGAACTGCGATAGGTTCGCCAGTGTCGCGTACTTCCTGACCACGAACGAGACCTTCGGACGCGTCCATGCAGATTGTACGTACTGTATTTTCGCCCAGATGCTGAGCAACTTCGAGAACCAGACGGTTACCGCCGTTGTCAGTTTCCAGAGCGTTCAGAATTGCAGGGAGTTCACCTGGAAAGTGAACGTCGACAACAGCGCCGATTACCTGCGTGATCTGTCCGACTTTCGTGTCAGCCATCACTTAAATCCTCGTCTCAACTCGGTCAGAGCGCTTCCGCGCCCGCAATAATTTCAATCAGTTCCGTCGTGATCTGTGCCTGACGTTGACGGTTATATGTCGTTGTCAGTTTGTCGATCATCTCGCCGGCATTACGCGTTGCACTGTCCATAGCGGCCATGCGTGCGCCCTGCTCGGAGGCACCGTTTTCGAGAATTGCGCTGAAGATCTGAATACCGATGTTGCGTGGCAGAAGAGTCTCAAGGATCTCCTGCTCGCCCGGCTCGTATTCATACAGAGCATCCTCAGAGGAACCGTCGTCAGCTTCTTCAGCAGCATCAAACTGAGCTGGAATAAGCTGTTTTGCGGTCGGAACCTGACTGATTACCGATTGGAATTGCGCGTAGAACAGTGTGCAGACATCGTATTTATCGTCATAGAACATTTCCATAACGAGATCAGCGATGTGCTTAACGTCACCGTACTCGATTGATTTCAAACCGCGCAGTTCGATATTCTCTACAATGTACTGACTGTAACCACGCCGCAGGGCATCATAGCCCTTCTTGCCAACGGTGACGATCTTGACCGTCTTACCTTCAGCAATGAGTTTGTCAGCGTGTTCACGTGCCAGACGTGCGATTGACGAGTTGAAACCACCGCAGAGACCACGCTCTGCTGTGCAGACGAGGAGCAGATGTGTCTGATCCTGTCCGGTACCCGTCATCAGCTTCGGCGCATCATCCCGACCTTCGAACCCAGCTGCCAGATTGCCAAGAACTGTCGCCATGCGTTGTGCATAGGGACGTCCGGCTTCAGCAGCTTCCTGGGCACGACGCAGTTTCGCCGCGGCCACCATTTTCATGGCCTTGGTGATTTTCTGCGTCGCTTTGACCGAAGCGATGCGGTTTTTTAGGTCCTTGAGGCTCGCCATGGGCGCTCTCGTTCCTTATCCCGTTGCTTCGAATTAACCGAGGGTCTTGACGTAAGCGTCCAGTGCAGCTTTCAGCTTGTCAGTCAAATCGGCGTCGAGTGCTTTCTTCTCCCAGATAGCGGAGAGAAGGTCAGCGTGTTCTGCACGCATAAAGCGCAGCAAGCCAGCTTCGAATTCGCGAACTTCGCCCACTGGACGATTGTCCAGATAGCCGTTCACACCTGCGAAGATAACTGCAACCTGTTCTTCCGTCTTAAGCGGGGAGAACTGAGGCTGTTTCAGCAGCTCTGTCAGGCGTGCACCACGGTTCAGAAGCTTCTGAGTGGTTGCGTCCAGATCGGAACCAAACTGCGCGAACGCAGCCATTTCACGATACTGAGCCAGCTCACCCTTAATCGGGCCAGCAACCTGCTTCATCGCTTTAACCTGAGCGGAAGAGCCCACGCGAGAAACTGACAGACCAACGTTAACCGCAGGACGGATGCCCTGGAAGAACAGGTCAGTTTCAAGGAAGATCTGACCGTCGGTGATAGAAATCACGTTGGTCGGAATGTACGCGGACACGTCGTTTGCCTGAGTTTCGATCACTGGCAGCGCGGTCAGAGAGCCCAGGCCGTGGTCTTCGTTCAGCTTAGCAGAACGTTCGAGCAGACGGGAGTGCAGGTAGAACACGTCACCTGGGTATGCTTCACGTCCTGGTGGGCGACGGAGCAGCAGGGACATCTGGCGATAAGCAACAGCCTGTTTGGACAGGTCATCGTAACCGATCACAGCGTGCATGGAGTTGTCGCGGAAGTACTCACCCATTGTGGTACCTGCGAACGGAGCCAGATACTGCAATGGAGCAGGATCAGACGCGGTTGCAGCAACAACGATGGAGTATTCCAGAGCGCCAGCATCTTCCAGAGCTTTAACGAACTGAGCAACAGTAGAGCGCTTCTGGCCAACTGCAACGTAGATGCAGTACAGCTTGTCGTGCTCGTTGTCAGATGCGTGCAAAGGCTTCTGGTTGAGGAAGGTGTCGAGGATGATGGCGGTTTTACCGGTCTGACGGTCACCAATCACCAATTCGCGCTGACCACGTCCGATTGGGATGAGAGCGTCAATCGCTTTCAGACCCGTGGACATTGGCTCGTGAACGGACTTACGAGGCAGAATGCCTGGTGCCTTCACGTCTACGCGGCGACGTTCAGTAGCTTCGATCGGACCTTTGCCGTCGATTGGGTTACCGAGTGGATCGACAACGCGACCCAGCAGACCCTTACCTACTGGAACTTCCACAATAGCGCCGGTACGTTTTACCGTGTCGCCTTCTTTAATGTCACGGTCGCTACCGAAGATAACAACACCGACATTGTCAGTTTCTAGGTTGAGCGCCATTCCCCGGATACCACCTGGGAATTCAACCATTTCACCTGCTTGAACATTGTCCAGACCGTAAACGCGGGCAATGCCGTCACCTACGGAAAGAACCTGACCAACTTCAGTCACTTCGGCTTCCTGGCCGAAGTTCTTGATCTGGTCCTTGAGGATAGCGGAAATTTCCGCGGCCCGAATATCCATCAGCCGACCTCTTTCATCGCGAACTTAAGAGAGTTGAGCTTGGTACGCAGTGACGTATCAATCATCCGGCTGCCGATCTTAACGATCAAACCACCAAGAATGGATGAGTCTACCTTCACTACAATCTTCACGTTCTTGCCCGTAGAAGCATTAAGTGCTTCTTGGAGAGCAGCGACATGCTCACCAGTCAGTTCCGTTGCAGAGGTTACTTCAGCAGTAACTTCTCCACGTTTTGCAGCAAGCTGCGCACGGAAAGCCTGGATCATGCCTGGAACGGCGAAGAGGCGCCTGTTTTGGGCAACCAACTTCACAAAATTTGCGGTCAGGCCGGAAATACCGGCCTTTTCCAAAATAGCAGAAATCGCCTTTATCTGAGCGTCTGCACTAAAGACGGGGCTCTTGATGAGCCGATCGAGATCGGAACTCTCATTCAAGAGCTTTTCAAACTGGTCGAGACCCTTCTCCACCTCTGCGGTCGCACCCTGCTCTTCAGCAAGGTCCAACAGCGCAGAAGCATAACGCAAGGCCACGCCTGAAATGAGAGATACGTTGTCAGTCACTGGATCCGTGCTCTCCCGCGCATTCAAAGTTTTGGCGGCTGGCTCGCCGGAAATCCAAAGCCTTGATAAGTCGCGTTTAATTCAATTTGAATAACACAATTTGAGATAACTGTGTCGATAAAGCCGCGCTTCGCATAGCACACGAGTGACCGGCTTGCAACATAGCGTAGGTATTCCACCGCACTCATTAAGGCACCAAATTTTATCCGTAAGACTACATAAAACTTTGGGGGTCAACATCAACCTGCACTCTTACCCCCCCTGTTGGCTTTGGTGCAGTGGACAACCAGTTCCGCAGAAAGCCTTGTAAATCAACGTTTCGAGACGCGATTGCAAGCAATCTGAAGCGATACCTGCCCCTTACGAGAGCCATAGCCGCCTCTGCTGGTCCGAGAATCTGAACGCCGTCTAAAGTTGGACTATTTACTGCAAGCATTTTCGAAAATTTTTCGGTGACCACGCGGTCAGGACCAGAAATAATCAATGCTGCAAGCCTTCCAAAGGGAGGTAAGCCTGCGTTTTCACGCGACTCGATTTCCGCAGCGTAAAACTCTTCAGAATTACCCGACAGAAGCGCCTTGATAACTGGTTGCTCCGGGTTGTAGGTTTGCAGCAATCCTCTACCTTTTCCGTGAATTCGACCAGCACGTCCCGTTACCTGCGCCAGTAACTGAAAGGTTCGCTCCGCTGCTCTTGGATCACCATTTGCAAGGCCCAAATCAGCATCAATCACCCCTACAAGGGTCATTAATGGGAAGTTATGCCCCTTGGCGACAAGTTGCGTCCCAATGACAATGTCCACTTCACCATCTTCAACCAGCTTCATTTCGCGATTGATGCGCTCGGTTCCACCAGGCAAATCTGAGGAGAGAACGAGCACTCTGGCCTCAGGGAACAATGCCGACACATCTTCGGCAATTCGCTCCACTCCCGGACCACAGGCAACCAGAGAATCGGCGTTGCTACACTCTGGGCATTTGTTTGGGATAGGCTGTGAATAGCCGCAGTGGTGGCAGACTAATTTGCCCTTAAATCGGTGTTCGACCAGCCAAGCTGAGCAGTTTTCACAATGGAACCGATGGCCGCAGGTTCTGCACAGGGTCAGTGGGGCATAACCCCTACGATTCAAAAAGAGTAGTACCTGATTGCCGTTTGTAAGGGTCTGCTGAATCTCATTGACCAAAGCGGGCGCGATCCATTTGCCCCGCTCTGGTCCGTCGCAGCGCATGTCGATGCCTTGGATCGTCGGCATTTCTGCGCCGGAAGCACGCTCAGGCAGAACGATCTTTGTGTAGCGCCCTAGTTTTGCATTGACCTGACTTTCAACGGAAGGGGTCGCGCTTGCTAGCACGACCGGAAAGCCAGAGATATGACCTCTGACAACTGACATATCCCTTGCGTTATATGGCACGCGGTCATCTTGTTTATAGGCAGTGTCGTGTTCTTCATCGACAACGAGCAATCCAAGCTTATGAAATGGCAAGAAGAGTGCTGAACGTGCGCCAACAACGACTTTCACCTCACCATTTGCGACACCGCGCCATGTTCTTGCGCGTCGTTTTGGTGGAACTTGAGAGTGCCATTCAGCAGGTCTGACGCCAAAACGTTCTTCAAAGCGATTTAAGAACTGAGTCGTGAGTGCGATTTCCGGGATGAGAATCAGGGCTTGCTCGTCGTTCTGAAGAGCTTTTGCAACAGCTTCGAAATAGACCTCGGTTTTGCCTGATCCGGTCACGCCATCGATCAGAAAAGCCTTGAAGCCTTTGCCGATTGCTTCGCACAGTTGATCCGCTGCGCCTTGCTGTAGATCGGTTAGCTTTCTTCCCGGCATTGTTGGGTCCGGGTCAGGAAGCGGTGGCGTTGCGGGCAGCATTGCTTCTTCCAGCACGCCTTGCTTTTTCAATCCGTCGATCACAGAGGAACTTACACCAGCAGCACCTGCTAAACCGGGACGGGTCCATGCCATGCCGCTTTCGACCAGCTCCATCACTTTGGCGCGGGTTGGGGTCATACGGTCTGGCTGCATGCCGTCGATGTAGCGAACGCCGGAAAGAAGCGGTTCCGCTTCCAGAGCTTCTTGCGAGCGAAGCACCATGCGCAACACCATGCCCGGTGCGCCAAGTGTCCATGCAGCCACCCATTCAATATATTTACGCAGGTCTTGCGCAATTGGCGGGCTGTCATAAACGTGCAGAATGCTCTTTAGCTTTTTGGGATTTACGTTGGTGTCCGGCTCCCCATCCCAAACAGCGCCAATCACCTCACGCGGTCCCAGAGGTACACGCACGATGGAGCCGGGGCGAACCTGCATGTCTGCTGGAACTTTGTAGGAATAAGCTCCGGCAACAGCCACGGGAACCAGCACAGGGACAATCACCTCTGGTTCATGCATCTGTTCGTTGCCGAAAAACTCCTGCTGCTGTGTCACCTAACTCTATTCCTTGTTGAACATTCGCGGGTTTTAAGAGGTATTGTGTCCGAAACGTGAAATCCACTTTCACAGATACGCTTTAGCGGGTTTTACTCTTGTTGTTTCTATGCACTCTGGGCTAAACACATACCAGAAATCACCCCCAAGGCCTCAGGTACTCTACGAGAGCCTAAACTGAAATCAGGAGCCTTTCTGGCATGAAATTCTTCGTTGATACAGCTGACACCAACGAAATTAAAGAGCTGGCTGCAACCGGTCTTCTCGATGGTGTGACCACAAACCCATCTCTTATCATGAAATCCGGTCGTCCAATGAAAGAAGTCATCGCAGAAATCTGCGAACTTGTGGATGGCCCTGTTTCTGCTGAAGTTGTTGCGACTGACGCTGAAGGCATGCTGAAGGAAGCTGAAGAGCTGATCGCGATTGCAGACAACATCTGCATCAAGCTGCCGTTGACACTGGAAGGCCTGAAGGCTTGCCGCGTTCTTTCTGACAAGGGCGTACAGACCAACGTTACTCTGTGCTTTTCTGCAAATCAGGCTCTTCTGGCTGCAAAAGCTGGCGCAACCTTCATCTCTCCATTCATTGGCCGTCTGGACGACATCAACATTGAAGGTCTGGACCTGATTGCTGAAATCCGTCAGATCTACGATAATTACGGCTTCAACACCGAGATTCTTGCAGCTTCTATCCGCACTGCAAACCACGTGAAAGACTGTGCGCTGATCGGCGCAGACGTTGCCACCATTCCACCAGCGACCCTGAAGGGTCTCGTGAAGCACCCACTGACCGACAAAGGTCTGGAAGCCTTCATGAAAGACTGGGCGGCAACTGGTCAGAGCATCGTTTAAGCTCTTCAGTCTTCGTATATAGCGGAGCTATCAAGCGCGGGCCTTTTGGGTCCGCGTTTTTTGTTTGAGAGCTAACTCTTAAGCCTCACATTAGAAACCAGTGCTAGCTTTAAATATCGAACCCAAAAGCGAAAGCCTTGAATTACTTAATACTCGAAATGACGTATCTCACACCAGATGTCATTACTGTCCATCTCAATCAAGCAATATAACAACTCATCAATTCAATAGCTTACACAGTATTATGGACCAAAACCTCAATATGCAGAATAGTCAACTAGATAGTCTTCAATCCTTGCTGGAGATGTACTGCGAGAAGGGCGGCTTAGACAGGCCCTCTCGCCTGCCAACAGAGCCACAACACGATGGTTCTGTGCACATAGAAATTGTCATGGGAAAAATCGATATCGTCGCTACAGAGAGAGGCTACGAATTAAGCCGTTTGTCCGGTCTCACGGAGACAGAGGCTATCAGAGAACTATTGTTTGATTTGGCAACTGCAAACGCGCAGAAATTGGAACTAGAGCACCGTAAGCTTCCTGAAAATCCCAGAATTACCAGTGAAGGGCTCCAAGATGACGGTTATTCGCGATGGAATTGGATGGCCCCAGCAATAAAAACAATGCAGCAGATGTCACCAGAGTTAGGTGAGTATGCTCTTAGTGACTACACCTCAGTCCTGAAAAGATACCCTCTGGAAGACTACGAGAAGACAAACGCCCGATATCCACTTCCAGATTAGTCTTACCTGACTTGTCATCCTAAGTCGTAGTAAGCAGCAAAAATGAAAAACACTTAGAATTCCAACTGAGTTCCAAACTCCCCCTCATCACCCTTGGCAAGGTTCACACCCATTCATTGGGGCAAAGTGATTGCGCACAAACTTGTATCCACCGCGTCAAACAGTATTGGCAAGGGTTTGTTAACCCTCTCTCGCCAGTTTCTGTTGGTGACCTCGAAAGACTTCTTCATGCGTAATCTCCTCGGACTCTCCGCTGCTCTTCTGGCTTGCATCTGGGCTGTTTCATCCTATGCCGAACCACCAGCAAGTTTCTCTCAGGCAAAACGCCTGTTAGAGAAGCATATTTATCCATCAGCAGAACTCCGGGAGACGTTTTATTGCGGGTGTACGTATAGTGCTGAGAAGCAGGTGGACGCGGAGAGCTGTGGTTATACACCACGCAAAAACGCCAAGCGCGGCAAGCGGATTGAATGGGAACATATTGTTCCGGCTTCCCGGTTTGGTAAAACACGGGCTTGCTGGACTGAAGGTGACCCGGCTTGTACCACCAGGAAGGGTAAGGCTTACAAGGGGCGTCGTTGCTGTTCTAAGGTGGATGAAGAGTTTAAGCGCATGGAAGCGGACCTGCATAATCTGGTTCCGGCTGTTGGTGAGCTGAACGGTGATCGCTCTAACTTCCGCCTTGCTGTTATAGAGGGGGAAGATCGGACTTATGGTGCTTGTGATTTTGAGATCGACCGTAGCCGGAAAGTTGCTGAACCTATGGCAGAAACGCGCGGTGACATAGCACGAATCTATCTTTACATGCAGGATACCTATGGTATGCCGCTGACAGATGCGGAGATCGAAATGTTCAATCAATGGATGGCAGATGATCCTGTCTCTGAAGAAGAGCAGCTCCGTGACGTGCGCATTCATGAAATTCAAGGCAACACGAATCCGTTGATTTCAGCTGGTTTTTAACTGGCAACACTTTTCCAATCCACTGTCATAGTTGTGTACCGCAGCAAAGCTACCTTAAGGTAATGCAAAGCGATGGTGGAGGGTATTATGGCAGTTGAAACTGAGAATCTGAAATTCCTTGTTGGGCCTAAAACGGTTCTTGATCATCTACCTGAGAATCCATTGGATGATCTGGAAGGCGAGATCATTGGGTTTATTGACGGTGCGGAGAAATCGCTTGAGATCGCTATTCAGGAAATCGATAATCCCAATATTGCGAATGCCATCATTCGTGCGAAAAAGCGCGGTATCAGTGTTCGGGTTGTTTCTGAAGCCGATTATCTGAGTGTGAAGGAACCAGCGGAGGACCCGCACGCAACGGACCTGAGTGTTGAGAACGAGGTCAACCGTCAGCTTCATGCGGCTATGTTGCGTTCTAAAGTATGGGTACGGACGGATTTTAACCCACGCATTTTCCATCAGAAGTTCATTATTCGCGATGGCAACGCGGTTTTAACTGGCTCTACGAACTTTACTGAGACGGGCACCCATAAAAACCTGAACCACCTTCTCATAATCAAAAATGAAGAGGTTGCGGAGATTTTTGAGCGGGAATTTCGGGAGATTAAGCGCGGGCGCTTTGGTCGTTACAGTGTTGATGAGGATGATGCAGAAAACACCCCAAAGGAAGTGGTGGTGGACGATATCCGCGTGAAGGTTTGTTTTGCGCCGGACCATGCGCCTGAGATGGAAGTTACCAAACAGATGACCAAGGCTAAGGATCGCGTGGACTTTGCGATTTTCACCTTCTCCAAAAGCTCTGGTATCGATGATGCAATGCTGTTGTTGATGGAGGCGGGGCGGAGGGTGCGCGGTGCTATCGATGCCCGGCAAGGTGGTCAGGAATGGGCTGCCACCAAACCACTGGCCAATGCGGGGGCTGATCTGCATTTCGTGCACGGGTCCAGCAAGCTCGGCAAGCTCCACCACAAATTGATGGTGATCGACGACAGCATCATGATTATTGGCAGCTTCAATTATACGGGGCCAGCGAACCGATTTAACGACGAGAACATTGTGGTACTGGGCGACTCTTTAAAGCCGACGGAGAACCAAAAGAGGTTTGCCATGGCTGCACGACAGGAGATTGACCGGATTATCAGTGATCATGGCAGGCCGATCCGGGTTTCCTAACCTGCCTGCATTACCTAAAAAGAGTGAATGGTTATCATTTGGTAACCATTCGGAGAGGGTTGCAGCCTAGACTCTGGTGCATGGCTAATTCCTCAGATAATGGCGCAGACCTTCTCGTCATCTGCAAACCAGATGTGAGCGCTGCGATTGAAGACTGGATTGATCATCTTGGCTCCGAGCGGCGTCTGGCTGAACGGACGCTGGAAGCTTATGAGCGTGACACACGGCAGTTTCTGCGGTTTCTCACGAGCTATGAAGGTGAGCCGGTTGCTTTGCGTCATCTGGAATCCCTGAAGCCAAAGGATTTTCGCGCTTTTCTGGCAACACGCCGCAGGGATGGAGCACAAACGCGCACGCTTGCTCGTGGTCTGGCCGGGGTTCGCTCTTTCCTCTCGTTTCTGGAGGAGCGGGGTGAAGTGAATGCAGCCGGGGCGGCGGCGGTTCGAACACCTCGCATACCGCGTAGCTTGCCTAAGCCGATCCCTGTTGAGGAGGCGAAAGCAATTGTCAGCAGCGATCTGGCTTTTGAGGATACGCCATGGGTGGAAGCCCAGAATGCTGCGGTGTTTACTTTGCTTTACGGGTGTGGGCTACGTATTTCGGAGGCATTGTCACTTACACCAGCGACCGCGCCAAAAGTGGGCGATAAGTCTTTCAAGATACGCGGTAAAGGCGGGAAGGAGCGGTTGGTTCCGGTGCTTCCTGTTGTGGTTGAGGCTATCGATACTTACAAGGCACAATGCCCTCACGATCTCTCAGTAAACTCTCCCTTGTTTCGCGGAGTGCGTGGCGGCGCGCTGAGCGCACGCATGATTCAGCTGGCTATGCAGAAGATGCGTGGTGCTCTTGGGTTGCCTGATACGGCAACTCCACATGCGCTGCGCCATTCCTTTGCGACCCACTTGCTCTCAGAGGGCGGTGATTTACGCAGCATTCAGGAGCTTTTAGGCCACGCAAGCCTTTCCAGCACGCAAATCTATACGGAAGTGGACAGCGCCCGACTGCTGGACGCTTATGACAGTGCGCATCCGCGTCGTTGATAGATTGGTGCTCGGTGCCTCACCCTGCTTGATCTCCTAAGCAAGTTCCCATAGGCTCAGCTTTGTGAAACGGGGTGCCCGGTATGCGTATTGTGGCTGAGATTATACCCGATGAACCTGATCTGGATAATGCCAGCGAAGGGAGCACTCACATCCTGTCTGAAGCAAACTTACAAAGTTGTTTGCAGCTTCTCAGGCATCAGCTCTCTTTCGCACAACAAGACCGAGGAAAACAATGGGTCGTGTCGAAAGCGTTTGCGCAACTCTTGCCGCCATTCGTGAAAAAAGTCCGCTCGTCCATAACATGACGAATATCGTTGTGGCGAACACCACCGCTAATGCCCTTTTGGCTATTGGTGCCTCCCCTGCTATGGTGGATGGCCCTGAAGAAGCACCAGAACTTGCCGGAGTTGCCGGTGCGCTGGTTGTGAATGTGGGCACGGTTACCCCTGCACAGGCTGAAGCAATGAAGCTGGCAACGGCTGCTGCTCATAAAGCGGGTCGTCCCTGGGTGCTCGACCCGGTGGCCGTTGGTGCCCTCACCTTCCGCACGCAACTTGCTGCTGAGCTACTGGGAAACAAGCCGAGTGTTATTCGTGGCAATGGCTCTGAAGTGATGGCACTGGCAGGACAAGGTTCCGGTGGTAAAGGCGTTGACAGCACCGATAGCTCTGAAAGTGCGCTTGCTGGTGCAAAGGCGCTTGCCAAGCAAACTGGTGCTGTTGTTGTTGTATCCGGGCCTGTCGATTTCATCACAGATGGTGAGCGGGTTGCAGAAGTGGCTAATGGCGATGCCATGATGCCTTATGTGACCGGGCTTGGCTGTACGGCGACAGCACTTACCGGCGCAACCCTGGCTGTGTGTGATGACCCGTTTGATGCAGCAGTTGATGCCATGGTCTTTCTTGGGGTTGTTGGGGAACTGGCTGCAAAAGACAGTGCGGGCCCTGCCAGTCTTCAGCTAGATATCATCAACGGTCTCTATCAGTTGAATGCAGAGATCCTGAACGCAACTGCACGAGTTAAGATGCATGAAACCGTCGCTTGATTTGTCTGTTTATCTGGTACTGGGGCCGCAGGACTGTCCCGGTCAGGACCCGGTTGAGATTGCTGTTACTGCTGCTAAAAATGGCGCAACTGTGGTCCAGCTTCGCGACAAAACCGGAAGCACGCGCCAGCAGGTGGAGCTGGCAGAGCGACTCATGACTGCATTGCAGCCGCTTGGCGTACCGCTCATCATCAATGACCGCGTAGATGTAGCTCTTGCGGTGGACGCAGATGGCGTGCATGTGGGGCAGGATGATATGGATGCTACAAAGGTGCGTGAGCTGATCGGACCGGGAAAACTGCTGGGGCTTTCTGTCTGCACACAAGAGGCACTGGATGCGGCTGATCTTGCGGCCTGCGATTATCTGGGTATTGGTGCCTGTTTCCCCACAAATAGCAAGGATGACGCTGCGAATATGGGCATGCGCAGCTTTGCAGAACTGACTTCGCAGGCCAGATTGCCAGTGGTTGGGATTGGTGGCATCTCGCTTGAAAATGCGGATCAGGTGATCAAGGCTGGCGCAGATGGAGTTGCTATTATCTCGGCTATCTGTGCGTCAGCTAACCCGGCGCAGGCTACTCAAAAGCTTAGAGAAATCGTGAAATCTGGCAAATAAATCATCTTGATTTGACTTAAGTACTTCTCCCTCCCGCATTCTACGGCTAAGGTATTACTCTGAAATGCGGGGGGCCGCACTATGCTCAATAGGTTTTACATCTCTCTTTTGTGCCTGCTGGGAGGGGCTACATTCGCCCAAACTGCTCAGGCACAAAATACCTGCAAGCAAGAAGAACTGAGCAACTCACCAGAGATTGGGGAGTGGCGCAGAGCCTCTGACACCCTGAAAGAGCTTGTCGGAGTATCTATTGAAGCTGAATGTGTAAATGGCGCAGCTATTTACAAAGCCAGAGCGTTTACCAAATGCGCCCCGCGTGACTGCAAGTGGGGCTGGGTAGAGGGCCAGCGTACCCTTACAAACAAGTTGGTGTTTTACTTTCCCGGCTTCTTTAAATCTCAAAAATTGACAGTGAGCTCTATGCATGACCGGGTGCATGTGTCGGTGCATGCAATAAACGCTAATTCTTCCGGTCGAGACCAATACTACGACGTCATTTTGCAACGCGAGTGATTGCAATAAAAAACCGCCTCAATTGCCTGAGGCGGTTTTTGCTTCTTCAATTTCAGCTGAGCTTACATGTGAATTGGCTTGGCGAAGGTTGCCATTGCCGCTTCTTTTACAGCTTCAGACATTGTTGGGTGTGCGTGGCAAGTGCGGCCCAAGTCTTCAGAGGAACCACCGAATTCCATCAGAACGCAAGCTTCGTGGATCATTTCGCCAGCACCGAAGCCAACGATATGAACGCCAAGAACGCGGTCTGTTTCGGCATCAGCCAGCACCTTCACGAAGCCTTCGGTGTGCAGCATTGCTTTTGCACGGCCATTTGCAGAGAACGGGAACTTGCCAGACTTGTACTTGATGCCTGCTGCTTTCAACTCTTCCTCAGTCTTGCCAACGCTGGCAACCTCAGGAGAGGTGTAAACAACGCCCGGAATCACGTCGTAGTTTACGTGACCAGCCTGACCAGACAAGATCTCTGCCAGAGCAACGCCTTCGTCTTCAGCTTTATGAGCCAGCATCGGGCCTGCAATCACATCACCGATTGCATAGATACCATCAACGTTGGTTTTGTAGTGGGCATCAGTTTTCACGCGGCCACGATCATCCAGCTCAACACCAGCTTCTGCAAGGCCCAGACCTTCGGTGTAAGCGCGGCGGCCAATTGCGACGAGAACAACATCAGCGTCCAGAGTTTCAGCTACGGCCTCACCAGCAGCTGGCTCAACTGTTACTTCCAGAGCGCGGCCTTTTTTCTGAACGGCTGTTACCTTAGAGGACAGCTTGAACTTGAGACCCTGCTTTTTCAGCATACGCTGGAACTGTTTTGAAACGTCCGCGTCCATTGGGCCAAGGATCTTGTCCATAAACTCAACAACGGTCACTTCAGAACCAAGGCGGGCATAAACGGAACCCAGCTCAAGCCCGATCACGCCAGCGCCTACAACGGTCAAACGGTTTGGCACTTTCTCTAAGGACAGAGCACCGGTTGAAGAGACGACGGTCTTTTCGTCGATTTCAATGCCCGGCAGAGGCATGACGTCCGAACCTGTTGCGATAACAACGTTCTTCGTCTCAATGATGGATGTGGAACCGTCTTCGGCTTTCACTTCCACACGGCCTGCGCCCAATACGCGACCAACGCCGGTATGACTGTCGATCTTGTTCTTCTTGAACAGGTAATCAATGCCAGTCACATTGCTGTCAATCACCTTGTCCTTGTGACCCTGCATCGCCTTCCAGTCCACTTTGGGCTTGGAGGTCTTAATGCCGAGAGTTTCAAAGTTATGGCTTGCTTCCTCGAACATTTCTGAGGCGTGCAACAGAGCTTTGGATGGAATGCAGCCGATATTCAGGCAGGTGCCGCCATGTGTTTTACGTTTTTCGACAACAGCTACTTTCATGCCCAGCTGAGCTGCCTTGACTGCACAGACATAGCCGCCGGGGCCGGTTCCGATAACAACGAGATCGTAGGACATTTGCTAATCCCTGTAAGTATTGAGAGAAGGCTGCATCGAAATATGAGCGCCAGTCTCCGCTAAAGCAAAAGTGCCCGGCGGAGTGCCGGGCACGCTTGTGTTAAAGGTCCAGAACCAGACGCTGCGGATCTTCAAGGCTCTCTTTAACGCGAACCAGGAAGGTCACTGCCTCTTTGCCGTCCACGATACGGTGATCGTAAGACAGAGCCAGATACATCATCGGGCGGATTTCTACCTTGCCGTTGATTGCGACCGGACGCTCCTGAATTTTGTGCATGCCCAGAATACCGGACTGCGGTGCATTCAGGATTGGAGAGGACATGAGGGAACCGTAAACACCACCGTTAGAGATGGTGAAGGTGCCGCCCTGCATGTCTGCCATGGAAAGCTTACCATCGCGGCCCAGACGACCCAGACGACCGATTTCCTTCTCAACTTCAGCGATGGACATCTGGTCTGCATCACGCACCACAGGAACAACGAGGCCCTTTGGTGTGCCGACTGCAACACCGATGTGCGCGAAGTTTTTGTAGATTACGTCGGTGCCGTCAATCTCAGCGTTGATTGCCGGGATTTCTTTCAGCGCGTGAGTTACAGCCTTTGCGAAGAAGCCCATGAAGCCGAGCTTCACGCCGTGTTTCTTCTCAAAGATGTCTTTGTACTGCTTACGCAGGTCCATGACCGGCTTCATGTCCACTTCGTTGTAAGTGGTCAGCATAGCAGCGGTGTTCTGAGCATCTTTCAGGCGGCGCGCGATGGTCTGGCGCAGCTTGGTCATGCGGACGCGCTCTTCACGCACTTCATCTTCCGGAGCGGATGGAGCGCGAACAGAAACAGGAGCTGCGGCGGCAGCCGGCTGTGCTGTTGCACCTGCGGCAACTGCTGCAAGTACGTCCCCTTTGAGAACCTGACCGCGTTTGCCGGAACCTGCTACCTGATCAGCAGAAAGGCCCTTCTCAGCCATCATTTTAGCAGCAGAAGGAGCTGCTGGCATGCTGGTGCCGGACGCGGCTGGTGCCGGAGCTGGAGCAGGTGCGGCGGCTGGTGCAGCAGCAACTACTGCGCCTTCACCCTTAGCGATTTTACAGAGCAGGTTACCCGGCTCAACGGTTGCGCCAGTTTCCTGTGCGATTTCAACCACAGTACCAGCAACCGGGCTTGGAACTTCCTGA
Organism: uncultured Pseudovibrio sp.; assembly: GCA_947496145.1. Lineage (GTDB taxonomy): Bacteria > Pseudomonadota > Alphaproteobacteria > Rhizobiales > Stappiaceae > Pseudovibrio. The sequence goes on from CANMBS010000001.1 coordinate 222,053, forward strand.
GCCGCTTTGTCCGTTTCCAGCTCTACGAGGATGTCGTCAGCTTTGACAACATCGCCCACTTTTACGGACCACTCGCCAACTTCAGCTTCGGTCACGCTTTCACCAGCGTGAGGAACCAGAACCTCAATGGTTTCAGCGGCAGCAGCAGGTGCTGCTTTTTCTGCTGGTGTAGCGGCGGCGGCTGGCGCTGCGGTTGCGCCTGCCTCACCTTCTGCGATGGAACCGAGAAGTGCGCCAACTTCAACAGTGTCGCCTTCTTTTACGTCGATGCTGTCCAGCTTACCGGAGACTGGTGCAGGCACTTCAACAGTTACCTTGTCTGTTTCCAGCTCAACAAGTGGTTCGTCTGCATTCACCGCATCGCCCGGTTTTTTAAACCATTGAGCGATGGTTGCCTCGGTTACGGATTCCCCCAGAGTGGGGACACGAATTTCCGTCGCCATTGTCTCTATCTCTTTTCGTTTCAGGGCCCCTAAAGGCCTCTCGGACTTTACCTGATTTCGAGGTGTTTACTCGGCGAATGCATCGTCGAGGAACGCTTGAAGCTGAGCCAGATGCTTGGACATCAAGCCGGTTGCTGTTGCTGCTGCTGCTGGGCGACCTGCATAACGCGGGCGATGCACTTTCGCATTAACGTGTTCCAGAACCCATTCAATGTACTGCTGGATAAAGAACCAGGAACCCATGTTCTTTGGCTCTTCCTGACACCAGACAACATCTGCATTCTTGAAGCGGCCCATCTCTACACATAGCGACTTGGTCGGGAATGGGTAGAGTTGCTCAACGCGGAGAATGTAAACATCATTGATGCCACGCTTCTCACGCTCTTCCAGCAGATCATAGTAGACCTTACCAGTACAAAGGATCACACGGCGGATTTCCTCGTCCTTTTTCAGCTCCACAGTCGAACCGGGGTTCGTCTGAGCATCATCATGAAGGAGGCGGTGGAAGCTCTCATCTGCCGCAAAGTCTGACAATCTGGAAACTGCACGCTTGTGGCGAAGCAGAGATTTTGGTGTCATCAGAACCAGCGGTTTACGAATGTCACGTTTGAGCTGACGACGCAGAATGTGGAAGTAGTTTGCTGGTGTCGAACAGTTCGCCACCTGCATGTTGTCTTCCGCGCACATTTGCAGGAAGCGCTCAAGGCGTGCTGAGGAGTGCTCCGGGCCCTGACCTTCGTAGCCATGTGGCAACAAGCAAACCAGACCGGACATACGCAGCCATTTACGTTCACCGGAAGAGATGAACTGGTCGAACAGCACCTGTGCACCGTTTGCGAAGTCACCGAACTGAGCTTCCCACATGGTCAACGCATTTGGTTCTGCCAGAGAGTAACCATATTCGAAACCGAGAACCGCTTCTTCGGAGAGCATGGAGTTGATCACTTCATAGCGACCCTGCCCTTCGCCCACATGATTCAGCGGGATGTAGCGGTTTTCGTTTTCCTGATCGTAAAGAACAGAATGGCGCTGAGAGAACGTGCCACGCTCACAGTCCTGACCGGACAAGCGAACGGAATGACCTTCTTTCAGAAGAGAACCGAAAGCGAGCGCTTCGCCCATTGCCCAATCAATACCTTCGCCAGACTCAATCATCTTGGCACGGTTGCCCATAAAGCGGCGAATGGTGCGGTGTGCGTTGAAGTCCTCAGGCACAGAAGTCAGTTTCTTGCCGAGATCGCACAGGTCTTCATCAGAAAGACCAGTTGAACCACGACGCGGCTCATCAACTTCTTTAGCAACCTTCATCTTAGACCAGCGACCATCCAGCCAGTCAGCCTTGTTTGGCTTGTAGGTCTGTCCGGTATCGAATTCACGATCCAGATGCGCACGCCAGTCAGCTTTTGCCTTTTCGACGTCCTCAGCGGTCATCAGACCTTCTTTGACCAGCTTGTCCGCGTAGATCTGAAGCGTTGTGGAGTGCTTGCGGATCTTACGGTACATGATCGGCTGGGTGAACGCAGGCTCATCACCTTCGTTGTGACCGAAGCGGCGATAACAGATCATATCGATCACAACAGGGCGACCGAACTTCTGGCGATACTCAATCGCAATCTTCGCAGCGTATGTTACAGCTTCAGGGTCGTCGCCGTTTACGTGGAAGATTGGCGCTTCAATCACCTTCGCCACATCAGATGGATATGGTGAAGAGCGTGAGAAGCGTGGATTGGTGGTAAAGCCAATCTGGTTGTTGATGATGAAGTGGATGGAGCCACCTGTGCGATGACCGCGCAGTGCGGAAAGGCCGAAACACTCAGCAACAACGCCCTGACCAGCAAAGGCTGCATCACCATGCAGAAGCAGCGGGAGGACATTGCTGCGGTCAACTTCCGTTGTTTCTTTCCAGCCAGAGAGCTGGTCCTGCTTGGCGCGGGCCTTACCCAGAACAACCGGGTTTACGATCTCAAGGTGAGACGGGTTTGCTGTCAAAGACAGGTGAACGCTGTTGTCATCGAAAGTACGGTCAGAAGATGCACCCAGATGGTACTTCACGTCGCCGGAACCTTCCACATCATCAGGGGCATAAGAGCCACCCTTGAATTCGTGGAAGATAGCGCGGTGAGGCTTGCCCATCACCTGAGACAGAACATTCAGGCGGCCACGGTGTGCCATGCCCAGAACGATGTCCTCAACACCAAGAGCACCGCCACGTTTGATGATCTGCTCAAGAGCCGGGATCAGGGCTTCACCACCGTCCAGACCAAAGCGCTTGGTGCCGGTGTATTTTACATCAAGGAATTTTTCGAAGCCTTCTGCCTCAACCAGCTTGTTGAGGATTGCTTTCTTACCCTCAGGGGTAAAGGCAACGTGTTTGTCCGGGCCTTCAATGCGCTCCTGAAGCCATGCTTTTGCAGCAGGATCAGAGATGTGCATGAACTCAACACCAAGGGTGGAGCAATAGGTCCGTTTCAGAATATCCAGCATCTCACGGATGGTGGCGAATTCCATTCCCAGAACATTGTCAAGGAAGATCTTACGATCCCAATCATCCTCAGAGAAGCCGTAGGTCGCGGGATGCAACTCTTCATGGTCACCGGGAACAGCAAGGCGGAGCGGGTCAAGGTCAGCATGCAGGTGACCGCGCATACGGTAAGCGCGGATCATCATGATGGCGCGAACACTGTCACGGGTGGCTTGCAGCACCTGATCTTCGGTCAGCTCGACGCCGTTTTTCTTTGCCGTGGACTTAATCTTTTCGCTGACGTCTTTTTCGGCAGGCCAGTCACCATCCAACGCTGAAACCAGTTCGCCATTTGCGGGCACTGGCCAGTCCTGACGTTTCCAGGTCGCTCCACGAGCTTCCCTGATTACATCCTCCGGATTATCCTGAAGCGCAGAGAAAAAGTCTTTCCACTCTGGGTCGAGTGAATTCGGGTTTTCCTGATATTGAGCGTAAAGCTCTTCAATATAAGGAGCGTTGGCGCCGTATAGGAACGACGTCAGCGCGAATACATTGTTCGCGTCCTGCCGAGCCATCGTTTTTAAGCGGACTTTTGATCCGCCCTACTTTCTTTGGGCGGGTGCTTCACACCACATACCCTTGGGTCCCGCGATTGACAGCCGGTCTGGGGACTAGCTGCCTCCTCAAAGCCATCAGTGAGAGTGTTTCACCAACGACCTAATTAGTATGCCCCCTAAATAGTATAGGAGGAGTAAGGACCAGAGCATGTCGCGCACATTAATTCCCACACTTCACGCTCCGGTCATTTTCTGTTTCAAAGCATTACTGTTGCTTGAATAAATTCAATCAAACAGAATGAAATCAGGCACCCTGCTTCACTTCTGCGAGAAGTGCAACGAGGGTTTTGCCCAGCTTTGCAGGGGATGGAGATACACGGATGCCTGCATCTTCCATTGCCGCAATTTTGTCTTCAGCTCCACCCTTACCGCCGGAGATCACAGCACCTGCGTGACCCATGGTGCGACCTGGAGGTGCTGTACGACCTGCGATGAAGCCAACCATCGGCTTCTTGCGGCCTTTTGCAGCCTGTTCTTTCAGCCACTCTGCTGCTTCTTCTTCAGCAGAACCACCGATTTCACCAATCATGATGATGGATTCTGTTTCCGGATCATCCAGGAACAGATCCAGCATGTCGATGAACTCGGTGCCCTTAACTGGGTCACCACCGATACCAACAGCAGTGGTCTGGCCGAGACCTTCCTGAGACGTCTGGAACACAGCTTCATAGGTCAGAGTGCCGGAACGGGACACGATTCCCACGGAACCCTTCTTGAAGATGGAACCCGGCATAATGCCGATTTTACATTCTTCAGGGGTCAGAACGCCTGGGCAGTTCGGGCCAAGCAGGCGGCTGTTGGAGTTATCGAGGCGTGCCTTCACCTTCACCATGTCTGCAACCGGGATACCCTCGGTGATACACACGATGAACGGGATTTCTGCATCGATTGCTTCGATGATCGCTGCTGCTGCACCTGCTGGTGGAACGTAAACAACAGAAGCGTTTGCACCAGTTGCCTCTTTGGCCTCCTTTACAGAAGCGTAGATTGGCAATTCAGCTGCGGAATCAAGGCCAGAAGACCATGTTTCGCCGCCTTTTTTCGGATGCACACCAGCAACCATCTTAGTGCCGAAGTATGCGAGTGCCTGTTCAGTATGGAATGTGCCGGTTTTACCGGTCAGACCCTGAACGATGACTTTAGTATCTTTATCAACAAGGATGGACATCTTGTTTCGCCTTTAATCCTTCGCTGCAATAGTTGACGCTTTAGAACGAACAGGCAGCAGAAAGCCGCCCACGATACCAAGTATTCCGAGAACTAAGAAGGGTAGGTAAAGCCATGAAAAGAGCGCAAGGGATCGTACGGCTCCATCATTATCTACCCAAGTATCTCCCGCAAAATATCCCGGAACTGACATAGCAGCTCCGCATTCGAATTCGATGTAACCTGCAAACCCTACCAATATAGTGCTCAGTATTACGGAAACGCCGAAGCTCGTTTTGCGCCAACCAAAGCCTCTCAGCCCCCAAATCACCCCAAGTAGCACCATCCCGATCGCGAGCGCGAGCCCGACAATAACTATGTAAATAGTTGGCGGCACAAGAGATGAAGTGTAATACCCCATCTCAAAGCAGGTAATTCGACGGCCCATGTTTGAAATTAGCCTTTCACAGCAGCTACGATTTTCTGAGCTGCGTCATCGAGGTCGTCAGCAGGAATGACGTTCATGCCGCTCTCGTTGATGATCTGTTTGCCAAGCTCAACGTTGGTGCCTTCCAGACGGACGACGAGTGGGACCTGCAGGCCAACTTCTTTAACAGCAGCGAGCACGCCTTCTGCGATCACGTCGCAGCGCATGATGCCGCCGAAGATGTTGACGAGGATACCTTCAACGTTCGGGTCGGAGGTGATGATTTTGAACGCGGAGGTCACTTTCTCTTTGGTCGCGCCGCCACCAACGTCGAGGAAGTTTGCAGGCTCAGCACCATAGAGCTTGATGATGTCCATGGTCGCCATAGCCAGACCAGCACCGTTCACCATGCAGCCGATGTTACCGTCGAGAGCAACGTAAGCGAGGTCGTGCTTGGAAGCTTCGATCTCTTTTTCGTCTTCCTCGGTCTTATCGCGCAGGGCAACGATGTCTTCGTGGCGGAACAGGGCGTTGCCGTCGAAGGATACTTTTGCATCCAGAACGCGCAGACGACCGTTTTCCATGACGATCAGCGGGTTGATTTCGAGAAGGGCCATGTCCTTTTCTACAAACGCTTTGTAGAGGATCGGGAACAGCTTCTTGCCATCTTCGCGAGCTTCACCTTCCAGCTTGAGGGTGTCACAGAGCGCAGCAGCTTTCTCTTCGGTCACGCCTTCCAGTGGATTGATTGGCAAGGTGAGGATCTTTTCAGGCGTTGCGTGTGCAACTTCTTCAATGTCCATGCCGCCTTCGGTGGAAGCAACGAAAGCAACCTGCCCACAAGTGCGGTCTACCAGAAGGGAGAGGTACAGTTCGCGGTCGATGTCTGCGCCGTCTTCAATGTAAAGACGGTTTACAACCTTACCTGCATCACCGGTTTGTGCGGTAACGAGGGTGTTGCCGAGCATGTCTTTTGCATTGGCTTCAACTTCGTCCTTGCTGAATGCAAGACGAACGCCGCCTTTAGCGTCAGGGCCGAGTTCTTTGAACTTGCCTTTACCGCGACCACCTGCGTGGATCTGAGACTTCACAACCCAAAGCGGGCCAGGAAGTTTATCTGCCGCAGCTTTTGCTTCGTCTGCGGAGAAAATAGCTACACCTTCTGCAACCGGTGCGCCGTATTCTTTCAGGACTGCTTTAGCCTGATACTCATGAATATTCATCTGCACTTCCCATAGTAAGGGCCCTGCCGAAGCAGGAAGTCAGACTGGCAATGAATTTACTGCCAGTCCTTCAGAGCAATGCTTACGCGGGCTTACGCCAGCGCAGGCTGGATTTTCTTACAAGCGTCAACAAGACCGTTCACGGAAGAAACGGACTTATCGAACATCGCTTTTTCGTCGCTGTTGAGGTCGATTTCAATGATACGTTCGATGCCGTTTGCACCGATAACGGTTGGCACGCCAACGTACATATCTTTCTGACCGTACTGACCATCAAGATGTGCAGCACATGGAAGAACGCGCTTTTTGTCTTTCAGGTAGCTTTCAGCCATCTGGATTGCAGAGGCTGCTGGTGCGTAGAATGCGGAACCGGTTTTCAGGAGGCCAACGATCTCTGCGCCGCCATCACGGGTACGCTGAACGATTTCTTCCAGACGCTCAGCGGTGAGCCAGCCCATCTTAACCAGATCGGTCAGCGGAACGCCTGCAACGGTGGAGTAGCGGGTCAGCGGAACCATGGTGTCACCGTGACCGCCAAGAACGAATGCGGTTACGTCTTCTACGGAAACGTTGAATTCTTCAGCAAGGAAGTAGCGGAAACGTGCGCTGTCCAGAACACCTGCCATACCGACAACTTTGTTTGCTGGCAGACCGGAGAATTTCTGCAATGCCCAAACCATCGCATCAAGCGGGTTGGTGATGCAGATAACGAATGCGTCTGGTGCGTACTTCTTAATACCAGCGCCAACCTGCTCCATAACCTTCAGGTTAATTTCAAGCAGGTCATCACGGCTCATGCCAGGCTTACGAGGAACACCTGCGGTCACGATAACGACATCAGCGCCTTCGATGCCTTCATAAGTATTGGTGCCAGACAGACCAGAGTCGAAACCATCAACTGGTGAAGATTCTGCAAGGTCCAGCGCCTTTCCCTGAGGCATACCTTCAGCGATATCGAACAGAACGATATCACCCAGTTCCTTCAGACCAGCGAGGTGTGCAAGTGTGCCACCAATCTGACCAGATCCAATCAAAGCAATCTTGTTGCGCGCCATGAGGTGCTCCCCTTTACGTAACATAGAACCATGATATATGGTGCCTATTTGTCGCAGTGGGTAGCGGTTTTGACGGATGCGTGCAACCCAATTGAAGCTCACATCCGCTTTATTTTGCTAAAAAAAGCGTTTTTTTAGCAGTTTGGCTAATCTCTCAATACGTCATTTCTGAAAAAATCGTATTTTTTTCAATTTTGTGATTTCGACTCATGCATTAAGTAGTCTTCTGAACGCATTTCGATCAGCCGTGACGCCGTGCGATCAAACTCAAAAGCCTCGGTTCCTTTGGACGCGACATAGAGTTCATGCGGCTCAGATTCAGCCTGAATCACCAATCGGACGTGATTATCGTAGAGCGTATCGATCAGATTGATGAATCGTTTTGCTTCATTGCGCCGGGTATAGTCCAGTGGTGGAACACCCTGGAGGAAAACTGTGTTGAAAGCATGTGCAATACGCAGATAATCGGATGCCCCGAGCGGGGTGCAACACAATTCGTTGAACGTGAACCAGGCAACCGCGCTACATGTTCGGCTTACGGGGATTTTCCGGCCTTTATTTTCCAGTTCAACCAAGTGGCATTGCAATCCATGGGTCATGCTTGACCAGAGCTTTTCCATTCCCGCTGAAGTTTCATCATTGATCGGAGACAGATAGGTTTGTGAACCGGAAAGCTTTTCCAGACGATAATCCGTTGGTGCATCGAGATGCAGGACCTCAACACGTTCATTTAACAAGCGGATAAACGGAAGAATGTGGCTGCGGTTCAGGCCATCTTTGTAAAGCTCATCTGGCACAACGTTTGAGGTACACACCACAACAACGCCAGCCTCGAACAAGCGGGTAAACAAACGGCCAAGCAGCATGGCGTCTGCAATATCGGTGACAGTGAACTCATCAAAGCAAAGAAGACGTGTTTCGGAGGCAATTTCCTGAGCGATAGGAATGATTGGGTCACGATCTTTAATCGCACCGGCTGAAATCTGCTTTCGCACGAGAAATACACGATCATGAATATCTGACATGAACTCGTGAAAGTGAGAACGCCGCTTTTTTGGTTCCTCACTTAAGTCATAGAACAGATCCATAAGCATGGTTTTGCCGCGCCCAACAGAGCCCCAGACATAAAGCCCTTTGATCTGTTCCTGTTCGCCATTGCCTTTACCGAACAGGCGACCCAGGAAGCCCTTCTTCTCTTCAGGTTTGCGCTGCGCCATCTCCACACTCAACGCATCAAGAGCTTTGGCCACTTGAATTTGCACCGGATCTGCATCCAGCTCGCCTTGAGCGACCATGGCTTCATAATGTGCAAGAACGGTTGTCAGGTTGGATGTAGTATCAGACACGGAGCTGCTCTTCCTTAAAACTCTAAGATGAAGCGCGAAAGCTCACATCTATTGGGCAGTATCTGCCCATGGCATATCGGAGCCCCCTCCCAAAATGCAAGCCTTATAGAATTTTTTCGTAAAGTGAAATTACCTGAGCATTGAGAGGCTTGCACAAACACAAAAAGCGCCGCGCTCAGAAAGAGCGCAACGCCTGAATTGACAGGATCATCCTGAGATGATTAGCGGTTAAAGTTGATTGGCGCACCGTTTGACGTGGAACCTGCAAAACTGGTTCCGCCGCCTGAGAGCGTTGCAACGTTGCCGCCGCCAGCATCTTTCAGCACGACCTGATTTCCATTCAGATTCCAAGCGGAGATCTGAGAGAGGGTCGCATCATTACAACCGCGTGTGTTGGCGCGGTAGCCGCCGCTCCATTTGGTCAGCGTCATAAAGAGCTTACAGTTGTCACCGCCTGAGGAAACGCTCCAGCCACCGAGCAGATCAGTACGGCCTACACTGCCGCCTGTTGCATTTACGTTTGGAGCAGGAGGTGCAGAAACAACCTGCGAATTGGCGTTGGCATCCTGACCGTCAACCAAAATCTGGCCTTCAGAGCCCGGCTCAATCGGCGACAGGTTCTGACCGTCGATTGGCGAAATTGGAGAAGCAGGCAACGGAGAAACATAACTGCGCGTATATGTCGTCCGTTGGCACGCCATAGTGGAAAGTGCAATCACAGAAACAAATGCAATCGTCAAACTACGATTCATAGTGGTGTCATCCCAGCCTTGTGTATTAAGGCCCATTAACCATAAAGACCTTAAGAAACTGCCCCTAAAACATGGCAGGTTAAAGGTTTACCACTAAAAAAAATGCAAGTTTCCCACTGAAACCCTTGTTACCTAGACAATTTTACAAAAAACAATCTCACGAAAGACTGGGGTACACCCTACGTTAACTGACAGCAGCCCATTTAAAAGAATCACCTGAAAAGAACTTTGATGAGACAGCCTGATCAATAGATTCTTTAATTTTGCAAAAGGCGTCACTCGCCTCATTTATATTCTCAGGCGTGCGCCCCTCCAAGCAAATCTCCCAATGCATCTTAACTGGTTGCCCCGGCCATGACGGTTGCTCACGCAGCAATTCACTGTTTTGCAAGGATATGATGTAGTCTGGTTGCGGCGCATGGGGCAGAGAGAAAATTCCCCAAGGTTTTGGATGCAGGCCAACCTCCTTCATGCCATTTGCAAAAAGAACACGACGGGTCAGCGACAGAACTTCGGCACGAGGAATCGGCCCTCCGGAAAAGGCCCTTAACTCGCCCATGGCGATTTGATTCAGATAGGCTTCCGCAGCCAGGCTCAGAAATGAGTTATCTACGCAAGCAAAGAGTATATTTGCCTTAAGCATTAGCACACCTCCGCAGGAGCGCCGGACAAAGTCCAATCATTTGAGTGTCACGTATTTCCTGCACTTCTTAGTGCCGTTTTTCTTCGGATAGATGACAATCAAACAATGCGCTGCAAAAAATCTTGAGATTCAGGTTTGGCAGGCTGGCAAGGATGTCTACACACAACCGTGACCAGATCGATAAGTGACTCATGTTCACTTTAATACTATCGGGTTGTATAAAAGCTTCGTTTTTCTATGCAGGTTTGGAGTATGCACAATGTCTTTTCCCTTATGGTCAATTTTAATCGCTGGCCTTTTGCCATGGCTGACTATTCTTCCCGCCAAGTTTTCCCGTGACTTTGACAACTCAGACCCTCGGGACCCGAGCTACTGGAAAGACGGTTTTCGCAAGCGGGCCCGTGCCGCTGAAAGCAACGGCCTTGAAGCGTTTCCTCTTTATGCAGTTTCAGTCCTGATTGCTCTGGCTTACGGCGGGGACCCGGACTGGATTTCAAAACTATGCGGCCTTTTCATTGCAATGCGCCTTCTTTACATCGCCTGTTATTGGCTTGACCGCGCAGCGTTGCGCTCTCTGGTCTGGTTCATTGGCCTGATTTGCACTGTCGCGCTTTTCTCATCGCCGGCGTGGTCTTAGCAGTAAGCGCGGAGGCTCATAATCCCCGCGATTTCAAGGTATTGTGAGAAAGGCGAGCATCTTTCTCACGCAAACTGGTGCAGTTTCGCTGTTTTTTCGGTTATTCAGCTCGGAAATGAGATGAGGATCTTTTGATCCCCTTTTAATTTTTAGGGGTGACAGCCCATTTCAGGAAGAATCTGTCCGCTTGCGCTGCCGTATCCTGCGTGAAGGCGCGACGGCGGCGGGCCAGAAGGGCCGGGCCTGCTTCCAGCTCAGCGAGAATCAAATCATTGATTGCACCAGCCGGACGAACCACATCTTTGATCAGGCCAGCTTCACTGCGCTCAACAAGCTCTTCAATCTCCCCGCGCAGAACGGGCCGAATAAACGTGGCTTCGGCAAGATCAGCAAGGCGTGAAGGCGGGACACCCTGATAGCGGTTTTGATTGTACCAACGCAGGACCAGCGAGGACCGGATCAGGTCATAAAGGCGTTCTGGTACGATTTCACCCAGCGAGACGCCATCAAATCTGTGTTTCTGACGTTCAATCCGATTGTAGTGATAGAGCGAAAACCGCACCGGGTCGCAGAATTCAAGCGCAAAGCTGATCAGCGCTTTGGGAAACTCATCGTGCCCGGCATAAGGGTCTTTCAGCTGGACCCAATCAAGAGGCTCAGGATTGCCTTTGAGCAGAGCTATGAGCGTTTTGCGTAAGTCCCAACCTGAAATGTTTGCAGGAATTGCAAGGTCTACTTCCATTGTTTCTTCTGCCGGAAACAGCGAGAGATAATGCTCAATGGAACGGATGTAGATGAAACGGCAATTGGCGTAATGCGCTTCAGACTTTTTGTGCAGGTACAGGTGTGAAAGATCGCCTGCGTGCAAAACACGCAGATTTCTTTCGTGTTCCAAATCACGAAAGCTCTTTTCAAGCTCCATAAAGATCGAGGAGCTATCTGAACCAACCTGTGAAGGTGCACCCACCAAAACTGCCTAACCTGAAATCTAAGAGGCTTGCCCTCGTTGCACTTACCCTTGAACGCAAGTCAGGGCAAGTGCAGACGAGCAGTTTGCTCTCTAAGTTTTAGGAAAACCAAGAGGCGCTGTGCTGGGGCGCTGTTTATTTAGCAGCGCCGCCGGAGAGTGCATCAAATGCACTGAGAGCTTCAGCAGCATACATGAGAGAAGGTCCGCCACCCATGTAAACTGCAACACCAAGAGCTTCCATAAGCTCTTCACGAGTTACTCCGTGCTTGATGCAAGCTTTTGCGTGATAGCCCAGACAAGCATCACACCGAGCTGCTACACCGATGGAGATCGCGATGAGTTCCTTTTGCTTTGACTCAAGTGCGCCCGGTGCAATTGCGTGTTTTGCGATCTCGCCGAACCCCTTCATCACACCCGGAATACCCGGACGGAGCTCTGCAAGACGACCATCAGTTTGCTTCAGGAATTCCTGCCAATTTTCTACAGCCATGCTTCGACTTCCTTTTATATTAGGCTATACTAATATTTATAGAGAATCGGAATTTAACAATGACAAAAATCAAAAAATCTCCGCGCAAGGTATTAGTATCATTCGTAGTTTTGCTTGGAGCATCTGACAAATTGACGCTTACGTCATTGTAATCTTCGCCCAGCTATGATTACTGAAGGAATTCCTTTTTTTTCACAGTGAGAAGAAAATATGTCCATTGCTGAAATTCTGACCGCGAAAGGCCGCGCCGCGGACCTTCTTAGCGCGGCAAGGAATGCCTTTCTGACTCAAGGTTACAAAAAGACCTCAGTGAGCGAGATAGCAGATGCCTCGGGCATTTCGATGGCGCATATCTATAATTTCTATCCCAGCAAGATCGATCTGGCGCTCGCTGTGGTTGCTGCTGAGGTGGTAAAGCTGGTCGCACGTCTGGAAACAGCAACGGACCCTAACGCCAGCGCCTCTGCACGTCTCAGCAAGTTTCTCATGATGGAGTTTGATGAGACCTACCGCCTTCTGGAGCTCAACGAAGGACTGGGCGATTGCCTGCGGATTTTGGAGCAGAAGCGTCCGAGCGATTTTGAGGAGTTGTTCCGCTTTGTACGGCAGCCCATGCATACAATCCTCCATTCTGGCAATCTTGCTGAGGAGTTTGATCTGCGGGATGTGAATCAGGTGGCGCGAAACATACAGGCAGCGACCATGAAATTTCGGTTTCCGCAGTTACATAGCAAGGAACCCTATGAGACTCAGCGTAAGGAATGCATTGGCGTGATCAAGATGCTTTTGAAGGGGGTGGAGCGGCGTTAGAGACTTGCTAAATCTTCGTAACCACTCCTGACGGGTCTTCATGAATTTGCAAGAACCTCATCTATTTCCCCCTATGATTTCGGAAATCAACTCGTTGCACCTGCCAATACAACCTAGCATTAACGAAAATTTTCCTTTTTAAAATCAAGTATTTATAAAGATCGCAGTTCTAAACTCATTTGCATCAAGTTATCTAACACCTCTGCGTATCCTGAGGTGTCATCCTCTTGCGTATTTGGGGGAACCAATGAGTCGCTTAAGAGTATTTGCGTTTGCTATGTTGGGGTGGCTGAGCTTTTATGGCTTGTCCTTTGCTGCCGAGCACCCACCCGGTGTTGAGTTGCCGGAGGACTATGAAGTCTACGAGGAAGAGGTGGTTGATGGACTGGTCGCCCAGCCAGAATATGACTGGGACGGCTTTTATCTGGGCGTACAGGGTGGCTGGGCACGCCTTCATGGCGACAACCGCTATAACAGCAGCGGCACACAGTACAATGGCGGTACTGTCGGGCTTTATGGCGGCTACAATTACACCTACCAGAATTTTCTGATTGGTGCGGAGCTGGAAGGAGCTTACTGGTCCTTTGGCGAGCGTGCACGTGATGGCATGACGCTTCGGTCAGACTACTTTGCCGCTGCTAAAATTCGCGGCGGGCTGACCTATGACTGGTTCATGGCGTATGTGAATGGTGGTGTGGCCCTTTCCACATTCCGCGTCAGGAATCCAAGCCTTGGGACCGGGTCCGATGACAACACCATGGTTGGCTATGTTGGCGGTGCGGGAGTTGAAATGTTCGTTACTGAACAGATTGTCGTGCGTCTGGATTATGAGCGCATCGTATTCCCGGGCCGACGCTTCACTCTTGGAGATACGCGCTTTAAGGAGAACATTGATAGCGACGCTATTCGTATTGGTATCTCCTATAAGTTTTAGCCTGAGAAAGCACAGAATGAAAAAAGCCGCCTCATTTCAGTGAGGCGGCTTTTGTATTCAGGTCGTGCGCTCAGACACTGATCAGACGCGGCGTTCAACCATCATCTTCTTAATCTCAGCGATTGCCTTTGCAGGGTTCAGACCCTTTGGGCATGCCTGAGAGCAGTTCATGATGGTGTGGCAGCGGTACAGGCGGAACGGATCTTCCAGATTGTCCAGACGCTCACCGGTTGCCTCGTCGCGGCTGTCGATCAGCCAGCGATATGCCTGCAGCAAGATAGCTGGACCGAGGTAGCGGTCGCCATTCCACCAGTAGCTTGGGCAAGAGGTGGAGCAGCAGGCACACAGAATGCACTCGTAAAGACCATCCAGTTTCTGACGATCCTCGTAGGACTGCAGCCACTCTTTTTCAGGCTCAGGTGTGGTGGTCTTCAGCCATGGCTCGATAGAGCGGTGCTGCGCGTAAAAGCGTGTCAGATCCGGCACAAGGTCCTTCACAACAGGCATGTGTGGCAGAGGGTAGATCTTGACGATCTCGTTAGAGCATTCGTCTGCACCCTTTGTACAGGCCAGTGTGTTGGTTCCGTCGATGTTCATCGCACAGGACCCACAGATGCCCTCACGACAAGACCGGCGGAAGGTCAGTGTAGGATCGACCTTGTCCTTGATGTAGATAAGCGCATCCAGAACCATCGGGCCACACTCATCCGCATCAACGTAGTAGGTGTCGATGCGCGGGTTGCGGCCATCATCCGGAGACCAGCGGTAGATGCGGTACTCGCGGGTGTTGGTGGCGCCTTCTGGCTTCGGCCAGACCTTGCCCTCTCCCATCCGGGAGTTTTTTGGCAGTTGGAATTCAGCCATAACAGTTACTCCTGGTTTCGGCGCCTTAGTAGACGCGGGCTTTCGGTGCGATCTTCTTCATGTCGATGCCACCCTGCTCGTAAGTGGTCAGCGGTTCGAGAACGACTGGACGGTAGCTCAGTGTCACCTTGCCATCTTCAGAGAGATGAGAAATGGTGTGCTTACGCCAGTTCTCGTCATCACGACCACCAAGCGGACCATCTTTGAAGTCTTCACGAGCATGCGCACCACGGCTCTCCTTACGGGCTTCAGCGCCGTAAACAGTTGTGATTGCGTTCGCCATGAGGTTTTCAAGTTCGAGGGTCTCGACCAGATCAGAGTTCCAGATCATCGAACTATCTGAGACGTGCAGGTCTTTCTGCTCATCCCAGATTGCAGAGATGCGCTGACAACCCTGTTCAAGGCTTTCCTGAGTACGGAACACCGCAGCATCTTCCTGCATGGTCTTTTGCATTTTCAGGCGTAGATCAGCGGTTGGAGTTCCACCCTTTGCAAAGCGCAGCTTGTCGAAACGAGCCATGATCTTCTGACAGGATGCTTCATTTGGCGTTGGGATTGGGGCTTCACGGTCAACAACTTCACCAGCGCGGATTGCAGCTGCACGACCGAATACAACAAGGTCGATCAGGGAGTTGGAACCGAGGCGGTTCGCACCATGAACGGAAGCACAACCAGCTTCACCAACAGCCATCAGACCCGGCGCGACTGCGTTTGGATCGTCTTTGGTCGGGCTCAGCACTTCACCCCAGTAGTTGGTTGGAATGCCGCCCATGTTGTAGTGAACGGTTGGCAGAACCGGAATTGGAGCCTTGGTTACATCAACACCTGCGAAGATGCGCGCGCTCTCGGAAATCCCCGGAAGTCGCTCTGCCAGCAGATCAGGATCGAGGTGGTCCAGATGCAGGAAGATGTGGTCTTTGTTTTTGCCAACACCACGGCCTTCGCGAATTTCCATGGTCATGCAGCGGGAGACAACATCGCGGGATGCAAGGTCTTTTGCAGAAGGTGCGTAACGCTCCATGAAGCGCTCACCTTCGGAGTTTACGAGGTAACCACCTTCACCGCGCGCACCTTCCGTGATCAGACAGCCTGATCCGTAGATACCGGTTGGGTGGAACTGAACGAACTCCATGTCCTGCAAAGGCAGGCCAGCACGTGCGATCATTCCGCCGCCGTCACCTGTACAGGTGTGCGCAGATGTTGCGGAGAAATAAGCGCGGCCATAACCACCGGTCGCCAGAACAACCATCTTCGCAGAGAAACGGTGAATGGTGCCGTCGTCGAGATTCCATGCAATCACGCCCTGACACACACCATCATTAGACATGATCAGGTCGAGTGCAAAGTACTCGATGAAGAAATCAGCGTTGTGGCGCAGAGACTGACCATACAGCGTATGCAGGATGGCGTGGCCTGTACGGTCAGCAGCAGCACAGGTGCGCTGTACCGGAGGGCCTTCGCCGTAGTTCTGCATGTGGCCACCGAACGGGCGCTGATAGATCTTGCCTTCTTCCGTACGGGAGAATGGCACACCGTAATGCTCAAGCTCATAAACAGCCTTAGGCGCTTCACGAGCGAGGTATTCCATCGCATCGGTATCGCCGAGCCAGTCAGAGCCCTTAACAGTGTCGTACATATGCCACTGCCAGCAATCTGGTGTCATATTGGTCAGGCTTGCTGCGATACCGCCCTGTGCTGCCACAGTGTGAGAGCGAGTTGGAAACACCTTGGAAATACAAGCTGTTTTCAGTCCTTGCTCGGCCATACCAAGCGTTGCACGGAGGCCCGCGCCACCAGCACCAACAACCACAACATCAAATTTGTGGTCTACAAACTCATAGGCCTTACCGCTCTGGCTTGGCGCTGTTGCTACACCGGTTTGTTCAACCATTGAGATCAGCCTCCGAAGCTGATTTTGAGCACTGCAACTACGGAGCTGAGTGCGATAATAGATGCGAAGAAGATATTACCCATGACGAGAAGGAGTTTGAGACCTTCGGAATGAATGTAATCTTCGATGATAACTTGCATACCCAGTTTCATATGCAGGCAGCCAACAAGGATTACCAGCAGCAGCAAGGTGGCGATGACCGGGTTTTGCAGCGCCTGCGTGAAGCTTGCATAATCAGCGCCTTGCAGTGCGATCACAAGGATAACAAAGAAGGAAATCAGAAATACGTTGGCAACAGCAGTGATGCGCTGACGCCAGAAGTGTGTTGTACCATCTTTGGCAGAACCAAGGCCGCGTACTTTCGCGAGGGGGGTGCGCATATCGGACATGGGTTTCTCCTTTAAGCGACGATAAAGCCAATGATCCAGAGGATCACTGTGAGGCTTACGGAGCCAATAATTGTTGCGCGCGCCATCCAGTTGGCAGTCGACAGTTCAAAACCGTGGCCCATGTCCCATACAAAGTGGCGAAGACCACCGAGCATATGGTGCACCAGAGCCCAGGTGAATCCGAAGAGGACAAGACGGCCCAGGAAGGAACCGAATACATCCATCGCGAACTGATAGGATTCAGGCCCAGCCGCAGCACAGACGAGCCAGAACGCCATCAAGATCGTTCCGAAGTAAAGCGCTGCACCGGTGATGCGATGCAAAATAGACATCACCATCGTCACGATCAGCTTGTAGATCTGAAGATGGGGCGATAATGGCCTGTTGGCCTTAAGGTCAGCGTTCGCCATAAATCTCTCTCCCGTCCTTAGCTATAGTTCCGTTTACGTAAACGGAATAGGCAAGGCGTTGTATGACGTTCTAATACCTCCAGTTTTGGGGTGCGTCAAAGCATCCTATGTGTCTAAATGCTGATTCTACGTGGTTTTGGCTGAAAACTGACCGAAATGATTAGATATTACGGTGCAAATCCTGTTGGTTTCTAACCGACTCGGCAGTTAAATTTCGACAATTATTATCTTGAGCTTTACAGTCATATTTAATTCTACTGAAATAATGTTAATTTTTTCAGAAATTCACTTAAAGTAAAATTACGCTTACGTAAACTGCACCTAAATGCACTGTCAAACTTGCTCAGATACAACTCAACACACGTTTCAAAGAGGTCAGGTGACAGCCCTTCACTACGCGATACCTGCAGTTGCGTACTGGCTCAGCTATCAGCATCGCAAGAGGTTGGCACATATGGATTGCGTTTCAAATCCAACGGCTCAAACCTCATCCATTTCTTTGACCAGTTGTAGACTTTAACCGGGTTGTCATGGACCACAAGCAAAGCATGATAGCTCATAATGTATGATCTCACCTGCCAGGTACTCATGATTGATGGTATTCGCATCTCCCATATGGAAGTGACGGGCACATAGTCATGGGAAGCGGTTGTAGCCAAAATACAGACTTGCGTTGTTTCATGTCGCACCCCTGCGTGAAGTTTCATACTCGCGGCAGAGAGCCACGACCACCCCGCGAGCAGCGCAAGGCATAAAACCCCAATCCAGAACACTTTTGGACTGTTTCGGTTACTCAACTTCAATGCATTTCGGAGTACTGCGACCAAAGCAGTCCAACCAAGCAAATTGATCAAAACCACATAGCCATCAGCTGTCTGGCTCAAAACGGCATATACCAGAGCAAAAGGTAAGCAAGCTAAGGGGACTACGAAGACAACAAAGCTTAACAAGCGAAGGCTCCGAAACCTATAGGGCTGAAATTTGCCCCTCGCCCAAAGCAACAGAACAATGGCGATAAGAATGAGCAATGCAGTCATCAGTCCAGCCTCATCAGCTGGAAGCCAGGAACTAAGCCAGAGCGCTGCAATCAAAGTGAGCCCCAGATCGCTCTTTTTGTTTTGGCAGGCTGGAGTTCTCTCCATTGGAATACTTTTCATGTTGCTGACAGAGTATAGATACAAAAAGCTATCTACTTATATTATGCATTTTGCATATACATTTGAATACATGCAATAGTGAAGCAGCGGGACAGAGATACTCTACCCCGCTTAGATTCGCGCTACTGGAGGGTAAACTCACAGTATTCGACACCATTCACGTAGTGCTTTGACGATTTGGCCATAAGCCCAATTCGGCTTGTTAAATCATCCATAAGAGGCGTCCCTGCCCCACACAATACCGGCGCAATTTTAAGGCGCAGGAGATCAATCAGTTTATGGCTGGCAAGCAAGCCTGCAAACTTGCCGCCCCCACAGAGATAGATGTCACCTCCCTGTTCTTCTTTCAATGCTTTAACGCGCGGTACGAAATCCGATCTGACGACCTCCACTTCGGCGTCTGCGGGAAGCTCAATCCCCTTTGAAAAGATCAGGTGGCGCATATGCGGGTAGGCTTTAGCACCTGCCGGAAGTCCAAACTGATAACCAACCTCGTAGGTTTTACGGCCCATAATCACCGTAGAGTAGCTTGCCAGACGCTCCTTGTAAGCGTCCACATGGTCACCGGTATGTG
Source organism: uncultured Pseudovibrio sp. (assembly GCA_947496145.1). Lineage (GTDB taxonomy): Bacteria > Pseudomonadota > Alphaproteobacteria > Rhizobiales > Stappiaceae > Pseudovibrio. The sequence continues at coordinate 241,292 of CANMBS010000001.1, forward strand.
GGAAGATTGAAACGTCGCCGTTCGGGCCAGCAATAAAGCCATCGCGGCTCACAGCCACATCATAAACAATGCGTCTCATAAAAGACTCCATCAAAAAACAAAGAGAGGCACCCACTTTGCTCAGAATGCAAACGGGCTTTCGAGTGGTGTTCGAGTTGCCTTAATTGTTCACTGACAGAGTCCTCCTCATTGCTTGGGGTAAGCTTGAGATTAAACCGACATTGGGTCAACCCTAGCATTCCAACCCAGACCGAAAGCCAAGGGACTGTGTTGCTGGTGCAGCGATTTCGCAACTTGTGCATTTCGCACAAATCTACACCGCTTGAACACCGTATGAAGGGCGAAATGCAAATAGACCCCACTCTATGCCCAAACGTACCCTTCTGGCCTGCGGCACCCACCTACTGGATCCCGCATCAAGTGCGGGATGACACCGAGAAGAACGCCTCTTCAATGTTACCCCGCGCGCCATGCCGTCATCCCGCACAAGCGAAGCACGATGCGGGACCCAGAGCTGCATATTCAAAATTAGATTGTTTGTTCTGAGAAGGCTTGCGAAAGTACGCGGCCAACTCACCCCAAATCAAACCGCTTACAAATCCGGTCTACCGGCGTCCCATCAGCCAGTGGTATGGCGTCCAGCACTTTGTAGTCTTTGAAGCCGCGCGTGGTGTAGTAGGCGAGGCCACCGGTGTTGTCGGCGCGGATAGTGGCGTTAATGGCGACGAGGCCCTTGCCCTCCAGATTAGCAAGGGTCGCTTTGAACAGAGCACTACCAATACCGCTCTTGTGCAGGCCCGGCTTCACGAAGGTGCCAATATCAACCCAATCTGCGGGGATATCTCCGTAGTGGCTGGCGATCTGAAAGCCAAGCGGCGCACCGATCTGCCGATCAATCGCACAAACACTGCTTTCCAGAATTTCGGCTTCAAGAAACCACTGGATGAACTCACCCTTGTTCAGAGGCTTCTCAAGTGCAGTTGTCCCCCCGGCCTCAATAATCCGGTTGAGCAGGGCAAGCAGCTCGTTTACATCGTTGCGCTGAGTTTTTCGGATGAAAAATTTGATAGGATTGGCGGAAGATGTGTCCATTTCTCAAAATTCCTGTTCAACGCAAAAAATACGCAAAGCTTTCAAATCAACGCACATAGCAACGCAAATGACTTATGCGACTGAAATTCTCGCCTGAGTGCGGAGCAAGAAGACCGCTAAAACTTTGTTCTTGCTCGCAAAGCCTGCGCCAGCGTGCCTTCGTCAAGGTAATCCAGTTCCCCGCCAACCGGCACACCATGGGCAAGGCGGGTCACTTTCACATTTTCAAACCGCACAAGCTGGTCCGTAATGAAATGCGCTGTGGTCTGCCCTTCAACGGTCGCGTTGACCGCGAGGATAACTTCCTTCACATCGCCGCTTTCAATACGTTCTATCAGCTTGGAAATATTGAGGTCATCCGGGCCAATTCCGTCCAGCGGAGACAGGGTGCCGCCGAGGACATGATAATGCGCGCTCACAGCGGATGCCCGCTCCAGCGCCCAAAGGTCAGAGACGTCCTCAACCACTACAATGGTGGAGCCATCACGGCGCGGATCAGAGCAGATGGTGCAAGGATCACTGGTATCCACGGTACCGCACTCAGAGCAGATGCCGACCTGATCTACGGCAACACCCATGGCTTCCGCCAGAGGGATAAGTAGCTGATCTTTCTTCTGAACCAGATGCAAGGCGGCGCGTCTGGCCGAGCGTGGGCCAAGGCCGGGCAGCTTGGCAAGCAGCTGAATCAGGCGTTCAATTTCGGGACCAGCAACCCTGCGTGTACTCATCGAAAATCTATGCTCTCTGCGAGAAAGAAAAGGCACCCGCAAAGGTGATTTGCGAGAGTATGCCAGATAAACTATGCCCGCCTCGGAAGGCGGGCAAGAGGGAATAAGTCCGTTTCAGGTTCTTCGCCATATCTGCGCAGTGCCGCGCTGTTTTGGCAACAAGCAATGCCTGAGTAGTTCAGGAGCCGAACGGGAGTTTCATACCAGCTGGCAGGCCCATGCCGGACATCATGTCCTGCGTACGCTCCTGCACCAAAGTTTCGCCTTTCGCCTTCGCATCATTATGCGCAGCGAGGATAAGATCTTCCAGAATCTCAACTTCATCCGCTTTGATGAGAGACGGATCGATCTTCAAACCAGTCATTTCACCTTTACCATTCAAAGTAACGGTGACCATGCCTGCACCTGAGGTTCCCTCAACAGAAAGCTCGTTCACAGCATCCTGAAGCTCGCCCATTTTTTCCTGCATCTGCTTGGCTTGCTTCATCATTTTAAGAAAGTCCATCGACTCGCTCCTTAAACGTCTCTTGAGCGCACATCAGCGCTCCATCAATTCAGTTCATAAAGTTTCATAGCACAGAAACCTTAGAAATCCTGGGTGAAATCCATAGAGTCTATGTCTTCTATGTCGACAGTCTCATTTGCTGCTTCAAGGGGGAGATCTTCCTCCTGCTTCAAAATGCGTACGTCGACAACCTTCGCTCCGGGAAAGGCAGAAATAAGTTTCACCACTTCCGGATCAGAATGCGCATCTGAAACCAACTGCTTCTGGTTGGCTTCTTTTTCCTCATGCAAAGTTGGCCTGCCCTGCTCGCGGCTAACCGCAACAATCCAGCGTCGACCAGTCCATTCTGTCAGTTTCCGGCCCAGTTCACCGGCTGCATCTGGCGTTGCATTGTCGGTGGGTTGAACCTCAATCTTGCCCGGCTGGAAATTGACAAGGCGCAGCGTACGCTCAACGGCAACTTTCACCGGAATGTCCTTCATATGGCCAGCAAGTTGTGCCACTTCAGACCAGGAGCGAATGGCGATCTTCTCTTTGATCTCCTCCGCTTGCCGCATCTGAGGCGCAGATTGTGGAGCTGTTCCAACGGCTTGCGCCATAGGTTGCCCACCAGCAACCGCGCGCAACTGAGGGGCAGATCCACCACCGGACGGTCCGCCACTTGCATTCGGACCACCGCCACCTTGTGGCGCATTGCCCGCTGGAGCACTGCCACCTGCGGGGGAGAACTTGCCGGACTTGAGCAGCTTCAGCGCTTCTTCCGGGTCCGGCAGATCAGAAGCATAGCACAAGCGCACCAGAACCATGTCAGCGGCAGCCAGCGGTTTAGGTGCATTCTGCACTTCATCAATTCCCTTCAGCAATATCTGCCATGTTCGGGAAAGGATGCGCATGGAAAGCTTTTCCGCAAACACCCGTCCACGCTGGCGTTCGCTCTCCGTTACAGAGTTCTCTTCACCGGCCTTCGGCACCGCTTTCAGGCGCGTCACCAGATGGGTAAAGTCTGCAAGGTCAGAGAGGACAACTGCCGGATCCGCACCCACATCATACTGGGATTTGAGCTCATCCAGAGCGCTGGCAATGTCGCCGCGCATCACGTGCTCAAACAAATCTATCACCCGGCTGCGGTCAGCAAGACCGAGCATCTGGCGTACTTCGTCAGCCTCAATGCGCCCAGCACCATGGGCAATGGCTTGATCCAAAAGGGATAAACTGTCTCGCGCAGAGCCTTCACCAGCGCGAGCAATGAGAGCCAGCGCTTCATCGGAGATTTCTATCCCCTCTTTGTCAGAGATGCTGCGCAGCAGGGAGACGAGCGTAGAGCTCTCAATCCGGCGCAGATCGAACCGCTGACAACGGGAGAGGACAGTTACAGGAACCTTGCGGATTTCTGTGGTCGCGAAGATGAACTTCACATGCTCCGGCGGCTCTTCCAGCGTCTTCAACAGGCCGTTGAACGCCGCGTTGGAAAGCATGTGCACCTCATCGATGATGTACACTTTATACCGCGCATTCGCAGGCCGGTACCGCGCTGCCTCGGTAATCTCGCGAATATCACCAATACCCGTATGCGACGCCGCATCCATTTCAATCACGTCTACATGGCGACCTTCCATGATCGCCTGACAGTGAACGCCGGGTTTGTTTAAGTGGATGGTAGGCTTATCAGTTTCGCCCGGGATCTCGTAGTTCAGGCCGCGTGCCAGAATGCGTGCAGTGGTCGTTTTACCAACACCACGAACACCCGTCAGCATCCAGGCTTGCGCGATACGTCCAGTCTCAAATGCATTTTGCAGTGTCTGGACCATTGGCTCCTGACCGTAAAGGTCATCGAACGTGCTTGGCCGGTACTTACGGGCGAGAACGCGATAAGCACCATCGCTGCTGGAAGGTTTGTCTTCCGCGCTCGTTGTTGTCTGGTGCTCTTCCTGAAGGTCTATTCCGTCCATGTCGCCCAAATCCTCTGCCACTTCCAAGGCAAGGTAAAACTCATTCCCGGCCATTCAAGACGAAGACCGGCCGCTTGTCGAGTATGGGCGCGGGGAAAAATTAGGTGGGAGGCTGGCACGATGACCCGTGCCATGGACTCGTTAGGGCTGCTTCCTTCCGGACCTGACCCGGTTGGCGAGTGGCTCGTCCACCACCAACCTCCCGGTCGTGTATATGGTCGTTTTACCTGTACTTTGCAAGTGTTCATTGGCGTTTGGCATCTGCTTTGTGGACGATATTGTGAATTCTCGGAGTGTCCGGAGCGAGCTGCATCCAGAAATTGTCAGCGAAACATTGCAATTCCATGATATCTCAGGTTCACTTCCCGCAGTTTATAATTCAAGGAAATCCGAATGCTTGCCGAAAGTACTGAGGCGTATGATGCCTCTGCCGCCCTTTACTATTCTGCTGCCCCGTTGAACCGGTATGGTGAAAAACGCAAGGATGCAGAGTGGGTTAATTCTCTTCAAGCTGCTTCCGGTACGCGGTTTCTGATTCAGGCTAATGACAGCTTTATCTGCAATAATGCTGCTGTAAGCGATCCTTTTTTGCATTCAGCGGATATTCTGAAGCAATTGCAGGTCACCGATGCAACCACATTGTTTCTGGGTATTGATGAGGCCGACGGGGATCGGGCCTATTTTGCCGTTCGCTATCAAGCTGATGCGGAAACATTGGATTCTGAGCTGCAAAAGCTTGGTGACTTTGCGGCTTACGGGCTGCGCGGCATTGCTTTAAAGCGAGCTGCCAGCCGCGATGTGTTGGGCATGATGGCTCAGGCTGCATCTGTAGGGCGCTGGCATTCCACTCATCAAATGTGCTCTCAATGCGGTGCGCAGACAGAAGTTGCAGAGGCTGGATATCGCCGGGATTGCCCTTCTTGTTCTGCGCAGCATTTTCCCAGAACCGATCCTGCTGTGATTATGTTGATCACACATGGGGATAAATGTTTAATGGGACGCCCTTATCATCTGGCGGAAAATGTCTACACCACACTTGCAGGCTTTGTGGAGCCGGGTGAGACATTCGAAGATGCAGTGCGCAGAGAAGTCTTTGAAGAGGCTGGCGTAAAAGTTGGTAAGGTTGAATACATCGCCAGTCAGCCATGGCCTTTTCCTTCAAATATTATGGTTGGGTTTCATGGTGAAGCGCTCACGACAAGCTTGAATATCGACTATGAAGAAATGGAGGATTGCCAGTGGTTTTCCAAAGAGGAGACACTGAAGATGCTCCGCGGCGAGGCAGTGTCGGGATTGATTTGCCCCCCCGATATCTCCATCGCGCATTTTTTGATTAAGAAGTTTACCGAGGAACAATGACCCATGGTTGCGTAGAGCCACCGGTTGTTTAGCAGGTGCCAAAGGCACCGGAGAGGTGCCATGACTTACTGTGTGTATTTGACCCATCCAAATGTGGAGATTGATCCTGCAAAACCTGTAGCCCACTGGGATTTATCTGATAAAGGCCGCGAGCGTCTGGAGCAGGGACTACGGCAACCGTGGTTGCTGGAAATAGAGCACGTTGTTTCCAGCCGCGAAAAGAAAGCTATCGAAACGGGTCAGATTATTGCCAATCATCTCGGCATTGAGCTGATGACAGCACCTGACCTTCAGGAAAACGATCGAGGCACGACTGGCTTTCTGCCTCCAGATGAGTTTGAGGCAGTCGCTGATGAGTTTTTCAGCCGTCCGGCTGTCAGTATTCGTGGCTGGGAGCGTGCGTTAGATGCTCAAAGCCGGGTGGTTTCTGCAATTAAGGCGGCTCAGACCACCCTTCCTGCCGATGAGCCAGTGCTCTTTACGGGGCATGGGGCGGTTGGCACGCTGCTTAAATGTCATCTTGCCAACACCGCGATTGATCGCCGTTTTGATCAGCCTGCCGATGTTGGTGGAGGCTGCTGGTTCAAGTTTGACCCCGCAAATCTGAATGCCTGTAAGGCGAAAGTGGATGCTTTACGCTGGCAACTCATTGATAAACTGGAGCTCGTGGACTGACATCTGCTTTGGGTTCTGGGGTACCAGCTCTTGTTACCGACCGGTAAAATGCCTATCTAGTGGCTAATCTGCGATGAGGTATGCTCTTCGCAGAGGTGCTTAAAGCAATTTTCCGGGGTGCATCGCATGAATGCCTGTGAAAGCAATGTGTCCCGAATTCACTTTTCTCTCTAACCTGGCACAAGAGATGTTTTCGGCAGCAATCAAAGCACTTTCTCAGATTTTTGAACCTCACTTCAGAAGCATATTCTTTAAGGCGTTAGGCCTGACGGTCCTTCTCCTCATTGTGGTCTGGATCGCCATTCAAGGTTTAGTTGGCTATTTTATTGACCTGCCGCAGGACTGGCAGGATGTCACCTTGAGTATCCTTACCGGTATTGGCGCATTCCTCGGGCTTGGATATATTCTTGCTCCTGTTTCCGCAGTGGTTGTGGCGTTTTATCAAGATCAGATTTCCGAGCTTGTTGAAGAGCATTCTTACCCGAATGACCGGCGCGGAAAAGCTATGCCACTCGGGGAATCTATTGTTACCGCTCTACGATTCTTTGGCGTCGTGGTTGTGGCAAACATCTTTGCTTTGATGCTGTTCTTTATTCCCGGCATTGGTCAGGTTGCTTTCCTGCTGGTGAACGGGTATCTGCTTGGTCGTGAGTATTTCGAGTTTATCGCCATGCGGTTTATGTCTGTGCCAGAGGCCAAAGCCTTTCGGAGATCACAAAGTGGCACCGTTTTTGCCGCAGGACTGATTGTTGCCCTCGTTCTGGCAATTCCAATTCTGAATCTCATTACCCCGCTGTTTGCGACAGTGTTTATGGTTCACGTATTCAAAGAACTACGTAGTCGACGCGGACTTTCCGTCTGAAACCATAAATTACTACAATTTGAAATAATGCTGAGAAGTAGCTTTGCTTGCGTTGCGACCTATCGAAAAAAATGATCTTGAATGGGCTCATGCTCTGAATGAAGAGTATGCTCTGGAACTCTCCTCTCTCTCAGCATCTGGTTTTGAAGAGCTGATTGAGAAAGCAACTTATGTGCGTGTCACCGGTGAGGATGCAGGGCTACTGGTAACCTATGATCAGAACGGGGACTATTCTTCCGTTAATTTCAAATGGTTCTGTTCGACTTATGATCGCTTCCTCTATGTTGACCGGGTGGTGGTTTCCCAAAAGGCTCGTGGGCAAGGCATTGCACGCGGGTTCTACGACGACCTTTTTGAGTTTGCCAGAACCAAAGGTTATGAGCGCGTGGTGTGCGAGGTAAACTCTGATCCTCCGAACCCCGCTTCCGACGCATTCCATGCCTCATTGGGCTTTAAAGTCGTTGGAGAGGCGGAGTTAGAGGGCAAGGGAAAGACGGTGCGTTACATGGAAAAGTCGCTGTAACGCGCTTCGCTCTATTTACGTAAAGTAAACTGCATGGAGCCGACTTTCATCAATACCATGCAGTTTGCGTCAGTCTTTCAAATCGCGCTGGCGAACGCTTCGCTTAATCGCGATCATCCTTCAAGGTCCAGCCTTTGTCTTTAAAGCCATCTTCGGACACTGATTTCATCGTGTCGACCGGGATCAGATAACCAACCACCTTGACGGTGTTTCCGTCTTTGTCAGCAAATTCCTGATCCATATTGAGGACACCGCCGAGTTTTTTAATCAGAGCGCTGCCACCTCCACCAATACTTCCTGAGCTTACGAAGATTGTTGAGACGTTTCCTCGTTCCGCGAGCATAGCTGCTGCGTAGGACAGCATGTAGCCTAATCCCTGGCGTTGTGGATTGGTTGTCATGTAACCAAATTGAGCCCACATGCCTTCTGGCACGATCAGATCACCATCTCCCCCTGCAAAAATTGTGGTACTAAAGGCAATTGAAGAGGTTTTATCAGGGTCTGAATTGTAGGTCCCTGTAACCTCCATACCGCTCACTTCAGTGTCAAAAACAATCGTTTTACCATCTACTTCTTTTTGCCACTTCATTATGTGTCCTTTCTTCATTTGATCTTGGTTTGGACGTGAAGCCTGTTTGAAACGAAGACGCGGCCCCGTTGAAATTGTGAAACGAGCAGCACCAACAGCACCGTCAGGGCTGGTCCTGCGGTGGTGTCTGAGTGGCCCAATACGAGGTGGGCAAGGCGGGCAGGCAATGCCTGCGCAGTATGAGTAAATAGTTTCTTCGGCATTGGCTGTTCGCCTTGCCCGGGCGTTTTTGCATGAGGCTAAGGCCAAGCTCCAAAAGACACTTGGAAAAGATGAGACTTTTGGAAGGTCTCTTCTTTCAGTGCTGGCGCCCTTTGGTTTGACCGGACATCCGCTATCCCTCAACACTGTTGGCGAAAGGGGAACCTCAACGAACCCGCTGCAAGATGCGTTACCTCCTGCAGTAGCCCCGCCCAACCCACGCCGCACCAGAGGGCGGTCCCCCGGCTGCCCGAATGCGTGGGCATGAGGATTAGTATGCAGCCTGTTTGAAGAAGGGGGATAAGTTTTATTGGCGCACTTCCTGCATTTTTCATCGTTTACAGGCGCAGCATGAACCGGGAACGAGAATTGCGCTCATAACAACTTGTAATCCTGACTCTGGATACCGGGTTTCCACCAGGCCACACCCGGCATGACGGTAGAGGTACGATGGCTGCTTTCTTATGCAAAGTTAACCGACTGGGTGACACAGTCTTGTCTGATGAGCGTCTTTACCTCATCACAAATGGTGGATATCAATCGTTCCCCTTTCATCATTATGAAGCCGCGTTACACAATTGAATTTATTTGCGCGGGTTCTGACAAACCCAAATTAATGTCTCGTTGCCTAATGCTAATGCCGGGCGTGTTTTGAGGTTGCATTACAGATGCGGAGAGAACCGATGACATCTCTTTTATATAGTGATTTTGCTGCGCAGTATGACGCTGCGATTCAAGAAAATATTTACAACGCTCTTTTGGAGCGGCCAACTCTGCTGGGTATGTTGCCTCCCCTGCAAGATCTGAGAGTTCTGGACCTTGGCTGCGGTCCCGGTGTGTATGCGGAATTTTTGCAGAGCCATGGCGCGGATGTAACGTGCATTGATGCCTCTGAGCAGATGCTGGCTCTGGTCAAAACCAAGCTTCACGATACTGTAAAGTGCTTTACCAGTGACCTTTCCGAAGGGTTGCCCAAGGGGCTGAAAGGTCAGTTTGATCTGGTGATTTGTCCGCTGACGGTCCACTACATTGAAGACCTTGGAGCGCTCTTCACTGACATTGCACGGGTATTGAAACCCGGTGGGTCCTTTGTGTTTTCAACGCATCATCCGCTTATCGATGCAGCGAGTTCGCCAAGCGGGTCTTATCTTTGTCAGGAGCATGTAACCGAAGAATGGAACACCATTGGGACACCCGTAAAGGTGAGCTTTTATCGTCGTCCGCTTTCTATGCTGTTTGGCTGGCTTGCTCATGCTGGATTATGTGTGGTGGACATTCGCGAGGGCACTCCGGCGGAAGAAATGAAGGAAAAGTCTCCGGTACATTATGAGAAGCTGCGAAAGAACCCCAATTTCATCTTCTTTAAATGCCAGCGCCATAAAGCCAGATAGGCAGCGAGCAAAAACGCAAGTTACTTACATAAGTGTAACCCTCATATTTTCTGCGGCTTTTGCTCTCGCAGAGTCAACAGGGCTTGCCTCTTGAGGCAAAACCATGAGTCATTTCAATAGGATAATGACTCTGCGAGACTCACATAAATGTAAGTTGCCTATGAGTCAGTTTTTCAGGTCGTTCTGGCTCTCATACAGGCGTTTGAATCGATCATACCGCGCCTTATTCGCTCCCATATCGCTATAGCCAATGCGGGATTGAGAGCGGTAATGAATCTGGCCATCTTCCTGAGCGATCCAGAGTTCCACATCATCGTTGTAGCTCATTTGAGCACTGGTAAAGACCACATGAATGTAAGGCCCCTTGCTCTGCACAATCTTGTTTTGCCCCATCTCGCTCAGACTATTGATGATGGCATTGCGGGTTGCCTCTAAAGTTGCGAGGACGGGTAAAGGGTCGACACGGCGCGCTTCATCAAAGGTCTGCGAAGACACTGCATTGGGGGAGTTGGGAAGTGGTGAGAAGGTACCATCCTGCGTCCCGACATAATCAGGCACTTTAGCATTTTGCCAAATGAGTTTTGCAGTCACACCGACAACCAGTGCGACCAACAGAATTGCAAGAACAGCCATTTTGGAAAGCCCCTTAAAAACCATCATATTCAACCTTGTAGTTGCAATATTAACATTAGTTCATTCCATAAGTGTGAGCCATGCAATCCTTGGAGGTTTTCACTTCGACAAATCCGACCAAAGCATGGCATTTTGCATCCCAGAGTTACGCAACCCTTGAAACAACTGCTATAAAACTTGACGATTTTGCAGATTCACTCTTAATTGCCCTTTTAATAGCAAAATTGCTGCCTAAATCTCTCAGGTCGGGAGAAAAGCAACAAAAGGAAGCCATTGCAGATGAATTCAGAACGCTCTACGCAACCCACCGAGCGCCAGGAACCTTCTCCACTCCTGAAGCTGGCCCTTGAGCTTGGTCCATTGGGCGTTTTCTTCATCGCCAACTCCAGAGGTGAACAGCTTGCCGAACTATTGCCGGCACTGGGCAGCCTTGGGGAGCCTATCTTTATTGCGACCGCTGCCTTTATGGTGGCGATCACCATCTCCCTCACGGTTTCCTATAGTCTTACCCGTCACCTGCCTGTGATGCCGCTGGTTTCCGGGGTGGTGGTATTAGTGTTTGGTGCACTTACGCTTTACTTGCAGGATGAGCTGTTTATCAAACTCAAGCCTACCATCGTGAACAGCTTGTTCGGCTCTATTTTACTGGGCGGTCTGCTGTTTGGTAAATCTCTGCTCGGCTATGTATTCGACAGCGCATTCAAGCTGGATGCAGAAGGCTGGCGCAAACTGACATTGCGCTGGGGCTTATTTTTCTTCGTGCTTGCTCTGATCAATGAAATTGTCTGGCGCAACTTTTCGACGGATTTCTGGGTAGACTTCAAGGTCTTTGGTTTCATGCCGATCACCATGATCTTCACCATGTTGCAGCTGCCGCTGATCAACAAACACAGCCTTGAGAGCGAAGAGAAGAGTTAAACCGCTTCCTATTTGAGCGTCCAGGCAAAATTAAAGCGCGGTTTGAGCCGCGCTTTTGTGTTTTTGCAGTGCTGTCCCGGTTAGCGCGGTGCGCGCTTTGCCAGAATGCGCTGAAGCGTTCTGCGGTGCATGTTCAGGCGACGGGCTGTCTCTGAAACGTTGCGGTCACACAGTTCATAGACACGCTGGATATGCTCCCAGCGCACGCGATCAGCGGACATTGGGTTTTCTGGTGGCGGGGCCTTATCGTTTGGACGGCGGGTCAGCGCTGCCAGAATATCATCAGCATCAGCCGGTTTTGCCAGGTAATCAATCGCGCCAAGCTTCACAGCGGTAACAGCCGTTGCAATGTTGCCGTATCCGGTCAGGATGATTGCGCGTGCATCCGGTTTTTTCATACGGATGGCTTCAACCACGTCCAGACCGCTGCCATCTTCCAGGCGCATGTCTACGACAGCATAATCAGGTGCCTGTGCTGCGACTTTGCTCAGTGCTTCTCTTACACCATCTGCGGTTTCCGTCTGAAAACCTCGCTTCTGCATTGCACGTTCCAGGCGCTGCTGGAAAGCACGATCATCATCCACGATTAGAAGGCGTCCAAGAGGTGCAACTTCTGATTCTGTCATTTTGCAGGTCCGATTAATCTACGGTATTTACAGGCCACTTTAGTATATTTTTCAATTAAGGGAAGTTCCCAAGGGCGTTTATAGCCAGATTTCGCTAAAGTATTTTTACTAGGATATCTAGAGATTTACGCTCAGGACTCTTGAGATACTGCCCCCTGATCCATTAGTTCACGCGGCCAGCGAATGTGTACCAGAGCGCCGTGGGCCGGTTCTTTTCGATTATGAAAATTCACCCTTCCGCCTGAGCGCTCCAGCAGTGTTTTTGCAATAAAGAAGCCAAGGCCCAGTCCGCCGCCGGATTGGCGGTTGTCATTGTCCGTGATGCCTTGCGTGTCTTCTTCTGCGATTGTTGGCAGTGAGCGTTTAGAAACGTACGGCTCCCCCATACGCGCCAGAACGTCAGGTGCGAAGCCCGGGCCGTCATCTACAATGAAGATTTCGGCATATTTTTCATCCCACTTCGCTTCAAACAATACTGTCGTTTCAGCGAAATCCACTGCGTTTTCCAGCAGATTGCCGAGACCGTAGCTTATGGCTGCGTCACGCACGCCAACAGGCTCCGGCCCTGTGCCTTCTGCCTTGATCTTGATTTCAACGCCCAGTCCTCTGTGCGGCTCAGAGACATCGGAGAGCAACAGCGACATCGGCATGCGCTGGAACACCTGATCGGCGTCACTGGAGAGGCTGGTGAGCTTTTTGAGGATTTCGCGGCAACGGGCGGCCTGTGAGTAGACCAGCTCAGCATCTTCTCGCAGCGGATCACCTCGTTCAAACTCGGTAGAAAGCTCTTTGGCGGTCAGATAGATCGTGCCCAGCGGCGTGCCCAGCTCATGAGCTGCTGCCGTGGCAAGACCGTCGAGTGCGGAAAGGTGCTTCTGGTGAGCCAGAACCATGTCACTGGCCGCTAATGCGTTGGAAAGCTGGCGTGCTTCTTCAGCAACTCTTGTGGAATACATCGCCATAAAGACCATGGAGCACATGAGAGAGAACCAGACACCCACCAGATAGAGAGCAGGCAAGTCTATCTGCGTACCGGCATACCATGGCAACGGCAGGTGCAATGCGGTCAGCATGGTCACCACGACCCCGGTCAAAACACCCAGAATAATGGTGTTGCGGGTAGACAGCACGGTGGCAGAAACCACGACGGGTGCGAGGATGAGGAAGCAAAACGGGTTTCCCAGTCCCCCGGTCAGATAGAACAGGCCACCGAGCTGAATGATATCATAGGCCAGCTGGAGCGCCGCAGCATTCTGAGAGATGCGTGTGCTCGACGGCCAGCGAATCTTGAGGATGACATTCAGCCAGGCTGATGCAGCTACCAGAACGTAAGCGTACCCGATTGGCAATGGAAAGTTGAGCAGGTAATGCACCGTTAACAAGGAGACGGTCTGGCCCGCGACCGCCAACCAGCGCAGACGGACAAGCGTATCCAGCTTGATCTGCGGGTTTAACAGCCCTGACTGTCCTTCCGGTGTTCCTATCATCAAATGCGCTCCAATACTTCACGGTGGCCCTTCTTAAATCACAGCTGATCCACTTGCCAATGGGTTATATGGCAGAACTATGCTGTTTTGCCGCTGAAATGTTAGCATAGCCTTGTATCCGCCTCTGGGGCATGCTAGCCAACCATCTAGTTGTGCGGGTACGGCAAACAAACGCTTAAAAGTGACAGTGCGTTGTGCCAGTGCTTTTTATTGCGATACGGGAAAAATGATATGAGTGATGAAACCGCTGCAGGCGCAGAAGGTGAAGCAGCTGCTCCAGGCATGAACATTCTGGCTCAGTACATCAAGGACCTTTCTTTTGAGAACCCAAATTCTCCTAAGTCCTTGCAGCCAGGCGAGCAGCCAAAGCTGGATATCAACGTAAATGTTGGTGCAAATCCAATTGGTGAAGATCAGTTTGAAGTTATCATCACGCTGAACGCGAAAGCAAACACACCTGAGCAGGTTCTTTTTGCTGTTGAACTGGTTTATGGCGGCGTTTTCCAGATCACTGGTGTGCCTCAGGAGCATATGCACCCGTTCATCCTGATCGAGTGCCCACGCATGCTGTTCCCGTTTGCACGCAATGTTCTTGCAGACACAACCCGTAACGGCGGTTTCCCACCACTGCTGCTGGACCCAATCGATTTTGCTGCCCTGTACCGCCAGAATCTGGCACAGGCCGCTGCTGCTCAGCAGGCTGCTGCTGGCGAAAATGGCGAAGCAAAGCCAAACTAATTCCGAGTTTCCGGTATTTGCCGGTTCTCCAGAAAAGCCGCGCCGGGTTGCTGCGCGGCTTTTCTTTTGCCTGCAATTCGACATTTCGATCTAGCAAGTTCTTTATGTTCGCCGCCTAGGATCGCTGCCAAAACAGATTGAATTCTTGCAGGACTGAATAATGCGGTATCCAAAACGGTTTTGTATTGCACTTTGCTTTAGTGCCCTTGCCAGTGTGTCGCTACCTTTCAACGCGCTGGCTGAGGAGCCTGAAATCGCAGGCCCGGAAGACTGGCATGCTTACAGCAATTCTGCGCAGCAAGTTACTGGCGATATCATTCTTGCACCCGGCACGATTGAGATGGGCAAGTCCGGCATTCTGACAATTGCAGGGGTTGAGGGTTACACACCCAACCTGTTTTCCTTCAGCGGCGCTGCAAAGCTTAACCTTCCTGAGAACAAATACTTTTGCGAAGAGGGCGTCGACAAAGGCTTTATGATCATCGACCGCTCGCAACCAGATTTTCTTGTGATTGACGTGTTTGGCGGAGATGTGCCACCTGAAGCAGATAAGAGCGTGGACCAACAGGCCGGGTTCTGCGGATCATACACCTATAACAAATCGTAGATACAGATGCCAGAAACTGCATACGCACAAGAGGTTTGCTACAATTTGCGTGGCGGAAGCCGTGCTTTGTTGCTTGATGCGTTTGCAAATGTTCGAAAAGAGGATTTTCTGTTTCCTCCTCCCTGGCATGTTGCGATCACCAGACCCGGATACGGGCGCAGGACGGTTTTGACTGAGGTTAAAGACCTTTATCAGGACATGCTGATTGAACTGGTGCCGGGGGCTGGCATCAACACCGGACAACCCTCGCTTTGGGCGCAGATCTTCAACTGGTCAGAACTGAAAAGTGGTATGACGGTTTTTGAATCCGGTTCTGGTCTTGGGTATTTCACCGCCATCATTTCTCATGTGGTTGGCCCGGATGGAACTGTATATTTTGATGAACCCCATGAAGCCTTACATGACGCATGCCAAAAAAACTTACTGGCACTTGAGAATGTGCGGTCAGAATACACGGGGGGTGCGCTGGACCGGAGCTATCTTTGCTATGGCACCACCACAGTTCCCGCAAAGCTTTATGAAAAGACCAGACGCGGCGGACAAATTGTTTTCCCGTTTACTGACAGCTGGGGAAATGGCTTCTTTCTAAGCCTGAAGAAGAAGAAAACACTGTGCGAGCTGAAGGTCGGTTCAGCCTGTTCGTTTGTAACGAGCCGCACTTACAAACGAAGTCCTTACACCAGTGAGTTTGCGGGATTGACGAGTATGTCCTTTGACATCTCATTGGCTCAAGAATCCCTGAGTGGCGATGAGCTGGATATAGCTCAAATGGTTCATCTGGCGCTTTCGGAGCAATCAGACGTGTAGAAACTGATTGCGCTCACACGCTTTAGCTTTCGATACTAACGGCACTCAAAGTAACATACCTGCAACACCTTATTACGCTACGGACCTTTAAACAGGAGGCGTGTTTACCTGCAAGTTTCAGGCGACCTTGATGTCACCCAGAAACTGGTCAATCTCGCCACGCAGGTGGTCTGCCTCGGTTCTCAGTTCCTCAGAAGCCATTTCCACCTGCTTGGAGGTGACGCCGGTCTGCACCGCTGCATCGTTGACTCTGGCAATGTTCTCAGTAACTTCTGCTGTTCCTCCAGCGACCTCACTTACATTGCTTGCAATTTCCTGTGTGGCAAATTTCTGCTCGTTGATGGCACTGGATACGGCACTGGCACGCTCATCAATTTCACGGATGATCTTGTCAATGTCCTCCATCGCGGTCAAAGAGCCTTCCGTTGCCCGTTGAATGTCGGCAATCTCATTTCGGATTTGCTCTGTGGCCTGCGAGGTTTGCTCTGCCAGTGACTTCACCTCGCTTGCCACCACGGCAAAGCCTTTGCCAGCTTCTCCTGCCCGCGCCGCTTCAATGGTTGCATTTAGCGCAAGCAGATTGGTTTGCTCTGCGATATCGGTGATGATGCTCACCACATCACCTACGCTTTGTGCAGCCTGCCGCAATTCAGCGGCATCGGAGTTCGCACTGTGCACCTGTTCTACGGCTTCAGATGCTGCTTTACGGCAGTGTTGCATCTGGCTGCCGATTTCTGCGACAGAACTATCCAGCTCCTCTGTTGCGGATGCTACTGACTGAACGTTTCGCGACGCTTCTTCAGCGGCGGAGGCAACCGCTTTAGACTGAACACTGGTCATATCAGAAATACTGGACATTTCCTGAGAGGAGAGCTGCATCATTTCAGAGTTACGCCCCATGGTCTCGAGCACACTGGAGACTGCAGCCTCAAACTGTGCGATGCGAGTTTCCAGAAATTCACTCCGCTTACGCTGTGCCTCATGCTCGTTATCCTGCTCGTTTTTCAGATTACGTGCCAAAATCATGTTTTCCTGAAAAACCGAGATCGCCCTGATCATCTGTCCGGTTTCATTCTTTGCAGGCCGGGGCAGTTTAATATCCAGATGACCATTGGCCAGCCGGTCCATCGCCTCAGTAACCACAGCGAATGAACGATGAATTGATCTGATAAGAATATAGGACAACATTGAGACAAACAGGAAGGCGACAGCGGCGATGCTCAGGTGCATGAGCAACCGGCTCCAGGCAGCGTCCTGAAGCTGCTCAGTGTCTTTGACAAGAGCACTCGCGATGCTCCCTTCAAGTCGTTTAAGCTCATCTATTTTTTGAGTGGCAGCTTCGAAAAACTCTGGTCCCGTAATGCCTGCCAAGGCGTGTTTTGTTGCCTCACCGCCCAGCGCAATATCACGATACTTCTGAAGTCTGATGCTTGCAGCCCCCTGCTCTTTTTCAATAAACTCAGCATAAACCGTTGGTGTTGCGTAGGTTTGGAAAATGTGCAGGAAGGCGCCCTGTTCAACAATGAGCCTTTGGAATTTCTTCAAAACCTCAGGCTTAAACTCCTTCGCTGTGAAACCGGCTGAGCCGACAGCCCGCTCGATTCCTGTACGCTCTTTCGCCAGAAGAAAGGCATGGTAGCTCACAATGTGGTCAGCAATCTCCGCATTGGGGCTCAGCTCGCTCATGGAGCCGATAACATCCAGCGACTTTGCATTCAGTTGCGTATAAAAATTGACTGCTTCTGTCAGCTGAACATCCAGCATGTCTATCTTGTCACGCATTTGCTCAGTTTCATGCACCTGAGCATTGACGTTCGCCAGAGCTGCGGCAAATTCTGGCTGATAAATTGTCAGATCAAAAGCATCAAAGAAGCGAAGATATTCAGCACGAGCGACATCCGTCGCCTCGCGCTGATCACTCATGATGTTTTCAGATTGCTTGCCATTGCTGGAAAGATAGAGCGCAGTCGCGCCACGTTCCTTTTGCTGCTCATGCACCAGATCCCCAATTTTGACGGAAAGACGGGTGAGCTGGGAGAGCGCGGCTAATTTTCTCTCTTCGCTCGTGTCCGCCCTGATAAGCTGAAAGAGAAAGATGGTCGCTGCACTGCATGGAACAAGAGAAAGCAATGTAATGATATGGACAATTTTTAATTTAGCCAAAGATGCAAACATAGTGACACTTAATCCATTGAAATTTGACCAATCGTCCTACCGGATTTCTTTACGTAAAGTTAATTATGAAAGGGTGGCTGACCGGCTAAACTTGCAACAATAAATGCTATGAGCAATACATTTTCTGTAATGTATTGCGTTCAAAATTCTTTTTGAGAAATCTCGCATTTCTGAGCTATATCAAAAAATTTATGTATATTTTAGATATTGTTAAGATATCCCGCAGATCACCCACCAGTAAACTATTCAATCAGGTCAGAATAAAGTGAAAACGACTCAAATTTACGACAAAATCATAAATCAAAATCAACACAACAACAGTAGTAGCAAGATTGATTAAGCGTTTTACTTTACCTTACGACATTCACAACTTAGTCCGCGCTGCAACAGAGTCTGAAACAGGTAAATTTGAACTTACTCAGCAAGAATGCCCTTTATCTAGAAATGAGAGAGTGCAGCTCATAGAGAGTTAGGCGCTTTCCTCTCATAACTATCTGATTTCCTGCAAGAGTGAAGAGATGTCAGGTTTACTTATCAAACGATTGTTTAGTTACGCTTGAACAAGCCCTGTCGCCACATATTGAAGAGACAACGCCACACTCTCGCCTTATGATTGCAACATTCTTTTATCGCGCCTTTTCAGCACGTCTTGCAAGCTCCGTATGACAAAACTTGCTCTTGATGTTGGGGACCAGTGTTTCCATGGCGCTCGCTGCCTGTCCTGGGGGATTTTATGAAATTAAATTTGTTTAAAGCAGCGTGTTGCTGCCTGCTATTTTTCGGCGTCCATGAGGCAGAAGCTTCAACCGTTGATCTGGAACGTAAAGACGGAAGCAAGATTACAGTTCATCTCAAACAGCGAGCTCCTGAAAATTCTGAGGATCTGCTCGTTTTGCTGCAAGGGTCTGATTGCAACAGCGTTGTCCATAACGAACGGATGGAAGTATACTCTCAGGTTTTACCTGAGGCAGATGTGCTCACGGTTGAGAAATACGGCATTACTCCTGATCTTCGCTGGGACCTTAGCGATGCTCGCACAGATTGTCCTGTCAGCTATATTGAAAATGACAGCCCGGAACGCAGGACGGTCGATTACATAAAGGTTATTCGGCACCTGAAGGAGAAACGTGATTATAAACGGGTGTATTTAATTGGCGGAAGTGAAGGCGCAATGGTTGCAAGTATGATCGCAGCCAGAACAGACTTGGTAACGGCAAGCATTGCGCTGAACGGTGGCGGGCGTAAGTTTTTAAACACGATCCTTTACAACATCAAGCAAACAGCCAGATCAAAAGAAGAGGAAACAAAAAATACCGAAGGCTTTAAAGGCTTTGCAGCGCACGTGATGAACAACAAACCTTTTGACTTAAACATGGGTGATCATGGCTATACCTGGTGGCGTTTTATGCTCGACTCTGATCAGCTGGAAATTCTTGCGCAGGTGGATAGCCCGCTGCTGATTGTTCAGGGCGGCAGGGATATCAATGTTTCTCCTCAAGCCGTTGAAGAGCAGATTTCAAAGCTACGGGAAATCGGGAAGTCCAACATAACCTACAGGTCCTATGCTGAACTAGACCACTTCTTTAAGACCCCGGACGGCGTCCCCATGGACGAACAGGTCATTTCAGAGATTCAGCAATGGCTTGCACAGCTTGATTAGCCGGATGGGCTAGATCAGCATTTTAGAGGCGATGTTGATCTGCTGGTCTTTCGGGTTTTCCTGCATTGCCTTGATACCCGCACGCATGCCCGTTACCAGCGTCTCAACGGACATGCTGGGCGCACCAAAGTTTTGAAGCATGGCGGCGACCTCTGGCAGGTGTGGCAGGTGAATCCATCCGGCTCTGACCGGGAGCTTGTTCTCAGCAATATGGTGCAGGACGCCGTACATCAGGTGATTGCAGCAGAAGGTGGCAGCAGAATCTGAGATGTCAGCGGGTACACCAGCATTCCGCATAGCTTGTGTCATGGCACGAAGAGGAATGGTGGCGTAGTAGCCCACTGGCCCATCGGGAACAGTCAACTCACCCTGCAATGTGATGCCCGCCGTGTCGGTGACGCCATAGCGGGCGCAGTCGTTGAGATTCTGAGCAAGACGCTCCAGAGTTATCATAGAGCGCCCACCATATTCTCCCAGCATCAGAACAGTGCCAGGTTTCAGCTCTTCCATTGCTGCAACAGTTTCTTCAATACAACGGAAGTATGCGCCGGAGACAATGCGAGAGACAATTCTGGCTCCGGCAATCTCTTCACCATCCAGCGCTAAAGCAAGCTTTTCTGCCGGATTGGTGGGCGTATTGGCGTAGGCACCGAAGCCTGTGATGAGAATGGTATCCATGGATGCGCTCCTTCTCATAGTGTTCCACCATCAGTATCGGCGCAGCTTAAGCCTTTGCTCAAACATCTGACTTGTTTGGATACATCTAGCAACTAAGATTGATAGATGTATAATTTGAAATTTTAATTCAACAAAAACAACCTATAATAAGCAAATATTCATGTTTAGGATTTTGTTGAAATGGAACCTGTTTCTCTTGTGCTCTTAGTTTGGATACTTTCAGCTCCAATACTTCTTGTCTTCTGGTTACGAAACCGAAGCCAACTAAAAGAGAAAAATATTGCACTCGAAGAAATACAAGAACGTTTTGCACCTGTTCTTTCGGTAGAACAAGAGGTGATCACTCTATCGATAGAAGTTGAGAAACTCATTGAGAAAATTGAAACAACCAGAAAAACATATTCAGAAAAAAGAAAGTACCTAGATGAATTAACATCTCAAGTCGCCATCTACGATGAGCAATTGGCGTTTGCTGAGTTGGGTGTATATGAACCTCATTTCGATTTTTCTGATAGCGAAGAATATAAAGACGCAATCAAACACATCAGATCACGACAAAAAGATATGGTCTCCTCTAAGAGGGCTACGCATTGTCCAGCCGACTGGACCGTTGATGGTAGTCGAGCAAAAGGCCAGACAATGGTGAATCGTCAGACTCGTCTTACTATGCGAGCTTTTAATAATGAATGTGAAGCAGCTATCGCCAATACCCGTTGGAATAATGTCGTTGCAATGGAACGCCGCATTCTGAACTCAGCAAAGGCGATCAATAAAGAAAATTCTTCAATGCGGTTGGACATTAGCGATGATTATATCGCCTTAAAACTAGAAGAACTATTTTTGACCCACGAGTACCGCGAAAAGCAAAAACAAGAAAAAGAAGAACGCACAGAGCTAGCAAGGGCTGAGCGGGAAGAAAAGAAGTTGCTTGCGGAAGCCAAGGCCGCAGAGAAAGAAGAAAAAAAATATCAAGCTCTTATCGAAAAAGCACGAAAAGAAGCTGATGTTGATGGCCTAACAGACAAGATGAAGCAGCAAATCGAAGAGCTTGAAAGCGCCTTGGCAGACGCTCATGCAGTTAGTGAACGAGCAAAAGCAATGGCTGAAATGACTCGAAGCGGCTATGTCTATGTCATATCTAACGTAGGTTCGTTCGGGGAAGAAATCGTAAAGATTGGTCTAACCCGTAGACTAGATCCATCGGATCGCGTGAAGGAACTTGGCGATGCAAGTGTACCTTTCGCATTTGACACGCATGCAATGATCTACTCCGACGAAGCTCCAGCCCTTGAAGCAGCTTTACACAAAGAATTTGCCAACCAACGTGTAAACATGGCTAACTTTCGGAAAGAGTTCTTCAAAGTCAGCCTAGACGAAGTCGAAAGAGCCGTAGAAACCCTTGCTCCTGATGCAACTTTTTTCAAAGATCGCGAAGCGCAAGAGTGGCACGAAACGCTTGCTCGTAGAAACGAACTCCTTGCGAGCAAGTCTGACAATACGCTACCCGCAGAGATCTAAGCTTTATCGATCTCAACGATTTCCTCTACAACGCACTTTCAATCTCAGAGACAATCGCCTCAGCAGCAGCTCGCGGGTCGTCTGCTCGGTAGATGGGGCGACCGATGACGAGGTAGTCGGAGCCGGCTTTGATGGCGTCGTAAGGGGTCATGATGCGGCGCTGGTCGCCTGCGTCGGAGCCTTTGGGGCGGACGCCGGGGGTTACGATGCAGAGTTTGTCGCCGACTTTTTCACGCATGGCTTTTGCTTCCAGTGGCGAGCAGACGATACCGCCGACACCTGCTGCGACTGCATCGTGAGCGCGGTGTTCTACCAGAGCTTCTGTTGATCTTGCATAGCCTGCGTCTTTCAGGTCCTGCTCATCCATGGAGGTGAGGACGGTCACGCCAAGCAGGCAGAGGTCTTTGTTGCCCACGTCTTCCAGAGCACTTACAGCGGCGCGCATGTTTTTGGGATAGGCGTGGACGGTCATGAACTTCATGCCCATTTTCGAGACGTTTTTGACAGCGCTGGCGATGGTGTTGTCGATATCCAGCAGTTTCACATCAAGGAAGATGGAGTGGCCTTCCTTTGCCAGTTCCTCTGCAAACTGGAGACCGCCTGCAAACTGGAGCTGCATGCCGATTTTGTAGGTGCCGACGAGCCCTTTTGTCTGCGTCACCAACTGGCGGGCTTGTTCGACGGTCGGGACATCTAGCGGGAGGATCAGGCGGTCAATTGCATTTGCTGGACGGTAAGACATGCTGCGCTCCGGAGAATCAGGTAGATAAACGGCTCAGTTCCTAACAGTTTGTGCTGAGAAATACCAGTGAGACTGGCAGATCCTAGCTTTTTTATGGAGGGGTATTTGCAGCGCACCTTTAGCCTGTTAAAACGGCGCGTCTGAAAGTGCTTGTACTAAGGTTTTGTACGAGTATAAGGGGCTGGAATTTATCAAGGGACACATTATGCGTCAGGCCACTATTGCCCGCGGCACGAAAGAAACAACGATCTCTGTTTCCATCAATCTGGATGGCACAGGTAAGTACGACATCAAGACTGGTGTTGGTTTCTTTGATCATATGTTGGAACAACTTTCCCGACATTCGCTCGTGGACATGACCATTCGCGCTGATGGTGACACCCATATTGACGACCACCACACCACAGAGGACGTGGGTATTGCTCTTGGGCAGGCGTTTAAGGAAGCGCTTGGCGATATGAGCGGCATCACCCGCTATGCGGATACGCATCTGGCGATGGATGAAGCCCTGACCCGCGTCGCGCTGGATGTCTCCGGTCGCCCTTTCCTTGTCTGGCAAGTGGACTTTCCACGAGACAAGGTCGGCACGTTTGATGTTGAACTGTTTGAAGAATTTTTCCGCGCATTTGCCATGAATGCAGGTTTTACGCTGCATATCGCAAATCTTTATGGCACCAACTGCCATCATATTGCGGAAACATGCTTTAAAGCGGTTGCGCGTACTATGCGCACAGCTATCGAACCCGATCCACGCCAGAGTGGGCGCGTGCCGACAACAAAAGGTCAGCTCGGAGGCTAACCTTTTCGGCCCGCAACTCCGCCAGTAATGGAGAATGCAATTGGCTGTCTATTATGTCATGACCGGACCAGAGGTGAATCTTTCTCATTTGCGAGAGGAGGATATCTCCAGAATCAAGTTCATCAAGGATGGGTTTTCCTGGTGGGCCATGCTGTTTCCGCTGCTCTGGTCGCTCTATAACCGCATGTGGCTGGTTTTTCTTGGCTATCTGGCAGCTATCATTGGTCTAGTTTTCATCGCTGAAGTCTTTGGCGCAACAACAGGCGGGTTCCTGACGGTTCTGGCAACTCTGTTTTTTGCGCTGGAAGCCGGGTTTTTGAAAAGCTGGAGCCTGCGCCGCAAGGACTGGCAGATCGTTGATTTTGTAAATGCCTCCAATCTGGATGAGGCAGAAATTCGTTTTTTTGACCGTGTTTCTCAAAAAAGAAGTGAAGCACGGCCTCCACAGGGGCCTGTAGCCCCGCAAACCAGCGACACTGATGTCGTTGGAATGACACTCAAACGATAACAGGAGTTCCTTCATGAGTGTGGCAATTATTGATTATGGTAGTGGTAACTTGCGCTCCGCGGCAAAAGCGTTTGAGCATGCAGCCCATCACCATCATCATACTCATGAGGTAACGGTAACGTCAGATCCATCCGTCGTCGCTAAAGCTGACCGCATTGTCTTACCCGGTGTGGGGGCGTTTGCTGACTGTCGCCGTGGACTGCAAGCTGTTGATGGCATGGAAGAGGCACTGGCCGAAGCCGTGTTGACCAGGGGCAAGCCTTTCATGGGCATTTGCGTAGGTATGCAACTGCTGGCAACACGCGGGCTTGAGTTTGAGAAAGCTGAAGGACTGGACTGGATCAGCGGTGATGTAACCGCGATGAAGCCAGCAAATCCAGAATTGAAGATTCCTCACATGGGCTGGAACACCATCAACGTGAGTGGTGATGAGCACCCTATGCTTGAAGGCATCAAGACTGGTGATGATGGTCTGCATGCTTACTTCGTGCATTCCTATCACTTTGCCACCACAGACCCAGCGCACCGTTTGGCAAGCTTTGACTATGCGGGTGAGTTTACTGCGATGGTGGGGCGAGACAACATCATCGGCACACAATTCCACCCTGAAAAGAGCCAGAAGCTCGGCCTTTCTCTGATTTCTAATTTCCTGAGCTGGGCGCCGTAACGGCTGCCCGCTTTCAGTGGTAAAAGACAAGTCCAAGGACAGAATTGATGATTATTTTTCCAGCGATTGACCTTAAAGGCGGGCAATGCGTTCGCTTGAAACTGGGTGATATGGATCAGGCGACCGTGTTTAACGATGATCCGGGTGCGCAGGCGAAAGCGTTTCAGGATCAGGGCTTTGAATGGCTGCATGTTGTTGACCTTGACGGCGCTTTTGCAGGTGAAAGCAAGAACGGCGATGCTGTTGATGCTATTCTGGTAAATACCAGTAATCCGGTTCAGCTGGGCGGCGGTATCCGCAGTATGGAGCACATCGACAACTGGCTGGCGAAAGGTGTTGCGCGGGTCATTCTCGGCACTGTTGCTCTGCGTGACCCTGAGCTGGTGAAGGAAGCTTGCAAGAAGTATCCTGACCGCATTGCCGTGGGCATTGATGCAAAAGGCGGCAAAGTTGCAGTTGAAGGCTGGGCAGAGACCTCTGAGCTGACCGTGATTGAGCTGGCGAAGCAGTTTGAAGATGCTGGCGTTGCGGCGATCATCTACACCGATATTGATCGTGATGGCGTGCTGAAGGGCCTCAATATCGAGAGCACTCTGGAACTGGCGAATGCAGTGAGCATTCCGATCATCGCTTCTGGTGGTCTGGCAGATATCAAGGACATTGAGCGTCTGATCCAGCCTGACTGCGATATTCTTGAAGGTGCGATATCTGGCCGTGCACTTTACGACGGTCGCCTTGATCCTGCTGAAGCTCTTAGTCTGATCAAGGCAAGTCGGGAGGGTCTGGCATGACCCTGAAGGCACGCATTATTCCATGCCTTGATGTGAAGGATGGCCGTGTGGTGAAAGGCGTCAACTTTGTTGACCTGATTGATGCAGGCGACCCTGTTGAGGCGGCAAAAGCCTATGATGCGGCGGGCGCTGATGAACTGACGTTCCTTGACATCACAGCTTCCAGCGACAACCGCGACACCATCTATGATGTTGTGCAGCGCACTGCGGAAGCCTGTTTTATGCCGGTGACGGTTGGCGGCGGCGTACGCACCGTAGAAGACATCCGCAAGCTGCTGAATGCGGGTGCTGATAAGGTTTCTATCAATACGGCTGCGGTGAAAAAACCTGAATTTATTCGGGAAGCGGCCCAGAAATTCGGCAGCCAGTGCATCGTTGTCAGCATCGATGCCAAACGGGTTTCTGCTGAAGGTGAGCCAGAGCGCTTTGAGATCTTCACCCATGGCGGGCGGACACCGACGGGAATTGATGCGGTTGAGTTTGCAAAGCAGGCTGTTGAGCTGGGTGCTGGTGAGTTGCTTGTTACCTCCATGGACCGGGATGGTACACAGGAGGGGTACAATTTGCCGCTTACCCGTGCAATCGCAGATGCTGTACATGTTCCAGTGATTGCCTCTGGTGGCGTTGGGACTCTGGATCATCTGGTTGAGGGTGTTCGTGATGGGCATGCGACTGCTGTGCTTGCTGCTTCAATCTTCCATTTTGGGACTTACAGCATTGAAGAAGCAAAGCAACACATGGCAGATGCCGGAATTCCTATGCGTCTGGACAAATAAATCTCGCTCAGGCTCTTATCGGAGTCTGTAGCGGCCTGAAAAAAGGCTAGCCAAATGACCAATTTTACCCTTTCAGACCTAGAGGCTATTATTGCTGAGCGTGTAAACAGCGATGATGAGTTGTCCTATACACGCAAACTGATTTCGAGGGGCGTTTCCAAGTGCGCACAAAAACTTGGAGAAGAGGCCGTAGAGACTGCAATTGCGGCTGTAGAGCGTGATAAAGACGGCGTTGCCTCTGAGGCGGCTGATCTGCTTTATCATCTTCTTGTGGTACTGAAGGTTTCCGATGTGGCGCTGGACGACGTGCTGGCCAAGCTGGCAGCCCGCACCGGACAAACCGGACTGGAAGAAAAAGCTTCTCGCTCTGAGAGCTGATTTTGTCAGTCACGTGAAGTGGAGGCACGACGGGCCTTGAGCACTAACGCTATTAAAAAAGAACTCGCGCCAGTTCAGGAACTGGACTTGTCTCCCTACTCTGTATTTACAGAGAATGAATGGGCATCTTTGCGCGAAGACACGCCAATGACGTTGAGCATGCAGGAAATTGAAGACCTGCAATCTCTCAATGACTATGTGTCACTGGAGCAGGTGAAGTCTATTTACCTGCCTCTTTCCCGTCTGCTTACCTATTACGTGGAAGCTTCGCAGAATCTTCAGTTTGCGACCAAGCGCTTTTTAGGCCTGCAATTACAACGCACGCCATTTATCATTGGGATTGCAGGGTCGGTTGCAGTGGGCAAGTCTACCACAGCACGCCTGTTGCAAGCGCTGCTGTCCCGCTGGCCTGCCAGCCCCAAGGTTGACCTGATAACCACTGACGGATTTCTGTATCCCAACTCAGTGCTTGAGAGCGAAGGTCTGATGCGCCGGAAGGGTTTTCCTGAGAGCTATGACCGTTCTGCTCTGCTTAAATTTCTGACTGACATCAAAGGTGGCATGCAGGAGGTGCGTGCCCCGATTTACTCTCATTTCTTTTATGATGTGATGCCGGGACAGCATGTCACAGTCGATCAGCCAGATATTTTGATTGTTGAGGGATTAAACGTTCTGCAAACCTCGCATCAGCCAAAAGCGGCAAAAGCTGTGCCCTTTGTCTCTGATTTCTTTGACTTTTCCATCTACATTGATGCGGAAGAGCAAGTGCTGCAACGGTGGTATCTGGAGCGTTTCATGCGCCTGCGTGAGACTGCATTCCGCGATCCGGGGTCATATTTCCATAAATTTTCCACAATTTCGAATGATAAGGCCCAAGAGATCGCGAAGGACCTCTGGCAGAACATCAATCTGGAGAACCTTCGTCAGAATATCTTGCCAACGCGGCCTCGCGCTGACCTGATCCTGACAAAGGGTACAGATCACAGCATCGAAACTGTTGCGCTGCGCAAGATCTAAAACAGAACGCTTGAGCCACTGGTACTTTGTCTGGTTCCCGTACTGCGGGAACCTGTGTTCCTGTTTGTGTTTGAGCGAGATGTGTTCGCGAGCTTTCGCTGAGAAGGCTTGCTGGAGAACTGCCCGTTGGCGTGCATGAGCACCATGAGCGGGAACTTGCGTTAGTAACACAACAGCTGCGCACCATCATCAGACTGGCATGAACCCCGAAGCGCCTTCGCGCCTCGATGGCTTCACCTTGCCAAATTTCTGCAATCTCGCGGACTTTGTGCGCGGGAAACGGTGCTGCTGTGCCTGAAACGTCATTCGGAGTGATTATGCAACAGCTTGCCAAAGTATCCGCTTATGCAGGGGTTAGTCTTCTCATGCTGACGACGGCAGTGATTGCCGGACCCAATGCTTCTTTCAGCGAACCTTCCCTCACAGACGAACCCGTCTCCCTGCTTTCTGGAACTGAGGCTCATCCGCAGAACACGTTGACCACTTCTGGTAATTACACAGTTTCAAAACCCATTCTGGCAAAGGGATGGACCGCCGGTACTGCTGGTCAGACGGGATCAGCCCTTCAACAAATCCTTCCAGTCGGTGCACAGCTTACCATTCTGGACTGGGTGAGCGATGAGGACAAAGGCGAGCTGGTTCGTCTGGGCGTTGATCAGCCTGAAGACGATGAAAGCAAGCTTGCTGCTGATATCTACGTTTCCAAATCAGACTTTGCCCAATATGCCCTTTCTGAAATCTCCAAGATAAGCAGCGATGAGGCCAACAGGATTGCTGGCAGTGAGAGTGATAGTTATGTGGGCTATGCCAGCGCTGTTGTAGCAGCCCGTTCACGTAGTGGCCGTACAGTCCGCCGCCGTCGTGGCATGACCTATTGCTATCGTTATGTGAAGAAGCATCTGCTTAAGGAAGGACTGGTAGAGAGTTACATTCCCGGTGGTTCAGCTTACATGGCAATCAAGTCTCTTCCCAAGTACGGCTTCAAGCGCCTGCATGTGAGCAGTCCTGACCGTGCACCAGATGGTTCGATATGTGTTTATGATCGCGACAAACGAAACCGTCACGGGCACATTGAGGTGAAGAAGAGCGATACCTGTTACTGGTTTGGCTATGGCTGTAAGAAGAACTCCATGTACGGACGCCGCGACTTTTATGATTGTTACAATAAGACCGGCGAGAAAGGTGGCGGCTTCTGGACGTTCCTCTCCTCCCGCAATGGGGATGAAAACCTTGAAACAAAAAGTTTGCCAAGGAAGAACGATCCTTCTCAGCGTTTGTAATCAAAGACAACTAAAGCTCCGTGCACATGCCGGAGCTTTAGTTGTGGCAGGAACTAGCGTGAATGGTGTCTCTGAGATAAGCTGTTTATGTACACCTCCTAAGACTGTCCTCACTCCTTTACTTTGTTCTGATCATCAGTAGGAGTGAGACCTATTCAAGTGACTTTGTAATGCTTGCCTACTCTGATTATATTGGCTATCTGGCCGCAATCATCGGCACCTTGTGCTGGCTTCCGCAAACTGTAAAAACCTGGCGCTCCCGAGAAACCAAAGATCTTTCCCTTGCAGCCAATCTTCTGGTGCTAAGTACTGTGTCGCTTTGGTTTATCTATGGGATAATGACCGAGTCCTGGCCACTTGTGGTTGGGAATATCATCTCAATCATCGCTGTTGGGGCGATTGTTACTGCCAAGCTGCTTTACAAGTAAAACACCCGGTAATTGATTAGATTAGCTCCGTTGTGGTTAAGGGTGTCTTCAGCATGCTTGCTGCCGGGGAATAGACAAGGACGCTGGCAAAACTCATATGTTGTTTGATCTCAGGTTCAAACACTTATGAAGGAGCCAGCATGTTCAACCTTGGGAAAAATAATAAGGACAACGCAGCCCAACAAGAACTGAAAGCACAACTGGAAGCTTTACGCTCACGATCAGGAAAAAAGGTTGAAACTGAGCGTGTTGAAGGCGTGGACAAGAGTGTTCTTGACCGTGCAGCCGCTCCGCGTGAGGTACAGCTGGCGCATGATCTTGCCGAAGCCCGCGAAAAGTATCGGGCCGCAAGCAGCGAAGCTGATAAAAAGGCCGTAATGATGCTGATTTCTGATCTTGAGATGCGTCTGGCAATGGAAAAAGAGAAGAACGCCAAAGGCTGATTTACTCTTTTCTTGAGCAAAAGCCCCGATGCAAAGGACTGCACCGGGGTTTTCATTGTTAAACTGAAAATCAGTTTGCGAGTTCTGCCAGCATGCCAGCTGCAACGGAGAACTTGGAAACTGTCAGATTCTTCTCCAGAATCTCGCTGGTGGCTTGCAGCGTACGCTCTACTTTGCCGCTATTGCTTTCCAGCCAGCCATCGAGGCCATTTTCATCCGCCAGAGCATGAGCCGTCAGATCACGCAGCGCTTCTGCCAGAACGGAGCGTGAGCGATCCAGTGCAAGGCCGTCATAGTAGTCGCGAATAACGAACTCACGGGCCAACTCTTCGATCTCGATAAAGCGGAAGTGGTCTGACACGCGGAAGTAGGAGGTTGCGACCTCATCCACATCGCGGTTGGCCTTCTCGGAAACCAGAACGATATCCGGGATCACCATTTCACCGCCCAAGCGTGCGAGGCGTGCTGCGATCATGACTGGTACGCCAGCCTCGACCAGACGGTTGGTTTCGGCCTGAAGTGCCTCTGCCAGTTCCTCTGAAAGGAATGTTTCCAAACGCGGAGACAGCCGCTGGACTGTACCCCGGAAGCGGTTGATAGCGGCTTCCAGCCCATCTTCGAAGGAGACGTTGCGCAGGAACCAGATGACCTGATTTTGCACCACATCCTGAATCAGCGAGTACAGTTCCAGTTGTAAGTCGCCCGAAATGGTGTTGTCGAGACGGTCGATTTCCTCGTTTAGCTCTGTGAGGCCATAGGCATCACGAACCACAGCGAAGGCGCGAGCTATATCTGCGACGGAAGCACCGGTCTGATCAATAATGCGTGTCATGATCGCCGGGCCACCGCGGTTGACGATGGAGTTTGCCAGCATGGTTGCGATGATTTCCCGGCGCAGACGATGACTTTCGATCTCCTCAGAGTAGGTGTCTGCCATTTCCTTCGGGAAGTAGCGGTAAAGCTCTTTTGCCAGATATGCATCATCCGGTACTGAACTTTTCAGCAGTTCATCATGCAAGGTGAGTTTCGCATATGCCAGAAGCACACCAAGTTCGGGGCGAGACAGGTGCTGGCCTGCTTTTTCACGCTCTTCAATAGTTGCATCATCTGGCAGGTCTTCCACCACACGGTCCAGCAGATCCTGAGATTCCAGCTGGCGCATCATGCGCACCTGATAGCCCAGATCTTCCAGTCCCCGGCGGTCGCAGAGTGAGATTGCCAGTGTTTGCAGGTAGTTGTTACGCAAGCACAGGCTGGCGACTTCATCAGTCATATCTGCCAGCAGGATGTTACGGTCTGGTGTGGTCAGGCTACCCTTCTTCACAGCAGCGCCCAGTGCAATCTTGATGTTCACTTCCATATCAGAGGAGTTTACACCCGCTGAGTTGTCGATTGCATCAGAGTTACAGCGGCCTCCTGCTCGCGCAAACTCAATACGAGCTTTCTGGGTTATGCCGAGGTTTGCACCTTCACCAATAACCTTTGCGCCTACCTGTGCAGCAGTAATGCGGATTGCATCATTACCGCGATCGCCAACATCACTGTTGCTCTCCTCAGAAGAACGGATGTAAGTGCCGATGCCACCAAACCAGAGCAGGTCTGCTTTCATCTTGAGGATGGCAGTCATCACTTCCTGAGGCGATGCTTTTGCCTTACTCAGGCCCAGCAGTTTTTGCACCTGAACGCTCAGCGGAATCGACTTTGAAGAGCGTGGGAAGATGCCACCGCCTTCAGAGATCAGATCCTTGTTGTAGTCCTGCCAGGAAGAACGGCCCAGCTCGAACATACGTTTACGTTCTTCCCATGTGGCTACCGGGTCCGGGTTCGGGTCCAGGAAGATATCACGATGGTCGAAGGCTGCGACGAGTTTGGTAGCTTTGGAAAGCAGCATGCCGTTGCCAAATACGTCGCCAGACATATCGCCTACGCCACAGGCCGTAAATGGTTCTTTCTGGATGTTGCGGTCCATCTCACGGAAGTGACGTTTCACAGCCTCCCATGCGCCGCGTGCGGTGATGCCCATTTTCTTGTGGTCATAACCAGCAGAACCACCGGAAGCGAAGGCATCGCCCAGCCAGAAGCCACGGCTTTCTGAGATTGCATTGGCGGTGTCTGAGAAGGTTGCGGTGCCTTTATCTGCTGCAACAACGAGATATGGATCATCCTGATCATGACGAACAACCAGCTCAGGTGGCATGGTCATGTCGGCATCCAGATTGTCTGTCAGGTCCAGCAGAGAGGAAATGAAGATCTTGTAGGCTTCTGTGCCTTCTGCAATCCACTCATCACGGCTGCCGGTTTTAGGAAGCTGCTTAGGCAGGAAACCGCCTTTTGAGCCGACGGGAACGATCACAGCGTTCTTTACCTGCTGCGCTTTCACAAGGCCAAGCACCTCTGTACGGTAATCCTGTGCGCGGTCAGACCAACGCAGACCGCCACGAGCAGCCGGGCCAAAGCGCATGTGCACGCCTTCCACCCGCGGGCTGTAGACAAAGATTTCGCGGTATGGCAGCGGTTTTGGAAGGCCGTCTACCTTATGCGGGGCGAGCTTGAAAGCGAAGGTCTGTTTTGGCTGACCTGCATCGTCCAACTGGAAGAAGTTGGTGCGCAGAGTTGCCAGTATCAGGTTACGGAAACGACGCAGGATGCGGTCATCGTCGAGACTGGTTACATCATCGAGGCTTGCGGAAATCTCATCAATCAGGCGGCTCTCTTTACCCGAGCGTTCAAACGCTCCGAGTGTAGGGTCAAAGCGGGTATGGAACAGGTGAACCAGATGCTGAGCGATCTGTGGATAGCGGTTAAGAGTTCCCCACATATAATCTTCAGAATAGAGGATTCCAGCCTGCCTGAGGTAGCGGGACAGCGCCCGGATCATGGCAATGTCACGCCAGGCAAGACCTGCGGTGAGCGCAAGGGCGTTATATCCGTCGTTCTCAGCCTGTTTGTTCCAGACCGCCAGGAACAATGCGCCAAGGCGCTCAATGTCTGCCTCTGTGAAGTTGCGGAAGCGGCTTTCATCCAGATGCAGAGTAGTATCGTGCAGGTAGCTCAGCTCACGATCTGCCGGTGTGATCCGATAGGTTCTTTCATTAATTACGCGGAAGCCAAGTTTCTCCAGCATTGGTACACGCGCTGAGAGCGGGATCGGCTTGTTGAGATGGTAGGCACGCAGAGAAATCTGGCCCTTACCTTCGCGCTCACGTTTGTAGAAGCTGATAACGAGCGGGCGTTTCTCATTCAGTTGTTCAATGCGGCGAATGTCTTTCGTTGCCGTAGCAGCGGCTGTCGCGGATGTATAAGCACCATCAAATGCAGCCCCATAGCGTTTGAGGAGAGCGCCGGAAACTGCATTTCCATAAACAGAGCGCAGAGCTTCTCTCAGGCTATCGGTCCAGGTTCGGACAATTTCGTGAATTGATGCTTCCAGTTCGGCCTGAGACGGCTGAGGCGTGTCACCAGTGGTGCGGCCAATAATGTAGTGCACACGCACGAGCGGACCTTCCGGGAAGGTTGCGTACCATGCGGACAAACTGCCCTGATAAACATTCGCGAGATACTTGCCGACACGCTGGCGGATGCTGGTCGTGAAATGATCGCGTGGGATGTAGGTGATGATGGAGACAAAACGGTCAAACTTGTCTGTTCTTGAGAGAGCACGGACACGCGGACGTTCATTGAGCTGCAAAATCGCATCTGCAAAGTTAGAGAGCGTTTCAACATCGATCTGGAAGAGGTCATCACGCGGATAACCTTCCAGAATGTTGCGCAGGGCACGACCACGATGACTTTCCGGGTCAAAGCCATGATTTTTCATCACTTTTGCCGTCTTATGGCGAATGTAAGGAATTGAGCTTGTGGAATGCGTGTAAGCCGTTGCTGTAAAGAGACCAACAACACGCAGCTCGCCGCGCAATTTGCCTTCATTATCAAACAGCTTTACGCCCACATAGTCCATGTGCACGTGGCGGTGTACGCGACTGCGGATGTTAGCCTTACCGATGATGAGCGGGTCTGGTTTGAGCAGAAACTCTCTGATCTCCGGCGTCATCACAACAAATTCTGACCCCTTACGCAAAACGCGCACATTCGGGTCTGCCAGAATACCAAGGCCAGAACCTTCAATCAGAGAAAGCTCGCTGTTTTCATGGCTTGCGTCGAAGATAAACTCACGTACGCCCAACAGAGTGAAGTTGTCGGCTGCCATCCACTCAAGGAATGCGATTGCCTCATCAAACTGCTTATTACCGACATTGTCACGCACTTGACGGTATTCTTCGACCGCCTGCTGGACCCTGTCACGCATGGGACGCCAGTCGTTCACTGCCTGACGCACATCAGTAAGCACGCGGTCCAGTGTTTCTTCGAGCTTTTTTTTGTCTTCCTCAGAGTTGAGGCATGTCAGGTGAATGTGAATGAGGCTTTCGCGGCGCACAGAAGGACCACCAAGTCCGACAGTGCCATGAAATTTTTGTAAGCCGCCGTCTTCATCACGCTCCACGATGAAGAGCGGGTGAAGCACGAGGCGAACCTCGTAGCCAGCAGACTGAATCGCACCCATAACGGAGGAAACAAGGAAGGCCATGTTATCGTTGACGATTTCAACGACTGTAATATCTTCAAGCTGCTTGCCTTCAGCGTTTGGCTCCGGGTTGAAGACACGAATCCGGTGTGTCCCAAGCGGGTGGTTTGCAAAGTCTGCCCAAGCTTCCTGCGAGATTACCGCAAGCTCCGAGGGCGTATAATTTAAGAGATCTTCTGCATCACCGTGAGAAAAGAGGTCTTCTGCAAACCTCGCTTCATCTTCATTTCCATCAATCAGCAGAGCACAGGTCGCGGCAATAAGCCCAGCTTTCGCCTCGGTTGTTGTTCCGGACATTCAGGCGTTCCTCATCCAACATTTTAGTCGGCACAGGCTGTGCAAACATGCCACATGGACATGGCCTATGCCTTTGAACCTATTAAGGTGCATTTGTTCAATTTTTCAATGCGAAACGAAACAAGCTCCCGCATAAAACACCGTTTTCAGCTAAACGTGTTCGGATGTGAGCGATACATCACATTTGAGGCAACAATCGAAAAGCGGGCTTATCTAACCTGAAGTTGCTTGAGCCTCCCTCAACTGCCAATTGAGGACAGAGGCCTAAAAAAGCACGCGCAATTCTGTGACAATGGCAAGCGAACATTGTAAAACCTCAGAACTTATTCCAACAACAAGCTCCAAGGAGTCGAAAATGTCGGTGCGCGTATTCATTGATGGAGAAGCCGGAACGACGGGTCTGCAGATCCGAGAGCGTCTGGCTGGTCGCCGCGACATTGAAACCCTCAGTATTGCTCCGGAACGCCGTAAGGAGCTGGCAGCACGCGCGGAGCTTTTGAATACTGCCGATGTTGCGATTTTGTGCCTGCCAGATGCGGCCGCATTGGAAAGCGTTTCTCTGATTGAGAATGACAGCACCCGCGTGATTGATGCATCCTCCGCTCACCGTGTGAACCCGGACTGGGCCTATGGCTTTGCTGAGATGACGAAGGATCAGGCCGATGTGATCTCCAAGGCGCGCTTTGTCTCTAATCCGGGGTGTTATCCGCAAGGATTTATTGCAATCGTGCGGCCTCTGCTGGAAGCTGGTCTTATTCCATCTACGCATGCCCTCACCGTGAATGCGATTTCCGGGTACTCTGGCGGTGGCCGTCAAATGATCGAAAAATACGAGCAAGCAGAAAAGACTTCGCCTTACTGGCCTTATGGATTGCAGTTTGGACACAAGCATCTGCCTGAAATGCAACTTTACGCCGATCTAGCTCATGCACCATTGTTCCAGCCTGCGGTTGGCAACTACGCTCAGGGTATGATGACCTTTGTGCCTTTGCAGCTTGGGCAGCTTCGTAACGCACCAAAAGGTAAAGACCTTCATGGTGTCCTTGCTGACCATTTCTCCGGCATCACAGGTGACGTGGAAGTGGCTTCATTTGAGAGCGTGAATGCAATTGAAGATCTAAGCCCTGAAATGTTCAACGGCACCAACAAAATGCAGTTGCACGTGTTTGCCAATGATGATCGTCATCAAGCTCTGCTGGTTGCTGTTTACGACAACCTTGGCAAAGGAGCTTCAGGGGCAGCCGTCCAAAACCTGAATATTATGATGGGCCTGAACGAGAGCATCGATCTCGCTGTCGCCTAACAAAAATTAGAGAATTCCAGAGATCCGAGGAGAGTATTCCATGGAAAAGTTTACAGTACTTACAGGCGTTGCAGCGCCATTGCCGCTGGTCAATATCGACACGGACATGATCATCCCGAAGCAGTTTCTGAAAACCATTAAACGCTCCGGTCTTGGTACAGCTCTTTTCCATGAGATGCGCACCAATGATGATGGCTCCAGGAATGAAGAGTTTGTTCTGAACAAGCCAAGCTACGAAAAAGCTCAGATTCTCGTTGCTGGCGATAACTTTGGCTGTGGTTCCTCCCGTGAACACGCACCATGGGCGCTGCTGGACTTCGGTATCCGCTGTGTGATTTCCACCAGCTTTGCGGATATCTTCTACAACAACTGCTTCAAAAACGGCATTCTGCCGATCATCGTGAGTCAGGAAGATCTCGATAAGCTCATGGATGATGCGTCCCGGGGTGCTAATGCTACGCTAACCGTTGATCTGGAAGCGCAGGAAGTTCGCGGACCAGATGGTGGATCAATCAAGTTTGATCTGGACCCACACCGCAAGCATTGCCTGCTGAATGGTCTTGATGATATCGGCCAGACTTTTGAAAAGACCGAACACATCGACAGCTATGAAAGCAAGCTGAAACTGAGCCATCCCTGGCATTAATCCAGTTTTCAATAACTGATAAGACAAAGGGCGCTGCTGCTACAGCGCCCTTTCTTTTTGCCTGTCAGGCTTGGGAGTTGTCAGAGATGACAGCCTTGAGACAGGCTAGTGGTAACTGCTTTGCAGTTTGGCGTATCCTTATCCGAAACGAGCGTTCCTGTTTCGGGGGACACTTTAATGCAGGTTGAAAGTCTGGTCCGTCTTTCACCCCGAACTAACACTATGTTTTCTCAGTCATTTTCCTCCACATGCAGGTAGAACTCACGGGGTCAGGCGCTGTCTTGAGCTCCTTCTGGTCTTAAAACAGCTCATCTTACAGACTGTATTTAAGCCATATCAGAGAGCACCATGGAAACACCGACAGCAAAGACGCACATGCTTGCGAGCATTGAAATGCGCTTTCCATTGTTGCTGTTTGCCAGCCAAAGACGTGCGGGGCCGGACACTAAGCTGCCAACACCGTAATAGACAATCAGGCAAAGCGTGCTGGAGACCATGCCGAAAACGAGGGCGTAGACCCAAAACGGCATTGCCTCAGGCAGGTAGAACTGCGGTAACAGGGAAAAGTAAAACAACATGCCCTTCGGGTTTAACAGGCTGGTCATGAACCCGAAT
Organism: uncultured Pseudovibrio sp.; assembly: GCA_947496145.1. Lineage (GTDB taxonomy): Bacteria > Pseudomonadota > Alphaproteobacteria > Rhizobiales > Stappiaceae > Pseudovibrio. Next base: position 278,285 of record CANMBS010000001.1, read on the forward strand.
TTTAAGTCATTGGTTTCAGTGGTTTCTTGCAGTTTTTCGCCTGAGGTCCACATGCCATCTGCGAAGAACAGGCGGTAGGCCAGGTACATGAGATAGGCCAGTCCCACATAACGCATGGCCTGAAACAAACGCGGCTCTGCCATCAGGACGGACTGAAAACCAGCGGCGACCAAAACTGTGAAAACTAAATAGCCGGCAGAAATGCCGAGAGAGGCCTTCAATGCAGCAGGCCTGCCACTCGCCAATGCTCGACTGGTGACATAAAGCATATCAGGACCGGGTACGATGATCAGACTTAGGCTGGTCATCAGAAACAGAAGTGTATTTGTTGCCATGAGGGTAATTCGACGCAGGGGGTTTTATTCTTAACTTGCTCCGAATATACTCCGGCCCTCGACTTCAGAATATCGAATTAATTACGAATTATGGCTCAGACAACGCACTTAGACCGAACAGACTTCGCTATATTGGAAATTTTGCAGAATAATGCACTTGTTCCTAACAAACAGATCGCTGCTCAGGTTCACCTGAGTCCTTCTGCTTGTCACGAACGTATCAAGCGATTGAAAGACAGCGGGATTTTGCAGAGCAGTCATGCTGTTGTGGCCCCCAAAGTCTACGGCGTTGACTTTGAAGCTATGTTTTTTATCCAGCTTGTCAGACATGAAGCCCTTCTGGTTGAGGAATTCATGCAGGAAGTGAGTAGCTTGCCGGAAGTTAAGTCTGTTGCGCTTATTAGTGGTGTTTACGATATTGTCGCTCACTTACGAGTACGCGGCATCGATCACCTGAAGACTCTCGCCTTTGAAAAATTCACAAGACGGACCTTTATCACGAAGATTGAGAGCTCAATTATCTATGATTTTAAAGAGAGTCGCGTGCAAAAGAACTTGAAGGACTAAAACGTAAGCGTTTTAACGGCGCTTGCTTTCCACGTCCTGTTTATGGCGTTCGTTCAGAACTTCAACTTCGTCCAGTCTTCGTCCGACACGAGCAAGTGCAGTCGCAGCGGCAGTGAACTCACTGGCTTTATCCAGATAAAGTCTTTGAGCCGTTTTGGGGAATTCCTGAAGCATACGAGAGAATAAGGCGCGGCGAATGCGGATCAGCTCGCAGTCTTCCAGAGCCACAGCCCGGGCGGGGCGTTTGCCTTCTGCCATCAGCGCATTTTCACCGAACAGAGTGCCCGGACCATATGTACCGTGAGGGCGAGATTCCCGCCCCATGCCGGTTTCCAGCTGAACCTTGCCAATTGTCAGGACAATGCCACCGTCTGCCCGCTCTCCTTCATTAAAGACTGTCCCCCCTTTGGACACCTGCATGGTTTCCGCACTGAAAGCGAGCAGGCGTAACTGATCCTCGGTAAATTTGGCGAGGAGCGGGACACGTCTTAAAATGTCGATATCGCGGGCTAGACTCATAGGCTCTGGATTAGCTGTTTATGCCTCATGGCACAAGCTTATATCCACCGGCTTCTGTCACCAAAAGCTCTGCATTGGACGGGTCGCGTTCGATTTTCTGGCGCAAGCGATAGATGTGAGTTTCCAGCGTGTGTGTGGTTACGCCAGAATTGTACCCCCAGACTTCATGAAGCAACACATCGCGCGTGACCGGTTTTTCACCAGCACGATACAGGAATTTCAGAATTGAGGTTTCTTTCTCAGTCAGGCGGACTTTCGCACCGCTCTCATCCTGCATGGATTTAGCGGCAGGCTGGAAGGAGTAACGACCAATTGAGAATACAGCATCTTCGCTTTGCTCATGCTGGCGTAAGTGAGCGCGAATACGGGCAAGAAGCACAGCAAACTTGAATGGCTTAGTGACGTAATCGTTTGCGCCAGCTTCCAGGCCAAGGATAGTGTCACTGTCGGTATCATGGCCCGTGAGCATGATTACAGGTGCGGCAAAACCAGCTTTGCGCAGAAGTTTCACGGCTTCGCGACCATCGATATCAGGCAGGCCAACATCCATCAGGACAAGATCAAAATGCTCCAGCTTGGCAATTTTGATGCCTGATGCAGCATTCTCAGCCTGAGCGGTTTCAAACTCGTCATAGAGCGACAGCTGCTCTACCAGTGCTTCGCGCAGGTCGTTATCGTCGTCTACAATCAGAATTCTGCGTGCGGTCATTTTCTCACCCAATCACCTATACGGTGTTAGCTTATAACAAATCTCAGATAAATTCATGAAGGGTTGTCGAAGAAAAGGCGAGCAAAAACATGGAAATTCTCAAAGTTTTTCGTAAAATCTAGTTCACGTGGAAGTGAGCCCCGCTTTATTCAGAAAGCTCTTTCTATGGATTTTAGTTAGTTACAGGTGTCTGCATGCTTCCCCTTGCCGTTCCAACGCCCTGCGCAAAGCTGAATAAAAAGACCCAAAAAACGCTATTTGTGCGGCATACAGGTGATGACCCACATACGGGTACTCTTAATCTCGGCCCGGTAACATTTGCGTGTGCACTCGGTCGCTCTGGTCTGACGCATACAAAGCACGAAGGTGATGGAGCTACGCCAATCGGGCGTTTTGAACTGCTGAATGTGTATTACCGCGCGGATCGGGGACCCTGCCCAATAACATATTTGCCAGTCTCCCCTCTCGCTCCAAGCGATGGGTGGTGTGATTCTCCGCTGGATTCACTTTACAACAGACCGGTAGACCTGCCCTTTAAACCCAATCACGAAAAAATGTGGCGCGATGACCGGCTTTACGACATTGTTGTTGTCTTAAACCAGAATATGTTTCCAGCAATACCGGGAGAGGGCAGCGCGATCTTTTTCCATGTGGCGCGAGAAGGCTTTTTGCCAACTGAAGGATGCGTTGCCGTTTACCCTGAAGTGATGCGCGAAATCCTTAAGGAAATGGCACCGGGGGATGTGCTGGAAGTTTGCGCAGATTAGTGCAACACATACCTTGTATCTAAACAGTACTTTGAAACTGGCTTTACAATTGCCTGACGTGACGTGCTCGCTGTGTTTTCTCTAGTAATTCAGCGCAATTTCATCCATATAGTGCAGCTTAGATTACTATTGGTATTGGTGGACGCGATTTGATGGTTGATACGCAAGTTCCCTTTTTGAAAATGAACGGTCTTGGCAATGATTTCGTGGTGTTTGACAGCCGCGAGAAAAAGGTTGCCTTAACTCCGGCGCAAATTGTCGCTATCGGAGACCGTGAAAAGGGAATTGGCTTTGACCAGATGGTCACTGTTGAGCCGTCATCTTCTGATGCATATGCCTTTATGCGCATCCATAACAGGGACGGCAGTGAGGTAGATGCTTGCGGTAACGCAACGCGCTGCATTGGCCGTCTGCTAATGGGTGAAGCGAGCACACCAAGCATTGCTATTCAGACAAATGCCGGTTTACTCATTGCACATGCTTCTGAAAGTGCAACGCTGATAAGTGTTGATATGGGCGTACCCCGCTTTGAGTGGAACCAGATTCCGCTGGCAGAAGAGTTTGCTGATACCCGTGCAATTGAGCTGCAAGTGGGGCCAATTGATGCGCCGGTTCTACATTCGCCAAGTGTTGTGAATGTTGGCAATCCGCATGCGATCTTCTGGGTGGATGATATAGAGGCCCACGATCTGGCGCGGTTTGGGCCACTACTTGAGTGCCATCCGATGTTCCCTGAAAAGGCGAATATCTCCCTTGCTCAGATTATCGGCGAAAACGAAATTCGCATGAAGGTCTGGGAACGTGGTGCTGGTTTGACACGAGCCTGTGGCACGGGTGCCTGTGCAGTAGGTGTTTCAGCCGCCAGAACCGGGCGGACAGGACATAAATGCACCGTGCATCTGCCGGGAGGACCACTGGGGATTGAGTGGCGTGAGGATAACGGCCACATCATGATGACCGGTGAAACTGCAATCGAATTTGAGGGGCTACTGGATTTGACCACCCTCACCTACACAAAGACCGCAGCGGGGGACGCGGCAATGGAGCCAACGAAGTGAGCATTGATGTTGTGACATTCGGCTGCCGGCTTAATGCATATGAGTCGGAAGTGATGAAGCGCGAAGCAGAGGCTGCGGGCCTGAAAGATGCTGTGCTGATCAACACGTGTGCCGTGACCAACGAAGCCGTCCGCCAGGCACGACAGACCATTCGCAAAACGCGCCGGGAAAACCCGGATGCGCGTATCATCGTAACCGGATGTGCAGCACAGACAGAGTCTGAAACCTTTGCTGAAATGGGTGAAGTGGATCTGGTTCTTGGTAACAGTGAAAAACTGGAGCGCGCCTCATATGGCCGTGTCGCTCAGTTTGGCATTGAAGAAACCGAGAAAGTGCGCGTCAACGACATCATGAGCGTGCGCGAAACTGCGGGTCACCTGATCGATGGACTTGAGGGCCGCTCCCGTGCGTTTGTGCAGGTTCAGAATGGTTGTGATCACCGTTGTACTTTCTGCATCATTCCTTATGGTCGTGGTAATTCCCGGTCAGTTCCTATGGGTGTGGTGATTGATCAGATCAAACGCCTTGTCGATAACGGTTATGGCGAGATTGTTCTGACTGGCGTTGACATTACCTCATATGGCGCAGACCTGCCGGGCGAACCAAAGCTGGGCACACTATGCTCCAAAATTTTGAAACTTGTGCCAGATCTTAAGCGCCTGCGTCTGTCTTCCATTGACAGCATTGAAGCTGATGAAGAACTGATGGATGTGATCGCACATGATCATCGCTTAATGTCACATCTGCATCTTTCTTTGCAGGCTGGTGACAACATGATCCTGAAGCGCATGAAGCGTCGTCATTCTCGCGAGGATACCATCCGGTTTTGTGAAGATGTACGCAAGATGCGCCCTGATGTTGTGTTTGGTGCTGATATTATTGCCGGTTTCCCGACTGAGACCGACGAGATGTTTGAAAACACCCTGCGCATTGTTGATGAGTGTGGCCTGACGCACCTGCATGTTTTCCCATTTTCTCCTCGTCCCGGCACACCAGCAGCACGTATGCCGCAACTTGATCGTTCAATCATCAAAGAGCGCGCTGCACGCCTGCGTGCCAAAGGGCAGGACGCTCTGATTGCTCACCTGCGGGCTGAAGTAGGCAAAAAACGCGAAATTCTGATTGAGCGTGAGGGACTTGGCCGAACTGAGCAGTTTACTCAGGTTGAACTTGATGCAAATGTGGCAGGGAGTCTTGTTTCTGCACGCATAACAGGGCATACCGAGAGACATCTGATTGCTGAGCCAATTGGCAAGGCAGCTTAAGCGTTTACATTTCAAGGGTATCTTTCCAGCATGAGCGAGAAGAAGCGCGGTTTTTTCAGTCGTCTGTTTGGCGGTTCCTCAGAGGAAACAGAAAGCCAGCAGGAGCAAAAAGCTCCTGATAGCGCAGAGCTGCGTGAGTCACTGGAAGGGGTTCAATCAGTCCCGCTGGATTCTGTAGTCGGCCTTGAGGAAACAGCTGAAGCTGTCGCTGATGAAACCCTTGATCTGGAAAATCCAGCGCTTGCCGACGAAAAGGACATCTCTCAACACTCGGAAGCTGCTGAGAAACCAAATGATTTATCTTCTGATGAACTCAAGGTTGCCGAGGAAACTGCTTATCTGGACAATGATGATCTGGCTGAAGACGTTTCAGCAGACTCTGAGCCAGAGCAGGATACACTAAAGACCGCTGACGCCACAAACACCGGACACGTTTCTGAGGAACCTGAGGATGAAGAACCCGCTTGCACAGTTGCGATCACAGAAGCATCAGGAGCAGCGGAAGGAACAGCAGAAGCTGGAAGCTCTGAAAGCCTTCGGAGAGACACAGCACGAGGAGATGCAGAAGGATCTGGAACGGGAGAAGAGGCAGGAGCGGTTGAACGCACTGAAGAAGCTTCAGAAGATGTTCCCGTCAAGTTAAGCTGGTTCCAGCGCCTTAAAGCTGGCCTTTCCCGCTCGTCCAATGCGTTGACAGAGGGCATCAGCTCAATCTTCACCAAGCGCAAGCTGGATGCTGATACGCTGGAAGAACTGGAAGACATTCTGATTCAGGCTGATCTGGGTATTGAGACCGCAATTGCGATCACAGATCGTGTTTCTGATGGTCGTTATGACAAGGAAGTCTCAGGCGAAGAAGTTCGCGCTATTCTGGCAGATGAAATTGAGAATGTCCTTGAGCCTGTTGCCAAGCCTCTGGACCTTGAGAGTGGGCACAAGCCTCACATCGTTCTGATGGTTGGTGTGAACGGGACTGGTAAAACCACAACAATTGGTAAGCTTTCCTCCATGCTGCATGAGCAAGGTAAGAAAGTTATGCTTGCTGCTGGTGATACCTTCCGCGCTGCTGCTGTTGAACAGCTGAAGGTTTGGGGTGAACGCACCGGCGCTGAGGTTGTGGCCCGCGACACCGGGGCAGATGCAGCAGGCCTTGCTTATGATGCTGTCGATACCGCACTTTCCAATGGCACAGATGTGCTGCTGATCGATACAGCCGGACGCTTGCAGAACAAAGCAGAGCTGATGGATGAACTTGAGAAGATCATCCGCGTGATCCGTAAGCGTGTTCCTGATGCACCGCACACTACTCTGCTGACACTTGATGCAACCACCGGACAGAATGCTCTGTCTCAGGTGGAAATTTTCGGCAAGGTAGCTGGCGTCACCGGCCTTGTGATGACCAAGCTTGACGGTACGGCCCGCGGCGGCATCCTCGTCGCAATCGCCCGCAAATACGGCTTGCCCGTGCACTTTATCGGCGTTGGTGAAGGCGTAGAAGATCTTGAACCGTTCTCTGCGAAAGACTTTGCAGAAGCGATTGCGGGCAAGGGTGACGAAGGCAATTGATGTTGCAAAAAGCTTTGAAAGCGATGCATACCAATTTCGCTTAGTTTAGAAGATTCTTTGCAAGATCTGTATAGTGGTCCATCTTGATCAGTTCTGTGGCCCACTTTTTCACACGCTCTTTGTCTTCAGCCCCGCCATCAATACCCATGCCAAGCGAAACCAGGAAAAGTGCAGCTCTGGGGCTACCTTTCTTTGCAGCAAATTCATAGTAAGGAGCTGCTTTTTCAGCACCTTCAGTCTGAACTTTGCTGAACTCGTCTAACAGATTAATGTCAATATGAGGGTTCAGGCGACGCTTCATACCGTACCAATTGTGGCGGTAAAGGTCTCCCATTGCAATGTAAGCCCCCAGAGACCCATAACTCATTGCACGAGTGAAGTTGTTCTTAGCCTTCTCGTACTCACCGAAAGTAATCAAGAACTCTCCCTGTGCAATCAAAGCTCGCGGATGAGTTGCCTCTTTCTCAGCAAGTAAGAATTTGAAGGCTTCCAGCTCATATTCTTTGTTACCCGTTAAAAGAGAAATTTGAGCTGCTATGGATGGTTTCAGAAACTCGGCAGCATTGTAGCCATTTCGTTCGGCAGTATCGAGTTTTTCGTAAAGCTGTTCATTGCTAAAACCGATCTCCCTATCCTGAAGTGCAAAGAAGTGTAGCAGGGCTAAGCTTGGATAATGATCTGAAGCAGCTTCCCGCAGGTCCTCAAGCACATCCGAATACAAAGTATCCCAATTGTCGATCAGCGCTTCAAACTGGCTGTTCTTCCAGATCAGAATGGGTCTTGCATCTCCCACGACAGATTTTATGCCTTGTTTGGTTTTAAAAAACTCTGTTTCATTTACAAGACCTTCGGCAAACCCCATATTTGTATCAATTTCCAACACAAGAGCAGCGTAGCGGGCCAGTCCGGGGAGGAAGTCATTATCAGCGCTTTCTCTCAGAATCTGTAGTTGCTCAACGATATCTCGTTCGAGCGACGGATGGTCAGCTATCGCGATGCTAGCGTAAGGTTCTCCAGCTGCTAACGCTGCTTTGAAGTCTTCGAGGGCTGCATCAATATCTTGAGAGAGCCCGACCCCGTGTTGCTTGAGCAGGCCACGATAATAAAGTGCTTCTGCATTTCCAGCATCAGCCAGAGTAAGCAAGCCGCTCGCCAGAGCACGGTTGGCGTAGTCCTCTGCTCGCTTTGTATCAATCGGGCGGCCCAACGCTTTCACATGGCTGTAAGCAATGCGGGCAGCTGCGATTGGATGTCCCCTGGCACCGGTTCGTTGCAAAATGCGCTCGTAGGATTCGTTGGCTTGCTGATAGAGCCCGTTTATGTCCAGCTTCCGGGCAGATGTCATTTCTGCTTCAGTTTCTTCCAGCGTCAAACTTATACATTCAAATGAACAGATTTGGTTTTTCTCAGAGGCCCATGTGGACTGAGCTGAAAAAATGGTGCCACTCAAGAGGAGAGCGGAGAAGACTAAGGAAAGTGGTTTTTGATAAAAAGACATGCGGCTTCGCCATATGAGTTTCGTAGAAGTTCGGACACAACCTCACATAGCTCTTATGTAGTTTGCAATTCAAGCCACAGGGTCACCGCTAAACCAAAGTCGAAGCAAGTTCAGTAGACACTCCCATGTAATCAGGTAGAGTAACGGCTCTTTTATCATTCCGTTTTGTGAGTGTTCCCATGAGCCTTGAATACATCCTGACAGCCTTTGTAGTCATTTTACTACCTGGAACAGGCGTGCTTTACACAATTGCAATTGGGTTGGGAAAAGGGCTCAAACCAAGTATTGCTGCGGCGTTCGGCTGTACGCTTGGTATCGTTCCAGCTGCTCTGGCCAGCATCATTGGGGTGGCAGCAATCTTTCACAGCAGTGCTCTTGCCTTTCAGATCCTCAAGTATCTTGGTGTTGCGTACTTGCTTTACATGTCCTGGAGTATTTTGCGCAGTGGCGGTGCGCTGGAGGTAGATGGTGAGAAACGCGAACGAACTTTATATCGTACAGCAGTTGACGGAATTCTGTTGAATGTACTGAATCCCAAGCTCTCTCTGTTCTTCCTTGCCTTTCTGCCCCAGTTTGTTTCTCCAGGCAGCTCCAGTGCGACTCACGCTCTGTTACTACACGCTTTTGTCTTTATGGTGCTTACCTTTATTGTTTTTGTTGGCTACGGAGCAATGGCTTCACTTGCTCGTGATTATGTGATCAACCGCCCAAATGTTATGGCTTGGCTCAAGCGTGGATTTGCAGCTACGTTTGGCGCGCTTGGTGTCAAGCTGGCGTTTTCTGAGAGCTGATCAGCTGGCCATAGTTTCCGACAAACTGACTGGAACACAATGAGTAATTTAGAACTTAGGTTCCCGCCTATTTCCGTTTTTGCAGGATTTGCGGTTCTTATCTGGGTGGCTGCAATAGTTCTGCCCGGAGATGTTAACCTGCATGGTGCAGAAACTGCTTTTCTTGTGATTGGTATTGGCGCAGGTGGCTATTTCGGTATCACCGGGCTTTCCGAATTTCGCCGTGCCCGCACAACAACCAGTCCATCGCATCCTGAAAATGCAAGTGCGATTGTGACAGAAGGTGTCTACTCCAAAACCCGTAATCCGATGTATTTAGGTTTGCAGCTTATTCTGCTTGGATGGGCTGTCTTTCAGGGGAACCTGTTTGCCATCCCGCTTGCTCTGGGGTTTGCAGCTTACATCACTGCATTCCAGATCAAACCTGAGGAAGCGCTGCTGGAAGAGAACTTTGGTAAAGAGTATTTAGCCTACAAAGCACGTGTTCGCCGCTGGATGTGATCGTTCTCATGGGAGTGTAAATGCTTCAAGCCCCACATTCTTATGTTACCCAATAGTAAGAATGCGCAGGTAGGGTCCCAAGCGTGATGCTGGAGGTTGGTCCAAGAAAACAAAAAGGAAACCCAGATGGCCGTGCTTTTGAAGTTCGATGATATCGAACAGGTTTACAAACAGACCAGCAAGATTCAAGCCGCGCTGAAAAAAGCTAAAGTTGAAGACAAAACTGAAAAGGCTTTCATCAAGGAGCTCAATCAGAAAAAGAGGCGTGCAGAAGACAAGTTTCTGGATGAGGTCAACAACGATTCGAAACTCAAAAACTTCAAGGCACAGTCTTTGAAGGGAGACGGCGGATATACTAAAGCGCTTCAAGAAGCAATGAAGCGCACGCCAATCCAGCTGATGGAAGCGAGTGGGAAAGTTACTTTGAAAGTTGGCAAAGATATTGTTGTCGGAACTTAAAGTATGCTCTTTCAGCCAGCTAAGCGATTGAGAATAACTAAAAGGCCATGACTATCAGGACAGCATGGCCTTTTAGCTTTGCAAACCTTTACAGACTTAAGTCACTTCCTGTGACTGCCTCAATGCGGAAAGCAGCAGCCATGAGTGCCTTCGTGTAGGCGGTCTTTGGCGCATCGAAGACCTGGTCTGATGTACCAGATTCCATGGCCCGGCCATGTTGCATGACAACAACATCATTTGCCAGTGCACGCACCACTTTCAGGTCGTGAGAGATGAAGAGATAAGCCAGGCCGTGTGCCTGTTGCAGATCTCTCAGAAGATCTACCACCTGTGCCTGCACGCTCATATCAAGCGCTGATGTTGGCTCATCCAGCATAACAAACTTTGGTTCAAGCACCATAGCACGGGCAATTGAGATGCGCTGGCGTTGCCCGCCTGAGAACTCGTGAGGATAACGGAAGCGGGTAGCAGCATCTAACCCCACTTCCTCCAATGCTGAAGCAACCTTCGCTTCTCTCTCCTTCACAGAGAGATGCGGCATGTGGATCTTGAGCCCCTCCCCCACGATCTCAGAGACAGACATGCGCGGAGACAGAGAACCAAATGGGTCCTGAAACACAATCTGCATGTCGCGGCGCAGCGGGCGCATCTGCTTCCATGAGTGATTGTGAATATCTGCACCGTTGAAGCTGATTTGTCCGTTTGAGGAGAGCATACGCAGGATAGCCAGACCCAGCGTGGTTTTTCCAGATCCACTCTCTCCAACGATCCCGAGCGTCTGTCCTGCCCGGACTGTAACATCGATGCCATTAACCGCTTTTACGTGGCTTACTGTTCTGCGCAGGAAGCCACGCTTGACCGGGAACCAGACCTTAAGGTCTTTTGCCTCGACAACAACTGGTTGGCTTTTGTCACCAGCTGGTGGATGCCCCTTGGGCTCTGCTGCGAGCAGATGCTGCGTGTATTCATGTTGCGGGTGCTCGAAAATCTCTTCGGTTGCGCCTTGTTCGACGATCTTGCCCTTTGTCATCACACAAACGCGGTCAGAAATACGCCGGACAATGCCAAGATCATGGGTGATGAAGAGCATCGCCATGCCAGTGGAACTTTGCAAGTCCTTGAGCAGTTGCAGAATCTGGGCCTGCACTGTCACGTCAAGTGCCGTTGTCGGCTCATCTGCTATCAGCAGATCCGGTTCGTTCGCTAAGGCCATGGCAATCATGACGCGCTGGCGTTGACCGCCAGAGAGCTGATGTGGGTAAGATTTCAAGCGCTCTGCCGGGTTTGGGATTCCAACCTGATCCAGCAATTCCAGAACCCGCTTGCGGGCACTGTTTTCTCCCAGACCACGGTGAATCTTTAAAATTTCCGAGATTTGTTGTTCGATTGTGTGCAATGGGTTCAACGAACTCATGGGTTCCTGAAAGATCATAGAGATCCGGTTCCCGCGCACACTGCGCATCTGCTTTTCTGATGCTGAGATCAGGTTCTCACCCTGATAGATGATCTTGCCTGACGGGTGGCTGGCAGCAGGGTATGGTAACAGCTTGAGCACGGACAATGCTGAAACCGACTTGCCTGAGCCGCTCTCTCCTACCAACGCGAGTGTCTCACCCTTTTGGATAGAAAATGAGATCTGATCTACGGCAAGAGTTTCTTTCTTATCTTGCTTGAAAGCTACTGAAAGATCCTCAACAGAGAGGAGCATTTGATTATCACTCATGTGCGATCCTCCCTTCTTCAGTTCATCGTTTTGCGCGGATCAAAGGCATCGCGCACAGCTTCGCCAATAAAGATCAACAGGCTGAGCATTATGGACAGAACAAGGAAGCCCGTCATACTAAGCCACGGCGCCTGAAGGTTGTTTTTGCCTTGTTTTAGCAACTCACCAAGCGATGCTGAACCGGGTGGCAGGCCGAAGCCCAGAAAGTCCAGAGCGGTCAGTGTTGAGATTGATCCATTAAGAATAAACGGCATGAAAGTAAGCGTTGCGACCATTGCATTCGGCAGCAGATGGCGTCGCATAATTGTGCCGTTGGAAACGCCCAGCGCACGTGCTGCAGAGATATACTCGAAGTTTCTACCACGCAAAAACTCTGCTCTGACCACACCAACCAAAGCGACCCACGAAAACGCCAGCAGAATCGAAAACAAGACCCAAAAGCCCGGCGTAAGTACCGAAGAGATTATCAAGATCAGGTAAAGCGTCGGCATTGCGGTCCAGATTTCAATGAAACGCTGAAGGCCAAGGTCAACCCAACCACCGTAGAAGCCCTGCACAGCTCCAGCTCCAATGCCAATAACGGAGGAGGCGATTGTAAGTGCAAGGCCAAACAGAACAGATATACGGAAGCCATAAACAAGGCGTGCGAGGACATCACGGCCCTGATCATCTGTTCCAAGCCAGTTCCAGTTGCCGATTGTACAGTTTGGATCGTTCACGCCACCGGGATAACGTTCACACCGTTGTTCCTTGTCCATCATCCAGCTTGGGGGAGCTGGGGCAGGTACTGGAATTTCGTTATTCACTGTTTGATAGGAATAGCGGACCAAAGGCCAGATCATCCAGCCGTTTGCCGTGATCTCCTCCTGAATAAACGGGTCGCGGTAATCCGTGGTGGCAAGGAACCCACCGAACTTCTCTTCGGGGTAATCAACAAAGAGCGGAGATAAAATCTCCCCCTTGTAGGAGACCAGCAGAGGGCGATCATTGGTGATAAGTTCTGCGCAGAGCGTCAGGACGAACAGTACAGAGAAAATCCATAGTGACCAGTATCCCCGTTTGTTCGCCTTGAAGTTCTGCAAGCGACGCTGATTAAGGGGGGAGAGTTTCTGCCGCTTTTCCGGAGGCTGCGTCTGCTCTGGTAATGGATTGATGGTTTCGTAACCTTGATCCTGAAGGCGTTTTTCAAGCTGAGAATCCATCAAGTTACACCTCCCTGCTTTCAAAATCGATCCGTGGATCAATCCATGTGTAGGTCAGGTCAGATAGCAGATTCACGAATAAGCCCATCAACGAGAAGATGTAAAGTGTTGCGAACATCACTGCGTAATCGCGGTTAAGCGCGGATTCAAAACCAAGCAGGCCCAGTCCATCCAGTGAGAAGATTGTTTCGATAAGAAGAGATCCTGCAAAAAATGCCGAGATAAATGCGCCGGGAAAGCCCGCAATGACAATCAACATGGCATTGCGGAATACATGGCGGTAAAGCACCTGCCGTTCTGTCAGGCCTTTGGCGCGAGCCGTTTGCACATACTGCTTTCTGATCTCGTCCAGAAATGAGTTTTTGGTCAGCAGCGTTGTTGTTGCAAAGGCGGACAGGGCCATAGCGGTGAGAGGCAACACGAGATGCCAGAAGTAATCCAGAATACGTTCAGGCCACGACAAATCACTCCAGCCTTCAGACACAAGGCCGCGCAGCGGGAAGAAATCCCAGAAGGACCCGCCCGCAAACAGCACGATAAGCATGATTGCAAAGAGAAATCCGGGAATAGCGTAGCCTATGATGATGATTGTTGAAGTCCACACATCAAAAGAAGAACCATCTTTCACCGCTTTGCGAATGCCGAGTGGAATAGAGATGCCGTATGAGATAAGCGTCATCCAAAGGCCAAGGGAGATAGATACAGGCAGTTTTTCGAGGATAAGATCAATCACCGCGATGTCACGGAAGTAACTGTCGCCAAAGTTAAATGTGGCATAATCCAGTATCATCCGGCCAAAGCGTTCTAATGGCGGTTTGTCAAAGCCAAACTGAGCTTCTAACTCTTTGATAAATTCAGGATCAAGCCCCTGAGCACCACGATACTTGGATCCTGCGCTGTCACCACCGCCTTGACTGGCATTGGCAGAATTGCCGAAGTCACCGCCACCGCCAGAAATACGACTGGTGGCTGATACGCTGTCCCCTTGCAATTGTGCGATCACCTGCTCAACCGGGCCACCGGGAGCAAACTGGATAATGACGAAGTTGATTGCCATGATGCCGATGAGGGTCGGCACCATCAGAAGCAATCTACGCAGAATATAGGCGCCCATGGGCTTCTTTTGTCCCTTATTTTTCCATGCCGATACGAGCGGCTTTTTCTGAATCTATCCACCACGTTGCTTCAACGGGGAAATCGAACGCTGGCATGTCATTGGGAATGCCAAACGTGTCCCAGACGGCCACCAGATGAGAGGGATTAAACCAGTTCGGCACCCAATAATGACCAGCCCGCAGAACCCTATCCAGCGCTCTGGCTGCAGTGATCATTTCCATCCGAGTGGTCGCACTTAAAGCCTTTTCGACCAGAGTGTCGACGGCAGGTTCCCGGATACCAGCGAGGTTGTAAGATCCAAACATGTCTGCGGAGGCAGATGTCCAGACATTGCGTATGCTTGGATCGAGTGTTGGTGTCAAAGCAAAGCGTGATCCGACTATGTCAAAATCGAAATCATTAACTCGTTTTTGAAACTGCGCAGGATCGACCAGACGAAAATCCGCTTTAATACCAAGCAATCTAAGATTTTTAATGTATGGCAATATCACCCGTTCAAGTGCAGGGGCATTAGAAAGGAACTCCATCTCTAATTGTTTGTCATCTGCTCCGATTAACTGCTCACCTCTGCGAAAATAGCCTGCTTCCTGCAAAAGTTCAGAGGCTTTTCGCAATAGTTTTCTGTCTTGTCCGGAACCGTTGGAAACGGGCTGAGTTATTGCTTCACCAAAGACTGCTTCAGGCAGGTCTTTTCGATAAGGCTCCAGCAATTCAAGCTCAGCCGCACTTGGCAGACCGACCGCTTTCATCTCCGAATTTTCAAAGAATGACTGGGTTCTGGTGTAAAGGTCATAAAAGAGCGCAGAATTTGACCATTCAAAATCGAAGGCATATCCCAGCGCTTCACGCACTTTTGGATCAGAGAACTTATTCAGGCGTGTATTGAGAAACCATCCCTGAGCCCCAGATGGCAGTCCGATAGCGAACTCCTTTTTAACGACCCGCCCTTCTGTGAGTGCCGGGAAGTTATATTCGGTTGCCCAGGTCTTGGAAGAGAACTCTTCGTGAAAAGTCAGGCGGCCTTTCTTGAAAGCCTCAAAAGTCGTTTGTCTATCCCGGAAGAAATCCAGGCGAATTACCTCAAAATTGAAGTGCCCTTTGCTCACCGGCAAATCTTTGGCCCAGTAGTTATCAACTTTTTTGTACTCGATGTAACGACCAATCTCGTAACGTCCTACCATGTAGGGGCCAGATGACAGCGGCGGGGTTAACGTTGAGGCTTCAAAGTTATAGCGGGTGTAGTAGTCCTTGGAGAAGATAGGGAGAGTTGCTATCAATAAGGGAAGTTGCCTGCTGTGCTTTCCTGAAAAAGAAACTGTTACAGTATGCTCATCCGGTGCAGTTGCCCCAACCATCTCCTGAATGGATTGACTGATAGTCGGGTGACCTTTTGCCTTTAGTGTGTTGAGACTGAAGGCGACATCATTTGCATTAAGCACAGAACCATCATGAAAGCGGGCTTCAGGGCGAATTTTAAAAATGATAAAATTGCCATCTTCTGAAACCATCGCGCTTTCTGCAACAAGGCCGTAAACTGCATCCGGCTCATCAAAGGCACGGACCATCAGACTATCAAAGCAACGCTCCATCCGGGGTGGGGCATCCCCCTTCAAAATAAAGGAATTGAAGGTGTTAAAAGTTTGCGGGTTCTGATTGTAGCTCCAACTGAGGGCCGTCATTGCAATTCTGCCACCAATGGGTGCTTCTGGATTTACGTAGTCAAACGCAGTAAAGTCTGCCGGATACTTCAAGTCCCCAAAGACAGAAAGACCGTGGCTCAACGTGCCTGCCTGTAAAGGCAGCGGCCCACCGGGCACAAGGAATGCAGCAGCTGTTGCTGCACTGAATTGCAGGAAGCTGCGTCTATGAATGGAGCCAAGCTTCATCAGTTGCCCTCCTGAAGCTTTGCGGCCTTTGCTTCATCCCACCACCAGATTGTTGGAAAGCCAACTGCATATTCAGGAAGTTGCTTTGGATGGGAAAAACGATCCCATCGAGCAGTATTGCTGTAAGGTTGGGTCCAGCCCGGAACCACATACTGATGCCACATGAGCACACGATCTAAAGCTTTTGTTGCGGCGATCAGTTCTTCCCGGTCCTCCGCATTGATCACAAGTTCGATCAACTCATCAATTGCCAGATCCTGAATGCCCGCATAATTGCGTGACAGTTCATCATCAGCTGATGCAGATCCCCAAAATCCACGCTGCTCATTGCCGGGGGAAAGTGTCTGAAGCCAATGGTTGTAGATCATGTCAAAATCACGGCTACGGACACGGTTGGTATATTGGGAAGTATCTACCACACGGAGCTGCAGGTCGATGCCCAGCTTTTTCAGGCTAGCCTGATAACGCAGGAGAACAGGTTCAAAACGCCCGCTATTCATCAGATACTCAATGGTAAATGGTTCGCCAGTCTCCTTATTGACCAGCTTACCATTCTTTTGCACGTATCCAGCTTGTTTGAGAAGGTTAATAGCTGTCCTCAGATTTGAGCGCTCCTGACGGGCATCCTCTGACACCGGGTTTTCATAGGGTTCTGAAAAAACGCCCTGTGGTACAGGGGATTTCAGTGATTTCAGAATCTCCAGTTCACGCCCTTCAGGCAATCCGCTTGAGGCAAGCTCCGTTCCATTGAAGTAGCTGGTGATCCGGCTGTATTGATCAAAGAAAAGTGTGCGGTTCATTTCTTCAAAATTCAGAGCATAATTCAGCGCACGGCGCACGCGCCTATCCTGAAATTCTTCCCGGCGCGTATTGAGGATAAAGCCTACCATCAGGCCGATACCGCGATGGGTTTGTGGGAATTGCTCTTTTACAATATCTCCGCGCCTTACTGCTGGAACATCATAGGCAGTCGCCCAGTTTTTGGCAGTTGCTTCTGTCCGCCAGTCAAAGCGGTCCGCCTTGAAGGCTTCCAGCTCGACAGTTTCATCCCGGTAATATTCGAAGGCAATTGTGTCAAAGTTGTTCTTACCCACATTTACGTTCAGGTCTTTGGCCCAATAATCTTCCACACGCTCATAAGTAATGGAGCGGCCCGGAACAACCTTGCCAACGCGGTAAGCACCAGACCCTAATGGTGGCTCCAAAGTGCTTCTGGAAACATCCCTTGGCTTGCCGTCTTTGTCGTTCGCAGTCCACCAATGCTTCGGCAGAATTGCAAGTTGCCCGATGATCTGCGGTGCTTCACGGTTTCCTGCTGCGACAAAGTTAAACCTGATTTCAGTTGGGCTTAAAATCTCATAATCTGTGACATGCTTGTAATAGGTTTTATAGATCGGATTGAGGGTGCGGAGTTGATCAAAAGACCATGCAACATCTTCAGTTGTAATTTGCCTGCCATCATGCCAGCGGGCATTGGGGTTAAGCCGGTATTCTACCCAGGAGAAGTCATCGGGGTACTTTATGGCATTTGCAATAAGCCCGTATTCTGTCGATATCTCATCAGATGACGGCGTAACGAGCGTATCGTAGATAAGACCAATTCCGATTTCCGTAACACCTTTGTTCGGAACGATGTTCAGGCTGTCAAACGTTCCTGTCCATGCCATCCGAACCCTGCCCCCCTTGGGAGCATCCGGGTTTACATAGGGAAAGTGCTTAAATCCTTCGGGCAGTGCAGGCTTACCATTAATTGAGGTTGCGTAACGCCATTCTGGCTCACTGGCAGGTTCTTTTGGTTCAGCCAACACGGGGGAGGATGTCAGGCTCGCCAAGGCAAACGCTAAACCGGTCAGAGAGCTATATAGTTTGGTCCGCACACCGTTTCTCCATCAAAACAATTTGGTTGCCAGCGCTTCCGAACGTAGAAAATGTACCTCGCACTGAATATCTGACTTCTTTTACAGTTTTCAGTTTAACATAAGCTAAGATTATGACTGAAAACACTTCAGCGACAACGTCTTTCGCCAAGATGACAAAAATTTAACTGGAAGAAACGAGGAAAGAGTTATCATTCACTCAAAAGCAGACAATAAAAAAGCCAGGATAACATCCCGGCTTTCCACATTTCGTCCCACAGTTATACTGGAGGAGATTTTATTCGCTGTTAGTTAATCGGCACTGGATTGTCAGAAAGTGAACGCAAGTAAGCGATCAAATCTGCGCGCTGATTGTCTTTTTTGATACCGCCAAAACTCATTGAAGTACCGGAAACATGTTTCTTAGGAGCTTTAATGAATTCGTTCAGTTGCTCAAATGTCCATTCAGGATTGCTTGCTGCATATTCCTGCATTGCCGAGGAGTAAGAAAAGCCTTCATGGCTTGCCGGTGCGCGTCCAACGATACCCCAAAGAGCAGGACCAACCTTGTTTTTGCCACCAGCTTTAAAATCGTGGCAAGCTGCACATTTTTTGGCCTGCTTTGCACCTGCATCTGCAGAAGCTGTGGTGAGCAGTTCTTCGATTGAGACGACCCTGGTTTCTTCAGCAGCCTCTTCGCCTGCACCGTCGTCATCACCGGCAATCTCTATTTCGTAGCCGCGCTTTTCTTCGCCATGTGGCGCGAAAATAATGTCCGACAATACATTCAGGCCCATGAATGCAACCAGGGCGAACAGAATTGCACCAGCAATTTTGTTCAATTCAAAGGAACTCATAGCTCACACGCTCCGAAAATTGGTCAGGCTCGCCTTGGTTCAGCAGACAAGGCACCTAACTCGATCTGTGTATTTTGGTGGGAAAATACAGGCATATTCGGGCACTTGTCCATAATTTTATTAGTGTTTCTCCTAGGACTTTTGCAGTGTTGTGGACCAGAACTCTTAGTCTGGCGCAATAAAATTTAACTAATAGTAGCAGATTGGGCAGCAGCGCAGTTTAAAATCACTATAAACTGTTGTTTTAGCCGCAGATATCTTAATCATACCCCACACCAAAGAGGGCCAGCAGATTACCACGCTTTGCCTTCTTGCCTCCAAATGCGACAAAATAACACAGGAAACTTCTCACAGGTCTGGGGAATTTACCTGAATGAGCAACTCATTGAACATGTTACCCCCAATCTTGAGGTCTTTTCATCTTAAGTTCCGCCTCTGCGTGCTATTTAGGTTTGCATTCCTTCGTATCGCAGGCATTTTGTGGGGTGGGTGTTTGACGAATGTTGTCGAAGCCTCAAATGTAAAAGTTTAATTGACGTGAGTGTAATTATGTCAGAGCAGCGCAAAGTCGTGTTTCAGGGCGAAGTGGGTGCGAACTCCCACATGGCGTGCAACGCCGTTTATCCAGAGTATCAAGCAATTCCCTGCCCGACTTTTGAAGACTGCTTTCATGCCATTGAAACTGGTGAAGCAGAACTGGGCATGATCCCCATTGAGAATTCAGTGGCCGGGCGCGTTGCTGATATTCACCATCTCTTACCTAAGAGCAACCTCAACATTATCGGCGAGTACTTCATGCCGATTCGTTTTCAGCTTATGGGCATAAAAGGCACTAAGCTGGAAGAGTTGAAAAGCGTGCAAAGCCATATCATGGGGCTTGGCCAGTGCCGCAACTTTATTCGTGAGCATGGTCTTAAACCGATTATTGGTGCGGATACAGCAGGTTCGGCCCGTCAGGTTGTTGAGCACGGAGACAAATCTGTTGGCGCATTTGCACCTGAACTGGCAGCGGATGTGTATGGTTTGGATATTCTTGCCCGCAATTGTGAAGATGCTGAACATAATACGACGCGATTTGTTATCCTCTCTCGTGAAAAAAAACAGGCCGCTAATACAGGGCAACCTGTCATCACAACATTCCTCTTCCGTGTGCGGAACGTTTCTGCTGCGCTTTACAAAGGCTTAGGCGGTTTTGCGACCAACAACGTCAACATGACGAAGCTGGAATCCTATCAGTTAGAAGGGCAGTTTTTCGCCTCCATGTTCTATGCGGATATCGAAGGACACCCAGAAGACCCTAACGTAGCTCTTGCACTTGAGGAGCTGGCGTTCTATTCGACTGAACTGAATATCCTGGGAGTGTACAACGCAAGCCCGTTTCGTGAGAAAATTCGCGAACCGGAAGCAAACCGTGCCTTGCGCCCTACACCTGGGAAGTAACAGTTGTCGGCTTTGCTCCAGCGGTGAGCCACCTATGTATCGTTCCGGTTATTGCGCCGGGCTAGTTACAAGGATTTTACATGTCTGAATTCAAGTATGATGCATTGTGCATCGGCAATGCAGTCACTGATGTCTTCTCTCATGTGGAAGATAGCTTTCTCGTTGAGCAGTCCCTTGTGAAAGGGGCCATGCGTCTCATCGATACAGATGAAGCGCTTCGGCTTTACGACAAGATGGGTCAAACGACCCGCATCTCTGGTGGCAGTGCTGGTAACACTGCTGCCGGTATCGCATCTTTGAACGGTAAGCCTGCCTATTTTGGCAAGGTTGCCGATGATGAAATTGGTGATGTGTATCGTCATGATATGAATAATATTGGCGTTCACTTCAAAACTGCTCCCTTGCTGAACGATCTGCCTTCAAGCCGTTCCATGATCCTCATCACCCCTGATGGGGAGCGGACCATGAACACATATCTGGGTTCTGCCACCAAGCTGACACAAGCTGATGTGGACTCTGAAGTTGTTGCAAACTCTGCAATCACTTACATGGAAGGCTATTTGTGGGACGAGGAAGCTGCGAAGAGCGCCTTCCTTGAAGCTTCCCGCATTGCCCACGAAGCCGGACGGATTGTTTCCCTGTCCCTTTCTGACAGTTTCTGTGTTGACCGCTTCCGTGACGAGTTCCTCACCCTGATCCGTGAAGACAAGGTGGATCTTCTGTTTGCGAATGAGCACGAACTAAAAGCGCTCTACGAGACTTCTGATATCGAAACAGCGATTGCCCATGTGCGTGAGGATTGCAGCCTCACCGCTTTGACACTGGGTTCAGAAGGTGCAATGGCGATCTCTCGTGAGGAGACTGTGCATGTGCCTGCAACTTCCATTATTGGTGGCATTCGCGATCTGACAGGGGCGGGTGACCTGTTTGCCTCTGGCTTCCTGTTTGGTCTGGCCCGCAACTTCAGCCTGAGCGACTGTGCAGAGCTGGGTTGCCTCTGTGCCGGTGAAGTGATCAGTCATGTTGGCGCCCGCCCTGAAACACCTTTGATCCGTATTGCGGAACAGAGCGGATTTTCCTTAAATGTCTGATGCACACCCCGTGCAATCAAAATAAACAGGGCGGCTTTCGGGTCGCCTTTTTTATTTAATCCGCTGAATATTATCAGCACCCTGCACCTGAAAGAAAAGCGGTTCGGCGGTTCCGATCTGCAATTCTTCAGTCTGCTTCTGAGTAAGGTTACAAAGCTTTGAAGTCAGCCCTCGAATAGTGTTGCGATGAGCTGCAAGGATCACATTTTTCCCACTGTTCAGCTCAGGTAATATGCACTCCTGAAATAGCTTGAAGGCTCTCGTTCCGGTCATTTCCAGAGTTTCACCACCCGGCGGCAGCGCATGCAGTGAGGTCCGCCAATGATGTACCTGCTCTGTACCGTATTTCTGACGTGCAGCTTCTATGGTCATGCCTGTGAGCTTGCCGTAATCTCTTTCGTTGAGCTGAGCATCTTCCATCACCGGTACATGAGTGAGCTGCATTTGCTCCAGAATGATAGTCAGTGTGCTTTTTGCGCGGTTCAGACAAGATGTGAAGGCGAGATCAAAGCGCATGGCGCGAGAGCTGAGCAACTGACCTGTGTTTCTGGCTTCCTCAATACCTTGTTCAGTCAGCTCAGGATTACCCTGACCAGAAAAAACCTTACGTGCATTCCACTCACTTTGGCCGTGACGCACTAAAACCAACAAACCCATTAAATGTGCCCTGAAGAACAACTGAACTGTTTCATCATGTGAAAGTCTAAAGCAGTTCGCGTTTAAGCTGAAACGCTTGATCTGCTTTAGCTTTTATTTTTGCGTATCTTTATCTGAAAACCGGTGTCCACTTTTCAGAGATACGCTTTAAAATCTGACTTTCATTTCCTACTCAAATTATAGCGGTCCCGCCCATGCAGAGGATAACTTCAGCACCACGGACATCAAAAAACAAAAAGCGGCCTTAATGCGGGCCGCTTTTCAATCTTATATTCTGCGAAATCTCTTAGATTTCAGCGAGGTCTTCAACAGAAAGAACCTTACCTTCTTCATCAAGACGGTAAACAACTGGCTTGCCAGTGCCCAGCTCGCGCTTGAGGATTTCTTCTGAAGACAGACCTTCCAGCTCCATGATGAGGGAACGCAGAGAGTTGCCGTGTGCTGCAACAATCACGCGATTACCTTCCAGAACTTTTGGCAGGATGTCAGAGCGGTAGTAAGGCAGGGTACGTTCTGCGGTCATCTTCAGGCTTTCACCGCCTGGAGGAGGAACGTCGAACGAACGACGCCAGATGTGAACCTGCTCTTCACCGAACTTTTCACGAGCTTCGTCTTTGTTCATGCCGGTGATGTCGCCGTAGTCACGCTCGTTCAGTGCTTTGTCTTTAGAGGTTGGCAGGTCTTCCTGACCCAGCTCACCGAGGATCAGCTTGAGAGTGTGCTGTGCACGAAGCAGGTCAGAGGTAAATGCCAGATCAAAAGTCAGGTTCATTTCCTTGAGCTTTTTGCCCGCTGCCTGAGCTTCTTCGATGCCCTGTTCGGTCAGGTCCGGGTTTTTCCAGCCGGTGAACAGGTTTTTCAAATTCCATTCGCTTTGTCCGTGACGGACGAGAACCAAAAGGCGTTCCATTCAACTCTCCCAGAGAGGTTATGTGTATTTGAAAGCAGTTGTCTTGGGGATTGCTTTCAACTGTTATTGTGCGCGTACCGTTACGCTCCCGATGGCGCGTATACGCTGTTTGCTAGTCATCTTTCAGGCCGAGAACATCAGCCATCGAGTAAAGGCCCGGTTGCTTGT
Organism: uncultured Pseudovibrio sp.; assembly: GCA_947496145.1. GTDB lineage: Bacteria > Pseudomonadota > Alphaproteobacteria > Rhizobiales > Stappiaceae > Pseudovibrio. The sequence goes on from CANMBS010000001.1 coordinate 301,226, forward strand.
CATGCGCCCATTTGGCTGCTTTGACCGCCCCGCGAGCAAAAATCTGTCTGTCTGTTGCAATGTGTGAGAGTTCTATACGCTCTCCTTCGCCTGCAAACATCACCGTATGTTCACCTACAACAGAGCCACCGCGCAGTGTTGCAAATCCGATATCACCGCGTTTACGCTCGCCGGTGATACCGTCACGGGAGCGAACACTATGTGTTTCCAGGGGAATTTGGCGACCCTGAGCAGCCGCTTCACCAAACAGCAATGCTGTGCCAGACGGGGCGTCGACCTTGTGTTTGTGGTGCATTTCCAGAACTTCGATATCAAAATCATCATCAAGCGCGGCAGCGGCCTTTTTGATAAGGCCAGCCAGCAAGTTGACACCTAAGCTCATATTCCCGGATTTGACAATGCGAGCGGATGTCGCGGAGTGAGTTAACTGAGTAGATTGGGCAGATGTCATGCCAGTTGTACCAATGACATGTACGAGTGAGTGACGTGCTGCGGCCTTTGCAAAGGCTATGGTTGCTTCAGGTACTGTGAAGTCCAGCACACCATCAGCTTCTGCAAATGCAGTATCCAGATCAGACGTGATAGCAACGCCGAGTTTGCCACATTCAGCCAGCTCGCCAGCATCTTTGCCCAGAAATTCAGAGTTCTCGCGTTCAATCGCCGCTGAAACCGTCACTCCATCCATCTCAGTTACAGCGCGGACCAAATTCCGGCCCATGCGGCCTGCGGCACCGACAACAACCAGTCGCATATCAGTCATCACATCCCCCCGGAGCGTCTGTATGTGCTCCTCACTTACGGTGAGAGAGGGTATAGCAGGCAGTCTGGTGAGTTTCAAACTGATATGGCCTTGAAAACAAGTCCACTTCTCCAAGGTGAGGTATTCTCAACCAACCACACATGAAAGTGAAAATTCTTTGCCTTTCCGGGCGGTAATATCTACGTTATTTTATCGTGTTTTCTCTGATTTTCATAAGTGGCTCCTGCGCCTTTCAGTTCTGATTTTCTAACTCGGATTTTACAATGGATAATATTAGAGGCAGTGCCTGGATGGTGCTGGCGATGCTTGGGTTTGCTATTGAAGATGCGCTTTTGAAAACGGCAAGCCTCAGTATTCCGGTTGGACAAACACTTATGTTGTTTGGCATCGGCGGCACTCTGGGTTTCCTGCTGCTGACGTGGAACCGTGGCGAACGTGCCTTGCCTGCGGAAGTGATGTCACCGACGCTTTTGATACGTGCCCTGTTTGAACTGACAGGGCGATTGTTCTTTCTGCTCTCCCTTGCGCTGAACACACTTTCCAGTACCTCCGCCATCTTACAGGCGACCCCTATTGTTGTAACTCTGGGTGCAGCCGCGCTGTTTGGTGAGCGTGTGAACTGGCAGCGCTGGCTAGCCATTTTAATCGGTTTTGTCGGCGTTCTGATGATTATTCAACCAAGCTCTGATGCCTTTCAGATGACTTCTGTTCTTGCGGTGATCGGGATGATTGGATTTGCAGGCCGTGATCTGGCAACACGAGCAGCGCCTCCTGCCCTTTCCAATATGCAATTAGGCATTTACGGGTTTGGTGTTCTTATACCAACCGGAGCAGTCTACTCTTTTTACACCGACGGCTTTATCTGGCCTGACCTGTTTAGCTGGTCGGTCCTTGTTGCTGGCACACTGGTAGGCATTGCAGCTTACTACTCCCTCACCGTTGCCATGCGGACCGGGCTTGTGTCTGTTGTTACTCCTTTCCGGTATTCACGATTGTTGTTCGGCTTGCTCTTAGGCTTTCTGGTCTTTGGAGAGAGCGTTGATGCAATGACGCTGGCAGGTTCAGGCATCATTGTGGTCAGCGGGCTTTATATTCTGATGGGTAATTCGCGGCGAAAGGCGGTAGCTAAAGCAGCGGCTGAGCGGGTATAACAGAGGTATAGATACACCTATAGCACCGCGCTGGTTACAGGCGGTGTTTGTGTATGAGGAACCCGTTTCTTACGGGTGGAGCAAGGCGAACAGGCTCTGCCTGCGCTACTTGTTAAATATGTTTCTTCGGCATTGGCTGTTCGCCTCGCCCGGGCCTTTTCTCATGAACACGCGGGCTCCCTCTCGAACAGGCGCGACAGGCACGTTTGCACATCACAGATGCGCTTTCATGCCTTTGACAGTTTCCTGTCACCACCGGACGCCCTTCGGAACGACCCCAAGCTCCCTACTACCACTGTGGTCTCAATAGGGTATGGCGCTTCACCGGACCTCCCGACATGATGCGTTACCTCATGCCGGTAGCCCAACCCCGCCCACGCCACGGAATGGACGGTCCACTCCTGCCCGAATGCGTGGGCACGAGATTCAGTATGCCCGAGGTTTCAGCGAGGGGGATAAGTTTTATGAGTACGCCCTGCCAAGTTGTAGACACTCATACTGGGATCGCGCCTGAGTTGCCAACTGAGCAGCTCAATCAAGAGTTGATGCAAAGTCAGAGCGATTGAGCAATAAAAATCTACTGTTAGTCTCTGGTGTATTTACCCCACCATGGAAGCACACCCTTAATGTCAAACGGTGTGTCTTTCCTTTCTCGGGGCTTCGCTTGAGTTTTACTCATAATCTCTCGAATGCCCCAGCCGCTGTATTCTTCTAACCTAGCATTTCCAAATGCAGCTAAGAGATCTTTCTCATTCGACGTAAACATTAGGTCAGCCAGATCCTGAATTGGACAAAAAATCAATCGGCGCTTATCTGCATCGGTAATGTCAGTTTCTTCCACCAACTCTTCCTCAGCTTTTTGATAGAGCGCTTGCTGGAAATCGCCTGACATGTACATCCAGGCGTCCATTGTCAAAACTATGCCATGAGCGTCTGGCGCAACATCCCGATCTTCATAAATACCTCTACGCACATGCGAAAAGAAGCGCCAGAGCTGCTTAATCGCCTTCACGATTTGGGCAAAGCCATTAGCAGCATCTTTCATGGGATTGTCGGAATACTGGGCGTTGTAGGTGAGCTTGGTGGCCTTGCACTCAAAGACCGCTGCGATTGATCCGTTTTTCTCTAGTAATACATCCGGCGTGTCTCTCTTTGCTTTTTTAGGTCCATACTTTTCACTTGGTAGCGCTTTGAAGTTCGGGCCAAAACCCTCAATGACCTCGCGCGTGTATTGCTCAAACCTGTCATTTGCCTCTGTCATCAAACTTTGATGGCCGGCGCGTATATCGAAATATAGGCCCTCGGTTGCACGCAGCATTATCAGTTGCGGGAGTGGGCAGATCACAAAGCCATTTTTGTCTGAGTGGACAATCGGTGTTCTTCTAAAGGCGCTTGGCATGTAAGCCAAACGCTGTGGTTTGGCTGTTTTGCTGCCTTTTATCAGTTCGCCCACAGAGGTGCGTAAATCCGTGATTGGAACGACCAAAAGTTTCAGGGCCTTTTCGACGCAGTCTGGATCCAAACCTACCGACAAAAAGTTCGGTAATTTCGACCAAGGGATTGTAAACGCATAGGTATAAAGAACCAAACACACCTCCATAAAGTCTGCGACAGATATGCCATAGTGCTCTTGAAAAAATTTTCCGCACTTCCCTTGGCCGTAGATCATTGCAAAACGGTAAAGGCGTTCAGATGTTGCAAACCCTCTTTGCCAGCCAAATTGGCGGTAGCTGTTACGGTAAAGTTCTAGGGAGATCTCTCCCTCATCCAGAAAGACCGCACTCTCATAATTTTCTATTTCGCGAAGCTCGTTGATTAAGACTGCCATAGTATTGAACGCCCTACAGTCCAGAGCGGGGTGGCCGATGTGCTTTCTTGAAGTTTTGGAAAAGAAAAGTAAGAGAAGGGTCTCAAGTTCCCACTTGTAAACGGAATAACGGCCCGTCATTTTCTCTGTATCCGCGCTTAGAGGAAAGGTTAGATGGCCTCTGGCCGCGCTTTTATGTGATGATTGGAGTACGTTTACGGCCCAAACTAGATGAAGAAAGGATTGGTCGTCAGCACAATCAAAGAGGTCGAGGAGTTTCCGCATGCTTTTGCGTATTTTTCCTTTTTTCAGTTCTTTATTTGCATCCAGCACCCGAAAACCACCTCAAAGTCTGTTTGTTTGGATCTGACTATTTTAATGAGTAAGATTGTCACTTGCAGACTGTTGTTCGCTCTATCAACTTAAAAGTGGAAGCATGCGAAGCAGGCTGCTTTAAGCTGCTCAGAAAGCTTGTCAGTATGAAAGTTCGTTACTCTCCCGCATCCTTATCCAAAATCCGTTTCCGGCTTTCTGCAAAACAAAAAAGACCGACCCATTTCTGAGCCGGCCTTCTTAATTCAAGCTGAGAAGCTAGGGATTAGTCCCGTGCTTTCTCTTCTTTCTTTTCGTCTTTTTTCTCTTCACGAGGGATTTCCTGACCGGTTTCCTGGTCAACAACCTTCATGGAGAGACGCACTTTACCGCGCTCGTCGAAGCCCATCAGCTTAACGAAGACTTTGTCGCCTTCTTTGATCACGTCGGTCACTTTCGCGACTTTGCGTGGAGCCAGCTGGGAGATATGGACCAGACCGTCGCGTGCGCCGAAGAAGTTTACGAATGCGCCGAAGTCTACAGTCTTAACAACAGTGCCTTCGTAGATTACGCCAACTTCTGGCTCAGCCGCGATGGAGTTGATCCAGTTGAGAGCAGCTTTAATTGCTTTACCATCGGAGGAAGCCACCTTAACGGTACCATCGTCTTCGATGTTCACTTTCGCGCCGGTCTTCTCAACGATCTCACGGATCACCTTACCACCAGAGCCGATCACTTCACGGATCTTGTCTACCGGGATCTTGATGACTTCGATGCGAGGAGCGTGTTCGCCGAGCTCGGAGCGAGCTTCCGTGATTGCTTTGGACATTTCGTCGAGGATGTGAACGCGGCCACCTTTTGCCTGCTCCAGAGCAACCTTCATGATCTCTTCGGTGATACCGTCGATCTTGATGTCCATCTGTAGTGCAGTGATGCCGTTTGCGGAACCAGCAACTTTAAAGTCCATGTCGCCGAGGTGGTCTTCGTCACCGAGGATATCGGAGAGAACTGCGAAGCGCTCACCTTCCTTGATGAGACCCATTGCGATACCAGCTACAGGCGCTTTGAGAGGAACACCAGCGTCCATCAGGGACAGGGATGCACCACATACGGACGCCATGGAGGAAGAACCGTTGGACTCGGTGATTTCAGATACCACACGCAGGGTGTATGGGAAATCGTGGTGTGCAGGCAGCATTGGGTTAACAGCGCGCCATGCCAGTTTACCGTGACCGATTTCACGACGTCCCGGGGAACCCATGCGACCAGCTTCACCTACAGAGTATGGAGGGAAGTTGTAGTGCAGCATGAAGGTTGCTTTTTTGGTGCCTTCCAGCAGATCGATGAATTGCTCGTCTTCACCAGTACCCAGTGTTGCAACAACCATTGCCTGAGTTTCACCGCGAGTGAACAGGGAAGAACCGTGTGCACGTGGCAGCATGCCAACTTCAGAAACGATGGAACGAACTGTAGACAGGTCACGACCGTCGATGCGGGAACCCGTGTCCAGAATACGGCCACGAACGATTGCAGCTTCAGCTTTCTTGAACAGGTCAGAGATGACGTTCGCTTCAGGAGCGCCTTCTTCACCAGTTACCAGAGCTTCAACAACTTTCGCCTTTACAGCGTCAACTGCGTTCTTGCGCTCTACCTTCTGAGTGATGGAGTAAGCAGCGCCCAGCTCTTCAGAAGCCAGTTCCTGAACTTTTGCGAACAGCTCGGAATGATCTGGCAGGTTCAGTTCACGTGGCTCTTTTGCAGCTTTTTCAGCAAGCTGAATGATCGCGTCAATCACTGGCTGGAATTCTTTGTGACCGAACATCACAGCGCCGAGCATGACTTCTTCGGAGAGTTCCTGAGCTTCGGACTCAACCATCAGAACAGCGTCGTTGGTGCCTGCAACAACCAGATCCAGATTGGTTTCTTCCATCTGGTCAACGGTTGGGTTCAGAACGTATTCACCGTTGATGTAACCAACACGTGCACCACCGATCGGGCCCATGAACGGAACACCGGAGATGGTGAGGGCAGCGGATGCGCCAACCATTGCAACCATGTCCGGAGCGTTTTCCAGATCGTGGGACAGAACGGTCAGAACAACCTGAGTTTCGTTCTTGTAGCCATCTACGAACAGTGGACGGATCGGACGGTCAATCAGACGGGATGTCAGGGTCTCGTGTTCAGACGGACGGCCTTCGCGCTTGAAGAAGCCACCTGGAATGCGGCCAGCAGCGTATGCTTTTTCCTGATAGTTTACGGTCAGTGGGAAGAAGTCCTGACCTGGCTTTGCGTCTTTTGCAGACACAACAGTTGCAAGAACTTTGGTCTCGCCGTAGGTCGCGATAACTGCACCGTCTGCCTGACGGGCGACCTTGCCGGTTTCAAGGATGAGCGGACGTCCGCCCCAATCTACTTCCACGCGATGTATATCAAACATATCTTTATCCTAACGTTCGCCTCAGTGCCTGATGGTCGTCACCAAGCTTGAGGCTGTCATTTGCCGGCAATGCGCGCGAGCTCCTTGAACACAAGGGGGCGCGATGCCTTTTCAGGTCGAACGACTGCGGGCAAGACAGCAAGAAGCTCTTGCATTTTTGCGCGTATCTTTTTCCGAAAACCGGCCTCCACTTTTCGGAGATACGCCATAAGCTTCTGGCAATCCTGCCAGTGTTTCGCTCGCTTGTTTTATATCTGAGAGAGAATCTCTCCCTTCAGAATACACAGCCCTCTTTTTCCAGAAACACTGGGATATCAGAGGAGATAAGCAAAACGCGGCTAGCTTTCGCTGCCGCGCTTTTAAACTTTTTCGTCTTAGCGACGAATGCCCAGACGCTCAATCAGGGACTGGTAACGTGCAACATCTTTGCCCTTAACGTAGTCAAGAAGCTTACGACGCTGGGAAACCATTTTCAGAAGACCACGACGGGAGTGGTTGTCTTTCTTGTGACCCTTGAAGTGCTCAGTCAGAACTGTGATACGGTGAGTCAGGATTGCAACCTGTACCTCTGGAGAACCGGTATCGCCTTCTTTGGTGGCGAATTCCTTGATCAGTTCTGCCTTTTTTTCTGGCGTAATCGACATCGATTTATCCTTATCTAATTGCAGCCGAAACTGCGTCTTCTTAAATGCCGTGAAAGGCATGCGCTCTTTTACAGAGCTATGCGCTGAACTCGGGCCGTGCCAAGATGTCGTCTAGCAGGGTCAGGCCAACACATTTAGGCCGGGCAAGCACAGGCTTCCCGGCGGCGGGACTATGACTGAAAAACTCTCAAAAAACCAGAGGAATCTTGAAATGAATGCAGTGTAATAGCCCCGTTCAGCATAATCTGCACAAACTTACAGACTTCTTATGCTTTAACTAATTGTTTCATATATATATTCTTGGAAAAATAGGAATCTTTCCAAGAATATCCATCAGAGATTAAAGACACGCTTCGGGCTGAATTTACCCTTTGAAACTTCTCCAAATGCAATCAACTTGCCGCCAGAGACAACGTAGACTTCCTCAGGCCCGATTGGGGCATCCGCACCACGCAGAAGGACCGGATTACCACGCTTCACTTTCGCGGCAGCGTCAGAGGTAATTCTCACTTCTGCAAATTGCTCAAGGGCAGTTTCTACGGGCTTGATGTAACTAATCAACTCTGCGTTTTCGAGAGGATTGAGAACAGGTGGCTCTTCGCCTTCTTCAACCTCAGTCTCCGCCAGTTTTGCTTCTTTAGCGGCTCGGAGTTCATCCAGAGTGACCATTTGCTCTTCACCAAACGGTCCTACCAGCAAGCGTCGCAGGTCAGTAACGTAGCCGCATGTTCCAAGGCGCTCGCCGAGATCTCGGGCCAGTGAACGGACATAGGTGCCTTTGCCGCATTCGGCTTCGAACACTGCGCGGTTTTCGTCGATACACTCAAGCAGATCCAGACGGTGGACTTCAATCACGCGGGCTTCAAGCTTTACCTCTTCGCCCTCGCGAGCGAGATCGTAGGCACGGTTGCCATCCACTTTGATTGCGGAGAAAATTGGCGGAACCTGTTCAATGCTGCCCCGGAATTCTGGCAGAATAGCGAGAATGTCCTCTTGTGTCGGGCGGACATCTGATGTCTCGACAGGCTCGCCCTCTGCATCGTCAGAGGTGGTTTGAGTGCCCCAGGTTACTTCAAAGCGGTAAACCTTACGTCCCTCCATGATGTAGGGAACGGTTTTGGTTGCTTCACCAAAGGCAATTGGCAGGCAGCCAGTCGCCAACGGGTCAAGCGTCCCTGCGTGGCCCACTTTTTCCGGGTGGAAAATTCTCTTGAGCTGCCCCAACGCATCGTTTGAAGTCAGATTCAGTGGTTTATCCAGAACAAGCCATCCGTTTACAGGGAAACGGGGTCTACGTCGCTGCTGTCTGCGCGCCATATCTTTTCAGCTCTTAATCTTATCTAATTCAATGCCCCGCGATTAATCGCGGTCATCATCACCATGATCATCTTCATCATCAATGCCGCCATCAGCGAAGTCCTTGCGGATGCTAGGCTCATGCAGCAGGCGTGTGATGAGGTCATCGTCGTCAAAACGGGTGTCAGCAACGAAGCGAAGGTCACAGGTGTATTTCATGGTAACGCGGCGGGCGACCTGACCGCGCAGGTATTTCGCGTTGCGTTTCAGGGCTGCGAGAACAACCTCGATATCACGTCCGCCCATTGGCATCACAAGAACGTCTGCCCAACGAAGGTCGGGTGACATGCGTACTTCAGGGACTGTGATGATGACGCCATCCAGATCCGGGTCGCTGACACGGCCACGTGTCAGGATGTCTGAGAGTTCTTTGCGAACCAGCTCACCTACACGCAACTGGCGCTGTGACGGCTGACCTGCAAATTCATCGCGTGCTTTTGCCATTGTTTTCTCTTTTTATTCAGAGTTGCACTGCTTTGCGCTGATCACCTTCAAGGCGCTTGCAGTCACTCGCTCTTGTAACAGCAGAGCGCCGACGGAGTTGACCCCGCCGGCGCTGCTGAATGCTTTTCGATTGAACTCAGCTCTTATCTAAAGAGAGCGTGCAATCTCTTCTACCTGGAAGCACTCGATGACGTCACCGACGCGCATATCCTTGTAGTTGGTGAAGTTCATGCCGCACTCAACGCCGGATTCAACTTCTTTGACTTCGTCCTTGAAGCGTTTCAGTGTGCCCAACTCGCCTTCATGGATAACAACGTTATCACGCAGCAAGCGAACCTGTGCACCGCGCTGCACCACACCTTCGGTGACCAGACAACCTGCAACACGACCAACTTTGGTGATGTTGAAGATTTCTTTGATGTCTGCGTAACCGAGGAAGGTTTCGCGACGTTCCGGAGCAAGCATGCCAGACATGGTAGACTTCACATCGTCGATCAGATCGTAGATCACGCTGTAGTAGCGGATTTCTACGCCTTCGCGACGTGCAGCTTCCTGAGCCTGTTTGTTTGCACGAACGTTGAACGCCATGATTGGTGCTTTGGAGGCAACTGCAAGGGTGATATCGCTCTCGGTGATACCGCCAACGGAAGCTGCCACAACACGTGCGCCGACTTCTTCGTTGCCCAGTTCTTCCAGAGCACCCTGGATTGCTTCGGCAGAACCCTGCACATCGGACTTGATGATGAGCGGGAATTCTTTTTTGCCTTCTTCCTGCAAGCCCTTCATCATCGCTTCCAGAGAACCACGAGAACCTGCAATGCGTGCAGCAAGCTTGTCGCGTTTCTGGCGCTGACGATATTCGGAAATCTCGCGTGCGCGGCCTTCGTTTTCTACGACAGCAACCATGTCACCCGCAGATGGAGTGGACTGGAAGCCAAGAACTTCAACCGGCTTGGAAGGACCAGCTTCCTTAACCTGCTTGCCGTTCTCATCAAGCATTGCACGAACACGGCCCCATTCAGAACCAGCAATAACGATGTCGCCAACTTTCAGCGTACCCTTCTGAACCAGAACGGTTGCAACAGGACCACGGCCTTTGTCGAGCTTCGCTTCGATTACGGTACCTTCCGCAGCGCGGTTCGGGTTCGCCTTGAGTTCGAGAACTTCAGCCTGCAACAGGATCATTTCGATCAGCTTGTCGAGGTTGGTGCCTTCTTTTGCGGAGACTTCCACATCGATGACATCACCACCCATGGATTCAACAACGAGGTCTTCGCGCAGAAGATCATTGCGAACGCGGGACGGATCAGCACCCGGCTTGTCCATTTTGTTGATCGCGATGATCAGCGGAACACCAGCAGCTTTTGCGTGAACAATCGCTTCCTTGGTCTGTGGCATCACACCATCGTCCGCAGCAACCACGAGGATTACAACGTCGGTGGATTTGGCACCACGTGCACGCATCTGAGTAAATGCGGCGTGACCCGGTGTATCGATGAAGGTCACTTTCTGACCGTCCTGCTCAACCTGGTATGCACCGATGTGCTGTGTAATGCCGCCAGCTTCACCAGAAGCAACGTTTGCCTTACGCAGAGCATCAAGAAGTGATGTCTTACCGTGGTCAACGTGACCCATGATGGTCACAACCGGAGGACGGCTTTCCAGTGCTGCGTCATCATCTTCAACGGTGAAGAGACCCTCTTCAACATCCGCTTCAGATACGCGCTTAACTGTGTGGCCCATTTCCTCTGCGATCAGTTCAGCAGTATCAGCATCGATGATGTCGTTGATCTTCATCATCTGGCCCTGCTTCATGAGCAGTTTGATCACGTCAACAGCACGTTCAGACATACGCTGAGCGAGTTCCTGAATAGTGATCGCCTCAGGAAGTGTTACCTCACGTGAAACCTTCTCGCGAACAACCTTCTGGCCCTGACGCTTTTCTTTCTCGCGACGACGGCGCATGGATGCCAGTGAACGGCTGCGGCCTTCATCACCACCGGTTGCGCGGGTAATTGTCAGTTTTGACTTACGACGATCATCACCAGCACCACGGTTTGGTTTGCTTGGCGCTTCTGGCTTCTTGTTCCGGGTTACCGGCTTCAGAGCCATTTTCTTGGTATTGGCCTTGCCTGTTTCCATGCTTTCAGCAGGAGCAGCTGCAACACCACCCGGACGTGCGCCGCCTGGGCGAGCACCTGGACGCGGACCATCCAAACGAGGAGGCTTGCCATCACGCATTGGTGGACGGCCACGATCACCTGCTGGACGCGGGCCACGGTCACCACCCGGACGCGGGCCACGATCACCCTGAGGACGAGGACCACGATCACCACCCGGACGCGGGCCACGATCTCCCTGAGGGCGAGGGCCACGATCGCCACGCTCACCAGAACGAGGACCACGGTCACCACCACGCTGAGGACGATCACCAGAACGCTGAGGACGGTCGCCACGCTCACCGCGTTCGCCGGAGCGCTGAGGACGATCACCAGAACGTGCAGGACGCTCTTCACGCTGTGCTGGCTTCGGAGCTTCAGCAGCTTTTGCCTTTGCTTCAGCTTCGGCCTTGGCTTTAGCCTCGGCTTCTGCCTTTGCACGTACAGCAGCTTCTTCAGCTTCACGTTTAGCGCGAGCTTCGTCTTCGATGCGTTTCTGTTCGGCTTCAGCAGCGCGCTGACGAGCCAGTTCTTCCTGACGCTTTGCTTCTTCAACGCGGCGCTTCTGATCTTCGACTTCGCGAACCTTTGCCATTTTCAGCGCTGCAAGACGTGCGTCTGCTTCGCCCTTGGTCAAGGTTTTCAGAACGGCACCACCGCCCTGTCCGCCGCCGCCACCGCGACGCTGACCGCCACGCTGGTTGTTGTTGCGGTTGCCACCGCGACCGCCGCCTTCACCGCGCTTCTGGCCATCACCACCACCGCGGCGAGCTTGCTGAGGCCCGCGCTCTTGCTGTGCTGGACGTTTTTCGGTGCGAGCTGGAGACGCAGCAGGAGAAGAAGAGGAAGCTGCGGCTGGGGCTGCGGAGCCTTCCTGACCCGGCACCACCACACGGCGCTTCTTCTTTTCCACGACGACTGCCTTGGAGCGGCCGTGGGAGAAGCTCTGCTTTACAGTGCCCTTCTCAACACTGCCTCCACGTTTGAGGCCCAGCGTTTTCTTTTCCCCGCCGGCGGGATTGTCGTGGTTGTTTTTGGTATCGCTCATATTGCCTTCAGTCTTGCGCTGCTGCACCCTTTGCACCGTCTTCTTCGGTCCTGACAGAAATCTCCCGGTACTGCGCAAGGCGCTGCGCGTTCTTCAAGAAGTTTCTGCCCGCCTCGCCAGCCAGCAGTACAGCATGTATAACGTTTTCTCGTCCCAGATGCGTACTCATCTGGTCTGAGGTAAACAGGCGGATCACGCTGAGACGATCCACCTTGCCAAATCTAGAAGCGGCTACGGCCGCCAACTTACGCACGCCATCCTCAGAGGCATCAGTTGCGTGCACCAGAGCAATCACACTCTCCTTTTTGAGAGCTGCCTCGACTTTCGAAAAACCGGTAACAAGGTTGCCAGCTTTTCTGCTCATGGACAATGCGCCCAGAGCTGCCTGCTCCAGCAGTACGTCAGTGTGGTCGGCCAAACCTTCTTCAGCGTTTACCTGCTCCTTAAAGCCCCTCGAAAAAGCGCGTTTTTTTATCGCTTCCTGAAGGACAGACTTTTTTGCAGTCACCCAAACTCCGCGTCCCGGAAGGGTGCCTTTTACATCAACAACAACAGTTTTGTCAGGAGCCATAACGAATCTGAGAAGCTCTGTCACCGGTAGAACTTCACGCGAAACTGCGCAGGTTCGTTCTGTCGGTTCATTCTTTCTCGGCACTTCGTTATCCCAACCCAACTATTATCGTTATTTTTCATTCAGTTACGGGAATGTAGAATCCGACAGTTACTCGCTGTAAACTCAACACACCCCCGTATAAAACTTTTTTCTGTAGTCAAAGTGCTACAGTTTATTCAGAGGACTTATCGCCTTCTTCGTCTTCTGCACCGCTCTCTTGCGCCAATTCCTCGTCGACGTCAACCGGAGTCTCAACAATTGTTTCAGCGTCGCCGCCTTCATCTTCGTCTTCAAACTCCACTTCGACGCCTTCCAGCTCTTCATCAGAGACTTCAACAAGGTCTTCCGGGGAGATCCAGCCAGCAGCAACACGCGCTGCCATAACGATGCCTTCTGCATCAGCGCGAGACAGATCGAAACCGCTCAGCGTACCCTCTACGCGAATGGTTTCTTTATCCTTGCGTTCAGTCCAGCCCACAAGATCGTCAGCTGCACAGCCTGCAAGGTCTTCCATGGTTTTGATCTCGTCCTTACCCAGTGCAACGAGCATCGCAGATGTAAGACCGGGAACCTGAACCAGTTCGTCAGAAACGCCGAGCTGACGACGTTCTTCAGCCAGTTTTGCTTCCTGCTCTTCCAGATACTCACGAGCACGCGCCTGAATTTCGTCGGCGGTTTCTTCGTCAAAACCTTCTATGGATGAGATTTCTTCGATGTCAACGTACGCGACTTCCTCGACAGAAGTAAAGCCTTCTGATGCGAGAAGCTGAGAAACCATCTCGTCAACGTTCAGGGTGTTCTGGAAGAGATCGGAACGAACCTGAAATTCTTTCTGACGACGCTCGGATTCTTCCGCTTCAGTCATAATGTCGATGCCCCAGCCGGTGAGCTGAGATGCCAGACGCACGTTCTGACCGCGACGACCGATTGCCAGAGAGAGCTGATCGTTAGGAACAACCACTTCGATGCGCTCGGAGTCTTCGTCGAGAACAACTTTGGCAACTTCAGCTGGCTGAAGGGCGTTCACGATGAAGGTCGCAGCATCGTCATTCCAGGGAATGATGTCGATCTTTTCGCCCTGTAGTTCGCCAACAACGGCCTGAACACGGGACCCACGCATACCAACACATGCACCAACAGGGTCGATAGAGGTATCGTTAGACAGAACAGCGATCTTAGCACGGGAGCCGGGATCACGAGCAACTGCCCTAATCTCGATAACACCGTCATAAATCTCAGGCACTTCCTGCGCAAACAGTTTTGCCATGAACTGAGGGTGTGTACGGGACAGGAAGACCTGCGGGCCACGCTGTTCGCGGCGTACATCAAAGATCAGTGCGCGAATGCGATCACCATTGCGGAAGATTTCGCGTGGGATCAGTTCATCACGACGAACGATAGCTTCGCCTTTGCCGGTGTCGACAACAACGTTGCCGTATTCAACGCGCTTAACGACTGCGTTAAGCACTTCGCCGATGCGGTCTTTAAACTCATCGTACTGCTGATCACGCTCTGCTTCGCGTACTTTCTGCACGATAACCTGCTTTGCAGACTGAGCAGCGATACGACCGAAGTCCAGCGGTGGCAGCGGATCTGCCATGAAGTCGCCGATAGTTGCATCCGGGTTGCGCTCCTGCGCATCAACCAGAGCAATCTCGGTGGAAATGTTTTCGACAACTTCAACAACCTGTAACAGGCGCTGAAGGCGGATTTCACCGGTTTTCGGGTTAATCTCAGCCCGAACTTCAGTCTCGGTGCCATAACGGGAGCGAGCGGCTTTTTGGATTGCATCCTCAAGAGCAGCAATCACGATGCTACGGTCGATCGACTTTTCACGGGCAACCGCGTCAGCGATCTGCAGCAGCTCCAAACGGTTTGCGCTGATAGCCATTCCTCGTCAACTCCTTCCACGCCCTGCTTTCTTCACACCAGCAGGAACATCAAAACAAAAGGGAGGCTCTTTAAAAACGGAACCGCCCATACCCCTTGCGCATCAGAACAGCTAATCAGTGATTGAGATAACTGTCATCGTCCGTAGGCTCCCCACGGGCTGCTTTTGCGGCTTTGTCGGCCTTTAGAGCCGCATCAATCAGTTCATCGGTCATAACCAGTACGGCTGACCCAACTTCATCCAATGGAAGGCGCGCTGTGTCATCCTGACCTTCTTGTGCATCGGCCATTCTGATTACTGCACATCCATCTTCCACACCGATGATATGTCCACGATATCTCTTGCGCCCAGCTTGCGGCACAGACATTTCGATTTTTACGACGTGCCCAGCCCAGCGTTCAAAATCACCAGCTCGAACGAGCGGGCGATCAATACCTGGAGATGAAACTTCGAGGTGATAGGCACCGGAGATCGGGTCGTCCACATCCAGCGCCGGGGAAACTGCGTGGCTGATTTCTTCACAATCTTCAACAGCCATCGTCCCATCCGGGCGTTCTGCCATGATTTGAAGGGTGCAGCCGTTATTTCCGTTTACACGGATGCGCACCAACCTGTAGCCCAGATCAACAATGACCGGCTCGACAATTTCAGCTACGCGGGCTTCGAGGCCCTTTTCCTTTACAATCCGGGGATCGTTTTCGTCCACTTGGTACCTATCGTTTTCATGCAGAGACATACTTCGTGTCTCTGGCAGTTATTTTCGGATACCTGAATTTTGCAGTCAGGCATCAATACCGACTTAGCTAATAAAAAAGAGCGGGTCCTTTCGGTGCCCACTCCTCAATGCTCTTAACTGAGCCGATAGAGAACTCTTGCCCTGCAATATAGTGATTTGACCGCTGTATGCAACAAAAAATCAAAGACACAAAAGACAAAAGCGCGACGATTTTAGGTTTTCGTCTCTTCAACTCGTAAAAATGTCAGATAACGGCCAATTCTGCCTTCACGATGTGCTTTACGCTCATAGCGTGTTCCCGGCCAGTTATTCCAAGGCGTACGCCAGTCAGAAGCGCATTCAGCGACCCATTCAAAGGCCGGGTGTTTGCGGCAATGTGACAGTGTCCAGTCAACATAGGTATCTATATCGCTGGCAAAGCGGTACTCGCAACCCGGTTTAAGAGCCCGTGCAATGCGTGTCAGGTTGATCTGATTTACAAAGCGGCGCTTCCAGTGCTTCTTTTTAGGCCAGGGGTCCGGATAGAGCTGATACGCCATGTCCAGTGAAGCTTCTGGCAACCAGTCAAGCAATTTACCTGCGTCATCATCGTAAAGACGGATGTTCTTCAGACCGTGTTCTTCGATGCTGGTGACGGCCTTGATAATACCGGAACTGAAGGGCTCGCAGCCAATAAAGCCAATCTCTGGATTTTCTCTGGCACGGTGAATGAGGTGCTCAGAGCCACCGAAACCGATTTCCAAAGTCACACTTTTTACCGGAACAGGAAACAGCTCTGCTAAATTGTCTGGAGGTGTTTGCGTCAGGTCCACTGCCACCTTGGGCAGGACTTCGTCAAGAAGTTGCGACTGTCGCTGACTTGCTGGCTTTCCGACGCGGCGGCCGAAAAAGGAGCCTTTGTAGTGATCTACCATCGTTCTCATAAATACAAACTGGCCGGAGATTGCCCTCCGGCCAGCTGTTTATTCTCTAGCGTTAGAGGTTAAGCGTAGGCTTTCTCTACAGCATCACGCAGGTTATGGACAAGGTCGATTTTCTCCCAGGAGAAACCGCCGTCACCTTCAGCTTCACGACCAAAGTGACCGTAAGCCGCCGTACGGGCGTAGATTGGCTTGTTCAGACTGAGGTGCTCACGAATACCACGTGGCGTTAAGCTCATGATCTCGCGAATAGCAGCTTCGACACGGTCTGCTTCAACACGGCCTGTGTCATGCAGATTCACGAAGACAGATTGTGGCTCTGCAATACCGATTGCGTAGGACAGCTGAATAGTGCAGCGGTCTGCAAGATCCGCAGCTACAACGTTTTTCGCAAGGTAGCGCGCAGCATATGCTGCAGAGCGGTCAACCTTGGTCGGGTCCTTACCGGAGAATGCACCGCCACCGTGTGGAGCTGCCCCGCCGTAAGTGTCTACGATGATTTTACGACCTGTGAGGCCACAGTCGCCATCAGGACCACCGATCACGAACTTACCGGTTGGGTTGATGTGCCAGACTGTATTGCTGGTGACCCAGTCACCCGGAAGAGCCGCGCGAATATATGGCTCAACAACAGCACGTACATCATCTGATGTCATGGTTTCATCCAGATGCTGCGTGGAGAGCACGATGGATGTTGCTTCAACTGGCTTGCCATCCTCATAACGGATGGACACCTGACTTTTCGCATCCGGGCCGAGCATTGGCTCGTTGCCGGATTTGCGGGCGTCAGCCAGCAAGCGCAAAATCTTATGGGAATACAGGATCGGAGCTGGCATCAGCTCTTCGGTTTCACGGCATGCGTAACCGAACATAATACCCTGATCGCCTGCGCCTTCCTCCTTGCTATCGGAGGCGTCTACGCCTTGTGCGATATCTGCGGACTGGCCATGCAGGAGGACATCAACGTCCAGATCCCGCCAGTTAAAACCGGCCTGCTCATACCCGATGTCCTTGACAGCAAGGCGGGCGATGTGAGCCAGATATTCTTTTGTAAGAGTGGCCGGGCCGCGGGTTTCACCTGCAATAACGAGCTTATTCGTTGTTGCAAGAGTTTCACAAGCCACGCGGGCTTCTGGCATTTCCTTTAGAAATGCGTCTACGATGGTGTCTGATACACGATCGCAGACCTTGTCGGGATGGCCTTCTGAGACCGATTCCGACGTGAACACATAGTTCTGACGAGCCATTGGCAAACGTCCTTCTGGGAAGAAAAAAGTAACTGAAGCGACGGAAAGCCGCCGCTTCACCTCTACATCAAACAAGGAATGCCGGTCACGTCAAGACATTTAGAGCACAATTGCCGAAGAATTACGAAAAAATTACAGATCGCAAAACCTAATCTTCATCTCCTGCAATACTCTTTACAAGCTCCACAACCTTCTTTCGGACTTTAGGATTTTCAATTCGGACAAATGCCTTATTGAGTGCCAGACCGTCCGAAGATGACAGAAAATCTACAACGTAGGAGGTTTGTGGATTATCACTCACACCGGGTGTCTCATGTGGCGTACCCGGAGCATCTTCAAAGAAAAAGGCGACCGGAACCTTCAAAATGGTCGCAATGTGCTGCAAGCGACTTGCACCAATTCGGTTGGTTCCCTTTTCATACTTTTGAATCTGCTGAAATGTGATGCCAAGGTTTTCGCCAAGCTTTTCCTGACTCATACCAAGCATCATGCGGCGCAAACGAACTCTGCTGCCGACATGTACATCGATAGGGTTTGGTGCTTTTTTGCTGGGCATTATCAAAGGCCCTCTTCTTTGGTTTTTTACGGTGTCTCACCGTAGGTTTTTATTTAAACGAGAGCGCAATTCAGCGATTCTCGCAGGAATGTAATTCATCAAACCTGCATTTTCACTTGCCTAAACAACCTCTACCAGAGGGATCGGCGGCAGGCTATAAGGTTTTCTCCAGCACCTCTGGCGTGCAAAACGAAAACCTCTGCGTGTATAGAATGACGACATTTACGTGCATTCGTCAATCTCTACGGGTAGGTAATAATTTCTCCATCACCAATAGGAAGCTAACAACTACTAGAATAATTCCCCAAAAAATTGAATCACCCAATCCTACATAGATTGTAGGTCTTAGTATTTCAGGCAATCCTCTAACGAAACTTCCCTTTTTATTTAAAACAACTTCTGCGAGTATTCTACCATTGGAATCTATTAGGCTGGAAATACCAGTATTCGCCACTCGTACCAACGGCACACCCTGTTCTACTGCTCGAATTCTTGCCTGTGCTAAATGTTGGTAAGGACCTGCAGTTTCGCCAAACCATCCATCATTTGTGAGGTTTACTAGGAAGTTAGGGCGATTTGATGTTGAGAGCACCGTTTGCGGAAAAATCGCCTCATAGCAAATGAGAGGCTGGAAGCTAAGTGAATTTTTTAAATCTATCCTCTTATGTTCCCGGCCTGCGTGAAAGTCCGAAGGAGCAGGCACAAGGCGCTCCACACCAATGGATTGCAGAAAGGAGCGTGCCGGCAGGTATTCGCCGAAGGGAACAAGCCGCACTTTGTCATAAATATCTATGAGTGCACCTTTGTCAGATACAACGAAAGCACTATTAAAAAACAGTTTTCCATTATCTGACATTTCTCTGCGAATTCCACCAGTAATCAGCGTTGTGCCAGAGGGAAGCGTTGCACCAATGGCCTCCAACGCCCCCGGCTCCTCATCCAAGAGGAAAGGAAAAGCAGATTCCGGCCAGAATATCAGCGTCTCTTCATCACCTTTAAGCTGTAGCAAAGCCTCTTGTGTCTGCTGCAGGTAGAGTGGCAGCAACCTTTGCCTGTTCTCAGGTTTCCACTTGTCCGCTTGTGGCACATTGGGTTGTATAATCAAGAGGCGAAGTCCCTCAACCGGCTGTTGCACCTCCTGCAACCTATCCGCCCCGTAGGCGATTAAACCGCCCCAGATGACAACACAAACACTGATGTAAGTTGCCGCCGTTTTGCGTGCCACGCCGAAAAATACTGCTGGCATTGAGAACAGTAAAAGGACCAGTATGCCAACACCGTAAATTCCGAGAGCGGAGAAGCTTTGCATGAGCACCAGATTTTCTGCGAAAGCATACCCCCACACATTCCAGGGAAAACCCGTCAGAATATGGCCACGTATCCAGCTCGAAAGCCCCAGAACAAGCACGAAGAGAAGAATACGCGATAGTCCGGTACGCCAGAAAACTGACGCAGCTCCCAATAGAAGAGACGGAATAAGCGCAAGTCCGCCTGGTAAGATGATGAGAGCAAAGGGGATCATCCAGCCATAACTTTTGGCATCAACAAGAAATGCCTCAGCAATCCAAAACAACCCAACAAGGAAAAAACCTAAAAAGAAGGTCCACCCAGTGCAAAAGAAAGCGGTAAACAGACCTTTTCTGGTTTGCTTAGCCCGGTTTTTTGCCTGATCCAGCAGGAGGATAAGGAGCGGAAGGGACAACCAGAGAACCGAAAAGGCCCCATAGGGTGGAAAGGCAAGGGCAGACGCTGCGCCGCTCACAAAGAGAAGAGATAAACGCTTCCATCCAGACAGCTGGAAAATGGTGCTGCTTAGAGCCCGTAATCTCTTTCTGACAGAGACCATTTCCCACCTCCGAACGCTCAAAAAATATTAAGCGTGTCCATGCTTACTTGAAACCACATGGCACGCTCAAAAAATAGTCGATATGCTTATTCTGCGGCCTCAGACCTGCGCGGGCGTATCCTCTGTACCGCTACCCGCTGATCCGTTCTTCTTTTGGAAATCCGCAGGCGCTTAATCCGGCGCAGATCAGCGTCAATTACCTCAAATTCAAAGGCCGGAAGGCTTTTATCAATGATCAGCTCACCGCGAACCGGCACTCTGTCGAGAATGGAGAACAGGAGTCCGCCAAGAGTGTCCACCTCTTCGGTTTGCTCTTCGCCGAGTTTAAAGTCTGCGCCCAGCTCTTCCTGAAGGTCTTCCAGATCAATTCGAGGGTCAACCACCCAGACACCTGAGCTGACATTCATGATAAGCTCTTCTTCGTCCTTATCATGCTCATCTTCGATGTCACCAACCACGGTCTCGACAATGTCTTCGAGAGACACCAGACCGTCGGTTCCGCCATATTCATCAATGACCAGGGCCATCTGAACACGTGTCACCTGCATTTTCTTCATAAGATCTGAAGAGGACATGGAAGGAGGGACAAAGTGTAAAGGACGAATCAAACCTGTGGCGTTGAGCGGTGTCGACAAGTCCACACAGGAAAGATCCAGCAGTGATGTTTCTTCGGCTGTTTTGTCTGAAGAGCTCTTTTCCGGCTTTACCAGAGCCAGAGGAACCTCAGCCTTCTTGGCTTTTACGGCCAGCTCCACAAAGTAGGACATCAGGTCCTTGATATGGACCATGCCGCGAGGGTCATCCAGATTATCATGGTAGACCGGCATTCGCGAGTGACCGGAGGCCTTGAACAAAGCCATCACTTCGCCGATTGTGGTTGTGTCTTCCACTGCCTCGATATCGGCTCGCGGAATCATCACATCTTCAACTCGAGATTCGCGCAGCTGGAGGATATTCGTGAGGAGCTCGCGCTCTTCCTTAGAGAAGACAGCATCTTCCCCCTCGCCTTCACGAGCGAGTTCATCCTCTAAATCTTCACGTAATGAGACTGCTGCACTTTTTCGCAGACCTCTGAACGGATTTAGTTTTGATTTCAGCCTGGTCCATGCACCAGGCTTCATCGCTTGCGGTTCAGTGGTTTCTTCGGCGACAGCAGTGCCGGTACTACTTGCAGATTCTGTATTTTCTGCCTGAACGGAGGCGCTTGCGCCTTCTGTACTTCGAGGTTCCGGGTTCATCTCTCTCTCGTTGTTCCCTGCATTCCTGTTTGCTGCAGGGGTGTCATTTATCTGCCTTTAACGGCTCATCCTTGTATGGATCCGGGATTTGAAGGCTCGCCAAAATCAGGCGTTCTTCCGCTTCCATTTCCTCTGCCTCTTCTTCTATCTGGTGATCATATCCAAAAAGATGAAGGGTTCCATGAACAATAAGATGAATTATATGGTGTTTAAATGGTATTCCAAGCTCTTCAGCTTCGCGCTTTACAGTCTCTTTTGCAATAATAATATCACCCAATAGCGGGCCAAATGGTGGCTCTTCGCTGTCATCACCGGGAAAAGACAGAACATTAGTTGGTTTGTCTTTCTGCCGCCACATCTTATTCAGTTCCTGAATGTGGACGTCATCGGTAAAGACAAGCGAAACTTCGGTGTTGTCAATGACACTCAGATCACTTGTTGCAAAAGCAGCGGTGATTGCCTCTTGAGCAATCGCTTCCAATACTTCTTCACTTTCCCAATCACCCGCTTCAATCAGCGTGTCGATGTGTACCGGGCAAGTTGCGTTCATTCTTCGGAGCCTTGATCTTTATTGAGACTGGCAGCTTCTTCGGCCTGCCTTCGTTCTTTTGCTTCCAGACGGCGGCGGCTTTCATTGTCGTAAGCGCCTACGATGCGAGCTACAAGTTCATGACGGACCACATCGGTTTCTGTGAAGGTGACACGGGAAATCCCCTCTACACCTTCCAGAATCCTGAGCGCTTCGCGCAGGCCGGACATCTGGCCCGGAGGCAAATCAACCTGACTTGGATCACCCGTCACGATCATCTTGGAGTTTTCGCCCAGACGTGTCAGGAACATTTTCATCTGCATGGATGTGGTGTTTTGAGCTTCGTCCAGAATAACGACCGCATTGGAAAGAGTTCTGCCGCGCATGAATGCGAGCGGTGCGACTTCGATCATGCCGCTTTCCAGACCACGCTCCAGCTTTTCTGGTGGCATCATCTCATTGAGGCCATCGTAAAGCGGGCGCAGGTAGGGGTCGACTTTCTCTTTCATGTCGCCGGGCAGGAAGCCTAATCGCTCACCAGCTTCAACGGCGGGGCGAGACAGGATCATTCTGTCAATTTCGCCGCGCTCCAGCAGAGAAGCGGCATAGGCAACAGCAAGGAATGTTTTACCTGTACCGGCAGGGCCGACGCCGAAGGTCAAATCTGAACGGTCCATCGCCCGGATGTAAGCATCTTGCATTGCCGTGCGTGCAACCAGAGTTTTACGGCGCGTTGCGATCTGCGCAAACGACATGCGGGACTTTGGTTCCATTGTTGGTAATGAAAGTTGTGCTTCTGAGACCTCTGCGAGGCGAATAGCGCCGTCCACGTCGCCCGGTGTCACATCATGCCCACCTTGCAGCCGCGTATAGAGTGCCTCAAGAGCAAGCTTGGCCCGCTCTGTAGCTGATTTATCGCCACGAATGGTGACACGATTGCCGTGTGCGATTGCCTCAACCCCCAAACGTTGCTCAATCAAGGCAAGGTTCTGGTCAAACTGACCAAACAAATCGCTCACAAGTCTGTTGTCTTCGAATGCCAAGACCACTTGTATCAAGTCAGTTGTCGTCATGGGGTGCATGCCCGTTTCAGCAACAGAAAGTGGTTTGTTTTTGCCATCCAAATAATGCCTCCGTTCGCCTTATTGCGAGAATCTGGGAGCATCATGCACTTAAACAAGGCGACCTTCCAGACTATTCGCACTACCAGCGACAATTTCTACTGATCTGATTTCACCATAAAGATCAAGCGGGGCGTTTACATGAACTGGCTGGAGCCAAGGTGAACGACCTGCAAGCTGACCTTCTTTGCGGCCTTCTTTCTCAAAGAGTACGTCGATTGTTTTGCCAATCAATGACGCATTAAAATCTTTTTGCTGGGTGCTGAGCAGCTCTTGCAGCTCTGCCAGACGTGCGGATTTCACCTGCTCGTCAATCTGCTCTTCCAGCGTGGCACCCGGAGTTCCCGGACGTGGGCTGTATTTGAAGGAGAATGCAGAACCGTAGGTGACCCGGCCTATCAGATCCAGAGTGTCTTTATGATCCTGATCGGTTTCGCCCGGGAAGCCGACAATGAAGTCACCAGACAATGCGATATCGCCACGCGCTTCGCGAATGCGGTCAATCAGGCGGAAGTAGTCATCGCGAGTGTGCTTGCGATTCATAGCCTTCAGAATTGCATCAGACCCAGACTGAACCGGCAGGTGCAGGTAAGGCATGAGAATATCGAGATCGCGGTGGGCAGCAATCAGGCTGTCTTCCATATCTCGTGGGTGAGATGTGGTGTAGCGCAGACGCTTGATACCATCGATCTTAGCCAGACGGAACAGGAGCTCGCCAAGGCCCCACTCACGGCCATCCGGGCCTTCACCATGCCATGCGTTAACGTTCTGGCCCAGCAAAGTCACTTCACGCACGCCAGCAGCTGCCAAGCGTTCTGTCTCCATGACGATCTGCTCCACCTTACGGGAAACCTCAGCGCCACGGGTGTAAGGCACCACACAGAAAGTACAGAACTTATCGCAGCCTTCCTGAACCGTCACGAACGCAGTCACACCGCGCTTGCGGACAGCTTCTTTTGACGGGGTTGCAAGATGCTTGAATTTGTCCTGAATGTCGAATTCGGTCTCAACAACCTTGGAGCCGTTTGAGGCGCGGTTCAGCAACTCTGGAAGACGGTGATAGGACTGAGGTCCTACGACCAGGTCCACAACGGGTGCGCGGCGGGAAATCTCCGCGCCTTCAGCCTGTGCGACACAGCCAGCAACAGATACCATCATCTGCTTGCCGTTTTTGGCTTTCTCTTCCTTCAGCTTACGAATGCGGCCAAGTTCAGAATAGACCTTCTCAGCCGCTTTTTCGCGGATGTGACAGGTGTTCAGAATGACCAGATCAGCATCATCCGGGTTTTCTGTTTTCTCATAGCCATCATTGCTCAGGGCATCGTTCATACGATCAGAATCGTAGACGTTCATCTGACAGCCATAGGTCTTGATGAAAACCTTGCGGGTCGCTTCAGACTTTTCGAGCGCCTCCGCAGTGTTTTCAGATTGGTTCAGGTTTTCGTTTTCTACCAGGTTATCCATTCAATCCTCTAGTGGATTTTCTGTCGGGAATTTTCTCGTAAGTACCGACAGGTCGAGCGCGCTTTCTTTGATCATCCGCAGCGCCAGCTCGTTATTTTCAGAATTTTGGAGAGCTTTACTCTGTTTTTCGCAGAAAGAGAAGCCTTGTCTTCTTCCGGCTTATGCCAGTTCTTTCTGTTTTGGAAGGTTTCCCTGCAATGCATCAATAGTCATTGTGCGAACCTGATCTTCTAAATCTCGCGTTAAGCGTTTGCGATTAGTTGCTTTTTCAATGGGCATCGGATCGCCCCACGTCAAATCAACGTCCAGTCCACCCTCTTTAATGACTGCCCAAAGATGTCCGGCTAATTCCATGTCTCCGTACCATGCAACATGCGCACGCCAGAAACGGCCCATCGGCAGTCCCTGCAAGCGTGTGTAAGCGATCGAGAGCGGTTGAACATGGGCGACCTCTTCCTCCCCCACATTCATGGCATGGTGCACAGCACCTACAAGAGCGGAGCGAAAAGGCAAGACTTCGTTGCCATTGCTGGAGGTGCCTTCAGCAAACAGCACCATGGCATCACCCTGCGTCATACGCTCTGCAATTTGCTGCGCAACACGGCCTGTATCGGTCCGTTTCTGACGATTGACAAAGACGGTGCGCTGGAGTTTTGCAAACAGGCCAAAGATGGGCCAGCCGGCGACTTCAGATTTTGCGATGAAACTCAGAGGTTTTGTGCTGCCAAGAACAACAATGTCGAGCCAGGAGCAGTGGTTGGAAGTGACCAGAAGCGGGCGGTCTGTGGTCATCTGACCGTGTTGATGAACGCGCAGTCCAATCAGACGAGAAGCGGCTTTATGCCAGAGCAAAGGCAGTTGCCGCTGAACCCGCCAGCCGAACTTCATTGCAACCCACTGCGGGGGAATGAGGACCAGCGTTACAAGTGTTAATGCGGCAAGTGAGCAAACTGCTCTGACAGCTGCCATGCTCGGCCCCTACTTTTCGTCTAACGGGATGCCATAGAGTTCCAGGCGATGATCGACCAGCTTAAAGCCCAGCTTTCGGGCAACTTCTTCCTGCATCTTTTCGATCTCTTCGCTGCGGAACTCAATGACTTCGCCCGAACGCAGGTTGATGAGATGGTCGTGGTGCTCGTCAGAAACCGTTTCGTATCTGGAGCGTCCATCACGGAAGTCATGACGCTCGATAATGCCGGAGTCTTCAAATAGCTTTACAGTGCGATAGACGGTAGAAATTGAGATCTTCGGGTCGATTTTGGATGCTCTTCTGTACAGCTCTTCCACATCCGGGTGATCTTCAGCAGACTGAATAACATCAGCAATCACGCGGCGCTGCTCTGTCATCCGCATGCCCTTATGAGCACACATCTCAATCAGCGTCATTTTTTCTTCTGCCGTCATTTGCCCTATATTCCTCAAAATCTCGCAGGCACCACAGTGTCAAACTGTTTCGGCATCCTATCTCTCAAAACATCGAGAGAAAAGAACCAGTTTCACTGTTATGCGTTTTGTACGTGAGTTAAAAGCCTCGTCTCACATGCGTAGTGTCGCTTAAAGGAGATCGCAACGCATAACAAGCGCTGTTCCACTACCTTCGCTTGCCGCATAGTATGCTTTTCGTTCCCCAACCTGTTTGAAGCCCAGTTTCGTATAGAGCTTCAGTGCAGAAAGGTTTGTGTCATCCACTTCCAGAAAAAGCGCTTCGGTGCGGTCAGAATAAAGCTGGAAGATCGCCGCTTCCATCAATTTTCTGCCTATCCCCTTATTTTGCTGCTTAGGAGAAACTGCAATCGTCAAAACTTCTGCTTCGCCAGCAATTGCACGAATGACAACGAAGCCCAGATCAAACTTCCCTTTGGGGCTGGATTGCCGTACGGAGAGAAAGAAAACGCCCTTCTGTTCAAAAATGCTTGTCAGCTCGGCTGTGCCCCAATTTTGCTTAAAGCACTCTGCATGCAATTTTGCCAGTTGAGGGAGATCATCTTTATTCGCTCGTTCGATGACTGGAGGTTTTTCGGATGTCCACCAAGATTTCATCGACGACGAACCTTCCCTTTCTCACCTGGAACAGCATCTGGCGCACGAAGATACAAAGGCATCGGCGCTTTGTTTTGACGTTCAGCATTTTTGCCGAGCTTCGCGATATAGTCAATTGAAGCGGCAGCTGCTTCATTGCATACACGAGACGGGTCGATACCGGCGGCCTCTGCAACTGCCTGAGCAGCTGAGCCAGCTATAATTGTATCCTCCTCCAGAATATGGGAGAGTTCCTTCACTGTAGAAACTTTCGCCTCTTCAAGAGGGAAACCACTTTCATCGAATTTCTGGCAATATATTTCATCGCGGCGGGCATCCAGCACCACCCAGACAGGCTTTGGAACTGACACCCGTTCCAGCGCCTCTCCTGCAATTGCTGCCAGTGTTGTGACGGCAACGACAGGTATTTCGAGGACGAGGCCAAATCCACGCGCGATTGAAAGGCCAACCCGCAGACCCGTGAAGCTTCCCGGACCAACATTAACGACGATACGATCCAATGAATTAAACGTGGTTGAAGACTCTGCCATCACACTGGCAACCATGCCCATAATGCGCTCCGCATGACCGCGCCCCAGATCTTCACATTGGGAGACGATATCGCAGGATTCGCCATCGTCAGTTAAAACGGCGGCGGCACATGTACTCAGTGCAGTGTCTATAGCAAGCAACTTCATAAATTCGGCTTATCGTTCAGACCGACAAATGTCGAGCAACCTATTCGTTTAACACCCCGGCTACAGCACCGGGTTCAGCAAAAAGGGCAGCCTGCACTGCCCTCATTCACAAGAACCAGACCAGTAAGAAGTTATATTTGCCTAACTTCCTGAACTTCTGGAATGAAATGGCGCATCAGGTTCTGAATTCCATGGCTCAATGTTGCGGTTGAAGATGGACATCCGGCACAAGCACCACGCATGCTGAGATACACGATGCCATCGCGATATCCCCGAAATGTTATATCGCCGCCATCCTGAGCAACAGCGGGACGAACGCGCGTCTCCAGAAGTTCCTTAATCATGTTGACCGTTTCTTCGTCTTCCGACTCGAAGAATTCTTCACCAATGTCTCCGTCACCACTCTCCTCACCTTTAAGGACTGGCGTGTCGGACATGAAGTTTTCCATAATCGCGCCAAGAATCGCCGGGCGCATATGCTGCCAGTCGGTCTCATCCTTGGTGACGGTGATAAAGTCATGCCCGAAGAAGATGCCAACGACGCCAGGAATGGTGAAGAGCTTCTCTGCCAGAGGTGAAATGGAGGCCTCTTCCACCGAGCGGAAGTCGCGTGTGCCTTCCGGCAACACGACGCGCCCAGGCAAAAACTTCAAGGTCGCCGGATTTGGGGTCGCTTCGGTTTGAATGAACATACAGTGTTTTCCATTTCTTCTACCAGAGAGGCTGATGAGGACACTACGAAACAATATCGCTCTGGTGCTCTCCGTTATGACTGTTTTGTGCTCTATATGATAGTTAAACCTGATCAGGCAAGAGCGTCCAGTGCGTCATCATCCAAATTACCCGGCACGATCGTTGTCGGGATTGGGAACGACCCAGCGCTTTTTCCGGCAATAGATGACACTAAAGGCCCCGGACCCTCTTTGCTGGTTCCTGCTGCCAGAACCAAAATCGCAATATCTGCGTCTTCCTCAATCAGCGCGAGAATCTCATCTGAGGGATGCCCTTCGCGAACAACAAGCTCAGGCTCAGTACGTGCTGCGGCGCGCACTTTTTCAGCAGCTCTTGCCAAAATGGTATCTGCATTATCGCGCGCTTCCTGACGCATAATGTCTTCAACCCCGAGCCAGTGCTGAAAGTTTCCGGGCTCAATAACAAAGAGCAGAATAACAACGCCCCCGGTGCGAGCTGCGCGTTTTGATGCGTAAACGATGGCTCTCCCGCATTCTGGCGTGTCATCGACAACAACCAAAAACTTGCGGAGATGGCCTTCTTCATTACTTTTGCGAATTGCTACCATGCCGGCATGCTGCCATTTACACCGGTATGCGGCAAGTATTTTTCCTTGCAACATACCGGTGAGTTTTTATTTTCCCGTTGTTCTTTGAGTCAGTTAGAGGATGAACTGAGACAAATCGACGTTCTTAGCCAGTTCGCTGACATTCGCCTTAACGTAAGCAGCATCAATTGTGACCTGCTCACCTGTTTTGTCAGGAGCTGTGAAGGAGATCTCATCCAGCACACGCTCCATTACAGTCTGCAAGCGACGGGCGCCAATATTCTCAACAGTCGCATTCAGGTCCACTGCAATGGTTGCGATTTCATCAATCGCGTCCTCAGTGAAGTCGATTGTGACGCTTTCTGTTCCCATCAGAGCAACATACTGCTTGATCAGGCTGGCCTCTGTGTCCTTCAGAATTTTGACGAAGTCTTCTTTGGTCAGCGCTTTCAATTCAACACGAATTGGCAGGCGGCCCTGAAGTTCTGGCAGCAGATCAGACGGTTTGGAAACGTGGAATGCACCGGAGGCAATAAACAGGATATGGTCTGTTTTCACCGGACCGTGCTTTGTTGAAACAACTGTGCCTTCGATTAATGGCAGCAAGTCACGCTGCACGCCTTCACGGGAAACATCACCGCCGGTACGGCCATCTTTCGCGCAGATTTTATCGATCTCATCCAGAAACACGATGCCGGAGTTTTCAACCAGTTCAATGGCCTCCTGAACGATCTTTTCCTCATCAAGAAGCTTGTCAGATTCTTCAGCAAGAAGGATTTTATGACTGTCTTTGACACTGGTGCGCTTTGGTTTGGTTTGACCGCCAAATGCCTTGCCCAGCATATCGGAGATGTTCATCACGCCAACGCTGCTTCCAGGCATACCCGGTATATCGAAGCTTGGCATTTGTGCGGTTGCGCGGACTTCGATCTCGATTTCCTTGTCATCAAGATCACCTTCGCGCAGCTTCTTGCGGAACGTATCGCGTGTTGCCGGGCTTGCGTTATTACCAACCAGCGCATCAAGCACGCGCTCTTCAGCAAGCACATGAGCTTTTGCTTCAACTTCCTTACGGCTTTGCTCCCGAACGAGGGAGATACTGGATTCGACGAGATCACGAATGATTTGCTCAACGTCACGACCAACGTAGCCAACTTCCGTGAACTTGGTTGCTTCAACTTTTGTGAAAGGAGCATTTGCAAGTTTGGCAAGGCGGCGGGAGATTTCTGTCTTACCAACACCAGTCGGGCCAATCATGAGGATGTTTTTTGGCTGGACTTCTTCACGCAGATCTTCATCCAGTTGCTGACGACGCCACCGGTTACGGAGGGCAATTGCAACGGCGCGTTTTGCATCGTGTTGACCAATGATGTAGCGATCGAGTTCACTAACGATTTCTCTTGGAGAGAAATTTGTCATTTTCTTACTTTCTAGTTCCGGATAGGTGGCAGATATGTAGTTATCGTGGTTCCTGCAAGAGGGCGCATGACGATCCGTCGCGCCACATTCCAGCCTGAACCGAGCAGCAGAACAAAACTTCCCAGTAATACAAGGGAGATAGCAGTTAGCTGCGATGCGGAAAAGTCAGCAAATTCCAGCAAATAGGCCAGAGCGAACCCAAGATAGCTCAGCGCGGCAACCAGCATCGCGCGGCGATCAATGACAAGGGCAACTGCACCAAACGCCAGTACGATTGCGATGGAAGCAAGCGCATAAGCTTCTGTTAGCTCGCCAAAATACATGCCGCTTAAAATAGAGTGTACGATCAGCGGGGCAGCGAGCAGGTGCAGCCAGAATGCCTTGTCGGTATTGAGGGTCTGGCGGTGGGGGTCTTTGCTGTCAAAATACATGGCACAAGCAAATGCAAACAAGCCAAACCCAAGAGAGACCCATGAAAGGTAATCGAGAATTTCTCCATCAGTGATGTAGGCCAGAATGCCTGTGATCAGCCCCATGATTCCGCCGATGATAACTGTGAGGGTTATGGGCACCTGAAAACGCCAGTAAAACAAGGTGGCTCCAGCCAGAGCAAAGACAGACGCCATCGAAACCTGAATGGCTTCATTCTGGTCCGTCAGGGATTCCGGAGAAAACAGACCAAACCCCACAAGCGCCATGGCAATACCGAAGATGCCTGTCAGCAAGATGGAGGGAAGCGCAAGTTTCTTTCGCTTTGTAAACCACTCAGCAAACGCCCAGGTCATAACCGCGGCACCTGCTGCAACGCTTACTGTTGCCAGACCACCGTCTGTGAGCGGATCACCTAACCCGATGCAATAACCAGTGAACAGGATCAGGAGCCCCAGACTAATGAAGATGTCATGAAAGCCTCTGGAAAACCGGACTTCCTCAGGATCATGCTGGGTTTCGTTGTTTTGCTGGTTTTGAATATTTTCAGACTGAAGAACGAGATAGGAGACGAGTTTATCTGCCTGATCCGCGCTTATAATTCCTGCTGAAACTGCTCCAGACAGAGATGCTCGTGATATCATCGGATCCTCGCCAAGCTGAAAGAGAGTAATGAAGGTTTCAAAACAAATTGCCGTATAAATAACAATGATCTGGAATTGTGTTTTTGCTGGGAAACGGGAAGATGTGTTAGTAAGACATTCTCCCCGTATAGCCAGTTCAACTTATTTCTCGTCAAGCGTTTCCACTGTGACATTGCTGTTTGTATAAACGCAGATTTCAGCAGCGATTGCCATAGATTTACGGCAGATTTCTTCCGCGCTCAGGTCCATATCGACCAATGCACGAGCAGCTGACAGCGCAAAATTGCCGCCAGAACCAATGCCCATCACACCGTTTTCCGGCTCAAGTACATCACCAGTACCAGTGAGAACCAGAGAGTGTTTTTTGTCAGCGACCAGCATCATCGCTTCGAGACGGCGCAGGTAGCGGTCTGTACGCCAGTCCTTTGCCATTTCAACGCAAGCGCGCATCAGCTGGTCCGGGTATTGCTCCAGCTTAGCTTCAAGGCGCTCGAATAACGTAAAGGCGTCTGCAGTTGCGCCAGCGAAACCGGCGATTACTTTACCTCCGGCCAATGGACGAACCTTGCGAGCTGTTCCTTTGATGACGGTTGATCCAAGAGATACCTGGCCATCTCCGGCAATAACCACCTTACCACCTTTGCGCACAGTCAGAATTGTTGTGCCGTGCCACTGCTCAGGTTCACTCATTCATATTCTCCAGTGTTCTGTTGGCAGCGGAGCCATGCTCCTGTGCAACTCATTATTAAATTTGTGTCTGCGGTAGTATGTATGTAGTCCTTTGAGCATTGCCAATGAGTGAGAGCAAAAAAACTCAGTTATCCTGTAGCTTTACGTGGGATGCCTCACTCACAAAACGATTGATCAGTTTATGCAGACGCTTGATCTGGTGATCTTTTGTCAGGTCGCCATTTTCATCAAATGACTTTCCGGCAAAATTGATCGAAAGCATTTCAGGCAGAACCAGACACCCCAAAGACACCTCCATGATCGTTCTGAGATGCATGAGCCCTCTCAAAGAACCATGAGCACCGGGGGACGCCCCACCCACTGCATATATGGATTTATGGAAGAGCTGGAGCGGTTCTTCTTCCGGCAACTGGATGCGACTGATCCAGTCCAGCGTATTCTTGAGCAGTGGGGTGATGGAGGAGTTGTATTCCGGGCTGGCTATGAAAATGCCGTGATGGGTCTCAATCAACTTTCTGAGCTTATAAGCATTTTCAGGAATGCCTGTCTCATCTTCCAGATCACCATCGTAGATGGGAAGCGGATAATCTGAGAGGCTGATTGGCGTTACATCTGCATTGGCGATCAGCAGATGTTTAGAAACCAGATCCGCCAGCATCTGGTTGAAGGAACCAGTGCGTGTTGATCCGGAAAACACGAGTATTTTAGGCTTCATTGGACAATCCCTGAAACACGGAGCAGACCATCCCCCATGAGGAGCTGACTGAACCTGAGTGTGGTTAGTGCGCAGACTATCCATATTACCCAAGCGTAAGATTTAGGAAAACTCTGTGTTTTTAGGTGATTGGTTGATTGCCTTAAAATGGTTTGCGATAAATCCAAACACGTGCGGGAGGGATGTTTTTTATAATCCACCCAGTTTTTGACCAACTAAACATGCCCGATTTTAAGGTAACCGGAGAGGCCAGAGAATATGAGAACTGGATAAACGGTGCACCCGGCCTCATCAATGAGAAGGCATCCCTGATGCACTTCAACCGGTATTCCATCGGTCTGGAGATCAACGGCAGGCTGGAGACTACAGCGCAAAGAGAGTTGGGAGCGATATGCGCAAGACTTGGATGCATGTTATAAGCATCTCCCTGCACAACGTTCAAACCTTCAAACTTTCCGCTCAGATGCTCACAGAAGTCTGAACTGTATTCCAAACAGGTCAGTCGCTCTTTAGAGATGCCCGCTTCTAAAATAGCTTGTGTCACCGGCCCGGTACCAGGCCCCAGCTCTAAAACGGGATTTTCAGAGTTTGCAGGGACGAATTCGGCCATCCGCTGAGCAAGGACAGGACCAGAGGGAGCGACAGCTCCGGTCGTGAGCGGGGATTCTACCCACGCCCGGAGAAATTTGGAAGGCTCACGAAATTTATTCAAGGTGCTTTCTGCACGTGACCTCGTTTCGTGAAACATTCAACTCTCCGTAGTATCAACAAAGGACACCACTGAGATATTACTGTTCGCTAGAGTTTTAAAGGTCTAGGCTTTGAAATTTTCTAAAAAATCTTTAGCCTTTGCGAAAAAGCCCGTCGATTCCGGATGGTTTTCGCCAGAAGACTCGCCTTCGAATTCTGCAAGAAGCTCTTTTTGCCTTTTGGTCAACTTGGTAGGCGTCTCTACGGCAACCTGAATATACATATCGCCTTTCTGACTAGAGCGCATGATTGGCATGCCCTTACCACGCAGACGGAACTGTTTTCCTGTCTGAGTGCTTTCAGGCACTTTCACACGGGCTGTGTTGCCATCCAGTGCGGGAACTTCAAACTGCCCACCCAGAGCTGCTGTTGTCATCGAGATTGGAACACGGCAGAAGATGTCTGCACCATCGCGCTGGAAGAACTCGTGCGGGCGGATTGACAGGAAGATGTAAAGATCACCTGCCGGACCACCACGTGCGCCTGCCTCACCTTCGCCAGACAAGCGGATGCGTGTTCCATCTTCGATGCCTGACGGGATATTAACAGAGAGCGTACGGTCTTTGGTCGTGCGGCCTGTGCCACCACAACTATCACAAGGGTCGGTGATGATCTCACCACGCCCCTGACAGGTTGGACACGTGCGCTCCATGGTGAAGAAGCCCTGAGCGGCTCTTACGCGCCCGGCACCACCACAGGTTGGACAGGTGGACGGGCGGGTGCCGGATTTAGCACCGGAGCCGCTGCACGGTTCACACGTAACTGAAGTTGGAACCTCAATCTCGACAGACTTACCCTCGTAAGCTTCTTCAAGAGAGATTTCCAGATTATAGCGAAGATCTGCACCACGTTCGCGACCAGAACTGCGACGACCACCGCCGCCACCGAAGAACTCATCGAAAATATCTGCCATGGAGGAGGCAAAGTCACCCGGGCCTGCTCCACCGCCACCACCAAAGCCGCCGTTTTCAAAGGCAGCATGGCCGAACCGATCATAGGCAGCGCGCTTTTGCGGGTCCTTCAAGGTTTCGTAAGCTTCACTTACTTCCTTAAAACTGGCTTCCGCTTCATCATCGCCCGGGTTGCGGTCCGGGTGATACTTCATCGCAAGTTTACGATAAGCGCTCTTAAGTGCCTTGTCGTCGACCTCCCGTGCTACCCCCAGCACCTCATAGTAGTCGCGTTTAGACATTATGAAATAAGCTCCAAAGACGTGATGTCTATCTGACGTTTTGAAGCCTCAGGAGAACATTTGCTCAGTCTGAGGTTACGGTTACGGCCAAGGTTCATTCCTGCTGTGCAGAGAACTCGTACGCGACCTGTCCATGCCTTCAAAACAAAACCGTTGTTATTCAGCCAGTCATTGCAGTGCTGCTTATTCATCAGCGCACACACCACCAGCTACCCTTATGTAGGAAGAAGTTCTTTCACATGCAAATGCACAGGAAAGGTTCTTTAGGCCCGATTGCTTCCATACGCAGGGGAGTACTTAATAAAGATTGCCTCGCAAGCCGTGGAGCCTGCGAGGCAAAACTATTTGTTAGTTAGGCTTCTTGTCGTCGTCACGGACTTCTTCGAAGTCTGCGTCAACCACGTCATCCACTGGTTTTGGCTCACCGTCGTCTTCAGCGCCTTCGGCACCTTCTTCAGCTGCCTGAGCGTCTTTGTACATGGCTTCGCCGAGCTTCATGGAAGCTTCTGCGAGAGCCTGTGTCTTCGCCTGAATGTCTTCGAGGTCTTCACCTTCGAGAGACTGTTTCAGAGCAGCCAGAGCGCTTTCGATTGCTGATTTGTCTTCTTCAGAGACTTTATCGCCGTACTCTTTCAGAGACTTTTCGGTAGAGTGGTGCAGAGCTTCACCCTGGTTTTTAGCTTCAACCAGTTCCTTACGCTTCTTGTCTTCTTCAGCGTGGGATTCTGCGTCTTTCACCATCTGCTCGATATCGGTGTCGGACAGTCCACCAGATGCCTGAATGCGGATCTGCTGTTCTTTACCAGTGCCTTTATCCTTAGCGGATACGTTCACGATACCGTTGGCGTCGATGTCAAAAGTAACTTCAACCTGAGGCACACCACGTGGTGCTGGTGGGATACCAACCAGATCGAACTGACCAAGGATCTTGTTGTCCGCAGCCATTTCACGTTCACCCTGGAAGACGCGGATGGTCACTGCAGTCTGATTGTCTTCAGCTGTAGAGAACACCTGGCTCTTCTTGGTTGGGATTGTGGTGTTGCGGTCGATCAGACGTGTGAACACGCCGCCAAGGGTTTCGATGCCGAGAGACAGAGGCGTAACATCGAGAAGCAGAACGTCTTTAACATCACCTTGGAGAACGCCAGCCTGAATTGCTGCACCCATTGCAACAACTTCATCCGGGTTCACGCCTTTGTGTGGCTCTTTACCGAAGAACTGTTTAACAACTTCCTGAACCTTAGGCATACGGGTCATACCACCGACGAGAACGATCTCATCGATTTCACCAGCTGCCAGACCTGCGTCTTTCAACGCTGCTTTCATTGGAGCAACGGTGCGCTGCACCAGATCGTCAACGAGCTGCTCGAACTTCGCGCGGGTCAGCTTCAGGGTAAGGTGCTTAGGACCGGAAGCGTCTGCTGTGATGAACGGCAGATTGATTTCGGTCTGAGAAGAAGAAGACAGCTCGATCTTTGCTTTTTCAGCAGCTTCTTTCAAGCGCTGCAGAGCCAGCTTGTCGTTCTTCAGGTCGATGCCCTGTTCTTTTTTGAATTCGTCTGCGAGGTAATCAACCAGACGCATGTCAAAGTCTTCACCACCGAGGAAGGTGTCACCATTGGTGGACTTCACTTCAAATACGCCGTCGCCGATTTCCAGAATGGAAACGTCGAAGGTACCACCACCAAGGTCATAAACTGCGATGGTCTTACCATCGTTTTTGTCCATGCCGTATGCAAGAGCAGCAGCAGTTGGCTCGT
Organism: uncultured Pseudovibrio sp.; assembly: GCA_947496145.1. GTDB lineage: Bacteria > Pseudomonadota > Alphaproteobacteria > Rhizobiales > Stappiaceae > Pseudovibrio. Next base: position 337,100 of record CANMBS010000001.1, read on the forward strand.
TGATGATACGCAGAACTTCAAGACCAGCGATCTTACCGGCATCTTTGGTTGCCTGACGCTGAGCATCATTGAAGTATGCAGGAACGGTGATAACTGCCTGAGTGACGGTTTCACCGAGGAAGCTTTCAGCGGTTTCTTTCATCTTCTGAAGGATGAAAGCAGAAACCTGAGATGGGGAATACTTCTCACCCTCAGCCTCAACCCATGCGTCGCCGTTGTCGGCTTTTACGATTTCGTATGGAACAAGCTTTTTGTCTTTTGCGACTGTTGGATCGTCAAAACGACGACCAATGAGACGCTTAACAGCAAACAGAGTGTCTGTTGGGTTGGTCACAGCCTGACGCTTAGCTGGCTGGCCTACAAGGCGCTCGCCATCATCAGTGAAGGCAACCATAGAAGGAGTAGTACGTGCACCTTCCGCGTTTTCGATTACCTTGGCGTCTTTGCCGTCCATTACAGATACGCACGAATTTGTCGTGCCGAGGTCGATACCAATGACCTTTGCCATGTTTTCACTCTCCTTTCGGCAGACCGACCGAACCCCGCAGGCCTTCGGATAAAGTCGGATCAATCTCCGACCGGTCCCCAACACATTGCACTTGCGTGATTTGTCGCAAACACGCAAGAAAACTTCAATTGGCTATATAAGAGGGGTCCCCTGCGCCTGCAAGGGATAGCGCCCGATATATCGACACAAGACGTACACGAACCCTTTTTCTGAGCTAAGAAGGTGAAATTTTCTTTGGAAAACCACGTAGCAGCGCTTAATTTACTCCGTGTTTTTCATGGTTTCCCCGCTCTCCTCATCCGTTACCCCCAAATTTTAATGGGGTGTTTGTGGATAGAGCTGTTCCAATGATACCGAATGGCCATTTTCCTGAACAATGCGGACGTGTTCGCGTGACAGCTGCCGTGCTGCATCTACTCCGCATGCATGAGCAATCATATCAACTTCCATACGCACGCTATGACAATATGCAGCTACCCGGTGACTTTTTTCTGTTGGGTCCAACCCTGCCTGCAACGCTTCGCTGTGAGTGGTGATACCTGTTGGACAGGTGTTTTTGTTGCAGCGCATAGCCTGAATGCAGCCCAATGCGAACATGAAGCCACGAGCCGTTACAGCAAAATCGGCCCCAGCGCATAACACCAAGGCCACAGCCGACGGTGTGATGCGTTTACCTGAGACAATAATACGAATGCGGTCTCGCAAGTCGTGTTTCCTTAACACGCTATCTACAATGGGCAGGCTTTCCGAAATTCTGAGGCCGACATTATCCATGAGCGGCATGGGAGCTGCTCCGGTTCCGCCATCAGCAGAGTCTATTGTGATGAAGTCTGGCGCATGTTCTATACCGCGATGGTTGATTTCTCTGCACAGCTCATCAATCCATTGGCTGGACCCTATGACAGTTTTAAAACCGACAGGCTTTTTGGCGATTGCCCGAACTCGACTGATAAAGTCCAGCAATTCACCTGTGTTGCTTATCTCTGGATGCCGGTTGGGAGAATGAGACGGCTGCCCGACCTTGATGCCACGGATTTCTGCGATTTCAGGAGTGACCTTGCCGCCGGGCAATAGTCCTCCTTTGCCTGGTTTTGCTCCCTGGGCAAGCTTGATCTCAACCATCTTAACCTGAGGTCGATCTGTAATCTTTTTCAGCTTGTCTTCGTTTAATGTACAGTCATCATTTCTACACCCGTACTTGGCGGTGCCAATTTGAAATACGATATCTGCACCACCCTCTAGGTGATAGGGCGACAAACCACCCTCTCCTGTGTTCATCCAACAGTTTGCCATTTTTGCTCCGCGCGATAACGCCAATACCGCCGGACGAGAAATCGCGCCATAACTCATGCCGGAAATATTGAAGTAGCTTGGAGGGACATAGGGGTTCTCAACGTATGGCCCGATAAGCAATGGTTCAGGTTCATCAATCTCTTTTTCCAGCTTTGCAAAGGGGGCATTGACGAACAAAGCAGTTCCCGGAGCTGTGAGGTTCTTTGTTGAACCAAAAGCCATGGTATTGCCTTCCGCTTTCGATGCATGGTCCACCCAATTACGCTCAGCGCGGTTAAAAGGCATTTCTTCTCGGTCCATAGCGAAGAAATACTGGCGAAAGAACTCTCCCAGATACGCAAAAAGTGACCGGAAGCGACCAACGACAGGGAAGTTGTGCCGTATTGCGTCCTTGTGCTGACGGCGGTCCACAATAAAAACTACAATAATTGCAATGACTGAAAGGAGGAGGAGAAGGGACACAAATGCCGCGAAAATGTTGAGGACAGCGGACAATAGTGGAGGAAGAAGATGCATTTGTGGTTCTCCTTAACCAGAAAACCACTAGCTTCGTCAAATTACGTTAAATTCACTTGCGAGAAATCACTCCAAGTTTTTCATTTTTTTAAGCTCTCATTTCACAAGATAAGCAATGCCCACAGGAGGTAGCCAAATGCACTTGAATGAAGAGTTTACCGAGGGTTTCAAGTTCATGCCGGGTTACTTTGGTCGTCAGGAGCAAAAAGAGCTTGTTGAAACCCTTAGATACCTAGTAAAGGAAGCCCCCCTTTTTACCCCCGTTATGCCACGGACAGGTAAGCCATTTTCGGTACGAATGACCAACCTGGGTGATTTGGGCTGGGTTTCTGATCGCAACGGATATCGCTATCAGCCGCAACATCCTACGAGTGGTGAAAACTGGCCTGCGATACCTAAAGTCCTTATTGAGTTGTGGGAGCAAGTGGGAGGATGTCCGGCGTCTCCAGAAGCTTGCCTCGTAAATTATTATGCCCCCACTGCAAAAATGGGGATGCATCAGGATAAGGACGAGGAAACGTTTGATGCGCCAGTTGTATCTGTCAGTCTGGGTGACACAGCACTTTTCCGAATTGGCGGGGTTGAGCGTAGCGATGCAACGCAGTCTCTCAAACTAAACTCAGGAGATGTAGTTGTTTTAGCAGGGGAATCCCGGCTTTGTTATCATGGCATTGATCGTGTGCTTGGAGGCAGCTCCAGCCTGCTTAAAGACGGAGGCAGATTGAATCTGACTCTCCGCCGAGTTTCTCCGTTCTGAGCAGTTCTTCAACGTTCAGGCATGCTCAAGAGCGTCACTCATGAAGAATGCGCGGATACCATTTGAGACGAAGCGGATGGTTCCTTCGACAATTTCATCCTGATCCATTTCTTCGTCATAAGGCCCTTTGGATGCGCCAGTCACCACGTAAAGCGCTTCCAGTGTTGCACTGTGCATGAGCATCATAAGCAGCTGTGCACGCGGGCCTGTTGGTGTGTCGCTTTGTGTGGCTTTGGCAAGTGCTTTGGTGATGCGCAGAATAATCTTTGGCGGCTCCCATGAATGCATGATCTTCTGACCGGATTCAGGGTCTGAAAATACTTGCCGGATCAACACTACGAAAGGCACCAGCTTTCCGGTGTCCCGAGAAATGCCCTGAACAATCAGCGGCTCCATAAAAGCGCGGGTGATCTCTTCCACATCTGGTTCACGCCCGCCAACTTCCAGCGCATCGAGACGCTGCATACGCATGTCATCAATCTCGCGCAGGCGACGCATGAAGACAGCTCTGACCAGATCTTCCTTGCTTCCAAAGTGATAGTTCACCGCAGCAACATTCGCATCTGCCTTTTCAGTGATCATTCTTACAGAGGTTTCTGTAAGGCCATGTTCAGCAAGCAAGCGTTCAGCGGCATCCAATAGTCGTTCACGGGTCCCCATTTCAGAGCTGTCTGGCACAGTGGCACCTCCAGAAAGATAGATTAAGACATGCATTGAGCGCACTATGAAAACTACTATCAGCCTCACAGAACTCTCAAATATTTTTGTAATCTATCTTGCTTTTAGCACGTTTTATAAAGCAACAACCCGCCTACAAATCATAGCATCAATTGCAATGACTATATAAATACTGGAGAAAATTATGTGGTGACTTAGAACATCACCAATATTTTGGTTAATTTCTGTCGTTTACATAAGAAAATGGAAAAGGGGAGTTGTAAGCCCCCCACTTATCCATGGGCATTCAAAGTAGACTCTAAAGATAAGTGCTATATGCGATAGCTGCCATTGAGAGTGCGATCACCCAAAGTGCCACCCGGCCTGACCGACTATGCTTTGCCTCAGACCTGCCAATGGCTTCTGCTGTCGCCTCATCAAACTTCAAGCCGCTGTTCACCATCCCCTCAAGCTGATTGGAGAACTTACTTGCACGGTCAGCAATAATTGGCAGATCACTCGCCAGACGACCAAGGATGGTGACGCCTGTTGCTAAATCTGAGATCCGTCCCATAGGGCCAAGGTTTCTCTGAATCCAGTTGGTCACCACAGGGTCTGCCGTACTCCACATATCCAAATGCGGATTGAGAGAACGAGCGACACCTTCTGCCAGTACCATGTTCTTTTGCAACAGGATGAGTTGAGGCTGAGTGTGCATGTTGAACATCTCAGTTACTTCAAACAGTTGTGTCAGCAAGCGCGCCATTGAGATTTCGCTGGCATCATGACCGTGGATTGGCTCACCGATTGCCCGAATTGCCTGCGCAAACACCTCCACATCCTGATCAGATGGCACATAACCGGCTTCAAAATGAACTTCAGCAACGCGCAGATAATTGCGGGTGATAAAACCGTACAGGATTTCGGCAAGGAAACGGCGCTCTGCCAGCCCCAGACGACCTGTGATACCCAAATCAACTGCTACCAGCGTTCCGTCAGGCTCAACGAACAAGTTGCCCTGATGCATATCTGCGTGGAAGAAGCCGTCACGCACCGCATGGCGCAAAAACGTCTGGATGACTTTGTTACCAAGCTCAGCCAGATCATGACCTGCTTCTTCAATACCCTCCAGATTGGAGAGCTTTACACCATCAACCCACTCCATTGTAAGCACGGAGCGAGATGTACGTGGCCAATCCACGCCTGGTACGCGGAAATGCTCGTCTTCCTTGCTGTTTTCTCCCATTTCGGAAAGGGCTGCCGCTTCCATGCGCAGGTCCATTTCAAGGATCACAGCTTTTTCGTAGGTTTCTACCGTTGCAATAGGACGTAAACGACGGCTTGCAGGACTAAATTTTTCTGCAAGACGTGCTGCAAGGTAAAAGCTCTTCAGGTCTCGTTTAAAGCCACGCTCCACACCGGGACGCAGGACTTTAACCGCAACTTTCTGTAGTTCACCTTCACGATTGCGAAGATAGGCCGGATGAACCTGAGCAATGGAGGCTGCGGCCACAGGTTCTCCAAACTCCTCGAAATGCGTTTCTACCGTTCCACCAAGCTGATCTTCTACCGTCTTACGTGCATATTCAGTTGCAAATGGAGGGACGTTGTCCTGAAGCGCAGAAAGCTCGTTAGCCGCTTCCTTACCAACCACATCAGGACGTGTCGCGAGGAACTGGCCTAGCTTGATGTAGGAAGGACCTAAACGGTTTAAGGCGTCTGTCAGGCGAGCGGCAGCGTCTTTCTTCTCAATACCACGCCGCTCGGCCATACGGGCCATGGCAATGGCAAGCCGCGGGCCGGGTGGAAGATCGGGCAGAGATACGAGTCCGAATACCCCTTCGCGGGCCATAACATAACCCGCGAAAACCAAACGCATAAATGGAACAATATTAGCGATCATAACTGGTTAGATTTTCCAGCCGGAGTGAAGAGCAGCGATACCGCCAGTGTAATTTCTATATGTGACACGCTCAAAACCTGCATCACGTATCATCTGCGCAAAACGTTCCTGATTAGGAAACTTTCGAATAGATTCTACAAGGTAGCTATATGGGTCACCGTCGCCAGTCACCGCTTGCCCGATTTTTGGAATGGCGTGGAAAGAAAACAGATCATAGACTTTATCCAGCGCTGGAACATCTACCTGTGAGAACTCAAGGCACATGAAGCGACCGCCACGCTTGAGCACGCGGTGTGCCTCCTTCAGCGCTTTGTCGATCTGCGGGACGTTTCTGATGCCAAATGCGATAGTGTAGGCATCGAAATGCTTGTCCGGGAAGGGCAGTTCTTCTGCGTTGCCCTGAATGAACTCGATGTTTTCTGAAAGACCTGCCGCATTTGCACGGTCTTTACCAACACCCAGCATAGAGCCGTTGATATCACAGACAGTTGACTTGATTGTTCGGTTGGAGCGCTCAACCACGCGGGTCGCAATGTCGCCAGTACCCCCAGCCACGTCCAGATGTCGCCAAGCGCGAGCGCCACTCTTTGGCGGGTGCAGGCTGGAGACCATCGCATCTTTCCAGAGACGATGCATTCCGCCGGACATAAGGTCGTTCATCAGGTCATAACGGGATGCCACTTTGTGGAAAACATCATCCACCAGATCCTGCTTTTCACCCTCACGAACTGTACGAAATCCGAAGCTTGTCGCCATTTCGGACGGGTCTGTTACGGATGCCTGCTCTGGGGCCTTGAACTCACGCGCCATAATCAAATCACTCCATTTCGCGGGCGAACATAGTACAGCTTGGTAGAAAGCGCTATTGTAGAACGCAATCTTTGCCAGCAGCAAACCACAGTACCAACGGATATCTTATGCCTGAATTACCGGAGGTTGAAACAGTCCGCCGCGGACTCTCGCCTTTTTTTGACAATGCAACAATTTGCAGAGTGGAACAACGACGCCCTGATCTGCGCTTTCCTTTTGGCGATGATTTCGTGAAAAGGCTGGAAAACCGCCGTGTGATTTCCTTCGCGCGCCGTGCCAAATACCTACTTCTGGATCTGGACAGCGGTGATGTTCTGGTGATGCACCTTGGAATGTCCGGCTCGTTTCGATGGATTGAAACTGAGGATAAAGAGCCGACGCAAACCGTGGAAATGTACCATGCAGCGGACAAACACCCACAGCACGATCATGTTGTGTTTCATGTTCGTCCAGCTGACCGTGAAACCATTACTAAGATCATTTACAATGACCCGCGTCGGTTCGGGTTTATGATTTTAGTCCCGAGGAGTGAACTGGATAGTCATCCCATGTTTGCGCAAATGGGTATTGAACCTCTGGGTAACGAACTGGATGGGGCTTATCTGGCAAAACTCTTTGCAAACCGGAAAACCTCTTTGAAAGCTGCGCTCCTCAATCAGAAGTTCGTTGCTGGTTTGGGGAATATATACGTGTGTGAGGCTCTTTGGAGAACGGGCCTCAGCCCCTTCAACAGTGCTTCCACCATTGCCGGTAAATCCGGCAAACCGCTGAAGAAGGCGGAAGAACTTTCCGAGCACATTCGAGATGTGCTGCGTGAGGCAATTTCTTCTGGCGGCTCTTCTCTCAAGGACCACCGTCAGGCTGACGGCTCACTTGGCTACTTTCAACATAACTTCTCCGTTTATGATCGTGAGGGAGAAGCTTGTCGGAAACCTAAATGTACTGGCGTTATTGAACGCAAAGTGCAGAATGGGCGCTCTACCTTTTTCTGTCCCAAATGTCAGAAATAACTGCGCAAGCTGATATGTCACACTCCTCGGAATTGCTTTCATGCAAGCAAAACGCTAGGAGACGAGCATAATACTTTGGTGCGTGCCGGGTGTCCTGCAGTACCTGACAAGAAGGATAGTCCTATGAAGATCGGTGTAGTTGGTGTTGGCGCTGTTGGAAGTACTGCGGCCTACGCCATGGCGATGAACGGAGTAGGCAACGAGATCGTACTTGTCGACTACAACCCGAAACTGGCACGTGCACAAGCTGAAGACATTCTTCATGCAACCCCGTTTGCACGTCCTATGCGCGTAATCGGCGGTGATTACAGTGATCTTAAAGATGCCACAGTTGTTGTTATCGCTGCGGGGGTTAATCAGCAACCGGGCGAGACCCGCATTGAACTGCTTGCCCGTAACGCTGGCGTTTTTGCGAAAATCATCCCGGAAGTCCTGAAGTACGCGCCAAACGCAATTCTTATCATCGCAACCAATCCGGTTGATATCATGACGCAAGTTGCAACGGAGATTTCTGGTCTGCCACGCAATCGCGTTATTGGCTCGGGTACAATTCTGGATACTGCTCGCTTCCGCACGTTACTTGGAAAGCATCTCGGTATTACGCCAACCTCTGTTCATGCGGATGTTCTTGGAGAGCATGGAGACAGCGAGGTGTTGGTCTGGTCCGGTGCAAAGGCGGGAAATACGCCGCTGTTTACATTCGCAGAGCAGGTCAACAAGCCGATCACACAGGAAGTACGTGACAACATCGATCATGGAGTGCGCTATGCTGCCTATTCCATCATAGAGGGCAAGGGCGCAACTAACTTTGGTATCGGCGCGGGGCTGTCACGCATCGTGAAAGCGATTGTCACCAATGAGCATGCAGTCATAAGTCTGTCCATCGTCAACGAGGAGATTGTGGGCGTTAAGGACACAGCACTTTCCGTTCCGCGTGTTTTAGGGGCCGGCGGGATTGAAGCAACTTTATTCCCAAGCTTAGACGAGGTTGAGCGTAATCAATTGCAAGTTTCTGCTGTTGCGTTGGAAACTGCTGCCAAAGAAGTTCTCTCCAAACATATGAAGTGAAGTTTGTCTCAGGACCTGCCCGCTACTTGAGATTATCTGATCATTATCGAAATTTGAGAATCTCAGCTTGGCAAGGTCCTGTTTTTCAAATATTCCACTGCACTAGATTCTGATGCACACCTGCGTGAAGACGCCAAGTTAGCTCTTGGATTAGTTTTGCCGGAGTGTGCTCCATTATGCAGCGCGGAGAATATTGATGACACAGGCGGATATTGGCCTTGTTGGACTAGGCGTCATGGGGGCTAATCTGGCTCTCAACATCGCAGATAATGGCTACAAAGTAGCGGTATATAACCGAACTGCAGAAGGTACCAAGGCATTCATGGAGAAGGCCGGGCACCTTAAAGACATGTTTATTCCGTGTTACAGCACAGAAGAGCTGGTTGCGAACATCAAAGCACCACGTCCAATCATTTTGATGGTTCCAGCTGGCGAGCCAGTTGATCAGCAGATTTCTGTTCTGAAAGAAAAGCTGAAAGACGGTGACATTCTGATTGATGCTGGTAACAGCGATTTTCGTGATAGCAACCGACGTTACAAAGAACTGGAAGATACACCATTCACCTTCGTTGGTATGGGAGTTTCCGGCGGCGCTGAAGGTGCGCGCTTTGGTCCGTCCATCATGGTTGGCGCTTCTGAAACCGCCTACGCCCGCATTGAGCCTATCCTGAAAGCAATCTCCGCTAAGCATGATGGTGAGCCTTGCGTTGCACTGATGGGCCCTGAGGGGGCTGGCCACTTTGTAAAGACACTGCATAATGGCATTGAATATGCTGACATGCAGATGATTGCCGAAGTGCATGAAGTCATGACCAGCACTCTGGGGCTGAGCATTCAGGAGCAGGCTGAGATTTTCTCCAAGTGGAATGAAGGCCCTCTTGCTTCTTATCTCATTGAGATCACAGCACACGTTATGGGTGTGGTTGATGAGGAAAGCGGAAAGCCAATTCTGGACGTTATTCTGGATACTGCTGGTCAGAAAGGCACAGGTCGCTGGTCTGCCATTGAAGCACATATGCTCGGTGTTCCTGCAACAGGTATTGATGCTGCTGTTGCTGCACGTTGCCTGTCTTCAACCCGGGCTTTACGTCAGGAAATTTCAGACCTCTACCCGCAGTCTGATGCCATTTTGACCTGGGAGGTCAAGCAGGAAGGTATCGACGCTTGTGAGCGAGCACTAATCGCCGGTAAGATTTCTGCTTATGCTGAAGGCTTCGCTGTGCTTGCTGCTGGCAGTAAAGACAATGGTTGGGATTTACCAATGGGCGATATTGCACGGATCTGGCGACAGGGCTGTATTATTCGCTCCCGATTCCTTGACGAAATCGCACAGGCTTATGATGAGAATCCAGAGCTAAAGTCTCTTTACATGGCTCCTGCGATTGCAGAGCGTATGAAAGATGCCGTTCCGGGACTGCGTGATGTTCTTAGCCTGAGCATCACAAACGGCGTCCCAACACCTGCGCTTTCCGCAGCTCTTGCTTCATTCGACATGATCCGCCAGAAGCGTACTGCGGCTTATGTCATTCAGGGCCAGCGCGACTTCTTCGGACAGCATGGTTTTGAGCGTACTGACAAAGAAGGCTCCGGCTTCCATGGTCCATGGCCAGCAGGTGGAGCTTAAGCCTTAGACAATTAAGGCATAGTCGTTATTAACCAGGCTATGCTATGTTTGCTTGAAAGTTATAGGAGAAACTGGCAGGACCTGTTCCAGGCCCTGCCTGTCCTTATTTGAGGCTAGGCCAACACTTAAGCCTTTGTTGAACCGGGAATTTGATGTGACTGCCAATTCACCCAATGGAGCTGAAATCTATCGCCGCCTGATAAAAGCGATTGAAAGCCGTGAACTGAAGCCCGGCAGTCGCTTACGAGAAGCTGAACTTGCTGAAAAATTTGGTGTGAGTCGCACACCTATTCGTGAAGGTCTTAAACGTCTGGAAGCTCAGGGTCTTGCCATTCACGAGCCTAACCGAGGAATGGTGGTCCCCAGTCTGGATCATAATCAGATCAGTGAGCTTTACTTTTTACGTGAGGTTCTCGAAGGTACTGCTGGCCGGCTGGCAGCGCAGCACGCTTCAACGGCTGAGATCGAGATTTTGCAGGAGATGGTTGAATCCGACATGCAGAATCTGGCTGATGCGGAACGTTTGATCAAGACCAACCGCGAATTTCACCGACGCTTTTATCTCGCCTCTCACAACCGTTATCTGGTTGAGCAAATTGACCACATGCGTTTGTCCTTACTGCTGTTGGCTGGCACAACCCTAACGGACGATGACCGCCGCCGCCTTGCTATTGAAGAACATGCAGAAATTGTTGATGCAATTTCGAAACGCGATTGCGATCGTGCAGACAAAGCGGCACGACATCATATTGCCGAGGCGCACAAAGCCCGTCTGAAATTCTTCACGCAGCTCACCTAAGCAGTAAATTGACCCAATGCATCAAAGCACGATCTTCATAACAGACCGTGCTTTTTGCTTGTATGCACTGCCTATCCTAAGAAGAGCGTTATCACCTCTCCATAAAGATTAAGAAAATTTCTGATAGCTCTCAGGGTCTTACTCTAGTTTCATTCAATCGTTCTATTTGCCATCTAATATTGACAGTACAATCTGTGGTCTCACCCTAGGTGACCTGATATAAATGCCTAAAGAATCAAAGCGAGCAACGTTCATTTTAAGTTCGCTGAGGTATCATATTAGTTTCATATGAACTTGATAAACGTTCATATGAAAAGAAATTTTTGCGTTGAAGCGATCAGTTTATGGAAGAAAACCTCACCCCTCGGCAGGCAGAGATTGTAAGGTTAGTGCGCTCTCAAGGCTTTGCGAGTGTAGATTCTCTGGCGTTGCAATTTGATGTTACAACCCAAACAATTCGCAGGGACATCAACCGCCTAAGTGAACAAGGGCTATTAAGGCGTATTCATGGTGGTGTGGAGCCACCTGTCAATCCAAACAATATTACCTACAAAGCCCGAAGAGTGCTCAATCTTGATGCCAAAAATGCAATCGCGCAGGCCGTTGCAGACAGTATTCCCAACGGGGCAACACTTGCATTTTCTATTGGTACAACGCCAGAAATTGTTGCAACAGCCTTGAGAAAACACGAGAAACTTAAGGTCTTTACCAACAACATGAATGTAGCAATCGCTGCTCTTTGGAACGCCTCAAGCCAGGTAACCATTTCCGGAGGACGACTGCGTCATGGCGATCTTGATGTTCTTGGCTCCAGTGCAGAAAGTTTCTTTAAGAATTACAAGTTCGACATAGGAGTTTTTGGCGTTGCGGGCGTGGATGGGGACGGAACCCTCTTAGACTTTACAGAGGATGAAGCAGAAGCCCGTCAGGCGATTCTGGCTAACTGCCGCCAATCATACCTTGTTCTTGATCATTCCAAATTTGGACGCCTTGCTCATGTGCGTGCTGGCTTCCTCGCAGATGTGACCAAAATCTTCTGTGAGAAAAAGCCACCTGCCTCAATTCTCTCACTCATTGATACTTCTCCAGCCGAACTGGTTGTCTGTACTCAGGAGCCCGCCAAATGAGCCCTCTACCTCATCCTGCCAGCCTGGAGCTATCAAATCTTACAAAAGCCTGGGGTGATACGACAGCAGTAAATGAGATCGACCTGTCGGTAGAAGGAGGTAGCTTCACAGTACTTCTGGGACCGAGTGGATGCGGTAAGTCTACCACGTTGCGTTTGATCGCCGGATTAGAAGAAGCGACTTCAGGTCAGATAAGTATTGGCGGAAAAGACGTCACCTATCTCTCTCCAGCCCAGCGCGATATCTCTATGGTGTTCCAGAACTATGCGCTGTTTCCGCATATTTCTGTGGCAGAAAATATTCTGTTTGGTCTCAAGGTGCGAAAAGTTGGCAAGGCTGAACGAGATGAGAGACTAAGAAATGCGGCAGACCTGCTTGGGATTTCGCAATTGCTCGACCGCAAGCCGTCACAACTTTCTGGCGGGCAGCAACAGCGTGTCGCATTAGGACGCGCAATCGTTTCTCAAAAGCCGGTTTGCCTGATGGATGAGCCACTTTCCAACCTTGATGCAAAGCTGCGTCAGGAAATGCGCGTTGAATTGCGGGCACTTCAGCAACAACTTGGTCTGACTATGGTTTATGTGACCCATGACCAGACTGAAGCCATCACGATGGCAGATCAGGTTGTCCTGATGAACAAGGGCGAAATTGAACAGGTTGCAACGCCGCAAATGATTTATGAATGCCCTGCAAGTGTCTTTACGGCCCGCTTTATCGGTACCCCGCCGATGAACATTATGGAGTTGCAAAAGATACGCGCTGTCACCCCAGAAAAAGCATTGCATCTTCTGCCAGATGCTCCGAAGCACTGCCTGCTCGGGTTGCGGCCGGAAGACATCAGATTAACTGATGAAAATGGCATTCCGGGTCAAGTCATTAGCCTTGAATACATGGGAGCTGATACGCTGGCTAACTGTTCTGTTGGCGGCGAAAAGCTGCTCGTGCGTGTTAAAGGCAGTACCCCACTCAAGCCAGACCAAGATATTAAACTGGCTTGGAATACAGAAATTCCTACAGTTTTTCATAAGGATACCGGCAAACGTCGGGAAGAGTTCAAGCCGGACGAGGTGCAATTCGAACCGGCTTGAAAACGCGCATTTGCGCATTGAAGTGCCCCAAAATCCAGGGCAATTTGAGGATATATACCGATGAAATCGATTTTCAAGTCTTTAGGTCTGGCAGCTTCTGCTGCTGCTTTATCCCTTGGTACTGCGATCAGCGCTCATGCGGTTGATCTACAATTCTATTTTCCGGTAGCTGTTGGCGGTAAAGCTGCAACTACAATTGAAGAGCTAACTGCTGAATATTCGGCTGCACACCCCGATGTGAATATTGATGCTGTTTACGCTGGTTCTTATCAGGATACTGTTTCCAAAGCGCTGACAGCCGCTCGTGGCGGCAACCCTCCGCAGCTTTCTGTGATCCTGTCCGTGGACATGTTTACCCTCATTGATGAAGATGTCATCGTTGCCTTCGACGACATTGCCAACACTGAAGAAGATAAAAAGTGGCTAAGCAGCTTCTACCCTGCTTTTATGGAGAACTCTCAGACTGGCGGTAAGACCTACGGCATTCCTTTCCAGCGCTCTACTCCAGTCCTTTACTGGAACAAGGAAGCATTTAAAGCTGCTGACCTGGACCCGGAAAAAGCACCTGCCACATGGGAAGAGATGGTTTCCATGGGTAAGAAGCTCGTCAAAAAAGACGCTTCTGGTAACGTAACTCAATGGGGCGTGCGCATTCCTTCCTCTGGCTTCCCATACTGGTTGTTCCAAGGTCTGACCACCGAGAACGATGTCATTCTCGCGAATGCTGAAGGTAACAAGACCAACTTTGATGATCCAAAGGTTGTTGAAGCACTTCAGTACCTTGTAGACCTTTCTGCCAAGCACGGTGTGATGGCTCCCGGTATCATTGAGTGGGGTGCAACTCCAAAAGCATTCTTTGAGGGCAACACTGCGATGATGTGGACCTCTACCGGTAATCTGACAAATGTGCGCAACAACGCTCCATTCGACTTCGGAGTTGCTATGCTGCCAGCGAACAAACGTCGTGGCGCTCCTACCGGTGGCGGAAACTTTTATGTCTTCAAAGACTCCAGCGATGAGCAGAAGAAAGCATCCGTTGACTTCGTGAAGTGGATCACCGCTCCGAAACAGGCCGCTAAGTGGTCTATGGCGACTGGTTATGTAGCCCCGTCTCCAGCGGCCTGGGAAACTGATGAGATGAAGGCTTATGCCGCCGACTTCCCGCCTGCCCTGATTGCCCGTGAGCAGCTGAAGTATGCAGTTGCTGAGCTTGCCACCTATCAGAACCAGCGCATTACCCGCGTATTGAACGATGCTCTGCATGCTGCGATCACAGGCAAGAAGAGCCCTGAAGACGCTCTGAAAGCTGCTCAGGCAGAAGCGGACCGCATTCTTTCTGAATACCGTTAAGCTCCTTTAAAGACAGCAGAACGCGGGCGACTGCGTTCTGCTTACCCGGCACCGGGCAAAGTGCAGCCGAGAACTGAGTTCTATGGAAAATATGCAAAAACAAAGAGTTATCATATTCAGGACTGCCAGATGACCAGACGTATGCAGTGGATATATGCTTGGCTGTTGCTTACTCCAGCAATGGTGATGTTGTTCGCCTTTACTCACTTTCCGGCCATCACTACCATTGTCAATAGCTTCTTCTCGACACCGCGAGGACGCCGCCCCGCCAGGTTTGTCGGCCTGCGCAATTATGAAGAACTGATAGCAGACCCGACCTTCTGGAAGGTTCTGGTGAACAACCTCTGGTATGCGACGGCAACCATTCCGGCTTCTATCGGCATTTCTCTGCTCATGGCCATTTGGGTGAACGACAAGCTGAAAGGGCGCAGTCTGGTGCGCATGTCATTCTTTGCGCCAACCGTTTTGCCGTTGATCGCTGTGGCAAACATCTGGTTATTCTTTTACACGCCGGGCTTTGGATTGATTGATCAAATCCGTATGGGCATATTTGGATTGCCAGAGAACTCATGGCTTGGACAACAGGAGACTGTGCTGATTTGCATGATGGTTGTAACCATCTGGAAGGAGGCCGGGTTCTTCATGATTTTCTATCTGGCAGCACTGCAAGCCATTCCGCCCTCTTACAAAGAAGCTGCTGATATTGAAGGGGCAAGTCGCTGGGTTTTCTTCTGGAAGATCACATGGCCACTCCTTATGCCAACAACTTTGTTTGTATCTATCAATGCTATTATTAACTCCTTCAGGCTGGTGGATCATATCTTCACAATGACTGGTGGCGGGCCGGATAACGCTTCATCTTTGCTGCTCTTTTACATTTACGAGGTTGCTTTCAAATTCTGGCAAACCTCTTATGCCGCAACGCTGACAGTGGTGATGCTGGCTATTCTCTCGATCATTGCAATCGGCCAATTCTTCTTTATGGACCGCAGGGTGCACTACAGATGAGCGACTTTTCTCTTCCAAATCCAGAGCCAGCAGCACGCCCTCGCCAAATCGACTTTGATCGTATTCTCAACACCTTCGCAGCGTGGACACTGGCAATCCTGTGGGCACTTCCCTTGCTCTATGCGATCTGGACTGCATTTCACCCGGCAGCTTATGAAGCCAATTTTGAGCTGTTTGCACCTCTGACTTTGGAGAACTTTGCCAAAGCGTGGACTGCCGCTCCGTTTGCGCAGTATTTTCTGAATACAATTGTGCTGGTGACGATTATTCTGATTGCACAGTTTGTGCTGTGCACTCTGGCTGCCTATGCGTTCGCGCGTTTTGAGTTTCCGGGGTCAGACATCCTGTTTACACTGGTCCTGCTTCAGCTTCTGGTGATGCCGGATATTCTGATTGTCGAGAACTATAAGACCATCCGAAACCTTGGTCTGGTTGACACGATTGTGGCAATTGGCTTGCCTTACATGGCATCTGGCTTCGGAATTTTTCTTTTGCGTCAAACCTTTAAGACAATCCCCCGTGAACTGGACGAAGCAGCTCGGGTAGAAGGGGCAGGCCCTCTTCTGGTGCTTTGGAAGGTTTATGTACCGCTGGCAATTCCAACCTATCTTGCTTATGGGCTTGTGTCGGTTAGTCACCATTGGAATAACTTCCTCTGGCCTCTGATCATTACCAATTCGGTTGAGACACGACCTGTAACGGTTGGGCTTTCAGTCTTTGCTGCGGTGGATGGTGGCGTGGAGTGGAGTGTGATTAATGCTGCTACGCTGATGACCTCAGGACCACTGCTGATTGCTTTCCTTTTGTTTCAAAGACAATTCGTGCAGAGCTTCATGCGGGCGGGGATTAAGTAGTAATCTAGTAGTTCTTGCCCCTTATAACTCGTTGAACTGAGAGAGTTTTGCTGAGATTCTCGGCAGTTTAGAGGGGGAAATATGAGAATTGCTATTACGGCAATATTTGCCATTGCATCATTGATCGGAGTTTCTGGTTGCGCAGTAGTTTCGGTTGGAGGCTCTGCTGTGTCAGTTGCAGGTACCGTGGTAACAACAACTGCAAAGGCAGGGGCAACTGTCGTGGGTGGGGCGGTTGACCTTGCTATTCCTGATGATGACGAAGAAGAAGGGTAATAAGTTTTCTGGCTGACGGGGATAAGTATCCGAGCTCAGTTACTCAGTTTAGCTGTCTCATTGCTCGTCAGGATCACATCTATCGCACGATGCAGCTCCAAAAGTTGCTCCTCATCTAAGATATCTATGAGTTCGCTTCTTGTTTCTGCATCCAGCTGTTCCATGGTGAATGCTTCTGTGGGCAACTCAACAAGAGGCTCAGAACTGGCAGAAACCGGCAGAAGTGCGCGATCCAGACGCTCTGCCCTGACCCGGGCATCTTCTAAAATGACATGCACAAGACCTCTGCGATCATCGGGCAGGTTCACTTCGTCAATAATAGCGTTAACTGTTGCACGATCACCCAGCAGCAACACCGGTGGTTTGGAGGTCGCAGAACTAACCATAACAAAAATTGATATAAACGCGGTAGAAAGCGCGATGAGGAAATACGGCATATGCAAGTTTCTTATAATGTAATGTCAGTTTAAGCTCAGATTATAAAGGACCGAGGTATGCAGCAACAATCGCTCAAACTGGTTCATTCCTTTATATTCTTTCAGTATTTTACGCGCTAGTGCGGGATCATCCGTGATAATTCCATCTAAGCCCATGGATATGTAGCGAAGCATGGTGGATGGATTGTTAACCGTCCACGCGAAAATTCGCTTTCCCGTTTCTTGCGTGCGCCGTACCAAGTTTAACGTGACCGATGCGGATGATACCGCGATGAAGTTCTCTTTCAGCTCAGACAATTTACCGATAGATGTGGTCGTAAGAAGGCCAAGGTCCCAATTGGGTTCAAATTCCCGCATTCTTGCAATGGCAGAGCGCTCAAACGACATGATGGCGACATCTTCACCCATGCCCATTGTGCTGACGATGCGAGCTACTTCGCTTTCTAAGGTGTCATTCTGGCTCCCCGGATAATACTTCAACTCGATGAGCAGCTTTGCCTTGCCCTTTACCGTTTGCAGCGCTTCTTGCAAAGTTGGAACTTTTTCTCCCTGAAATTCCATTGAGAACCAGCCACCTAAATCAAGCTGTTTGATCTCTTCCAGTGTCAGTTCCCAGATGCTTACAGGCTTTCCCAAGTGGCGCATGAAGTCGCCGTCATGGGCAATGATCACGGCACCATCTGCGGTCTCCTGCACATCCACCTCGACCCAGTCTGCCTTGTCTTCAATTGCTCTTTCTATGGAAGCAACTGTATTTTCCGGGGCGTATGAAGATGCACCTCTGTGGGCGATGATAAGGACATCTTTTTGCGGCAAGTCGGCTGAGACCCAATACGTGCCAAACAGCACGACAAGAGAACCAGCAACAGCTATGAAAGCTCCCAGACGCAACGGGGTGAGCCGACTGGTCCATTTTGTTTCGTAGGCGGGTGTGTGAGGTTCTTCTGAGAACGTATGCCCCTTCCCGTCTGCCAGAAACAAAGCTGCTTTGAAAAGCAAGGCCATACTACCTGCCATCAGTGCACTGATAAGCGTGTTCCCCACCAGAAGCACAACAACAAGCACTCCCAGAATTGCAGCAAGCGTTTCTGGGGTCTGATTGCCGAACGAGATGGCATATGAGCCAACCCATTCCAAACCAAAGAGAAAGACCGTGTGGGCCAGAACATCGAACAATAGCCACAAAGAGACAGCACCAGTAAAAACGGGTCGTAATCCACGTGACAAAAATCTGGCCCGGGTAAACGATGTGCCAATTGGGTGATCTCTTAGCACGACCAATGGTAGCGATAAGCCCCAGACCAGAATTGCATAAAGAACCATCACCAGCGCCAGAGAAACGCCAATCACAATGAAGAATGCAGCCAGCCAGAACTCAACAGGCTGAACTTGAATGTAATAATTAAAGTCGTGTTCCCGCCAGAAATACAGCACACTTAATACGATAATTGAAACACCCGGCACCATTGCAATTACAAGACGCTGGGTCAGTCGCCATGCGTATATTGCCAGTCGCGGCAGCATGCCCAACGTCGAGATCAGTGCATTGCGTGCTGCTTTGAACGATGAGCCGGGCCTGTCGAGCACAGCAAGCATTGCCACCTGCTCAAGCAACTCCAGCGCGATAAAGACAACAATAAAAAAGAAAGCACCCAGCAGCCCAACGGGCGATAAGAAGAAAGAGGCAATCTCAAAATCTGCCAGAACGGCATTTCCGGAAAGGCCGATAACAAAGTTGGCTAAACCAGCAACGATTGGTGTGATCACAACAGCCCCTAAGAATACAAAGGCATAGTGCACCAGCAGCAAACGAAGTGCGTTCACTTTCCAGCCACGGAAAACCAATTGAGCAAGCGTGTGTAGTCGTGCTGCCATGCTGAGTTCTTATCGTTGTTTGCGCAGACAAGCTGATTAAGTAGTTGATTGGTGTAAACCAAATGCAAGCGATGTGCGGGCAAGACGTTCCCTAAACACCTAAGAGCCGGAGGAAGTCAATATATGGCTAGTATCCGGTAACAAACTTGATGGGGATTCGCATGTTTTCCCATATTTATCCCAGTATTTTTGCGAATGACTTGCAACTGCAAAAATGAGCAAAAAGCCTATTCCTACCAATAAGTTGCAAGAAAAACTCATATTTAGAATAACTCTAAACAACTGAAACTACAGGCTTTTAAACTTGACAACAAAAGTCATGAATATGAAATAGCCGCAGATTTACCGTGGTTTACAGCCCGGCAACTATAGCTACCTGAGTTTGTTCTGCCAGCTTTCACTCCTGGCTGCTTTATGAGCTCACTGCACACTTAAGGGGATTACAATGAGCTTTATCCGCGGCGCTATGCTCGGTACTGTGGCACTCAGCAGCCTTTCCACTGTTGCTGTTGCTGCAACTCCTTCTGACGTTCTGGCAACCTACGGCGATATCGCCCAGGCAGCGTTTGAAGACTCTCTGACAACTGCACAGTCTTTGCAGGTCGCGATCAACAAACTTATCGCAGAGCCGACTGAAGACAACCTGAAGGCAGCACGCCGCGCCTGGATCGCAGCTCGTAACCCATACCAGCAGACCGAAGTTTACCGTTTTGGTAATGCGATCGTTGATGACTGGGAAGGCAAGGTCAACGCATGGCCGCTGGACGAAGGTCTGATCGACTACGTTGATGGCGCTTATGGCAATGAGTCCGAAGAAAACCCATACTACGCAGCAAACATCATCGCGAACGCGAAAGTAACTGTTGCAGGCGAGGAAATCGACGCAACTGAAATCACCCCTGCTCTGCTGGCTGATCAGCTTCAGGAAGCTGGTGAGGTGGAAGCAAACGTTGCAACCGGTTACCACGCAATTGAGTTCCTGCTGTGGGGACAAGATCTGAACGGAACGGGGAAAGGTGCTGGCAACCGTCCTGCTTCTGACTTCGACACTGCAAACTGCACCGGTGGCAACTGTGAACGCCGCGTTCAGTACCTTCAGGCAGCAACCACGCTACTTATCACCGATCTGGAAGAGATGGTGGCAGCATGGCAGGTTGACGGCGCAGCACGTAAAGATCTGGCTGACAAAGGCGAAGCTGCAGGCATCGCGACCATCCTGACCGGCATGGGTTCCCTGTCTTACGGCGAACTGGCTGGTGAGCGCATGAAGCTCGGCCTGATGCTGAACGATCCTGAAGAAGAGCATGATTGCTTCTCTGACAACACCCACATGTCTCACTACAACGACGTGGTTGGCATCAACAACGTATTCCAGGGCAAGTACACCCGCGTTGATGGTTCTGTTGTTGAGGGCGCATCCCTTAAAGATCTGCTGGCAAAGGCAGATTCCGCCGTTTCTGCTGAGCTGGAAGGCAAGCTGAACGCTTCTCTTGGCACCTTTACAGCCATGAAAACCCGCGCTGAAACCACTGAATCCTACGACCAGATGATCGGCGAAGGAAACACAGAAGGTAACGCTGTTGTGCAGGCCGCGGTTGACAGCCTTGTTGATCAGACCGCTTCTATCCAGCGTGCTGTTCAGGTTCTGAAACTGGAGAAGATTGCGTTTGAAGGCTCTGACAGCCTCGACAATCCTTCCGCAGTATTTGAGTAAGAAATCCGGTCCCGCATGAGGCAACTTATGCGGGACTTATCCCCCTCGCCTTCTGTTTGCGTTGATATTTGCGTTGGTTTGCGTGTTTTAGCGTTTTTGTGAAGGCCTATGTAATTACAGGCACCCGTTATGCCAGGAATGGTTCCAGCCACACTTCGCCGCCGTGCCGGAGTGATAGCCACCACCGCCGCCGCTTTTACCAGCCTTCTTATTCCCTCCGCTTTTGCTGTTGATCCAGCCCAGAGAACCGACCTGAGCGCTGAAGACAAAGCGAAGATCAGCCGGGTTCTGAAAGCGCCGAGTGATTTCTCCAAAGCTGAAAATTTTGAATTGATGCAGGCCGGGAAGACAACGACCCGAAAGCCGCTCAATCGTGCTGTCTTTACCTTCCCGAGTGCCAATCTTCCGTTTGAGAAGCATCAGGACTTCCGTCTGGGAGAAAGCCTCTTCCAGAAGTTTTGGGTGTCGACCCCAAGTTCGACGCGGGCTTCTGACGGTCTTGGCCCACTGTTTAACGCGCGCGCCTGCGAGAGCTGCCATCCGAAAGCCGGACGTGGTCGCCCGCCAGTTGATGATGAGCGTCCGGTTTCCATCTTCCTGCGCCTTTCTGTTGCCCCTTCCACGCCGGAAGAGCGGGCCCTGATCGAAAGCGGTGAAGTTCCTCTCCTTCCCGAACCGACCTATGGCGGCCAGTTGCAGAACTTTGGTGTGCCGGGGGTTCCGGGCGAAGGCGAGATGAAGATTACCTATGAAGAGATCAAGGTGGATTTGTCTGAAGGCGAAACTGCCTATCTTCGCAAGCCGACTTACACCATTGAGAATCTTGCTTACGGTCCGATGTCGGAGCATACGCTGATTTCTGCACGTGTTGCACCGCCAATGATTGGCCTTGGCCTGCTGGAAGCCATCGCAGAAACCGACATCACCTCGCAGGCTGATCCGGAAGATATGGACAATGACGGCATTTCCGGTCGCGTTAGCTGGGTGAATCCGGCTGATCCAGATGCTAAGCAAATCGGTCGCTTTGGCTGGAAGGCTATTAATGCGACAGTCGAATCCCAGTCCGCAGGCGCATTTGCAGGTGATATTGGTATCTCGACACCATACGACCTGCGTAACTATGGCGACTGCACCGAAGCGCAGACTGTTTGCTTTGAGCAGGCCCATGGGGAGCAAGAACATCTTGGGGTTTCTGAGGCCCCTGATCCGGTGCTGGACCTTGTGGTGTTCTACTCCCAGAACCTTGCGGTCCCCGCTCGCCGTGATGTGAATGATGCGCAGGTGCTTGCTGGTAAGAAGGTGTTTTATGAGGCAGGCTGTGCGAGCTGCCATACACCGAAATACGTCACCAGCCGCACTGCTGAAAATCCAGAGCATCAGTTCCAGCTGATCTGGCCTTATACAGACCTGCTACTGCACGATATGGGGGAAGGTTTATCTGATGGTCGCCCAACAGGTTCTGCCAGCGGAAATGAATGGAAAACGCCCCCGCTTTGGGGTATTGGACTGACTGAAACTGTCAATAATCACAGGTTCTTCCTGCACGATGGACGTGCACGCGGCTTGCTGGAAGCCGTGTTGTGGCACGGTGGTGAAGCGGAAACCGCCAAAACCCGTGTGGTTGACATGCCTGCAAAGGATCGAGCCAATCTGATCCGGTTTCTGGAGTCTCTTTGATGCAGTTTAAGCGTGCTGTCACTTTCAGTCTGGTCCTTGCCGCCGTCACTGCGGTATCAACGCCCTCTTTTGCAGCAGATGGCCCGGATTATGCTCAGTTTACGCGCTCCAGCGTTGAGCAGTACATCCGGCCAGCAACCCGGCAGCTTGTCAGCGCGCTAAACGATCTTGAGAAAAGTACTGGTGATCTATGCGCGGCACCCAGCGCTGACAGCTCTGCGGCCTTCAATGAGGCTTTCAGCAAGTCCGTTGCTGCGCTGGCTGGTGTCGATTTTCTGCGATTTGGCCCGATGGCGCAGGATAACCTTGCCCAGCGCCTCGCCTTTTTGCCGGACAGCCGCGGTGTTGTGCGTCGGCAGATCAATAAGGTGGTCGCAAAGCAGGATGCAACAGTGCGCGAACCTGCCGCTCTTTCCGTTAAAAGCGTTGCCTTGCAAGGTCTGACAGCTCTGGAGCGCATCTCCTACGCCAGTGATGGCACTTTGACCCTTGGCTCAGGCGACGACGCAGAGTTCCTTTGCGATTATGCCGAGAGCATAAGCATCAATCTGGTGGGTGCCGGACTTGAGCTGGAAGCTGCATGGGCGTCTCCTGACGGATTTTCTGATGTGCTTGTGAACCCGACCAAAGATGGCGTGGTGCACACTCACAAAGAAGCTGCGGAGATGGTGTTCAACTCCATCACCACGGGGCTGATTGTCGACAAAGACCAGTACCTGCTTGTTGTGCTTGGCAAGACCGAGAAGAAAGCCAGACCGAAGAAGGCCCCCTTTGCCCGCAGTGGCAATGCGGTGACCTATCTTTCCGCAAGCCTTTCCGGGTTGCAGGGGGCTTTGAATGTAGGCGGTTATGCCAAAGTGCTGGAAGACGAACAGGACTGGGTGGACAGCTCTCTCAATTTTGAATTCGCTAACACTCAGCGCGTGCTTGCCAACCTGCCCAAGCCCCTTCAGGACACAGGCAAAGAGCCTGAAGTTCGTGAGCAACTGCGCTACCTGATCACCATCATTGATGGCATCAAAGTAGTGATGGCAGAGGATCTTGCTGGCTATCTTGGTCTTTCTGGAGGCTTCAATGCGCTTGATGGCGACTAAGTCCATTTCTCTCAGCCGACGGCAGTTTCTGACAGGTCTGGCGGCCTCTGGCGTTGCACTCAGCGCCAGCAGCTCCCTGACCTTCGCCAGTGGCCTGCCATTTTCCGAGGCAGAAGACCTGCAACTGTTTGCCAGCGCTCTGCGGACACCAACTGGCAGCTATGCGCTGGCTGTGTTCAGTGAAGACGGCGAGATTCTCTATCAAACAGCTCTGCCTGACCGTGGTCACGCCATTTCCTTTGACCGCAACAGCATGCGGTTGCTCTCCTTCGCGCGTCGCCCCGAGAACTTTGCGGTGCTTGCGGATCTGACAGGTGCGCGGGAGCCTCTCGTGTTCACGTCTCCGGAGGGCCGACATTTCTATGGTCACGGCGTGTTCTCACCTGATGGTCGTCTGGCCTATGCGCCAGAGAATGATTTTGAAAATGTGCGCGGTGTGATCGGTGTCTATGATCTTTCTGGTGATCAGCCAAAGCGGATTGGTGAGTTTGAGAGTTACGGCATTGGCCCGCATGACTTGCTGATGTCACCTGACGGCTCTCAACTGGTTGTTGCCAATGGCGGGATTGAGACCCACCCTGACAAGGGGCGCGAGAAGCTCAATCTGAACAGCATGCAGCCCAATGTGGCTTTCATTGACACCGCAACCGGCGATTTGCTTGCCAAGCAGGCATTAGGTTCTGACCTGCATCAGCTCTCTCTGCGCCATATGAGCTTTGACGGCAATGGTGATGTCTGGGTTGGCGGCCAGTTTCAGGGTGCCAAAGATGCAACTCCGCCGCTGATGGTACATCTGGGGCTCGACAAAGCCGCAACCGCACTGGAGATGCCTCTGGAGGTCACTCAGGGCTTGCAAAACTACGTTGGCAGTGTGGAGATGAACCGTTCCGGCGATGTGATCGCAGCCTCCTGCCCGCGCGGTGGCAAGATTCTTTACTGGGATGTGGCGGAGCGCTCTTTCATCGGCTTCCATCAGGTTGCAGATGGTTGTGGTGTGGCTCCACTGGACGAGGAAAGCTTTGCGATTACTGATGGAAACGGCGCTGTCAGCTTTGGCGGAACAGATGATGACGTGGCCCAGATTATCAGCCAAAGCGCAGGCATTAACTGGGATAACCACCTGACACCACTGGGTATCTTGCAGGGAGCCTGAGTTCTCCCCGCGCCTTTCCACATTTTCGAGGGTTGTTGCAATTGGCACATTGCAGCGCAGCTCAGGATCGGGTAAAGACTACAACACCTCAAGGGCACCCGTGCCCGATACAAGCACCCGTAGCTCAGTTGGATAGAGCGCTGCCCTCCGAAGGCAGAGGCCAGAGGTTCGAATCCTCTCGGGTGCGCCATATTTTTCAAAGACTTAGATATACTTGCGTGACTGTGGATTTCAGCAAAGGAACCACATAGTAACCACAGCCTCCTTAATTGCACTCGGCCTGAGACAGAGTTTAATCAAGCTTCTTACTTCACGCTATTCACTTCAACTTTTTAGTTATTTTTATATTGTTACGACTTATAGGTGCTTATATATTTATTTGAGCACTTATATTGAAGGCATATTGATGAAAATCGAACACAAATGTCTTGATGACATTCTCTTTGACGTGTTCAGAAGATTACTCAAAGAGGGGAAAAAATGCAGTGCCAGCAAAGGGGCATTTCGTGAGCAGCTTGGTGCGCATATCATCCTAAAAAGACCGACAGCTAGGCTCAGTAACTCCGACAATAGAGGCAAATTATTTAGCGCCCTAGGAGAGTTTCTTTGGTACATGTCGGGAGACAACAAGCTCGACTTTATTACTTATTATATTTCTCGTTACGCTGATTTTTCTGATGATCAAGAGACTATATGGGGTGGATATGGCACGCGTCTCTTTAAACCCAACAGCAAAAAAATCAGTCAGATCGATAATGTAATTAACTTACTTAAAAAGAAGCCTACTAGTCGACAAGCTGTTATCCAGATATTTGACGCAGAAGATCTATCCAATCAAAGAAAAGATATTCCATGCACAGTAAGCATACAGTTTGTTATCAGGGACGGACTCCTTAATGCATTCACATACATGAGATCAAATGATGCCTTTTGGGGCCTTCCTCATGACGTCTTTGCATTTACGCTACTTCAAGAATGGGTTGCTCGGAGACTCGGAGTTAAACTTGGAGAGTATCATCATTTTGTAAGTAGCTTTCATATATACGAGAATAAAATCCACGAAGCCGAACGCTATCTCGACGAAGGGCTTCAGCGCTCCACTGAAATGCAGCCAATGCCAGAAGATTATGCAGAGGAGTCACTAACTGAGATTATGCGCCTTGAAAAGGCGCTCCGCACCGGCACTGAACTTCCTGCATGCAGCTATGAACTTGCCCCATTCTGGAATGATATCGCTCTTCTCTTAAAAATTTTTAACGGAATTAATGGCAAGCAACTCCCGCTGAACCGAGTTGATCAGGATTCCCTGAGAGATTTGACAAACCAATTAAGCGACCCCTTACTTCCCGACTTTGTTTATCGCCGTGCAAAGATGAATCCAATCAGTCCTGTTCAACAAAAATTGCCGTTCGTAGAAATTACTTGAGGAATACAATGATTAGACCCAAGGATAGAGATCGTTCAATTCAACTTTCCGAACGTCTCTCAGCGTTTTCTAGAAGAAATACTGAGCTAAAGGGAATTGGAAATGAAGAGCGTTTAAAAACACTTGTTGCACAAATAATAGAGAGTGAACATCGCATCGATTACATTCGAGTAATCAGAAATAGATATAAAAGCCAAGACGTAAAGGATCCCCAATCACCAGCATTTAACCCGCTGAAAGCCGCCCTGCTTTTTCATCAAGAGGGCAACATAGATGAAGCATTTTGGCTTGTATTTCTATCAGTTCACTTTGGATGCCACGACCAAAGTAAATGGCGACTAACTGCATTAATCTATGGCGGCTTAGGGACCACCTGGACCTGGGCGCGATTGTCGAATGATCTTCCTGCATTCAACACGTGGTATCAAGAAAATGCCGCCATGCTCATTGAAGCTAAACAAGATATGAAATTTGGAGGACATCGAAAATATGAAAGCCTAAAACTCAACGCCAAGCGAAGCATCCCAGAAATCTTTAGTAGCTATGTCAATTGGGTTGGGGTGAACTACGGTCACCATAATCACTTTGCTAATTTCACAAACTCTTCACAAGCAGATCCCGAAGAGGCATTTGACCAAGCATTTATTAGCATGAAGGAGGAGGTCGTCTCCTTTTCAAGGCTTTCAATATTCGACTACCTTACAATGCTGGCTAAACTTGGCTTCGTGCAGATTCGACCACAACACCCCTATCTGAAAGGCGCTACTGGGCCATTAAGAGGCGCCCGATTGTTAGTTGATAATGACCCGACTTCAAAAACTCATTGGTCGAATTTGAATGAGCTTTTAGCTGATCTCGGGAGGCATCTCGAAATTGGCATGCAGGAAGTCGAGGACTCTTTGTACAACTGGCAAAAAAGCCCTGACAGTTTCATTCCGTTTCGAGGGTGATTGGTGAATTAATGGCGTTCCAAATCCCTTTACTTTTTAAGAAATTATAACGATCGTACCCAATAATCTTTCGGTGCTGCAATTGACCGACAACGACTGCAGCACCCAAACCAAGCTGTGTCGCTAATCGTAGTACCGATTTGTAATTTTCTGGCTTTCGTTGCAGTAAAAATTGTTGATCACTGGGAACTAACACGTCGGAAGCAAATGAGTTTGCCTCAATTTCCATTTGATCTTCCGTATCAAATAGATTCGGGCCATCAATGGGAACATCATTAAGATCGTGTAACAGCAGATGTGCTGCCTCATGGAAAAACGTAAACCAAAAATGATCGTCAGTCTTGTGCCGCAAGCTCATCAATATCATGCGCCGCCCATCCGGCAATTCTCGAGCACAACCACTCGCTCGACAACCTTTCGGGCTGGGGCAAATTATCAAGACCACCCCACATTCGATGCATATTCGCGATAACCTAGAAATGACGAACTTACCGTTCTTGTTTTTGGTGAGTGTGCGGATTTCTGAAAGAGCGCTTGCAAATTTCTTGCTATCCCACCCTTGACCTTCAATCCCTTCAGCACGGATCTCCCCTATACGGATCCAAGCAGCTACGGCCCCAGCATCAGGTACGAATGCTGCGGATGTCCTAAATACAGCAACCGATGCAAGTCGACCATATGAACTTTGCCATTCTGCGATTGAGCTAGATGCAAAGAAAGACATAGCTTCCTGGAACTTGTCTTGCCACTTCGTGCATTTTTTCACACAGCCTAGCTTCACCATTTCGGCATATGGTAAATCTCGAACCCATTGCCTACGTTGGTTTTCTTCGCTTTTTTTTTTGACTACCAGTGTTTGCATCTGGTATTTTTCTTCCCGCGCCAACCAAAACCGCGCGGAAACACCCAGCACGATTGACAAACGTTCCGCAAGCGCTTGGTCAATTGACAGCGTCCCTTCTAGCAATCCGTCGACACAATCGCTAGACACATCCATAGAACTCGCAAGTTCTTCTGGAACGAGATTATTCTTTTGAAGAAGAGCTTTTATAGTTTCGCTCGGAGCACAAACCCAGTCTGGTTGGAAATTGGCTTGAGTCATCTCTTATAGATCCGAGTAAATTTTATACAATTCGCTTGCTCAAGAGGGATCTCTTCTTTGCTTGGATTTTTAACAGCTTCCAAAACGAACTCCCGTCCAAGATCGATTACCAACACATTGTCAACGATCTTCGCTGTGGCCGTAAGAAGAAACTCTGCAACGTTTTGCGAAGCGTCGATATCTGTAAGATATCTACGCAGATCCCGTGCTGCGCAATTACCTAAATCTCTGATGCCTTTTTCTTGCTCTTCACATATCCTCTTGATCTCATGTGAATCAAATGTGAAGCGCAAACTAAAAATCCCTCAGATCATTAAATCGCCCCTCTAACGAGAGCGAATCATCCAAAACAACAATAACATGTGAAATCTGGAGCTCCACGTGTTTTATGACCACAATTAGAAATATCTAACTAGTGATCATACCCATGACTCATCTTTGACCTGACGGCATCACCTACATTGAAGTTGTTTTGAATCCAGAATGTTATTACGATCACCCCTTCTTGCGACTTGGCATATTTCCTGAAAAATTCCCATACTGATGCAGAGTTAGTCTGCACGCTTTTTCAGATTTGGAACCAAGACTTCTGAGATGTGGGCCATAGCGAGAGGGGCAGTGCTTATCAGCTAGCTATTGCCGTGCTTGGATACGTAAGCGGGAGCATTGGACGTTTTCTGGATTAAACACCATGGTTGAATCCTGCTTGTACTTTCGTTCCGTCCAATCATTGCGGGCATCGTCGGATATCTCAAGAATTTCATCGACAACACAGTTCGCAACAAACGAGCAGGCAAGCTCATATTGTTCCCTAAACTCCTTGTGCTTCTTGAGCCAACTGTAAACCGTTTTGCGAGGTGGCATAGCATCATCAGCGCGAATAGCGCGAAGACTCTCAGCGATGCTCAAACGCGCACAAATCGCATCTGCAATTGCGCTACTGTAATCACTGATACGGCTTTTCGGCATTCGCTCGCTTGCTCGTTTAAAATTGCGACGTGGTTTCGCTCTACTTTGTGCCTGCGCTTTCCCAAAGCCAGATCAAAGTCAAGATGGGCTTGTTACAATCTAAAGATGCGCGAAACGCTGAGCATGGAGCCAAGGCGGGCAGTCTCCTTCAATAACTTAAATGCATTTGCATAACTGTGAGTTTCAACAAAGAAACTAGAGCAGGCAGCTCAGGTGTTAGCGCCCTCATCAAGTGGGATCAATTTTCTTCTAAATTTTAGATGTGTCGAGTCCAGCCGCATTCAGGCGCTTTAGAATATTTCTCATCTTGTTGAACTCAGTTCCATATGTTTCCTTAACGCCCACGCCCAATGCAAACTCCTTACCAGATACATCTTCCAGTTCCACTGCGTACTTGAGTGATTGAAGATGAATTTCTGCGGCTCGTTCGCCTTTTGGGGCCGTATCAATGGCGTTTCGGATTGCGGCAAAGATCTTGCTTTTATCACTCAAATTTGAAACCTCAATATTGCATTGCTGAAAGTGGATAAGGTGCTTTATGTGAATGGTAGAACGCATTCCCAAAGCGTTATAGGGTTTCATTCTGTAACTCACTGCAAAATACTCATCAGAGCTTCATTGCAGCAACTTTAATGATGAACCGTTTCAAGACAACAGACGCTTGCTGGCGCTTTAAATCACAAAATCTGCGTAGTTTTACTCTGATCTGAAAGACCACAGGCTGAGTCTTGAATGAGCGAAATTCACTTATATTCAGAATTCATATGTTCCTTGTCCTGAGAGGCTTCTCAGGATGTTGTCGTGTGGGCCAATATGTTATTGGAAGATTAAAGCTTGATTTAAAATTAGTTTATTTACCAAGGAGCAGACATGCTGGAGATCACCCAAGAAACACGTTCTGAAGAGACGGATTGCGGTATCTCATTCCAAGTGAAAATCTCCAGCGTTGTGAACTATGCGAGCTGGCAAAACTCGGTTCCCCTCCTCTCCATGGTTGAACTGCATAACTCAGCAGAGCACGCTCAGAACAACCTTACGCTAGAGCTAAGCTTCACTCCGTCATTCGCTAAGGCCAAGAGCTGGAAGATTGATCGCTTACCTGCAGACGAGACACTCAGCCTTTCAAATCTTGAGGTGACTTTAGACCCAGATTACCTGCAAGGACTGGATGAAGCTGAAAAAGGGGTCGCCGTATTCCAACTGCGAAATGCTGACGGGGATCTTGTCGCTGAGCACAGAAAAGAATTGCGGTTATTAGCTCGCGATGAATGGGGCGGCTTTGCAGGCATGGCAAGCATTGCGGCTGCGTTTGTTATGCCCAATGATCCAGCAATCGCTCAGATTCAACGCGATGCTGGGGAAGTTCTTGCTCAATATGGATATTCACCAGCTCTGGACGGATATCAGAGTAAAGACCCTAAAAGAGTTTACATGTTGGGCGCTGCTCTCTGGTCAGCGGTGGCGGGTATGGGCTTGCTTTACGCTGAGCCACCCAAGAGTTTTGAGGTTCACGGGCAAAAAGTTCGGCGCCCGTCAACTATCCGAGAACAGGGCCTAGCCACATGTTTTGATAGCACGCTCTTATTTGCATCTGCTCTGGAGGCAATTGGTCTGAATCCTGTTGTGCTTATCACTGAGGGGCATAGTTATTGCGGTTTCTGGCTCCGAGAGACAACGCTTCCGTCTCTCATTGAGCAAGATCCGACTGAAATCAGAAAAGCACTTGCTGCACGCGAGCTTATTGTTTTCGAAACGACTGGGATTACTCATCGCCCAGCTGATCAGTTTGAAAAAGCAATTGCAATCGCGAAGAGCTACACGAACGAAGAAAACGAAGCCAAGTTCGTAGGCGCGATTGATATTGCCCGCGCAAGAGCATCGCAAATTCGCCCTATGGCCTCACACCAAGCGGTATCTTCAGAAAACCACAGTGAGGCTCCAGAATTTGAAGCATCAATTCTGCCATTGCCTAAAGCTCCTAGTTTCGAAGCATTGCCAACAGACGAGGCTGAAGAATCTCCAAGGACGCCAAAGGACAGGATCGCACGCTGGCAAAACAAGCTGCTTGATCTGTCATTGAGAAACCGCCTGTTGAACTTTAAGCCGACCAAGCAAACGGTACCATTTTTATGCACTGACGTTCCTTTGCTGGAAGACCGCCTCGCTGAGAGGAAGAAAATTCGTGTCATCTCATTGCCGGAAGAGAACCCTCATGGGGAGCGCGATGAGGATCTACATCTCAAAAAGACCGGACAAGATCTGGATCAAGAGTTTGCAGCACAAGCAATCGCGAGAAATGAACTTCCTTCCATTCTTGAAAAGCGCGAGTTGGACAAACGCCTTACGGAGCTCTTCAGGCGTGCAAAAAACGATCTGAACGAGGGTGGCTCCAACACCTTGTTCCTTGCTGTTGGTTTCCTGCGCTGGAAGAAATCAGCTGACGACGATAAAGCTTATAAAGCACCATTACTGCTTATCCCGGTCAAACTCACGCGTAAGAGTGCTGCATCCCGCTTCAACTTGGAGCACCATGAGGACGAAGTGCGCTTTAACGCAACTCTGATGGAGTTCCTCAAGAAGGACTACAATCTTTCTCTTCCAGCATTCGACACAAAATTGCCAACCGATGAGAGTGGCATTGACGTTCCTTACGTATTTGAGATGGTTCGAAAAGCAGTGCGTGACGTCCCGAGCTTTGAAGTTGTCGATGAGACGGCGCTCTCAACCTTCTCATTTGCCAAGTTCCTTATGTGGAAGGATCTCGTTGAGCGTACTGATGATTTGCGCAAGAACCGCGTTGTAAAGCACTTAATTGACAATCCAGACAAAGCTTTTGAGCCGGGTGTTTCAACTGCTTTCCCTTCTGAACGCGATATTGACGTAAAATATGATCCCAAGGACATCATCACCCCTCTTCCCGCCGACTCCTCTCAGTTGAGTGCAGTCATGGCTGCTGTAGAAGGTCAGGATTTTATCCTTGTCGGCCCTCCAGGCACGGGTAAAAGCCAGACCATCACAAACATGATCGCTCAGTGTTTGGCTAACAACAAAAGCGTCTTGTTTGTTGCTGAAAAGACCGCTGCTCTGGATGTTGTGTATCGTCGCTTGCGAGAACATGGGTTGGGTGAGTTTTGCCTGGAGCTGCATTCAAACAAAGCAGAACGGAAGCAGTTTCTGGCACAACTCAAGACTTCATGGGAACAAGGTACAAAGCCAGATACAGGCGAATGGGTACGCATCAATGAGCAGCTTAAGGTTCGTCGAGATCATCTTAACGACTATATTGTTGCCCTTCACACGCCTTTTGCCTGCGGCCTTACTGTGTTTGATGCTCTGGGATTAGCCGTCAAACATGCCAATGATTACGTTCCTAAGCTCAACTGGGATAACAACAGGACCATTGGAAAGGAAACGCTTGCACAGCTTCACGACACTGTAAGTGAAATCGCCAGCGTGCACCGCGAAGTGCAACCAATCCCTGCTCTTAATCTTATTAAACACCAAGATTGGTCTGTGCGCTGGGAGCAGGATCTCTTAAACGTGGTTGGTGATGTGTCCAGAACAATTCATGACCTACTAAATCAGCTTGATGCCTTCAATAAATACACCGATTTCAAAGCAAGTACCGATCTCACACTATCCGATATCGAAGACATCTGTTCTCTCGCTGAGCTCCTGCTGTCGACGCAAGACACAAAACTAGGTGTCATCTTTGAGGAGCGTCTTGATGAAATCAGGGAAGCAGTTCGAAGATTTGATCCTCTTTAAAACTGCGGAGCAATCACTCAGCGCGTCTTATGACGAAAAAACAATCTTGAGGCTGCCTATAGATTCTCTTGATCACAGCTGGCGTGAAGCATGTTCAAAAATATGGCCATTCTCGGTGTTTGCTAAGGGGAAAGTGAAAAAGCTCCTTCAAACTTATGCGAGCACCGGGGAGGCCAATCCTGAAACTGACATTGCCTGCCTAAGAGAAATGCAAGACGCATTAACCTCACTTGAGGGACAGGACGAAACTAAATTTTTCCCTGAATGGAACGGAACTGGCACCGATCCAAATCAGCTTTTGTCGTACTTCGACCTCGCAGGCAAAATTGAGACAGCCTTCCGACATATCAATCACCTGAGCAATGCAACGGTCTTCAAGAATGAAAAGCTTTATTCTTGCCTCTCTGAAGGGAAGGCTGATGATCCATTGCGTCTACAGGCAGCAAAGCTGATTGAAGCTGCAAAATTCTTTCGCACTGAGTTGGGTCGTTTCTGTGAACTTACCGGCTCTAACAAAGATCACTTTAAAGGTGCTGGCATCTTGCAAAATCTGCAGGATGACCTTGGCGTTTTGACAGAGAGCTCAAAGAAGCTCAAAGTCTGGACTGAATGGCAGCGAGTAAAAATAACCGCTGAAAATCAAGACCTTACGCCATTCATTGAAGCTGCTGAGAACCAACTCATCCCTCATGAGGACTTAGAGAAGCGTTTTACGGTTGCCTTTGCAAACTGGTGGCTCCCAGAAGCCATCGATAGCACTCCTGTTCTTCGCAGTTTTAAGCGCTTCAAGCATGAAGAGATGCTGCAGCAGTTCCGAAAACTGGATGACCAAGCGCGAGCTACTGCGGCATACAAAGTACAATCTGCCCTAAACCATAAGCTGCCATCACAGCATGCTGTTCCCAAGAGCTCAGAACTTGGAACGCTTCGTCACCAGATGAACCTGAAACGCCCGAGCAAATCTATTCGTGACGTAATCTCAGCGATGCCTGGGACATTCAGCAAGTTGGCTCCCTGCCTTCTTATGTCTCCTCTGTCAATTTCGCAGTATCTTCCTGCGGGCCAATCCCAATTTGATGTGGTGATTTTCGATGAAGCTTCCCAGATCACAACATGGGATGCTGTTGGAGCAATCGCACGTGGTACACAAACTATCATTGTAGGCGATCCTAAGCAGCTGCCTCCAACCAACTTCTTTGGTCGCTCAGAACAAGATGATGATGAAGAGCTGGAAGCCTACGAGAAGGATCTGGAAAGTATCCTTGAAGAGGCAAAAGCCTCCGGTTTGCCTAACTTACAACTGAACTGGCACTACCGCAGTCGTCACGAGTCTCTCATCGCATTCTCCAACTGGCACTACTACGAAAACAGGTTGATTACATTCCCATCACCTGTCGTGGCGGACCGTGCTGTGAAACTCGTTCACACGCCGGACGCGATCTATGATCGAGGCAAAAGCAGAACCAATAAGCTAGAAGCCCAGAAAATCGTCAAAGAAGCGGTTAAACGCCTGCGCAAGTGGATTGATCTGCCGGAAGACAATCGCCCTACACTTGGCGTAATAACCTTCAACCAACAGCAACAGAGTTTGATTCAGGACTTGTTTGACGCTGAATTGCGTAATCATCCAGAGTTGGAGTGGTTCTTTGCTGATGAACGTATTGAACCAGTTATCGTGCGCAACCTTGAAAACGTTCAGGGTGACGAACGCGATGTAATGATGTTCTCAATTACGTTTGCGCCTGACCTTTCTGGTAAGATGTCCATGTCGTTCGGTGCGATCAACAAAGATGGTGGGGAACGCAGATTAAACGTTGCTGTAACTCGCGCACGCGAAGAACTACTCGTTTTCAGTACGGTTACGGCAGATGCAATTGATACCTCTCGGACGAAAGCCCTTGGCGTTAAGCATCTTAAGGAGTTCCTGAGCTTTGCTGAAAAAGGCACTATTGCACTGGCAGCTTCAGACGACGGTTCTGTAGGAGGCTATGATAGCCCATTCGAAGAAGCTGTGTCCGAAGCACTCCAGATGCGAGGCTGGACAATCGTTCCGCAGGTCGGGGTGTCAGGCTTCAGAGTAGATTTAGGCATTGTACACCCAGATAAACCGGGCGCGTTTATTGCTGGCGTAGAATGCGATGGAGCAACATACCATAGTTCAGCAACAGCACGGGATCGCGATAAAGTACGCGAGCAGGTACTGCGCAATCTCGGTTGGGAAATCCTTCGTATTTGGTCTCCTGATTGGTGGTACGACTCTCAACATGTAGCAGACGAGATCCATCAAAAGCTCCAAAATCTGTTAGCCAATAGCCGTTCGGCAGATAAACGGAAGGAAGAGCAAGCAGCAGAGGCTGCAAAGCTTGAAGAAGAGCGCTTAGCATTTGAAACTCAACTTGATGAAAGCATTCCAGAGGCATCTCTTGAAGAGGTCAAGGAAACGGCAAAGGCTGATAAGGGTGAACCAGTACAGACCACTCCCTTGCGCGGTAATCCTGCTGTAACTTCAGCAGTGAATGCTCCATCACCAGAGTCAAAGCCATATGAGTGGTCAGACCTTTCTGGCCTTTCACCAAATCCGGATAGATTTCACGACTCTGACTATGCTCCGACACTGTCAGAGATGATCAGAAAAATTGTATCGGATGAAGGGCCAGTCAAGGATACTGCATTAGCGCAGCGCATTACCAAAGCGCACGGTTGGAGTCGGACTGGTGCTGTGTTGCGGCGTGAAATTGAAAAACATCTTACGCACTTTGACCTTTACGAGGAGACAACAGGCACGTTTGTTTGGGCGAAGGACAGCAAAAAGTCACTCATCGCCTTCAGGCCTGCAATCAACAAAGATTACAGGCGATCTGTGACGGATATTCCAATTGCAGAAATCGCCGGTCTCATTAATGCGCAGCCTGACTTACTCAGCGAAGAAGATCCAGTTAATGCAATTGCCCGGGCAATGGGTTATGACCGCGTCGCTGCCGCCATTCGAGCGAGAGTGGCAGAAGCAATTGATTACTTTCACACGCACTCAGAGTAACTTGGCATAAAAAGCAGCCTCATTGGGCAGGCCCAGCACTGCCCATTGAAAACCTGACTAAGTTTAATCTACTAAAGCAGTTCGCGTTTAAGCTGAAACGCTTGATCTGCTTTAGCTTTTGTTTTTGCGTATCTTTATCTGAAAACCGGTATCCACTTTCAGAGATACGCTTTAGCTATTCATGTGCCTGCACAGCTTTTGACGTCGGAAGTAAGAACGCTGAATGCTTTCCGGGCCAAGGCGACACAGCATAATCTTGAAAAATGAAACGTGGGTTCTCAGCAATGCTTACACGCTCAATTCTCTTGTTTTGGTGCAGATGTTTTTTAAGCTGGTCCATTGGGCGTCGCTGAGGGTTGGGGTTGTCTTGGCCTCTGGATTACTGTGGGAGTTCAGGGTCTCAACGCGCTCTTTGGTTGGTGGGTGGCTGGAGAGGAAGCCGAGGGTTTGAGAGAGGGCGCTGTCTTCATCCATACCATGTTTTTTTGCGACTTTAGCGAGGAATGTAGCCAGACCGCTGGTATCAACGTTTGCCTGCTCCAGCATTTTTACAGCAAATGCATCTGCTTCGCGTTCCATATCCCGGGAGTAGGAGCTGTCCAGCATGGCTTCCCCCACACTGGCGACGATGCTTCCGCCGGTGAAATCTCCGATGAACATGGAGAAGACAATTCCGGTTCCCGCAACGTTGATGACTTGTTGCATGGAGTGGCGATGTTTTACGTGGCCGAGTTCGTGAGCCAGAATTGCTGCAAGTTCATCAGGGCCATCCACGACCTCCAGCGTTTTGGAGAGAATGACAATTCTGCCGCCGGGCAGGGCGAATGCATTGGGTATCTCGCTCTTTACAACGGAGAGTTTGGGCTTGAATGGCAGATCCACACCTTTGGTCAGGCGTTTTGCCATTGCTTCGAGAGCGAGTTGCCCGGCAATTGCTTCGCAGGAGGATTTCTCTGTGCCCAGAACAGGGAGCAACGTGTCTTCAACATTGCTACCAAGCTGTTCTTCCCAGGATTTTGGTACATTGTGAACTGCGTATTTTGAGAACATGGGCAAGAAGAAGATGAGCGCCACTGCGATCAAAGCGATTGAGGCGAGGCTGCCGAAGACGATCTTTCTGGTATTTTCACGTTTTGGAAGACCTGCCACTAAACGGATTTTCCGTTCCACTGCCCTGGCAAGCTCATGCTCAATAATCTTTACATATGCAGTGCTGGTCGGGCTATTCAGCTCCACCAGCATGAGCATGGGAGATGTCCATTCGCAGAGCAGCTTTTTTGCTGACCAGCGGGCGTACTCCTGTTCACCCGCTACATCTGTCAGGATCATCTCGTCATAGTCAAACCAGATTTGACAGGAGCGGGATATTGCTGATGCGCCATCAAAAAACTCTGCAGTTCCAAGCAGTTGCTTCATGGTCAAACCACTTCAAAGCCAGCATCGAGTGCGTCAGCGAGGCCCATGCCAACTGCGTTTTCCAGATCACCGGAAGCGATTGCATCCATGACACTATGAGCGTTGAAGACAATAATGCTGCTCATTTTCCATTCAAACATCATGACTTGCAGAACCATCATATTGGCAAAAAGGAGCACGCCATAATACAGGGCAATCAGCGGAATGGTTGCGAATGATACGAATCCAGCTGCATTGGCTGGACTCATATTCATACCTACACCAGCAATAAGAACACCAGCAATCAAGCCGATCACTATGGCACCTACACCAACTACCACAGCATGGATTATATACGCGCCATAAAATTTGGACGCACTAATATAAGTCTTAAATGCCATATCTCCGATCTTGGTGGAGTCGACTTGAACCCGAAAGATGCGTGCAAATGCATAAGGTATGAAGAGCATCACCACAAAAGCCACGAAAGACATAAGAGCAAGAGACTTACCTTCCGTGAAAAATGCCGCAAATACTAAAAGGGCAGTAGGAATAAGCGCCACCGCATACACAACCAGCAGCGCATCAAAGTAATCCTTAGCTTTAGCAGAATAGCTGAATTGCACATTTCCAAAATAGCTGGCCTCGGTGAGCATTCTGTCCAGCTTTGCCTGACGCCATGGGAAGGCAATACCCAGTGTGATGATGGAGAGAATGGTCCAGAAGATCCATGCCCCTACATAACGCCAGGCCGAGCCTTGCATATGAAAGCGAACACCGCGCCAGCTTGTACGGGTGAGCAGATACCTGCGACGGCGAAACAAGGCATATGGCGTGATCAAGAAACCAATAATGATCATAACGCCGAAACCGATGACGGTAGCAACGGGTCCTAGAAACTGAAGTCCAAAGCCAAGCGCATAAAACGGAACAAGAATTGCCAGAGCGATCAGAAAGCCAATAAACAACTCTTTGCCCGTACCATGGTATCGTAGGTGATCACCTTCTAGCTGGGTTGCAGACCATAAAGACCTGCGAAGGCCTGTCATCGCCCAGAAGCGATAGATACCCAGTGTCAGAATTGTCAGCGCAACCCATTTCAAGACCCGGCCGAAAAAGGACCCGCCTGAAAAGAAAACGGAACTGCGCTTTTGGGAAAGGGGGGCTTGCCCGGAAGTTTCAAAAGTCATTCTGCAATCCAGCGTAATAAATGCACAGCGTACAAGATCTGTATGAACAGTCAGGCGCTTGTCAAAACAAGGATAAATCTTTCAGAGATCATATGCCAAGCCGCGAAACGCAGCCACATAGATGTTGAGGCCACGCCGAGCTATATAGTGGTTGTACGCAGTTTATTTTATTTTTTAAAGTTGAAAATTCATAATCTAGTTAAAAGACGCAGCATTAAGTCACACCTTAGAATGAGAAATAAAACAATTTGAATAAAAGCTGAGAATTTCTGACGAAATGCTCTCTTTGTTCTTAGTTCAACCCCAGAACAAGCGTTTTGCAACATCTGCGCTAAGCTCATCTGAGGTATATTCTATTTAGCGAAGAGGACCAGCTGTCAGTGATAACTAGAGAAAGCAGTCCATGATTTCCTGTTCGCGAATGAGGCCGACTGGCTGACCTTCGCGACAAACTGCAATCGGGCCTGCGCTGCTGCGCTTCAGTTCGATCACTTCGCGGATCATCTGCTTGGCTTTGCAAGTTGGCAGGTTTTCAATATTTGCAGCTAAATCCGGGCTGACAGAGGTAAGATCCGCCATAATATCTTCTGCATGCAGAACGTTGAGCGGGTTCATGTGTGCAACGAAGGATTTGACGTAGTCATCCGCTGGTTTCTTTACGATTTCCTGCGGCGTGCCGATCTGTACTACATGGCCACCTTCCATAATGGCGATGCGGTTGCCGATTTTGGCAGCTTCGTCCAGATCATGACTTACGAATACGATGGTTCTGTGCAGTTTTTCCTGAAGGTCGAGCAGCTCATCCTGCAAGCGGCTGCGGATCAGTGGGTCGAGTGCGGAGAAGGGTTCGTCCATGAGGAGGATCGGGGCGTCTGTTGCAAACGCACGGGCCAGACCGACACGTTGCTGCATACCGCCTGAGAGCTCATGCACATATTTGTCACCCCAGCCGCCAAGGCCAACGAGTTCCAACTGCTCTTCTACACGACTGCTACGCTGGGACTTTGGGATGTCGGAGAGTTCCAGTCCAAAGCCGACATTGTCGCGTACGGTGCGCCATGGCAGCAAGCCGAACTGCTGGAACACCATGGCAACCCGCTCCCGGCGCAGTTTGCGCAGGCGTGTTGCGGAGCAGGTCGTCGGATTGACCTGATCGCCATTGTCTGAGACCAGCACCTCACCACGGCAGACCTTGTTGAGGCCGTTGATTGCGCGGAGGAGGGTGGATTTACCGGAGCCGGAAAGACCCATCAGGACAAGGAGTTCACCCTGCTGAATGTCAAAGGTGGCATTGGCCACGCCGACGAGCTGCCCGGTTTGCTCCTGAATTTCAGCGCGGGTTTTGCCTGCATCGATCAAGGGCAGGGCAGTTTTAGGCTTATCGCCGAAGACAATGGACAGATTGTTGAAGGATACGACTGGCTTGCTCATTTTTTGCTGCCCTTTTCTTCTGAGCTTTTGAAGAAGCGGTCCAGCACGATAGCGACCAGAACGATTGCAATGCCAACTTCAAACCCTTTTGCGATGTTCACGGTGTTCAGTGCGCGCAGTGTTGGTACGCCGAGACCATCAGCGCCAACGAGAGCTGCGATCACGACCATGGACAGGGAGAGCATAATGGTTTGGGTGAGGCCGGCCATGATGTTTGGCAGAGCGTAGGGCAGTTCAATCTTGAAGAGCTTTTGCCAGTAAGTGGCTCCGAAGGCTTCACCTGCTTCCAGAAGGTGCTTCGGGGTGGACGCGACGCCGATCTGGGTTAAACGGATAGAAGCGGGGAGCGCGAAGACCACAGTAGAAATCAGCCCCGGAACCACGCCAAGGCCGAAAAGAATGAGGGCAGGGATCAGATAAACGAAGGTCGGGATCGTCTGCATCAGATCGAGAACAGGTCGTACCCATTCGAAAAATCTTGGGTGATGGGCCGAGTAAACGCCAATTGGAACACCGATGAGCATGCAGATAAAGGTGGAGCTGAGGATCAGGGCCAGTGTTTCTGTGGTTTCATCCCAATATCCCTGATTGATGATGAGCAGCAGGCTTAAAGCAACGAATACCGTAAAAATGATGGATCTTCTGACCACATACGCCAGCACAGTTGCAATGAGGACAATGCCGAGTGGATGTGGTGCCTGCAAACACCACAGAACGCTGTCGATCAGCGCTTCGATCAGGTCGGAGATTGCATCGAAAAAACCACTTGCATTATCGGTGAGCCAATCAACTGCCCACTTGGCCCATTTGCCGATGGGTAGTTTGTGCTCTGTAAGCCACTCCACGGGAAACCTCAGATTTTGTTATTGTATGTCAACGAGTTGTAAAATGCAGGCGATCAGGGCAGGAAGGCTTTTTCTTAGTAATCAACCGTTGTCCCAAATGCGCCAAGAGGCGGAATGCAATTCTATCGCATCCGCCTCTCAGATTATGCTGGTAATGACGCTTAGAGGCCGAAGGCAGCTTTTGCAGCAGCCAGACCGTCTTTGCCGTCAAATGTAGAAACGCCGTTCAGCCACTTGTCGAGCGCTTCCGGGTTCTTTTTGATCCATGCTTTTGCAGCGTCTGTTGGCTCTTCACCATCGTTCAGGATCGCGTTCATGATCTCATTTTCCATTTCCAATGTGAAAGTGAGGTTCTTGAGGAACTGACCCATATTCGCGCATTCAGCAGAATAGCCTGCGCGGGTGTTGGTGAGAACGTCTGCGCCGCCGAAGTTAGGGCCGAAGAACTCATCACCACCAGTGAGGTACTTCAATTCGAAGTTGGAGTTCATTGGATGCGGTGCCCAACCAAGGAAGACGATGTCCTGATCCTTGCGGGTTTTGCGCGCAACCTGAGACAGCATGCCAGCTTCAGATGATTCGACCAGCTCAAAGTTTTTCAGGCCAAATGCATTTTTTTCAATTATATCAAGGATTAAACGGTTGCCGTCGTTGCCTGCTTCAATGCCGTAAATCTCGCCATCAAGGTCATCAGAGAACGTTGCAATGTCTGAAAAATCCTTGAGGCCCTTATCGTAAGTATACTTAGGAACAGCCAATGTATACTTGGCGCCAGTCAGGTTGGTTTGCACTGTATCAACGGTGCCAGCCTCGCGATATTTAGCGATATCAGCTTCCATTGTTGGCATCCAGTTGCCGAGGAATACATCAATATCATTGTTTGCGAGAGATGCGTAAGTTACTGGCACGGAAAGAACTTTTACATCAGTTTCGTAGCCAAGAGCATCCAGAACAGAGGTTGCAGCCGCAGTTGTTGCCGTGATGTCAGTCCAGCCCACGTCGGAGAAGCGAACGGTTTTACAAGCTTCCGCTTCTGCGGCGAGAGCTGACCCAGTGATAAGCAATAATACTGAAGCAGAAACCGATAGTTTCTTTATCACGCTACTAGCAACACTCATGTAAATCTCTCCAATTTCCGTATTCATTTAATATTGCGGCAGAATTGTGTAGAAAACAAATCTCGAGCACCGCTCAGAGCACAATTAAATTTCAAATTCGATCACTCACATAAGCTAATAAACACAGGATGGACTAAATTCAACCTCTCCTGATGATAATAATTACGACAAATCCCTAGGCATTACTTTTCAAATGCTCAAAAATGTTCTAAGAACTATTTTTATTGATTGAACGTTCAATAAAAATAATCTTAGAGTGAGTGCAGCGCGTATGCCTAAAGTTGGAATGGAAGAGGAGCGCAAAACCTCGATCATCATGGGTACGATTAAAGCTATTCATGAAAAGGGGTATTCTGCGACAACCATGGCGACCATCGCCAGAAATGCAGGTGTCTCCACCGGCTTGCCGCACCACTACTTCGGATCAAAGGCTG
This sequence comes from uncultured Pseudovibrio sp., assembly GCA_947496145.1. Classification (GTDB taxonomy): domain Bacteria; phylum Pseudomonadota; class Alphaproteobacteria; order Rhizobiales; family Stappiaceae; genus Pseudovibrio. Next base: position 379,363 of record CANMBS010000001.1, read on the forward strand.
CTGTATTCAACGCAACCATGAGCTTTCTGCTGAAAGACCTGAGCAAGGAGTCACGAAAGCGCTTGCTTAAGGCCAGGTCTCCGAAGGAAAGAATCGACGCAATCATCCATACCAACTTCAGCGATGAGCAGTTTCAGCCTTCGGTTATCTCTGCGTGGCTCGCGTTTTATGTTCTGGCCCGCACGGAACCTGCGACCAGACGCCTGCTGCGGATTTATCATCGCAGGCTTGTTTCCAATCTGACAGTCGAGTTTCAGCGCGTAACGGACCATGACAGTGCCAAAGCGGCGGCTGAAGGCACATCTGCCATGATCGATGGCCTCTGGCTGCAACGGGTGCTGACAGCAGACAATCCGGACGGAATGCCAGCAACGCAGCTGGTTCAGGACTATGTGCAGAAGTGTTTTGACAGCTTCGATACCCCAGAAATTTCAAAATAACGGAATAAGGCTTACAGGCCCAAGAGAATACAATGATTGCAGATTTTATTATTGTTGGTGCAGGTTCTGCCGGTTGCGCGCTGGCACGCCGCCTTTCTGAAGACCCGCAGAACAAAGTGGTTTTGCTGGAGTTTGGCGGCACGGACATTGGCCCGTTTATTCAGATGCCTGCAGCTTTGTCCTACCCGATGAACATGTCCCGTTATGACTGGGGTTATGAGAGCGCACCGGAACCACATCTGGATGGACGACGGCTTGCATTGCCACGAGGTAAAGTTATTGGCGGGTCTTCCTCCATCAATGGCATGGTGTATGTGCGCGGCAACGCCTGCGACTTTGACAGCTGGGAAGAGATGGGGGCGAAGGGCTGGAGCTATCAAGATGTTCTGCCTTACTTCGAGCGTCTTGAAAACGCGACGGCTGGAGATGAAGGCTGGCGCGGCAGGTCTGGCCCGCTGCACGTTTCTCGCGGCACACTGTGGAGCCCGCTTTACGAAGCCTTTGTAAAGGCTGGTGAAGAAGCTGGTTATGCGCGAACCGAGGACTACAACGGCTATCGTCAGGAAGGCTTTGGCGAGATGGAAATGACGGTGCATGATGGCCGTCGCTGGTCCGCGTCCAACGCCTATCTCTGGCCGATTAAAGGCAGACCAAACCTTGAGATTATCACAGGTGCGCATGTGAACCGTGTTCTCATGGAAGGCAAGTGCGCCGCTGGTGTTGAGTACATGCGCGGCGGGCAATTGCATGAATTGAGATGCTCCCGCGAAGTGGTTGTTTCTGCGTCTTCCATCAACTCACCAAAGCTGCTGATGCATTCTGGCATTGGCGATGCGGCGGCTCTGTCTGCTCTTGGTATTGAGGTGGTTGCTGACCGTAAAGGCGTTGGCGCGAACTTGCAGGATCATCTGGAACTTTACATTCAGCAAGCCTGTACGCAGCCGATTACGCTTTACAAGCACTGGAACCTGATCTCCAAAGGGGTGATTGGCGCGCAGTGGCAGCTTGCCAAGTCTGGTCTGGGTGGCTCAAACCACTTTGAAACCTGCGGTTTCATCCGCTCCAAAGCAGGTGTGAAGTACCCAGACATTCAGTTCCACTTTCTGCCATTTGCGGTTCGGTATGACGGGCAGGCAGCGGCTGAAGGTCATGGCTATCAGGTTCATGTGGGGCCGATGCGTTCCAAGTCTCGCGGTGCGGTGACGTTGCAGTCTGCTGACCCGATGGACAAGCCGAATGTGCTGTTTAATTACATGAGCCATGAAGAGGACTGGGAGGATTTTCGCGCCTGCATTCGCCTGACACGAGAACTCTTTGCGCAACATGCGTTTGATCCGTTTCGTGGCAAGGAGATTCAGCCGGGCAGTGACGTTGAAACGGACGAACAGCTCAATGCGTTCATCAAAGAACACGTTGAGAGCGCGTTCCACCCATGCGGCACCTGTAAGATGGGCGACGCCAATGACGAGAGTGCGGTGGTTGACAGCGAATGCCGCGTGATTGGAGTTGACGGGTTGCGCGTTGCGGATAGCTCCATCTTCCCGCAGATTACGAACGGAAACCTTAATGCGCCTTCCATTATGGTTGGTGAGAAGGCCGCAGATCACATCCTTGGAAAGCCTATGCTTCCTGCCAGAGATAAGCAGGCGTGGGTACACCCAAACTGGCAGAACGAACAACGGTAAGTGTTGGATTAAGAAATGACGAAGACAGATACTCTGACAAATGCATCCCTGCGGGCGCAGCCAAGTGGTTCTCACTTCATCGGCGGCACTTACGTTGAAGATACGATGGGTGAGGAGATTCTGAGCCTTTACCCGGCAACGCAGGAAGTGATCGCGCGGGTTCACTCGGCAACACCAGCGATCATCACCAAGGCGGTTGCTGCTGCGCGTACTGGCTTTGCAGTCTGGCGGACGATGGCTCCGGCGGAGCGGTCCCGCGTTCTGCGCAAGGCGGCGGACCTGATGCGTGAGCGGAACCGTGAGCTTTCTGAGCTGGAAACCCTTGATACGGGTAAGCCACTTCAGGAAACACTGGTGGCTGATGCTGCTTCCGGTGCTGAAGCGCTGGAATACTTTGCAAGCGTAGCTGCAACTTCCAACGGTGAGCACATCGATCTGGGCGGCTCTTATGCACTGACAAAGCGTGAACCGCTGGGCATTTGCCTTGGTATCGGTGCGTGGAACTATCCGATCCAGATTGCTGCGTGGAAAGCGGCGCCTGCTCTGGCTGCTGGTAACGCGATGATCTTCAAGCCTTCTGAAGTGACGTGTCTGTCTGCTCTGAAACTTGCTGAAATCTTCCGGGAAGCTGGCCTGCCGGATGGTGTGTTCAACGTTGTGCAGGCGGACCGTGAAGCGGCGGCGGCTCTTGTGGCGCATCCTGAAATTGCGAAGGTTTCTCTGACTGGTTCTGTGCCAACCGGCATGAAAGTGGCTGAAAAGGCAGCTTCCCAGTTAAAACACATGAGCCTTGAACTGGGTGGTAAGTCTCCAATTGTGATCTTTGAAGACAGCGACATCGATAATGCCGTTGCTGCGGCGATGAACGCTAACTTCTATTCCACTGGTCAGATTTGCTCCAACGGCACTCGCGTGTTCGTGCATTCTTCTATCAAGGAAGAGTTCTTAAAACGCCTCAAAGAGCGCACAGAGAAGATACTGATTGGTGATCCGCTGAATGAAGACACGCAGCTAGGCCCGCTTGTTTCCAAGGCTCAGCTCGAAAAAGTGATGGACTACATCGCGATTGGTCAGAGTGAAGGTGCTGTGCTTTATGCTGGTGGTGGTCGTCCGCAGGTGGACGGTCTGGGCCGTGGCCTGTTTGTTGAGCCAACCATCTTCACGGAAGTGAAAGACGACATGCGCATTGCGTGTGAAGAGATCTTCGGCCCTGTGATGTGTGTGCTGGACTTTGATGATGAAGCTGATGTGATCCGTCGTGCGAACAACACCGAGTTTGGTCTGGCGGCAGCTGTGTTCACGAAAGACATTCAGCGTGCGTACCGCGTGATTGATCAGCTGGAAGCTGGTACCTGCTGGATCAACAACTACAACCTGACCCCTGTAGAAATGCCATTTGGTGGCTTCAAGCATTCCGGTATTGGCCGCGAGAATGGTCAGTGGGCGCTGGATCAATACTCTCAGGTTAAGAGCATCTATGTGGAGATGGGTGATGTTGAGGCTGGCTGGTAAGCAGCCTCAACATTTAAGCCATAAAAGAGAGCAGGGGCTTTTCTTCGCGTATCTCAATCCGAAAACCGGGTTCCACTTTTCGGCGATACGCGGTGCCCCTATTCTCGCATTGCGTGGGCGATCTGATCGACCATTGGCTTCATTATGTAAGAGATCACCGTACGGCTATCCGTTTGCATGAAAGCTTCTACAGGCATGCCGGGAACCAGCCGCTTACTTCCCAGTTTGCTCAATTCAGCTTCAGGAATAGTCAGCTCAGCCATATAGAAGCTCAGGCCGCTTTTCGGGTCTTCAAGAAGGTCAGGAGAGATGGTTTTCACCCGTGCCTTCAATTCTGGTGTTGTGCGCTGGTCAAAGCTGGGCAGGCGGACTGTTGCCAACTGGTTAGGTGTGAGCTGGTCCACATCTATTGGCTGAACCTGTGCCTCCACAATCAACACATCCTCACGAGGAACCACCTGCATCACCACTTCACCAGCAGAAATAACACCACCGATCGTGTGAATGGTGAGATCATGGACCGTGCCTGCCAAAGGTGACTTGATATCCATGCGCATGAGCTGATCCTGCGCTGCAATTTTCTTTTCCTCAAGCTGAGCGATTTCTGCTCTTACCTGCTGAAGCTGCTCAAGGGTTTTTGTCAGAACATCCTCTTCAATCTGGATTATCTGAATATTGCGCTCTGCTATGGCTTCTTCAGTCTTGGCAATCTGAGCGATGAAATCGCCATATTCACCCTGAAGCTTGGTTTTCTCGCGCATAAGCGCTGTTACGCGGGATTCTGTAACCAGACGCTTCTTCAGAAGCTTGTTCAGGTCTTCCAACTCGCCATCAATCAGTTGGATTTCGATTTCTTTGGCATCGCGCTGTTGAGACAAACCGTCAATCTGCTTCTTGTATTGCTCTATCTGGGCCCGCATCTGGTCCTGCCTGCCTGACAGGTTCTTGTTTTTTGCCATCAACATGCGGCGCTGGCCCTCATGAATGGTCTGTAGCATTTGTGACTGGTTATTGGTGGCAACTGAACGGGCAGGGAACAAAATATCCTCTGTTCCATCCCGCTCTGCGATGAGACGGGCCTCTTGTGAATAGAGATTGTCGAGCTGTTTCGTCACCACAGCCAGATTGGCGCGAGTGACGGTGTCATCCAGCCGTATCAAAACGTCGCCAGCTTCAACACTGTCACCATCTGTCACCATGATAGAGCGAACGATGCCGCCTTCCATGTGCTGGACGCTCTTCGTGTTGGTTTCAACCACCACAGTACCGGGGGCGATGATTGCGCCTCTGATTTCCATCAGACCACCCCAGAGACCGACACCTCCAACAAGGATGACAACAAGAAGACCAGCACAGATGAGGTGAAACCTAACGCTGCCCTTCAGCTCTTTGTCACTTTCAGAATGATTATGCATCATGCTGCTCCCTGTTTCATTGGAGCCTTAGCTACTTGTTTTTGTTTTGGGCCTTGAGTCTGCACCGGTGTGACCAGTTGCTTCATCACCTCATCACGCGGCCCGAAGGCGGCCTGGCGACCTTCGTTAAGCACCAGCACCTTGTCTACCGCTGCGATTGCACTTGGGCGATGAGCAATCACGATTACGATCTTACCCCGGTTACGCATGAGCTTGATTGCATGGGTGAGGGAGGCTTCGCCTTCTGAATCCAGATTGGAGTTCGGCTCATCCAGCACAATCAGGAAGGGTTCACCATACATGGCGCGAGCCAGAGCAATGCGCTGCCGCTGACCACCAGAAAGAGCGTAACCTGCGCTGCCGATCACTGTGTTGTAACCATCTGGCAGGCCCGTGATAAAATCATGAACGCTGGCGATTTTGGCTGCTTCGATCACGTCATCAGGATTTGCATCTTCCTTGAAGCGGGAGATATTTTCTGCAACCGTGCCATCAAACAGCTGGATATCCTGCGGCAGGAAGCCGACGAACTGACCAACCCTCTCGGATGTCCATTGATCCATCTCGGAGCCATCAAAACGGATGGAACCTCCAAGAGCATTGGTGACACCGACAATCGAGCGGGACAGAGTTGACTTGCCGGAGCCAGATTTACCGATGATGCCAAGCCCTTCACCTGCTGCGAGGCTGAAGGAAACACCCTGCACGATAGGCTGACGGATGCCAACCGGACCACAGGCAACGCCGTCCAGATCAATCTTCTGGTGAGGCAGGGGCAATTCCATCACGTTGCTTGTGTCAGTTTTATTTTCAATCACCTTGCGCAGACGAGCAAGGCCCTGACGTGCAGCGAGGAAGCCTTTCCATTGAGAGACAGCTTGTTCAACCGGTGCGAGGGCGCGGGATGACATGATAGAAGAAGCAATCATCACACCAGATGTTACTTCCTGCTGAATTACCAGCCATGCCCCCATACCGAGCATGGCAGATTGCAAAATCAAGCGAAAAGTTTTAACTGCAGTTGAGAAGAAAGCAGCTCTGTCACCTGCTTTACGCTGCTTTATGAGATAAGCGTCATTCCCTTTATGCCATCTGTTTTTCATGGTCTCCATCATGCCCATGGCCTGAATGACCTCGGCATTCGTGCGACTTGCCTCCACGATGGCTGATCGACGGTTTGTTTCTGCCGCAGCTTCACTGGAAGGCCTGCGAGACGTGAACTCGTTCAGACCGACAAGAGCACACATGACGAGAGCGCCACCAATTGCCATCAATCCCAGATAGGGGTGGAAGAGGTAGACGATGCCAAAGTAAAGCGGCATCCAGGGCAAGTCGAAGATGGCGGAAGGACCGGGGCCGGACAGGAAGCTGCGGACCTGATCCAAGTCCTGTACAGGGCGCATTTTTGCACCCTTCGGGCCAAGAATAAGAGGCAGGCTTGTAGAGATTTCATAGGAAACGCCAGAAAGCTGCGCATCTACCCGCTGACCAAGGCGGGAGAGCACACGGCTGCGCATTACCTCCAAAATCCCATAGAAAGCAAAAAGGATGCCAACAAGCATCGCCAACACAACGAGCGTTGGAACTGAACCGCTGGCAAGCACGCGGTCATAGACCTGCAACATAAACAAGGGGCCGGTCAGCATTAGTAGGTTGAGCAGCATGCTGACCCCGGCAATTCCAACGAGTGCAGATCTTAGTGATCTGAATGCACTGCTAATTGGAGAATCTTTTGGTTGTGGGCCACCAGGCATTTATTTTCTCCCAAGTGAAACACAGGGTTTCAAGCATGAAACCCCCTCCCGGTTTTACCGGGAGGGAGCAGTTTTCAGCTATTTTTGAAGGATCAGATCAGGTTATCATCCTGATGAAGCGTGTTGATCTGGTCGACAACACCACCTTCTTCACTGACGACGGTGTTAAATTCGTCGGCTTCGAAGTTGGCTTCTGTCAGATCGTCTACACTGATGCCATTCAAGGTGTATGTGTGGCCTCCATTGTCCAGAACCTCAATAACAACACTGTTATCCTCTTCAGTGATCTGAAGTTGGGAAGCATTGAGGTTGCCGAAGTCGATGGTATCGGTTGATGGATCGAAGTTTGTGATTACTTCTTCCGCTGCCCAATCCCAGTTGACCTGCACGGTGTTGCCACCAATTACGCCATTGCCATTGGCAGCCGCCGCGACTGCTGGTTCTGGTGCATCCTGCGTTTCATTTGCTCCATTACTCTGATCGGCCTGTTCAGCATGTGCTGCAACCGCATCAGTCTGGTTGTCGTTGGTTGCTGTTTCTTCCTCTGGAGTTGAAGCAGCTTCCGGAGCCTCTGGAATGTAGGTGGAGTCAACTGTTTCAGTTTCAGTTTCAGTACCTGCATCTGCCAGATTTTCAGCATTGGCGAGGAAGTCTTCGATCTTAGCCTGTGCTGCTGCATCGTTTGCTATGATGGTGTTAGCGGCAAGCTCTGCGGCTGCGACGCCAACCAGCAGAAGTGATCTTCCACCATTGCCGGGCAGGGTAAACAGGACGCCATTATCAGTCTGCTCAACTTCAAACTGGCTACCGCCAATCCAGCCAATGTTCACAGTATCCTGCTCTGGGTTGAAGTCTGTAACTTCTTCCTGTTTGCCCCACTGCCAGTCCAGCGTGAACTCGCGAGGAGAACCATCGCCCGGATCAACAGGGTCAACCGGATCAGGATCAGGTGTTGGATCAGGATCTGGGGTCGGATCGGGATCTGGAGTTGGATCTGGGTCCGGAGTTGGGTCAACCGGATCAGTCGCTCCGCCATTCAGCAGATCAAGGATTTCCTGAAGCGTGGACGGGTCTGCTACATCGAAGTTCTCAGGGCTGAGATCGTCAAGGGAGATGCCTTCCAGCAGCAAGGTCTGACCACCATTTGATGGCAGTGAGATCAACAGACCATTGTCTGTTTCCTCGAAGCTGATCTGATCGGAGCTGATCCAGCCAATGCTGACCTTATGCTCGGATGGGTCAAAGTTGGTGATGACACTGTTATCACCCCATGCCCATGTGAACACGACCACACCATCGCCTGGTACTTCACCCGGAGTGCCTGTACCCGGATCGACCGGGTCGACAGGATCCGGATCAGGGTCAGTTGGATCTGTTGGGTCGACAGGATCAACCGGGTCTGTTGGACCAAAGTCGCCCGGTCTTGTCTGATGACCATCCGTTGTGTCGCCTGCTGGGGCTTCCGGGGTCAGCAGACCTTCACGGCTGACGAGGGTCACGTCATCCTGACTGAAGCCGAATGGGACTTCGAGGTTGTCTTCCATTACCTGATCGAAGTGGAACTCCAGCTGACCGGGGACAAGGTCATCAAGAGAGATGCCCTCGAACAGGAAGCTCTGACCACTTGGCAGAGTGGAAATCAGCAGACCATCATCGGTTTCTTCAACGCTCAGACGTTCACGCGTACCGTAGTACAGGAAGCTGATTTTCATGGTTGCCGGGTCAAAGTCAGAGATAACTTCGTGTACTCCGTACTCATGTGAGCGGATGTATACTGTGTCGTCTTCACGTGGACCCACGCCTTGTTCCCAAGAGACCACGCCACCCAGATCCTGCCGGAGGTGTTCGTTTCCGACCACACCGAAGTCAGAAATGTCGACATCCTGATAGGTAACCCCTTGCACGATCTGTGCTGCGGAACTCCATGGGCTGTCGATGACGATTTCGCCGGAGGGTGCCTTGGTAACGATGAGACCGTGAACGGAGGTTCCGCCGAAGTCAAGCTCGTCTGTCTCGGGATTAAAGCCTACGATATCATCGGCATTGGTATCAGCGCGGAATTTGGAGCCACCCTGTTCTGTTTCGCCAGTGATGGTAGGAGGGTTGGAACCATCATTGTCATAGACAAGCTCGTAACCTCCGCCCTGATCCGGATCAGGTACTTCAACGGTCTCGCCAATGGCAGAAACAACTTCGTTGAAAGCAGACTGTTCTGCCACAGAGAAGTTTGCCAGTGACAGATCAGAGAGTGTCACGCCCTGGAAAATGGTGGTGGAGAGAATGTTTCCAAGTTCATCAGTGATCACGATACGGACAGTCTGTCCTAGCGCTTCACCACTTTCCTCAAAGATCTCAAACTGTTCGCCGGTGACACCTTCCAGAATATGGATCATGTCAGTAGCTGGATCGAAGTCTTCGATGATCTGGGATTCACTTTCCAGATCAAGCATGTACATATTGCCAGTGTGACCACCGTGATCCCCGCCATGATCACCACCATGATCGTGACCGTCATCGGGATCAGTTGGAGGCGTGACATCACCATCACCCGGATCGACCGGGTCCACAGGATCAGTTGGGTCGGTTGGATCAACAGGCTGGGTGTTCTCACCTACAAGATCGCGAATTTTTTCTGCTGCTGAGGCATCCTGAATGGAGAAGTTCGCCATTGTCAGGTCAGCAAGAGAAACACCTGCCAGAAGCAAGGTCTGACCACCGTTGGAAGGGATGGAGAACAAAACACCATCGGCTGTTTCGGTGATTTCCAGTTGGTCACCACTGATCCAGTCAACAAAAATCACGCCATCTTCGGTATCGAAATCATCGACCACTTCTTGCTCGCCGTAGGACCATGTGACCACCACGTCGGCATCTTCTTTTGGAACTCCACCGCCGGGTACGGAACCGTCCAGACCTTCATCACCTGTGAGGCGATCATGGAAGTAATCGATTGCGTCTTCCACTGATGGACTTTCGTAACCACCAAACTGCTCAACATATTGCAGGATGGATGTGCCGTACTCATCCTGAGAAACGTTACCGCCCTGCAGGAGTGCTAGTGTACCATACGCACCGCGCAAGTGTGCGGCTGCCAGAATGCCGGTCAGTGTGAGGGTTACGCTGACTTCCTGACCATTCTGCTCGTAGGTGAACTCCTGCCCGATAAACTCATCGAGTGTCTGACCACTGTTGGACAGTCCGTTTTCAATAATCTGGAGATTGAAGCCAAATGCTTCCTGAATTGCAACTTCCTGAGCCTCAGGGGTCATGAAGTCTTCGAGGGAATTGACGCCATTCTTACCAGTCCAGGTGCCATCCCAGGTGTTGGTTGCTGCGCCGTTGCCGTAAAAGACATCATCGTCGTAGTAGCCAAGATCAATGAGAAGCGCTTCGCCAAACTGATAACCCACAAAACCGAGTGAGTTCATGGAGCGATAGGACATGGTGCTCCATTGATCATCGGTCAGATCCCCCCAACTGTCATGTTCTGGAAAGAAATCCTGCACCGGGCCGCCAGCCCATTCATTGAGCTGCCAATCCTGAATTCTGCCGTCGTTGTATCTTTCGCGATCCCAACCGGATTCGAAAGCCCGCAAGGCGTCACGGAATTCATCATATGTGCCACGATAGTCCATTGTATTCCCTCAGTTTTTATTAAGAGGTTCCAGACAACTCCGAAATAGGTGGAGCTAGCCGAATTGCTAAAGTCAGGAAGGCTCAATGAGCCACTCTCGTTAAAAACGAACGCTGAAGCGGTCTGACTGCACACACTGTTTCTAGCTTCCAACACATCACATTGTGTGCAGTGCAATTGATTGCCTCTGCGTTCGACGGGGGGATTTTTTTGGGAAATTGGGGCTAAATTTCGGAGGAATAATGGAGGTTTTTTTACGAAGGAATTTAAGAAAAACTATATGTATCAATGTTTTACATCACATAAAATCTCTTTTTGAGTTTTCTGTGCTGAATTTACCACGGTATTTCCGCAGCTTATGACCACATAGGATTTGGAAAGATAAGAGATATTTTATTGGCGTTTCAGTCGCCTCATTTGCCTTAATTGACCTATTTTATTTCGGGATAAACACCTACACAACTTTGTGAGCACGTCAAACGCCCTCTTATTTGGCCTAAATGCGGCAAAGTCTCGTTGCGGTAAATACCTTCCTTCAAGTCCCGCCGTCATGCACTGCCAGTTATTCGTAGCCGTAACTACAAGCAGGATGAGGAGCAAAACATCAGGAAACGAGGAGACGGCCTGTGCTCAGGATGGGCGCAGGTCTGACCAGGATTTCCCGAGTTGCTCTCCCTTTGCCAAATGGCCCCATTTGGTTGCCAGCATGCGATCATCCAAATGATAGACGGACCGGAGCAAATCGGTTGTCACTACATCTCCCGGCGTTCCATGAGTAACCAGAGAGCCATGGTTGAGCACGAAGATTTTGTCAGCATAAACGCAGGCCAAATCGATATCGTGAAGGACTGCAATCACCCCGCCGCCCTTATTGGCATAGTCCCGGCCCGTCTCCAAAACATCGATCTGGTGCTTCAGGTCGAGGCTTGCGGTGGGTTCATCCAGAAACAGATAGTTTGCCCGCCCATTTGGATTTGGTTCCCAGACCTGACAAAGCACACGCGCCAGGTGCACGCGCTGTTTCTCCCCCCCGGAAAGCTCCTGATAATAACGATGCATGTATGAGGCGAGACCAACCCGTTCTAATGCCTGTAGTACTCGTGAGCGCATTTGTTCTGCGCGAAGTCCATGTGTTCCTGAGACAAGCCCAAGCATCACCACTTCTTCCACCGAAAACGGGAACCCGAGCTGTGAGCTTTGCGGGAGGACAGCTCTTCTGCTTGCCAGCTCAACTGAAGAACAGCTGCTGATGGGCACCCCATCCAGCATGGTCATGCCTGCGGCTGGCATCATCTCACCCGTCAGACACTTGAGTAACGTAGACTTACCTGCGCCATTGGGACCAATGATGACAGTGAGTTCTCCGGGGTGGCAACAAAAGTTAACATCGCGAAGGAGTGCCTTCGCCCCCACACTAACAGTAAGGTTTGTGGCTTCAAGCATAGATCTTCCTTACAGCTGGGCCTGATTTTTGCGTCCCAGCAAAATGGTCAGGAACACTGGTGCGCCAATCACTGCAGTAATGATGCCGATGGGTAACTCTGCCGGAGCGACGACGGTACGGGCAACAACATCGGCAGAAATCAGCAGTGCCGCACCAAGTAAAGCACAGGAAGGAAGCAGGAAGCGGTGGTCTGATCCAATCACCAATCTCAGGAGGTGGGGCACAACGATCCCGACAAAACCAATTGCACCAGCCGCCGCAACTGAAGCTCCGGTTGCACCAGCAACCAGAATAATAATAATTCTCTTAAGTTGTTGAGTGTTAAAGCCAAGATGGAAGGCTTCCGCCTCCCCCAACAGAAATGCGTTCAGGCCCTTTGCGATAAAGGGAAGGCTCGCGAAAACTGCCAGTGCAAAAGGAAGCGTGGTTGCCACTCTGGGCCATGTTGCGCTTCCAAGCCCCCCCATACTCCAGAAGGTCAAATCTCGCAGCTCTTCATCTGTACTGCCAAAAACAAGGAAACCAGTGACGGCACCAGCTAATGCACCCAGTGCGATGCCTGCAAGCAGCATGGTGGCAACTGAGGTTTGTCCTCTGCGGGTTGCCACCTTGTAAAGCAGAGCTGTGGTTGCAGCACCACCCAGAAAAGCCCCCCATGGCAACAGGTAGACGGAATATCCATCCAAAACCCAGAGAGGCAAAGCAGATGATAAGGTGATGACACACACCGCCGCCAGACCAGCACCAGAGGACACACCCACCAGCCCCGGATCAGCAAGCGGGTTGCGGAAGAGACCCTGCATCATCGCCCCGGATGCTGCAAGAGCTGCCCCAACCAGACCACCCAGCAGTGTCCTGGGCATGCGGATATCCATGAGGATGACCTTGTCTCTCAGGCTGAGTGCGGTTTCATCCCCCAACAGCCAGTAGTCAAATACGCCAATTAGATGCGAAAGTGATACTTCTGCCGGACCAACACTCAACGATACAAAGCAGACAACAAGCAAGAGGAGAGACAACGCACGGGTTGCGTAGCGCTGACGAAATTCTCTGCTCGTTCTCAGATGGGACAGGGACGGCTTACACGCCTCAGACAATGTCATCTCACTCATGGCGGACTGCTTTATGATTTGATCCCGGTTTTACTCGCGATTTCCGCGAGGCGATCACTAAGATCACGAATTGCCTGTGCAGTGCGTGGACCGAAACCAAGCAAGTAAACGCCATCCATGGTGATCAAATTGCCGTTCAAACCTGCTGGAGTGAGATTGAAGCCCGGTGCCTTGAGGATTTTGGATTGACCGCTCAGTCCGGGGCGAGACATCATCATGATCACGTCTGGTGCTGCGGCGATCAGTGCCTCTTTGGAAACAGGTTTATAGCCACGCAGGTTTGCAAATACATTTGTTGCACCTGCCAGACCAATAACAGCATGTGCTCCGGTTTCCCGCCCTGCAATTAACGGTTTATCTCCACCTTGTGAGATGACGAAGACAACTTTAAGCGGCTTTGCCTGCTTCTGGGCGTAAGCCAGTGCAGCATCCATATCCGTCTGCACTTTATTCTTCAGCGCCTTTGCCTCATCCTGAAGACCCAGAGCGTTTCCGATCAGCTCGATCTTTTCAAGGATACCTTCAGGCGTATATTTTTCTTTCACTTCAGTCAGCGGAAGAGCCGCTGCTTTCAACACATCGATGGTTGCAGGGGGACCTGAACCCTCCATCATCAGAATATGAGTGGGATCTGAGGCCAGAACTCCCTCTGCGCTTAACGCACGCATGTACCCAACATCAGGAAGTTTCTGCGCTTCGGGCGGATAAAGACTTGTCGTGTCAACAGCAACAAGCCTGTCCTGAGCATTGAGCGCATAGACAATTTCCGTCAGAGAAGACCCAATGGAAATGAGCCGCTGCCTGCTTTCCTGCTTTTGCGCCAATGCTTCGTTTGCTGTCATGGCAATGAGCAAGCTCATCAGCATAACGGCGATATAAGGAAGCACTTGAGGCAGTGATCTGCCGACTTTGGTGAGGAGACCCATGGCTGCACCCATTTGAGAGGAGTGGTTTCGTTCCTTCGGGGATGAGTGGCTGCTGGCTTCCCAAGACGACCCGTTTTTGCAAAGTGTTGTCACTTTAAGATAACATGATTGTATTACTCATGTTTTATAATGCAGTCAATCTCAAACTAGTCAGGAAACTGACATAAGAAAAATTACTTGACTATGAAACTCATATTTTAATAGATACGCGCACCTGTTGCCTGAAAAGGCGCAGGGTTAAGACCATTTTGCCAGCCGGGCGGTTTTATCCGCTAGCCAGCCTCTGCAAGCCCATTCATCCTGTTGCGGCTTCGTTTTGAGAGTGGCTCTGAAAACCGAGATTTGACAGGTCCTGAACAGGAAAGGTCTGTCCACAAATTGGCGAAGGAGTTCCAGCGTGTACATCGCAATGAACCGTTTCCGCGTGGTGCGGGGTAAAGAAGAAGAATTTGAAGCCGTTTGGAAAAACCGTGAACGACATCTGAGTTCTGTTCCCGGTTACATCGAATTTCGTATGTTAAAGGGCGACACCCTCGAAGACCACACACTTTATGCCTCTCATACCACCTGGGATACCTACGAGAACTTCGTCGGGTGGACAAAATCTGAGGCTTTTGCAACAGCGCACAAAGGTGCTGGCACGCGCATGAACTTCTATCTGGGCGGTCCTCACTTTGAGGGTTTTGAAGTCATACTTACTGAAACTCGTGAGACTGCCTGAATTTGTCTTTTTGGAAGCTGTAATTTCGTACAGCTTCCGACCTTACTCTAAAGTCTGAGTTGCACCCATATATTTTGTATGCAAATTATTTGCTTGCAAAATATATGGAGTCTCAGCGTATGCGCTTAGATAACTGCATCTTTTATCTGCTTTCCAGAAGTGCCCGCAGCGGTACCCGATTTTACAAAAAACAACTGGAAGCATTGGGACTTACACCCGTGCAGTCCATTGTGCTTCAGGCGCTGGCAGTAAACGATGGTTGCACGACATCTCAGCTTGGAAAGGCAGCAGAGCTGGACAACGCCACGTTAACCGGCGTGCTGGACCGGCTTTGTCCCGCTGGTTTTGTGATACGCAAAGCCAGCCCTGATGACCGACGCACCCAGCATATTTACCTCAGTGAGAAGGGCAGCGCGATTTCAGAGCAGCTCGACAGCATTACTGAGGATGCAAATGCCAAATTTCTTGAAGAGTTAAGTCCCCAGGAAGAGGAGAGCCTCAAAGCCTTGCTGGCGCGACTGTGATTTCAACCTTCATTCAACAGGACGGATTGAAAAGATGGACCTTAAAGTAATGTCAGGACTGGAGTTTCTGACGGCGATGCAAAAGTCAGGCAATCGCCCTCCAATGGCTGCAACAATGAATGTGGAGCTGGACCGTATAGAAGATGGGCTTGTTCGGTTTAAGTGTAAACCCACACATGACCATATGAATCCCGGAGGGACAGTGCACGGAGGTTATGCGGCAACCGCGCTGGATTCGGTTTTATCACTCGCCGTGCAAAGCAAACTGAAAGATGCTTTCAACTTTCGGGGAACTTCCGAACTTAATGTTAAGTATATCCGACCCATCACTGTTGGGCAGGTTCTTTATGCAGAAGGTCGCGTTATCAGCATGACACGCCAGACCGGGATTTCTAGTGGTGAGATCGTGGATGAGGACGGAAAAATATACGCTTACGCGACTGCGACAGTGATGCTGAAGCCAGAGCCCTGACTCTGGTTTCCATGAATTTACGCAGTTGCCGGCCCCTATGCGCTCATTATATTGTGTATAAATTAGCCAGCTAAGTTAATTCTTTTGCCGTATTTCTCTCGCGTGCGCCGGTAAAGTAATGCTCGCAATTCTCCAAAAAACTTAGCTAAATATGCCTGCATATAGGCAGTCATCGTGATATTTAATCGATTTATGGACACATAGCGCAATAAACATCCCTTACGCGACGGAGGTTTATTTAACAATTGCGCTTGGTGTATATTGCACGCTATACGTGTTGGAGTGTTTCTGTAATGAGGGGTGCAAGGTCGATTGCGTTGCACTTTCTCTTGCGACCAACAAGGCATTTCACTCCATGCTGCACTCAATCTCGGACCGTTCACTTATTTCCAGATTTGGGATTTCGCCCTGGCCAACCTCCAGTAATCGCAAGAGCGACGCTGTTTATCATTATCTGAAAGAGAAGATAATTGTCGGGAAACTGAAGCCCGGAGAAGCGATTGCAGAGCAGCAGGTTGCTGATACATGCGACTGTGCTCAGGGAACTGTGCGGGAAGCCTTATTCAAACTCCAGCAGACTGGTCTGGTGATCCGCCATGATTATAAGGGCACGCGCGTTGCTGGTATCAGCCGTGCTGAGGCGATGGAGATTATCCAAATTCGCAGGCAACTGGAAGAGCAAGCAGGACGCATCGTGGCTTCCAAGATTACAGAGGAAGTGCGTAACCGCCTGTTTGAGATACTGGATGCGATGTGTCAGGCAGCGGATGCAGGAGAAGTTTACCTTTGCAGTGCGTATGATCGCTTATTCCATGCCACCTTGTTTCATCAGGCAAACCTGACCGGACTTGAGCCAATTCTGGAACGGTGTGCTCTTCATATGCATCGCGTTACTTTATTTGACCGTTCGTTTCCGCTCAATACGAGTGATGTCCATGCCCTGCATAGTCGGATCATTGAAACACATTGCAATGGCACGCCAGAAGAGGCGGCTGAAGCCGCAGGGCAGCATGTGAGCTTTTTATTTAATCGCTGGATAGCGGATCACACATTTGAAGGGTTATCTCCACCTGACAACACGGAGTAACAAAAAGCCGGAGAGCAAATGCCTCCGGCTTTTTTATTATTACCTCAAGAAAGTGACTTATACGTCCAGATTCGCCACAGAAAGTGCGTTTGTCTGGATGAAGTCACGGCGAGGTTCGACCTCATCTCCCATGAGCTTGGTGAAGATATCGTCTGCGGCATCCGCTTCTTTAATCTTCACTTGCAGCAGGGAACGGACATTCGGATCAAGTGTGGTTTCCCAAAGCTGCTCAGGGTTCATCTCACCCAGCCCTTTATAGCGCTGGATGGAAATACCACGGCGACCGTGAGCGTAAATTGCTTCCAGCAATGCCTGAGGGCCACGAATTTCAACCGACTTGTCTTTGCGAACCAGCGATCCGGCCTTGTGGTAAATCTCATCCAGATGCCTGAAGTAGGAATCCAGCCGTCGGGCATCTGCTGATGCCAGCAATGCTGCGTCGATGGTGGCTACTTCTTTCACGCCGCGTACGGTGCGGGAGAAGATCAGGTCGCCTTCTTCTGTTGCTTCACCTTCCCAACCGCGCTCAAACTCATCAGCCAGAATATCCAGACGACGGGCGATATAAGCGGCAGCTTCCTGCGCTTTTTCGTGGTTGTGCATGTTATCCGGGTTCAGCGCACCAGCGATGGCAGCCTGTTCAACAACCTCACGGCTATAGCGAGAGTGAAGACCCTTCAAAACCTCGGTGATTTCGCGGGCTTCTTCAACCACTGTGCGCAGGTCAGGACCAAGACGGGTCTCACCATTTGCAAGTGTCAGCGAGGTTTCATCCAGACCGCTTTCGATGAGGTATTCCTCAAAGGCTGCCTCATCTTTCAGGTATTGCTCAGACTTGCCGCGACTTACTTTATAGAGCGGAGGCTGCGCGATGTAGACGTAGCCGTTTTCGATCAACTCTGGCATCTGGCGGAACAGGAAGGTGAGCAGCAGCGTACGAATGTGCGCACCGTCCACGTCCGCATCGGTCATGATGACGATCTTATGGTAGCGCAGCTTTTCGAGGTTGAATTCCTCTTTGCCAATGCCTGTTCCCAGCGCAGTGATCAGTGTGCCGATTTCCTGCGAGGAGATCATTTTATCGAACCGTGCGCGTTCCACGTTCAGGATCTTACCGCGCAGTGGCAAGACAGCCTGATTTGATCTGTCACGGCCCTGTTTGGCAGAGCCACCCGCAGAGTCACCCTCCACTATGAACAGTTCAGCCTTAGAAGCATCGCGCTCCTGACAGTCTGCCAGCTTACCCGGAAGGGAGGCCACATCCAGAGCACCTTTGCGACGAGTGAGTTCACGCGCTTTACGCGCAGCTTCACGAGCGCTGGCAGCTTCAACCACCTTGGACACGATCTGCTTTGCAGGGGCCGGGTTTTCTTCCAGCCATGTTGAAAGCGCTTCACTCACCAGACTTTCAACGACCGGGCGCACTTCAGAGGACACCAGCTTGTCTTTGGTCTGAGAGGAGAATTTCGGGTCTGGCACTTTCACAGAAAGGACACAAGACAGACCTTCGCGGCAATCTTCACCGGTTGGGCTGACTTTTTCGCGTTTCAGCAGGCCGGAGGTATCTGCATAACCTGTGATCTGACGGGTCAACGCACCACGGAAACCAGCAAGGTGCGTACCACCATCGCGCTGTGGGATGTTGTTTGTGAAGCAGAGCACGTTTTCGTGGTAACTGGAGTTCCACCACATGGCCACTTCAACGGTGATGCCGTCCTTTTCCGCCATCATCGTGACTGGTTCTTCGATCAGCGGATGCTTAGCCCGGTCCAGATAACGGACGAAAGCTTCCAAACCGCCTTCGTAGTAGAGTTCTTCCACGCGAGGCTCAACGCCGCGATTGTCGGTCAGGATGATACGAGCGCCAGAATTGAGGAATGCCAGCTCGCGCAGGCGGTGTTCCAGCGTGTCGTAGTCAAAAATAATTTTGGTAAAAGTCTCAGGAGACGGGGTGAAGGTCACTTCAGTGCCAGATCTACCCGGTGCATCGCCAACAACTTCCAAAGGATTAGCGGATTCGCCATGATGGAAGCGGATGAAATGCTCTTTATCATTTCGGAAAATGCGCAGGTCCAGTGTGGTGGACAGCGCGTTCACCACAGAGACACCTACACCATGCAGACCGCCTGACACCTTATAGGAGTTACTGTCAAATTTACCACCAGCGTGGAGCTGGGTCATAATCACTTCTGCTGCGGAAATACCTTCTTCCGGGTGAATATCTACCGGAATACCGCGCCCGTTATCGGTCACCGTGACAGAGCCATCAGCATTCAGCGTAACAGTCACATAGTCGGCGTGACCTGCCAGCGCTTCATCGATGGAATTGTCGACAACCTCATAGACCATGTGGTGCAGACCGGAGCCATCATCGGTGTCACCGATATACATGCCAGGGCGCTTACGTACAGCATCAAGGCCTTTCAGCACTTTAATGGAGTCTGCACCGTATTCGCCGGCGTTTTTTTCCTGCTCAGGTCCGCCATTCTCAGGGGTCGACGTTTCGCTCATTCGAATCACTTCACACAACGGTTTTCATTAGGCTTCAGTTTATAGTTGGTTGGGCAAATGGTTCAAGCAATCAGGGAGTTTAACCTGTCGTAAACCAAGGGAAATATTGCACAATCACTGTTTTTATAGGGGTGATTTATATTGGGAAGCACGTTGCGTCGATTTACGGTCTTTCATCACTCACTTTTATCTGCGCCAGAGCGCATTTTTTGCATCTCCCCCAAGCCAGACGAGCAACAGAAATGTTATCTGGCAATCATGAGCCCTGCGACACCGACGAGGCCCAGACATGCGAGCCTGTTAATCAGATACATGGCTTTATGAGAGGTGAGCAGCGCCCGGAATTGCAGGGCTATCAATGAATAAGCGGCATTGATGGAAAGCAGAACGACGGACAACACAAGAGCAAGCTGCACAAAGCCAAGCATATTCATTTCTTCAACACTTACCAGATTGGGCATGAGCGCGAGATAAAACATGATTGCTTTGGGGTTGGACAGATTGAAGACAAGCCCTGAAACGTAGGAGGCGATTGCGCCAGCATCTGGCTGACAGGCGATTTCCGTAGCATTTTCTACGGTTGCAGGCGCACTCTTCCAGATGCCATAGGCAATGTAGAGAAGATACACTGCACCCAGCCATTGCAGAACCACCAGTGCGCCCGAGAAACTGGCGGCAATTGCAGCCAAACCGAGAGCAGCCATGGAGAACCACAACAAATCACCACTCAACAGGCCCAGAACAAACAGCAATGCCCCGCTGCTTCCAAAACTCATCGCACGGGCAAGAATGGCAAAGACGGCAGGGCCGGGAATAACGGCAAGCGTAAAAAGCGTGCCGCCAAACAAAGCAAGGCTGGTTCCATCCATGGGCAGCATCTCTTTCCTGAAGACGAGAATCTTCAGTATATGCTGCAAGTAACTTTCGCAAGCAGCTTAGTTGCTTGCGTCAGCGGGTCACCATCGTTGCGGCAACGCCGACCATCACCACGCTTGAGCCTTTGTTAAGCCGTTGGAATGCTCTTTGGGAGGTAAAAAGTTTCTTTGCAGAAGCAGCCAGATACGCATAGGTCCCGAAAACAAGAAACAGGACACTGGCCATGATTGCCGCCAGTTCGCCATAGGCAAGCATGGTGATCTGATCCATCGGGATGATGTTTGGCATCAGGGCCATATAAAAGATCATCACTTTTGGATTGGAGAGGTTCATGGAAAGGCCCGTTACAAATGCCGAGAACCATGAGCTTGTTTTTACTGGCCTGTCGTCCGCTTCAACTGGTGAAATGCCTTTTGAATTCCACATGCCCCAGGCTACATAAAGCAAATAAGCCGCACCGAGCCACTTTAAAACGACAAAGACAGCGGCATAACTGGCCGCAATTGCCGCAAGCCCCATGATTGCCAGTGTGAACCAAAAAAGGTCACTGCACATCATGCCCACAACGAACATAATTGTGCCTTGCGTGCCGTGCCCCATGATACGGGCGAGCAGGGCGGCAATGCCCGGCCCGGGGTAATGGCAGCGGCAAACAAAGTTCCGGCAAAAAACAGCAGCACAGCAAGGTCCATGGACGCCTATCTCTTAATATTGGTGTTCAAAATCAGCTTGTACATGTTGAAGGTAAGCCAACGCTTATCTTCTCAAGTGAAGCGCAGAATAACCGCTCCGACTTTGCGAGGACAAGCGAGATAAATCCGTCTGATGTTCAGGTCAGCTCAATCAATTGAACTCAGGCTTCAGAGACACCACCCTCAGAGACGTTGAAAATCTGTGCTGTTTCCGGCAGGTCCTTGAAGAGGTTTTCGTCTGTTCCGGTCATAAAAACCTGCCCGCCAAGGGCTTCTAAGCGGGTGAACAGAGCTTCGCGGCGGCTTGGGTCAAGGTGTGCTGCCACTTCATCCAGCAGTAGAATTGGAGTCATGCCGGAGATGGAGGAGGTGAGGTCGGCATGGGCCAGAACAAGGCCGATTAACAGAGCTTTTTGCTCTCCGGTTGATGCCTGAGCGGCGGGCATATGCTTTTCACTATGCACCACGTATAGATCTGAACGGTGAGGGCCATCCAGCGTTCTGCCTGCTGCACGATCACGGTAGCGGCCTTCTACCAGCAAATCACGGTAGCAATCCTCCCGGTCCGAGGCCGTCATGCCGATGGTTGCGGTTTCAAATGCGCCTTGCAGGTGAATTTCGGCAGTAGGGAAAGGCAATCCAAGCTGCTTCTGATCATCGAGCGTTTTGGCGAGCAGGCTGACTGTTTCACTGCGGGCGAGGGCAACAGCGGTTCCCAGTTCGGCAACCTGAGCTTCAATGGCATCCAGAAATTCCGGGGTTCCACCTTCTGAAAGCAGGCGATTTCGCTGGCGCAGCGCTTTTTCGAAATTCGCGACCATGCGTCCATGGGATGGGTTGAGTGAAAGAACCAATCGGTCGAGAAACTTGCGGCGGTCTGAGGCCGATCCGGTAAACAGGCCATCCATGGAGGGAACCAGCCAGAGCACGCGCAGATATTCGAGCAGAGCTTCTGAAGAGCGGGCTTCTTCGCCATCAATGCGCACGCGGCGGCCCGGTTCTCCGGCGGTTAGCCCTGTGCCGATGCGGGTCTCGCCGTATTCTCCATCCAAAAGCGTGCTGACAGCCCAGCCGCCGGGCCCATCAGTTCGGGCGATATCACTAAGGGTTGCCCGACGAAGGCCACGCCCTGCGGAGAGAAAGGAAATTGCTTCTAAAAGATTGGTTTTGCCTGCGCCGTTGTCACCGACAAAGGCGACCATTCGGCTATTCAACTCAACGCTTGCTGCGCTGTAGTTTCGAAAATCCGTTAGCGCGAGGCGAGAAAGCGCCACAGGCACTGGATTCGACATTCAGGCTCTCTTTGGTTGGTTTGCCGGAGTTTCCAGCAGATAAAGAAGGCCCCCGGCTGGAGTAGCCGAGGGCAAAGACTTTTAGACGCGCATTGGCATCAGAACGTAGATTGCTTCCTCGCTGCCATCATCGCGAACCAGAGTTGGAGAACCGGAATCTGCGAGGGTGAAGAGTGCAGTATCTGCTTCCAGCTGAGCTGCGATATCAAGCAGGTATTTGGAGTTAAAGCCGATCTCGAATTCTTCGTTATCGTATTCAACTGCAACCTCTTCCGTCGCGCTACCGGAATCCGGGTTGGTGACGGTCAGAACGATCTTGCCTTCGCTGAGGGACATTTTCACTGCACGGCCACGGTCAGAAGCAACGGTGGATACGCGATCAACGGCTTCTTTGAAGACATCCCGATCAACGCGCAGTTCCTTGTCGTTTCCTTTTGGAATAACACGCTCGTAATCAGGGAAGGTGCCATCGATCAGCTTGGATGTGAGGATGATATCGCCAATGGTGAAACGAATTTTGGTTTCGGAAATCTCGATTTTGATCTCGGCTTCTGGATCATCCAGCAGTTTCTGAATTTCGCCAACGGTTTTGCGCGGAACAATAATGCCCGGCATGCCTTCTGAGCCTTCCGGTGCCTCAAGTTCTGCCTGAGCGAGGCGGTGCCCGTCGGTTGCCACTGCACGGAAGCGCAGACCTTCGCCAGCATCCAGCGAATGCATGTAGATACCGTTGAGGTAGTAACGGGTCTCTTCAGTAGAGATTGCGAACTGGGTGCTGTCGATCAGCTTGCGGATACCGCCTGCTGTCATGGTGAAGCTGTGAGAAAATTCGCCAGCTGTCAGGTCCGGGAAGTCGGTGACAGGTAGGATTTGCAGCGCAAAGCGGGAGCGGCCTGCACGGATTTCCATGGTGCTGTCATCGCCAGAGGTTTCCAGAACTACCTGTGAGCCGTCTGGCAGCTTGCGCACAATCTCGTAGATCATGTGAGCTGGAACGGTTGTTGCGCCCGGTGTTTCCACCATGGCTGCAATGCTCTCCACGACCTCAAGGTCAAGGTCGGTTGCCTTCAGCTTCAGGTTGCCGCCTTCCGCTTGCAGCATCACGTTGGAGAGGATCGGAATGGTGTTCCGCCGTTCGACCACACGGTGTACGTGGGTGAGAGACTTCAAAAGCTCGGTCCGCTCAAGTGTCACTTTCATGCGAAACGTCCATTCTTCTGGGCAGAGCTGCGAGCTACAGTAGCGCACTCTGCGAATTACTAAACAAATGCCCTTGGTGGTACAGGCCATTCAATTGCCTGCACTGCCCCAACACACTGAAGTTAACCTCCAGCAGGGTCGTTCAAAGTGCACTTTTCACTCTCAAAATGCAAGAGGGGCGCTGCAAGCAGCGCCCCAATAATCACCAAATTCCTGTAGGGAGTCTATAAGGCTCCGTGCTGGAGACGCAAATCAGGCGTCCAGCATGCGTTTCAGCAGCTCCAGCTCCTGCGCCAGACCGTTGTCTGCCTTGGAGAGCTCTTCGATTTTACGAACTGCGTGCAGCACTGTTGTGTGGTCACGGTTACCGAAGCGACGACCGATCTCGGGCAGAGAGCGTGGGGTCATCATCTTGGCGAGATACATTGCGATCTGGCGCGGACGCACGATGGTGCGGGTACGACGTGCAGAAAGCAGGTCTGCTTTTGTGACGTTGTAGTGTTTGGAAACGACGCGCTGAATGTCTTCGATTTTGACGCGGCGCGGCTCAGCTGCGCGGATGAGATCACGAAGAGTGATTTCAGCCATCTCCAGAGTAACCGGAGAATTGGTGAGCTGATTGTGTGCAACGAGACGGTTCAGAGCGCCTTCAAGATCACGACCGGAAGAGGTCACGTTGCGGGCAACGTAGTCCAGAACGGCATCCGGCACGGTGAAGTTCGGGTATGAGCGCTGCTGGGCGCGCATACGATCTTCAATGATGGCGCGGCGCAGCTGGAAGTCAGGCTCGGAGATATTTACGACCAGACCACCTGCCAGGCGGGAGCGAACGCGATCATCCAGGCTTTCCAATTCAGCCGGAGCGCGGTCAGCTGCAACAACAACCTGACGAGCACCATCTATCAATGCGTTAAGAGTGTGGCAGAACTCCTGTTGCACCTGCTTGCCATGGAGGAACTGCATATCGTCGATCAGGAGGAGATCGATAGAACGCAGGGTTTCCTTGAAGGACATTGCGGACTGGGCCTGAAGCGCAGCCACGAAGCGGTACATGAAATGCTCTGCGGTGAGATACAGAACGCGGCGACCAGCCATACGGGCCTGATTTGCAATCGCCTGCATCAGGTGGGTCTTACCAAGACCTACAGAAGCATGGAGGTAAAGCGGGTTAAAGGTAACAACGCCACCGCCTGCAACCTGCTTTGCAGCAGCCAGCGCGAGAACGTTGGATTCACCTTCAACGAAGCTGTCGAATACGTATTTAGGGTCGAGGGAGGCACCTTCCAGAACATCCTTGGAGGACAGGTCAGAACGGCCAGGACGACCACCCATCATAGCCGGGGAAGGGGACGCAGCGCGCAGACCAACAGGATCGTTGACCTGAATTGGGCGCATATCAGTCGCCTTACCACCCAATGCAGGGCGTGCGGCAGGCTTAGCTGCAGCGGGACGCGGACGAACAGCACCACGTACGGTGAGTTCGATTTTAAGAATGTCATCGCATTCGTTTTTCCAGAGACCCATCAGGCGCTCTGAATAGTGCGACTGGATCCACTGTTTCAAGAAACGGGTTGGCACAGACAAACGGACGGTGCCGTTGTTATGGCCTTCCATATCAACACGCGCAAACCAGCTGGTGAATACATCTTCACCCAGTTCCGCACGTAGACGCTTCTTAACGCGATCCCATTGCTCCGGCCCTGGAGCTTCCTGAACGTGCATACTCGCCTCCTTGCAGCCGTTGGGTATTCCGCCACAGATACCCAACCTTTAATCCTGTTAGGCTCATTTATTGAGCTTTGTTGTACCGGGCGCTTATTTGTTTCGTTGTCCAAAGACAAAAAACATCACAGCGGTGTGGCGCCCACACACCGTTGTTAAATTCTGTTATTTGTTGGGAGCTATCCTTGGCTCCACGGAAGGCCCTGTGCCTTCCACCCAGAAACTGAGCCTCGATGACCTTCAGCATCATGCCCGCCTTCAAAGCCATCTGCTATGTTGTAGCAGTTTTTATAGCCGAGGGCAGTCATCGCAATCGCCGCTGCTTTACTCCGAACTCCAGAGCGGCACAAAAAGAAGATTGCAGCGTTTTGGTCAAGTCCTTTTTGCATCAAAACGTCAGAAAGTTGACTCGCAAAGCCCTCATGAGGACCATTGGACGGGAAACCCTGCCATTCAGCAAGGATCACCTCTTTGCCCAAAGCGGAAAGATCCGGCACGCCTACAAAGGTCCATTCAGCATTGGTTCTTACATCGACCAGAACTGCTGAGCTGTCGGCCTTCAAACTTTCGAAAACTTCATTTACGTTTCGATCGCCTGCATAGGCCTCATGCATAGATACTTCCATTTACTAACCTAGATGCACTTCGTTAACTCACCCAAATGGATGGGTCACTGTATAAAAAGACTCAAAATCGAATTTCAAGAAAAATCAAATGGAGAAAACAACAGTAGCAGAAAGATGGCGCAATATATACTTCATCCAAGGTTGCATTTACTATAACCTACAACACTTAGACTTAACGCCCTCCGATCAGCCTTGCCCTATCCTGTCTTGATTCTTCCAACTTGTATGCTGGGATCGGGCAGCAACCCGACTTCTTCTTGACCATACACAGCCGATTTTAGTCCCGCAATAGCGGAAAGTTTACAAAACGCAAATGCCCTTTCAGTTCCGCAAGGTCAAGCCCATATGTCGTCAACGGCTAAGTTCGGCAAAAAGCAGTGAACTCAACAACTTTCTCAATATGCACTTGGTTAATGGAGCTTCAGAGAAGCGAATAAAAAAAAATTATTCGATGATCCCTTGACTCACCAAGAATCTGACAATTTTGCCTGCGACAAATTCTACCTAGAACCAAATCATTGTTTTTAAAGAATTTTCTGTGACAGGCTTCAAAAGTAATCCACAGCCTGTTAGCCCAGAAAATGCCCTAGTTCTATCCTTGGGTAAACTTATCCAGCTAATAAAAAAGCCCGGCCATACGACCGGGCTTTTTTAGTCCAAAAAACTTGGATTAGGCGCCGAGTGCCTTAATGCGAGCGTTCAGACGGGACACTTTGCGAGATGCAGTGTTCGCGTGAAGAACGCCTTTAGTAGATGCACGCATGATCTCAGGCTGTGCAACTTTAAATGCTTCGTTAGCAGCTGCCTGGTCACCCGCGACAATTGCTTCTTCCACTTTACGTACGAAAGTGCGTACGCGGCTACGGCGAGCCTTATTAGTGGCCGTCTGGCGGGCAATTTTACGTGCCGCCTTCTTGGCCGAAGGAGTGTTGGCCATGGGCTCTGTCCTGATCTGTCAGTAAGAACTGTTTTCAAATCGCGAACGAGGCCGCCCAGAGCCGCCCCGGTCAAACGAATTCAGTAACGAATAAAATCCGCCACCTGTTGAGGAGCGCTTATAGTTGGGAGTCTTGGCCTCGTCAATGAAAAAAGGTGTAGACACGCCCAAAAACAGCTTATCCGTCTTCGAATTCAGGTTTTCTCTTTTCCATGAAGGCTTTCATACCTTCTTTCTGGTCGCTTGTTGCAAACATAGAATGGAACACACGACGCTCAAAACGAATACCCTCAGCAAGCGATACTTCGTAGGAACGGTTTACACTTTCCTTTGTCATCATAACAATTGGGGTAGAGAATCCCGCAATCTTTTCAGCCGTTTTGATTGCTTCGTCGACAAGCTGATCATTTGCCACAATGCGGGATACCAGGCCAGAGCGTTCAGCTTCTGCGGCATCCATCATGCGGCCTGTCAAGCACATTTCCATGGCTTTGGACTTACCAACAAGCCTTGTTAATCTCTGTGTACCACCGGCACCTGGCATAACGCCAAGCTTGATCTCCGGCTGACCAAACTGCGCAGATTCTGCTGCGATAATGAAATCGCACATCATTGCCAGCTCACAGCCACCGCCCAGCGCAAAGCCTGCAACCGCTGCGATAATCGGCTTACGCTTTTGTGCGATCTGATCCCAGCTGGTGATGAAGTCAATCAGATAGGCCTGCGGATAATCGAAATCCACCATGGTTCCGATGTCCGCACCAGCAGCAAAGGCTTTCTCAGAACCCGTGATCACGGTTGCACCGATTTCAGGGTCACGATCAAAAATATTCAGAGCCTCGTCCAACTCTGCAATCAGATCGTTGTTCAATGCGTTCAGCACTTTGGGCCGGTTTAGTGTGACCAGACCAATATTTCCGCGTGTTTCAACCAGAATATTCTCGTAGGACATATGTCCCTCCCATACAGTTCAACTCGAAATTCTGCATTAACATTCAAGAGTGATCGCCTAGCGGCAAGGTATCCGTTTGTCTTAGTTTTCTCAGACCGTCGCGTTTGCGTGTTCAGGAAACAGTGCCGCCAGACCTTCTTTGCCTGCTGCACATACGCCGCGTTCAGTTATGAGCGCAGTTACGTATTTCGATGGTGTCACATCGAAGGCGAAGTTGGAAAGAGGCGTTTCTGGCGGGCAGATGCGCACCTTCTCAATCTTGCCCTCTTCGTTTTCTCCGAAGATCCACGCAACCTCTTCACCGCCGCGTTCCTCAATCGGAATTTCCTTCACGCCATCGGCTACTGTCCAGTCAATGGTAGAGGAGGGAAGAGCCACGTAGAACGGGACGCCATTGTCATGGGCGGCAAGCGCTTTAAGATAGGTTCCTATTTTATTACAGACATCGCCATGAGCTGTGGTCCGGTCCGTTCCGACGATGCACAAATCCACCATGCCATGCTGCATCAGATGTCCGCCAGCGTTATCGACTAAAAGCGTGTGCGGAACGCCGTGCTCGCCCAGTTCCCATGCCGTTAAACCAGCGCCCTGATTGCGCGGACGGGTTTCGTCTACCCAGACATGAACATTAAGGCCCTTGTTATGAGCCTGATAGATTGGCGAGGTGGCAGTACCCCAGTCTACAGTTGCAAGCCAGCCTGCGTTGCAGTGTGTCAGGATATTGATGGTTTCGCCGGGGTTCTTGTGGGCGGCAATCTCTTCGATCAGCTTCAGTCCATGCTGACCAATGGCCTCATTGCAGGCAACATCCTCTTCAGAAATCTGAATAGCCCGCTGCCATGCGGCGTCTGCGCGCTGTTCCAATGAAAGCGGTGCGAGGAGCTGGCGCATACCATTGAGCGCCCAGCGCAGGTTGATTGCGGTGGGACGGGTTGCGTGCAGCACCTCCCAGGCATTGTCGAGAGCAGCGTCGCTGGGGTCTCTTGCCATTTCCAGAGCTACGCCAAATGCGGCTGTTGCACCAATGAGAGGGGCACCGCGTACCCACATATCCTTGATAGATACTGCTGCATCTTCCAGATTGCGCAACTCAACTTCAACGAAGCGATGCGGCAGGCGCGTCTGATCAATAATCCCAACTGACTTGCCAGTCTCCAGCGGCCAGATTGAACGGTATGCTTTGCCTTGAACCTGCATCTTGATCCTCTCCCCGAAAGTCTTCAATTCATGTGTCAGCCTACCGGATTTTGACGTTGCTCCAGATGAATTTTCCTAAGCTCATCGCCTTTTCCTCATAAAGTTCTGTGCATCCGAAGGGCCTACATAATTTAATTGAGAGACCTTCACTTCCTCTTTAACCCTAATAAGCTACGTTTATTCACTTAGACTGTTTAGCAATCAACTTTGTCGGGTTGATGAAAGAGGCTCGTGATGGCAGCGCAAGTGACTGATATACGCACCATGGACGAAGACGGTGTTTTGCTCATGCTGGACTGGGCTGCAGAAGAAGGCTGGAACCCCGGTGAGGACGATGCCGCTTCATACTTTGCAGCCGATCCGGGCGGATATCTGGGATGTTATCAGAAAGATCAGCTGGTTTCGATGATCTCAGCTGTCCGGTACGGCACAAACTTTGGCTTCCTTGGCTTTTACATCTGCCATCCTGAATTTCGCGGAAAAGGTTTTGGAATACACATGTGGGGCGAAGCCATGCGCAGGCTGGAAGGGCGGACAATTGGCCTGGACGGCGTGGTTGAGCAGCAGGACAATTATAACAAGTCAGGCTTTACATTAGCGCATAAGAACATGCGTTACGCAGGAATTTCGAATGCAGACATTCCTATGGATCAGCGTATCTCCATCATTGGTAAAGGCATTATGCCAAGCATCATTGAGTATGACCGCAACTATTTTCCTGCTGACCGGACAGCCTTCATGCAACGCTGGCTGGAACCCATGAACCCGATGCGACGTGGGATTTACCTTGTTGAGGATGGGAGCGTTCAGGGGTTTGGTGTTATTCGCGCCGCCCATGACGGATTTCGGATAGGCCCCATGGCTGCCGAAACCCCCGAGGGAGCTGATCTTCTGTTTCGCGCTCTTGCTGGCAGTGTAAAAGGGCAGATGATTCACATTGATTTGCCCTTGCCCAATGAGGCTGCGGTGGAGCTGGCAGAACGCCATGAGCTGTCACCCGTGTTTGCGACTGCCAGAATGTACAAGGGACAAGACCCGAACCTGCCGCTTGATAAGATCTACAGCTTTGCGAGTTTTGAGCTGGGGTAAAGAGCTGCTTTTGATAGTTGCTTAAGGTCCTGAATTTTTTGCTTCTCAGCCGTTTGGTACAGTTACCTTGCCATCCTGTAGCCATAGTTTGCTTCAGAATACCCCAATCAATTTTAAGTGTTCGATCACACAAGAAGTGCGTGCACGGGGAGGGGCTATGTCGAGATTTCTTCGTTCTGTTATCATTGGAATTTCTGGGGGAGTTTTTGGCGCCGTTCTCCTTTCTTTTTCAGCGAACGCAAGCGAGCTCACGAGGCGCGATGATCTTCTGAGCGTGTTTGGTAAGGCGGGCGCTAAAGGCACTTTTGCGCTCTATGATTTTGCGCAGGACAGGTTGATCACAGTTCACCATAAGCGAGCAGAAACGCCTTACATTCCTGCATCCACTTTTAAGATTGTGAACACCATCATCGCGCTGGAAACCGGTGCGGTAAGCGATATTGATGAGATTGTGACTGTTGACCCAGCTTCCATAAGAAACCCCGGATGGAAAGAACCAATGGGCCTGCGAGGCGGGTTTCCGGCCTCTAATGTCCCGGTGTACCAAGAGGTTGCTAAAAGGGTCGGTCTTGAAGCTTACGCACAATGGCTGAAGCGCCTCGACTATGGCAATCACAGCGTTGGGGATGAGGTGACAACCTTCTGGCTTAAAGGTCCACTCAAAATCAGTGCCACCGCTCAAGCCAGGTTCCTTGCTGATGTGGGAAGGTATGCGCTCCCGGTGACGGATCGAAGCCAGAGCTATTTGCACGAGATTTCACTGATCGAAAAGAACAGAACTTACGAGCTGCATGCGAAAGCAGGATGGACCACGGCACCATACCCAGGCATTGGCTGGTGGGTCGGCTGGGTCGTGCAAAACGGCAATTTCTACGGCTTCGCGCTGAACATGGACATGAACGACATTAACCTTGCCCCAAAACGAGAAGAAATCGGCAGGGCGCTGCTGAAAGAACTTGGGCTATTGTGAAGGGGAGTGGTTGTTAAGGTACTCGGTCCTGAGTGCCTAACTTGCAAAAGATCCTTTCCATTCAACCTTGTCACTAAACTGCATAATTACAATCTATAGTAGCATTTACATTCACCAGCAATCTATCTCTTTACAATCAAATCAGCGTGTAGTTACATTATTCTATATTCGGGAATCCGGGAGTTGCTCAGTGTATTATTATCATAACGGCAAGCAGGAGGTGGGGCCGTTTGATGTCCATACCCTTCGCAAACTCCAGCAAAGTGGCATAATCGCAGAGAATACACTTGCCCGTCACACAGATAGCAGCGACTGGGGGCCTTTTGGTCAACTTCTTGATAGCGTAACTACCGATCAAGGCGGGGAACCTGACGAAGCTGAGCAAACCTCAGACATGCATTCAGAGCCAGTAAGTCCAGTAACAGAATCTGACCCGCCCTCTATCGAGACACCGATACAATCAGAAACCACAGTAATGGTCGCACCTAACGGGTGGCTTGCACATCCTCCTACTCCCTGGAGAAGATATGCAGCCCGTATACTGGACTCTACATTTAATGGCTTAATTTTTATGGTGATATTAGCCATTGGTTTTTTCGCTGTTGCGCCTGCAACAGCAGATATATTTTTCTCGATTTTCGAAATCCCTGGAGGGCGCTTCCTCGACATGATGTTAACGACAGCTGCGGCCTCTGTATTGGGAGGAAGTCTGATTGGAGTTAGCGGCTCTACCCTTGGCAAATTTATTTTTGGGGTAAAAGTAACTCGAACCGATGGTTAAGTTCTTGGACTCTGGGCTGGCATAAAGCGAGATTTTTTTGTTTTTTTCAAAGGCATGGGACTTGGATTTCCCATTTTAACTCTTTTTGCAATGTTGCATTCCTACGACCACTTAAGAGCCAACAAAACAGCGAGTTGGGATGAAGGAAAGTATATTGTGTGGCATCGCCCCAGTGGCATGGGACAGTATATTCTCAATCTAATTGGTTTAGGCTTGATCCTCCTGGTCCTGGTAATGATACGAACTTTGGAAAGGCTTTAAGCGCTTATTGGGGTATACCGAATGCTCAGAACGCTTTTCGCGTTAATCTCCTTCGTTGCGTGCACAACAGCATGGGTTCTGATTCAAAATTTTAGTCATCTTGCTTCAGATGTCTTTTGGGCACATGTCGGCTTAACTGCTGCGTGTTGTTTCTTTTTCCTCATTTCTGCATCGATTGTTACAGCTGGCTTGATAGATAAAAATGGCAAGCTGACAGCGCCCCGGTCACTGAATAGCCTGTTCTTTTTGATGCTTCTGATTGCTCAAAGCGGGTTTGCTTTTGGCACCATCTTCAATTTCGAAGCTCTATTGCAGCTCGCACGAGCCGCTACCGTGGAGGAGGGTAATACTATCGCCATTCAGGAAGATGGTAGTGCAGTACTGTATGGCAATATCGGCCCCAAAACCTTTCAAAGTCTTCAGACCAATCTCTCTAATGCTCCAATTCACACACTAGAACTACTCAGTGGTGGAGGAGATATTGACAGTGCGGAAAAGATTGGCGACTTCATTAAAAAAAGCGGCATTCAGGTTTCAGTGAGGTCACATTGCGCAAGTGCATGCGTATTGATCGCACTCTCAGCCCCGGAACTTTATGTTTCTTCTGAAGCACAGTTTGGATTTCATCAGGCCAGCACTGCTGCCAGCCCCGATAGTCAGTTAGGCAGCTTTTATGGCAAAGTCGCAACCGAAGAGTTTGTGGCTCGGCTAAAAACACTAGGCATCCCTGAGTCTCTCTTACATAAAGCTCGTACAACTCCCCCCGAACAGATGCACTACATATCAGGAAAAGAACTTGCACGCATTGGGCTTGCTCGTGTCCATCCGCCCAAACACAGTGACTAACTGACCATTAAACCAACTTGCTTTTATGATGCGCTCTTCCTCAGGACAGCTATCTCTTGCAGGCTCCCTACTGCGGTAGCAATGTTTCTCTGTCGACCTGCTGTTCGCGGGATTCTTCCTGAAGCCATGCTTTGAAGGATTTTACCACCGGGCGCAGGGTCCGGTTTTCGGGGTAGACGAAGTGGTAGGCGGAGGATTGTTTGAGGCTGATATCGAACAGGGCGACGAGTGTTCCTGCTGCCAGTTCTTCTTCAACAAAGAACCTTGGCACCAGAGCGACACCCAAGCCGGAGGCTGCTGCCTGAGAGATCATGGTGAACTGGTCAAAACGCGGCCCCTGAAAGGCTCCGTCGGTATCAACGCCTGCGAGTGTGAACCATTTTTGCCAGGCATCCGGGCGGGTTGACTGGTGGAGGCGCATGACGTTTACCAAATCCTCTGGTTTACGCAGGCCGTGCCTGTCACGGAACGTTCTGGAGGTTACCGGGATCACCTCCTCCTGAAACAGAGGTTCCGCAATAGCGCCTGCCCAGACGGGTTCGCCGTAGTGGATCGCGCCGTCGAACGGCTCCATTGAAAAATCGAAGGGTCGCAGACGAACAGAAAGGTTGAAGCTGGCTTCCGGGTATCGTTCGTGGAAGCGGGGGAGGCGGCGGGCGAGCCATCTTGTGCCGAAGGTTGGAAGCACGGCGACGTTCAACACATCCTCACTGCCTGCAAACGACATGACCTGACGGGTGGCGCTGGTCATCTTTTCCAGTGTGCCACGAATATCGTGCAGGTAAATACGCCCGGCATCAGTCAGGACAATGCGTTGACGGATCCGTTTGAACAGCTCCACACCGAGACGCCCCTCTAACAAGCGCACCTGCTTGCTGACGGCCCCTTGCGTGAGGAACAATTCTTCTGCGGCGCGGGTGAAACTGCCATGCCGTGCTGCGCTTTCAAATGCGATCAAACAATCAATCGGAGGGATAAAACCGCGCTTCATCCTGACCTCTTCCGATGCCATCAGACCTTCGAAATCTCTGTGAACGCGAGGTTAAATTTGCTCAGCACTCACAAATTTCGTTCTATATGGCATAATCTCTCTCATAAAACAGAGCTGCAAATAGCCCTAGATTCGTATTTATCCTGCTGAATTTATAGGTATTTTCGTTCAACGCAAGTTCTGCCTTAAAATTTCAATCATTCCAAATTGGATTGAATACTGGAAAAGACGTAGCTTTTACGGACACGCCGGACAAGAGACACTATCTTCAAATTTATGAACCTGTCTTTTCGTAGAGCTTGGAGCTTTCAATGTCCGTTGCTTTGGATAGTGCGCAATTCGCAAAAGAAACAGTCGAAATCATGGAGCGCATGGGTGTCGCTCGTGCTGCTTTGCAAGGTGGCACACTTGCAGCAACCTCCCCTATCTCCGGTGAAACTCTGGCGATGGTGAAAGAGGACAGTGCTGCTGAAACCACCGCAGCCATTGGTCGTGCCCATGATGCCTTTAAAGAGTGGCGCAAACTGCCTGCCCCTCGTCGTGGTGAGCTGGTTCGCCTGCTGGGTGAAGAGCTGCGTACTCATAAAGATGATCTTGGCAAGCTGGTAAGCCTTGAAGCCGGTAAGATTACCTCTGAAGGGCTGGGTGAAGTTCAGGAAATGATCGACATCTGCGACTTTGCAGTCGGGCTTTCCCGTCAGCTTTACGGCCTTACCATCGCGACCGAGCGTCCCGGTCACCGGATGATGGAAACCTGGCACTCCGCTGGCGTTATTGGTGTGATCTCTGCCTTCAACTTCCCGGTGGCGGTGTGGTCATGGAACGCGGCACTGGCATTTGTGTGCGGTGACTCCGTTGTGTGGAAGCCCTCTGAAAAGACACCTCTGACTGCAATGGCTTGTGCGGCTCTGTTTGAGCGTGCCGTTGCAAAGTTTGGTGATGATGCGCCTAAGGGGCTGCTGGAGGTCATTCAGGGTGGTCGCGACGTTGGTGAAACGCTGGTTGATGACAAGCGCGTTCCGGTTATCTCTGCAACTGGCTCCACCCGCATGGGCCGTCAGGTCGGGCCTCGTGTAGCTGAGCGTTTTGGCAAGTCCATTCTGGAGCTGGGCGGCAACAATGCAGCTATCGTTACTCCGTCTGCCGATCTGGACCTGACACTGCGCGGTGTAGCATTCGCGGCGATGGGCACTGCCGGTCAGCGCTGTACCACGCTGCGTCGTCTGATCACCCATGACAGCGTTTATGATGCGCTGATTCCGCGTCTGATCAAAGCCTATGCTTCTGTGAAGATTGGCGTTCCGACAGAAGAGGGCACGCTGATCGGTCCGCTCATCGACAAAGATTCCTATGACAACATGCAAAAGGCTCTGGAGGCTGCCAAAGCGGCTGGTGGCACCGTGCATGGCGGTCAGCGTGTGATGGCAGATGAATACCCGGATGCCTACTACGTGCAGCCTGCACTTGTTGAAATGCCGGGGCAGGCCGGTCCTGTTCTGGAAGAGACCTTTGCTCCGATCCTTTACGTTGTTCGTTACAGCGATTTTGAGGAAGCCATTGAAATTCAGAATGGTGTTGGCGCTGGTCTGTCTTCTTCCGTCTTTACCAAAGACATTGGTGAAGCAGAAACCTTCGTCTCTGTTGTTGGCTCTGATTGCGGCATAGCAAACGTCAACATTGGGCCATCCGGCGCTGAAATCGGCGGCGCGTTTGGTGGTGAGAAGGAAACTGGTGGTGGCCGTGAAGCTGGCTCTGATGCGTGGAAAGCCTACATGCGCCGCGCAACAAACACCATCAACTACTCTGGTGCCCTTCCACTGGCGCAGGGTGTGAAGTTTGATGTTGAATAAGGAATTTTGAGAATGAGTAGTGATCCAACCGGTGGCGGCGTCTTCAATTGGGAAGACGCATTCCTGCTGCGCGACCAGCTGCATGAGGATGAAGTTCTCATCATGGAAAGCGCGAAGGCTTATGCGCAGGAAAAGCTATTGCCACGTGTGATGGAAGCTTACCGTGAAGAAAAAACTGACCGCTCTATCTTTAATGAGATGGGTGAGCAGGGTCTGCTTGGTGTAACTCTGCCTGAGCAATACGGTGGTGTTGGTGCTTCTTACGTGGCTTACGGTCTGGTTGCCCGCGAAGTTGAGCGCGTGGACAGTGGCTACCGCTCCATGATGAGCGTACAGTCCTCACTGGTGATGTACCCAATCTACGCCTACGGCTCTGAAGAGCAGCGCATGAAGTATCTGCCGAAGCTTGCCTCCGGCGAATATGTTGGCTGCTTTGGCCTGACTGAGCCAGATGCTGGTTCTGATCCGGCTGGCATGCGTACCCGCGCTGTAAAGACCGAGAATGGTTATCGCCTGACCGGTTCCAAAATGTGGATCTCCAACTCCCCAATCGCTGATGTGTTTGTGGTTTGGGCAAAATCTGAGGCGCATGACAACCAGATTCGCGGCTTCGTTCTTGAAAAGGGTATGAAAGGGCTTTCCGCTCCTAAGATCGAGGGCAAGCTTTCCTTGCGTGCGTCCATCACTGGTGAAATCGTGATGGACAACGTGGAAGTGGGAGAAGATGCGCTGCTGCCTAACGTTTCTGGTCTGAAAGGTCCGTTCGGCTGTCTGAACCGTGCACGCTACGGCATCTCCTGGGGTGCGCTGGGCGCTGCGGAAGATTGCTGGATGCGGGCTCGCCAGTACGGTCTGGATCGCAAGCAGTTCAACCGCCCACTGGCGCAAACACAGCTGTTCCAGAAGAAGCTTGCGGATATGCAGACCGAGATTACGCTCGGCCTTCAGGCTTCCTTGCGTGTTGGTCGTCTGTTTGACGAGGGCCGCGTTGCTCCAGAGATGATTTCCATTGTGAAGCGCAACAACTGCGGTAAGGCGCTGGACATCGCTCGTCAGGCCCGTGACATGCACGGTGGGAACGGGATCTCTGAGGAATTCATGGTGATGCGCCATGCTCAGAACCTTGAGACCGTCAATACTTACGAAGGTACGCATGACGTTCACGCCCTTATTATCGGACGTGCGCAGACTGGCCTTCAGGCTTTCTTTTAAGCCAACCTGATCGGATAACCCCATTTTTCGGGGAACCTGGAACTTTTGGGAGGTGTTTTACCTTCCAGCTTAACCGGCGCTCGTAATGCCCGCCTATTTATTAGGAGCGCCGGTTCTTCTTATTTTTCATTTCTCAGTATTTCAGGTGTGACTATGGCGATAGCTTCCGTGGATATTGCTGTGATTGGTGGGGCTGTGATTGGCTCTTCAGTGGCGTACCACCTTGCCCGACGCGACGATTTCAAAGGCAGCATTGCCGTTTTTGAAAAGGAGCCGTCTTACCAGCACTGCGCCTCCGCCCTTTCTGCGGCTTCTATTCGCCAGCAATTTTCTTCCGCTGTGAACATCGATATCTCGCTGCATGGCATCGATTTTCTGCGTAACATTGGCGATCTTCTGGAAGTGGATGGAGACAAGCCGCGTATTGATCTGGTTGAGGGCGGATATCTGTTTCTTGCCACCTCCGATAAGCTCAGCATTTTGCAGGAGAACCACGCACTCCAGCAGAAAATGGGTGCTGATATCAGTTTTCTGGAAGCTGATGCGTTGCAAACCAAGTTTCCCTGGCTGAATACTTCTGATCTTTCTGCTGGTTGTCACGGCCTTTCCGGTGAAGGCTGGTTTGATGGCTATGGTCTGATGCAGGCTTTCCGCCGCAAAGCCCGTTCGCTGGGCGTGCCATACGAACCGCAACAAGTGGTGCACCTCGAAAAGATCATGGGCGGCAGCTGGATTTTGACGCTTTCCAATGGTGAGCAAGTGGAGGCGGGCGTTGTCGTAAATGCAGCTGGCGCTTCTGGCGGCGCTCAGATTTGCATGGAAGCTGGCTTTGATGTGCCTGTTCATTCCAAAAAGCGGATGATCTTCACCTTTGAGTGCCGGGAGGAGGTTCTCAATCTGCCGCTGCTGGTTGACCCGAATGGCACCTATGTACGCCCTGAGGGAACTGGCTTTATCTGTGGCAGCTCACCCGCAGAGGATCAGGACCCGGATTGCTTCGATTTCGAGGTAGATCACTCCTTCTTCGAAGATCATTTATGGCCCACACTGGCAAACCGAATTCCCGCCTTTGAAGCCATCAAGCCCGGCGCTTCATGGGCAGGGCACTATGATGTGAACCTGTTTGATCACAATGCATTTGTAGGGCCAGTGCCGGGAATTGAGGACTTTTACATTGCGCTCGGCTTTTCCGGGCACGGGTTACAACAAAGCCCGGCAGTTGGTCGCAGTATCGCAGAGCATATTGTGACCAGTGGGTATGAGACACTGGATATCTCTGAGCTTGGAGTGGAACGTCTGGTGGCGAACAGGCCGCTGATTGAGCGGAATGTGGTTTAATCTGCCGAAAACTTATCCCCCTTGGCGAAAGATGGCCTCATACTAGTCCCATGCCCACGTGACGGGCAGCTGGCGGACCGTCCGTCGGTGTGTCGTGGGCTGGGTGGGGTTTTTGCAAGAGGTAACGCATCTTGCAAAGGTCCGGTGGCACCGATTTTCAGGCGTGACTGCATGGTCTGAGAGGAAGGGCCCAAGCCTGAAGGGCATCACGCAGCGATATGGACCAGTCTGACTGGACCATATCAGGGGCAGTGGACCTGTTCGGATACGGAAACTTATCTGAGCAAAGCCGTTGTCTTTCCGGGAAACCGGCTATCGTGTCTTTCAGGATAAGAGGCGATGTTGGCCATACCAAAATGCCCGGGCAAGGCGTGCAGCCAATGCCGAAGAAACTAATTTAAACAAGTAGCGCAGGTGTTGCCTGCCGCCTTGCTCCTCCCGGTCTTCGGGGTATCTGGTTCACCACTGCATGGCTTGCCATGTGGTGCTTTTGGTGCATGTTTTGTTGTTTCAGTGCCGTGCAGAACAGCGCGGCATTTCATTTTCCTTCATTGTTGCTGACAGGTTTAAACGCCTGCACACCTATTGCAACACTAAGGAGGGTGAACCATGTCTTCTCCAGTTGGAATGAACACCACACAGATTAACCCGCATATTACCGCGCAAGATGTCGAGACCATCAAAGCAGCCAGCGACAGAGACCATATTGGCAATCTGGCTACACGGTTGTGGGACAAGATTGCAGACTGGTTTTATGGAACCGACCGTGTGGAGGCGAAGAAGCTGGTGTTTGATCTGTACTCATCAGGGGTGACAGATCAAAACAAGATTAAGGCTTTTGAGCAGCTGCGGGAGATGGCAGGGGCGAACTACAAGGATAATTTCCGGGTTTATGACGGTCCTCGGTTTCGCAGTTACAGTGTTTTGGATTTCAAACTTGAGTTTGATGTGATCAGCCCGGACGCGGATTACGTAGAAGCTGATTTGCAACACGACATTCTGATAGAAGAGATAAAGATCCCAGCGCAGCAGGGCTTGCAGTTTCAAAAGGACTTTGAGCGCAAGCAAGAGCTGACCTACACCTTCAATTCAAAGCCAATCGAAGACATGAGTTTTTTCGATCAGTTCTCAGAACAAGAACGAGCCTCAATCTTTGCCATTTGCCACCAAGGGCTGTTTCCGCTGTTGAGCGGGCCTATCATGTGCCTGTCCAACGAACACGAGATGCGGTTTGATATCAGCAAGCCCGGGCCGGATGATCTGCGCATTTCAGCTGTGTTTGAAAAAGACATCTCAACGGACTTTGGCGGCCCTTTCTTTGAAGGACAACAGAAGCAGGTTCTCGAAAACGATGGGGTCAAGAAATCCCTGAGGATTGAGGCGGTGATTGATGTCTGGCGGGGTGGCCGTGAAGTTGATCTGGTTTCTGCTGAGGTTCTGTCGCAAAACGAGATTTAGAGCAGGTTGCGTTCTTCAAAGGATAGACGGCGGCGCGGAGCCTTTGAAAGGACTGAACTCCGGGCCTGAGTGTTTGCAATTGAAAGAGCGATGATGGCTCATGACCGCCAGTCAGTCGGTGCGCTCTTTCTTTTTCATCGCTTTTTCCAGCGCATTCACTGTGGTGCGAAGGACCTGAATACGGGCGTAACGTTTGTCTTCGGAGGAGATGAGGGTCCACGGGGCGTAGCGGGTGGAGGTGCGGTCTACCATGTCGCCTGCGGCGATGGCGTATTCTTTCCACTTGAGGCGATTGCGCCAGTCTTCCTCAGTGATCTTGTAGTTTTTGTAGGCGGTTTCTTCGCGGGCCTTGAAACGGCGCAGTTGCTCATCTTCGGAGATCGCGAGCCAGAACTTGCAGAGCACGAAGCCGGAATCGGTCAGCTCTTTTTCGAAGGCGTTGATTTCATTGTAGGCGCGCATCCAGTCCGCCTCTGAGCAGAATCCTTCGACACGTTCAACAAGGACGCGCTCATACCATGAGCGGTCGAAGATGGCGCTGTGGCCCTTTTTCGGCAGGCGTCGCCAGAAACGCCAGAGGTATGGGTGCAGCTTTTCTTCTACAGAAGGAGCTGCAATCGGGTGCACCTTGTAGTTTCTCGGGTCCATGGAGCGGGTGAGGCGGCGGATAGAGCCACCTTTACCAGCAGCATCATTGCCCTGAAAGACGGAGATAAAACCGAATTTTTTAAAGCGCTTGCGGTCTGTCAGGTAGGCCATCTTGTCCTGAAGTTCTTCAAGCTCTTTCTTGTAGTCTTCCTTGGAGATTGTGGCTGTCAGATCAATAGCATCAACGGCATTTGCCTGAGAAAGAGTTGTGACCACTGCCGGGGCCGCGACTGGCGCACCATTGCCGCTTTCCAGCTTCTTCTTCATGGACTGGGCGATGGTTTCCGCTAATGCCAGATCGCGGACATCCGGGTCCTGAGAGGGGATTACGAACCAAGGAGCATAGCCTGTACTGGTTTGCAGAGAGGCTTTTTCGCCTGCGGTCTGGGCGGCACGATAATGTTCTGCCCCAGACCATTCCTCAAGGAAGTGGCGGCCTTTCTTGTCTTTGATTTCGATATTGTGCAGGCGTTCCTGCTGTTCTTCTTTTGGCAGGGTGAACCAGAATTTCAGAAGGAGGATATTTTCATAGGCCAGCATTTTTTCAAAGCGGTTAATGGCTGAAAGCTGGCGCTCCAGCTCAGCATCATCAATTTTGCCCATGACTGCGTCACGCAGAGGGTCCTGATACCATGACCCGAATACAATGGAAGTTTCGCCGCGTGCAGGAAGGTCTCGCCAGTAACGCCAGTAATTGGGCCGTGCGCCTTCCGATTCACTGCGCTCTTCATGATAGGCGTTACAGAACAGATAGCGGGTGTCCATCCACTCGTACAAGCGGGAGATTGCGGCACCTTTTCCGGAGCCATCAACTCCAGCCAGCAGAATGATTGTGGCAAAGGCTTTGTTTTCTCTCAGCTTGTGCTGAACTTCCAGCAGCTCCTCACGGAGTTCGGGCAATCGTTGCTGAAGCAGTTCTTTACTGACTGACTGAGGAATGTTTGCAGATTGAAACATGCAAGTGACCTTCGCGTCTGGGGCATGGCGTTAATATGTTATTTTTGCTCATTCGGCTTTAAGTTGAGAATAGCCATTCTGTATTATTGCTTAAAGAGCTAAACGTTAATTTTCACTGGCAGAATTAACGTAGTGGTCTGATTAGGGGGACTATTGTGCTTTTTGCAGGTATCAGGGGTTGTTATTTCGCTTTTAAAGGGCCAGATGCCTGCATATAAATGTAACAGGATGTCGACCATATTTTGGTCACTCTGACACGATGTATACGTTTCGATCTGTCAGCCAGGCAATCAATGTCCTTTTAGAAAGAACAAGAGACTTTTAAGTGAACGTCGATTTCGTCACCACCTTCCTCAATCATGTCGTTGAGTTTATTGCCGCAAATCCAAGCTTTGCGGGACTGATCTGCTTTATTGTTGCAATGGGCGAGGCTCTGTTTCTGATCGGTCTGGTGTTTCCGAGTACTGTTGTGCTTGTTGGTGCAGGCACGCTGATTGGTCTTGGAGAACTGGATTTTCTGAGTATTTTCATATGGACAACGGCAGGCGCTGTAACTGGCGACGCCTTTTCCTACTGGTTTGGCTACTTTTACAAAGACAAGGTGCGGAGTATCTGGCCACTGAGCAAGTATCCGGACTGGCTCCAGCGCGGCGAGGACTACTTTGCAAAGCACGGCGGGAAGAGCATTTTTATTGGCCGCTTTGTGCCGGGTGTAAAATCTGTTGTGCCGGGGATCGCCGGTATGGCGGACATGAGTTTCGGGCGCTTTACGTTCTTTAACGTGACCTCCGCCTTTGCATGGTCGGCCCTGCATCTGGTGCCGGGCGTGATGGCAGGGTCTGCACTGTTTGCCATTGGCGAGATCAATACACGCCTTGCGATCATTCTTGGCGGCTTGCTG
Source organism: uncultured Pseudovibrio sp. (assembly GCA_947496145.1). Taxonomy (GTDB): domain Bacteria; phylum Pseudomonadota; class Alphaproteobacteria; order Rhizobiales; family Stappiaceae; genus Pseudovibrio. Next base: position 421,396 of record CANMBS010000001.1, read on the forward strand.
CTGGTTCTGCTGATCGCTATTGCAATAATCCGCTGGCTGATCATGTTCATTCTGCCGATTGCTGGCGGGTCACATCAGGCAAGCATCAACTGGTTTGCACGCCGCCCTGACCGTTTTTGCCAGTGGGTTGCACGCACTTATGACCCGGAGAACCCCCGCAGTGTGGGAATGCTGGTTTCGGCGTTCTTTCTGCTTGTTACTGTGCCGGGCTTTATCTGGTTCATCGGTGCTGTTGCTCCCGGAATGCCGATGGAGCGGGCTGATCTTGCCATCAGCACCTTCTTTCAGATTGCACGCACGCCGCTGATTGACCATATCATGGTTATCATCACCATGATGGGCGATGGAGTTGTAACAACAACGGTTACGATTGCTGTCGGGCTTTATCTGTTTGGACGAAAAGCATGGCGCCGGGCCACCGGCTTTGTCATCGCTATGGCAAGTTCTTCCATCTTCGTTGTAATTACGAAGGCGTTGATTGGCCGGGACCGACCGATTGAACTTTACTCCGGAGCAGATGCGTTCTCGTTCCCATCTGGTCACGCCACAATCAATACGGTTCTGATTGGCGTTATCGCTGTTCTGGTTGCCCATGAGCGTACGAAGCTCAACAAGACTATCATTTATTCTGTGGCAGCAAGCTTTGCGATCCTGATCGGCTTTTCGCGAGTGTATCTTGGCGCGCATTGGCTTTCTGATGTGCTCGCAGGGCTGTTATTCGGATCTGGTACTGTGTTCTTCTTCTCGTTTGTGTTTGGACACATTCACAATGAGAAGCTTGGCAGAAACGCGCTGGCGATCATTGCGTTGTGTACGCTTGCGCTTGCCTCTGTCTGGCACATTAACAGCAACTATTCGACAGCCGCAGAAGCTTATGAGCCGCGCAGTGAGTCTGTTGTCATTCAAAAATCCAGCTGGCGGATGCAGGACTGGCGTTTACTGCCGACAAAACGGGTTGCGATTACGGGTGATCTGGAAGAGCCGATTACGTTGCAATGGTCTGGTACGCCTGAGCAACTGGCACATGAGCTTACAAGACTAGGCTGGCGAGAAGCTCCTAAATGGTCACTCCCAACAGCAACCGGCTACTTGCAGGGTAAAACCCCGGCGGGTGAACTTCCACCAGTTCCGCATACAAACGCGGGTTTCCTGCCTGCGCTGACGATGGTGTATGAGAGTGATCAGGACCACAGACAGGTGTTCTGGCTTTGGGAAACGCGGTTCAAGCTCTCCAATCCTGGCGGGGAGATTTCCAACCTGTACATTGGCGGCGCACTGGATGAGGAAACAGTGCGTTTATTCGGGGAGTTTTCAGGTCTGAAGTCTGAAGATGAAATTCCGGTTGACCTGAAGATGTTCAAAATGCTGCCCAACGCCTCTGAAAAACAGAGATGGGATGGCAGCTCTGTTGTGATCGCCGGGCCTTAGAAATGGGACTTCAAAGACCCGTGCCGTTTTAGTAAATGCTCAGGCGTCGTCATCTGGCGCACAATACAAACCGTAGAGGGTTTGCAGAACAGACTCAACTTCCTTGCTGGCAAGTGAGTAGTAGATCGTCTGAGCACTACGGCGCGTGGACACCAGATTGCTGGCACGCATCTTCGCGAGATGCTGTGACAATGCAGACTGGCTGAGATTAACAACAGACGCAAGTTCACCTACGGTACATTCACCTTGCACCAGTCGACACAACACCATCAGGCGTTTTGGATGTGCCATGTTAGAAAGTAGCCGAGCAGCGTCTTCGGCGTTTTCTTCTAAGTCTTCAAAATTTGCTTCAACCAAAGCTCGAACCCTAATCTTTGATATTATTTTATTTCAGACCACTTGCAGAATGGGGCTAAATGCGACGTTTCTTCCTTAACGCTCCTTCATAACGCAGAACTTGAAACATTCAAGTAGCTGAGATGTTCTGGAGGCGTTTGCCATACATTTCCTGCAGGGACAGACAGAATATTATGCCCCTTCGCGATATTCCTAGCATAATATGGCATGTCTATGGTAAGAGGCCCGACAAACCAAGCCGCAGAGACTTTTCCCTAGTTATGGTATGAAACGCTCTGCTCATCTGAGAGATCCCTGCTTGACCGACTTCGACAAACTTGGTGTTGCCAAACCGTTTCAGATAGCGCTGAAAGCGAAAGGCTACAGCCAGCCAACACCAATTCAGGAAAACGCAATTCCCTACATTCTGGATGGAAAGGACCTTCTTGGCCTTGCCCAGACCGGAACGGGTAAAACCGCAGCTTTCGCAGTGCCGCTGTTACAGCGCTTGCTTGAGAGCCGGTTTCGTGCCGCACCTAAAAGCGTGCGCAGCCTTATTCTAACGCCAACACGCGAACTTGCTGACCAGATTACCAAGAATATCAAGGCATACACAGGACGTACGAAAATGTACACGAGCTGTGTTGTTGGTGGTGTTCCGTTTCCACCTCAGTTCCGCGCACTACAGCGTGGACTTGACGTGTTGGTGGCAACGCCGGGTCGTTTACTTGATCTGCACCGCAAAAACGGTGTGAACTTTGATGAGCTGGAGGTCTTTGTTCTGGATGAAGCAGACCAGATGCTGGATCTGGGCTTTATTGCAGAGCTGGAAGAGATTGCTTGTTTATTGCCTAAGAAGCGGCAAACGCTGTTCTTTTCTGCAACAATGCCGCCTGAAATCCGCGATCTGGCAGACCGTTTTCTCACTGATCCGGTTGAAGTGAGTACTGCTCCGCCTGCAACAACTGTTGAGACGGTAACGCAGAAGATTGCGCATCTGGAGAACGACGCCAAGTATCCGCTGCTCAAGGAGCTGCTTTCAAAGGAAGAATGTGAGCATGCTCTGGTGTTCACGCTTACTAAGAAGGGCAGTGCGCGGCTGGCAGCGCGGCTGAACGCTGATGACGTACCCGCCGAAGCAATTCATGGGGACATGTCTCAGGCGGAACGGCAGAAGACACTGGATAAGTTCAAGCGCGGAAAGCTGAATACACTGGTTGCAACGGACGTTGCTGCAAGGGGCATTGATGTTGACGACATTTCGCATGTGATTAACTACGATATGCCGAATGCGACCGAGAACTACGTTCATCGTATTGGCCGTACGGCGCGTGCCGGTAAGAGCGGCACAGCTATCACGTTCTGCCTTCCAGAAGATCGCGGTATGCTCCGCGCTGTTCAAAAGCTCATTGGTAAGAAGATTGAGGAAATGGAAGGCTTTACCTTCTTCCCATCTGATCGTGAGCCTAAAACAGCCCGCAGCAATGGTTATACGGCTGGTAAGAAAGCAAAGACCAGTGGACCTCGCAAGGGACCGGGCAAAGGAGCTGCAAAGGGGGCTGGCAAAGGTAAGTTTGCTCAGAAGGCGAAAGCAAGTTCCACCGATAAGTCTGGAAAGAAAACACCACCACGGCGTTCTTCTGGCGGCCCTTCCGGCAATGCTCGTGCTCAAACTGGCGGAACAACAGGTTATCTGAAGCGCAAATAGGCATCTATCAAAAGTGCGGTCCACTTTATCGCGGACTGCACTTGCGCTCTCTAGTTTCGCCTTAGCCAGAGCCAACCACGCAGACCGTTTAAAGAAAAGCATGCAGCCAGCAGATAGATGACCCACTGCCCCGCTGGTACGAATGGGGCAGACCACAACGCAGCGATTAAGAAGCTTACACAGGCAACAGGGACCAGCATTTCAGCTCCTCCGCGAATGCGCAGTGCCATCCACATGATTGCAAGGTCGAGGCTCACACAAATGGTCATAAAGACAGGATTGATGCTGCCGGCAAGATAGGCAAGAGCGAGAAAGTTCAAACCAATCAGAAAGAACGGTAAGCCTGCCATTTTTGTTGCTTCCTTTGCAGAAGAGTGATCTGAAACGGCGACAAAAAAGCCCAAATATTGCTTGGTGCGCATAAAAACCTTCAATGTTCAAAGTGCAACTGTGCCGAAGATAGAAATCTAACCTTGCAAGAACCATGAGTTATTGTGGCAACTCACAGCCTTCCTTTCGTTTCTGAAAATTGAGACAGGCAACCTGAAGGCTCACTGCATTATTGAGCGCATGATTTTAAACCACCAGAAATAACGATTGAACTTGCGGAGTGTCTTGCTACTATTGCAAAAGAACAAACTGGGAACGGCTACATGGAATTTGTTAAGGGCTCCAATCGCGTTCAGCTAGATGATCCCCTCATCGACGGGCGTCAGTCTGAACGGGCATTGAAAATTCAGCGTGGTGTGCAGCGTTATTTGCGTGTGCTGGGGCTAACAAGTCTGCCAGAACTAACATTGGCATCAGGGCGGCGTGCTGATCTGGTGGTGCTGGGCAAAAAGTCAGAGATTTGGATTATCGAGATCAAATCCTCCATCGAAGATTTTAAGGCCGACAATAAATGGCATGAATATCGCGATTTTTGTGATCGTTTGTTTTTTGCAACAAGTGCTGATGTCCCCCAGGAGATTTTTCCTGAAGATACAGGCTTCATGCTCGCAGATGACTATATGGCAGAAATCATTCGCGAAGCACCTGAACATAAGCTGTCTGCGGCAACGAGAAAAGCGGTCATTTTGCGGTTCGCACAGGCAGCAGCAAACAGATTGCACGATGTGACAGACTTAAACCAAAGAAACCTACGCAGGGGATAAACTGGGGATTATTATTTATATAGCTCTGAAACCAATAGATCTTTCCGCTTTCTCCGCATTTTGCATAGAGCGCTGTGAACATACTCATAAGAATGTTTAGGTTTCCGCAGAGGTAAAGGCTTCGTAACATCAAATTCTGTTTCTGGGGGGGAACACTATGAATTTTGATTATGTTATTGTGGGCGGAGGCTCCGCAGGCTGCGTGCTTGCAGCCCGTCTTTCTGAAGATCCATCTGTTTCAGTTTGCCTCTTAGAAGCGGGGGGCGAGGGCAAATCTGTTCTTGTTCGTGCACCACTCGGTATTGCGGCGATGGTTTCTGCAAGACCATTTGCCATCAACAACTGGGCGTTCGATTCTGTCCCACAAACGGAATTGAATGATCGTGTTACGTTTCATCCACGCGGTAAAGCACTGGGCGGCTCCAGTGCAATCAATGCGCAGCTGTATATACGCGGTACGAAAGAAGACTATGACGGATGGGCGGAACAAGGTGCGGATGGCTGGTCTTTTGATGATGTTTTGCCGTACTTTAAGAAGGCAGAGTGCAATCAGCGAGGCGAAAGCGAGTTGCATGGTGCAGATGGTCCTCTTCAGGTTTCCGAACAGCAATCACCCCAAAAAATCTCTCATGCGTTTATAGCGGCGGCAGAAGGCCGGCAAATTAAACGCAACAACGATTTCAACGGCGCTGATCAAGAAGGAGTCGGTCTTTATCAAGTCACCCAATTTCACAGAGAAGACAAAAGGGGAGAGCGCTGTTCAGCGGCGGCGGCTTATTTGCATCCGGTTATGGACCGACCCAACCTGACCGTCATTACCCACGCCCGTAGCACGAAAGTGCTGTTTGAAGGCAAGAAAGCGATTGGTGTTGAATACAACCGCAAGCGCTCACTTGCTACTGTAAAAGCGAATCGGGAGGTGATCCTTTCTGCAGGTGCCTTTCAGTCCCCCCACTTACTTATGCTTTCTGGCATTGGCCCTGCTGATGAGCTGGCAAAACATGGCATTCCGGTACTCCATGATCTGCCGGGTGTAGGAAAGAATTTGCAAGACCATCTGGATTACACCATCAGTTATCGCTCTGATAAAGCAGATATGCTGGGCCTGGGTGTCAGGCCGGGCATTCAGTTGCTCAAGGAAGTTCTAAAATGGCGAAAAGACGGGTCTGGTATGGTTGCTTCTCCAGCAGCTGAGGGAGGCGCTTTCCTCAAAACCAGCCCAGACGTTGAGCGTCCTGATATCCAGTTGCACTTTGTTATCTCCATCATTGATGACCACGGGCGCAATCTTTATGGCGGCTATGGTTTCGGCTGCCATGTGTGTGTTTTACGCCCAAAATCAACGGGTGAGGTTGGCCTGAACTCTCACGATCCGATGGACGCGCCACGCATTGACCCTAAGTACCTAAGTGAAGCAGAAGACTTAGAGGTTCTGGTCAAAGGCATACGCATGACGCGGGATATCATGGAAAGCCCGGAACTTGCCTCTTATCGCAAAGAAATTCTTCATGATTTCGACAGGGATGACGAAGGCATCAAAAAGGCGATCCGAGAGCGTGCTGAGACTGTCTATCATCCTGTTGGAACTTGCAAAATGGGTCAGGATGGAATGGCCGTTGTTGGAGCAGACCTTAAAGTGCACGGGATTGAAGGGTTACGGGTAGTTGATGCTTCGGTCATGCCTTCACTGATCTCCGGCAATACCAATGCGCCAACAATTATGATTGCCGAGAAAGCTTCTGACATTATTCGCAGTGAGGCAACGATTGAGCTCGAACATGCAAAAGTCGAAGTGACAACATAAGAGGGATAAGTTGAGGCTGAATACACTGACCAGCCTCAACTCGCAATCGAAGAGCACCTGAAACTCTATGAAAGCTCTGCGATTTTTTCGATGAGCTTTCTGGCGACTTCATCTTTGCCCATCTTCGGCCAGTCTTCAACACCGCTATGGCTCACAATGCGCACGGTGTTATTGTCGCCACCCATGACGTTGTTTTCCGGGCTAACGTCATTTGCGACGATCATATCTGCGCCTTTGCGCTCCAGCTTGCCTCGCGCATTGGCAATAAGATCATTCGTTTCGGCGGCAAAACCAATTACAAGTTTTGGCCGTTTTTCATCCAGATGGCCAACTGTTTTCAGGATATCTGGGTTTTCGACCAATTTTAGAGCTGGGGGAAGACCAGTCCCATCCTTTTTTATCTTCTGATCGCTGTCGTGATCAACACGCCAGTCTGCAACCGCCGCAGCCATGATCGCAATATCTGCTGGCAGAGCACATTCAACCGCAGCTAACATGGCATTTGCGGATTCAACACGGATGGTTTCGACCCCCTTCGGGTCAGCAAGATTGGTCGGCCCGGAAACGAGTGTCACCTGAGCACCGGCTTTTGCAGCGGCTTCGGCAATTGCATAACCTTGTTTGCCAGAGGATCTGTTAGCAATATAGCGCACCGGATCGATTGGCTCATGAGTTGGGCCAGCGGTGATAACAATGTGCTTGCCCTTCAGCGTTTGCTCTTTGGGGGCAAAATGGTCTTCTACCGCCGCCACAATTTCCAAAGGTTCAGACATGCGTCCGTAACCAGCCTCACCTTTTTCAGCCATTTCGCCAGAGTTAGGCCCTACAAAGTTATGCCCGTCAGCTTTAAGTTGGGCTACATTACGTTGTGTGGCGGGATGACTCCACATTCTGGAGTTCATAGCTGGTGCGATCAAAGTTGGTTTGTCGTTTGCCAATAAAACACAGGAGGCCAGATCATCAGCCAGACCATGCGCCATCTTTGCCATAATATTAGCTGTGGCAGGCGCGATGACCACCAAATCTGCTTCTCGTGACAAGCGAATGTGGCCTACATCGTGCTCGGCCTCACGGTCGAACAGCTCAGTGAATACGGTATCGCCGGTGATTGCACCCACAGCCAAAGGCGTGATGAACCGGGAGCCTCCATTGGTGAGAACCGCCCGCACTTTTGCGCCTCTTTCCTGAAGCCTGCGGATCAGGTCCAGTGATTTATAGGCTGCAATACCGCCCGTAATAATGAGAAGAATGCGCTTATCTGCGAGCATTATAAAACCACCTTTTGTGCGGGCGCTACTTAAGCTCACCCACCAACCCATACTCTGAGGTAGTTCTAGCCGTTTTTGTTGTGAACTTCATTAGTTTCCTCAGGGCCTTTCGTCCCATTGGGTAAAACACAACAAACACTCGATCATTTCAGATGCGAAACTTATCAGGATGGGACCATAATTCTTCTTCCGGCTTATCAAATTGCATCAGCTCTACAAGATTGCGCCCGTCCTGAATGAAGGCAACCTGAACACCGTCGGTGGGGCTGGTGACAGGCAAAATGACGTTTTTACCTTCCAATGCCGCATTCAGGTCATCAACCACATAAGCGACATGCGGCACCGTCTTGATGATTTCGGGGAGAGGATTGTCTTCGTCGAAATTCATCCATTCAATGGCATAGGGGCCGTCGAAGTAACCGGTAGCTGTTATTTTGAGCTTTGCGTTGTGATCCTTCTCCGGCAGTTTCTCGCTGGTGGGTATCCCGACATGGTGAAAACGGAGTTGCTGCATTGGTACGGCCTTTAGTGCTCATTCTGGAGTAAAACCTAAGCCATTTCGGTCACCACTCTCCCAAGAACACCAATGCAATTGGAGGGAGTTGATTGCAATCTCTTCTCAATAAAAAAGCCTCGCAGATGACTGCGAGGCTTTCTGTAAGGTTATACTCAGTCAATCAGTACTGGCTTGCAAAACTTCGCGGGGCAGGGGCAATTGGCTCTGCATCCCCCTTGCCGGTAATTGCGTAGACAGCCAGACCACGGCTATTCAGACCATCCTGCTCAAAGCGGAAGATGCCATCGATACCGAGGAAGCCATCGCGGTTGGTCAGTACACGGTCCGAGAAGCGCTCAATCCCAGCAGAACGCACCAGCCCAGCGGCAAGAATAGTTGCATCATAGGCAAGGGAAGCATTGCGTGGTGGCTTTGTACCGTAAGCAGCCTGATAACGTGCTGCGAGGCTTGCAAAGCTCTGATTATCTGGCCCAGGGAACCAGCTGCCCACCATAACCGGTGATTTCAGGATATCTGGTGTGTTCCACTGGCCACTACCAATCATCTTCACTTCGCCAAGGCTTGCGCCCATCTCGGTCATCACCTGCATCACGAATGGAGGAACCCCGCCACCTTCCGGCACAAACAGAGTATCCACCTGAGAGATCGACCTGCTCATACTCGCCACCCGAGCGCGAATATCCTCCGCATTGCCCGGAATATAGCGATCGATTGTAATGATACGGCCATTTACCTGTCCAACAGCCTGACGAAATGCAGCTTCTGCCACTGCGCCATAAGCATTGTTTGGCAGCAAAGCGGCGTAGGAATTGCGTTCCTGCTCAGCAGCGTAAGAAACGATGCGCTTTACATCGGATACCGGCAAATAACTGAGAAGGTAGGTCCCCGGCTTTGCGGCGTTTGTGTCTGATGAGAAGGCCACAATTGGAACGCCTGAACGGCGTGCAACTGTGGACGCGCCTTTTACAGCGGGCGCAAAAACAGGGCCGATCAGCATTTCTGCGCCTTCATTGATCGCCTGTTGAGCTGCCATGCTCGCACCTTCAGCGGTGCCGCCGGTATCTTTCACGAGCAGCTGAATATCTGCGCCCTGAAAATCTGTCAGTGCGAGCTTTGCTGAGTTTTCAAAAAGAGTGGCAACGGAAGTAGCTGTTTGCCCATCACCAGAATATGGCAACAGCAACCCGACACGTACGGAGCCGTTGCCAATGATACGGCCTGATACGAGATTTGGCTGCCCGTTCGGATTCAGATCCGGTTGTTGAGGCGAACTCACCCCGGAGAAGTTTGGTGAGTTAACACAACCAGACAACAGGACTGCAATGCCAAGCGCGGCTCCTGTCACGAGTTTGCGGAGGCTCATTCCACGCGGTATGGCTGTTCCTAAGCTCATGAATGCCCCATCTATTCCAAAGGCCGCCCAGGCTACCCCTTTTGTTATTTGAGGTGCGGATACGGCAAAATTCATCTTGTTTGTTTTATTTCTACAGACCCAAAGCACATAATACAGCCTCAACCCGAGGAAATCCGCGCATTTTTTAAGGATTCTGTCAAAAACTCCCCGTTGTAATTAGTCATTTTGCGGTTTGTTGGTTAGATGTGCACTCTCACTTGTGCAAAACTCGCGCTCATAAAGACGCGCTAAAGAGGCGACCATGGATCATTCCGAAGCTGCATCCGAGCGAAAATACTACATTAGCGAGCATGCATTTACTGCCAAGCGGATTGAGCCGGGCTTGCACATCGTCTCCACGCCCATTGGCAATCTGCAAGACATCACAATTCGCGCACTGGAGACATTAGCCGCCTGTGACCTGATTGCATGTGAAGATACCCGTGTGACAGGCGTGTTGCTACAGCGCTACGGTATTCGCACGCAGATGATGACTTATCATGAACACAATGCCTTGAAGCAGCGCCCCAAAATAATGGAGATGCTGGCAGCTGGTCGTGCAGTGGCTTTGGTTTCTGACGCTGGCACACCGCTTATTTCTGATCCGGGTTTCCGGCTTGTGGGAGATGTGGTGGAGCAAGGTCACAAAGTGGTACCAGTTCCCGGAGCTTCTGCCATGCTGAGTGGCTTAGTGGGAGCAGGCCTTCCCTCCGATACGATCTTGTTTGCAGGTTTTCTGCCCAACAAGACACATGGCAGGAAAAAGCGCCTTGAAGAGCTCAAAAATATTCCTGCAACGCTGGTGTTTTATGAAAGTCCGCACAGGGTTGGCGCATCCCTTGCCGATATGGACGCGATTTTGGGACAACGACAGGCTGTTGTCGCCCGTGAACTCACCAAACGATTTGAGACGTTTCAGCGTGGTACCCTTACAGAACTAAGTAATTTTTTCTCGGGGGATCGTCCGAAGGGAGAAATTGCTATTCTGATCTCACCACCTGAAGAGCAGGAACTGACTGAGGTTGATGCAGATGCATTACTGCTGGAAGCATTGAAGGAAATGCCAGTTAGTGCAGCAGCCAAGAAAGTCTCCAAAGCAACCGGGGTGGATCGGAAAACGATTTATACCCGTGCGATGGAGTTGAAAAATGCAGGATCCCAGGACGACCAAGCAGAAAACGACTAGAAGCAGACTCGTCACAAAGCAAGCGGCCTATCGAAAAGGATTGCGGGCAGAACTCAAAGCTGAGGTTTTGCTTCGCAAAGCGGGCTGGCAGATCCTGGAGCGGCGCTATAAGACAAAACAGGGTGAAATTGATCTCATTGCAGAGCAAGACCAAACCATTGTATTTGTGGAAGTAAAAGCACGGCGAGGTACAGAGGAGGGGCTTTATGCCATCACTCCCCGCTCACAAAAGCGGATTGCCAATGCAGCTCGCGAATGGGTTTCTCTGCATTCAGACATGGTTGGAAAAACTCTCCGATTTGACGCGGTTATTCTGCCACAACGAGGAGAAGCACAGCATTTTCCCAATCTGTTTGAAGCGGAAATCTATTAGAGCACAATTATTTTATCTCAAAGACATAGACAAAATACTTTGTAGCCCACATATCTGCTCCTAACATCCAATTGATTTGGTGGGTTCCTACCTCTGTATTTTCTGGAGTACCTCATGTCTCAAACTGCTTCTTCTGCTGCCAAGCGACCGCTTAAGGTTGCCGTTCAGATGGACCATATTTCCACGATTAACATAGCAGGAGACAGTGCCTTTGCTTTAATGCTGGAGGCGCAGGATCGCGGTTATGAGCTGTTCCACTACACGCCTGAACGCCTCGCATTGTGGGGCGAAAAGGTGATGTGCCGTGTTGAGCCTGTGACAGTGCGGGATGAAGCTGGCAATCATTTCAGCTTTGGCGAGTCGCAGCGGGTTGATATGTCCGAAATGGATGTCGTTCTCATGCGTCAGGACCCGCCATTTGATCTGGCTTACATTGCAGCCACGCATATTCTGGAAAAGCTCTCTGAAACCACGCTTGTTGTGAACAATCCGGTTGCAGTGCGTAATGCTCCCGAAAAACTATTCGTGACGCAGTTTGCAGACCTGATGCCACCAACTTTGATTACCCATGACCGTGAGGAGATTGATTCCTTCCGCGAAGAGCATGGTGATATCGTTATGAAACCGCTGTTTGGGCACGGCGGGGCGGCTGTTTTTCGCGTAACACAAGACGACCTGAACTATGGTTCTCTTTATGATTTCTTTTCCGTCACTTTTCGTGAACCCTGGGTTATTCAGAAATTCCTGCCAAATGTAAAGCATGGCGACAAGCGTATTTTGCTGGTTAATGGCGAGTTTGCAGGGGCTGTGAACCGTGTGCCCGCCGAGGGTGATTTGCGTTCCAACATGGTGCGCGGTGGTTCTCCTAAAGACAGTGATCTGACTGAGCGCGAGAGAGAGATTTGTGCACGCCTTGGGCCGACCTTAAAAGAGCAAGGGCTTATTCTCGTTGGTATTGACGTAATTGATGGTAACCTCACTGAGATTAACGTGACTGCTCCTACTGGCATCCGCGCAATCCAGAAACTTGGCGGGCCAGATATAGCTGCCAAACTTTGGAATGTGCTTGAAGAAAAGATGGCAAACTAACTTCAATAGAAGGCTCTGTCATTTGGCGGAGCCTTTTCGTTATAACCAATTTGTATGCCCAAGATATCCTTCAGAAATCGCGAGAAATTTCTGAAGGGGGCTTTCGTATTTCTGAGTATTCAAGGCTTGTGTGTTGCCGGTTCGTTCCTGCTTAATTGCTACAATATGATTGTATGTGGCCGCAGGAGTGTCCGGTGTTTTCTCGTATCTCTACTGTTTCCTTTCAGGGCATTGATGCGGCAAGTGTTGATGTGCAAGTTCAGATAAGTCCTGGCTCAGTTTACTTCACGCTTGTGGGACTGCCGGATAAAGCAATTGCAGAAAGCAAGGAGCGTGTGCGTTCAGCATTAATTGCATCTGGATTAGCACTGCCAGCCAAGCGAGTTACGGTAAATTTAGCACCTGCTGACCTCCCTAAAGAGGGGTCACATTACGATCTGCCTATCGCACTTGGGTTGCTGGTCGCGATGGGAGCATTGCCTGCCGAAGCCGTTGATGGTTTTCTGGTTTTAGGTGAGCTTGCACTGGATGGCAGTATCTCGCATGTGAACGGCGCTCTACCTGCTGCAATTTCTGCCGTTGCCAACGAAAAGTCTCTAATTTGCCCAGCGAGTTGCGGAGCTGAAGCAGCCTGGGCAGATGAAAACCTTAAAATTGTCGCTGCAAGCTCACTGGTACAGCTTTATCGCTATCTTAAAGGTGAGATAACACTGTCCGCCCCTAAACCCCGGCGCGCGGCACAGTCTGTAAGCTCCCTTGACCTTGCTGATATTCGGGGACAGGAGAGCGCAAAACGCGCTCTTGAGATAGCGGCTGCCGGGTCTCATAATCTGCTGATGGTCGGCCCCCCCGGGTCCGGAAAAACCTTACTTGCCAGCAGACTGCCTTCTCTTTTGCCGGCACTGTCACCGAGAGAGTTGCTGGAAGTTTCCATGGTGGCGTCTATATCCGGGGAGCTGGAAGAGGGAGCCTTAAGCAATGAACGCCCATTTCGGGCACCACATCATTCGGCTTCGATGGCGTCACTCGTTGGTGGAGGTGTGAAAGCGAAACCCGGTGAAGTGTCGCTTGCTCATAATGGTGTATTGTTTCTTGATGAGCTACCGGAATTTGAGAGCTCGGTTCTGGATAGCCTGCGACAACCGATAGAAAATGGTGTCGCTACTATTGTTCGGGCAAACTACCGCGTGAGCTATCCATCCAAAGTGCAGGTGGTTGCAGCAATGAACCCCTGCCGCTGTGGCTATGCAGGAGAACCGGGACACACATGCAAGCGAGGAGAACGATGTACCAGTTCCTATCAGGCGCGTATTTCCGGACCATTTCTGGACAGAATGGACCTGCAAATTCATGTGCCAGCAGTTTCAGCAAGAGATCTCATTGGACCTCAAACAGGCGAAAGCTCTGAAACTGTTGCACAACGTGTCGCGCACGCACGAAGCGTTCAAGCAGAGCGGTTTCGATCAATCGGCCTGGAGGTCATGGTCAATGCGCATGCAAGTGCTCGCGTGATAGAGAAGATCGTCGCTCTGGACCGTGCAAGCAAAGAACTAATTGAGCAAGCCTCGATCCGGTTCGGCCTTTCAGCACGCGGATACCACCGTGTGTTGAAACTTGCGCGAACGATTGCAGATCTGGATGGATCTGAATCTGTACAAAAAATCCATTTAGCTGAAGCGCTCAGTTTCCGGGGAGTTTCAAGCTACTCGGCAGCAGCATGACCTGCTATATATCACAGTAGTGTTTTGTGTAGTTTACAAACCAACTCAGGTGGAAGCAAACGTGATAAAGCGCAGACTGAAAACCGGGGGAAGCGACCATATGGTTGCACAAGCTCGCTTGTCGCTGGTCAAACAAGCCTCATCCAGCAAAGCTTCCTCGCAACTATTGAAAGGCCTCACTATTACTTTAGGCCTATGCTCTTTGCTGCTTGCGTTTCTGCTCGTCGATTTAAGTGCCTCGCAGAACTTATTCGCCATTCTCCTCGCTTTTTCAGCTGGGGCGATTTTATTTCGTCAGCTCATAGCCTGTGATGTGATCGCACAACGCTGGAAAATTGCGCGGTTTCGAGATGAAGCAAAGCAATCGGAAGATCCTGCTGAACTGAAAAAAGACACAGACTGGCAGTTGCGGGAAGCAGATGATCGCCACCGCTCCATTCTGGACGCATTGGGGGCAATTGTCATTCGCTGTGATAACAATGGAGTTGTGCTTTCTATCAATGATGCAGGTAAGATAAATTTTCCGTCTGGATTTGGGATTGAAATCGGACAGATCATTCAACTTCCATATGCAGAGGATTTCACCCCGGAACTGGAAGATTCTGCTTCAGGCACACCTGAAGATATAGCGTTGCGCACCAAACACGGTACTCGCTGGTATTCGCTGCTCCGCCTCAGTATTCGAGACGGCAGCGGCACAGCCCCTATTGTTCAGTGGATCCTGACAGATGTGACTGACAGGCAGCATGCAGAGCAAAAACTGCGGGAAGATCGTGACCAAGCTGCAAATGCGAGTGAAGCAAAGTCCCGCTTTCTCGCTATGGTCAGTCATGAAATCAGGACGCCACTGAATGGCGTACTGGGTATGGCGGACTTGCTTGCGGACACCACAATAACAGCAGAGCAGCAAAATTACATCAAAGCAATCAAAACCTCGGGTTCCACCTTACTAATGCTGATCGATGAGGTGCTGGATTATTCAAAGATTGAAGCTGGTAAGCTTGAGCTGGAAACCAATAAGGTTGAGCTTGCTCCCCTTATTGAGCGTGTGGTGGAACTACTTTCTCCCAAGGCCCACCTAAAAGGACTACAGATCGGCTCTTACATTGATCCAACAGTACCGGTTTTCATCGAAAGTGACACTGCCCGGTTGCAACAGGTGCTTTATAATCTCGTGGGCAATGCGATCAAGTTTACCGATCAAGGTGGCGTTTCTTTAGAGTTGAGTATCAGGCAGAATCCTATGGTGGGGGCGTCTTTAGAGTTTGCAGTCAGAGATACTGGCCCCGGGATGGATGAAGTAACAGCTGCACGCATTTTCCGTGAATTTGAACAGGGAGAGCATGGCCGAAGCCGCAATTTTGATGGAGCTGGTTTGGGGCTGGCAATTTCTAAACGGCTGGCTGAGCTGATGAAGAGTTCGTTATCAGTGCAAAGTAAGCCCGGCTCCGGTTCAACCTTCCTGTTAGAAATGCCTTTGCGCCCTACATCACCTCAAATCGTGCCCCTGAAACGCTCAAAAACTGCCATTCTCACCAGTAACTGGATTGAAGCCGAACTGGTTCAAAGAACACTTCAAAGCAACGGGTTTTCAGATACCATCATTTTATCCGAAGACAGTTTTGCTCAAACATTAGATGCCGTCAGGATTGATTATCTTTTGATCGGGGAGGAATATGTTGAGCGAGTTCGAACTCTCAACAGCATATCCAGAGAGCCCGCACCGGAGATTATTGTTTTCATCAAGCCACAAGAGCGAGCTCGTATTGCCGATGTAAAAACAGGGGAGTTTTACGGCTATCTTACACGCCCGATACGACAATCATCCTTATTACGTTTGATTGATCCAGAACATCCAGACTGTTTAAAAGCAAATTATAGGGACATCCCTGATGTGCAGAAAGCGTTGGATCATCAGCAACATACATCCGCCGTTGATCTAAATGTGCTCGTTGCAGAAGATAATCCAATCAATTGGATGCTGGTGCGAGCACTCCTGGAGAAATTGGGACACAAATCTGAACTTGCAGAAAATGGGCAGGAAGCAGTTTCTCTCAGTTCGAGTGGGTCGTTCGATGTGTTGCTTATGGATCTTCACATGCCAGGGTTTGATGGTTTGGAAGCCATCGCAAAAATTCGGAATGCAGAGGATGACACAGCACCACCTTTGCCAATTTATGTTGTATCCGCAGACGTCATGCCAGATGCTGAACAAGAGGCAATGAGAGTTGGCGCTGATGGTTTTTTAAGTAAACCCCTCAAAAAGCAGGATCTTGAAGCCATATTAAAAAAACACGCCGGAGCATAAACTTGTTATATTTAGCCTGTTTAATATCGCTGGATCGTTGTTATACTCAGATTAACTCTGGTGACAGCATTGTTTGAAAAAATGCGAGCACTATGGAATATGTAATCTTCGTGTTTTGTCACTCAACTGTCCTAAAGCGGGTTTATATCAGCTAATAACCACCCTAAATTACTAGGGGTGATTCGATTGGTGCAAATTCAGAAAGGCGTTCTCACTGTTGCATTTACTCCGAGTACCAAGGCAAGTGTGAGATAAATACAGTATGGCTGTACCGGAACATCTTTCTCCGATGAAAGTTCTTAGAAAGTTCACACCAAGCAAGTTTGCGGGGCGACCTGCACCACGGTGGATTCCTCAGGCAATTCTAGGAAAAATGGCCGAGACCGGGCCAAGTCTCGGTAAAATCGGACCGCTTGAAGTTCGCCTGTCTAATGGTCCCAAAGAACTCAAAATGTCTCAGCGTTTGCGCTACGAAGTGTTTTACGAAGAGATGTCTGCAATCGCAGATGCGCAAACACAACTGTCCCGGCTCGACCGCGATAGTTATGATGCAATCTGTGATCACCTTCTTGTAGTTGACCACAACAGTCAGGTTCGTAACAAGCCGTTTTCCAAACTGAAGCCGCAAATAGTCGGCACTTACCGTCTGTTGAGGCAGGAGCTTGCTGAGTTGAATGGCGGCTTTTATACAGCCGGTGAATTTGACATTCAGGGCATATTGGAACGCCATCAGGACCTGAACTTCATGGAGCTGGGGCGTTCTTGTGTTCTCAAACCCTATCGCACCAAGAAGACAGTTGAACTGTTATGGTATGGCATCTGGTCTTATGTACTCATGCATAATGTGGATGTGATGATTGGGTGCGCCTCCATTGAAGGCACTGATCCTGACACAATCGCAGAACAGCTCTCTTTTCTGCACCACTTTGCAAGTGCACCAGAGGAATGGCACGTTTCAGCCTTGTCCGACCAATATGTCGATATGAACCGCATTGAGAAAGACAAAGTGGATCAACGTGCGGCTTTGCGGTCTCTACCGCCGCTGATCAAAGGCTATTTGCGCCTTGGTGCTTACATTGGTGATGGCGCTGTGGTCGATCATCAATTCGGAACCACCGATGTGCTGATCATTATGCCAGTTTCTAAGCTGAATTCGCGCTATATTAACTACTACGGTCAAGACGCCAGCCGATATTCCAGCTAGCCAGCTGGATTGACACAACGAACAGCATGCATCTTTATAAGAACAGCATGCTGTTTGCATGGATGTCGGTCTGAATAGGCGGTTTCCGGTTGTTTTGCTGGCAGTACACAGAAAACGTGCAGCGTGTTTCTCTGTTTTTTCCAGCTTGAATGCAATGAGTTTGTCCTTCCCTAAGAAATGCATGAAGAAGGACGCAATTCATTCAATTGACTTAACTCTCGATTAAGCGAGTTTCCTTAAAATTTCGGTGTTTTGAGTAGGCCTGCACGCTTTCAGGAAGTGCTGGTGGGTCTTTTTTGCTTGTTCTCTCACTCTGCATTTGTGGTGTGATTGGAAGGCTGAGCAGGATGATATCGGGGTATTTAGGGCATGGCGATGCGCCAAAATGGAAACGGCAATAAGCGGAGGCCACCGCGCCCCGGTCAAAGCCCTTCCGGAAGACGTCCTCAACATCCTACAGGGCCTGCTCCCAAGCGCCATCCACAACCTCAACGACCACGCTTACAGGGTGTTGCTATGCGCCCTGATGAAGATGAGGATTACATTCGCAGGCCAGAGCGTGTTGCGGCAAACCAAAAAACGAAAATGAAGCCACAAGGACAGGCGACCAAGCCCGCTCGAGAACAGGCCAGACGCCCTGCAACTCATCGTGCGCGCCTTTCGCCAGCACCGACCGCTCAAAGGCCGTCGAAGAAACCCAGCCGGAAAGCAAAACAGCAAACACTGGCTGCGTTAGATGCGGCAACAACTACAGGTAAATCTAAAAAATCGGGTGGATTTAAGCGCTTTCTCTGGAGATCTCTTCGGTTTTCCATGTATTGGAGCACGGTTCTTGGCATTTGGGGTGTGGTAATTGTTGGTGGCATCCTTGCTTATTATGCAGCGCATTTGCCCTCTGCATCGGAATGGGCTGTTCCACAACGCCCACCGAATGTACGCATAGTTTCTGCCAATGGAACACTCATTGCCAATAGAGGTGATACGGGCGGTGAGGCGGTTCGACTTGAACAGCTCCCCGAGTATTTACCAGAGGCTGTGATGGCAATTGAAGACCGGCGCTTTAAGTATCATTTCGGTATCGATCCAATTGGATTAGCACGTGCCGCGTTTGTAAACTACACCAGTGGGCGTACCGTTCAGGGTGGCTCCACACTTACGCAGCAACTAGCAAAAAACCTGTTTTTAAAGCCTGAGCGCACTATGCAGCGTAAGATGCAAGAAGTGGTTATGGCGCTATGGCTGGAGTGGAATTACAGCAAAGACGAAATCATGGAGATGTACCTGAACCGGGTATATCTTGGAGCTGGAGCCTATGGGGTTGATGCAGCTGCACGGGTTTACTTTGGCAAATCTGCTCGAAGGGTCAGTCTGGCGGAAGCTGCTACTATTGCAGGGCTTTTGAAAGCACCCAGCAAGTATGCCCCCACACGCAATGCGGTACTGGCGGAAGGCCGTGCTCAAGTGGTTATTGCGTCCATGCACAAAGCAGGCTTTATCAGTTCAGATGATGCCAAGAACGCCTTGTTTAATCCGGCACATGTTGTGACCAGCCACAATAGCAGCAGCGGTAACTATGTGGCTGATTATGTGATGGAGCTGTTACCCGGCTTTGTTGGGTCCATTGGTGAGGACATCATTGTAGACACGACAATTGATTGGGATATGCAGCAAGCAGCGGAGACTGCTTTGCGGTCGAGTATTGCCGAGGCACGGCAGGAGTTCAATGTTTCTCAAGGCGCTGTTGTGACCCTGAACCGCAATGGGGCTGTTCGGGCATTGGTTGGTGGTGTTGATTACCGCAACAGCCAGTTTAACCGTGCTGTGTATGCTCGCAGGCAGCCAGGGTCTGCTTTCAAACCGTTTGTTTATCTTGCTGCTCTGGAGCGTGGTCTCAGCCCGCAGTCTATCCGGCGCGATGCGCGGGTTACTTACGGAAAGTGGACACCGAAGAATTATACCAAGCGCTATTATGGTGACGTAACCTTAACTCAGGCACTTGCGTTTTCCATCAACACGGTGGCTGCAAAGCTGGCACATGAGGTCGGGCCTGCAAATGTTGCACGCACCGCAAGGCGTCTTGGCATTACATCTGCTCTCAAGTCCAATCCTTCCATTGCTCTTGGTACCTCTGAGGTTACTCCGCTGGAGATTGCAGCGGCGTATGTGCCGTTTTCCAATGGCGGATATGGTGTCGTACCTCATGTTGTCCGACAGATCCGCAATGAGAAGGGAGAGGTGCTTTACCGCCGTTCCGGTGATGGAACCGGGCGGGTTATTCGTGGTGACAAGATCAGCGAAATCAACAGCATGATGGCGCAGACGATTTATGGCGGCACGGGCAAACGTGCGCTGCTTGCTGGTCGCCCAGCTGGCGGCAAAACAGGTACAACGCAAGCCTATAAGGATGCATGGTTCATTGGGTATACCAGCTCACTGACAACCGCAATCTGGTTGGGAAATGATGATAACAAACCCATGAAGAAAGTAAGTGGCGGTACTTTGCCAGCGGAAATCTGGGCATGGGTGATGGAGACACAACACCAGAATATTCCGATTGCCAAACTTCCCGGTGTTCCGATCAATCTTGCAGAAACTTCACCTTTGAGGAAACCAGGAACAGCACCTGTTCGCACTCAACCTACGTTTGTTCGTGCGCCTCAGCAACTGCAGGCATCTCGCCCTGTTGCTCAGACGCGACAAAGGCCGGTACAGCAACGAAGCAGCACCAGCCCGCTTGATTTGCTGGGTAGATTGTTTGGTGGCGGTTAAAGCAGAAAGCACTTTCCCTGAAAGCTTGAGGTTTACTCGTAAATGTCTCTCTCTGGCATGAAGTAGAGCTCTGCCACCAGCAACTGGTCCTCAACACGAAAACCCCAACAAATTGAGACGTATCCCAAAGCTTTCCTTACCAGTTCTTTTCCCGCTTTGTGCTATAGCAGTTCGCGTTTAAACTGAAACGCTTGATCTGCTTTAGCTTTTGTTTTTGCGTATCTTTATCTGAAAACCGGTGTCCACTTTTCAGAGATACGCTTTAGTGAAAAATCTAAAACAGTCTGGCGCTTTAGCTTGAAGTTAGTTCGGAGCCGCTTTGGAAAACATGGCATCTGCTGCCGTTGATTGAGCAGAAGTCTAAGAATGGCAGTAGTTTTATGGCCAGTAACAAAAATCCAGACGACCTAATCCCACCAAGCAAATTGGAAGAGATATTCAAAATTACTTTCCAGACTTTATTGGAAAAGGGGCGTCAGGCTGCAAACATTAATGCAGTAGCGGCAGCTGCTCAGATTGATCCTGACTTATTACATCAAAGATTTGATAGGGAGACTGATCTCATTGCACCAGCCATGCGTTGGTATTTCATGCGCTTCAGCCAGCAGGTTAGCTCCAGTTCTGCTATGTGCTCTGATGTCTATTCCTCTATGCATCTGATGCTGACTGATTTTGCAGAGCTTTGTGAAGAGCAAAACCGGGTGGAGGGCAGCCTTTACTGGCCCACCATAGGCGAGATAAGTCATCTCGACCCAGTTCTTGGCAAAGAATATCTGGCCTTGCGTTTTGAATGGGGTACAGAAATACGGCGACGATTAGTAAAGTTCAAAGATGAACTGGAAGCACCTGAAGACATTGATCATCTGGTTGACTATTTCATGATGGCCTTTGAGGGAATTATCCAGATGGTGAAGTTCGGGACACCGCTGGAGAAGATCTTCCCCGCTATCGAGATTTTAATGGAAGCGCTTTCCAGTCGCATGAAATACCGACCGAACATATCAGGCCGGAAATAACGGGTGCAGAGAGCTTATCAGAAACTCATCATTCTTAAACTTTGACTTCTTTACAAGCGCAAGAAACTTGCGGTGCAGCACTAATCCAGACCGTAAAGGTGTAGCTGCGAGCCGTGTTCTTTCAGCCAGCGCTGTGCCTGCTTTGTGTGGGGGGCAAGGGTTTCACAGACCTGCCAAAACTCTGGCGAGTGATCCAGCTTAACCAGATGAGCCACTTCATGAGCGGCTACATATTCCAAAATATCCGGAGGAGCCATCACCAGTCGCCATGAGAACGAGAGTTTGCCATCATGGGAGCATGAACCCCAGCGACTTTTTGTATCTCTCAATGTAATGCTGTGGTGGTTGCGCCCGATTTGCATGGTGAAACGTTCAACATGAGCTTCCAAATCCTGCTTTGCCAGTTTGCGCAGAAAGTCCTTGGTTTTCCGGCTGAAACTTTGGGTTTCCCCCGGTAGCAGGAGCAGTGGTTCTTCGGTTTCTTCATCAACTTCCAGACGGGCTATCCCTCTTAGCTTGCCTGAGGACCGCAGCGTATGAGGAACACCCCTGATGGGGATGCGAGCAAATTCTTCGAAGCTAATGGTATCTGGCCGAGACCCCAGTTTTTTCTGGAGCCATTCGATTTGGCGATTAGCAAAATCCTGTGCTGTTTTCAGATTTCCGCGCGCAGGAACAGTGAGAACCGGAGTCGGGTCTCCGGCTGGGATTCTCAGGATGTAACGCTTTGCTCTGGAGTTGCGTTTAAGGACAATTTTCTGGGCCTTGTTGCCCAGATCAATTTCAATAAACTCCGGCAATGCCTTTGTCGTAAAGAACCCCATGTAACCTCAAAATTGCGCTGGTTGCTCTCGTTATTGCAGAGAAAGGGGTGATTTGAAAGTCAACCAGTGCGAAATAGGTCAGGAGCAACTGAAGTCTTACAGATAAGCTCAAACGCAAAGAGGCACTCTGCTAATGCAGAGCACCAAAAGCGTGTTATGAACTTAATCTGACCATCAGATGCCAGCCCCTGCGGACGGATCACCTGAGCGGTTATGACGATTGTTCATGAAGCGATCAAATTCTTCCTGATCTTTCGCACGGCGCAGGTCATTCATGTAATCATCGAACTCCTGACGCATACTGTCGAGCTTTTTGCGCTCTTCTTCCAGACGGTTCAGCTCTTTTTCACGGTAGTCATCAAAGGCAGCATTCCCGCTGCGGGTCGCCGTTTGCATGTTATCCATCGCATTTTTAAGATTACTACGGTCCCATTGGCATTTTGCTTCGCGTTTCCAACCATTAAAGTTTTCGCCCCATAATATATAGGCGAGCATTGCAAGACCAAGCGGCCAAAATACTATAAACCCGAGAACCATGAGCGCAACACTCAAGGGATTCCAAGAGGGTTTTATTGCATTTACATTCATTTAAATCACCCCTTTTCAAGTCAACAAACTTGAGATGGGGAGAATTTATTTTAGTTTCAAGAGATGCATGAAAATTTTATTTTAAGATTTCTTGTCTTTTGGTTTAAAGATTTCTGATTAAAACCCAGCATTTAGCCAGACCTGAGACACAAGCGAGCGCAACACGTTATCGCCAGAGCGTGCGAAACTGACAGACTGCTGGATATTGTGAGTTATTGGAATAAGGCATTAAAGCAGCTAACGCTTTGTGCCAGCTGCTTTAAATATCTGGAGCTGGCCTCTCCAGATATATTTTAAGATACGGCTCATGCCATTACTCGGAGTGGACTGCTTCGTTTAGCAATCTCGCTTGCTCAACCCAGTTATCGCGTAGCATGCGGCCACGGATTGCCAATCGATCATCCAGCTCTGCTGCCTGATCATCTGAGAGGTTCGCAATTTGCCAATAATGGAAGATACCGGCTCCATTCAACGCACGTTCCAGCTTAGGGCCGACACCGTTGATCTTACGTAAGTCATCGACAGCTCCCTTAGGTTCTGCCAGCAAAATCTTGCGCAGGGGATCACCTGCAACTTTTTCAGGTGTCATTTCGTGCAGCGTGTTTTCATCCGCATGTTTCGCTTCTTGCTGCGGGTGCGTGTTGGTTGGGTTGTCTTTGATAAACTTGACGATGCGCGGGGCAATCTCAGTACGGTACTTGGAGCCGTTAAACACACCATAATGCCCAACTCCCGGTTGCACATAGTGCCCCCTTCGGCTGGAAGGAATGTTTTCTGCCAGTTTCTGCGCCGCATGTGTTTGGCCAACACCGGAGATATCGTCATTCTCTCCCTCAACGGTCAGCAGAGCAGTGCCGATGATCTTCTTAGGATCTACCAGTTTGCCCCGGTGCTGCATTATGCCTCTTGGCAGGGAGTGCTCAATGAATACGGTTTCTACGGTTTGCAGATAAAACTCAGCTGTCAGGTCCATTACAGCAAGATATTCATCATAGAAATCGCGGTGTTTTTCAGCGCTATCGCCATCGCCTTCGATGAGATGCTGAAAGAAATCACGGTGGGCGACCATGTGGCGGTCAAGGTTCATGCTCATAAAGCCAGAAAGCTGGAGGAATCCAGGGTACACCTGACGCCCAAAGCCTTTATGCGGGAAAGGAACATCCATGATGACATGACGGCGGAACCAGTCGATGCCTTTTTCGACGGCAAGGTCATTCACAGCTGTTGGCGCTTCGCGCGTATCGATTGGCCCACCCATGAGCGTCATAGTCGCTGGAGAGCACTTGTCGCCGTTTTCTTCCATCAGGGAGATGGCTGCAAATACTGGTACAGAAGGCTGACACACACCAAGTACGTGAGTATTAGGGCCCAGATAATGCAGCATCTGCATAATGTATTCGATGTAATCATCCAGATCGAAGCGCCCTTCGGTACCTGGCACCTGACGGGCATCTTCCCAGTCTGTGATGTATACATCCAGAGTTGGCAGCAACGCTTCTACGGTTCCACGCAACAGAGTGGCGTAGTGACCGGACATAGGTGCCACGATAAGGATTTTTGGATCAGCTTCTCTGAATTCAGGCAAATCTCGCTTGAAATGAAGCAGGTCACAAAACGGCTTTGACCAAGCCACCTCTTCGGTGACATCAACCTCTTTGCCATCAACTACGGTTGTGTACAGCTCAAATTCTGGTTTGCCGTAGCGTCGTGTGACGCGCTCAAACATTTCACAGGAGGCGGCGACAGTGCGGCCAACCTGAGTGTGAGACATGGGGTTAAGCGGATTTTGAAAGTACAATCGCGTCATGTCAGCGGCAGCGCGGACAGGGGACATCGCTGCGTGGTTCATTTCATAGAGTTGGTAGTACAGCAAAGAATATTTCCTCCCCGGCGATTGCGGTTCTTTTATTCTTAAATATCAATTCAGCTATTTACAGCACTCATTAACTTCGGCTCGGTGTGCTGCAACGCAAAAGTATAAACTGACCCCTGCTTTTTCAGCAATATATACTCATGGAGAAATGCCAATTAGTTTTAACTAGCTTGCAGATCAACAGGTTCTTTGCATGGCAAGGGCTGCATGCTATTTTAACCAACTATGCTGCAATGCACAATATGTGAATTAATACCCCAGAATAATCGAGTAGAACGCACACTATTATTTCAGTAGTTTGAAATCACTGATGAAATTTATTTGGTCTTATTAGTCAGTAGCCAGTTCAGCAATTACGGCATCCAACAGAGGAAAGCCTGCTTGTGTTGCACGTAGCCGTGTGTTGCCCACCCATTCCACCATGCCATTTTCCTGGAGGTTGAGCAGTCTTTGCGCGTTAAAATGGCGGCCAGAGAGCTGTTCATAACGGGGTACGTCAATACCTTCATGCAAGCGCATGCCCATTAAAAGTAACTCATCTCCCTGATCGTCGGAGCCCAGAACCTCTTCTGAAATTGCGCCGTGACCATTGGTTTCCACCAGTTCCAGCCATGTTTCAGGATGCTTTTCAGTGGACGTGGCAAGCTTTGTGCCGTCCTCCAGCGTCAAACGCCCATGAGCACCGGGGCCAACGCCCACATAGTCGCCGTATCGCCAGTAGATCAGGTTATGCTGGCACTGGGCGTCAGATGCGGCGTGGTTTGAGACTTCATAGGCGGGTAAGCCGCGAGCTGCCGTGACTTCCTGTGTCAGGTCGAACATGTCTGCTGCGATGTCCGGGTCCAGCATTTCCAGCTTTCCAGCAGCGTAAAGGCGCTGGAACATGGTGCCGCTTTCGATGGTGAGCTGATACATGGAAAGGTGGTCTGCCGCAAGATCGATAGCGCGGTTGAGTTCTTGCTCCCAACTCTTCATTGTTTGATTGGGGCGGGCATAGATCAGGTCGAAGGAAATGCGCGGGAAAGTTTTACGCGCTGTCTCAACTGCCTGAATAGCTTCTGAGACAGAATGCTGGCGTCCGAGGATCTTCAGTTCTTTATCGTCAAGTGCCTGAATACCAACAGAAAGACGGTTTACGCCAGCGGAGCGATAGCCTGCAAAGCGGGTTGCTTCGACGCTGGTGGGGTTGGCTTCCATGGAGATTTCCGCACTTGCGGGCAGATGCCAGAGGCGAGCAACTTCATTGAGAACAGTTTCAATGGTGCGTGGCTCCATGAGCGAAGGGGTGCCGCCGCCGAAGAAGACAGAATCAACCGTGCGGCCCGGCACCATTTCCGCATATCGCGCAAGCTCGGTAACCAGCGCTTTGGCGTAGACATCCTGTGATACCGGTTGATGGCGAACGTGGGAGTTAAAGTCGCAATACGGGCACTTTGCCAAGCAGAAAGGCCAGTGCACATAAATGCCAAAGCCGCCAACCGGAGACACAGTCATTCTTTTTCCTTTGCACTTGCCGAGGACATTTTTGTACGAGTTCTTATCCGAAAACCGGAAACCACTTTTCGGGAACGCGTATTACGCCGGCAAGCACTCTTTTCTGAATTTAATGAAGGCGCGGGCACGATGAGAGAGAGCCTCGCCTTCCTTCGTTGTGTGTTTTTCTTCTTTACCCATTTCGCCGAAGGTGACGTCAAAACCTTCTGGGATAAACATCGGATCGTAACCGAAACCACCCAGGCCGCGTGGGGGCCAAGCCAGTTCACCATGGATTTCACCACGGTAGAATTGGGTGTGCCCGTCTGGCCATGCCATGCACAGCACAGCAACGAAATAGGCACCGCGATCCGTTGTTCCAGTTTCGGTCAGTTTGTCCTGCACGGCCTGCATGGCAACACCGAAGTCCTTGCCGGGTCCGGCCCAGCGGGCAGAATAGATGCCCGGATCACCATTCAGGCCGTTTACACAAAAACCGCTATCATCAGCAAGGGCTGGCAGGCCCGTCGCCTTTGCAGCCGCAAGCGCTTTGATCGCAGCGTTGGCCTCAAACGTGTCGCCATCTTCCACCGGCTCTGGAAGGTCCAGATCACCAGCAGAGAGGACTTGGAAGCCGTGCGGGGCGAGCATGTCCTGAATTTCAACCAGCTTGCCTTTGTTGTGGCTGGCAAGCACGAGCTTGCCAGGTTCAAGGCGGCGGTTTTCTGAGGTTTCAGCCTGCATTAGAGCACCGTTAGTTTTTGCAGTTCAACCAGTTTGGAGATGGACTGTTTTGCAAGGCCCATGAGCTGGCCCAGTTCTTCTTCAGAAAATGGCTCACCTTCAGCTGTGCCCTGAATTTCAACAATGCCGCCTTTGCCGGTCATGACGAAGTTTGCATCGGTATCAGCGGAGGAATCTTCTGCGTAGTCCAGATCAGCTACCGGAGTGCCCTCGTAGATGCCGCAGGAGATTGCTGCGATGTGGTCTTTGAGGACTTTATCGGTCTTGACCATGTCGCGGGCTTCCATCCACTTCAAACAATCGTGGAGTGCGACCCATGCGCCGGTGATGGATGCTGTGCGGGTGCCGCCATCTGCCTGAATAACATCACAATCAACAGTGATCTGACGTTCGCCTAGTGCACCCAGATCAACCACAGCACGCAGGGAACGGCCAATGAGGCGCTGGATTTCCTGTGTGCGGCCAGACTGTTTGCCAGCGGAAGATTCACGGCGCATACGGTCGTGGGTTGCGCGTGGCAGCATGCCGTATTCAGCAGTTACCCAACCGCGATTCTGACCGCGAAGCCACGGCGGAACACGCTCTTCCAAACTTGCGGTACACAGGACATGGGTATCGCCGAATTTAATCAGGCAGGAGCCTTCGGCATGTTTGGCAACACCGCGCTCAAGGCTGACTGCGCGCATTTCTTCTGGTGTACGTTTGGATGGACGGTTCAAGGTAAGCTCCCTCGAGTTTCTTAGTGGCTGCAAATCACAAATTCGTTGAGGGTGTTTTAGCTGCGGAATGCGCTTAGCGCAAAGGCTGGTTTGAGTTGAAAGCTGATTTCCTGCAAAAAATGAGTTTTGGCTGTTTAATTGTCATGTGTTAGGGATTGAAGATGGGCTTTGGCCGCAAACCCGCTGTTGATGTGGAGTACTGACAGAGTGAAGAGTGTTCCGCCTTCTGTCCCGCTTGAGGACCTTGATGAGCGTTCTCGCGAGATTTTTCGCCGCATTGTTGAGAACTATCTGGATACAGGTGAGCCTCTTGGTTCCCGCAATCTGGCCCGCGGCCTTACCAGCCCACTCTCACCAGCCTCCATTCGCAATGTCATGGCGGACCTTGAGCATCACGGTCTGCTCTACTCTCCGCATACCAGTGCAGGCCGCCTGCCAACCCAGTCGGGCCTGCGTCTGTTTGTGGATGGTTTTCTCGAAGTTGGTGACCTGACGAAGGCAGAACGTGAGCAGATAGCGGTTCAGGTGAAAGCTAAGGGTGGCGATAAAACACCTGAACAGCTTTTGACTGAAGCAAGCCAGATGCTTTCCGGCCTGAGCCGTGGGGCAGGGGTTGTGCTTTCTAATAAGCAAGACGCAGCGCTGCGCCATATTGAGTTTGTGCAAATTGAGCCGCTTAAAGCGCTTGTCGTGCTGGTGAGCGAGGACGGGTCCGTTGAAAACCGTGTGGTTGACCTTCCTGCCGGATTGCCGCCTTCAGCCTTAACAGAGGCTTCCAACTACCTTAACTCCATTATCCGAAACCGCACATTAGCCGAGGCGCAAGCTGAACTTGTTCGGCAGCGAAATGAATTTCAATCTGAGCTGGACACCCTGACTTCCAAGGTGATTGATGCAGGTGTCGCCGTTTGGGGTGGCGACAAAGGAGATGCGGGCACGCTGATTGTACGCGGACGCTCCAACTTGCTGGATGATGTTGAGGCGAAGGAAGATCTCGAGCGCATTCGGCTGCTCTTTGACGATCTGGAAAGTAAAAGTGAGTTGATCCGATTGCTTGACCTTGCCAAAGGCGGGGAGGGCGTGCGCATTTTCATCGGCTCTGAAAACAAGCTGTTTTCGCTCTCTGGTTCCTCCTTGATCGTTTCCCCCTACCGCGATAGTGAACAGCGCGTTGTGGGGGTACTTGGTGTGATCGGCCCGACACGCCTTAACTATGCGCGGGTAATACCCATGGTGGATTACACTGCCCGGCTGGTAAGCCGCCTGCTTAAATAATAAACTGGAGTTCGTTTTGCTTTCCCTCACAGCCTCTGAACTGGAACGTTATGCCCGCCACATTGTTTTGCGGGATGTAGGCGGCCCCGGACAACAAAAACTAAAAGCGGCACGTGTTCTGGTAATTGGTGCAGGGGGGCTGGGCGCTCCGGTTCTGCAATACCTTGCAGCCGCTGGTGTGGGCACCATTGGCATTGTAGATGATGACGTTGTTTCGCTGTCTAACCTTCAGCGCCAGATCATTCATGATACGGAAAAGCTGGGAGAGCCCAAAGTTGCCAGTGCGGCAGAAGCGATTGCCCGCCTGAACCCGAATGTACGTGTCGTTCCGCACCCGACCCGCATTAACGGGCAAAATGCCATGGCCTTGATTAACGACTATCATGTGGTCGTTGATGGCTCGGATAACTTCGCGACGCGCTACCTTGTTTCGGATGCGTGTTTTTATGCAGGCCACCCGCTGGTTACTGCTGCTGTCGGGCAGTTTGACGGCTCTGTTACGCTTCTGAAACCATTTGAGCAGGATGAGGAAGGTAACTACATTAATCCAACTTATCGCTGCCTGTTCCCGAAACGACCAGAAGCAGGTTCAGTCCCGACCTGCACTGAAGCAGGTGTTCTGGGCGCTCTGACTGGTCTGGTTGGCACGCTTCAGGCACTTGAGGTGATTAAAGAGATTGTTGGCTTTGGCGAAGGGCTGATTGGGCGCATGCTGCTGGCTGACACGCTGAGCATGCATTTTGAGACAATCAAATACAAACGTTCGCCAAAAAATCCGCTGAATGGTGATAATCCTAAAAGCTGGAGCGAAATGCTGGAAGCGGAGCACGGGTAATCAAATTTGCAAGCCCCAAAACAAAGCGGCGGGGAATTGCTTCTCCGCCGCTTTCGGCTCTCCAATATCGAAGGGCCTTGCCTCACTGGCAAAACTGTCTCACCAGCATTGCCTGATGCGCCGTCTTTGTAGCGCACTCCTGAGAGACTTAGAATGTTTTTGCCACACTAAGCTTGAAGCTGCGGCCTTTGCCTTCGGTTTCGCTCAGATGCGGGGTGTATTTCTGGTCGAAGATATTCGTCACACTTGCGCGAAGTTCTGCCCCGGCAAGGAAACCATCCTCCGGCTTCCATGAGAGTTTTGCACTGTGCAGAGCGTAGCCCGGGCTGGTGGTGTCTTCCAAGCCGGTTCTGGTGACTCTTGGGTTGGAGCGATTTTGTGGGGCGAATACATCGGCACGCCATGAAACATCTAAATTATGTTCCGTGAACTTATAGCCGACGGTCAGGAAGGCATTATCTGCGGCCACGCTGTCCAGATACTTGTCTTCACTAAGGTTATCGCCTCTTGTCAGTGATGCGCCAAATTTGCCGTACCAGCTTTCTGATGCGTACCCGGCTTCCAGCTCAATGCCTTTGATCTGTGCATCATCAATGGCTCTGGTGAAAACTTTACGAGCTGCGTGATCTCTGAATGAATACAGATAGTTGTCAATTCTGTTGTAGAAGCCCGTCACCTTGATACGGAGACTATCATCCGCAAGGAGAACGTCGTTAAATCTGAAACCAAAGCCCACTTCGATGTTGTTTGACTTTTCTTTGCCAAGGTTTGTGAAGCCATCGCCGCTGAACACTTCATCCAGCACAGGCATGCGCTCTGTATGAGCGACAGAACCAAACACATTCATCCAGTCAGTAAGTTCATAAACTGCTGCAAACTTTGGCGAGTATGCGATTTCATTAATCTTCTCGCCAAGTGTGACTCCATTTCCGGGAGTTAGGCGCGAGTGGTCAACGCGCATGCCGGGAATGAGAGTGAGGCGCTCATTGATAACAATCTCAGCTTGCCCGAATACTCCCAGTTGATGAGAGTCTCCCTCAGGATGGGAGGAGGAGCCGGGTGTGACTGTTCCATCTGATTTCAGACGCGGGTTCAATCTCTCCCGATAGTTTCCTTCAACGCCGTATGTGAAGTAGGCTTCCAGAGCATCAGAGAATTTCACTTCTGATGTGTTTTCCAGTTTGGCCTGCCAGTTTCTGTAGATGAACTCAGCTTCCTCGCCAATAATGTAAGGAACCGTGATGTTCTTCATGTCACGATCAGTCTGACTCCACGAAATCTGAGCCTTCAAATCAAGCAGGTCGTTTCCTGAAAAGGTATTTTCATAGGCTAACAGAGCCTGTTGCTCACGGGTTACCTGATCAGCTAATCCGAAGGTGGGGTCGTAAGCAATCTGGTCATAATGTCCGTATCCGGATTTGCGGACATTGAAATAACTTGCAGTGAGAGACTGATCTTTATCCGCGCCAAAGCTGTACTTTAGTTTCGCCAGACCAGAAAGGTCCGTCATGCGGGAGTTATCCAGTTCCTTGCCATTTGCAGCGTCGTAGTCTCCACCCCTGCCGTAGTTGAGGTTTACCAGCATCTCCAGATCGTCCAGAGGCCGTGCTGCGACTGTGACCGTACCCCGTGCGCTGTTGCCGTTAGAATCCCACGTGGTTTTAGTGCGCACAGCGAGCTTGTCGTCCCCTTCCAGAAAATCGCTCGCGTCCTTGGTTTGGGCGCTTACAACACCACCTAAGGCACCGGAACCATAGAGTGTGGAGGACGCGGGACCGCGCAGTACTTCGACTTTTTTCAGCAGCTCTGAATCAAAAAAGAAAGACCCGGCGCGGTACATTTCAAAGAAAGAGGTGACACCATCGACCTGCATGATCATGCGGTTTTCATCGGATGCAAACGCCCCGCCGATACCACGAATATTCAGGGATTGGCCCAGTGCGTTATCTGCATTGATTGTGGTTACACCCGGCACTGTATTGAGCACTTCTCCAAGAGTGCTGCTCTGAGTTGCCTCAATCTCTTCCTGAGAGACTGAAGACACAGCTTGAGGCGTATCGATTGCTACTTTATCCTTACCAGCGGACACGATGATTGCATCCAGCATCGTAGCGCCCTGGAATATTGTTTCTTCAGGCTGTTTTGCTTCCTGAGCTGAAGCCGCTACAGAAATGAGGGCGAGCGAAAGGGTCGTGCTGGCAAGCAGAGCCGCACGCGATAAGCGCGATTTGGACATAAACGCCTCAACTATGTTGTATGGGGATGGCTGGCTGAGACGTTGCTTTAGCTAGCTTGTAATGTTGTTTTAATCATTGTTTGCGCGCATATAAATAAACTTGAATATAATAGTCAAGTTTTAAATTCAGGGTTTTCCCTAGGCCCTATATCAGTTTGCCGGAACAGGAATGCACAAGACCCAGTCTCAAAGCGGTTAGTCCGTATCCGGGCGACCACAGGTGCCGATAATCCAGCAGATTGCAGCTCCTATCAAAGCGCCGACAATGGGTGCGAACCAAAACATCCAAAGCTGCTCCAGCGCCCAACCGCCATTAACAATCGCAGTCGCTGTTGATCGGGCGGGGTTGAGTGAAGCACCTGAAATTGGGATTGCGATGATATGCATGCATGTCAGCATGAGGCCAATGGCGAGCGGGGCCAATGCGGCAGGCGCTTTCTTCGAGGTTGCTCCGATAATCACTATCAGGAACAAGGCTGTTACTGTGATTTCGGTTATGGCAACCGCGATTTCTGAGAAGCCGCCATTGGAGTGTTCCCCATAGCCGTTTGATGCAAATCCGGGAGGGTCGCCGGGGCCGTGGGCGAGGATAATCCAGAAAACAAAGGCCGCCGCCAGACCGCCAATAACCTGCGCAATGATGTATGGAATTACATGGGATGCTGGAAGGCGTCTGGCAGCCCACAAGCCAATTGTGACAGAGGGATTGAAATGTGCACCCGAGACATTACCAAATGCATAGGCCATGCAAACGACGGACAGTCCCACAGCAAAGGCAACGCCCAGTAAACCAGAGCCACCGTACCATTCTACAGGTGCATAAGACACCAGCGCCCCGCCGCACACTGCGGAGACCAGAGCGAACGTACCCACAAACTCTGCTCCCAGTTTTCTCAACATGACACATCTCCTCAATTTGGGGTAACGAGGTATCACATGGAGATTTCCAACTCCCCTGTTTCGCGAGTGGGAATGTAGTGAGTGAGTTAAGAATGGTGCGCTGCTCTGCAAAGGTGTGATTTATTCACGAAGCGATATATCGCAGGCAAAAGAGGCAGAAAATTTTTCAGCTAAAGAGCAGACATCTCGCAAGCAACTATTTCTTACTGACATAAGTATTTGAAATATTTTGTTCTATCTAATAATCATGGACCCATAAAAATATAAGATTAAATTTTATAACTAACCCTATATCTCTGACGTAGTTACAGCAAAATTAACCAGCTTTGTAGAGAAATGTCGAACCTCCTATGGCGAATATGCGGGCGTCACTTATAGGAGTTTCAGTTAAATGCTCAATTCCACTTTCTATCAAGCCAGCAGTGCCTTCAGAGTGAAATCAAAAACACGTGCAACGCTTTTATCCTCTTGTATCTCAATGGCGGTACTAGCACTGGTGCCCCATGCAAAAGCTCAGCAAACCATTCTGTTTTACGAGGGTGATATCATCACCATGGCAAATGAGCAGGCGGACAGAAACAAAGAAGCAAAAGGCCTGCTGGTTGAAGACGGCGAGATCACTCAGATTTTCAAGCAGGAGGGTGAATATCAGGATTACCTGAAAAAGGACGGTGTAACTAAAGTCCAGCTGAATGATGCTGTCCTGATGCCGGGCTTTATAGACCCCCATATGCATTTGCCGAATGTTGTAAGTTTTGCTGCTGTGGCCGATCTTTCGCCTTGTTTGCCGCAACCATACAATTATCGCACCTATGATAACCAGTTGGACCCACGTTTTAAAGACGAAGTCGTCTGCAAATACGATGGCGAAATTGAAACTGGTCTGGACTGGACGTGGAACGTTTTAAATAACGCAAAGAACCGGTGGATTCCTTATCCCGGCACGAAAGACCCGATTAAAGATGCATGGATTGTTGGGAATGGGATTGATCCTTCCCGGTTTGGGGTAACACCCGATGAGATTGCACTGGTTGCAAAGTTCCGCGCCAATCCTGCTGCGGAGATTGATGATAAAGTGGATGGGGCTGATGAACATCCCGTCTTCATTCTGGATCAATCCGGGCATGTGGGTTATGTGAACAATCAGGCTTTTGTCAGCGCTGGAATTTGCAGTAAATTGCCTTGCGGGCCGGGAACAAACAGAAATGATAATGTGCCTTCTCCTGAACCACTCGGCAAATGGGAAACCTATATCGACGAAGATGGAACTGTACTCTATTCCGGTCTTCTGCAAGAGGAAGCTGCTTACGGCGCATTTGTAAGTGCTATGCACAAGGCAGCAGGCATTTCTCCAGAAAGTCCGTTTTTCTTCAGCAACTATGACGAGGGCCTCATCGCTGTTCCGCCAATCATTGAGAAGGTCGCGGCAACCGGGGTGACCACGATTGTTAATGGTGGTGGCTTTAACACACCAATCCTTCAGTTCAATAAGGATCTGGCCCTGCGAAAAGATGAGAGTGGGGAGTTTACAACACCATTCCGCATTCGCACTCTTATTTCTGCCACTGCATATGATCCGGAAGATCCGAGTAAAACCGCTTTTGATATTGCCAAGGAGGAGATGACCGGAACGTGGCCAGACACAGTGGTTAACCGGGGGAAAGACATAACAGATGCTGATGGGCGCTATGGTGCGACTGGCATTAAGTTCTGAGCAGATGGCTCAACACAAGGCTGCTCCGCTTTCCTCACACAGGCCTACAACATCAATGGGATATGCGTAGACGAAGACAGCGGCAAGAAAGTTGCCGTTACCGGTTGGCACGGAGCTAACTATAAGTTTTACAAACCGGACAATGCGGCGGAGCCCATCATAGCAAACCTGCGTGATGATGCTGATAGCTTTTATGCAACCCTGCAACCATTTTGGAACGAAGACTGGGCTATTCAGATTCACACCAACGGTGACAAAGCCATGCGGGGTGTTGCTCAGGCAGCTTTCAAACTCACGACTGAAAAATGCAACTCTCATCCCGTCACACTTATTCACGCGACAGTTGGTGGTGACCCGACCGGCCCGATTGCAGATCCCGTGGTTGATGAACTGGCTCATCTCACTGAACGTGCCAGGGCTATAAAGTGTGAGTCAGGCCAGCATCTTCCGTTAAGCTTCATGGCCTCACACCTGACGGGTCATGTGGGATATTGGGGTGGTGGATTTGTTAGTCTGCTGGATGGCAAAGACCTCAACAACATCAGTGCTGATGGAGACTTTGAAGGACGTGCGCCTCTGCTGGATGCCACCACTCTGGAAGTAGACTATGATATTCCCTTCACCCTGCACAGCGATGCACCTATCACTCCAGTCCATCCGCTTTGGTATGTTGAGCAGATGGTCACACGCAACACATGGGTTTATCCGGCTATTAAAGGCGATCAGGTTAAAAATATGCCTGACAGCACGTGGACGGGAGACCCAAAAGGACGCTCTGTCTATGAAAACCTGAAGGGCATCACTTCCCTTGCCGCAAAGCAAACGCTGATTGATGTCAAGGTGGGCACTCTGGAGGTGGGCAAGGTTGCCGATCTGGTTATTCTTGACCGCAGCCCTTTGAGTGCAAGCACAGACGTGAACAGCGCCAATGCCATCAACAAAATCAAGGTCTGCTACACCTATCTGGCAGGTAAGCAGTGGAAGCCAAAGAGCTTTTCAGGTGATAAATGCGGGAAGGTGGAGATAGCTGACTAAGGGTTTTGCTGAGAGTATAGCAGGCAGTCCAGTTTCAAGCGCAGTAACTGGGCTGGTTGCCCTGCCACAGACCAGCAGGATGCTCATTTGCGCTGGGCGCACAGACGATTACACGGGGTATTGTGGGATCGCCAGAGCATCAAAAGGCACAGTGAGTGTGCAGATGCAAGCGGTTGTAACACCCTGTTTTGCACTAATGATGGTAGTAAGCCGTTTTGCCTCTTCAAGTATCAGGCAAAGAGTGGCTTATTCAAGAGGTGATATGTTGGATTTTATTGGCCGCAGCTGGGCGACCCGCTGTATAATTCCGCAGGTCTTTCTTAATGCTTCCAGTTGGTCGCGTAAGGCTTGTTGCAGAGTGAACAAAGCATCGCGCTCCCGGCATTCTTTCATCCGCTCATTCAGCACTAATTGCTGCATATAAGCCAGATTTTCCAAATCCGAGACGGCTATGATGACTTCGTCAATTTCGTCTTGAAGCGTATTTGTGGCGCTGCATGCGCATGCGGAATTAATGGCGAGATGTTCCGGGCGGGGAACTTAGATAGGCTTATGAATCGTAAGATGGCTAGTACCGTAAAGGCGAGAAAAAAACTCAAATGCATACCGATCCGTCATGCCCGCGATAAAATCACAAATGGTTCGAAGACGTTCTTGCTCTGGAGCATTCTCGCAAAGTGTACGAAAATCTTTTGGTAATAATCTCATCGCTTCTTTGCTTTGAAGCGCCTCAAAGATTTTCTTTACAATATCTTTCCCGCGATATTCTACCGTTTGCATATTTGCAGATCGTATTACTCCAAAATAAGTTACATTCTTCAAGACTTCAACTTGCAGGAAAGTAGAAAACTCTAATCTAGCTTGAGATAGAGGTGGAAAATCCTCATTGATAATAACTTCAATGCCGTTCAAGAAATGCTCAATCAAGCCAGACGTAAAAGCTGTACGCTCATATCCGTCTTCAGCTAATCGCCTTGAGTATGCCTGTGTTTCAGCTGAAATAATCGCTCTATTTGAAGCATTATTTTCGATATTGTCTGGCAGTACTTCTTCTTCGCTATTCTCAAAAATCAACTCTTCAAAAATGCCGAAAAGTGTTCGCCGCACGAAACTTGGATCAATTCCAGCTATTTCATCGTTACTCTTGTCATATTGCTTCTTTGCTCGGCTACGAATAGTCTTTGCGACATCTTCGTAGATATCATCATCAAGCGCCAGTAATCTCATCGGAGTAAAGAAGCCTGCTTTTAAATTATCCTCCACATCGTAGGTCGAGTAAGCAATATCATCAGCAATATCCATGATACTGCATTCAATTGTTTTGAATGTGCCTTTAAAATCTTCTACTCCAAGGACATTTTTCTTGATATCTCTAACCAAACCAGCTTCACTCTTATAATATCCTTTACTTACACTACCTTGCTCCTTCCGATCGCTATCCCGTATTGGGATTTCAGCATCATATTTTAACAGCGCCGCTAGACTTCGATAAGTCAAGTTTAGTCCGCGTCGGTAGTCTATTCCTGCCGTATCGATAAGATCTGTTTTTGATTTAAATTTTTTCTCTAATTTCGCAAGAATCCTTAAGCTTTGGGCGTTCCCTTCGAAGCCTCCATCGTGTGTACGCATACATTCATCAAGTGCTTCTTCACCATTATGACCAAACGGAGGATGCCCTAAATCATGAGCCAGTCCTGCAAATTCAACAATATCTGGGTTTATTTGAAGGCTTTCTTGCTTAAAGAAAGCTTCCGTGCCATTTATTTGAAATGCAATCGACTTTGCAATCTGAGCAACTTCTAATGAATGAGTTAACCGATTGCGGTAGAAATCTGACTCATTACCCGGAAAAACTTGGGTTTTCCCTTGTAATCTACGAAAACTAGGGGAGTGTATTAGGCGCGCATAATCTCTACGCCATGGGGAACGATATTTATGCTCCTCTTTAACATCAGTCTCATCATATGCACGAGCGAAATCAGTCTCGCGATATAAAGTCATATCATCCCCTACTCCATTGAATAAATTACTTTTTTACTTTACCTGCTTTCACATCTATATTTTCTTTTTTTGATGAATTTTGAGTCGTATAAAAATCTTTCACCCAAGATAACTCGCGCTTCGCAGCGCTTCGCAATGTTTGACCTTCTCTCGAAAACTTGGGGCCTGAAATATTAAGTTTCTTCACCACAGCTGTCATATCAAACTCCCTCTGCGACCTTTGAGCATTGCCAACGCAACTACTGCATAAAACACTAACATGGCCATTTTTGTTAATCAGTAAAGAAGATTAAAAAACTATCCCTGTTTTCCCATGCTGTGTCCTAAGCTCTACATAAACCTTTTATGGATAGCGATTACGCCGCAAAACTCGGCATTTCCCCCGAAGGAAAAAGAGGCGCTAGTGCGCCTCTTCCCAGTTGGTGGCGGCTTCGGCTTCCACTTTGAGGGGGACCGAGAGCTGGAGGGCGGGTTCTGTTGCTTTTTCCATGGTGGCGATGACGAGTTTTTTGGTGTCTTCTACCTGATCTTCTGGCAATTCGAAGATGAGTTCGTCGTGCACCTGGAGGAGCATCTGGGCGTCGAGGCCAGCTGTTTCCAAGACCTCGTCCATACGCACCATGGCACGGCGGATGATATCTGCCGCTGAGCCCTGAATTGGGGCGTTGATGGCTGCGCGCTCGTAAAACTGGCGCATGTTCGGGTTTTTGGTGTTTACATCCGGGTAGTGGGCGCGGCGGCCAAAGATGGTTTCGACGTAACCATTTGCATGGACGAGTTTTTTGGTTTCTTCCATGTAATCTTTAATGCCCGGGAAGCGCTCAAAATAGGTTTTGATGTAGTCGCCTGCTTCACTGCGTGCGATGCCCAGCTGGTTGGCAAGGCCGAACGCGGAAATGCCGTAGATGATGCCGAAGTTGATTGCTTTGGCGCGGCGGCGGACCATTGGGTCCATGCCCTCAATCGGCACACCAAACATCTCACTAGCTGTCATGGCGTGAATGTCGAGCCCATCGGCAAACGCCTGTTTGAGCTGCGGAATATCGGCCATGTGGGCGAGCACACGCAGTTCGATCTGGCTGTAATCGGCAG
This sequence comes from uncultured Pseudovibrio sp., assembly GCA_947496145.1. Lineage (GTDB taxonomy): Bacteria > Pseudomonadota > Alphaproteobacteria > Rhizobiales > Stappiaceae > Pseudovibrio. The sequence continues at coordinate 459,979 of CANMBS010000001.1, forward strand.
AAATGAGCATCTTGCCTTTTTCCGCGATGAACGCCTGACGGATTTTGCGGCCCTCAGCGGTTCTGATCGGGATGTTCTGGATGTTTGGCTCAGAAGAAGACAAACGGCCCGTGGAGGTGGACGCCAGCGAGAACGAGGTGTGGACGCGGCCCGTCTCCTGATTGATGAAGCCCGGCAGAGCGTCGGTGTAAGTGGATTTCAGCTTGCTGAGCTGACGCCACTCGACGATTTTGCTTGGCAGCTCATGGCCTTGCGCGGCGAGGTCATCCAGCACGGAGGCGGAGGTGGACCAGGCACCGGTTTTGGTTTTCTTGCCACCTGGCAGACCCATTTTGCCGAACAGGATTTCACCCAGTTGCTTTGGAGAGCCGACGTTGAAGATTTCGCCTGCAAGGTCGTGGATTTCACTTTCCAGCCGTGCTGCGCCTTGCGCGAACTCACCGGAGAGCAGGGAGAGCATCTGACGGTCGATGGAGATGCCACGGCGTTCCATTTTCGCCAGTGTTGCCACCATCGGGCGTTCCAGACGCTCATAAACCACGGTCATTTCCTCAGCGGCGAGGCGTGGTTTGAGGATTTTCCAGAGGCGCAGGGTGACGTCCGCATCTTCTGCCGCATAGGCGGTGGCTTTGTCCAGCGGCACCTTGTCGAAGGTGATCTGGGATTTGCCGGAGCCACAGACTTCCTTGAACGGGATTGGCGTGTGGTTGAGCCAGCGCTGAGACAGCTCGTCCATGCCGTTGCCACCCATGCCCGCGTCGAGCGCGTAAGAGAGCAGCATGGTGTCGTCAAACGGGGCCATTTCCACGCCGTAGCGCCCCAGCACGAGCCAGTCGTACTTCATGTTCTGCGCGATTTTTAGGACCGCCGGGTCTTCCAGCATTGGTTTGAGCAGGGCGATGGCTTCTTTAAGCGGGATCTGACCTTCGAGCAATCCACCGCCGCCGAGGAGATCACCTTCACCATCCACATGTGCCAGCGGAATGTAGCAGGCTTTGCCCGGTGTGCAGGAGAGGGAGACGCCGACGAGGCCGGATTCCATGGCGCTCAAGGCATCCGTCTCGGTGTCCACAGCCACGTAGCCCACTTCATAGGCTTCCGCTATCCACTCTTTAAGGCGCTCAGTGGTAGAAACTGTTTCGTAGGCGGAATTATCTATAGGAATTGCAGATATTTCAGAGGCAATCTTGGCTACCAGAGGGGCAGCTGTCCATGCCTTATCCTCATTTTCTCCTGCGCCATCCTCAGCTTGTTCTGCCGGTTTTACAGCGCTTTCCCAGCCTTCAATCACAATGTCTGCGGCTTCGATGTTTTCCAGCACGGCGCCGGTTTTATCTGCCACTTTCTTGGTGAGGCTGGTGAAGCCCATGGCTTTGAGGAAGCCGACAGCCTGTGCGCCGTCTACGTCGCACACAGAGAAGTCTTCAACCGGAGTTTCCACCGGTACGGCTTCTTCCAGTTGCACGAGGCGGCGGGAAATGCGGGCCTGCTCGGCGAACTCGATAAGATTCTCGCGGCGCTTCTTCTGCTTGATGGTTTCGGCCTGTTCCAGAAGAGTGTCCAGATCACCGAACTCATTGATAAGCAGAGCGGCGGTTTTCAGGCCGATGCCCGGAACGCCCGGTACGTTATCGACGCTATCGCCTGCCAGCGACTGCACTTCGACGACCTTTTCCGGTCCTACACCGAATTTCTCAAAGACTTCTGGCTTGCCAATAATCTTGTTCTTCATGGTATCGACCATGCCGATCTTATCGGTGACAAGCTGCATCAGGTCTTTATCGCCGGAGACGATGGTAACACGTGCGCCCTGAGCCTCTGCCTGACGGGCATAGGTGGCGATCAGGTCATCGGCCTCATAGCCTTCCTGCTCAATTGCAGGCACACCGAATGCGCGGGTTGCCTGACGGATCAGGCCGAACTGCGGGCGCAGATCTTCCGGCGGCGGCGGGCGGTGGGCCTTATATTCCGGGTAGAAATCGTTGCGGAACGTTTTGCCGGACTTATCGAAGATCACGGCGAAGTGGGTTGGCTCGTCACCTGTTTCTTTGGTGGGGCCTTCCTGCATCATTTTCCAGAGCATGTTGCAGAAGCCGGAAACCGCGCCAACGGGCAATCCGTCGGGCTTGCGAGTAAGCGGCGGCAGCGCATGATAGGCGCGGAAAATGAAGGTAGAGCCATCGATCAGGATGAGGTGATCGTTCTCTGTGAGAGCTGGGGCAATTGATTGTGTCGACATGGGCTGGATCATGCCCGTCAATTGCGCACAAAGAAAGAGCTATTAACTCTTTTTCAATGATGTTTTAGCGATCCGCTCTGTCCTACTGCTGCTCACTGGGTTTTAAAGGAGATACCGGCTCGATAACAGGCATAAAACCGGTGCGGTTGTTGCGGATGGTGGGTTTGTATTTGCCTTCCGGGCAGATGAAGATCAGTTCGTCGTCAATGCGGACCTGTTGGCACTCCTCGTCCAGCTCGTACACAAAGCCGTTGTTGTCTCCACTGAAGTAGTAGTCATTGGTGGCGGGTTCGCTGCCATTTTCGGCTTTTTGTGCGCCGTGAACGGATTTGTTGCAAAGATCGCGGATTTTGTCGTGGTATTGAGAGCGGCCAAGGTCGGCTTTAGGCTCGCGGCTCATGTATTCCTCTTCACATTTTACCAGTTCAGCAGGAGTTGCCCGCTTTGGAGGAGGTGGAACGTCCTGAGCCTGAGCTGTGGTGGGACTGAAGCCTGACAAGAAAGACAGAACCACCAGAGATATAACGGTGCTGGAGTAACTCATCTTGAGCTCCCTCCGTTTTCTACTGCTGAAAGGGCGGGCAGGCTGAAACGCTCGGCTCCTGCTGGTGGATTGAACCTGAAGTCTTCCCGGTTCAGCTGAGGGTCGAGGTTCCATCCCCGATAAGACAGGTGTGTCTGTGGAAGACCGCCGATTTCCTTATAAGTGATAATGAGATAACCGGGCAGGCCGGTGTCTTCGTAGACCCAGAGCTGCCAATCCAGCTGGTCATTAAAAAAGGCGAGGTGATGAGCAACGCCTTCCGGCAAGACTTCCCGACCGACATAGACAGAGCGTGTTGTCAGGTCATCGAGCGTTTTGCCCAGCTCGGGGTTGACCAGATCAATACCAGGCAGAGTGAGCTGAAAGTCACTACGCAGGACATCAATCAATTCTGTAGCTGTGCCGTTGAAATCGCCCTGAGTGTAGATGTTCCGGGTTTTATCGAAGTAAGTGATGATGCCATCATCGAGATAGATTTCACTCATACCGTTGGGGCGGGGAAGGTCGATTTTCAGGTCTCCCTGCTCAAGGATGTTCACCGTGTACTCAAAGACAAAATTGAGCGGCACCATATCCTTGAAGATACGTTCTTCACTGGCGTAAACCGTGAATGTCATCTGCTTGATATCTTTGAATTTCTCGACGGTCTCGTTGAGTATTTGGCGGGCCTTGTCTGCTGTTTGCGCAAAAGCCGGGGAGGGGCGCAGTTCCAGCCAGCTAATAATTGCCAGAATGAGAAGAAGCGGCAGAACCCTGAGAGCCCCGAGTTTCATGGATGTGTCTTTCCTGATCTTATCTCGCCTATACCTGTTTCACGAGAAACCTAAGCAAAGATTGGAAAGACCATCTGAACCCAACCGCTAAAATTGGCGGTTGCTGATCTCGCTCAGATCAGGTTGGTGACGGCGCAACTCTTTTGGCACGTGGCAACTCAGCAATATAGGCCCATGCAGGCCGCTTAAAGAGGAAGTGACCGTAGCCAACTTTGTTGATCAACCAGAACAGGATCACCGGAGAAATGGTCGCGACGCAGGTGACAATAAGCGAGATGACGCCTGCATCCTGAATAATGCCAAGCTTGAGCAGGATGGTGCGTGACACCGCCATGGGAAAGAAGAAGGACAGGTAGATAACAATGGAGTTTTGCCCCATATAGCGGAGCAGGTCCAAAGCCTTAACTTTGGAAAGCAAAGCGGAAACTGTGATAACTGCCAGTGCTCCAAGGCCACCCAGAGCGAGGGATACGAACGGAAGTTCTGAGTAACCGTAGGCGACAAAGAGGCCGTTGACGAGCGCCCATAAGAAGGTAAAGGCAAGCCCCTTTATGGTGTTATCGCGCACCCAGTCGGCAACCACAAAAATCTTTCCTGCAAGAATATAGCCTGCGAAGAAGTACACGAAGCGGGAAGCGGTTTCGTCTACCAGCACGGAGCCGGTATGGATATCGCTAATCTGAAGGGCTGCTGCAACCAGCATGGTTGCCTGCCATGGCACCTTAAGTGAATGCAGCAGTTTGGTGATAACGAAGAAAACGGGCAGTGCGTAAATGAACCAGAGGGTTCCGAAGGGCTGCACAAAAGCAAGGGCATATTGCATTGCCACACCATCCCAGCCGGTATCACCTGCAAAGGAGGGCGCTTTCATGCCGAACTGGATAGTGAGCCACAGCACATAGAAGTAGAAGAAGTGTACGACTTTACGGTCCAGATACAACCGCCAGTCACGGCCAATTGTGAGGGCAAGAAACAGACCGGAGATCATGAAGAAGTCTGGCATGCGGAAGGGAGCGGCGAAGGCTACGATATCGCCCATGAACCCCATTTCGCCTGTTGCCTTTCCCACGCCTTTGGTTGAATGCAGCATGACAACGAGGAAGATGCAAAAGCCCTTTGCATAATCCACCCAGTCAATGCGACCCGGGATGCCTTGCGTCTTCATCGTCAAACTACCTTAAATATAATTATGTAAATTTATACAACCATACGTGAGATACGTAGTTTTCGCTAGAAAACATATTTCAAATTTGAATTAATGGTTACTGAGGTGTTTTTCGAGAGGAGAGCGGCTTTTGTGCTGCGGGAGACCCTCAAGCCCAACTTAGGGTCCCTCCCATAATCACTTTATATTTTACCGAGGTTTCTTGTCATCATCAGACCAGGGGCTGATCTGGTCAGGATTGCGTGGCCGGGATGGTTCGTCATCTTCGCCGTGGCGGGAGGAGGTCCATTCGTCTTCGTTAAGGTCCACAGTGCCATCCTGACGGCGGTAGCCGGGATTGACGTGGATGTTTTGCACCTTCACGTGACGGGCAAGGAATTTGCCAATCGCTTCGCGCAGTGGCGGAATGAACAGTAAAAGGCCGATGGCATCTGTAAAGAAGCCCGGAATCAAAAGCATGAGTCCTGCAAAGACGATCATTGCACCGTGCATCATCTCATGACTGGGCACGCGGCCTGCTTCCATTTCGCTGCGCATGCGCATGAGCAAGGACAGACCTTGCTGTCGCAGCATGTAAGTGCCGGCAGCGGCGGACGCGACCGTCAGCAGGATTGTGGGAATTGCCCCGATAACACTTCCAACCTCAATAAAGAGATAGATCTCAATAGTTGGCAGCAGGATGAAACAGGCAAGAATAATAAGTCCGAGTGGCATAGCGTCCGCGTTGGTTCAGATCGTTTGTTTTTCAGCACCTAAATGCTGTGGTGTTTCATATAGTGGGCGATCTTCGGTGAATTGCAATGGCTGATCTAACCTTATACTTGCGTGTTAAGACCTTAAAAAGGCGTTGGGATGGACATGAAATAGCTGGATGTTGCTGATAGAAACCTTAAATTAGTGACAGAGCCTGTAAAAATGCGATAGAGCATCTTATCTAGTAGTGTAATGCATTTGAACTTTGGCAGGCAGTAGCCAACGAGTAAAGGACCGGTCGGTACTCGGAATGAACGAAATATTCGACGTCTACAACATCATCTTCCTTATTGCCGCAGTGGTTATTTTTCTGCGCTTACGCTCCGTTCTGGGCAATCGCACAGGTAACGAAGGTAAACCTTTCGACCCGTATTCTGCCCAGAAAAAGCAGGAAAATCAGCAATCTGACGCGCCTCAAAGCGACGATAACGTTATCCCGCTTCCGGGAAGTGAGCATGTTCATCACGATCCAGAACGCGCTGAACGGGAAGCGCGCGAGCAGGTTGAAGCTGAGATCAATAATGTTGCCAAATCCGGCACTGCTTTGAACCACGGCCTGCGTGAAATCTGGAAAGCAGAACCTTCCTTCAACCCGAAAGAATTTGTGGCTGGTGCACGTGGTGCCTATGAGATCATCCTCATGTCATTCGCACAAGGCGATCGCCGCACATTGAAGGACCTTCTTTCCCCTGAAGTCTTTGCAGGTTTCTCCTCCGCAATTGATGACCGTGAAAGTCGCAATGAACGGGTTGAATCCACTTTCGTCGGCATCGACAAGGCAGACATTACGGAAGCAAACTTCAATGCAAAGGACAGCCTTGCGGAAGTTACTGTTCGCTTCAAGAGCCAGCTGATCACAGCAACGCGGGACTCTGAAAACCGCATTGTTGATGGTGACCCAACTGCGGTGAGTGAGTTGACCGACATCTGGACCTTCGCTCGCACGACCGGTGCGAACGATCCAAACTGGAAACTGGTTGCAACTGAATCTGCATGATGTTTTCCTTTCATCGCGGCGCGTTGAGTTTCATTATGGCACTCAGCGTCGCGGCGGGGATAACTTCTTCTGCCATTGCCGGAAGAGCCCTCTTACCTGACCAGAGGGCCATGCAAACCGCTAAGCTCTCTGAGCCGCTAGACCCCAATGAAATTGATGGATGGGTTGCAGATGATCACGCTGCGGCCCTTTCTGCTTTTGTGGCTCATTGTGAAGCGAGCAAGGGACGCACGCTGCCAACCAAAGCGTTTGGCATTAGCAACGCAAATTTACGCGCTATCTGCGCAAAAGCACGCAAAACCAACGCAAAAGATGCGAAAACCTTTTTAGAACAGCACTTTACGTTTCATCGCGTGAAAGACGAGGGGTTTGTGACCGGCTACTACATGCCGGAGCTGGAAGGTTCACTGGTTCGCACCTCTGAATATTCTGTTCCTCTTCATGGTTATCCTAAGGATTTGAAGGTTTTACCGACCCGTGGCGAGGTGATGGATGGTGCGCTGGATGACATGGGGCTGGAAGTGCTTTGGTTGAAAGACCCGATTGATGCATTTTTTACAGCTATTCAGGGTTCTGCCCGCGTTCGCCTGCCTGATGGCGAGCTGCTTCGTCTGGCTTTTGCAGGCAAGTCTGGCCACGAGTATACACCGATTGGGCGAGTACTCATTGAGCGCGGGGAAATTGCCAAGGAAAACATGAGCATGGATGCTTTGCGTTCATGGTTATCCAACAATCCATCCCAGCAAAATGAAGTGTTTCACCACAACAAATCCTACATCTTCTTTGAGTTACAATCGCCAGAAACAGCAGAACCTTCTGCAATTGGAGGTGCAGGAACACCACTTACGGACCTGAGATCACTGGCAATTGATGATGATCTGCACACATATGGCAGTTTAATTTTTGTCTCTAGTGAGTTAAGGACCTACGACAAATCAGGTGAACGCTTCGCAAGGCTTATGGTTGCTCAGGATACCGGGTCCGCCATCAAAGGCGCTGCACGAGGCGACATTTTTGTTGGAAGTGGTGCAAAGGCCGGTACGATTGCCGGGAATATCCGTCACCAAGCGGTATTCTATCTCCTTGTTCCAAAATAAGAATTGATCGTGAACGGATCGGATAGATGACGAATGGTGATCGCACAAAGCGAGCCAGAACAAAGCAGCTGACAGACGCAGACAAGCGCTTGTGGGACAGAGTGAAAGCCACTTTGACACCGATCCATGCTGAGCGCTTTTCAGCAAATCTGGAAGACAGCACGCAGCTTTCCGAGCCTGATCAACCCCTTATGAACGCTCAGCAAGTGGACAAGTCTGCTCCAGAGCTGAAGCCGCAACTTGTTTCACCACCAAAACCACAGGCGAAAAAGAGCCGTGCAAACAAAGGTAAAACGGCACCTGATTACAGCCCGCCCAAACCTGTTGTGCCACCTATTCCACCGCTTTCACCGCTGAATAAAAAAGAACGCAAAAAAGTTGCTCGCGGTGGCAAGGGTTATATTGATGCACGGATCGACCTGCACGGGCTTACACAGTATCAGGCTCATCAACGCTTAACGTCGTTCATCTATCAATCTCAAGCCATGGGATATTCTCTGGTTCTGGTGATTACGGGGAAGGGGCTGGACAACTCCAAAAGCCCTTATGGTGATGATCGCGGCGTTTTGCGCAGAATGGTCCCGCAGTGGCTTTCGCTTCCAGATATGCGCAGCTGTGTGATAGGCTTTGATCAGGCACATGTTTCACACGGTGGTGGCGGTGCACTTTATGTGCGCATTCGCAAGCGCAAGAAATAAGCTAGGATTTTCAGCAGGATGACACCTTTTGGGGCCAAAGTCAGAGAGCTGCGGGCAAAGCAGAATATTACTCTGAAAGAAATGGCAGAGGCGCTTTCGGTTTCCTCTGCATATCTGAGCGCGTTAGAACATGGAAAACGCGGCTCCCCAACATGGTACATGGTTCAGCGCATCATAACCTATTTCAATGTAATATGGGATGAAGCTGAGGAACTGCAAAGATTAGCTGAGTTGTCCGATCCCAAGATTACGATTGATACTGGCGGCCTCTCACCGCAAGCGACCGAACTGACGAATATGCTCGCGACTAAGATTACCGGCCTTTCTGAAGAGTCTCTGGAGCATCTTATTCACCAGTTGAGAGTTGTTAGCTCCCGCGACAATATCTAGTATGAAAACCCGCAGTTCATTCACTTCTTAACTTGTTGTTTTAGTGTTTTTTTTCGTTAGATCGGTTCAGCTCACTTGAGAGATACGCTCTAGTCGAACCACACAAAGCCCTGTAAAGTCAGTTTGCTGATTTAAAGTGGACTGCTGCTATGACACCTGAAGAACTAAATGTGGATCAACTGATTGATCCAAAAGCACTTCTTAACGAGCTGAAAGCGCTGGTTGAAAAGCATGGTGGTGACGGCAGCAGCTTTAAACTTCGCGCGGATGTTCTTGCTACACTGAAAGCCAGCCACAAAGCAGCTCACAAAGAGATTGAGAAAATGCTGCTCGATGACGGGAAAGGACGGCACTGCGCAGAACGCCTTTCCTGCGTACAGGATCAGCTCATTCAGGTGATCTATGAGTTTGCGGTCACCTATGTTTATCCTGTTGACAATCCTACAAAATCAGAACGCCTGAGCATTATTTCCGTTGGTGGTTATGGCAGGGGCACACTTGGGCCGCAATCCGACGTGGACCTGCTGTTCCTGTGGCCCTACAAGCAGACACCGTGGGGGGATCAAGTTGTTGAATTCATTCTCTATATGCTGTGGGATATGGGCCTGAAGGTTGGGCATTCGACCCGTAACCTTGATGAAACTATCAGACAGTGCAAAGAGGATTTGACGGTTCGTACGGCGGTACTTGAGGCCCGCTATGTGTGGGGTGATGAAAAGCTCTGCGAAGAGTTGCTGAAACGCTTCGACAAAGAGATTGTTTCTGGCACCGGAGCTGAATTTATTGCAGCAAAACTGGTGGAACGAGATGAGCGCCATGAACGGCAGGGGGCCTCTCGTTATCTGGTGGAGCCGAATGTCAAAGAAGGCAAGGGAGGAATGCGCGACCTGAATACCCTGTTCTGGATTGCGAAGTACTTTTACCGTGTTCCAAATGGGCTTGGGCTTGTTGAGAAGGGCGTCTTCTCTCGTCGGGTTTTGAATCGGTTCCGAAAGAGTCAGGATTTCCTCTGGGCTGTGCGTTGCCATTTGCATTTTTTGACTAACCGGCCCGAAGAGCGGTTAAGCTTTGATGTTCAAAGGGAAATTGCTGATAGGCTAGGGTATATGGACCATCCCGGCATGCGTGCTGTTGAGCGGTTCATGAAGCACTATTTTCTGGTGGCAAAGGATGTTGGTGATCTCACCCGCATTTTTGCGGCAGCGCTGGAAGAGCAGCATGTGAAGTCAGCGCCAAGCATTTCGCGATTTTTGGGGAGCTTTGTTCCGGGCAGCAGGCATAAGCGACGATCCATTAAAGGAACCAGAGACTTCCTTGTAGAAAACGGACGCCTTGTCGCCTCGAAGCCAGATATTTTCGAGAGAGACCCTGTCAATCTGATACGTGTTTTTTATCTGCTTGATAAGACCAATCTGGATATGCACCCGGAATTGCTGAAATTGGTTCGTCGATCCCGCCGGTTGATCGATGCTGATTTCAGGAAGAATGATCAGGCGAACCGCTTATTCCTGAAAATTCTGACCAGCCGGAGCGACCCGGAAACGGTTCTGCGGGCTATGAACGAGTCCTCCATTCTAGGTCAGTTCCTGCCTGAGTTTCGTAAGGTGGTCGCGATGATGCAGTTCAACATGTACCATCACTACACAGTTGACGAGCACCTCATCCGTTCTGTTGGTGTACTTTCAGAGATTGAGCGCGGGATGGGGGGTGATAGCCACCCGCTGGCGACGGATCTCATCAAGTCGGTTCACAGCCGAAAAGTACTTTATGTAGCAATGCTTTTGCATGACGTGGCAAAGGGGCGGCCAGAGGATCATTCCATTGCCGGGGCTAAGATTGCCCGCAAAGTATGCCCTCGACTGGGGCTGTCTCAGGCGGAGACGGACACTGTAGCCTGGCTGATTGAGCAGCACCTTGAGATGAGTACTGTTGCACAGTCTCGTGATTTGAGTGACCCGAAAACAATCAAGGATTTCTGCCGCAAAGTGCAGAGTCTGGAACGCTTGCAGCTTTTGCTGATTTTAACCGTCGCAGATATTCGCGCTGTTGGGCCCGGTGTGTTTAATGGCTGGAAAGGCCAGTTGCTGCGCACGCTTTATTACGAAAGCGAAACTATTTTAAGTGGTGGTCATGGTCGCACCAGTCAGCAGCAGCGCGTTGAAGCAGCCAAGCAGGAGCTGGTAGAGCATCTGAAGGGCTGGACGCCTGAAGAGTTGGAGAGCTATCTCAACCGGCATTATCCGGCTTACTGGTTGCGTGTTGATCTGAAGAGTAAACTTCACCATGCAGACCTTATTCGCAAAACAGATGCGGAGGACGAACACCTTGCCACCTCTGTAAAACCCCATGAATTTGAAGGGGTTACGGAAATCACGGTGCTTGCACCAGATCACCCGAGACTGCTTTCCACCATTGCACGGGCTTGTTTTGCAGCTGGTGCAAACATTGTTGATGCACACATTGACACCACAAAGGACGGCCTCGCGCTTGATACTATTTTCATCAGCCGGGAGCTGCCTGAGGATCGGGATGAGTCTCGCCGTGGTGAGCGCATCTGTACGATCATCAAGGATGCCTTGCGGGGAACCGCTCCAATGCCAGAGGTAAAGGGTCTCGCCAAGAAGACCAGCGCTCGCAACAAGGCGTTTTCTCTACAAACCACTGTTTTGGTTAGCAATTCATGGTCTGAAAACTATACGGTTGTTGAAGTGACGGGTCTTGATCGACCCGGCTTACTCTCTGATCTGACCTCGGAAATTTCCGCTCTCAACCTGAACATCATGAGTGCGCATGTTGGTACGTTTGGGGAGAAGGCGGTGGATGTATTTTATGTGACGGACCTGACGGGTCAGAAAATTCACAATGTGGGGCGGCAGGAATCTATTCGCGATAGACTTAAAAACGCCTTTGACGGTAAAAAGCCACAAAAGTCGCCTAATGGGCATCGGCGTAAACCACAAAGACTTACAGGTAAGTAATTTTAAATGAGCCTTTTCAAAAGCTTCGCTACTGTTGGTGGCGCAACCATGCTGAGCCGATTATGCGGCTTCGGGCGAGACGTGATGCTGGCAGCGTTTGTCGGCACCAGCCCTGTTGCAGATGCTTTTGTTGTGGCTTTCAGATTGCCAAACCTGTTTCGCCGATTATTTGCGGAAGGTGCATTTAACTCCGCTTTTGTGCCACTCTTTGCCCGATCCGTTGAAGAAGATGGCGAGCAGGGTGCACGCAAGTTTGCTGGTGAGATTGCTGCAACGCTGTTTTGGGCGCTGGTGATTGTTCTTGCACTTGCAGAAGTGTTCATGCCGCTGCTCGTTCATTTGCTGGCACCGGGTTATTTTTCTGATCCGGCTAAATTTGACCTTACCGTCCTCATGTCGAGGATCGCGTTCCCATATCTGCTGTTTATGTCACTCCTCGCCTTTGTGAGTGGGATTCTCAATACATTTCAGCGCTTTCTGGCAGCGGCGATGGCACCTGTCATGCTGAATGTGGTTATGATGGCAGTACTGGCAGGCATTGGATTTTATGGCATGGAGCCGAACCAGACCACGGGCGTTCTTCTTGTTGTTGGTGTTTCGGTTGCCGGTGTGGTGCAGCTTGGCGTTGTTGCCATTGGCATGAAGCGGCTTGGTTTTCGTGTTCCGATTATGCGGCCCCGCTGGACACCCGGAGTAAAACGTCTGCTGGTATTGGGTGTTCCCGGTGTGATTGCCGGGGGAATTACGCAAATCAACATTACGGTTGGCACTATTATCGCCTCACTGGAAAATAGCGCAAATTCATACCTTTACTACGCTGACAGGATTTATCAGCTGCCGCTAGGAGTGGTTGGGATAGCCATTGGCGTTGTGTTGCTGCCGAGCCTTACACGGCAATTGCGGTCCGGGCAGGAGGAGCTGGTTCATCACACCCAGAACCGTGCAATGGAGTTTGCGCTTGCTCTTACACTGCCTGCTGCTGTGGCTTTGGTGATCATTCCTGATACGGTGATTTCAGTTCTGTTTCAGCGCGGGCAGTTTTCTGATGCTGCGGTTGAGCAAACAGCTCTGGCGTTGATGGCATTTGCCGTTGGTTTGCCAGCATTTGTGCTGAATAAAGTACTGTCACCCGGCTTCTTTGCACGGGAAGATACCAAGACGCCAATGTACTTTGCTGCTGTTGGCATGGTGGTGAACGTTGCGCTTGCTATTTTGCTCTTTCCGGTCTTCAAACATGTTGGCATTGCGATTGGGACCACTGCGGCGGGCTGGGTCAACACAGGTTTGCTGGCTTTTGTGTTGTGGCGGCGTGGCCATTTTATCGTTGATGGCGCGTTACTGAAAAGGATTCCGCTATTAGGGGTTGCGAGCGCGTTGATGGGGGTTGTTGTTTATGGCGGAACAATCGTCCTTGAGCCTCTTTCCGCCTCCAGTCTTTTTGTCATTCGTGCGAGTGAGCTTGTTCTGCTTGTTCTGGTTGGTCTGGTTTCCTTCGCGGTTCTGGTGCAACTGACTGGCACTGTAGATTTTCGCACACAGCTACGTAAATTACGGCGATAACAGACTTCCTGCTTTGTAAACCACTTGCGCATACGCAAAAGCGCAGTCATAACCACCGGGCTTAATCTGCGCGGGCTACAGTCGTTTGTTTGTCACCCATTCAATCTATGTTCGCGCAACCCACTGGCCCTTCCAAACGGCCCAAGCCTAGGGATATTTGTTATGACGGCGTTTCAGCCTCGCGTTTTCTCCGGTGTTCAACCTACCGGAAACCTGCATCTTGGTAACTACCTTGGTGCAATTGTCCGCTTTGTTCCGCTTCAGGACCAGATGCCGACTATCTTCTCCATCGTTGACATGCATGCGATCACAGTCTGGCAGGACCCTGCCGAGCTGACGCAGCAGACCCGCGAAGTAACAGCTGCTTACCTCGCAGCCGGTGTTGATCCGAAGAAGTCGATCATCTTCAACCAGAGTCAGGTGAAAGAACATGCTGAGCTGGCTTGGATTTTCAACTGTATTGCCCGCATGGGCTGGCTGAAGCGCATGACTCAGTTCAAGGACAAAGCAGGGAAGAACGCGGAAAACGCTTCCGTTGGTCTGTTTGCTTATCCTAATCTGATGGCAGCAGATATTCTGGCTTACCGTGCAACCCACGTTCCGGTTGGCGATGACCAGAAGCAGCACCTTGAGCTGACGCGAGACATTGCGCAGAAGTTCAACAACGACTTTGCTGAGCGCATCAAAGAGCTGGGTCTGGGTGTTCCTAACCCTGAGCCAACCCATGAAGCACCGGATGAGCTGTACTTCCCAATCACCGAGCCGATGATTACTGGTCCTGCGACCCGTATCATGAGCCTGCGTGATGGTAACAAGAAGATGTCCAAGTCTGATCCTTCCGATCTTTCCCGCATCAACCTGACTGATGATCAGGACACGATTGCGAAGAAGATCAGAAAAGCGAAGACAGACCCCGAAGCTCTTCCTAGTGAAGTGGATGGTCTGGAAGGTCGCGCCGAAGCTGACAACCTTGTTGGCATCTACGCGGCTCTTGCTGGCAAATCCAAGGCAGAAGTTCTGGCCGATTTCGGTGGACAGCAGTTCTCTGCGTTCAAACCTGCTCTTTCTGAGCTGGCCGTTGATAAGCTTGCCCCAATGAACGCAGAAATGCGCCGGATTATGGATGATCCAGCTGGTGTTGATGCAGTCCTACGTGATGGCGCTGAGCGCGCTGGCGCTATTGCAGAACCTATTCTGCATGACGTTCGCCGCATTATGGGCTTCCTTGAGAGCCGCCGCGGTTAAGATACATTTCTTTTCAAGAATGAGAAAGCCGCGGAGCATCTGCGGCTTTTTGTTTTTGTGACTGTTACAGCCTCTTTTACTGACCAGAATTCAAGATCAGAAAAGACAACCATTTAATTGACGCATTGGTTAATCGAACGCTTCACGTGTCTATATCGCTGGATATTCTCTGAAGCTGCTGTCTATTTCTCATAAAAAACGACAGAAACGCATTCTATTTGCACTGTGTTTATTGACAGAGGGCGGGTTGCCCCCCTACATCCTTGCTGATTGATTGGTGGGGTTTGCCCCAATACATCAGATGGTCGGATGAATGATTGAAACTCGTATTGATCGGCGCTTCGCAAAGCTCAAGGCTGAAGGACGTCCTGCACTCGTAACTTTTATTACGGCTGGAGACCCGGACCTCGCCACCTCACAGGCTATTCTGGATGCTCTTCCAGAAGCTGGCAGTGATGTTATTGAGCTTGGCATGCCGTTTTCTGATCCGATGGCTGAAGGTATTCCTATCCAGCTGGCAACTCAGCGCTCTCTGGCGCAAGGCCACACGATGGATAAAACGCTTCAGATGGTGCGTGAGTTTCGCAAGAAAGACAACGACACTCCAATCGTTCTGATGGGGTATTACAACCCGATTTATGTACGCGGCAGCGCGGCGTTTGTGAAAGAAGCACGTGAAGCTGGCGTTGATGGCCTGATTGTTGTTGATGTGCCAGCTGAAGCAGATGATGAACTCTGTCTTCCGGCAATTGAGGGCGGGGTAAACTTTATTCGCCTGACCACTCCAACAACCGATGATAAACGTCTTCCGACCGTTCTGGCGAACACTTCCGGTTTCGTTTACTACGTCTCTGTTACCGGCGTTACCGGCTCTGCTGCTGCTGACACAACTGCCGTTGCTCAAGCTGTTACCCGAATTAAGTCCCACACCGAGCTTCCTGTTGCCGTTGGCTTTGGCATTAAAACCGCTGAACAGGCTGAAGAAATTGGCAAGCATGCTGACGGTGTGGTGGTTGGCTCCATCCTTGTTGAGGCTATTCGCAAGAGCCTTGATGAGAATGGTAAAGCCACAAATCAGACACAAGCTGCTGTTACCGACCTTGTGAGCTCACTACGTGTGGGTGTAGAAAAGGCTCGGAAATAAGTATTGCTTTACGTATGGCCCGTTTAATGGCCATTAACAACCAAAGTTGAAATTAAAGACAGGCGGCTGCCCGTGAACTGGATTAACAACGTCATACGGCCAAAAATCCGCAGCTTTCTTGAAAAGCGCGAAGTGCCGGAAAACCTTTGGATCAAGTGCCCTGAAACCGGCGAGATGGTGTTCCATCTCGACCTTGAGGCAAACCAGTGGGTGGTGCCGAACTCCAACTTCCATATGCGTATCTCAAGCAAGAAGCGCTTTGAGTACCTCTTCGATGCCGGAGAATATACAAGCATCGAGACTCCGGAAGTTTCTTCCGACCCACTTAAGTTCCGTGACCAGCGCAAATATGTTGATCGCCTGAAAGAAGCCAAAGCCAAGACGGAGATGAACGACTCTGTTATCGTCGGAAGCGGCAAGGTCAACGGCTATGAAATGACGGCTGCGGTTCAGGACTTCGCTTTCATGGCTGGTTCATTAGGTATGGCCGCAGGTGAAGCTATCATCCGTGGCATGGAACATGCCCTTGAGAACAAAACGCCATTCATTATGTTCGCCGCTTCCGGTGGCGCACGTATGCAGGAAGGCATATTCTCGCTGATGCAGATGCCGCGCACAACTGCGACTGTGCAGATGCTGCGTGAAGCTGGCCTGCCTTACATTGTGGTGATGACAAACCCAACCTATGGCGGCGTAACAGCCTCCTATGCCATGCTCGGTGATGTTCACCTTGCTGAGCCTAACGCACTGATCGGATTTGCTGGTCAGCGTGTTATTGAGCAAACTATCCGTGAGAAACTGCCTGAAGGCTTCCAGCGCTCTGAATATCTTTACGATCACGGCATGATCGATATGGTTGTGCACCGCCATGACCTGAAAGACACTATTTCTAACCTGTGCAATCTGCTGATGAAGCGTGAAGCGCAGCTGCCGGTGCTTAAGAAAGAGCCAGAAGAAGAGGCTTCCACTGAGGTCGTGGCAACTTCCTAGGCTTCGTGGCCTGAGAAGAAGCATAGTGAATTTTAAAGTCCGGCCTCTTGTGCCGGGCTTTTTCTTTATCTAATCAGATTACACATTTGCAAAGACCCGGCTGGTTTGTGAACCACCCAGATGGCATGTTGTGAAAGCGGATAGTTAATGAACAAGATCAAAGCCGCCCTTGACCGCTTGATGAAGCTTCATCCCGATGAGATTGATTTGTCTCTGGACCGTATGAAACGGATCTTAAAGGCTCTGGGAAACCCGGAGACGCGCATTCCGCCTGCTTTCCATCTTGCAGGCACCAATGGCAAAGGGTCTACCGGCGCTTCAATCAGGGCGCTTTTGCAAGCGCAGGGTAAAACCGTTCACGTATATTCCTCTCCACATCTGGTGCGTTTTAACGAGCGCATCCGGCTTGGCAACACTGGCCAGTTTGTAGAAGACGACGCACTTCTGGAAGCGATTGAGCGTGTTGAAAAGGCTAATGGCGGACATGAGCTGACATTCTTTGAGGCAACAACTGCTGTTGCCTTCTGCCTGTTTGCAGACAAACCTGCAGACTATCTCGTTCTTGAGGTTGGTCTTGGTGGTGTTCTGGATGCAACCAACGTGATTGAAAAGCCGCTGGTGAGTGTGATTACACCTGTCTCCAAAGATCACGAGAACTTTCTGGGCGATGATCTTGGCGGCATTGCGCTTGAGAAGGCGGGGATCATCAAGCCGGACTGTCCGGTGGTTGTTGGGCAACAGACAGACATTGCGCGGGATGTGATTGAACGACAAGCGGCACGAGCACATGCTCCGGTCTGGTTTCAGGGACAGGAGTTTTCTGCGTGGGAAGAAGGGGGCCGGTTTGTTTATCAGGATGAGGCAGGACTGCTGGACCTTGCACCGCCTAAGCTTGCTGGCTTCCATCAACTAGCGAATTCCGGCCTTGCTTTGGCGGCTCTGCGCGTTGCTGGTTTGCTGGACAGCGATGAGCAGAGGGCAGCTTGCGACAAAGCTCTGCGAGCCATCAACTGGCCTGCGCGCATGCAACCACTTTATGAAGGGCAGATAATTTTTGAGTTTCCACCAGACAGCGAAGTCTGGGTTGATGGCGGGCACAACCCGGGAGCCGCCAAAGTGGTAGCAAGTTTCCTTGCTGATTTAACCGAGAGAGTATCTCGCCCAACGTTCCTCATCATGGGCATGATGAACACAAAAGATCCTGTAGGCTTCTTTGAGCAGTTTGAGGGGATCGCCAAGCACGTGATGTGTGTTCCACTTACAACTACATCTGCTGGCCGCTCTCCGAACGAATTGGCAAAGATCGCCAGGTCAGCGGGTCTTTCTGCATCCGCGCACGCGACTCTTGAAGACGCAATCTCAGAGGTCATGGAACATATGCAACTGGAAGAAGAGGATGAGGCTCCCCGGATTCTTTTCGGTGGCTCGCTTTACTTAGCTGGCGAAGTTTTAGCAAAAAACGGCACAATTCCGCAGTAAACAAAAGTCGATTCAGATACGAAACGAAAAAAGGGAGGCATGTACCTCCCTTAAGTTTGCTCGGGCTATCTGTGGTCTGTTATACGTCCAGACCTTCAAAGAGAGCCGTTGACAGGTAGCGCTCCGCGAAGCTTGGGATGATGATGACGATGTTCTTATCAGCCATCTCATCTCGCTTGCCTACCTCGATTGCCGCTTTCAGTGCTGCGCCGGAGGAAATGCCGACGGGTACACCTTCTGTTTTCGCAATTTCACGAGAGAGCACAAAAGAGTCTTCGTTGGAAACAGTTATGACTTCATCATAAATATCTGTATCCAGAACACCCGGAATGAAGCCTGCACCGATACCCTGAATTTTGTGGGGGCCGGGTTGACCGCCGGAAAGGATCGGGCTGTCACTTGGTTCAACAGCAACAACATGCAAGTCCGGCTTGCGCGCTTTCAGAACCTGTGATGTTCCGGTGATTGTGCCGCCAGTGCCGATGCCGGAGACGAACACGTCTACGTTGCCGTCGGTGTCATTCCAGATTTCTTCTGCGGTTGTCTTGCGGTGAATTTCCGGGTTTGCCGGGTTTTCAAACTGCTGCGGGATCACTGCATCCGGGATTTCCTGAAGCAGTTCTTCAGCACGCGCTATAGCGCCCTTCATGCCTTTCGGGCCTTCTGTCAGGTCGATCTCAGCTCCAAGAAGCTTCAGCATCTTGCGGCGCTCGACAGACATAGTCTCTGGCATTACGAGGATTAGTCTGTATCCTTTCGCTGCCGCAACGAATGCGAGTGCGATGCCGGTGTTGCCGGAGGTTGGCTCGATCAGGGTGGTTTTGCCCGGAATGATTGTTCCAGCCGCTTCCATAGCTTCCACCATGGCGACGCCTATGCGGTCCTTGACGCTGGAAATGGGATTAAAGAACTCAAGCTTAGCGAGAAGGTTGGCCTTTACACCGTGGGCTTTTGCCAAACGGTCCAGCCGAACAATTGGTGTGTTGCCGATTGTTTCAGTAATGGAGGAGTAAATTTTTCCCCGGCCCGGTTTCGAGGTGCTCATCGAAATCCCCTTTATGCAATTAATCTTTGCAATTTGAGCCCTGTGTCCCTGAAAGAATCCCGAGAGATGGGCTTAGCAAATTCTTGATTGAAATGTAGGGATTCGAGCGCTTGTTTTCGAGGTTTCAAAACCCATGAAAACAAGCGTGGATAGAAATGAACTGTAAATTTCACCAGTTCACTAGAATGATATTCCAATCACTAAGGGAATTAGGATGTTCTTTTGTAGGAAACACCTCAGGCCCGCTCAATTTCATGCTAAACAGCGTCCAGCGCCTTTAGTCCGAGCAGGGCTGGCAGTTCAGACATATGCCCAAAGGTGATTGCCCCTAAAGCTCTGGCCTGTTCGATATCAGCGTTGGCGTCACCTGTGTAATTGTAAACGCGCATACCTGCAGCTCTGGCTGCTTTAATGCCTGCGATGCTGTCTTCAATCACAACGCACTGTTCCGGCTCAAATCCCATGCCTTTTGCGGCATAGAGGAAGATATCCGGCGCTGGTTTGCCCATTTTACAATCCTGCGCGGAATAGAGAACGTCCTTGAAGGTCTCCCAAAGACCGGAGGAGCCAAGGGTCATCTGCATTTTTTGATAGTGCCCGGAGGAGCCCACACAGAAGGGGATGCCCTCCGCTTTCAGGTGTGCGACCACATCAAGAATGCCGGGAACAGGCTCAATGCCAGCCTCAAAGGCCTTCAGGTCTGCCTGACGAACCTGTGTTGCCCACTCATCAGGAAGCTTTTTGCCGCTCAGGCGCTCAGCTTCCTGCTTGATCGTGTCCATTGCTGTGCCGGTGAAGCGGTGGTGACATTCTAAAGGTGAGAAATCGAGGCCAATTTCCTTCATGAAGCCAGAGAGAACCTCATTGGCTATGGTCTCGGTATCAACCAAAACACCATCACAATCGAAAATCACCAGTTCCGGCTTCATTTTTGTTCCTTACTTCTTTCTAAGCCACTCACACTTTTTGGGGTTGCGTGACTGGTTCTTAATTATGCTTTTTCGCAGCAGGGTTTGCGTTAAACCCCTGAAGAGCCGAACCCGCCAGCACCACGGTCTGTGGTTTCCAGTTCTTTGACTTCTTCAATGAGCACTTGCGTAACAGGGGCGACAACCATCTGGGCGATGCGCATTCCACGTTCGATCTCAAATGGCAGTTCACCCAGATTGATCAGGATGACCTTCACTTCACCGCGATAATCCGCGTCCACTGTTCCCGGTGTGTTGAGCACTGTAATGCCGTGCTTTGCTGCCAGGCCGGAACGCGGGCGGACCTGACCTTCGTGACCTGATGGCAGTGCAATAGAAAGGCCCGTTGGCACCAATGCGCGTTTTCCCGGCAGCAACTCGATGGTTTCTGTATTGGCTGCACGCAGATCAAGCCCCGCAGCTTCGGCGCTTTGATAGGCCGGAAGCTCCAGTCCTTCGCCATGAGGGAGGCGCGTGATTTTCATTTTTGCTGTCATGTTAAGGCCCGTTAATGAGATGCCCTTATCTAGCAGGAGTTTTGGGCATCTTCCAGTACTTGCGCGGTCGCACTCTTTGACGAGGGGATAGAGTCATAATCAGTGAACAGTCCGGTCACATTTTGTGTGATTGGCACCCTTTCAGTAGTGCAATAGATTGGAAGCAATCCAAAATTTGAGTAATGAAGTGTTTTGCATGAAACAGTCACCCGTATTTTTGCCACATGGAGCGCCAGATCTTGCAATACGCCCGGAACTGGAAGCTCATCAATTTCTCAAAGGATTTGGCAGTCAAACGCAAGCCCCTGAAGGTATTGTTGTTATCTCCCCCCATTGGCAGAGGGAGCAACTTGCGATCAATGCAGCCGGACCATTGAAAACGATCCATGATTTTCAAGGCTTTGCCCCCTCGCTCTATGATTTTCAGTATGAAGCCACCGCAGAAAGCTGGCTCGTGCACCGCGTTCAGCAGGCAATCACGCGCTATGGCCTCACAGTTGAAGAAGACGACACCTGGGGACTGGATCATGGTGCCTGGGTTCCGCTCATGCTAAGCTTTCCTTCCGCAGACACTCCGGTCCTTCAGGTCTCATTGCCTTATTCTTATGGAAGTGAAGAGAGCTATCGTCTGGGCCGCGCCCTTGCACCAATGGCAGAAGATGGCATTCTGATTATGGGGACGGGCGCACTTACACATAACTTCTCTGAAATCGCGGCACATGGGGATGCTCCGGACTGGGCGCTGGAGTTTGACCATTGGGTTAGCGACCTTGTTGAACGGGGAGAGACCTGCGCTTTGCTTTCTTCCGGCAATCACAGGTATTACTCAAAGGCCCTGCCAACGGACGAGCATTTCCTCCCACTGCTTGTCGCTTACGGTGCGGCGGGTGAAAACGCATATGGAGAAAAACTGCATGAGAGCTTCACCTACCGCTCCCTCAGCATGAGTGCGTTTCGGTTCCATAGCCGCTAAACAGGTGTCGTGTGTTTCCCTCTGATGCCATTCCTGACAAGCAAAGCGCGAGGCAGGAATCCAGAGCCAAGATTGCAGGTGTTGGTGGGTGTTGCGCTGGGTAGCCCATCGCACTTCGTTTGTGAGGTATGGCCAAGGGGGAATGTAACCTTGCGGCAACAATCTTGAATGGCCCTGCAACTTTTCGTTGACAGGTTCGCTGTTTCATTCCACATTCATAGGTGAGGCGTCGAAACCTCTTGTCCACGCGGTAACCGCTCCCGTCACAGGCGGATTTTTTGTGCCTTTTTTCTGATGGCGCAAACCCTTTGCTATGAGCGGGAGGGCGGTGAATACAATACCTCCTTCGGGGGGGAATAAACTCGCCTGCCGTGGTCAGGTTTCGAACCTCCCGCTCGCCAGCGGGCCGTCGAAAGCCCATCTGTCGTCGCGGACATTCAATAGCCAACCACGAAAGGCTTTGATTATGGACGACACTGCAAGTGCGCAACGCGCCAAGAATAGCATTCAAGACGAAATGGACTTAGCAAACATTGCTGTTTCTGATCTTCTGAACCTTGCCTACATACAGCATATGGTGTTGTGGGAGCGGATGAAGAACAGCGACGAGCGCGATGCTTTGCTCACTTTGCACTACTGCTTCAATGACCGCCTGAAGGCACTTCATAAGACCTGCGGACACATCACAGAAGCTTTGGTGGGAACCTCTGCACCCGGAGAAAAGCCCGCCAAGGCAAAACGCAGCGTCTCCTCCGTTCCTTCGGTCAAAAATAACATTGTGTCTTTGGATTAACGCACTGTGACAGGCGCTTGTGAGGGCTGGTTGCGACCGCCTTTATCCAGTCTGTCATGAGTGCCCGCTGGTCTGCGGCCGGGCAAACTTTAGACCGCAGACCAGCATTTTAGTATGAGTGCGATATGCGTTCTGCTTACTCGCGGGCTCAAGGCGGTATAGGCCCCGGCGCGGGGGCCGGGAAGACACCGTGGGGAGGCGTTTTGCTCCAGTTTCAGCGCTCAGACAAATGGCTGTCACTGCCGTCATGCCGGACGGAGCGCAGCGGAGTTTCGGTATCCATACCCACTTGAGCCAGTGTTGAATGATGGTCTGCGTGTCAGGGTATCTTGCTGCGCCTGCGCCGTAAGAAGAGCACGAGACTGCCTCTACATTCCCCACAAACGCAAGGGGTTATAGATCCCTGATCAAGTCAGGGATGACGACAGGAGCAAGTGCTTTACTTGAATTGATACGCCCAGAAGAATGGTTGCACCCTCCGTCATGCCGGACGGA
>CANMBS010000002.1 GCA_947496145.1 uncultured Pseudovibrio sp.
ATTATCGCCGAAGACCTGCTAAATGACGGTGCCTGCACTTCAAAATCAATCACAAAGCAGGTTAATAGAGGTGCTCAGCTATTGGTTTTTAGATAGTTTCGTCTGTTGCGCTTTGGTTGAAGTAGCCGTGAAAAGCGTGAGGCTTAACTTCAGCATTCATCATTCGATAACTCATATAAGCCTCAGGTGGAAAATTGTAACTTCGGGCGAGGCCGTCAATTCCAGGGAATAATGACCGGGCAGAAATATTCATTGCCTTCAAATCGTACATAAGCTGCTGCCTCAATGGTGCATCATTAGGAATTATTATCTTAAGGAAAACGTCGTCAAGATGAATGCGATCATGGGGAAGTTCAGCTATACTTCGTATAATTTGAGGTTTCTGAAGTAAGTCTTTAGATATATTGAACTCTGCTAATAGGTTATCTTGAAAGTTAATATGTCTTTTGTTTTCAGGATTGCTGACGCCTCGTGGTATTGATCTTAAGTTTTCTGGGTATAAGAAAACACCTTGTTGCAAAGATTGTCGATCACTCATCCATCTAGGCATAGTTGGAAGTAGGCCGGAGTCGACTATGTTAGTAGAGACATGCCGTTGACTAATCAGGGTATGTGCGCGCGTATAGTCATGACCGATACTCTCATCTTGGAGTTTTTTGTCTAAATTTGAGAATAGCATACGCTCATTAATAGCCCAGATTGCAGCCTCGCATTCTGAAGTTTCGATCGCAAAAAAAAGAGCTATATAGATTGATCTGGTGAAATCCAATAGCCTAGTTGGACCACCATGATGTTGCAGCAATGCAAGCCAATCTA
The DNA here is from genome assembly GCA_947496145.1 of uncultured Pseudovibrio sp. Classification (GTDB taxonomy): domain Bacteria; phylum Pseudomonadota; class Alphaproteobacteria; order Rhizobiales; family Stappiaceae; genus Pseudovibrio. Next base: position 817 of record CANMBS010000002.1, read on the forward strand.
CAGTATTTTCTTGATTGGGGCACTGATGAATGAATTGCTGTGCTTCACGTTTGAACCGATTGACAGCTAAGCGTTCAATGTCAACTGGGCCTGCTAAACCAAGTTGGCGGCTTACGCGTTCGACCTTGCTTTCAAGCTGCCACGCCGAATTTCCTTGGCCCCGAAAAATCCAAAGGTTTAGCAGCCAGCCAACTGAGTAGACATCTTCGAATGATCTAATTTCGACTTGCTTGAACAAATGAATATCTTCCAAATAGCGAAATAATAGCAAGTACTAGAACACCCTTTGAAGTTATCTTCAATAACTTCTCCCAACAAAAAACGCCGATGAGATGTCTCCCACCGGCGCTTCAGACTCAAATCAGAGGGCTGAACTGTAAAGCCCAGCTGCTCCTGTATCACTCCGCAGCTTCTGCCACAGCTTCAACTGGAGAGAACTTTTCGTAGTAGGTCTCGCTGCTCTCTGCCATTTCACGCAGTTGCTTGTTTGGTGCGAAGCGGTCGCCCCATTTTGCTGCCAGCTTGTCACAGCGCTCTACAAACTCTTTGGTACCGATGCCATCGATGTAAGACAGCGTGCCACCGGAGAACGGTGCAAAGCCGAAGCCAAGGATGGAACCAACGTCAGCTTCACGAACGTCTGTCAGGCAATTCTCTTCAAACACGCGGGCGGTTTCAAGAGCCTGAATGCCAAGCAGGCGGTCTTTGAGTTCTTCAATGTCAAACTCATCAGCCGGTTTGGATGGACCAGTGATATCGGTGATACCGGGCCACAGAGCCTTGTCCTTGCCTTTATAGTCGTAAAAGCCCTTGGTGTTCTTACGGCCAAGGCGTTCATTCTTAACAACCATTGCATCTAAAATGGTGTCAAAGCCGCTGGATGGGTAAGCATCACCAAGGTCTTTTTTGGTCGCTTCCTTAATCTTCCAGGCAAGGTCCAGAGCAACTTCATCACCTAAAGAAAGCGGGCCAACAGGCATGCCTGCCATCTTGCCAGCATTTTCGATCATCGCTGCTGGTACACCATCAGAAAGCATCATGATGCCTTCGCGAACGTAGGTGCCAACCACGCGGGAGGTGTAAAAGCCACGGCTGTCATTCACAACAATCGGGGTCTTCCTGATCGCCTTCACGTAGTCCAGAGCAACAGCAGTTGCTTTGTCCTCGGTCTTCTCACCTAAAATGATCTCAACAAGCATCATCTTGACCACTGGGGAGAAGAAGTGAATGCCGATGAAATCTGCCGGACGGGAAGACGCTTCTGCCAGAGACGTGATCGGGAGAGTGGAAGTGTTGGATGCATAGATCGCAGAAGCTGGCATGGCCGCTTCAGCCTGCTCGGTCACGACCCGCTTCACGTCACGGTCTTCAAATACAGCCTCAATAACCAGATCCACGTCAGACAGAGCGCTGTAATCGGTGGTCGCATTGATCAGGCTAAGCAGTTTTTCTTTCTTCTCAGGCGTAGATTTCTTACGCTTGATTGCCTTATCCAGCAGCTCTTCAGAGTAAGCTTTACCCTTGTCAGCAGCTTCCTGAGACTGATCGATCAGAACAACCTCAAGGCCAGCTTTTGCTGTCACATAAGCAATGCCTGCGCCCATCATGCCAGCGCCAAGAACACCAACCTTCTTCAGGTTGCTTTCCGGGATGCCAACAGGACGGCGAGCCCCTTTGTTCAGCTCCTGCATGGAACCAAACAGGGAGCGGACCATGGCAGCAGCTTCCTTGCTCTGCAGAACATGGGCAAAGTAACGGCTCTCGATGGTCAGGCCAGTGTCCATTGGCACCATCAGCCCCTCAACAACAGAGTGCAGCATGTAGCGTGCGCCCGGATAGTTGTCATAGGTGTTCTGACGGTAGATACCGTTTGCCGCAGGCCAGAACTGCATGCCTGATGGGGAATAAACCTTGCCGGTTGGGATCTTGAAGCCCTTCTTGTCCCATGGTGCAACAGGGTCAACACCCTCAGCAAGCATCTTCTTGGCAGCAGAAACCAGCTCAGCTTCAGGAGCAACTGCGTCAATCAGTTTCAGGCGCATTGCTTTTTTCGCGTCAAGGTTCTGTCCCATCAGCAGGAATTGCAAGCCGCCCTGAAGATCAGGCACCATGCGCATCACGCGCTGCGTGCCTCCGGCACCGGGAAACAGACCCACCTTAACTTCAGGCAGAGCCATCTTCAGGCTTTCTTCAGCACCAACACGTTTATGACAGGCCAGAGCCAGCTCAGTGCCGCCGCCCATGGAAACACCGTTGACCGCTGCCACATAAGGCTTGCCGGAGGTTTCCATCTTGCGGAACACAAGCGAAAGCTTGCGAGTGCCTTCAAACAGCTCTTTTGCAGCCCTTTCAGGGTCAACAGACTGGAGCTTTTTAAATTCGCCAAGTGCCTTGCCGATCATGGAAAGGTCAGCACCTGCAGAAAATGCTTTTTTACCGGAGGCCACCACAACGCCTTTGATGGTATCATCGGCGGTGATGTCGTCGATGACTTTGTCCAGCTCGTTAATGACGGATTCGTCAAACACGTTCATCGGCTTTTCAGGCGAGTCCCATTTCAGAACTGCAAAGCCGTCCGCATCGGTTTCAAGGGTAAAGTGTGTATAAGTCATTCCCGTTCTCCCCCCTTAAACGCGCTCAATGATGGTCGCAGTACCCATGCCTGCACCAATACAAAGAGTAACAAGAGCCGTATTTTTATCCTGACGCTCCAGCTCATCCAGAACTGTGCCAAGGATCATCGCACCGGTTGCACCCAGCGGGTGACCCATCGCAATCGCACCGCCATTCACGTTGATAATAGAATGGTCAATTTCAAAAGCCTGCATGTAGCGTAAAACAACAGAAGCAAATGCTTCGTTCAGCTCAAACAGATCGATATCGCCAATTTCCATGCCAGCGTTTTTCAAAAGCTTCTCGGTCACATCAACAGGGCCGGTCAGCATCAGGGCAGGGTCAGAGCCGATATTGGCAAAAGCTTTAATGCGGGCGCGGGCTTTAAGGCCAAGCGCATCACCAGCTTCCTGAGATCCCAGCAGCACAGCAGCAGCACCATCAACAATACCAGAGGAGTTACCAGCATGGTGCATATGGTCAATTTTCTCGACCTCTGGATGAGCCTGAATACCAACAGCATTAAAGCCGCCCATGCTGCCCATCATCTCAAAGGAAGGTTTTAACCCAGCAAGAGACTGCATATCTGTTCCCGGGCGCATGTGCTCGTCATGGTCCAGAATGGTCAGGCCATTAATGTCTTTTACAGGTATGACGGAGTTTTTAAAGCGGCCTTCATCCCAGGCTTGCTTTGCGCGTTTCTGGCTTTCTACCGAGTAAGCATCCACATCATCACGGGTAAAGCCGTATTTGGTGGAGATCAGGTCAGCAGAAACGCCCTGAGGCATGAAGTAGGCCGGAACTGCCACCTGCGGGTCCACCATCCACGGACCGCCGGAAGCGCCAATGCCAACGCGGCTCATCGCTTCAACACCGCCAGCAACAACCAGTTTGTTCTGGCCGGACATGATCTGGGAAGCACCCATGTTCACCGCATCAAGGCCGGAAGCGCAAAAACGGTTGATCTGCATACCAGGAACTGAGCGGTCATAACCAGACGCAAACACAGCAGAACGTGCAATGTCAGAACCTGCATCACCCACCGGATCAACACAGCCAAGCACAACGTCATCTAATAGCTTTGTATCAAGCTCATTACGGTCCCTGATGGCTTCAAGAGCGTTCGCTGCAAGGCGTGCTGTTGAAACTTCATGCAAGGAGCCGTCTTTCTTCCCGCGTCCGCGTGGGGTGCGAACATGATCGAATATAAGGGCGTCTGCCATATTGTCCTCCGCAAAAAATTGGTCAGGCTGGTGTAGGCAAGGGGTGGCCGGGCATCAGATCATAAGGGGCTGCCCAGTGGGGCAGGGCTTTGATCCGCAAAAGCCATGCATTCACGTTTGAATAAGGGCCGAAGTCCACACCAGTCTCTTCTGGCCAGAATAAATATCCGCACACCGAAAGGTCTGCGATTGTCGGGCGATTTCCAACAAGGAAGTCCGTCTCCGCAAGGTGCTTGTTCAGCATCTTCAAAGCGGATTTGACCCGGCCTTCAAAATAGTGGGTCAGCTCAGTTTCGCCGGTTTTCACCATGGTTCGCATGTAGCGCAGGGTTGCCACATAACTGGTCAGCTTGTGGTTGTCCCAAAACATCCAGCGCAGGATCTCCCGGCGTTCTTCCTCACTCTCCCAGCCAAACGTGCCAAGCTGCTGGGAAAGGTATTCCAGTATTACGGCAGACTGTGTCAGCCGTATCTCCCCGTGCCGGAGCACAGGAATTTCTCCCATCTCATTCTCTTCACTGCGAAACTCGGGGGTGTAGGTGACACCATTGAAAAAATCGACCCACACCGGAACCCAGGAAGCTTGTGACAGCTCCAGCATCAGCGCAACCTTATAGGCGTTGCCGCTCTGCGCAAAACACTGAAGTTCATACTCTGCCATATCGCACTCCTAAAACGCTCAGCTTAATATATCAGATTGAGAATAAGGCAGGACAAGAGCTCAGGATAGGTCCTGAACTCCCGAATTGCGATAAAGTGATCAGAACGCTTCTGCGTCCAGGCTCATAATGGTATCAGATCCGGTGGAAATGCGGGCCAGATGCGTAGAAGATTCCGGCATCACACGTTCCATGAAGAAGGTGCCAAGGGTCAGCTTGGTTTTCAACCAGTCTTCTTTGCCGTTTGCGCCCTCTTTGATCTTGCGGTTCGCGGCAATCGCGATCTTGGTCCACATGTAGCCAAGGGCCACCAGACCAAACAGATGCATGTACTCGGTAGAGCCAGCCCCCGCATTATCCGGGTTTTTCATGGCGTTCTGCATGAACCACATGGTCGCTGCCTGAAGGTCCTTAAGAGACTGCTTCAGACCTTTCATGTAAATGCCAAGTTCTTCATCGCTTTCATGCTCTTTAATGAAAGCTCCGACTTCCTTGAACCATGCCTGAATCGCACGACCACCATTTGCTGGCAGCTTGCGGCCCACAAGGTCAAGCGCCTGAACACCATTAGCTCCTTCATAGATCATGCCGATACGGGCGTCACGGACGAACTGGTCCATACCCCATTCCTGAATGTAGCCGTGACCGCCATAAAGCTGCTGGGCCATGACGGTGTTGTCAAAACCCTTATCGGTCAGAACACCTTTTACGACCGGGGTCAGCAGGCCCATGATGTCGTCAGATGCCTGCTTTTCATCATCATCCTGAGACAGGTGGGATACGTCACCATGCAGGGACGTCCACATATAAAGCGCACGAGCAGCTTCATTAAAGGAACGAATGGTCATCAGCACACGGCGGACATCCGGGTGAACGATGATCGGGTCAGCTGCCTTCTCCGGGCTTTTCGGTCCGGTCAGCGAGCGCCCCTGAATCCGATCCTTGGCGTAGGTCACAGCGTTCTGGTAAGCCACTTCAGACTGAGCCAGACCCTGAATACCAACGCCAAGGCGTGCTTCATTCATCATGACGAACATCGCACGCAGGCCTTTATTCTCCTCCCCCACGAGATAGCCCAGGGATTCATCATAGTTCATGACACAGGTCGCGTTGCCGTGGATGCCCATCTTTTCTTCAATGGAACCAACGGAAACCCCGTTCATCTCACCCGGATTTCCCGCCGCGTCCAGTTTCTTCTTCGGCACGACGAACAGGGAAATACCCTTGGTGCCCTCTGGAGCACCCTCAATTCGTGCCAGAACAAGGTGGACAATGTTTTCGGAAAGATCCTGATCACCGGCAGAGATAAAGATCTTTGTGCCGGAAATTTTATAGCTGCCATCGCCCTGCGGAACCGCTTTGGTGCGCAGCATGCCAAGGTCTGTACCACAATGTGATTCGGTCAGATTCATGGTACCAGTCCACTCACCACTCACCATCTTGGGCAGGTAGGTGTTCTTGATCTCGTCATTTCCATGAATCAGCAGCGCTGCCATGGCAGCAGCCGTCAGGCCCGGATACATGGCAAATGCCTGGTTTGCAGAGCACATGTATTCGTTCAGAATGATAGAAAGTGTTGCTGGCATGCCTTGCCCGCCATACTCCTCAGGAATTGACAGGCCGCCCCAGCCAGCTTCTGCATAAGACTGGTAAGCCTCTTTAAAGCCTGGAGGTGTGGTGACAGAGCCGTCATCATGGCGGGTACAGCCAATCTTGTCACCGCTCTGGTTGAGCGGCTGTACAACCTCCTCGCTGAACTTGGCGCCCTCTTTCAGGATCGCTTCCACAAGATCAGGCGTTGCCTCAGCGAACCCAGGCAAGTTTGAATGTTTCTCATAGCCCAAAACATCTTTGAGCAAAAACAGCGTGTCTTCTACCGGTGCACTGTAACTTGGCATAGCAATAGTATCCTTCCGACCAACCTCAAAGGCATGTCTTTAACGTTTGCGTAAACGTCAACCTGTGACGGAATATAGAGTGCCCTCGCGCCTGCGGCAAGTTATACCCAAGTGTAATTTCGTAAGAAGAGATACGCAGTCGCAGAAAACCGCTGTTTCTCCCTGTGTAACTTCTCTGTGAGATTTCAAAATCCAACGATTTTGGCACTATGAAACTCGCAGATATGCTCTGCCTACCCTTAAATTTTAATGGGTAATTTACGGAAACTACAAGAATCGCGGGAGTGATAAAACTCCGGCCAGATTGATTGCTCCTGAATATGGTTCACAGAGTGTTTCGATAGTTCGATCCTTGTCGAAGCAAAAAGGAGTTGCCACTTGCTACACCCTGTTCGTGATCAAACAGAACAGGAGACTTGTGATGCTTACCTGTATCATTCTCTATCAGATCGACTGAACCAGAACCCAAATGTTCCGGCACTATACCCGCAACTGGGGACAGGCGATCCCTCGCTATAGAGCAGACCTGATTGGTTACTATGCGCCCCACGAAGGCTCTGCGACACTGGCCTGTGGCATATATAATGTGCAAAGCTTGGCGCACTATGAGGAGTGCCGGGCCACCCTTGCTCAAGATCCGATTGGACGTGAAAACTATGAGTTTGCAATGAAGGAGGGCTTCATCCTCAAGAAAGACAGAACCTTCCTGAAGCTGGCCTCCCACTCGCGCGCAAAAAGATGAAGCACAACAAAAAGAAAGACCTGCAAAATGATTGCCGTTATTTTTGAAGTCATTCCCTATACCGACCAGAAGGCCCGTTATCTGGAGATTGCTGGTGACCTCAAGCCAGAACTGGAAAAAATTCCGGGCTTCATCTCAGTGGAGAGATTTCAGAGCCTGACCGACCCTGAGAAGATCTTGTCATTGTCATTTTTTGAGGATGAGACGGCAGTCAAACGCTGGCGCACTCAGGAAAATCACCGAGAAGCACAGGAGCTGGGTAAAGCCGGGTTATTTAAAAAATATCGTATTCGCGTTGCCAGTGTCCTGCGTGATTATGACCTGAAACAGACATAAATTCCCAGACAGCAGGGGTAAACCTCGACTGATTAGGATGAGACAATATCATCCTGTGAATACAGATATAGTTTAGTTGCTTGCGCTTAAAATCGATTAGCCGGGAAGCTTGGCCTTCACGAGTGAAGGACGAAATCAGCCTTTTTTCTCGCGCAACATCCCTTCCACAATAGAGACTGTGCGCTGCAAATCCTCAATGGCTTCGTCGATATTTGCACGCTGTCCTTCAAGGACTCTGATCTGAGCATTAAAACGCTCCAGAGCCACTTCAAGCTGTGTAACCTGTCCGTCCCGCAAGTCGTAAAGGTCCAGCATATCGCGAATTTCTGAAAGAGAAAAACCCACGCGCTTGCCCATCAAAACAAGCTTTAGTCGTGCTCTGTCCCGGCGGTTGTAAATGCGGTTAAGTCCATCACGCTTTGGATTCAGGAGGCCTTTGTCCTCATAAAACCGAAGAGTGCGAAGTGTAACGTCAAATTCCTTTGCCAGATCGCCAATGGAAAACTGGGTTTTCTTCCCCTGACCCAGTTCATTAGCTACAACATCAACAATCATTTCATTGATATGGAGGGCTTCACTCATTTGCCTGACCTGTTCTTTTTTGCTTCTGCCGTGCTCCCTGCAGGGCTTGCCACTTATACATAAGTCCCTGCTAATTAATGCACTGCGCAATTTCCTAGGACTTATACAGTGGCAAGAACACGTAGGTCTACTGAAACCCCGAGGGTAACCCTCAATTAACGTGAACTGGAACACGAATAATTTTCATGAGTTGGTTCCCAAGCCCCTTAAAAATAGGGGTATTCCCCTGTTTAGCGCTGGAATTCACATTCCTTAAGCGTTCTACACGCAGAATTTGAACCATTAACCCACTATTTACCCTAAAGAGTAAAAAAATAGGGTCAGGAGTTTGAAACCGGCAAAAAGCCGCAAAGTGATTCGTTTCCTGACCTGTTCTTCAGTTGCGTGAAGCAATTGACCTTAATTTTTTAAAATGTTTGAACTGGTGGAAAAACGGAGATTGCGGCGGGTTCGGAAGTTTATGAGGCCCGGCAGGCATGTCTTGGAATAAACCAGAATTTGGAAAATCCGCGTCAGACACGCCCGGTCATGAGGGGCTGGATGCAGACCACGCAAAGTGGCTGGAGGAAAGTGGAATGGCGCAAGCTCAACGTGCGACTGCAAGGCATGAAACCCACCCCTCCTATGCTGATGAATACGAGACACATGCGCAGCGTTCCTTCGCGCCCAATTCCCAGGAAGCAGCGATGAACGAGGTTGCTCAGGCGCTCAGCCGTCTGATGCAAACCGAGCAAGGTCGCCCGCACCGTCAACCTGCTAAGCCCGCCGTACCGCATCGTGATCCGTGGCACCGCTCTGATCTGAGAACAGATCTGGACCAGTCCGCCAGTCCATACGCCTATGAAGATCACTATGATCCGGAAATTAATCAGCACCCATATGCACGTGCTGGTGTTGCCCGTGATCCGTTAATGCATCCGCGCCCTCCGCTCGTGCGTGAAGCGCCCCGGCATTACAGGGCGCCAGTGCACTCAGGTTATGCGCCACACCCTTCCGCAGATACCTATGCTGAACCTGCCTTACGGCATGAGCCTGCCCGCCCGCGTGCACCAGAACGTGCGCAGCCCGCAGGTAACTGGTTTGCACCTGCCCAAGAACCTGACAGGCTGAGAGAGGCTGAGACAACTGAGACTTCCAAGGTCAAACGCATCAGTTCTGTTCTGGATGCGTTAAATGCACTGGATGAGCGCTTAAATTCTCTTGCGCATAATGAGAACGAGAAGGGCCGGGGCATGCCCGTGCGCACAAACGAACATGCTGCGCCTCAACAGGACGAACCTGCTCATAGGGAGCCACAAGCTCCTTCATTTGAGCAGCCTCCTGTCTCTCAGCTGGACCCGAGCTTTAACAGAGGTGCTGTCCCCCATGGCGTAACTCCCGGGGAGCAGCATAATGCTGCTGCATCTCAAACTGATAACACCGCGCAGATAAGCGACCTCAACACAATGATTGATGGTCACTTCAAGCAGCTGGCAGAGCAGCTGGATACGTTGCGCGGGCCAGACCAGCAACAGCTTGACCAGTTACATGAGGGTATGCAAACGCAGATGAACAGTCTGCGTGATGAGATGATGGAGCGAACCTCCGACAATCGTGCTCAACTTTCAGAAATCATTGGTCGTTTGCGAGATGATGAAGGCAACGGACTGCTGCTGAAAGAGCTGCGTCACGAGCTGGAACAGATGAAATCTGCCCTCTCACGCTCAGATGTTGAAGAAAGCCTGAATGCACTGGGCATCGCCCATGAATCCATTCAGTCCCGCCTTCAGGATCTGGCAGATAAAAACGTTGATCCGGCAATTTATGAAAGCCTGTCCCAGCGTATGGGTGAGGTGGAAACACAAATTCGGCAACTCCCGCGTGTGGATCAGCTCAATGCGTTGGAAAACCGGCTGTCTTCCATGGGGGACCGCCTCGAAGATGTACTGCATCGCTCCGGTGCTTCCGGGCTTGAAGCTGTGCGTGAGGAAGTTACCCAACTGCGCAAAACCATTGATCGCCTTGATTCAGGTCGCATGATCCACGAAGTAGATCAGCGTATCCGTTTCCTGACTGCTCGCATGGATGAGCTGGATCACTTCTCGGCCATCCAGCGCGATATTCAGTCCCGTTTAAGTACTGTTGAAACACGCATGCCGGACGGTGAAGTAATTGACCGCCTGCATGGTCGTCTGGACTCCATCTCCAGCATCTTGGCGGAAGGGCCGGAACATGCAGGCCATGGTGATCAGCTCAACCGGCTGGAAGAACGTCTTTCCAATATTGGCGAGCAACTTGATCGTATGGAGCGAAGCCCTGAAAATGCTGAGGGGTTCGACAAATCCTTCACCATGATTGAAGGCCGTCTCGATCATATTTGCGACAAGATGGATGGTATTGAAGGACGTCTTGCAGACACCTCCTTCGAAGTTGCTTTAAGCGAGAATGAAAGCGCAGCCCTTGCCCGGCTGGAACAGCGCGTCATGACGCTGACGCAGATGGTGGAAGACAGCGTTCACACCGGCTCCTCTGATAAGGCGCTCTCCATGATCCGTGGAGAAATTGCAGAACTGCGCGGGCACATTGGAGCGCTCGCAACATCTGGAGACATCGAAACGCAGTTGCAGGAGCTTGCGGCAACCATCTCCAGCCCGTCTGGCCTGTCATCGGATGCAGAAATCGACCGGCTGGAACGGCAGATTTCTGACCTGTCCGGCAAACTTGATATCTCGCAGAGCCAGCTTGGAGCCATCGGTAACCTTGAAAACAATTTCGGGTCTATCGAGCAGGAGATCAAGGGCCTGCACACCCATATGGTCAGCAAAGCCCAGCAGATCGCGCAGGACGCGGTCAAAGCGGCAACTGACAAAATGGCTCTGGGGGATGGTGCAGAGCAGGGCGAAGCCGTAGAAGCAGCTATTTCTGCATTACGGCTGGATCTGCAAAGCCTTCTGGATGCTTCCGGGTCTAAAGGAGGGGCAGACAACCATGCGCTGCAAGATGTGCGCGATGTTCTGGGCACCATCTCCAACCGGTTGGATAATCTGGAAACGATCCGCACTGCTGTCGGTAACTCAGAAATTTCAGATGAACACCAGAAACTGGTCGGCGACAGTCAGATCAGCAGCATTCTTGGCGCATTCTCAAGGGGTCGCAAAGGCACGCACAAGGCGCAGTCCTCTTTACCGCCAGAGCAGAAAGAACCACGTAATCGTAAGGCAGATTTCATTGCTGCTGCACGCCGCGCTGCAAAAGCTGCGGCCAAGGAAGCCAGAGATAGCGCCAACGAAGAAAAGACCGCTGGCAATGCTGAACCCAAGTCTTCTGCGGACAAGGCAAAAGCTCCCGAACGTGCACGCCGCCTGCGCGATTACATCAACCCTAATCGGACACAGACCATTGAGGTGCCCGAAAGCATGCGTGCTGAGAAGGCGGCCAAAACCGCTGAAGTTCTCAGTACGCTTCAGATCACTGAAGAGCCGATTACACTCAGCGCTGATGATATGGTGTCTGAGCCAAAACTCAGTGACAAAGAGCCAATCAACCTCTCAGCTGACCCTTCAGAAGTGGCTAAAGCTGACACAAAAGCCAAAGCAAAAAAAAAGAATGAGAGCTCCTCCAGCCGCCGCAAGGCAATCATGCTGGCGGCTGCCGCCGTTCTTTTGACCATCGGTGCCTTTCAGGTCGTCAATTCGGGCCTGTTTGTCGGCTCTGATAATGAAAACTCCGCTGTCGATACACGGCCATCCATTCTGGCACCAGATGCAGAATTGCCGGGCAAAGACAATACCTCTTTACTCAGTGGTGACGTTGATGCCGTCGTCGCATCAGACACCATGAAGATTGCATCTGCACCGCCGCCAGAGGGTGAGATACCAGCGCCAGTCAGCTCAACAAGCATCTGGCAGAATGGTTCTGCAACGGCTCCCTCTGAACCAACCGGGGAACTGGTTTTTGGCAAGGCAACCCAGTTAGGGCCTGTCACCGCCGCGCAGCCTGAAGCGGTTGACCCGATCACAACGGCAAGTGTTCCAGATACTGCGACAAGCCTCAGTGAATTCGAAAAACAGGCCCGGCCACAGGTCATTCTTCAGGCTCCGGCAGAAAACGCCGAGCCAAAACAGAGCGCCTACCACCTGCCATATGCAATCGGTCCTGTCCAGTTACGCTCAGCTGCCGCAGCAGGTGATGCATCTGCCCAGTTTGAAGTGGCGCGCCGCTACACAGAAGGCAATCTGGTGCCGGCTGATTTTAAAGCCGCCGCCAACTGGTATCGCAAAGCTGCTGCACAAGGGCTGGCATTGGCTCAATTCCGCCTTGGAACCTTTTACAAGGAAGGTCGCGGTGTAGAAAAAGACCTTGATCAGGCCCGGAACTGGCTCACACTGGCAGCCGATCAGGGCAACATCAAAGCCATGCACAATCTGGCAGTTCTGTTCGTTGAAGGCATAGATGGTAAGCCGGATTACACCTCTGCAATCCCGTGGTTTGAAAAAGCCGCAGAATACGGCGTTGCAGACAGCAGTTACAATCTGGCACTCATCGCAGCCCGTGGTCTGGGCAGAAAGCAAGACCTTGTGGAAAGCTACAAGTGGTTTGCGCTGGCGGCAATGAATGGTGATGAGGAGGCAATCGCCAGCCGCGATAACATTGCAGCTGAACTGACCAAGAACCAGCTTGTGCGCGCACTGGAAGCTGTAGCGAACTTTAAGACCAGAACCGTTGACCCTGCTGCAAACGATGTTGTGGTGCCAACCGAGTGGTCCGGTAAGCCGAAAGCCACGATTTCACAAGGCAGCTCGCCTTCTGTGAAAAAGCTTCAGCAAGCTCTGCTTAACATGGGTTACGATCCGGGCAATCCAGACGGCGTAATGGGACCTAATACGCGCCGTGCAATCAAAAGCTTACAGGCACGTTTGGGTATGGAAACCACTGGTGTGCCGGACAGTGACCTGATGATGGCGCTCACCTCTCGCACCATATGATCTCGTGTTACTAGGGGATTTCTGGTTAGATTTGCACATATGGGTCCGCTTAGATTGACAGAGCGCAAAAAAAGGCGCTTAAGACACACACGATTGTTGTAAGAAAACGGTGGCTCGGGGCGCGCATTGACTGATGTGGGACGCGCGAGATTTAGTCACCTCTGATATACCCGCGGTGCTACTTTGCAGATCTATCTACCCATCGCAGAACTGCCGATTAATGTTTTCATGATTTTCGCCATGGGCGGAACTGTCGGGTTCCTCTCGGGCCTTTTTGGCATTGGCGGTGGCTTCCTGCTGACACCTCTTCTCATCTTCTCCGGCATCCCGCCAGCGGTGTCTGTCGCCACAGTAACCACGCAGATCGTGGCAAGCTCCGCCTCCGGTGTTCTGTCATACTGGCGCAAGGCAGGCATAGATTTCAAACTTGCAGGCGTGCTGTTGATCTCCGGTGTGATCGGCTCAGCTTTGGGGGTCTGGATTTTCGGCATCTTGCAGAGCTTAGGTCAGTTGGATCTGGTCATCTCGCTGGCCTACGTTACCTTCCTCGGAACCATCGGCATTCTCATGCTGGGTGAATCCATCAAAGCCATCACGCGCCGGAAAAGCGGCAATGAACCAGTGGGCCGCAAGCCCGGTCAGCATAACTGGATTCACGGCCTGCCGTTTAAGGTTCGCTTTCGCCGCTCAAAGCTCTATGTGAGCGTAATCCCGATTTTCGGCATTGGCAGCTCTATCGGCTTTCTGGGCTCCGTGCTTGGGATTGGCGGTGGTTTCATGATGGTTCCGGCGCTCATTTACTTGCTGCGCGTACCTGCAAACATCGTTATCGGCACCTCACTGCTGCAAATCCTTGCCACCATGGCGGTCGCAACCTTCCTGCACTCCATCAACACCCAGTCCGTTGATATCGTGCTGGCACTGACACTCATGATCGGTGGTGTAATCGGAGCCCAGTTTGGCGCACAGGTCGGGCAGGGGATGCGCGGCGAACATCTGCGCCTCGGTCTTGGCCTGCTGGTGCTGCTGGTCGGCCTGCGGTTTGCCTATAACCTGATTGTGGAGCCAGACGACCTTTACTCTGTGAGCGTGATTGAGGAGACAGCCCGATGACCCTCGCTGCTCTTCAAACTCTGCGCCGCTTCACAAGCATTTCCCTGTGCCTTGCGGTACTGGCACTTGCTGGCGCTCTTTCAGCTAAGGCAGAAAAGCTGGTTTCCGCTGTATCTTCCTCCCGCGTGGCAATTACCTCCAACTTCACAGGAACGCAAATCCTCGTCTACGGTGAAATTGCCAGAGATGCAGAAACTGTCTCTCGTTCCGGCAATCAGGATGTTGTGGTTGTGGTGGAAGGCCCCTTTGAAAGGGTCAGAACATGGCGCAAGGACCGCATTCTTGGCCTTTGGATCAACGCCACATCGCAAACCTACATCTCTGTTCCAAGCTTTTATGCCGTGCACGCAACCGATGATCTGCGTAACATCGCCTCTGAAGACTGGCTTAAGCAGTATCGCATCGGGCTGGAAAACATTCCGCTGGCCGCTCTCGGCAGTCGTGCACCAGCCGCTGAACGCAAAGCATTCAAAGAAGCCTTTTTGCGCTCCCGCGTGCAACACACTCTGTATTCACAAAAGTCAAAGAGCATCAATTTCCTGAGTCCGACCCTGTTCTCAACCACCATAGATCTGCCCGCAACAATCCCGACAGGGAACTACAAGGTTACCACCTACCTGTTCACCGGCGGCGTCCTTTTAGACAAGCAGCAGCAAATGCTGACTGTGGCCAAGACTGGCTTTGAACAGGTGACCTTCAATCTGTCGCGCCAATACCCTGCTGTTTATGGCGCTCTGGCAATCATTCTTGCCCTGTTCACTGGCTGGCTTGCTGGGGTGATCTTCAAGAAGGAATAGGAGCGAGCGGCTCCGCACACACGCATTGAAAACAAAAAAAGGCCTCAGCATGAGAGCTGGGGCCTTTTCGCATTAAACGAATAATCTGTCAGTCATCCAAAAGCTTTGTCGCAGTAAACGGGAACAATCTTCCGTTGCCCAGCATAAATACGGAAAACCGCTTCGCAGAGAACACATCAGCAAAGGCCGCATCCATAACATTCAGGCCACCTGTGAGTGCGCCAAAGGCTGGCAGAATCAGCCGGTTGCCATTGGTTGCAAAACAGGCCCTGCGTATGCTGCGTCCCATACGGCGCACCTTTGCCGCCGGGTGCAGATGTCCGCAAATCTCGCCCCGCCCGTCGCCTTCTTCCGGCTCATGACGGAAGTTCAGGGAGCGGATGGAAAGCTCTTCATGCCGGTCCCCGCAAATGTGGCTGGCAATCTCAGGATCATGATTGCCAGTGATCCAGATCCATTCACGGCCCAGCTGCATGGTCGCCAGCATGGCTACATAAGCTGCTGGCATGCGCTCTGAACTCTCGCAGTCATGGAAACTGTCACCAAGGCAGATCACACGGCGCGGATCAAACAGATCAATCAGCGCGGCAAGTTTCTCCAGTGTGGCAGCTGTATCATAAGGGGGCAGCATCAGCCCTTTACTCTTGGCAATGCTTGCAGCTTTTTCCAGATGCAGATCAGAAACCACAAGGGTTTTCTCTTCGGGCCACCAAAGGGCCCCACTGTCATGAAGGCCAACAAGTTCTCTTGCAAGAGACAAGTCATGGCAGACTGGAATAGGTTGACGATAACGCGGTTCTACTCGTGGCTGCAATTGACTGTTCGATCTCACAATCGGGCCTCCAGTAATAAATCATCCGCTGCTTCAGCCAGCAGCGCTTCACTCGCACTTCCATAAATCGGTTCCTTGCCAATCTCCAAAAGAACAGGAATTGCAAGGGGCGAAACGCGAGCGAGCTCACTATGCGTGATTCTTTTGTCGATACGTGCAAGAAAGTGACCTATTCGAGAGATATCCAGAAGTCCTGTCGCTGCATCACTCCATGTTGCCTGTAAAAGCAGGTGATCTGGCTCGTGTTCATGTAGTACGTTGTAAATAAGATCCGTATTTATAGTTATCTGACGTCCGGTTTTTTCTTTACCCGGATGACGGCGTTCAACAAGACCAGAGATCATAGCGCAGTTTCTGAACGTTCGTTTCATCAAACTACTTTCCGCCAGCCACGCCTCAAGATCATCTCCAAGCATATCTTCTTCAAACAAATCATCTAGCCGCAACTGCCCGCAGGCAATCGCGTGTCCCATATCCTTCAGCCCCCAAAGAGCCAGCGAATACTCAGTCGCTACAAAACCCATAGGCTGCAAGCCAGCGCGCTCCAGCCGTCGGGTCAGTAACATGCCCAGAGTCTGATGCGCCAGCCGGCCTTCAAACGGATAACACACAAGATAGAATTTATCGTTGCGTGGAAGCGTCTCGACTAAGAGACGATCATACCCCGGAAGTTGTGAGTACTTCTTTTGCAACTCCAACCATTCGCGAACCTGAGCTGGCAAACCGGACCATGTATGGGGATCAGAAGCTAAGGTGCGCACTCCCTCCGCCAGATAGGTACTTAACGGAAATTTTCCGCCCTGATAGCTGGGGATTTTGGGTGACTGAGCCGTGCTGCGGGAGACATAAGCTTCACTTTCTTTCAGCCCCTCAAACCGCAAAATTTGCCCAGCAAAGATAAAGGTATCTCCCACGGCAAGCTGCTCAATAAACCACTCCTCAATCTCCCCCAGCATTTTGCCGCCAAATCCAAGTGGTCGTTTACTGTTTGGCCCACGCGGCTTCACCTGCCGCACCTTCAAAGTGGCTGCATCTAATATGGTGCCGGAGTTTAATTTGTATTGTTGGGCAAACTGAGGATGAGAGACGCGATAGGTCCCGTCCTTTGTCAGCCGCAACTTGGCATAGCGGTCATAAGCTTTCAGGGCATACCCGCCAGTGGCGACAAACGCCACCGCTTTAAGAAACAGATCATACTCCAGATAGCGATAGGACTGGGCACTGATCACCTCTTCGTAAAGCTCTTCCGGCTCAAAAGGTTCTGCGCAGGCCACACACATAATGTGCTGAGCCAGAACATCCAGTCCGCCTCTGCGCAAGGGGGGCGTATCCTGCTCTCCGGCCTCAGAAGCTTCAAGCGCGGCCTGACATTCCAGCACCTCAAACCGGTTGGAAGGTACTAATATGGCCCTGGAAGCCTCATTCATCCGGTGATTGGCCCGCCCGATCCGCTGTGCCAGTCGGCTTGCCCCTTTCGGAGCGCCCACATTAATCACAAGATCAATGTCCCCCCAGTCAATGCCAAGGTCCAGCGAGGAAGTACACACCACAGCTTTAAGCTGACCCGCCGCCATATGTGCTTCAACCTTGCGGCGCTGCCCCACATCCAGCGAGCCGTGATGAAGCGCAATCGGCAGCGTCTCGTCATTAATGCGCCAAAGCTCCTGAAAAAGCCGTTCAGCCTGAGAGCGGGTGTTCACAAACACAAGCGTGGTGTTGTGTGCTTTGATCTCCTCATAAATCTCAGGCAGGGCATACATGCAGGAATGACCCGACCAGGGCATGCGCTCCTGTGTCTCAAGAATGCTGATATGCGGTTTAGCACCGCCTTTGGCCTGCACAATCTCAGCAAGGTGCCGCTCTTGCGTAAGAGGTTGCTTCACCAGATAGGCCCGCAAATCATCTGGATGCGCAATCGTTGCAGAAAGTCCGATACACCGCAGATCGGGTGCAAGCTTGCGCAAACGTGCCAGCGCAAGCGCCAGCAAATCCCCACGCTTGGATGTCACCAGTTCATGCAGTTCGTCTAAAATGACAAACTGCAAATTCGCAAACAGGCGCTCTGAATTTTTGTCGGACAGCAAAAGAGAAATCTGCTCCGGCGTCGTCAGAAGAATATCCGGCGGTATTCGCTTTTGTCGCTGCTTCTTGTGGCTTGGTGTATCGCCAGAGCGCGTCTCCAGCTTGATGGAAAGCCCCATCTCTTCAATGGGCACTTCCAGATTACGGTGAATATCCGTTGCCAGAGCTTTGAGCGGAGACATGTAAAGCGTATGCAAGCCGCCAGAACCGGAAGCATGAGCCGCCCCTGCTTTTCTCTTCTCTGTATCTTGCCGTTGATGCAGGTCCACCAGCGAAGGCAAAAAGCCTGCAAGTGTTTTACCGCCCCCCGTAGGCGCAATCAAAAGTGCAGAACTGCCAGCACTCACCTTCTCAAAAAGTTCCAGCTGATGCTCACGCGGTGCCCAGCCCCGGCTGTCAAACCAACTGTTAAAGACCGGGGGAAGGGGAGGAGGGCTAACCATGAACGTGTGCAGTTCCATTGAAAATCAGTGATACGTAGTTTGCCAGCAATGGCCACAGGTGCCAATCACAAACAGGCCAAACCAAGAACATATTAAGCCCAAAGCGATGCGGGGGGATAAAAAAGTACGCAGACCTGACAGAAGCAGGCAAGGAGCGGTGCAATCTCCTTTCAAAATGCGAGAGCTGAAATTTATTCTGTGATGTCTTCTCTCTTGCGCGATAAAATCCAGAAAAACCCCCTGAATTTTGTTTCCTTCTGAAAAAAGGACTGGCAAACTGACACCTAACCACGGCATATAGGCGAAAACAGGCTGTTTAGCCTGATCTTCGTGAAAAATGCTGGCACATCAATAAGCTGGGAAAAAGGGGCGGTCACTATGAGTGTTCAGGACGAAACAGAGCTAATGCTCTCCGAGCTGTTTGACAGCTATGCTGATGCCTATGAAGATTACGACACCGCTCTGATCGCAGACTGTTTTGCGTTTCCCTGTGTGATCTGGCAGCTCGAAGAAGGCCACGTCTTCAATAACAAGGAAGAGCTTTGCGAGAATATTGACGCCCTTTTAGAGGTGCTCCGCGAGCATTATGTGACCTCTTCCATCTACGAGGTTGTATCCTCTCATATCTCCGGTTCCACCGCGAGCGTGAGTCTGGACTGGCAGCAGGAAGATGATGAGGGCGAAGTGGTCTTTGATTTCACCTGTCACTATCTGCTCATCAGCATTGAAGGACAGTGGAAGATTGCCAGCATCGTGAACGAGCCAGCCTGATCTGGTGATCACGCAATTGCCGAATCGTAAAGCTCTCAACTGCCCGGTTGGGAGCTTTTTGCTTTCCGCGCATAAAAAACACAAACAACGCAAACCAGCGCACACTTCAACGAGCAACTTTGTTCATCTGTTGCACGAAGCAGATGCAAGGCGGCGTCCCTTTCTCTTATCAAATCGGCTCGCACCCCTTACGTTAGTGTGTAGCTTTTGAACACATCTGAAGATGGAACCGAGAACCGTGAAACTGTCCCTTTTGATCTGTAGCCCCCTTATGATCGCTCTCGCTGTTGCGGGGACAACTGCCAGTGCGCAAACCAAACAAGAAGCATCTGCCCGGTTTGAAATGCAGGAGACGGAACGTGGATTGGTCCGCCTTGATACGAAAACGGGTATGGTTTCTCTTTGTGGCAGCAAGGGGGATAAGCTCATTTGCCAGCCATCCATTGACGCAACACAGGTTTATGAAGACGAGATCAAGCGACTGGAGCAAGAAAATGCAAAGCTTCGCCAGAAATTCCGCCGCATTTCTGAGAGTCTTGCTCACCTGACCGAAGAAACCAGTGTTGCTGGCATAAAACAGGAAAAGGGTCTGGAGCTTTCCGGCAGAGCTTTGCAAAATGAAAGCTGGTTAGGATACGAGGAAGAGAAGAAATTGAATGATGCACTGGAGTTTTCTGAAAACGCAATGCGCCGCTTCTTCTCTGTAATTGAAGAAATGAAGGAAGACTTCCAAAAGGAAGAAAACGTCCGATAGGCCAGCACAAAAAAACCGCCCTCAACGGAAGGCGGTTTTAATTCGTCAGGTTCTATCGCATTTGCATATGGCTACTGCCAGACACATCAGCTTACTGACTTTGCAAAGCCAGCAGCGCAGCGCGAATTTCCTCTGTCATCGGAACAGTCTTACGAGTGTTCAGGTCCATGCTGATGGATACCTGATCACATACAGCAACAAGACGCTTGGTACGAGCTTCAAACAGGTGGTGGCGTACAGTGAACGTGTTATCCTGAACGCCCGTAAGCGTGGAAATCACCTCAACCACATCACCCAGTTTCAGCGGGCTGATCCAGGAAAGCTTCTGTTCCAGCGCCACACGGCCATACTCGTTTTCATCCAGCCATGCTGTATTCATTGGCGTGCGTTCCCACACATGCGCCACAGCATCAGAGAAGCAGGCAAGAGCAAAGCTGTCCTCTGCTTTTTGTTCTGCATTCAGATGACGAGGCAAAACAGTCGCGCGGCCAGTAACCATCGCACCGTTTTTCATCAGGTCATCAGCGGTTGGCTTACCGGAGAACGGGCTAGGAGAGATACCGCGAGGTACAGCGCTCTTGGTGATATTTTCCTCAACCTCTTTAAAGCGTGCCCGCAATTGCTTTGCAGAGCTTGGGTTTGGCGTATACCCGTCAATCGCGGTTGCACAAACTTCTCCGGTGGAGCCCTCGGTCATTTCATGCACAACAGAAAGCATGTGCGGTCCGTCAAATGCCACATATGACTTCACTGTAATCAAAGATGCAGCAACCAGTTCTGCGTGGTAACGCACATGGCGCACACGGCGAGCACCAACCAGTGCTTCGCTGAAACCAGTCATCATTCTGAATTGACGGTCAGCCTCTTCAAACTTGGAGAAGTAAAACTGCACGTTTAAATGGTCGTTCTCGTCGCATTCCCATGTGTTCACAAACGAGAGAAGTGTTTCTAAGCTTGCCATATCCAACCCTTTGTGCAGCCTCGGTTCATCAGCGCTACTGCGATACCTCACCAGTCGTTAATAATCAGGTCAGGTTCTACCGAATTTCATTTTAAGAAAACTATCTATCCTTTGGTTGCTCAGGTTGGCAAGCGCAAGATCAAAACTTTGAAAAACGTGACATCCATGGGGATAAACCTCTAAGGTGGCCTCGACTCCCGCACTCTGGAGCCTGCTGGCAAGAAAATAGGTATCATCTAGTAGGGGGTCTTTACTACCGACACTCAGCAGGGTTGGGGGCATGCCATCAAGGCGGGCATAAAGTGGTGACACTTGCGGGTCACACATATCCTCCTCACCCGCCAGATAATGCCGGGCAAACATCTGCAAGTCTCGCGTGGTTGGAAAAAGCTCGTCCTCTCCCCATAAGCGAGCAGAGGGAGAAAGCCCAAGATCAAACCAGCCTGCAACTAAAACCATTGCTTTAAAAGGGATCATCCCATGCTTGTCCCGCAACCGCAAAGCGGTCCCCAACGCCAAAGTCGCCCCGGCACTTTCACCAGCAAGCGCAAAGCTTTCCCAGCCAAACTGCTTCGCTCCCTCATTCACGATCCAGTGACACGCAGCCTCACAGTCATCCGGCCCCTGCGGAAAAGGGTGTTCTGGAGCAAGTCGATACTCAACGGAGATCACATCCAGACCAGCGTTTTTCGCGATGCGTTCCAGATAGGGGTCCTGCGTATTGGCCGCACCAAACACAAAACCACCGCCATGAAAGTGGATAACAACGCCCTTTGATGAATTATCGTCAGCTTTAAACAGTCGAAGCCCTATTGGCCCATGAGGACCATCGATTTCAAATTCCGTAGCATTCTCTGAGTAGACGGGGATAGGAAAAGCGCCAAGCCCCTGTAATCGCCGTTCCCGGGTGACAGAAGGGGGGAAACTCCACGTATCTGGCAAGGCTTTGAGCTGCTCAGTAATCTCCTTGTTAAGTGCTTTCGCCTCAGCCTCGGCCTCTTGACTTACAGAAATAGGCGCGAAATTTTCAATCATGTAGTTCTCCAAAGGCGACAGACAAATCACGATACGATCACTATTATAGATCTTGCCTTGCAATTCTTTAGCAATGATATCAAGGCAACCATAAACCGCAACAAGGAGAAGGCGAGCGCATGTCGGGATGGTCAAAAACAAAAGACACTTGCGAAGTCTGGACAATTGACAGCGGTCAGACACAGCTCTCTCAGTCTATGGGCCGACTGGTCTTTACCACAGAAGGCCTCGGACTTTATGAAGTCACCACTGAAATTCGTCAGTGGGTAAAATCCCTGAAGTTCAAAGATGGTCTTCTCACATTGTTTGTACGCCATACCTCCGCGTCAATCACCATTCAGGAAAACGCTGATCCTTTGGTTCTGCAAGACCTGAAAAAAGCACTGGCCAACATTGCCCCTGAAAATGGCGGCTGGATGCATGATTACGAAGGCCTGGATGACATGCCAGCGCACATCAAAACAATGCTGACAGGAGTCTCCCTCCAGATTCCTGTTGTAGACGGGGATCTGGACTTAGGTACATGGCAAGGCATCTTTTTGATGGAGCACCGAAAAGCACCACACCGTCGTTCTATGACCCTGCATTATCTTGGATCATAAACAGGTGTAGTCTGAGGCCACAGCATTACTTCCGGCAATATGCCCTAAAATTCAGTCAATCCATCAAAGCTGCAACAACGCTCATGAACCATAAAGTGAGGGCAACTGCCATCGCTTTCTTGGAAAACTCGTGATAGGCATGGCGTAAAGCTTCACTGTGTAGCTTGTCGGGATTCTGAGAACCGCTATTTTGACCTTTAATCAACGCCCACGCATCATCGCCATGGTTTTTTCCGTTCGGCATTGTCCAGGCTTTGTAGATAAGCGCAGCACTAAAGGCAATTACGAGCATAGCTCCTGCACGAAATGAGCTTGTTGGGTCAAAGCTGAGCGCTGCCATGATGAAAAGAACACCAATGCAGTAGAATCCGCAAATACGAGCAACGCTGGCTCGTGCAGCACGTTGTAAAGCGTCCATAGGTTTCTCCCAGGCTTCTGTTGGTAATAAACTATAGACGCAGCTCAGTTGAATTCGACCTATCGAAAGTTGTAAATTGAAAACGGCGTAAATGGACTGCAAACACGACCTGTTACTATTAATAGTTTTGTTATAATTCTACGAGAATTACATCTTAAGATATTATGGTTCTGTGCGAAGTCCATCACTATTACTCTGAGGGGAAGGCGTAGTTTTATTACTTGGAGTACTTGGCTGCTCAATAAGCCGGGTCAATTCTAACCGTTCTTTTTCTTGAATTTGCGGGAGGTAGCTTAATGAAATCCCGGTCACGCATCCAAGGATCACGCCTAGTAAGCCACCCATCTCTGCTGGTAAACCAAACCACAAGCCTGTCGCACCCCAGTTGACGACCAGAGCGTACAGAACCGTCGTTACACATCCAACAATCATCGCACAACAAGCCGCTATTGCGTCTAGTTTGCTCCACCAGCAAGAAAGAAGAAGCACCGGGAAAAAAATGGCAGCAGCAAGTGAAATAGAAAGCACTAGCATATCCAGAAAAAGCAGGTGCCTGCCGTAGGTTAAATATGCAGCAAGTGCACAAACGCAAATGACAATAACGCGAGCTAAGATCATTTTTTGATTGAGGGAGGTGCGGGGTAAGACATGACTTTCGATGATGTCTCGCGAGATACTTGTTGAAATTGCCATCAAAAGCGCTGAGCTTGCTGCTAATACGGCAGCAACTATACCAGAGCGGATCAGGGCAGCTATCAAGCCAGCATGATGACCCTGTTCCAGTGCATTCGGTCCCAGTAAACTTTGCAGCCTTTCATCTGAAAGCATGAGGAAGTAAGAAGAGCCTAATACCATAAGAAGCAAAAGAAAGGAAAGGGCATAACCCGCAGCTCTGCGAGAAGAAGAGGCGTCTTTTGTGACCTGATATTTGGTCAAAAGATGCGGCATGCTCGCCATGCCTGAGGCAAAAAGTAAGATTGTACCAACGAGGGGCCATGCAGTGCCTGCATATTGCCCCGTTGTTAAGAACCTGCCGATACTGCTTTGCCCGATACCAGCAATAGCAACTAACTGCTCAGTCAATGATGTATCTATCAAGCCTGTAAAACCTGCCTCGCTCATGCTGGCTGGAGCGGTAACCTGATCTAAAAAAAGTAGGATAACAGGCAGCATGCAAGCGCCCACCATGAATACGGCTTGCAAAGCTTGCGTCCATACAGCTCCATTTACACCGCCCAGAACCACTGAGATAAGTAAGATAAACGAAAGTAGCGAAATGCTGGTAAAAGTTGAGCCATCCAGACTGGTAGACAGAACTTCTCCGCCAATCAATAGTTCTGCACAGAGCAAAGGAAGGGCAACAAGAACCAGTAGCAGGCTTGAAAGCAGTCGGACTAATTTGCTTTGCAAACGTGCACCAAGAAATTCTGGTATGGTCGCGGAATTGATCTTACGAACCGGAGATGCAAACAGAGTTGCGCACAGGATTAGGCTGCTTGCCCATCCAAGCAGGATTGGAAAGCTAATTTGGATTGATAGATAGGTCATTGATAAGAAAAGAGGAAAGAAACTTCCTCCAACAAAGCAGGCCGCCAGCGTAATCCCTGTTAATCCCGCAGGAACACTCTTCCCGCTCCAGTGAAACTCGCTAAGTTTCATTGTTCTGAACAGCACGCCCATAATGGCAAAGACAAGTAGCGGCAGAAGTGTCATAAGTGCTTCAATAAGTATTATAACGATACCAGCCTTTTCCATCACTGCCAGCAAACCTGTCAGCAAAAAAAGTGACAGCGCGAACAACGAAAGCACAAGTGGTAAACTTTTATACTGCGAAGGATGGGGGTCCAGATTGGTCAGGCTCATCTCAGGTGCTCCCCGCCCGTAGTCGAACTGGAGCTGCTTGCGTCGAGTCGGTCCTGTGCTTCACAAAACCAGGAAATGAGCACACTTGCCACAAAGAACAGAAGGCAACCCCAAGCATAGCCTGTTGGAACAGAACCCAGAAGGCTGCTCAATGCATCTGCTGCTGGAGAATCAAAAGGCACATAAGCAACTGCGATAATGGCAAAAGCGAGCCAGAGAGCAAGCGTTGCCGACATCAGAGCCCGCATTTTGGTCCAATAGGCCACTCTGCTGGGTGTTCGCACGTGCCCCTCCAGTATTGATTACGCTACGTCCATACACTCTACAGTCAGGTGCACAATCCGCTAGACTAAAATTCTACTACTTAATACCAATAGGTGCGTTGGGCTGGGTGAAAGCACAAAATGAACTTATTTCACAAACTCTACTTTGGGCGCAACTCTTGAGTTCTGCACACGCCTTCTTGCAATATCTTAATGATTACTGGTTGTTTTGTCACAAAAGTGCGTGAGATAAGTGAAAACAATGAACTTCCACCTTGCCAGCACCTCCTTGTTTCGCATAATGCTTTTGTATAGGGGGTTGCAATGGGTTGATGCATCGTGCAGTTCAACACTTGCAAAAAGTCTATCGTGGCGCTTTAGGGGGAAACGGATTATACGTTATGCTTCCAAGGCGTCGAAAGCTGTTAATTCAATGGTTTCACTTCGAGGAGACGGGTCGAAGACCATGGAAAACAGTCTACGACAAGAAATGGAGGAGCACAGCGTGCACAACGCGGTACACCGCTTTATTATCGCTGATGACCACCCGCTGTTCCGTGGTGCTATGCGTCAAACAATCGAGAAACAGTTTGCATCAGTGAAAATTATTGAGGCTGGTAGCCTTGATGAAGTCACAACTGCTCTCGATCAGGAAGAAGACGTTGACTTGATCCTGCTGGATCTGTCTATGCCGGGCATGCGAGGGTTTTCTGGTTTAATGTACTTGCGTGCTCAATATGTGGGCGTGCCAGTTGTTGTCGTTTCAGGTACCGAAGATCCGACTACAATTCGCAGTGCCATAGAGTTTGGAGCATCCGGGTACATTCCAAAGTCACTTGGTATTGACGTTATTCAGGACGGAGTTTCTGTTGTTCTGGAGGGAGGGGTATGGATCCCGCCAGACATTGACCTGAATACTGTTGACGAAGCAACCCAGATGGCTCAGCGTCTTGCATCTCTTACACCGCAGCAAGTGCGCGTGCTGATGATGCTTTCACAAGGATTGCTGAACAAGCAAATCGCCTATGAGTTGTCTGTGTCGGAAGCAACTGTAAAAGCACACGTTTCTGCGATACTGCAAAAACTAGGTGTTGAAAGCAGAACTCAGGCGGTCATTGCTGCTGCAAAGATTGAAGCGGGTCAGTGGCAAAGTATTGTTGGCTAAAGGTCAGCTGAGACGAGTTTTTAAAAGGCGCTCTTTGGAGCGCCTTTTTCATATCAAAAATTGGGTCAGGTGTCCCCAAGAGCCGCTTTACAGCGCATTAAGTGAGCTCTCAGCACAGCTGGCTTCAAGGGTTTATGGATCATCTCCATATCCTTTTCGCTCGCATCTGAGCGCACTTCAGCAGTTCTGTCAGCAGTAATCAGCATCGCAGGGAAGTGTACCCCAAACTTCCAGCGCAAATGGACAACGGCCTCAATACCCGTGCCCTGATCCAGATGATAGTCTGCAAGAATAATGTCAGGCAGGTTATTGTTGTTGTAGATCACTTTTGCCGCTTCCTGAGCGTTGGCAGCAGTCAGTACATTGCATTTCCAGGTACGCAGTAGGGACTCCATTCCCTCAAGAATTTGTGGCTCATTATCAATAGCAAGAACATTCAGTCCGGCAAGCTGGCTGACAATTGCGCGAGGTTGAGCCTGCTTTTCTGCAACTGGCACACTCATGGCTTCTTTAAGCGCTACAGAAAACCGCGAGCCTTTTCCATCTTGTGATTGCAGCGAAACTGTCAGACCAAGCACTTTGCTGATGCGTTCCACAATGGAGAGCCCAAGTCCCAATCCCGAAGCAATGCGTGCACCATCATCAAGGCGGCGGAATTCAGTGAAAATTAGTTCCTGTTGCTTTTCTGGAATTCCAATACCGCTGTCATATACTTCAATGCTGGCCATACCGCCTTGCTTCTTACGCACGCCAACAACCACACCGCCTTTTGTAGTGTATTTCAGGCCATTGGAAATCAGATTCTGAAGTAGCCGGCGTAGCAATCGTCGATCCGAGCGCACGCAAACCTCTGTCCCCCGAATTGTGAGTTTCAGTCCTTTTTCTTTAGCTATTGGGGTAAATTCCACCCGAAGAGGATTGAGAATGTCATCCAGCCGGAAAGTTGATATCTCTGGCTTGAATGCCCGAGTGTCCAGACGGGAGATATCTAAAACTGCACCAATGATCTCTTCGACTGACTCAAGAGAGGCTTCAATATTGCTTACAAGCTTACGGTCCTCCGGGTCTCCATCGCTAAAGCGGTCTGTAAGGGTAGATGAGTAAAGGCGTGCGGCATTTAGCGGCTGAAGGATGTCATGGCTTGCAGATGCCAGAAAGCGCGTCTTGTCCTGATAAGCCAGTTCCGCAGTTTTTTTAGCTGCTTCAAGTTGCTCATTCACAAGTGTTAGCTCTTCCGTGCGATCTCGCACACGCAGCTCCAGATTTTCGTTTGCTCGTGCCAAGGCAGCTTCTGCCAACACGCGCTCTGTGATGTCGGTGAAGCTGGTGACAAGGCCGCCGTATGGCATTGGGCTTGTACGTACTTCCAGAACGGTACCGGTGCTGACAAGATGTTCCTGATAGGTCTCCTGACGATTGACAAAATTATGCATACGCAAGCTGACAATGTCATCCACATCGCCGTCACCATATTCTCCCGCTTCTGCGATGTATCGGATCATCTCCTCAAGAGAGGTGCCAACCTGTCCGAACCGGGCTGGCAGCATCAACATCTCACGAAATTGTCTGTTCCAGCAAATCAGGCGCAAGTCCTTGTCATAAACTGAAATGCCTTGTCGCACCTGATCCAGAGCAATTTGAAGAAGGTCACGGTTATACTGAATAGCCTCAGTCGCATCATCAAGAAGCTTGATCGCTTCTTGAGTTCCCGGATCACGCCGTTTGAGCAAGAGAGAGAGCACGAGACGGGCAGATGCAGAACCAATTGCGCTGGCAAGCAGTTGTTCGGAGAAGCGCAGCATAACAGCATCGGCTTCTTCACTGCTGTCGATAATGATGCGATGCTCAGTTGCAAAGCTGTCAAAAGAACGCTGCGTCCGTTCCTCTCCTACATATCTGGATATTGTTGCTTGCAGATCGCCAATGGTCACAGTCGTGCGTAGTTTTCGCAGGACTGGAGTTTGTATCATGCCCGAGGGAACAAATGTGTTAGCCTGAATGCGCTCGATTGCAGTAGGTTGCCGCATGAAGGAAAACACGATGTAAAAAACAAGGCCAACGAACAGGCTCCATAAGGTGCCGTGTACGAAGGGGTCCATCTGAAGATAAAACAGGGCTTCAGGCTTTAGAATTTCGATGCCGAATGGCCCATAGGTCATAATATCGAAGCCAAAAATGTTTTCTCGTGCAAACACCGGCAACAGCAGGGTGTAAAACCACACAACGAAACCGGCTGTCATGCTGGCAATTGCGCCACGTGCAGTCGCTCTGCGCCAAATCAGTCCGCCGATGAAAGCCGGGGCGAACTGTGCCAGCGCCGCAAAGGAAAGCAGGCCAATACTGGACAGGGCGGCGCTGTCACCAGCAACACGGTAATAGACGTAACTTCCCAGAATTACGATGAAGATCGACATGCGGCGGATACCAAGCACCAGCAAGCTCATATCTTCACCAGAGGTGGAGATGATCTCATCTTCACTCCGGCGACGTAAAATGACAGGCATAACCAGATCGTTGGAAACCATAATTGAAAGTGCCACGGTCGTCACAATCACCATGGCTGTTGCTGCGGAAAGTCCTCCGATAAAGACAAGTAATGTCAGCCAGTCCGCATCATATGCTCGCGGCAATGCAAGGACGAACATATCTGGATCAACAGATCCCCCTAAGATTGTGAGACCAGCAAGTGCAATAGGCACCACAAATAAGTTGATCAGAATCAGATAAAGCGGAAACAGCCATGTTGCGCGTTTTAGTTCTGCCTCGCTGTTGTATTCCGTCACAGTGACATGGAATTGTCTGGGGAGCAGAACAATTGAGAATAGTGACAACAGTGTAATAACGGCCCATTTACTTGGGTTAATGTTAGAAAAGAGGTCTCCCGCATTGTGCGTATTGGCGAATGAGGCTTCCAGCAGGTCCCATGGGCCATCAAACAAGATGAATGTCACCCAGATACCAACAGCGAGGAAAGCAATCAGCTTGACAACAGCCTCAGCGGCAACGGAAAGCATGAGGCCTTCCTGATGTTCTGTCGCGTCAATGTGCCGGGTGCCAAACAACCATGTGAAAACGGCCATGAAGATGGCAATCATCAAGGTTTCATCACCAAAAATGGAAATATCCGCTGCACCTAACGACAGAAGCGGGTGTAAAACGATGGTGCCAACAGATAGATCCAGCGCCTTGAGTTGTAAGGCAATGTAGGGGATTATCCCGATGGCGGCAATTAACGTAACAATTGCACCAACCATTGGGTTTTTGCCATATCGTGCAGCAATAAAGTCAGCGACCGAGGTGATCTTTTCAGCTTTTGCAAGCTGTATCACTCGCAAAATCAACGGGTATCCGAAAGCAAAGATAAGGATCGGTCCTAAGTAAATTGCAATGAACTCAAACCCGTCGCGAGAAGCGGAGCCGACAGAGCCGAAGAAAGTCCAGGAAGTGCAATAAACGGAAAGTGAAAGTGCATAAATAAGAGGCCGTCCGCGAGATTTTTTTACACGGGTCTTCGCAACTTTGTCTCCGTAGCTGGCAATTGCAAACAAGAATAATATGTACGCCAGAGCGACAAGGACTACGATCCAACCTTGTAGCATGCTTCCCCCGCCGAGCGTTTGCGCTCGCTAATTCCATTAAATGTTTTTTGTCTCTCAGTAGTGCACAGTTGACCGATATTATGCGAAAGGCAAGGGCTCACTACGAGTTATCGCGTGTTTGTAACTGTAGAATTTAAAAGACCTTGATGAAAGGCAATAGGTTGGGACAACAACGCAATTCTACGAGATTAAAGCAGCAAGGTGCCTTTGCAAAAATTGAGAGTATTGCTCTTGATAGGCCAGGTTTGTTGAAACGCCTTTATACTCGTTTATTTCGGCGTTCTGATTTGGACAACCTTCAGAAACTCAGAGAGTATCTGGAAAGAAGTGCTGCTTACCTCACCCATGAGAACGTATTGGAATATTTTCGTTCACGGGCAGGTGTTCATTGGATGCGGTTGCAAAGTGAGAGAAAATTTCACCAGGCGCTGGAAGTCTCCCAATGGAAGTCCTTTGCAATTGGAGTGGAACTGGTTGCTGAGATGGCTTTGATCGTACTGCGCAATAAATGCAGAACTGATCCGCAAGATCTGGCTGGAATGTTGAGTCAGTTGCTCAGAGAGGTTTTGATGGAACATGCGCAATTTAAAACCAGCCCGAAAGAAGAATGGCACAGCGCAGTGTCGACCATACAGGCGAAGTTGCGTACAGTTGCTTTGGTATCGCCCAAAAGTATCCCGGTCCTTGCTGCGACACACACTTCAAATGTGTTTGCTTGCCTATCGGTTCACAATCACCTGCATGCGCATGATGAGCTACGGCTGCAAAACAATCTCAAACTGAACTTGCTTCAGTTACAGCACGAATTTTCCATAAGGGCCAATAGAAGGGCACTTGTTGCACTGGCAGATAAGCTTCAGGCTAGGTCTGATGATCCCGAGCGCTGACTTGAATATACCGTTTTTCGGTGTGAGTCTGAGCAAAGTTGCTGTTCCGAGCAAGCAAAGTTCAATTTAAAGGCGTTGTAGCGGTGGAAAACTAGGTTACCCCTGCAAAGGGTACTGCGGCAAATAAGCACCGTATAAGTGCAGCTTCTTACGACTTTTGGCTTAGTTTAAGATCTCGCATCTCTGATAGTAGCGCCTTTCTTTTTAGATTTTTTCAACTTTTCCAAAAGGCACCTTACCCAAATTACCCACGGGTTTTGTGGGGTTTATATGATTTAGTTGCTCGTGATGATGATGGTATGACGCGAGTTTCGCCGTTCAATTTCATTGACCGAAGGTATTTTTTGACGTTGGGAAAGGAATACATACCTTTGATATATCAAATGGATTTAAGAGGTTAGTTGGCAAATCAGTCGCAACCTAGGTGATTGACCTAGCTTAGACCTTAGGATAGCAGGTTAGTCAAAATACCCATCTCGATTGCCTTCGGGTGAGCCAATAACAATTAGGAAACTACAATGGTCTCCTCTTCTTGCTTGCATAGTGTTCTGGATACAGCGGTCAACGGTATCATCGTTATCGATGATAACGCGACCGTACTGATTTATAATCGTGCCTGTGAGAGACTATTTGGCTACACAAGTGATGAAGTTGTTGGCAAGAATGTAAAACTTCTGATGCCAGAACCTGTTGCAAGCCAGCATGATCAGTTCATCCTGAACTATCTTAAGACCGGTGCGGCTAAAGTGGTTGGTATCGGTCGTGAGGTCATTGCTCGTCACAAAGATGGAACCGAAATACCGATTGAGTTGTCAGTGGGTGAGGCGCAGACCGAAAGTGGTCACCAGTTTATTGGTGTCCTGAAAGATCTGCGTGCAACGAAAGAATATGAGGAGCGCCTCCGCGTGCTCCAGTCAAACCTTGTAACCATGACGCGCGTGAATGCACTCGATGAGATGGGGGCAGCGATTGCTCATGAAGTCAATCAGCCCCTAACAGCATTGATGCTCTACCTGCAAACAGCAACTCGTCGTGCAAAGTCTGGCGACGCGCCTGATGAGGCGATGGTCAGCCTTATGGAAAAAGCTGTTTCAGAAGCTGAGCGCGCCGGACAAATCATTCAGCGTATGCGTACCTTTGTTGAACGTCAGGCACCTCAGTGCATTGGAACCGGCCTAGCTTCGCTTATAGACGATTGCATTGAGTTGGTGCGAGTTGGCCACGAAGACAATGATGTGGAGTTTCTTTCAACGTTTTCTGACTATGACTACCAGCTGGAGTTGGATTCCGTACAG
Source organism: uncultured Pseudovibrio sp. (assembly GCA_947496145.1). Classification (GTDB taxonomy): domain Bacteria; phylum Pseudomonadota; class Alphaproteobacteria; order Rhizobiales; family Stappiaceae; genus Pseudovibrio. The sequence continues at coordinate 32,714 of CANMBS010000002.1, forward strand.
GTGCAACAAATTCTTGTAAACTTGATCCGAAATGCAGGTGAGGCTGTAAAGGAACAAGTTGTAAAGCAAGTAGTTGTGTCTGTTGAACGTGACAACGACAATGTGTTCGTTAAGGTTTCAGATACTGGTCCGGGTCTGGATGAAGAGGCAGTTTCACACCTCTTTAAGGCCTTTACTGGGACAAAGCGGCGCGGTTTAGGTATTGGACTTGCGATTTCTCGCAGTATAGCCCAAAACCATGGCGGAGATTTACTTGTCGAGCCTTATGAGGAAGGTAAAGGTGCAACCTTCACTTTGCGGCTTCCCGTAAACGCAAAAGCAACAAGCTGAGCTGTAGCTGTTGTATAAAACAAAAAGAATAAGGACCTGTGTAATCATGACAATGCCGTCTGTTATCCATATTGTTGACGATGACCCAGCGGTTCGCGATGCGCTTTCTCTCTTGTTTGAAACAGAAGGCTTTCGCGTCAAATCCTTTGCAAACGCAGAAGAGTTTCTGAATGGTGTTGAAGAAGAAACACCAAACTGCGTTCTTCTTGATGTTCACATGCCGGGACGTTCAGGCATCGATATTCTGAAGAGCCTGAACGGCGAAAAATTCCCGGCGCCGATATTCATCATTTCTGGTCAGGGTGATATTCCGATGGCTGTCGAGGCGATTAAATCTGGTGCCTACGACTTTATCGAAAAGCCGTTCGATGTTGAGTCCATCATTTCTCGCGTACGCGAGGCGGTTTCCAGAGCTGCTCAGGCAAGTGGTGCAAACACTCTGACGTTCCCGGGTGCAGAAACACTGACACCACGTGAGCGTCAAGTGCTTTCTGAAATTACTGCCGGGTCCTCAAATAAGGAAGCGGGTCGCAACCTGAAGATTTCCCCGCGTACAGTTGAAGTTCATCGTGCACGCATCATGGAAAAACTGGGTGCCCGCAATGCGGCTGATTTGGTTCGTATTGTTTTGACTGGAGAGCCGCCAGCAGCGTGAGTTGACTAAGCTCAGGCAAGGTTGCCAATAGTATACTTTCGGCCTATCTTGCCGGTTTCGCGTGTTACTACGCATTACAAGACCCCGACGCTTGTTTATGTTGGCTCATGAGACAAAGTGCTGCACCTTGGCGTTTTGTCCCATGAGCCGTGAGAACAGCGCCGGGGTTTATTTTGATCTATATCGTCGAAGATGATCTATCTGTTCGTGATGCAATTACTAAAATGTTTGAGAGCCTTGAGTACTCTTGCGAAGCATTTGCGGATGGGGAATCGTTCCTCGCAGATGCAGCATTGCGTGTAGATGATACTGTTTTTGTAGATCTCCACCTCCCGGGAATCGATGGCTCAGAGCTCATTGCTCAGGTTGCAGCTTTGGATGAAGCGCCACAAATTGTCGCAATCACGGGGCAACCACTTTGGAAGATTACTCGCGAGCTGCCCAAAATACCATCAACTCCGATTGTTCGTAAGCCGTTGAAAGAACAGGATTTATTGGAATTTATCTAAACTTGATTTAACGCAAAAAAACGTTTGAGAGAGATCAAAACATCTCACAGAAAATAAAGTCGATAAGTTTTAATGCGTATTTTGGCGTTGCATTCTAATCAGTAAATCTGCATCAAAAGCTCATGCAGGCAATGACGGATGTTTGCGTGAGTGGAAAGGCATTTAGAGAATAACTGAATAGTTCTAGCTATTTGCCAAGGCACGATGTTGCGGAAGTATCCGCGAGGAGGGATTATGGTATCGGCCACATTGACAAAGCTCAGCGACCTTGATGGCCAGGCACCAATAGGCGCATGTCAGGAAAGCTATCAGCAGCCAGAAATTATCGCTAGGAACTCTGGACGTAAGCAACGCCTGAGTGCGCATGATGTCCTCTTTTATGAGGGAGACAAGGCAGAGCGTCTTTATGAAGTCGTACGCGGCGTTATGATGCTCTATAAGCTGCTTCCCGATGGGCGACGGCAGGTTGTATATGTCCTTCGCGAAGGGGATATGCTTGGTTTCTCCAACCGTGATTTTTTTGATTGCACCGCAGAAGCGCTAACTGAAGTAGAGTTGCAGGTCTTTGAGACCCGTGAAATCTCAACTTCTCCTGTTATGCAGAACTACGTCAATCGCTGTCTGCTCTCACAAATGGAAAATCTGCACGAGCACACAGTATTGCTTGGCCGTAAATCCGCTCTTGAGCGAGTTTCGACATTCCTGATGAGCCTCGTCCCAAACCGTGGCGGGCATGGTTGTACGGGTCCCAAAGAAGAGGGGGCGCCGGATACAAAGACGGTATCTTTGTCTATGACACGTCAGGAAATCGCAGATTACCTTGGGCTGACGATTGAGACGGTAAGCCGCGTAATCTCTCAGCTAAAACGCCGCGGTCTGATTAAGGTGGAAAAGCAAGATAGCATTCACATCACCAATATCTGCGGCATCTGCCAGTTAACAGGAATGCACTGAAGGCTGCAAAGAGACGACAGCCTTTCAGGTAAAAAGACAAATCGGTAGAGTTGACCAAAGGCGCTGACTATACAGCGCCTTTTGTATTTTACGCACAAACGAAAAACGGCTCTGAAAGAGCCGCTTCTGCCTATGACTTATCTTGAACAGCTATACGGCAACTGAATGCCGCGCTTGCTGGTTTGCCAGATAGGTATCAAACACGGACGCAACAACCCGCACATAGCGCCGACCGGCATCTGTAACGGTCAAATGGGTATCATTCAGTATCACGACCCCATCATTGATCATTTCAGCCAGAGAGGCGGGGATGCTTGAAAACTCGCTCATCGGTAAGCCGTGCTGTTCAGCAATAAGCGCATAGTCCACCTGATAGTAAGTCATCAGTTGCATTATGATCTCCGCCCGGCACAAATCAACCCTGTCAACCTCAATCCCTTTTTTGATTGGTAAGGTGTCTTCACTGAGCATACGTTCCCACTCGCGTGCCGACGGAGTTGTTTGAATGTAGCCTTGCGGAAGGAAACCGATGGAGCTGCAACCAAAGCCGATGAGCGTATCAGCAGTGTCTGTCGTGTAGCCTTGGAAGTTGCGGCGCAAACGGCCTTGTTTCAGTGCAACGGCCATCTCATCAGTTGGCAGCGCAAAATGATCAAGGCCAATCACATCATAGCCAGCGTCAACAAGCGCCTCACGAGAAACATCAGAGAGTCGAATGCGCTCATTGGTATTAGGTAAGTTTTCTTCCTTGATCAGCTGCTGGTGTTTTTTGAACCAGGGTACATGAGCGTAACCAAAGAGAGCCACACGGCCCGGAGCCAGTGCCTTTGTGTATTCTACTGTATCGCGGATTGTCTTTTCAGATTGTCCAGGCAGCCCATACATCAAGTCAAAGTTAATGTCGTTCAGGCCGACATTGCGAAGTGCAGCAACAGCCTTCTCTACCGTTTCTAACGGTTGAATCCGCCCGATCTGCTTTTGCACATCCTCATCAAAGTCCTGCACACCAAGGCTCGTACGTGTGATGCCAGCCATCTTTAGTGTCTCTGCCAGATAATCTCCAACAGTGCGCGGGTCCAGCTCGATTGCGTGCTCAATATCTTCAGAAAAGACGAAATGGGTTTTCAGCTTGTCGACGATCTTCAAAAATGCATCTCGGGGAACCAGACTTGGCGTACCTCCACCCCAGTGAATGTGATGAACTTCTCGACCAGTCCCAAGCCGCTCCAGTACGAGGTCGATCTCTTTGAGCATCAATTCTACGTAGGCCAGCACCGGTGCCATCTTACGTGTGGCCTTAGTGTTACAGCCACAGTAATGGCACATCTCCTGACAAAATGGCACGTGCAAATACAGTGACAACGGAGTATCGCTTGGAATGCTCTCTAGCCAGTCGCCATAAAGAGACGGTGTTACCGCATCGCTAAAATGTGGCGCAGTGGGATAAGAGGTGTATCGAGGTACGTTCAGGGACGCATATTTTTGCTCAAGATCGGTCATGAGGTCACCATACGCATATTGACTAATTGGACTTTGATCCCTGTCAACATCTGGTAGTTTTTGAAAAACTCAAGTGCTTTCAACTAATTCGTGCATCTTTGCGAATAATTCTAGTTTGATGACCAGAAATATATATTGATTGTATCTATCAATGTTGAATGCATGAAAATCAAAAGTTACCTCATTAAAAGATCAAATGCAGGGGGTAACGTTATGAAACTAAAAGACATGCTGAGATTACTTGCCTTTCTGGCTCTCGGTGGCGCAGGAGCAGCACTTTTCGAAACTCTCTCATTGCCCGCAAGTTTCCTGGCAGGTCCAATGGTTGCTATTGTGATGGCTAAGTCATTTTCCTTGCCTCTTTTTAATAGCGCCAGCACCACTATTCCGGTTCCCCTGGCTTCCGGTAATTTAATTTTGATTGGCGCAGTTATGGGGTCGGCAGTCTCACCCGATTTTTGGGAGGGAGCTGTTTTATGGCCTGTGTCCATGATTGCGCTTCTCGCAGTGGTGAGTGGGATAACTTCACTGGTCTATTTTTACGTACACAAAAAGTGTGGCTGGGCCCGGGAAGAAGCTTTCTTTGCAGGGCTTCCTGGTGCGTTGACTATGACCGCTGCTCTGGCACAAGAGCGAGGAGCGCCCATGGAGCGCATAATGGTAGTGCAGCTTGTACGTCTCTTTTTATTGATCGCAATTCTTCCTCTCATTATTACAGGAATTGTTGGTGGTGATGGTGTTTACGCCATACCATCACAAGAACAGGCAGATGCGATGACTTGGATGAGCGGTGCAGAGCTTGTTATCGCGCTTTCTATATGTGCAGTTACTGCATTCGTTGCGCATAAATTAAAAGCACCAGCGGGGTTGTTAACCGGAGCTTTCTTTGCAAGTGCTGTACTTAACTCCACCGGCTTATTGGAATTTGAGCTGCCATTTTGGCTGGCGATACCGTGTTATGTGCTCATGGGAAGCAGTGTAGGTCTTTATATAGGCAAGATAGATGGCAGCACGCTTAAAGCAGTCTTCGGTACTTCTTTTGCCGTTTTTGCAATTAGCTTGACGATTGCTTTTTCTGGAGCGGTTGTCACCTCGTGGGCACTTTCCATTAGCTTCGATAAAGTGTTTCTTTCATTCGCTCCCGGTGGCATGGAGGCAATGCTGTTGATCTCGATCCTGCTTGATGTGGACCCTGTCTTCGTTGTTACCCATCAACTGGCACGCTTCATGGGCCTGATTGCCTTTCTGCCACTCGTTACTAGATATGTGTTAGGCCCTGTTGCACCGCGAGATAAGCCGGGTTCTGAATAGTCGCTCCTGCATTCGAATCTCTCTAAAATACGTAATAATTTGCGTGTGTAGGTTTTTGAACGCAGTGCAGGAGCTGATTATATATCTGTATTAGGAGAAAGCCTTAGGTACTCAACAGAAAAAGCAGGTCCTGCCCCTTTAGCAGGTTATGATTCTGAGAAGGTGAATTCACTCTTCCTGGTTCGCTCTGATGTGATGAATTGCATTGATCATACAGCAACTTGCATTCATCTGCGCCAAAACACCGCACTAACCAGTAACTATGCGTAATATATGACAAAAACTGAAAAACATGGGGTCTAGTTGCGAATTAGATTAATTTTATTTTTTTTGTTAGAGTTGTTTTTGATTTGCATCAAGGGCGGGGCATTTTGCCACCCATAGAACTACGATCAGGGTGTCCTCTTTGGGCAAACTTATTTACTTTAATTGGGGCGAATATCATGGGTGAGCGGAAAGTCAGATATCTGTCGCTCGAGGAAGGTGGTTTTTCCATTCTTCTTCTCGCGGTGGCGATTTTCTGTCTGGTCATTGCAGGGAAAACCTGGGATCAGGTCTTAGCATTTCATACCGGATTGATAGCACTAGCATCATTAGCCGGTATCTTCTTTATTTTTCGCCGATACTTCGACGGAACCAGCACTCCCGCACCGCTGGAAATTAACGGTAAGCCAAACTACAATATGGCTCCTGTTAAATTCGCGACGTGGGCATCTGTGTTCTGGGGTATCGCGGGTTTTCTGGTAGGTGTAATCATTGCATCTCAGCTGGCCTTTCCAGCTCTGAACTTTGACCTGCCATGGATCAATTTCGGGCGTTTGCGCCCGCTTCATACTTCAGCGGTTATCTTTGCATTCGGCGGTAACGTACTTCTTGCGTCTTCGTTCTACGTTGTACAGCGCACCTGTCAGGCGCGTTTGCCGGGTACAATCGCTCCATGGTTCGTTATCCTTGGGTACAACCTCTTCATCGTTGTTGCAGGTACAGGTTACCTCCTCGGTGTAACTCAGGGTAAAGAATATGCTGAACCAGAGTGGTATGCAGACTGGTTGCTGACCGTGGTCTGGGTTGCCTATCTGCTCACCTTCCTCGGCTCCATCTGGCGTCGTAAAGAGTCCCATATCTATGTAGCAAACTGGTTCTATCTTGCGTTTATCGTAACAATTGCAGTTCTGCATCTGTTCAATAACGCATCCCTGCCAGTAAGTATCTACTCAACCAAGTCCTACATCGTTTGGGCAGGTGTTCAGGATGCGATGGTTCAGTGGTGGTATGGTCACAACGCAGTGGGCTTCTTCCTGACAGCTGGCTTCCTGGCAATCATGTACTACTTCATTCCGAAGCGTGCTGAGCGTCCGGTTTACTCTTACCGCTTGTCCATCGTTCACTTCTGGGCACTGATCTTCATCTACATCTGGGCTGGTCCTCACCATCTGCATTACACCTCACTGCCACAGTGGGCGTCTACGCTTGGTATGACCTTCTCCATTATCCTTTGGATGCCATCCTGGGGTGGTATGATCAATGGTCTGATGACCCTGTCAGGTGCTTGGGATAAGCTGCGTACCGATCCGGTTCTGCGTATGATGGTTGTGTCTGTAGCATTCTACGGCATGTCCACCTTCGAAGGTCCGCTCATGTCTATCCGTGCAGTGAACGGTCTGTCTCACTACACAGACTGGACTGTTGGTCACGTGCATGCTGGCGCTCTCGGTTGGGTTGGTTACATCTCCTTCGGCGCTCTGTACTGCCTCGTACCGTGGCTTTACAACAAAAAATCTTTGTACTCTCTGCGCCTTGTTAACTGGCATTTCTGGGTCTCTACTCTGGGCATTGTGTTCTACATCTGCTCCATGTGGGTCTCCGGTATCATGCAGGGTCTGATGTGGCGTGCTTATGACAGCCTTGGCTTTCTGGAGTACTCCTTCATCGAAACAGTGGATGCGATGTATCCGTTCTACGTTATGCGTGCATTCGGTGGTCTTCTCTTCCTCACAGGCGCATTCATCATGGCGTACAACCTCGTGATGACCGTTCGTGTGGGTGAAGCGTCCGAAAGCGAAGCCGCAGGTCAGCCTGCAATGGCTCCAGCGGAATAATCGGGAGTCTACGAATGTCTGCTTGGAAAAAACACCAAATCTTCGAGACGAACTCGCTGATCCTGATCGTTGGCATTGTCATCATGATTGCAATCGGTGGTCTCGTTGAAATCGTTCCTCTTTATTACCTGAAGAGCACGATCGAAAAAACTGAGGGTATGCGCCCTTATACTCCGCTTGAGCTTGTTGGGCGTAATATCTATGTGCGTGAAGGCTGCTATGCATGTCACTCACAGCAGATCCGTCCAATGCGTGATGAGTTGGAGCGTTACGGCAACTACTCGCTGGCAGCGGAATCCATGTATGACCGCCCGTTCCAGTGGGGTTCTAAACGTACCGGTCCCGATCTTGCTCGTGTCGGCGGGAAGTACTCTGACGAATGGCAGCGTGATCACCTGATCAATCCACGTTCAGTGTCTCCAACCTCTGTCATGCCTGGCTATCCATTCCTCATGGATGCAAAGCTTTCTACTGTTGAGATTGAAAATCACCTGAAGGTGAATGCGATGTACGGCGTTCCTTATACTGAGGAGCAAATGGCAAACGCAAAGATCGATCTCATGGCTCAGGCTCAGCCTGATAGCGATGAAGCAGAAGGCTTTGAAGAACGCTACCCGGATGTTCTTATTCGTGACTTCGACGGAAACCCGAAGGCAGTCACCGAAATGGATGCACTGGTCGCATATCTGCAAATGCTTGGCACGCTCGTAGACTTTAGCCTCTACGACGAAAAAGCAAACCTGCGCTAAGGGGGAGATGATGGACGCGACTTATACCTCTCTCGCAAACTTCGCGCAAACTGGAGGTTTGCTCTATTTTATGGCGATTTTTGCAGGCGTAGTTCTCTACGCTTGCTGGCCAAGCAATGGGGAGCGTTTTAATGATGCTTCACAAATCCCGCTTCGGGAGGACGACTAATGGCTGAGCACAAAAAGGAAATCGACCAGGTTACTGGTATTGAAACCACTGGTCACGAATGGGATGGCCTGAAGGAGCTTAACAACCCGCTCCCGAAATGGTGGCTCTATATTTTCTACGGCTCTATTATATGGTCAATCGCCTACTGGATCCTGATGCCGAGCTGGCCATTGGTTAATGGTTACACAAAAGGTCTTCTGAACTATAGCCAGCGTGCTGTCGCTACAGAAGAGTTTGACGTTGCCGCTGCTGAGCGCGCAAAGGTCGGCGAAAAACTGATGGAAGCTTCTCTGGAAGAAATCCGTGATACGCCAGCTCTCCTTGAGTTTGCAATGGCACAGGGTAAAGTGGCCTTTGGTGACAACTGTGCACCTTGCCATGGAACCGGTGCTACCGGCTTTGAAGGCTATCCAAACCTTCAGGACGATAGCTGGATCTGGGGTGGTGATCTGGATACGCTTGCAACAACCATTTCTTATGGTGTTCGTGCAGAACATGACGAAACCCGTTTCGCAGAAATGCCTGCATTCGGTCGTGATGAGCTGCTCGAAAAGGATGAGATCATTCAGGTGTCCAACTATGTTGGCTCCGTGGCTGGCCTTCCTGTTCAGGATGGCGTTGATCTGGAAGCTGGCAAGGTAATCTTTGAAGAGAACTGTGCCTCCTGTCATATGGAAAATGCCAAGGGCGACATGGAAACGGGTTCTCCGAACCTGACTGCGCCAACTTATCTCTACGGCAAATCTGTCGAAAACATCATCGCTCAGGTAAATGCACCTCGTCATGGTGTCATGCCTGCATGGATTGATCGTCTGGGTGAAACAACAGTGAAATCACTGGCTGTTTATGTTCACTCCCTCGGCGGCGGCCAATAAGCTGTGACATTTTGAGATGATAACAAAAGCGAGGACGCGCAAGTGCCCTCGCTTCTCTTGCCAAAAGCACATCGCCAACTGAGGAAGACGTTATGTCTAGCCAAGTTGAACCCATCGATAACGAAGAAGATGAAACCTGGTTTGCTTCGGCGGCTAAAATTTACCCTATGGAGGTAAAAGGCCGTTTCCGAAAAATTAAATGGATCATCTTATTTATTACCCTTGGAATTTATTATTTTACCCCCTTCATTCGCTGGGACAGAGGGCCTCTGCTTCCAGATCAGGCAGTTCTTGTCGATTTTGAACGTAAAAGAGGTTATTTCTTCTTTCTGGAGATCTGGCCTCAGGAGGTTTATTATCTGGCAGGATTGCTCATCATTGCAGCAGTTGGTCTGTTTTTGATGAACGCAATCGCGGGACGCCTCTGGTGTGGTTATCTTTGCCCGCAGACTGTCTGGACAGACCTGTTCTTCCGCATTGAGCATATGGTTGAGGGTGACCGTCGCAAACGGATGGCACTGGATAAGCAACCCTGGAATGCACAAAAGATTCTCAAAAAGGGAACAAAGCACTTCCTTTGGTTGATGATTGCCTGGTGGACAGGTGGGGCCTGGGTGCTCTACTTCTCTGATGCACCCACGCTGGTTTACGACCTTGCGACTGGTCAGGCCGCCTTCTCAGCCTATCTCTGGATCGGAATTCTCACCTTCACAACTTATTCTCTTGCAGGTCATATGCGCGAGCAGGTGTGTGTGTACATGTGTCCATGGCCGCGTATTCAAGCGGCTTTGACGGATGAGCATGCACTTAATGTGACTTACCGCTATGATCGGGGTGAGCCACGCGGGCGTTTGAAAGAGAACAAAAAACGCATCGCAGAAGGTTTGCCGGCAGGTGATTGTATCGACTGTAATCAGTGTGTTCACGCTTGCCCAACAGGTGTAGACATCCGTAAAGGCTCTCAGTTGGATTGCATTCAGTGTGGACTTTGTATTGATGCTTGTGATGCAATCATGAACAAAGTAGGCAAACCGACAGGGCTGATCGCTTATGACACTGACGTAAACATTGAGCGGCGAGAGCGTGGCGAGAAAGAGGTGTATCGTCTAATCCGGCCACGAACGGTTATCTATACGGCAGTTATTGCTGCAATCGCGGGCGTTATGCTGTATGCACAGCTCAACCGTTCCATGACTGACCTGTCTGTAGTGCATGATCGTAACCCGCTGTATGTGTTGCAAAGTGACGGTGCTTACCGGAACGGATATGCGCTTCGCTTGTTGAATAAACACAATAATGAGCAAAACTTTACACTTAGCGTTGAAGATATGCCGGAAGGCAGTGTGCTTGAAGTGGTAGGTGTTCACCGCACGGCAAGTGATGTAGTGAAAGACACTGCAATAACACTGTCCGTAGACGCTGATACCACACGTTCGGTACGTGCACTCGTCTTCTCGCCTCCAGGTGTTGAGATGCCGGGGTCGAAACCTATGAGCTTTAAGCTCGTGAATACAGAGACTGGTGAGACCACCATCATCAGCGACTTCTTCCGTGCCCCGGGTAAGTAGAAGTTAAGTAAGGTAAACTACCTGACTTTGCTAGTGTAGTGAGGGGTACGCCCCTCATTACAAAACAAGTTCAAATGGCGTTGCTCTTCCTCATCTTATGAGCCGCCCTGAAGGAGCCAGGACATGACAATGACTGCAGACCACAATTCACCACGTAAGCCGCGACAGGTTACAGGCCGTATGGTTTTGTTTAGCTTGATTGCGTTTTTTGGTGTTGTTGCTTCTGTGAACGGCGTGATGGTGTATGTGGCGCTGGACACATTCCCCGGTCTTGAAGTGGATAGCTCCTATAAGGTAAGTCAGCGTTACAACAAACAAATTGCAAAAGCCAAGGCACAAGCTGCATTGAATTGGAATGTTGATGCCGCCATCGAGCGTAATGGCGATGGGACTGCTCATATTCGCGTTTTGGCACAAGATAAAAACGGTGCACCTATTACCGGTGAAATTGTGACAGTAAAGCTGCATCGTCCAACAATTACAGCAGCAGATCAGAACCTTGTGCTTTCTGAGCGCTCCAGTGGTGAGTATGTTGCCAATGCTGCTGGTATTGGAGCTGGAAACTGGAACGTTACTGTTGAGATTGCAGATCGCGCAGATAAAACGCTGCCGGTGTTCCGTTCCAAAAATAAGATCTTCTTCGCTGAGTAAGGCAACATTGCTATGTCTGCGCCTGAAAGAGATTGGGCGGCATTCGTAACAAACACCGAGGACGGCAAGGCCCATATGGATCTTGCCGTTGATGGTATTACGTGTGCTGCATGTATGTATGAAATTGAACGCGGCCTTCAAAAGCTTGATGGCGTTGAAAAGGCACGTGTAAACCTGTCATCCCACCGATTGTCGGTGGACTGGGATGAGGCGAAGACAAACCCATCACCTATTGTCGACCTTTTGCGAAGGCTTGGTTACAAGGCCTATCCTTTTGATCCTGCACAAGTAAAGTTGCGCGGCGATGCCATTGGCAAAGAGATATTGCGGTCATTAGCGGTATCAGGCTTTGCAGCAATGAACATTATGCTGCTGTCGATCTCCGTCTGGTCAGGTAATGCCTCCGATATTGATCATGAAACCAGAGCTTTCTTCCACTGGATTTCCGCACTGATTGCACTGCCGACTGTCGCGTATTCCGGACGCATCTTCTTTCGCAGTGCGTACACCGCCATTCGCACGCACCGCCTGAATATGGATGTACCGATCACCATTGGTGTCCTTCTGGCAACTACGCTCTCCCTTTGGCAAACCATTCAGGAAGCAAAACACGCCTATTTTGATAGTGCTGTCATGCTTTTGTTCTTCTTGCTGGTGGGCAGGTATTTTGATCACCTGATGCGCAGAAAAACGCGCTCATTTGCAGAAAACCTCGCGACTTTGAAGGCAGAGAGTGCTGCCAAAATCCTGCAAGACGGTAACACACAGGAAGTCCCGCTTTCAAAACTGGCTGTTGGTGATCGCGTACTTGTAAAAGCAGGTGAGCGTATCTCTGTGGATGGCCGGATCTGCAACGGTGAGTCCGAAGTTGATCAGAGCTTGGTAACAGGTGAAACTCTTTTACAAGCTGTGCGGCTAGGGGATCTTGTTTACGCAGGCACCATGAATACCTACGGGGTGTTAGAGATTGAAGTCACCGCCGCAGCCAAAGGCACATTGCTGGATGAAGTGAACAAGCTCTTGGAGACAGCGATGGAGGGCCGCTCGTCTTATGTTCAGATAGCGGACCGTGCCTCTCAACTTTATGCACCTGTGGTACATGCAGCGGCTCTTTTGACATTAATTGGCTGGATCATGCTTGGTATGGCATGGCAGCCTGCGCTTGTCATCGCAATTTCGGTCTTGATCATCACTTGCCCCTGCGCACTTGGCTTGGCAATTCCGGCGGTGCAAGTTGTTGCAAGCGGTCTGTTCTTCAATGAACGTGTTCTGCTCAATGCAGGTGATGCCATTGAGCGCCTTGCGAGCGTAGATACAATTGTCTTTGATAAGACTGGGACACTTACTTTGCCAGAGGCTTCCCTCTCTGAAAGTCACGGGCTGTCCACGGAAGATTTAATACTCGCGGGCCGACTTGCGTTGTCGTCTTCACACCCACTTTCTCAGGCCATTGCAAGAGCAACAGGTGCGCAGCAGGTACTTGTGGACGTGAAGGAACTCGCGGGTAGGGGCGTTGAGGCGCAGATCGATGGGAATATCGTCAGACTAGGTGCACCAAGCTTCTGTGATGTTTCAGATGAACAGCTCGCTCACGCCAAACAAACACATCCAGATGCATCCTTTGTTGCGTTTCAGCTGGAAGACAAGCCAGCTCAGCTTCTGCCAGTTGGGCAGTTCCTGCGGGAAGGCGCTGTAGAGACGATCAAAGAGCTGCAAACTGCAGGATACCAGCTTGAGATCTTGAGTGGCGATCACACTGGAGCGGTAGAGCACGTGGCAGACAGATTGCAAGTAAGCGCATGGCAAGCGGGCTTAAAGCCTCAGGATAAGATTGATCATATCGAGGTATTAAAAGCTAAAGGGCGCAAAGTTCTTATGGTTGGTGATGGTCTTAACGATGCACCGTCTCTCGCAGCAGCAACCGTTTCCATCTCGCCTGTCTCAGCTGTACATGTAAGTCAGGCTGCCGCTGACGCCGTATTTTTGGGTGACAGTCTTGCGCCCGTTCAAAGCGCACTCAAGATATCACGTAAGGCACGTTGGGTCATGAACCAGAATCTCGCAATCTCTGTGATTTATAATGTCCTTGCTGTGCCATTTGCGGTGCTCGGTTTTGTCACACCCTTAGTTGCGGCCTTGGCTATGTCTGGTTCTTCTATTATCGTGACGCTCAATGCAGTTCGCTTGAGAATGATCGCCGGTAAGGCGACACCAATTACCCCGGAGGCCTGAGCCAGATCATGGAAGTCTTAATCTACCTTATTCCTATTGCGCTGGTTCTTGGTGGAGCAGGATTGGTCGCCTTTTTATGGTCTCTGCGCTCCGGCCAGTATGATGATATGGAAGGGCCAAAATGGCGAATACTGGACGACGGCGATTTGCAGGAAAACAGCGCACCAGTAGAGGCTGCTAAGCAGAAAGCATCCTAGCAATCGCCAAAGCAAGCCCATGGAGCTTATCAGAGGCTTTGTAAGCCAATCGCTATAAGCTTTTTATGCATCAAGCGGAAATAAAAAAGGCCAGCAGATTTGCTGGCCTTTGCTGTTACATGTGCTGAAGATCAGCCACCAGCAAACTGGTATACTGCTTGCCCCTTGGTGCCTTCCAGTTCTTCTTCAGCAGGTGCATCAGTAAATGGCAGCTCCAGCGTCCGCCATACATCAACCAATGCATCGCGAAGATGGTCAATGAGTGCATCATTATGAACCGGACCCGGTGTGATCCGAAGTCGCTCAGTGCCACGAGGAACAGTTGGATAGTTGATCGGTTGAATGTAAATGCCGTGCTTATCAAGCAGCAAATCAGTGGCCTGCTTACACAGGTCAGGATCCGCAACGAGCACTGGAATGATGTGTGTGTCAGAAGGCATTACTGGAAGGCCCGCTGCTTTCAAAACATCCTTGGTTCGCTGTGCCTGACGCTGTTGTCCGTTGCGTTCTGCACCAGATTCTTTCAAATGCCTGATTGAAGCAGTTGCCGCCGCTGCAAGGCCAGGTGGAATTGCTGTGGTAAAAATGAAGCCCGGTGCATAGGAGCGCACTGCGTCAATGACGGTTTGAGAGCCTGTGATGTAGCCACCCATCACACCAAAAGCTTTTGCCAGTGTGCCTTCAATGATGTCAACACGGTCCATAACACCGTCCCGCTCACAGATACCTGCGCCGCGCGGGCCATACATACCAACCGCATGGACCTCATCGATGTAAGTCATTGCATTATATTTATCTGCTAGATCGCAGATGCGCTCAATGGGCGCAATATCGCCATCCATTGAATAAACGGATTCGAACACGATGAGTTTCGCGCGATCATTGCCAGCCGTTTTAAGCAGATCTTCAAGATGCTCAAGATCGTTATGCCGCCAGACTTTTTTGGAAGTTCCTGCTCCGCGAACACCTGCAATCATGGAGGCATGGTTCAGCTGGTCAGACAGGATCAGACAATCAGGCAATAGCTTTGCGATGGTTGAAATAGAAGCTTCGTTGGAAACAAAACCACTTGAGAAAACCAGAGCACTCTCTTTTCCATGTAGATCAGCCAGTTCGTCTTCCAGCTGTACCAATGGATAATTCGTGCCTGAGATGTTGCGAGTTCCACCAGCTCCGGCGCCCATTCGCTGAACAGTCTCAGTCATGGCATTAACGACTTTAGGGTGTTGCCCCATACCCAGATAGTCGTTTGAACACCAAATTACGATTTCCCGAAGATTCTGATTTTCCTTACGCCACAAAGCATGCGGGTGACGCCCTGCAATGCGCTCCAGATTAGCAAAGACGCGGTACCGTTTTTCATCCTTCAACGAAGCAATCGCCTCATCGAAGATATTTTGGTAGTCCATTTTTTGCCCCTTATTTTGCGGCGGTATTATTCGGCGATACTTTAGAGTTAGCCTAAACTTAGCGATAATCCGAAGAGCTGTCGAAGGACACATTGACGCGGTCCTGAGTTTTGCGGATTTATCAAAAGTTATTATCAGCTAACGCACTCAAGCTTATATATATCCTAGGTGTGGTCTTTGATATAGAGCTATAACGCGACAGTCTTGCAATTTGTTATTTTCTCTGCCAAACCTTGTAATTAATAACTGAATTTTTGTTCTATTTAAATTGGGTTGCGTGAGTTAGTCGGGACGTTAATTGCGTGAGTATAGACCTGTCATCCTTGTCTTTTTTAGTGGTCGAAGATAGCGCTTATATGCGCACGATTCTGCGCACAATGTTGCAAGGTTTTGGTGCAAGAAAAATCGTTGAGGCGGAAGACGGAGCGTCTGGACTGGAGGCGCTGGACAGGGCGAATCCTGATATTCTGATTCTGGATTGGGTTATGCCAATCCTTGATGGGGCCGATATGGTTCGGATGATCAGAACGCAAGGTAATCCATACGCTTACATACCTATCATTATGGTGACCGCACATACAGAGCGTAGCCGTGTTATTGAGGCTAGAAAACTAGGAGTACACGAGCTTTTGTGTAAGCCTATTTCTGCTAAGGCACTTTATCAGCGTATAGCCTCAATTATTTTGCAGCCCCGAGATTTTGTAAAAACGGGTGGTTATTTCGGGCCAGCACCACGTGCCGTTCGTGGACACAAAAAGACTTGGGATAGCAATACCATAAGCCTTGAGCCCGTCTCACCAACAATGATCTGATCGGGGTTTCCTTCACAGTGATCAACTGGGGTGGATGTTGTTGCCTGTGTGATAATCTCTGGCCATGGATATGACTAAAAATGCTGGGCAGTTCGTGAATTGTAATTCTGGCGCAGTGCTCCTTACAGAGCAGCTAGCGCCTTTACTGCTTCCTGCCACTTTTCAGATGGAAGGCTTGATGCCAGACGGATGAGTTGAGCAAACTCAGCTTCTTCGAGTTGATAGCGAAGCATTTGCAGTTCAGCCTCAGAAAATCTGCTTGATGCAGCAGTTGGAGTATCCGTGTCGATTAATGCCTGATCCATAATTCACCTCCTGACACTCAGCCCAGATTAGTTTAGCGAGTACTTGAGTAGCGCTTTGCATAAATGCGCTTGGCAGCATACCCTCTTTTCCAAATCTGCTGCTTTCACAAGGAAAGTAGCGCCAACGAAAAACGACCCCAATATGCCCCAAGACTATAGAAAGGTCGCAGGAGTCATCCGGTATGTAAACCAACCTCAAGATGAAATTTGGTGAAAATGTGGCGCCTGATTTCGTGGTGAATTTAACGCTGAGTTAGATTTATTTTTCATTGCAGCTCGAAATGATCTTTGTTGGAGGAAACCGAGCACATTCCAGCGGAATTAAGTGGTTTCTTGTTCTCGTAAGGGGCAAATAATAGGCACTGTTGGAAAAGCAGGGCGAGGTCATACTTCTTGGTCAGGGCGTTTCCTGTTTCGCCATAAAGTTGCATCTGCACACGTGCCATTAAAGGCTTTAGGAAAAAAGCTTGCTACAAGTTAGCTTAATGCCTCTTGTTAATCTGATAAATCTTGGAGAAAACTGGTGCTGCCGAGAAGATTTGAACTTCCGACCTCTCCCTTACCAAGGGAGTGCTCTACCCCTGAGCTACGGCAGCATGCCCGATTGTGTAAGCCGATCTGGAAGAATGGTGCTGCCGAGAAGATTTGAACTTCCGACCTCTCCCTTACCAAGGGAGTGCTCTACCCCTGAGCTACGGCAGCATCTCTTAATTATGAAGCAATTAGCTTCCTGTCTCTTCCAAACCTGTGTCTTAGCAACGAGGTAAGATGTCCGTGGGCGCCGCCCTCGGAACGAGGAGGCTTATGTCATAACCTTTTTAAACCTGCAAGAGGTTTTATTGGCAGTTCTGTGGAAACTGAATAACATACTGAAATCTCTGCGTTGCCATGGACTTGTCGTATATTACGGAGCTTGGCTTGATCTTTGTCCTCGTGTAGGAGTTGGGTATGACACATTCAAAGAATACACACGCCTCAGACAAAGAGGCAAAGACAACCGTTAAGCAGAAAAAAGACCCTAAAGCAGACCGCTTAGCGGAAGCCTTGCGCGCAAATCTGCGTAAAAGGAAGCAGGCAGCTAAGCGTGACGCTGATGAGAGCTGACCGGTCTCGCTATCTCTGATTTTTCACGTTAAGCAAAAAACTAGCATTTTTAGCTAAGGTTGAGTGGCTCTCGAAGTTGAAGAGAGTTGTTGGCAGTTACGGAGCAGGCTCACAAATCGTGTTCATTAGGAAATATCAGTAAGATCTATTGGGGAAAACTATCTTGGAGGATGTAGGGCGAAGGTGGTGCCTTGCTTATGCCATAGCCCTGATGTTAGTGGACACCTTCAATTCCTCTTGAAAATTGTGTTTCCGTACGCGGGTATTTGTTGGGGTAGTAAAAGTATGGATAAAATTCGTATTGTTGGTGGCAATCAGCTTAATGGTGTTATTCCGATCTCAGGTGCAAAGAATGCTGCACTGCCTTTGATGATCGCGTCACTGCTCTGCGAAGACACACTGACCCTCGAAAATGTGCCGCGTTTGCGCGATGTAGCACTTCTGACGCAAATCCTGTCCAATCACGGTGTTGACTACTCAGTCGATGGCAAGCGTGCTGGTCAGGACACCATGACCGGTCAGACCATTCACCTCAATGCGTCAAATATTGTTGATACCACCGCACCATATGAACTGGTCTCCAAGATGCGTGCAAGCTTCTGGGTTATCGGCCCATTGCTGGCGCGTATGCACTATGCTCGTGTATCCTTACCTGGAGGCTGTGCGATTGGCACTCGGCCAGTAGACTTCTTTATCGATGGCCTAAAGGCTCTTGGTGCTGAAATTGAGATGGATCGCGGTTATGTACAGGCAGAAGCAAAAGGTGGTCTGAAGGGGGGGCGTGTTGTTTTCCCGAAAGTTTCTGTTGGTGCAACGCACACAGTTATGATGGCGGCAACTCTTGCCAGAGGCGAAAGCGTTATCGAGAACGCTGCACAAGAGCCCGAAGTGACTGATCTTGCCAACTGCCTGATTGGTATGGGTGCAAAGATTGAAGGTGCTGGCACCGATACCATCCGCATTCAGGGTGTTGATAGCCTTGGATCACACCGCCATCCGGTTATTCCGGACCGCATCGAAACCGGCACTTACGCGATGGCGGTTGCTATGACAGGTGGCGATGTAACCCTTGAAGGTGCGCGTGGTGACTTACTAGAAGGCGCTCTGGACGTTCTTCGCCAGACAGGTGCAGAAATTACTGAAACCAATATGGGACTCAAAGTGCGCCGTAACGGTGCAGGTATCAGCCCGGTAGATGTCTCTACAGAACCTTTCCCAGGTTTCCCTACTGATCTGCAAGCCCAGTTTATGGCACTCATGACCCGCTCAAAGGGCGTGAGTAAGATTACAGAGAACATCTTCGAGAACCGTTTTATGCATGTGCAGGAACTTGCGCGTCTGGGTGCAAAGATCACTCTGGACGGACAGGTTGCATCCGTGGAAGGTGTTGAAACACTTCGGGGTGCTCAGGTCATGGCAACAGACCTTCGTGCTTCTGTTTCTCTGGTGATCGCAGGCCTTGCAGCAGAAGGTGAGACCACCGTCAGTCGTGTCTATCATCTGGATCGTGGATTTGAGCAGTTGGAGGAAAAGCTCTCGCGCTGCGGTGCAGTGATTGAGCGCATTTCTGCCTGATTTCAATTCAGACTAAGATTTAAACCCGGTTTTGATCTCAAACCGGGTTTTTCTTTGCAAAGTTGCTATGGCAGGAACGTTTTCCGCTATTTGGGGAGCGCTTGAAATAAGCCTCTCTCACTCATAGATGTTTCTATAAGCCGCTGTAATGCTAGGGGTGGCATTCGAATAGCCTGATCGGTCGACAAGGGATAAACATGAAACAAGTCAAACCAATGAAACTGATGGCGCTGGATCAGGAAGATTTGCAAGTTATCTCTTCCATGGTTCAGGACAGTGTGTTGAAACTGGCGGATATCAAGTACTTGCCGGCAGAACGCCGTCTGGTGCTGACGATGAACCGTTATGTGTGGGAAAATGACACGCAAAATCGGGAAGCAAGGATGCGTGCGCGCTCTGTTTTGTCCATCTCGCGTGTGGATTCGGTAAAGGTACAAAAAATCAATCAGGCAAACAAAGAAATGGTGTTGTCGCTGCTTTGCGTGCTGTTTGAAGAAACAAGTGCACCAGCCGGACAGTTGACACTTGAGTTTTCTGGTGGGGCTGTTATTGCAGCAAATATCGAATGCATTGAAGCACAACTGGTTGATTTGGGTGCTGTATGGGAAACCGAAAACAGACCTGAACATGATCTGGAAGACTAGTTGGAAAGCAACTTGGACTTGCATATGATCCGGAGGTTGCAGAAGAGCTCCTCTGCTTTTCGAAAGAATGATTACAAAGCTCAAGGCACAGGTCTTGAGAGTAAATGTGAATTGGGAACGATAACGTGGCGATAAAGCTCTCCTCAAAGTCTGAAGGTTTCGAAAAGGAAATTCGTGCCCTGCTTGGCAGCAAGCGGGAAACTTCAGAGGATGTGGATCATATCGTGCGCGACATCCTTCATGATGTCGAAACGCGCGGTGATGCAGCCGTGCTCGAATACACCAATAAATTTGACCGCATGTCGGCCAGATCTATGGACGAGCTGAAAGTAACTGAAGCGGAGATTGAGGCAGCTGTTGCTCAGATCCCGGCTGAAACTTTACAAGCATTGCAGCTTGCTCATGACCGTATCCATTCACACCATAAAAAGCAGCTTCCTGAGAGTTACACCTATAAAGATGCAATCGGCGTAGAGCTGGGAGCAATATGGTCAGCTGTTGAAGCGGTGGGTGTGTATGTGCCAGGTGGCCTCGCCAGCTATCCTTCTTCGGTTCTGATGAATGTTGTTCCGGCAAAAGTAGCTGGTGTCGAGCGAATTGTAATGGTTGTGCCAAGTCCTGATGACGTGCTCAATCCACTTGTGCTGGCTGCTGCAAAGATGTCTGGTATTACCGAGATTTACCGCATTGGTGGCGCACAGGCGGTTGGTGCACTGGCGTATGGTACCCAGACAATCGCACCGGTCTCCAAGATTGTAGGTCCCGGTAACGCATTCGTTTCCGCTGCAAAGCGCCGTGTATTTGGAACCGTCGGTATCGATATGATTGCAGGCCCTTCCGAAATCCTCGTTGTAGCGGACGAGAACAACAATCCAGACTGGGTCGCCGTCGACCTTCTCTCTCAGGCTGAGCACGATCCGGTCGCGCAATCTATCCTCATTACTGACAATGAAGAACTGGCAGAAGCAGTAGAAGAGGCCGTCGAACGCCAGCTGGCCACACTTCCTCGTGCAGATGTGGCGCGTCAGAGCTGGACTGACTTTGGTGCGATCATCACAGTCGATAATCTCGATGATGCGATGGTGCTTTCTAATCGCTTTGCTCCGGAGCATCTGGAACTATGTGTTGATGATCCTGATGCATTGCTTCCAAAAATGCGTAATGCAGGTGCTGTGTTTGTTGGTCGGTATACGCCAGAAGCAATCGGTGACTATGTGGGAGGCTCCAACCACGTACTGCCAACAGCGCGGTCTGCACGTTTCTCCTCTGGTCTTTCCACGCTGGAATTTGTGAAAAGAACGTCGCTTCTCCGTTGCAATTCAGAAAACTTGGCGCAAATTGGTCCGGCAGCCGTTACACTGGCAGAAGTGGAGGGCTTGCAGGCCCACGGACGCTCTGTCTCAATCCGCCTTAATCACTAGTATACAAGACCCATTAGGATAAAGATCGCTCGATGAACAAGGAAGTCCCTGTAAACGACGAACAGAGGCAATGCGGAGGAGAGCGCCTGTTTGAGGTGGTTCTCGACCCGGATTCGATTGTGCGTGCAGACAAGGATGTTGAACGGGAGCGCAAGATTGCAATCTTTGACCTGGTGGAAGATAACAGTTTCTCACCGGTCGGGCCTGATCAGGGGCCGTACCGGTTAGATCTGGCAATGATCAGGCGCAAGCTGGTGCTTGGCATTCGCGATGAGATGGGCAGTGAAATTGCAACCCACATTCTCTCGCTCACCCCCTTTAGAAAGATCATTAAAGACTACTTCATGATCTGTGAGAGTTACTATGACGCAATTCGCAGTGCCTCTCCCAAGCAGATCGAAGCTATCGATATGGGACGGCGCGGTCTGCATAACGATGGTGCCAGCATTCTGGAGGAGCGCTTGAAGGGGAAAGTAACAATCGATCATCAAACCGCCCGTCGCCTGTTTACGCTCATCTGCGCCTTACAGCATCGGGGATAATGATGGCCGACCTCATGTTGCGGCCCACATCCATTCTGTTCATTTGCAGAATGAATGCCGTACGTTCTCCCATGGCTGAAGGGATTACAAATCTTCTTTTCCCAAGACAAATTTACACACGTTCTTGTGGCGTATTTGCTGGTGAACGTGATCCTTTTGTCGACGCGGTTATGGACGAGCTTGGTGCGGATTTGAGCGATCATCATCCAAAAACCTTTGATGATCTTGCTGAAGAC
Organism: uncultured Pseudovibrio sp.; assembly: GCA_947496145.1. GTDB lineage: Bacteria > Pseudomonadota > Alphaproteobacteria > Rhizobiales > Stappiaceae > Pseudovibrio. Next base: position 54,561 of record CANMBS010000002.1, read on the forward strand.
GGTTTTGATCTGATCGTTACACTAGCTCCGGAAGCGCATCACATGGCTCTGGAGCTGACACGCACGGATCATGTGGAGGTGGAATATTGGCCCACCATCGATCCTACCGTAGCAACTGGTAGCCGCTCGCAGATCATGGATGCCTATCGGGCGGTCCGCGATACCCTGAAACGAAAGATCGAACAACGCTTGCAATGAGCGGGAAAACTACCTCAAACGTGGTCTCTGCATGCGTTTTCCACCCAAAAACAAGGAATATGCGGTAAAACACGTGAAACTGCCCTCCAAGAAATAGCGGTAGCCTGTTCACTTTTGCTGAGTTATCCGGTAGGTTCCGCGAAAATTCCATTTAACAAATCAGGAATCCTAATGGCTAAAGAAGAAATGCTGGAGTTTCCAGGCGTCGTCGTCGAACTCCTTCCTAATGCGACTTTTCGTGTGAAGCTCGAAAACGATCACGAAATCATCGCACACACCGCTGGTCGTATGCGTAAAAACCGCATTCGTGTTCTGGCTGGTGATAAAGTGCTCGTGGAAATGACGCCATATGACCTGACAAAGGGTCGTATCACTTATCGCTACAAGTAAGCGAACCACTGAGCGCGGGTTCAGATTGAGCCTGCCTTGGTTGATTTCTGCTCTGCTTCTTCAAGGGGAACTGGCACACATGACCAAAGAACTGCCACTGGTACTGGCCTCCGGGTCTCCGCGCCGCCTGGCACTGCTTCAGCAGATTGGCATTGAGCCGGATTTCCTTCTACCTGCAGACATTGATGAAACGCCTGTGCGTGGGGAAAGCCCGCGCGCGTTGGCGCAGCGCCTTGCACGCGGTAAAGCTGCTGCTGCGCGTGCCTTGATAGACCGGGATGATGAGAAGTCTCATTCTATCATTTTGGGGTCTGACACCGTTGTTGCGGTTGGGCGTCGTATTTTGCCTAAAGCTGAAAGTAAAGAGCAGGCAAGCGTTTGTCTTCAGTTGCTCTCCGGGCGTATGCACAAAGTCTATACCGGTGTTTGCGTGAACCTGCCCGACGGCGTGGTACGCACAAAACTGGTAGAAACGCGCGTTCGTTTTCGCCGCCTGTCATCACAAGATACAGAGAAGTACCTTGCTTCAGGTGAGTGGCGTGGCAAAGCGGGTGGATATGCTATTCAGGGTCTTGCTGGCTCGTTTATCGCCCGCGTGATTGGCTCTTACCCAAGCGTGGTCGGTTTGCCGCTGTTAGAGACTGCAAACCTCTTACAGTCCGCTGGCTATCCAACGCAAAAAGCTTGGGATGAGGACGCAGTACCAGCAGCTTAGAGGACGTTATCTTGCAAACCCTCCAACGGTTTGCACATAACGTGGCGAGAAACTTGCCAGCGCACTTCTTAGTTCGTGACTTGGTTTGCCGTAAACCGTCATACCTGTAGGTTGTAGGGTATCCATGAACTGCTGCGCATATGCATTTGAAAACCATGATAAGTGCAGCAAAGCAGCATTGCTGTCCTTGAAGCTGGTAAAGATCTCGCAGGACTGTCCATCCTCGCTTAGATACCAGACATAAGCTGTAGTATCGCCTTGTATTTCCTGAACGGCTTTGACCATCTCAACCATCAAACCTTCAAAGATGTTGGCTTGTGTGGTCATCAGACGCGCAGTGAGGATCCAAGAAACTTCGTTATTCATTATACGCTTCCTCAGGTTTCGAGAGCTCCTGCTGCCTCCATTTAAAAGCATGGCAGGTGTCTCCGAAAAGCGGCTTCGAATTTCGAAACAGGATAAATACAAATGAAACAGGCGATTGCAACGCTCTCCAAGAGTACCTGTCCATAAGTAATCTTAGTCCGAACTTTTATCGCTGCAAAGTTGTTTACCGGCAATTTGATTAGTCTTTTAATATGAGAGTATATCTGATGGTTTTAAAAAGCCCGGACAAAAGCAAGCAAAAATGAATGATACGCGAAGGTAGTTGCGTATTATCCCTTGATGTAGTCTTGCATTCTGAGTAGAGCCAGAACCTGCGCTTACTAAAGTGCGGTTACACTAACCAAGCAAAAGATCTGGAACGAAGCACTATGAAAAAGCCAGAAGCCAAACTCGGTAATTGTCCGATCTGTGACAAGCCCGCGCAGCCCGCCTCAAAACCGTTTTGCTCGGAGCGTTGCAGACAAGTGGACCTCAATAAGTGGTTGAGCGGAAGCTATTCAGTACCTGCCGTCGAGGAAGAGTTCTCAGAATCTGACCTGATGGACTTAGAAAATTCACGTATTTTGCATTGATGAATTGGGGATAAATATTTCGAAAATATGACGTTTTCAGCGTGGATTTCCGTTGGATCAACCTGGTCAGATGTCGTTCTGTATTGAGCCAAAAGATTGATATATTAAGAGAAATTTCAACGAAATCGCGCATCAGAAACATCGAATGAGCCTATCTCGATAAAATAGTCAGATGCTGAATTTTTTTTCACTTAGTTGGCGAAATATATCTTTAATGGTCTTGTGCCTGTCACAGTTATGGGCAATTGTACCGAGCGTGTTCTTGGGAGGTTAGCGCGGATATAGAGATTCTCGCGTAGCCGTCTCGTTAAATTGCTTGGGGCAATTGAAAAAAGGCAAGACCTATGAAAAAGCATCTCTTGGGCGCAACTGCGCTTTTGTTGTCTTTTGGCGTTTCCGCGCCAGCAATGGCTGAGTTTGATCTCACAATTTTGCATACGAATGATTTCCATTCCCGCATTGAGCCAATCAACAAGTACGACTCCACTTGTTCTGCAAAAGATGATGCAAAAGGCAAGTGTCTGGGTGGAACTGCGCGTTTGGAAACCGCAATCAAAGAACGCCGCGCTGCTGCGAAAAACTCCATTCTCGTTGATGGTGGCGATCAGTTCCAGGGTTCTCTGTTCTATACCTACTATAAGGGTAAGGCTGCTGCAGAATTCATGAATACTCTCGGTTATGATGCAATGACCGTTGGTAACCACGAGTTTGACGATGGGCCGGAAGTTCTGCGTGGCTTCATGGATATCGTCAATTTCCCGGTTCTGTTGGCAAACGCTGACTTTTCTAAAGAAGGCAAGTTGATTGGGGTTCTCAAGCCAACCAGTATTGTGGAGCGTGATGGTGAGAAAATCGGCTTTATCGGTCTGACACCAGATGATACCCACGAGCTGTCCAGCCCAGGCAAGCATGTAACATTTTACGATCCTATCGAAGCTGCGACCAAGCACGTTGCTGAGCTTCAGGCGGAAGGCGTGAACAAGATCATTGTTCTGTCCCACTCCGGGTATGATGTTGATAAGAAAATCGCGGCGGCTGTGGATGGTATCGACGTGATTGTTGGTGGTCATACCAACACTTACCTGTCCAACACCTCTGACCGTGCTGAAGGCCCATATCCAACTTGGGTTCAAGCGCCGAACGGTAAGAAAGCTGCGATCGTATCAGCATACGCTTACGGCAAGTTCCTTGGTGAACTGAACGTGAAGTTCGACGACAATGGCGATGTACTGGAAGCTGTTGGTGAGCCAATCATCATGGACAAAGAAGTGGCTGAGAACGAAGCTATCAAGGCTCGTATCGCAGAACTCGCTGGTCCACTTGATGAAATCCGCACAGAAATCATCGGTGAGACAACTGCTGCTGTAGATGGTGACCGCAAGTCCTGTCGTGCTCGTGAGTGTGAAATGGGCGTTCTCGTGGCTGACGCTATGCTTGATGCAACCAAAGATCAGGGCGTTCAGTTTGTGATCACCAACGGTGGCGGTCTGCGTGCATCCATCGATGCGGGTGAAGTAACCATGGGCGAAGCTCTGGCAGTTCTTCCGTTCCAGAATACTCTTGCAACCTTCGAGCTTCAGGGTAAGTTTGTCAAAGAGGCTCTGGAGAACGGTCTTTCCAAGTTTGAAGAAGGTGCCGGTCGCTTCCCACAGGTTGCTGGTCTGAAGTTCTCTTTTGATGCGTCCAAACCTGCTGGAGAGCGTATCACTGCAGTGACACTTGCTGAAGGCTCTGCAATCGAAGCAGACAAAGTCTACAAGGTCGCGACCAACAACTACGTTCGTAACGGTGGTGATGGCTACAAGATCTTTGCAACCGAAGGCAAGAATGCATACGACTACGGTCCAGGTCTCGAGTTCGTGCTTGCAGATTACCTCAAAGCGCAGGATGGCGCATACGCTCCTAAAGTGGATGGTCGTATTACAGACGCAACCGCGAAGTAAGAAGCTTTAACTTCCTGCAAGATTTAAGGCCGGTGAGTTCTAATGCTCTCCGGCCTTTTTGCTGTACCACCATGGTATAAGGCTACGACAATCCAGCATCATCAGTGAGTTGGCGAATAACCTGTCTTGCATGAATGTGGCATCAGAGCCTAAAATTGCGCGGGCTTCGGTTTGAGGATGTTGTTGCGTGGGAACGATAGAAGAAGAACAAGAAAAACTTGTTGAGCGATTTCACACACAAAAGCCAATCCGGTCATGGTCCATGATCATTTCGATCTTCGGAGACTGTATCGCTCCACGTGGCGGTGAGTTGTGGATGGGCAATATCACGCAAATCATGGAAATGATGGGTGTTAACTCAGGGGTCGTCCGCACTGCCATGTCACGCCTTGCATCAGATGGGTGGTTGGAGCGCACCCGTATCGGACGCAACTCGTTTTACAGACTTACGAAAATGGGCCGGGAAGCTTTTGATCAGGCCACCCCGCGCATTTATGCCAGAGGCCCGGTAAATGGGAATGGCAACTGGATTACAGCGGTTCTGAGCGATGGAGAGGACAGAGCTGAACGTAGGGAAAAGCTGGTCGCACAAGGTTTTGGCGTCATCGCACCTAACGTGCTTATTAAACCCGATACAGGCGGATGTTCTCCCGTTTCAAACGATAAGATTGTCTACATGCAGTCCAGTGCTCCTCCTGAAAAAGCTCTGCAACTAGCCGGGCAGGCATGGAACCTTGATAACCTGCAGCGTGGCTACAATGACTTCATTGAAACCTACCAATCCTTGGGTGATCTGTTAGACCCAGACAACAAAGACACACCTGAAGTGTCGTCTCGTTCTGCTTTGATCATCCGTATCATGCTTATTCATGACCTGCGCAGATTAGTTTTGCGCGATCCTGAGTTACCACAACAGGCCCTTCCGGGTAACTGGGCAGGGAGCATTGCGCGTGAGCTCGCAGCAACCATCTATAACGCCCTTCGAGACAACGGTGAAAACTGGCTTGATTCTAACGCCAGGAATGCTCAGGGCGCTTTGCCTGCACCCGTCCCGGCGTTTTTTGAGCGGTTCTAACCTTTGTAATCATTAGCTTATTTTAGAATTATACTAAAATACACCCTTAAATGTTACAGAAAATACTTGTCGGCTTGGTATTCTGTGACATATTAGGCGCAGACGAACATTGGTGTGCTCTTGGGAGGGACGAACCTATGTACACACAGGCATTGAACAAAGAAGTTGCGGAAGTTGAGAGTGAGGACACCGAAAAGCTCGAAGCCTTTCAGGCTCGCATCGACCGTGAGGAGAAAATAGAACCCAACGACTGGATGCCAGCTGCCTATCGGAAGACGCTGGTCCGCCAGATTTCACAGCATGCCCATTCAGAGGTTGTTGGCATGTTACCTGAAGGAAACTGGGTTACTCGTGCACCTTCTCTGGAGCGCAAAGCCATCTTACTGGCGAAGATTCAGGATGAAGGAGGCCATGGTCTCTACCTTTATTCAGCAGCAGAGACACTGGGTGTCTCTCGCGAAGAGCTGGTAGATCAACTCCTTACAGGGAAAGCTAAGTATTCTTCCATCTTCAACTATCCAACACTCAACTGGGCTGATGTCGGCGCTGTTGGCTGGCTGGTGGATGGTGCGGCAATCATGAACCAGATTCCGCTGTGCCGCTGCTCCTACGGGCCTTATTCCCGCGCTATGATCCGTATCTGTAAAGAAGAGAGCTTTCACCAGCGCCAGGGTTACGATCTTCTGGTCGCCATGATGAAGGGGACGCCTGAGCAGCAGGAGATGGTGCAGGACGCCGTAAACCGGCTTTGGTGGCCAGCTCTGATGATGTTCGGTCCATCTGACAAGGACAGCCAGCATTCTGCGGCAAGCATGAAGTGGAAGATCAAACGCTTCACCAACGACGAGCTGCGTCAGAAGTTTGTCGATGCGACAGTACCGCAAGCCAGAGTACTTGGCATTACGTTGCCTGACCCGGACCTCAAATACAACGAGGAAGCGGGCCATTGGGAACACGGTCAGCCGGACTGGGACGAGTTTTATAACACCATTCATGGGAATGGCATCTGCAACAAGCAGCGGATGAAAGACCGCATCAGGGCGCATGAGGACGGTGCCTGGGTGCGTGAGGCGGCGCAGGCCTATGCCGCCAAGCAATCTGCAAAGAAATCAGCTGCTTAAGGGAGGGATCAGATGAGCGAACAAGCAACACCACTTTGGGAAGTATTTATCCGCGCACGCAATGGCATGTCTCACCGTCATGCTGGCTCAGTTCACGCAGCAGATGCAGAAATGGCTTTGCAGGCAGCGCGTGACGTTTACACCCGTCGGGGCGAGGGATTATCGATCTGGGTGGTTCCATCCGCTGCGATCGTGGCGAATGACCCTGATGAGAAGGGCGAGATGTTTGAGCCAACGGCCTCGAAAATCTATCGCCACCCAACATTTTATGAGCTTCCTGACGAAGTCGCGAATATGTAAGGGGCCCTATGATGAAAGACCAGGCACTCTTTACATACTGCATGCGTCTAGCCGACGACAGTGCAATCATAAGCCAGCGATTGAGCGAATGGTGCGGCCATGCTTCTCACCTTGAAGAAGACATTGCACTGACCAACGTCGCACTCGATCACATTGGTCATGCTCGCGAACTGTACACCTATGCAGGCCAGATCGAAGGTAAGGGTAGGGATGAAAATGCCCTTTGCTTCCATAGAGTTGAGCGTGAGTTCGCCAACCTTCTATTGGTCGAGCAACCCAATGATGACTTCGCTTACGCCATCATGCGACAGTTCCTTTTCTCCGCCTTCATGCATCCGTTTTGGGAAGCAATGAAAGCGTCGAAAGACGAGCAACTGGCAGGACTTGCAGCAAAAGCAGAAAAAGAAGCAGCTTATCACTTGCGCCATTCTGCCGAGTGGGTCATCCGCTTGGGAGACGGCACTGAAGAAAGCCATAACCGCATCACCGACGCTCTTGAGTTCCTCTGGATGTATACCGGAGAAATGTTTGAGTGTGACGAGGTTGTATCATCGCTTGTTGCTAAAGGCGTTGCCGTAGATCCTATGTCAATCAAACACTTATGGGTTGAAACCGTAAACTCAGTCCTTACACGTGCTAACTTGGAACGTCCGGCACAAAGCTGGATGCAGACAGGTGGGCGTGGCGGGGAACACAGTGAACACCTCGGTCATATCCTCTCGCCAATGCAGTATCTACAGCGCTCGTTCCCGCAAGCGCAGTGGTAAATGGGAGCTAACCCATGGCAATTGCAGCGAAAAACCTGACAAACCCGTTGGATCAGAAAGCATGGGATGCAGTTTGCGATCTGCCCGATCCCGAGGTCCCGGTTCTCACGATTGAAGATCTTGGCGTTCTGCGCAGTGTGCATGTGCAGGAGGATGGTGCAGTAACTGTCACCATCACGCCAACCTACACCGGTTGTCCTGCCATGAGCATGTTCGCTTTTGACATTGAAGCCGCACTCTTAAGTGCTGGCTTTAAGAAAGTCGACGTGAAAACGGTGCTTAATCCTGCCTGGACCACCGACTGGCTCTCTGAGAAAGCCCGTGAGAAATTAAAGGCTTACGGCATTGCTCCACCAAACGGCAAGGCATCCCGCCGGGCGTTGTTTGGCGAGGAGCAAGTTTGTTGCCCAAAGTGCAATTCTGCCAATACCAGTCGCATTTCCGAATTTGGCTCAACTGCTTGCAAGGCGCTTTACCGCTGCAACGATTGCTCTGAGCCTTTTGACTATTTCAAATGCATCTAACCCGTTGGATGCAAAGGAGGAAACCATGTCACCACGGTTTCATAAGTTAAAAATAAAGTCAGTGCATCAGGAAACCGAGGAAGCGGTGTCGATCGCCTTCGAGATTCCTGATGAGCTGAAAGCAGATTATTCTTTTATTCCAGGGCAGTATCTCACTTTGCGCGAGATGATTAACGGTGAAGACACCCGCCGGTCCTACTCCATCTGTTCCTCACCCAAAGACGAGGATATTTCTGTCGCCATTAAGAAAGTGGAGGGGGGACGCTTCTCAAGTTTTGCGCTTGATAACGCGGTTGTTGGCAGTGAAATTGACGTGATGACGCCCATGGGCCGTTTCAATTTACCACGAAAAACAACGGGTGATGCAAGGGTTTACGCAGCCTTTACCGCAGGCTCGGGCATCACGCCAATCATGTCCATGATCCATGCGGTTCTGGAGGACGAGCCGGACAGTCAGTTCTTCCTGTTCTATGGGAATAAAGATTCTCAGAGCGTCATTTTCAAAGAGCAACTGGAAGACCTGAAAGACCGCTTTCTGGATCGCCTCAGCGTCTATCATATCCTGTCTCGCGAAGAGCAGGAGCTGAGCATCACAAATGGTCGCTTAACCTCTGAAAAGATTGGAGAATTCATCTCCAAGATTGTGGGAGAGCAGTGCATTGACCACGTGTTCCTGTGTGGTCCGGGCGATATGATCGAGGCAGCAAAGCAAACCTGTCAGACCCACGGTATTCCGCTGGAACATATCCACAATGAGCACTTCACGCCAGCAGATGGCGGTGACCCGCATGCAGCCCATAAAGCTAAGGATTCCAGTGCTGTAGACCACAGCGCCAAGGTGGCAATGATCGTCGATGGCGCACGCCACCACCTTACCTTAAAGCCGGGAGAAACCATCATTGAAGGGGCTTTGCGGGCAGGAATTGAAGCACCGTTTTCCTGTAAGGGAGGAATGTGCTGCACCTGTCGTGCCAAGGTGGTTTCAGGCGAAGTGGACATGGCAGTCAATTATTCGCTTGAACCCTGGGAGATTGAAGCAGGCTATGTGCTTACCTGCCAATCCAGACCAAAAACCGCTGATGTTACAGTGGATTATGATGACGTGTGATAAGTTATCGCGCTTTATTGCGTTGGTTTGAACGGAAAAGCCGGAATTTGCGTTATTCCGGCTTTTTTTGCGTTTTTTTGCGCGGTGATGCCTTCAGGGTGTCTTTAAAGCTGGCACCGGGAAAATCTGATCGTAAACCCAGTTGTAAACGAAGGCATACACCAGAAAGAACACGGCAAATCCGATGTCGAGCAACAATGCCTGAATGAAACTCATCTGTAGCCACCACATGATGATCACGATGCCGAAGCCAAGCAGCCCACCCTCAAACAAAATTGCATGCACAATGCGCATTACAACTGTCCGGGGTTGCGAACCGCGATTGGTCACATACCATTTGTCGAAGAGCCCGTTGTAAACAAAATTCCTTGCCATCGCGAGCATGGACATGATCAGGCCGAGTGCGCCAATCTTTGAGATGGAATGACCTGTGATCCAGCTGCCAGACACAGCAACGATTGTAAGCGCGATCATCTCAAACAAAACCGAGTGTCGCACTTCGCGGCAGGCCAGAGCCATGGGAAATGTCCCCGAACGATCTGTACCGGTCACTCTTGATGACATCCGGCGGGATGACAAAGATTTTGAAAAATCTGGAAGCAGAAAACTCGATTAAGCGCATGGACCACCACTCGGACAAGCGCAGCAAAATGGTGCGCCTGACGCAAGAAGGCAAGGCCATGGTCGAAAAAGGCGATGGATATCGTCATGGCTGGTGATCGCCCTGTGATTTACCAGAACCTCACAACAGAAGAAGCCAGTCCTTACGCGATACCTTGCTCAATGTGGTTTTAAAGCTGGGAGTTTAGAAGAAACCGGTTCTCCTGTACGGTCTCGGGATTTATGTCGAAAAGGACCTTGCCTTAGCCCGTAAATACCTCAACTCAACGGGCCGCAAAAAGCATGGGACTCTGCACAGATCTGGCTCGATCAATTCTGAAGAGCGTGTTCATCTTCCAAACCGCGATAAGCAGTCATGACGGTACATGTTTCGTGCCTGCAAAAACGCCCTGTACCTTCTGTTGAAAGTGTGGGAGCCACTCTTGATTACGGCAAGAGTGATGCCTAATTTCGGGCAAGGCGATGTCCGCGCCTCCGCCCTCCACCTCGGGAAGCATTCTTCATGCAGGATATAAGGAAACAGAACCACACTGTTCGAGCCAACGCATAAGGGGGGATTGCATATGTGCTCAGAAGAGAGGGTTCTTCCATGAGATTATCCAGCCCAATTCACCAGCTTAAAAGACAGGCGAAATTATACGCACGCCAACACAAGCTTCCCTTGCATGCTGCGCTGGATCAGACCGCACAAAAAGAAGGATTCAGAAGTTGGAGCCATCTGTCCGTTTCCAGCTCTCGCTCTGCATGGGTACAAAAGTTTCTGCACAATCTGGAAAATGGCGATATGGCACTGCTTGCAGCTCGCCCCGCTCACGGTAAAACGCTTTTTGGTTTGGAGCTGGCAATCCAGAACTGCCAGTCTGGTGCCCAAAGCCACTTCTTTACGTTAGAATATACGCCCAAAGATGTTCAGGCGCGCCTTTCTCAACTTGGCGCAAAGCCTGACGCCTTGCATGGCACGTTCTATCTGGATTGTGATGATAATATTTGCGCATCTTACATACAAAAGAAACTGAGAGATGCTCCAAAGGGCACACTGGTTGTCGTTGACTACCTGCAACTGCTGGATCAGAAACGCGACAACCCGGAACTCTCCGAGCAACTCTTGCAGCTATCTGACGATGCAAAGCGCCAGAACCTGAAGATGGTACTCATATCCCAGATACACAGAGACTTTGACCTTCAGGAAAAAAGCCGCCCGGACCTGTCTGACATTCGCCTGCCGAATCCGGTCAACCTGACAGTGTTTAACAAAGCCTGCTTTATCCATAACGGCCAGATTGACTTCTCGGTTGTGAATTAGAGCAGTCATAGAAAGCCTGCGGGCGAGGGAGGCAACACCTGTTTAGCTCGCGGGCTTACGAAAAGCGATCCTCAGGCGGATGCAAAACAGAATCGCAAGGTCCTGGATAAACTAAATGAGAGTTTACATGGGCCTCCAGATGGTAAACAGATCATCTGTTTCCATAACCATGGGCTGTGAGATGAATTTTACAGAAATCACTGACGCAACATACCAAAAATATAAGAGATCCGAGTTTACAGGCACAATCTTTAAGCTCGATATTGACCCCATTACGACGCCTGTTGAGGACTGGAGAGAAAGCAATTTTCAAAGGCTCACCTGGAACTTTGAACAGTTAGACAAGATTGTACGGTCATTGTTTGAACTGCAAGATTTTTACGGTGAATCTGAACAGGATAGCCCTGAGTCAGCTTATGGGTATGACTGTATCGGAGGAAGCAAATGGGAAGTCTACAAGAACGATGATTTTACGTTTTCGTTCCAAAAAGACATGACGACGATCGTGTGCAGAGATGTGCCGTTTCTATTGCTTGCAAAGTTCTTTCAGCTTTATGAGGCCTCATTTCCCGCAGATCAGCCTCTCGTGGCAACTAATTCAGGTTCAGCCACACCGATTTACATGCGAAAAGACATGGTGAGCGAAGAGTTCTTCGCTGCAATTATAGCCGCAGATTAGCTTACCACGAGCATTCAGCCTTAAAGCGTATCTCTGAAAAGTGGACACCGATTTTCAGATAAAGATACGCAAAAACAAAAACTAAAGCAGACCAAGCGTTTCAGCTTAAACGCGAACTGCTTTAGTGATTTGACGGCCATAAACAGCAGTGGCGCTGCATTCCCACACCACTTTCTGCCTGAGGTAATCACTTTGGTCTGGCTCAGGAAAGTCGCCATCAAAAAAGTGGTCGGGACCGGGAGTTTTAGAGCCTGTCCCGAACACTCCTCCAAAGACGTCAATAGTCATTCTGCTCGCAGGCCTGAGCAAAGCTATCCCAGCATCCCCTCGGCCCATGCCATTTTTACGGAGTTGCGCTCTTCCATCAGTTTTTGGAAGGCATGGAATTTTGGAAACTGAGAAATGTCCACCCCATCCTCTTCAAGCCACATGCTCACCACGTAAAGATAGGCATCTGCAATGCTGAAGGTCTCGCCAAGCACATATGGGCCAGTAATGATGTTCTCTTCCACATAAGCGCAGCTTGCCGTCATGGTCTCAGTGACTTTACCGCGCATGTCATCCCAGCTTTCCTGCTTATCTGCCCACCGCTCACCGCGCATTTTGTGAGCGTGGTTCACATGCATGGTGGAAGCCAGATAATACATGCACTCGCGCATTTTAGCGGCAAGATACGGGTCTTCAGGTTTCAGGCTGGCCGGAGGGGCAAGGTCTGCAACGTAATCCAGCAAGGCCCCGGTTTCCGTCAAAAGGCCATGGCTGGTCTCTAACACAGGGACACGGCCCTTAGGGTTCACTGACATAAGCTGAGGGCGGTAAGCCTCCGGCTTGTTAAAGTCCAGTGCCTCAGTCGTGTAAGGCAAACCTGTTTCTTCCAGAGCAATCGCCACTGCAATCGAGATTGTGCCGGGAGCATAGTAAAGTTTCATAGGCGTCATCGAGCATCTTTGTTTGAGTGATGATAAGAAGACTATACGTAATCCACCAGATTCTCAATTGAACTCGTCATAATTACCAGTTCTGGTTACCCTGCCATGCGTGCCGGATTGCCAACCACAGTGGACCCGGCAGGTACATCCTTTGTCACCACGCTGCCAGCACCTACAATTGCTTCATCTCCAATAGAAACACCGGGCATGATAATTGCGGCACCGCCGATCCATACCCGCTTGCCAATGGTGACCGGCCTGGCAATCTCCAACAACGCCTCGCAGCGCTTTACCGGGTCTTTGTGATGCTGCGCACAATAAATCTGCACGTTAGGGCCGAGCATGGTCTGGTCGCCAATATGAACCTGCGCCGTGTCTAAAATAGTACAGCCTGCGTTCAGGAAGACACGTTCCCCCAGATGAATATTGATGCCATATGCGCAGTGGAACGGAGCTTCAATTATGGTTGTGTCAGTGGCACTCCCGAGCAACGCGCGCAGGGCAGGGCTGATCCTCCCGCGTTCATCAGGTGGCAGCGTGCGGTGCTCATAGACAGCATGATACGCAGCTTGCCGCAGCACTTCCAGCTCATCATCAATGCAGGTGTACCATTCACCGGCTTCCATTTTCTGGCGTTCTGTTTTCATCAGCGATTAATCCTCAAGTCTTCAGGAAACTCTCGGAAAAATTACGCAATCATGCAAGCTGAGTTATACGCATGCGCAGCCTCATCCAGAAAAGAAATATAAATTGCGGCGCTGTACTGAGTTACCTCATTGAAGGAAGATCAGCGCACCGCAGTTACATCCAAAGAGCGCGAGCCGTTCAGCAGCAGCTCTACCACAAGGTCCGCATAGCCCTCCCGGGTCAGGTCGCCCCCCGGCCTGAACCACAGATATGACCAGTTGAGCATCCCGAACAGGCTCATGGTAACGGGTTTGATCAACGCGCTTTCATCGCCAAACTGCGGATTTACTGCCGCAACCGCATCAGCGAAAATGGCAACCAGCTTACGTTCCAGTTCAATGATGCCTTGCTTTTTCTCGTTTGGAAGAAAGGAAAGCTCGTTGATTTGCAGCTTGTGCTCTGAATCTGCATCCTCATAGGCCGTCATCAGCGCCCGGCATAAACTGCGCAAACGCTCCAGCGGTGTTTGCTCATCATTGCTTGCCGTTTCAACGGCATCCACAAGGTCTTCAAGGTGAGCGCTGATGATATCGACCAGCAGCGTCTCCTTGTTCTCATAATAATGATAGAGCAGGGCCTTGGAGAAGCCGCAGATCTTGGCAATCTGCGCCATGGAGGTCTTGTCATATCCATGTTGCGCGAAGGCGCGCGCCGAAAGTTTTAAAATGGATTTGCGTTTATCATCATAATCCGCAGCTCTGGTGCGCGCCATTCTTGTTCGTTCCGTTATTCTTCTTTAGGCCGCAGGTCCACAACCCGCTTCGCCTTGCCCTGACTTCGTTCTATGGAATGTGGCAGGCCCACGTCTACCCCTACAGAGATTCCAATGTTGTTTTTCACATGAACCGCCAGCTCCTTAGCGCTGGCCTGCCTGTCCGAATCTGATGTGGCATGAGCCGCAGCTTCCACCTTGATCATCAGCTTGTCCATGCGACCAACACGGGTCAGCTCAATCTGATAGTGCGGTGAAAGCCCCTCACAGCGCAGCATCTGTTCTTCAATCTGCGTTGGGAATACATTCACGCCGCGTACAATCATCATATCATCAGAGCGGCCCGTTACCTTTTCCATACGGCGCATGGAACGTGCACTACCCGGTATCAGGCGGGTAAGGTCGCGGGTGCGGTAACGGATAACCGGCAGACCTTCCTTGGTCAGCGTGGTAAACACCAGCTCACCTTCAGACCCGTCAGGCAAAACCTCTCCACTCACCGGATCAATGATCTCCGGGTAGAAGTGATCCTCCCAGATATGCAGGCCGTCCTTCGTTTCCACGCATTCCTGCGCCACACCCGGCCCCATAACTTCAGAAAGGCCGTAGATATCAACCGCATGCATATCAAAAGCCTGCTCAATCTCCTTGCGCATGGAATCCGTCCACGGTTCAGCACCAAAAATGCCGATTTTGATGGAACTCTTGCGTGGGTCCAGCCCTTCCTTACGGTATTCATCCAAAATGGAGAGCATGTAAGACGGCGTCACCATGATGATTTCTGGCTTGAAGTCCTCAATCAGGCGAACCTGCCGTTCTGTCATCCCGCCGGACATGGGGATCACCGTACAGCCAAGCGCCTCCGCGCCATAATGGGCACCCAGACCACCCGTGAACAGGCCATATCCATAGGCAATGTGCACCTTGTCCCCCGGCTTGCCGCCAGCAACCCGGATTGAACGGGCGACCACACCGGCCCAGGTTTCAATGTCCCTTTTGGTGTAGCCGACAACGGTCGGCTTGCCGGTGGTCCCGGAGGATGCATGAACCCGGCAGATGTCTTCTTCAGGAACCGCAAACATCCCAAAAGGATAATTGTCTCTCAAATCCTGTTTTGTGGTGAACGGAAACTTTGCCAGATCAGCCAGACTCTGCAAGTCGTCCGGGTGCACGCCCGCTGCATCAAAACTGTCTTTATAGAACTTTACGTTCTCATATGCGTGACGAACTGACCATTTCATGCGCTCCAGTTGCAGAGCAGCCAGCTCCTCCCGGCTTGCAGTCTCAATTGGCTCCAGATCAGACCTGCGTTCTTTAACCTCCAACATTTTCTCCTCCTCAAATGCTGGTTTATCCAAAATGTTAAGTGCTCAACTCGATATGGGTCCCTTTGATGGTCCTCGAGTTTCCGCGAAATTCTGCGATCCGTGTGCCGTCCTGATTGCTCACGTGAATGTCGTAGATGCCTGACCGCCCCTGAACGGTGACCTCATTAGCTGTTGCCGTCAGCACATCATCCTCAAAAGCAGGAGCCAGATAGGTAATGGAACATTGAAACGCCACCACCCGCTGGTTATGGCTGTTGCATGCAAAAGCAAACGCACTGTCTGCAAGGGTAAAAATGTAACCGCCGTGACAGGTTTTGTGCCCGTTGGTCATGCGGTCCAGTATCTTCATGGAGATGACAGCGCGTCCGGGTGCGATGCTTTCAAGCTTCATCCCCAGTGCGCGTGTCGCCTCATCCTCTTCCCACATGGAGGCCGCAACGGCCTCCGCCAATTCCTGTTGGTTCATTACGCCTTGCCTGAATACTTGGGGGCTCGCTTTTCCATAAAGGCAGTCACACCCTCCGTGTAATCCGGTGTCCGGCCCGCAATGCCCTGATACTCGCGCTCAAGTTCAAGCTGCTCATCCAGCGTGTTGCTTTCAGAGGCGATCAGCGCCTGCTTGATCATGCCAAGACCAACGGTTGGCCCCACAGAAAACGCCTGAACCATGCTTTCCGCTTCCTGCAAAAACGTTTCAGGAGGTGAGCACTTCCAGATCATGCCCCATTCTTCCGCCTTGGCAGCCGTGATAGGGGTTGCCAGCATAGCAAGGCCACGCGCCCGCGCAGCCCCAACAAGGCGGGGCAGGGCATAAGTGCCACCAGCATCCGGGATCAGTCCGATCTTTGCAAAGGCTTGAATGAATTTGGCTTTCTCAGAGGCGATAACGATATCGCAAGCCAGAGCAATGTTCGCGCCAGCCCCCGCAGCAGCACCGTTAACAGCACACACAATCGGAATATTCATGGACTTCAGCTTGCGCACCAGCGGATTATAAAAATTACCAATGGTTTCGCTAAGATCAGGTCCCGGCGCGCCATCACTACCAGTCATGCGGTCGCCAAGGTCTTGCCCGGCGCAAAAGCCTTTACCAGCACCAGTTATCAAAAGCGCACGGCAGTTCTCATCAGCATCGGCGGTCTCAAGCGCGGCATAAAACGCACGATGCATCTCATCATTAAAAGAGTTCAGCTTGTCAGGGCGGTTCAGCGTGATCACATGATAGGTGTCTTTCACGTCCACCAAAATGCTCTGTTCAGAAATGACACTGGTGTCACTCATGGTCTCTCCCTCCAGTTTGGTCAGTTAACAAGCCGTAGCGAACCATCAAATCGCAGGGGCGAAACCTCCTAGAACTAGTAGGTTCACCGGAAAAAACTCAGCAATTAGTAGGCTGATCCATGCCTCAGGCAATTTTTCTCTTGAAATGACTGACCGGTCGGTAAATTATTGTATGGAAGTTAAACCACTGTCAATTGTAAAACAGATCAAACATTGGTCGAAGAAGCACTGCCCAATGGCAAGACTTTCGAGGAGGAACAATGACTACGTTTTTTGAAGCACATAAAGACACGCTTTTTCAGGCGGTAAAGACAAGTAAATCAAGAGATTACTGGTCCGCTTACCCTGAGATCGCCTCCGGTAAAATCTATGGTGAAACTGCTAAGGATGACCAGCTCACAGAATTCGAAGCCATGCTCGGTAAACCTTTTGCATTAGGCCAGCCAACCAACGGCAAGTGGACGGGAAGCGAATCTTCCCCCTATGGCAAAGAGCTGGGCGTCACCTATGAAGCCGCTGATCCCGCAGAGCTGATCAAAGCCTCTCAGGAAGCAGGTAAAAGCTGGGCGAAAGCGAGCGTTGAAGAGCGTGTTGGTGTTGCACTGGAGATGCTTTCCCGCATCAACAAAAAGTCCTTCCTCATTGCCAACGCAGTGATGCACACCTCCGGTCAGGCATTCATGATGGCATTTCAGGCAGGCGGCCCGCACGCACAAGACCGTGGTCTGGAAGCCGTTGCCTACGCTTATGACGCCATGACGCAAACCCCAACCGAAGTCACATGGACCAAACCGCAGGGCAAGCACGATCCAATCGTGCTCGACAAACAGTTCCGCGTGGTTCCTCGTGGTGTGGCACTGGTCATCGGCTGCGCAACCTTCCCAACCTGGAACACTTATCCGGGCATGTTCGCAAGTTTCGTCACAGGCAACCCGGTCATCGTCAAACCACACCCAATGGCAATCCTGCCCATGGCTATCTCGATCCAAATTGGCCGTGAAGTGCTTAAAGAAGCTGGCTTTGATCCAAACACGCTCATGCTGGCGGCAGACACAATAGACGCTCCGGTGACCAAGGATTACGTCTCTTCAGATGCAATAAAAATCATCGACTTCACCGGCTCCAACACCTTTGGTAAGTGGGTGCGCGACAATGCTGGTGACGCACTGGTTTATACTGAAGAAGCTGGTGTGAACGCAATCACCATCCATTCCACCGATAATCTGCGCGGAATGGCAAGCAACATCGCGTTCTCCCTGTCGCTCTACTCCGGTCAGATGTGCACTACACCACAAAACATCTTCGTTCCGCGTGATGGCATTGAAACCAACGACGGTAAGAAGAGCTTTGAGGAAGTGGCAGACGCCATCAAAATCTCGCTGGATAAGCTTCTGGGAGATCCTGCCCGCGCTGCTGCAATCCTCGGCGCAGTCCAGAACCCGGCAACGCTGGAGCGTATCGAATCTTCCGGCAAACTCGGCAAGATCATTCGCGGCTCTGAGCCAGTAGAAGGCATGGGCGGCGCACGCTCCGCAACTCCCGTTCTGGTGGCTGTCGATTCCAAAAATGAAGAAGCCTACATGCAGGAACGCTTTGGCCCAATCTCCTTTATCATCGCCTGTGATGATATCGACGACGCTATCGCCCGCGCCGCAGGCTCCGCAAAGAGCCACGGAGCGATCACCGCTGCTCTTTACTCCACCGATGAAACCGTGATCGACAAAGCCACGGACGCCTACGCATGGGCAGGCGCACCGCTTTCAGTCAACCTCACCGGAAACATCTACGTGAACCAGTCAGCAGCCTACTCTGACTTCCATGTCACTGGTGCCAACCCGGCAGGCAACGCCAGCCTCACCGACACCGCCTACGTCGCCAACCGCTTCCGCATCGCGACCGTGAGACGACAGGCAGCAGTGGCATAGGATTGAGATGAGATCGAGGATAGAGGGGGAAGATCTCCCTCTATTCAAAGGCTCAAACAGCGTCATTGTTAATTTCACCCGCTGTTACGGGGCCGCATTTGCCAGCTTTTCGGTAGCTTTATCAACTGGCTTCAGATGCAGCCAGGCTACTTTGCGTGGTTCGAACTGGTTTCTCCCATGGCGGGTAAAAAGCGGAGGGGGATGGTCGCCAACCAATACAATCTCAGTGGGCTGGAGTTTTGGGTTCATTGCGATCTCTTTCACAAGATAAGAGATGTTTAGCCATTGCTCCCCCATGCGACACAATTCTGTATCATCAAACACACCCCCGTCATCGCATTGCAAGCGTTCAGGAACCTCTCCCAATCCAACAGGTTTATGCGAGTTCAGCGTAAGCCAGTAGGCAAACCTGGGAGTAGGGTCATTTCCGAGAAGATACTTACTCACAGAACGTGCGATATCAGCATCACACATCCCTTCAAAGGCTGTGCCGCACTTACTATAAGTCCCCTGTTGTTCAAGCCCGCCTTTATTTTCAAGGAAATTTAGGTGCTGAAAGCCAATCTTTGGGTACCAATCAAATCTTTCAAAAAATGTCCCGGTAAAGCCATGAAATGCTGTTGTACTATAACCGGATTTCAGAGCTAAATGGGGTAGGCAGCCGATACTCTCGCGTTTGCGGAAATCGCGATAATCGGCCTGAAAGTTGCAAAGCTCACGCGCTTCAGCGACAGACGTTGAGCCGTTATATGGCACATTTCCCTGATAGATGTCGTAATGTTCTTTGAGATCAGCTTCTAAAAGCGGGCCCCAGATAAGTTGCTGCTTGTCAGTTTCCCTAAAGGTTCCAAGTCCTTCAACAATCACAAGCAACACATCATGTCTGCTCGGGGCAGTTATTTCCTGTTTTATTCCCGCATAAACTGTCGCTGTGCGTTCGATAGGAGCAAAAGCTTCAGCCCTGTAATTCTTTGCTGGCAATAAGCGATGGGCAGGTGCGTTAAGCCACCAGTCAAAGCTCGCGTATACGAAGACCAATAAGAACATAGGATATATGCTTAGCCGCTCCCGGTTTTGCTTCGCATGTTGTGTGATGCAGTATGTCGCCAGCAAGCTAATGATGAGCGCTAAAAAAACGAAGCCGTAGGTCAACGACCCGAGCACCTCGAGCTTGGTGAGGAATGCGGCTGAATCAAACACCATCATCAATGACATCTGAAAGTAATTGGCGGCAAACAGCGCTGCATCCATTGCCATCATAAACGTAAGCAGCATGAAAAACGGAATGCGGTGAATCCAGAGGCCTGACATGAGAGTAAGGCCGATAAAAAGGATGTTTGATGCACGTAGCGGCGAGTAATAATAACTTGCAATGAGGTAGATAAAACTCGGAGCAACGATGCCTAGAACTGCAAAGCGCCAGGAAACGGAATTTCTGTGCTTCGGATCAAGAAAAAAATCTAAAAAAGAATGTGCTAATTTCATTTAAACACACTAAAACTAATTATTAGTTTTAGTGGTGGGAGGTAAATAAGAACTTATTCTCTTAAAAGACCACCTGATTTATCAGAAGAGCCACAACATTTACACACTCGAAGATTTTATTGTGTTGTTTTGGGAAAAAGGCCAGCCTCTTGCAAAACTGACCCTTTTTGACAAATGCATCATGTCGCAGGCTTAAATCCTCGCCAGGTCCCGCGCCTTCGCAACTTCTTCAGTTGCAGCTTCCGCAAGTTCCAGCGCTTTCAAACCGTCAATACCGTTCGGGGACATCTCTTCGCCGCTGGTCAGCGCGTCCACGAACGCAGTCAGCTCAAGGCGGTAAGCTGCTTCATAGCGTTCCATGAAGAAATCCATAAGCGGTTCAGCGGTGTAGCCTTTGCTATTGGCGACTGTCACGGTCGTGGTACGCATGTTTTCTGCTGATACCATACCCTTTGAACCGTGCACTTCCACTCGCTGGTCATAGCCATATGTTGCGCGGCGGGAGTTGGTGATGGTGCAGATTTTGCCGCTTGCGGTCTTCAGCGTTGCAGTCGCTGTATCCACATCACCGCAGGCACCGATTTCATCAGAGATGATGGCACTGCCCATGGCATTGACTTCAACAACGTCTTCCCCCAGCAGGAAGCGCGCCATGTCAAAATCATGGATCATCATGTCTTTAAACAGGCCACCAGAACGCTTCACGTAGTCAACTGGTGGCGGGGAAGGGTCGCGGGAGGTGATCTGAACCATCTCAACATCACCAATCACACCGCTTTCGATCTGGCGTTTCACTTCAGCAAAATTCGGGTCAAAACGACGGTTAAAACCGACCATCAGCTTTGCGCCAGTCTCTTCAACAACCTTAAGACACTCGCGAACCCGTTCCCCATCCAGATGGATCGGTTTTTCGCAGAAGATCGCCTTGCCAGCATGTGCGGCTTGCTCAATCTGCTCAGCATGCAAGTCTGTCGGCGTAGCAATAATCACAGCATCAATTGCCGGATCATTCATGATGGCATCCAGAGTATCAACACGGGCACCTGTCTGCGCTGCAATATCATTTGCAGCATCCTCAAACGGATCAAACACAGCAGCCAGCTTGGCATTTTCCAACTGACTGACAGCTTTTGCGTGGGTTTTGCCAATACGGCCAGCTCCCAACAGGCCAATTGAAACAGTCATAGCTTATCTTTCAAAAACAGCGTTATCTCACGTATTCCCCTGAACCTCCCGGCTTTAAAGGGAAAAATACGGTGGCGGCAAAAGGCATCTTCCCAGAACATTAGGCAAACTTTGGGAAGGCGCAGGATCAAAATCTCTTAGGATTCAGCAGGCTTTGCGTCGCGCTGTGCAATCCAGTCATGATCCGGGTGGTTCTTGAAGCGCCATTTACGTAAAGGACCAGCCATCACATTCAGGTAGTACATCTCATAGCCATAAGGAGAACCAACCGGGTGGTGACCTTTAGGCACCAACACAACATCCCCGCTGGACATGGCAATGGCTTCATCCAGCTCACCATCTTCGGTAAACACACGCTGGAAACCGAAACCCTGCTCCGGGTTGAGACGGTGATAATACGTCTCCTCCAGATAAGTCATTTCCGGGAAGTTATCCTCATCATGACGATGCGGCGGATAAGAAGACCAGTTGCCCTGAGGGGTGTAAACCTCAGTCACCAGCAGGCTTTCTGCAAAGTCCTGCTCTTCCATGGCAATGGGGTGAATGTAGCGGGTGTTGGCACCAACACCGCGCTCAACGCTTGGAATGTCATCCGGGCCAATCACGCGGGCAGGATAGCTGCCGTCTTTTGCCGGGGCAGTACACACAGCCAGTGTGAGCTTGGTAACAGCCGTTGCGCTCCACTCAGCTCCGGCAGGAACATACACACACCATGGCTTAATGCGCTCAAACACGTTCTTGCGCTCACCAAGCGTGCCGAAGTCCTGCCCGTCAGAGGTGATGGTGGCTTTGCCTTCCACGATAACCAGAATGGCTTCGCGCCCTTCCATCAGTTCGCTGGCGCTTGCTCCCGGCTCCAGATGGTAAAGGCCGAAACCAACATATCCCCAATTGGCAGTTTCAGGTGTGATGTCATGAACCTTGCCTTCAGTGCCGGAGGGTTTTACGAGAAGCTTGCTCATGCGACTGCCTCTTTATACAAACCAGTTCGGATAGCCATTTCGCGCAGTGCTTTAAGGCCCATGCTCTGGTAGGTGAACGGATTGCGCTGGTCAGGGTCCTGTTCTGCTTCAATCACCAGCCAGCCTTCATAGCCGTGCTCAGCTGCAATCTTCAGCACAGGTTCAAAATCAACGCCGCCTTCTTTATCGCCCGGAACGGTAAACACACCCCGGCGAACGCCTTCAAGGAAGCTCAGACGTTCCTCCTGTACCTGCTTTGCAATGACAGGACGAACGTTCTTGGCGTGAATATGGCGGATGCGGTGCATGTATTTGCGAGCCAGCTCCGCCGGGTCCGATCCACCGAAATAAGCGTGGCCCGTATCAAGCAGCAGATAAGTGTTCGGCCCGGCAAGTTCCATGAAACGGCCAATTTCCTCACCACTTTGAATAATGGTACCCATGTGATGGTGATAAACCAGAGAAATCCCTTGTTCAGTGCAGTACGTTGCCAGCTCTTCCAGATCAGCTGCAAATTTTATGAACTGTGCATCTGTGAGCACTGGCTTATCTGCAAGAGCAGTATCATCAGCACCGTGAATAGCATTGGACGTCTCACAGGCCACGCACACCTTACTGCCAAACGCTTTCAGCAGGTCAAGATAAGGCTGAATAGAAACTTTCTCCTCCTCAATGCCCTGAACCAGCAGATTGGTTGAGTACCAGCCAGAAACATAGGTCAGACCGTAAGGAGCAAGCGCTGCTTTCATCCCTTCCGGGTCCATAGGCATCTTGTGGCCCTTTTCGATGCCATCAAAGCCGATTTCACTGGCTTCTTTTAAGCACTGCTCCAGAGAAATATGGGCACCAAGTGTCCGGTCGTCGTCATTGCTCCATGCAATAGGGTTGGTTCCAAAACGGATCATGAGCCTTAGTCCCCCAAACGCTGATTGGTCAGCGCATTTTCATAGCCCTTACGAGCTTCATTTACTTCTTGTCGTTCAGATACTTCCGGCACAGCCACATCCCACCAGTATCCGCCAGCTTCAGTGCTTGGCAGCGGATCAGTGTCGATCACGATGCAGTAGGATTTATCGCTGGCTCTTGCGCGGCTCAGAGCCTCTCCTAGCTCCTCAATGCTCTTCACGTGCTCAGAGGTTGCCCCCATCGCTCCTGCATGAGCGGCAAAATCGATGTGAGCTGGCTCAGTGTGATAGGCATCATCTAAAAGGTTGTTGAAGTTGTCGCCACCCGTTGCCATCTGCAACCGGTTGATGCAGCCAAACCCGCGATTGTCCAGCAGGACTACGATGATCTTGTGACCCAGCATGACAGAGGTTGCCAGTTCAGAGTTCAACATCATGTAACTGCCATCGCCAACCATAACGACCACTTCATTGTCAGGCCTGGCCATCTTCACACCAAGGCCACCGGCAATCTCGTAGCCCATGCACGAGTAGCCGTATTCCAGATGGTAACCACCTGGTTTGTCACTCTTCCAAAGCTTGTGCAGCTCACCCGGCAAACCGCCAGCCGCACACACAACAGTCGTGTCCGCATCACTGGCACGCTGAACGGCCCCGATCACCTGTGCATCCGTTGGCAATTCATTGCCGCCCTCAGGTGCGCCCGTTGCCCGTTCAACAGCTGCAAGCCACTTAGCACGATGAGAGGCACCATCAGTCTCAGCTTTCCAGTTGCCAAGCTTCTGGCTGAGAGCATGCAGCCCGGTGCGTGCATCACACACCAGAGGCAGGGCGTTGTGCTTGCCGCTGTCATAAGACGCTGCATTGAGCTGCAAAATACGGCGATCAGGATTTTTAAAGAGCGCCCACGATCCCGTGGTGAAGTCCTGCAAGCGGGTGCCCACAGCGATGATCAGGTCAGCATCTTCTGCAATCGCATTTGCAGCAGAAGAACCGGTCACACCAATGCTGCCCAGATTTAGGGCGTGATCCCATGGCAAAGCAGACTTGCCAGCCTGCGTTTCAGCCACTGGCACATTGTGTGTCTCAGCAAAACTTTTCAGATCACCCGTTGCCAGAGAGTAATGAACACCACCACCTGCAATGATCATCGGCTTTTTTGCAGCACGGATTGCAGCAACAGCAGTTTCCAGCTCACTTGCGTCAGGGGCAGGGCGGCGGAAGTGCACGGTGCGCTCCTTAAAGAAACTCACAGGCCAGTCATAGGCTTCTGCCTGCACGTCCTGACACATGGCCAATATCACGGGGCCGCACTCAACCGGGTCAGTCATCACTGTTATGGCACGCGGCAATGCAGTCAATAGCTGCTCAGGGCGCTGAATGCGGTCAAAATAACGGCTGACAGGGCGGAAGCAATCATTGGCGCTGACCGTACCATCCTGAAAATCCTCAATTTGCTGAAGCACCGGGTCCGGTGCACGGCTTGCAAATACATCGCCCGGCAGCAGCAGAACCGGAAGGCGGTTCACATGGGCCAGTGCCGCAGCCGTCACCATGTTGGTTGCGCCCGGACCGATGGACGTGGTTACCGCCATGGCACGGCGACGGTTGGATGCTTTGGCATAAGCAATAGCAGCGTGCCCCATGCCTTGTTCGTTGTGGCCGCGATAGGTCGGCAACGCATCCTGTGCGTGATAAAGCGCCTCACCAAGACCTGCCACATTGCCGTGACCGAAGATGGCCCAGACCCCAGCGATAAAGCTGTCTCCCTCAGGTGTTTTCTGGGCTGCCAGATAGCGAACCAGAGCCTGTGCGGCTGTTAATCTGATCGTCTTCATGCAACTTCTTTCTTATCAGTACGTGCCTGCTCCCAGACAGAGCACAGACCCTCAAAATTGGCTGCCATCATCGCAATGGCTTCTTCATCATCTATTTTTCCGCCAAGCCACTTTTCCGCAGCTTCAGCAAAAATTGTGCGTCCCACAGCAAAACCTTTCACAAGCTCATGCTGCGCGGCCACCTCAAAACTGGCCGTCAGCTCATCTATCGGTGCTTCAAGGCCCAGCACCACAATGCCACGGCACCACGGATCATTCGCGCTGATTGCTGCGCAGGCGTTCTGCCAGGCACCCTCCGTCTTCAGGGGCTCCAGCTTCCACCAGTCTGGGTAAACACCAAGATCATAAAAACGCTGAATGACCTTAGCCGTTGTCTCGTCGTCAACTGGACCTGCCCTGGACGCAACAATCTCAAGCAGAAGCTCAAGATTGTTGGCACGGCAGGCATGAGCAAGGCGAACAACAGTTTCCTCCTGCTGTGCCTTCATCTCTTCGCTGTCATCAGGGTGATAGAAGCACAAAACCTTTACGACCTGTTCAACAGGCCATTCTGCGAGCTGACTGCCAAAGTCTGGGCCAATCTCCAATCGCAACGGGCGCGATCCGGGTTGCTCAACGGGGCGACCAATCCAAAGGCCAGTCCCAACTGCTTCAAAGAGAGCTTCCTCACCAAGCCGCCCATCACACAGGATGCCAAAATCATCACTGCCAGCACGCACCCGCTGAGCAGCCCTCAGGCAAACCAGTTTGAACTCATTGATCTTATGAGCAGGTGCACCGACCTTTGCCGCCATGTCTTCCAGTTGGGCGCGATGGTCAAAGGCAAACACTTTCATGTTTGGCCAGTCACCCTTGCGGTTGGTTGCCCAGTGAACCTGCTCCAGTTTTTTATCTTTGCGCAGGGCATGTTCTGTAGAGCCGTTTTTGAGGAACCACTGCAATTCTTCCCAGCTCGGATAAGCAGGCGCACAGCCATGACGGGAGACGGCAAACGCACCACACGCATTTGCGTAGGTGAGGGTGGTCTCCCAGCTCTCGTCCTTCAGCCAGCCACGCAGCAGGCCGGACATGAACCCGTCACCAGCACCAAGTACGTTGAACACTTCAATCGGAAAACCCGGACCCGACTTGCCTTCATCAAGGCTGGCACCAATGGCATCTTCAAACACCACAGCACCCATCGGGCCGCGCTTGCAAACAAGAGCAGCGCCACTGACCTTGCGCACAGCGTTCAGTGCCTCAAGCGTATTGGTAGAGCCGCCCGCAATATGAAATTCCTCTTCTGTGCCAACGATCAGATCAAATAAATGCAGGTGCTGCTGAAATTCCGCAGTTACTTTTTCAGAGGCAATAAACCGCTCTTCACCATCACCATGACCCGCAAGCCCCCACAGGTTCGGGCGGTAATCAATATCCAGAGCAGTACGCGCGCCATTTTCCTTCGCAAGACGTAAGGCTTTTAAAACCGCCGCTTCAGTGCGCGGGTGAGAAAGATGAGTGCCAGTAACTGTGACACAGCCTGCTTTTGCGATGAACACCGGGTCAATGTCATCTTCACACAATGCCATGTCTGCGCAATTCTCGCGATAAAAGATCAGCGGAAACTGTTCTTTGTCGCGAATGCCAAGAAGAACAAGGGCGGTCAGACGGTCTTTATCAGTCACAAGACCGTCAACACAAACCCCTTCTTTTACAAGCTGCTCGCGGATAAAGCGTCCCATATGCTCATCTCCAACGCGGGAGATGAGCGCCGACTTCAGGCCCAGACGTGCAGTGCCCACAGACATGTTGGTTGGTGAGCCACCCACGTACTTTTTGAAGGAAGACATATCTTCCAGCCGGCTGCCAACCTGCGTCCCATACAGATCAACGGAGGATCGGCCGATTGTGATGACATCGAGTGGTTTCAATGGAATCTCCCAATCAGATACTAGTATTTCATGAAAGATTACATATTCCAATTTTTATCACAAGTGGAATATTTATTCAAAATAGAATGGGCTTTATTCCAAAAATGTGAAGAGACTCAAATTCATCCGGCTCATTCAGCTGTTACGTGGCTGATTTCTGAGTGATCCTTTATGAGAGTGATGTCCATTTGCGTGCGTCTCCCACGGCCACTGCAATCGATGTTGCAAGGCACATGGTTGTGGAGAGTGAGCGGAACGCGCCATGCTCAGCCTCGTTGACTTCCAGTACGGTTGATGAAACCCGTGCGATCGGGGACAGGACGCTGTCGGTTAAAGCAATCACGGAGACGCCGCGACCAAACGCCTTGCTGGCAAGCTCCACGACTTCAGGAGAGTAGGGGCTGAAGGTGGAGACGAACAGAGCGTCTTTCTCGCTGATGAACTGAAGGCGCTCCTCTAAGATGCCGCCGGTTCCTTCCAGAAGGTTGGTGTGTACACCCATCTTTCCTAATGTGTAATGCAGATAGCTGACTACAGGATAGGCTCGGCGTAATCCCAGCAAATGTATGGTTTCTGCACCCGTAAGCATATCAATCGCGCTCTGCATTGCGTTGGTGTCGATCTGGCGAACCAGCTCGTCCAGCGATTGCTTGGAGCGTTCTGCAAAGCTGCTTAAAATGCTGCCCGGAGTATTAGCTCCGCTCTCCCGGATCTTGGTCAGGCGCTCTGTATATTCAGAGTTGCGGCCAACCAGCTGGCCCTGAAAGATCTGCTGCATCTGTGAAAAGCCGTCAAATCCAAGTGTTTGTGCAAAGCGTACAAGAGTGGAGGGTTGCACACCAGCCGCACTTGCGATTTCGGCTGTGGTTCCCAGCGCGATTCTGTCCGGATTGGCCAGTGCGTACCTTGCGCATTGCAAAAGTCGTTTAGGCATGCTGTCCGAAAGAGTACTTATGCGCGCTTTCAGGCTCTCATAGTCCGAAGGAATGTCTGGGTTAATTACGTTCAAATTCTCAGTCATGAAAAAAATCTATTCCAAAACTTGAAAAATCGCAATGTACGTTCTATAAATTTGGAATGAATTTTCTGAATTAGTTATATTTAGATGAATTCAACTGTTGTGAGGCGGTCGTTTCCGCTCTTCCATCGCCTTGTTACACGGCTAGTTCCCGCCGGGAAGGTGCAATCAGAAATGCGCTGCTGTTGGAAGGTGATAGGTGATTTTGCCCGTGGGACGGCAGACCACAACGACCATGCGAAAATCGCATTCAAACCTGATGGTATGGACGAGATAGCATCAGCGTTTTTAAGGGGAAGCCCTGCGTTTTAATTGGCGTACTGCCAATCTTGGGAGGTTTAGATGCAAAAGACTATACGTGCGCTCGCAGCAGCTGCTGCGATCACCGCCGCGCCTGCGGTAATGGCTGCCGATATTATTGTGGTCAGTCACGGTCAGGCAAATGACCCATTCTGGTCTGTTGTAAAGAACGGTGTTGACAAAGCCGCGAAAGACAGCGGCGCAAACGTTGCTTACCGTGCGCCGGAAACTTTTGACATGGTTGCCATGAGCCAGCTTATTGATGCAGCAATCGTGCAGGAGCCAGATGGAATTGTTGTGTCCATTCCAGATGGTGACGCGCTTGGTCCGTCCATTACCAAAGCAATTGAAGCTGGAATTCCCGTTATCTCCATGAACTCTGGCGGCGACGTATCTGCAAGCTTTGGCGCTTTGCTGCACGTTGGTCAGGACGAGTTTGACGCCGGTAAAGCAGCAGGCAAAAAACTTGCGGACATGGGCGGCAAGGTCGGCATCTGCGTCAATCAGGAGGTGGGGAACGTGTCTCTCGATCTGCGCTGTGACGGTTTTGCAGCAGGCTTTGGGGGCAACGTGACCGTCGTTCCAACCAATAACGACCCGGCAGAAGTTGAAGCGAAGATCAAGGCAACTCTGGACTCCAGCGAAGACATCGACACCATCATGGGTCTCAGTGCTTCTCTTGTTGGCGAGTCAGCAGTAGCAGCGGTTGAAGCGGTAGGGCGTACCGGTGAAGTCAACGTTGCAACCTTCGATATGTCCGCAGGTTTCCTGCAGGCCGTTGTTGATGGCAAGGCAGCATTTGCAATTGACCAGCAGCAGTTCCTGCAAGGCTATCTGCCGGTCATCTTCCTCGCTCTCAATGCAGAGTATGGCTTGATCCCGGGCGGTAACGTTCCATCCGGTCCCAATCTGATCACGGCTGACAAAGCAGGCCACGTTGTTGAGCTGTCCGCTCAGGGCATCCGCTAAGCGCTATGCTATGGGAGGGGTGCTGAGCCCCTCTCATCCATGCAATCTGAGGGAAATACAATGTCCGATCTTGCAGTTGAGAGCACGGACGAAAGAGTAAAAAAGATCTCGCTCATCTCCCGGCTCATGAAGCGCCCGGAACTCGGCGCTATTGCTGGCCTCGCTCTCGTAACACTCTTCTTTCTTTTCACGGCTGACCCCAGGATGTTTACCCTCGCGGGGATCATGAACTTCATGACGCCTGCTGCCCAGCTCGGTATTCTGGCAATCGGAGCAGCACTTCTCATGATCGGCGGCGAGTTCGACCTCTCCGTTGGCTCCATGGTTGCTTTCACAGGGCTGATCTTCGGCGCGGCAATGGTCACCTTTGACCTTCCGCTATTTGCAGCGATCATTGTCACCTTCATGGCGGCAACTGCGATGGGCGCCCTCAACGGGCAGATCGTTATCCGCACAGGTCTGCCGTCTTTTATCGTAACGCTGGCGTTCCTCTTCATTCTGCGTGGTTTGTCTCTTGTTGGTCTGAAAGCAGCAACCGGCGGCTCCACCCAGCTCCGAGGCATCCGTCAGGAGTTTGAAGGCAGCTGGCTTGCTGAGTTCTTCAGCGGCGAAGCGTTTACACCCCTGTTCTATTGGTTGGCGGAATCTGGCTGGATCGACACCTTCAAGTCCGGCAAACCAAAGGTCGACGGTGTTCCGGTTGATATCATCTGGTTCCTGCTGCTGGCTCTGGCTGCAACATGGGTGCTCCTGCGCTCCCGTTATGGCAGCTGGATTTTCGCAGCCGGTGGGGACAGTAACGCAGCCAGCAATTCCGGTGTGCCGGTGCGCACTGTCAAAATGTACCTGTTCATGTTCACCGCTTGCTGCGCAGCACTTGTCGCAATTCTTACTGTAATGGATGCAGGCTCTACCGACGCCCGTCGTGGCTTCCAGAAGGAATTTGAGGCCATCATTGCAGCGGTGATTGGTGGTTGTTTGCTCACCGGCGGTTACGGCTCCGCAATTGGCGCGTTCTTCGGCTCCATTATCTTCGGTATGGTGTTGATCGGCCTCAGCTACACCAACATCGATCAGGACTGGTATCTGGTCTTCCTCGGTTCCATGCTGCTGATTGCGGTGTTGTTTAACAACATGATCCGCAAGCGCGTCACAGGGGAGCGCTGATCATGTCATCACCTATCGTTGAGATGAAGAATATCGAAAAGCACTTCGGTTCTGTAATTGCTTTGGCTGGTGTTTCCTTCTCCGTCATGCCCGGCGAAGTGCATTGTCTGCTGGGTGATAACGGTGCAGGTAAATCCACCTTCATCAAAACCATGTCCGGCGTGCACAAGCCAAGCAAGGGCGAGATCTTCGTTGATGGTCAGAAGCAGGTTTTTGAAAGCCCGCGTGATGCCATGAATGCAGGCATTGCAACGGTGCATCAGGATCTCGCCATGATCCCGCTCATGTCCATCACCCGCAACTTCTGGCTTGGCCGTGAGCCGGTCAAAAAGTTTGGCCCGGTCTCTTACTTCGATCACAAGTACGCCAATGAGGTGACTATGAAGGAGATGTCTAGAATGGGCATCAACCTGCGCGAGCCGGATCAGGCTGTTGGCACACTGTCCGGCGGCGAGCGCCAGACAGTCGCAATTGCACGCGCCGTCTACTTCGGTGCGAAGGTCCTTATCCTCGACGAGCCAACCTCTGCGCTGGGCGTACGCCAGACAGCAAACGTGCTCTCAACCATGGATAAGGTCCGCAAGAAAGGTGTTGGTGTCGTGTTCATTTCGCACAACGTACGCCACGCCATGGCAGTGGGGGATCGCTTCACAGTACTGAACCGGGGCAAGACCCTCGGCACTGCGAAGAAGGGCGACATAACAACAGAAGAATTGCAGGACCTGATGGCAGGCGGGCAGGAACTGGCCTCACTGGAAGCCTCTCTGGGCGGCACCGTCTGAGGAGACTGCCGATCTATGGATTTGCAGCAATTTAAGAACTGCAAAAAACAATGAGCCTCGCCGGCTCAACAAGTAAGACTGAGAGGTGGCGTGAGGCCCATGCCACAGCTCCATTGCAGCGAAGCCCCTACCGGGCGTTTTCAGGATGACTGAGATGGAAAAAATCGGCGTAGGTCTGATTGGGACCGGATACATGGGCAAATGCCATGCTTTGGCATGGAATGCCGTGCCCGGTGTATTTGGCGGCAAGCTCAAACCGGAACTGGTGATGCTTGCTGAGGTGAATGAAGAACTGGCAGCAGCTCGGGCGCAGGAATTTGGCTTTACCAAATCTACGGGCAACTGGAGGGACTTGCTCAGCGACCCCCATGTTCAGATCATCTCCATCACCACGCCAAACCAGTTCCACCCGGAAATGGCAATTGCAGCACTGGAAGCTGGCAAGCATGTCTACTGCGAAAAACCAATGGCTCCCTCTTTTGAAGACGCGCAAAAGATGCTGGAGGTCGCACGCAAAACCGGCAAGAAAACCTTCCTCGGGTACAACTACATCCAGAACCCCATGATGCGCCGGATTAGCGCGCTGCTACGCGGGAATGAGATTGGCGATGTGCTTCAGGTCCGCATTGAAATGGACGAAGACTTTATGGCCAGTCCGGCAGATGAGTGGGGCATCAAAAGCGGCGCAGCCTCCGGTTTCGGCGCTCTGGATGATTTCGGCGTCCACACACTCTCTCTGCTCAGCGCACTGGAGCTGAACATCGCAAAAGTCATGTGCCATATGACCAAACCTTACGCGACCCGTAAGGATAAAGAGGGTAGGGATATACCCGTCGAAACCTATGATGCGGCAACCGTTCTGTTTGAGCTGGCAAATGGTGGCAATGGCACGCTGCAACTCAACCGTGCTGCATGGGGGCGTAAAGGACGCATTGCCGTGCAGATCTTCGGCTCAAAAGGCTCCATCACTTACGATCAGGAGCGCATGAACGAGATGAAGGTCTATAAAGCAGAAGGACCCGCAGCCTCACAGGGCTTCACAACCATTCTGGCAGGACCAGCTCATGAACCTTTCGGGCGCTTCATCCCGGCACCCGGCCACGGCATCGGCTTTAACGACCTGAAAGTTATCGAGGTCAGCGAAATTCTGAAGAGTTTGCAGGGGCAAGACAGTCACCTCATTGATTTTGAAAAAGGCATCAAAATCGAAGGACTTGTACACGCCATGGCAAAATCATTCGAGCGCGCTGGCTGGGTTACTGTTTAAGTCTGCACCCGCTTTAAAGAGAGAGGGCGCTTTACTGTGCCCTTTTTCCTCCATGATTTGAGTGGCTTGGCTGAGAAAAACGAGTTTCCCCCTTAAAAGCCCTTGGGAAAACTCATAGAGGTGCTGGACAGGATAATTTTAGCACCCTATAAGACCCTCACCTCAGCGGGGCACAACGCCTAACGCGAAGGCCCGGATAGCTCAGTTGGTAGAGCAGCGGATTGAAAATCCGCGTGTCGGTGGTTCGAATCCGCCTCCGGGCACCATTTATTTTCCCGATTATATAAATTTAGTTGGTCTTTCTCATTTGATTCGTCCTTTGAGTTAGGTACTTTTTATTCCGCGTGCGCTCAGTTCCGCTTCAAAACGGGACGCGATATGTTCCATACCTCGACGAAGTTCTGCCCCTTTGGCACAGTGCCGCGCCATCTCCTCTGTTTCATGCCCTAGTGCTGCTGCGATCTCCCGATCAGACATACCAGCTTCACGAAGGAGCCACGCAACCGTGAGGGGCGGGCCGTAGAGGCTGAGGCCCTATCCAACCTTGTCCGTGTTCTCCAACCGTTGACGAAGCTTATTCCATGAGCTGCGCAGGCCAGCCTCTGTTTACGTCGTGTCACGCAAGGTGGTGTAGAGCGTTTCCGCATCATGTTTAAGAGCTATTTTCAAGGAAGGTGCTTAGTTGGCAAATAACGGGCGAGTAAAGCTCTGTTCCGGCTTCGGCTAGCTGGATCTTTTCGAGTAGATTTCACGTTGGCATTGCCAGTATTATCTTCGCTTTTCCTCGCCTTGGTGATCTGTAAACCCCATGTTTCCGGTATGTACAGTCTTGTAGGGTTGCTGTTGAGATTTCAGTTTTGTGGAAACAGGTTAAAGCAGGCACAAGGTCCGCCATGGTCACATAACTAGATATGCCCACCAGCATCCCAAGGGCTGCCCAGATGTTAAACGCTTTTAAAACTGGTCAGTGTAGCAAACCGAAACATGAGGCATTCCGGTCAGTTATGTCCACCACGCATCCGGGGAAGTGTAAGTATCGTAACTGTTGTTGTTTCGCTCCCATTGGTATTGGGCGGAATCGTAGGAAGACATGGACTCAAGTTTTGCATCAGGATCGGTTTGCTGTGCCTCAAACAATTCTTCATGTGCTTTGGTGAGCAAGGTAATGACCGGGTCATCGGAAAAGAATTCACTTTCCTTACCGTTCGAAAGGCGTTTGTAACTGGCCTGAGCGTTTGCTTTGTTAACGGCCCACTCGAAACTGGACTTTTCGTCTTCTGAGCTCTCTTCTTCCAGATACTTTAGCAGCGACAGGTAGTTATCGGCAGTTGATTCTGCTTCAGGATCGCTCTTGTTCAGCGCCTGTTCCAGTTGCTCATCCATGACAAGCTGCGCCGCTTTAATCTCTTCTTTCGAGAAGTAACCATTCTCATTCGATGCGATGCTATAAAGCGTGGCCCGGTCGAATTTCAGATCGTCGAAAATCTCTCGCCGGAATGCCTCGATGTCGTCCTTGTACCTGGCAGAGGTGGTTTCAAGGTCGCCGTAGCGGTCCGTCAGTTTAGCGCGTGCATCAACAGCGTTGTCTGGCATGGAAGACACGTCCAACTCGGTGGACTTCTTTTCTGTTTCGTCATCCTGAAGCAGAACGCTTTGGGTCGTGCGAGAGGCAAATGATGTTGTATTGCCGACAAACTTGGCAATGCTGTAGTTGGACAAGCTGTATGTGGATCCGCCGCCGCTGAAAATGCTCACAGTAAACATCCTTTCAAAAAATAAATTAGCGCGATAATATTCGCACAAACTTGCTTAGCGCTTGCTAGTTACGGCATGGTGCTTTGCGGAAAGGTTGCTTGACGTCAGAAGACCTTCAATGCTGGCTATGTGGAGAAGTTCACCTCAATATAGCTTTCCGTTGGTTCTGCCGCTCTGGTCTTGAAAGCAACGTTGAGCGATGCATCAATGAAAGATTGGTCGCTGGCGTGACTTCAATCATGAGACATAGGCGATCAAAGCCGACTTCTCTTTTCCAGCATTAAGAGCTGTACATGCTTTTAAGTAAGTTATCGAGTGGTGGGGCAGGGCTGTTGTGATGGGCTGCTCTGCAATTGAAAAGAGCCAGTAATTGCTGTTGGCATGCAATTCGTCCAAGTTTAATATGGGTGAAAATAACCATCTGATCACCGCGATATACCTCAACCTCAAAGGCTTAAAGGCAACCACATGAGCAAGTATCTCTTTTCTTTGATCCTACTTGTAATGATTATCAGCTCATCCTTTTTGAAAGTAGTACAGGCAAGCGAGACTTATGTTGGCGGCGTCATCGTTGCTGTCTCAGACATCAAAATCGCCTCAATGGCCTACGAAAAAATGGGATTTACGATTAAGCCGGGAAAGCTTCACGATAACGGGCTCTTGAATGCTCACATCAAGCTTCCAAACAAAACAAATATTGAACTCATGTCACTGGTCGGCGCACCCAGTGACGACATTTCTGAAAAGTATTCAAAAATATTAGAGCAAGGGGAAAGCGGCGCATATTTAGAACTCACAGGTTCAGATGCTGACGCATTTTCAAAGAAAATCGATGGAATTGATCATGAAGTCATTCGGGGGAAATATTGGGAATATGTAATATTCCCTGAAGGGTCTGGTCTCGAACACATCTTCTTATTTCACCCGTATAAAGATTATAAAAGTAAATCGCATTTCTATATACACAAAAACAATGCGAAGATGATCAACCGCGTGTGGATTGAAGGTGGCAAGAAAGTAGAGGAACTGTTTCAGACTTTAGGTTTTCAGCATTGTGGTGAGCGCAAACACGCTTCTGGATTATCTGGAATGTCCTACAAAACTTCGTTAGGGGAGATAATCGTAACGAAGGATGAGACTGCAGATCGGCCAAAAGTACTTGGGGTTTCGGCAAAAATGGATGCGGCGCCCAAAGACTTTTTTTCTCGCAGTGAAGCAAATGGCATCTGGATCGATGACGGCACTCAGAGTGTAAACTGCGGATAATAAAGTTCGTGAAATTCCGCAAAGCCCTGAAAGACAGAATGATATTTACATTGAGAAGCCACCACAAAAATACGGGTAGTTCTCTTAAGGTTATCCTATCCCGGGTTGCAATTGCTTCAAATGCGGCTTTATGAAAGCAGCTATGCTGAAATCTATCAGAAACTGCCAGAAAAACAGGCCGTTTAGCACATCGGTAAGGAGTTAGAGTTCCTTCTATGGTCTCCATCTTAAACTCAAAGGACGCACCACAGGTTCTTGATCAGTTAAAAGACTGGATGATGCTGGAGTGGGGAGAGCCCATCTCGTTTGAAGCAAAACATCCTCAAATTCTGATACCAGCTCCATTGGTCGCACTGAACAAGCAGAAACAACTGATCGGGGGGCTCGCGTTCACCACAGCGCCAGTACCTCAAACTGATGAAGTCGGAGTTTGGATCAATGCTTTGCTGGTTGCTCCAGATTACCGAAGAAAAGGTATCGCTTCGAGATTGATCAAATCAGCAGTTGCAGAAGCCGCCCTGAAATACGTGTCCCAGCTCTATGTTTATACAGAGTTTGCAGAGCTTTATATAAGCAACGGCTGGACATTGTTAGAAAGTGAAGATGACAATGCAGTGCTGACCAGAAGAACAAAGCTGGTGGCTTAGGCGTCCAGCTAACTATTTTACATTGCTGCTCTGCGCGGTTACAGCAAACAGGTCAGCCTCCAATAGTTTTTTGGGGGGGCATATCGTAGAGGTGTTGTCTGGCTGCATGGCAGCGCCCAAGGGCTTCTATGTCGGGTTAGGGCAAACTGACTTTCGCCCGCCTAACAAGAGTTTGTTTTGTGGAGCCTGCAGCCTCAGGCATCACTAACTATCTTCGAATCCTTATTCTGATGATGGGTCAGTGTTTCAGTTGAAAAACGTTCAATACCTCTGGCATAGCCTAGTGCGTTTTGGTGATAAAATTTCGCATTCAGCAGATTTGCTGCCGAGTTGTCGCGGGTTTTCACAAGCCGGGCGGGGCTGCCGGCAATGATCGAGTTTTCCGGAAACTCAGAGCCTTCGGTGACGATGGAGTGGCCAGCGACAATCGAATTTGCGCCGATCTTCGCACCGTCCATTACAGTTGCTCCAATGCCAATCAGAACACGGTCTCCAATTTCACAACCATGCAGCACTGCTCGATGTGCGACAGAGCAATCGTCACCAACAATTGTCGGCGTGGAATATCCAACATGAATCATCACGTGATCTTGTATGTTGGTACGCTCACCTATCACGATCTCATGCATCTCCGCGCGCGTGACGACATAGGGCCAAATGGACGCTCCTTTTCCGACCGTGACTTTTCCATACAAAAGCGCAGTTTCGTGAATAAAGGCTGGCTCAAATAAAGTGACGTCTTTGCCAATATGTTGCACGTGCATCTCCAGTTACTCAAGCAATCATGCAGGCGTTATCAACTCGACTCTGGCAGGAGATTAGTCAGATAATTGTTGAGTGTATCCTCAGCTCCAATCAGGTACAAGTATCGTCCAAACTATTACTTGTGTCGTTCGAACCCGTTGACCCAGTGCTTTCTCACTATGAAGCCAAGCCGCCATGCTTTATGCCCGGAATGCGTCCGCAAAAAAAGGAGTGTTGCCAACTACAGATCGGGCTGATCCACATCCAGTTCAGCCAAAGGCACCGTTGTTTTTAAGTTAGGTCTGCACCAGCAGATCAAGCTTTGCAACGACACCTTTGAGGATCCTGAGGCTCAGCGCTGTTTGATTTCCTCAATCATCGCATCACCAATTAAGGCGATTACTTTATTGCGTGTTTTAAAATCGGCATCGCTTCCGGTCATGTAAATAGCTGCGAAATAGGGGGCACCAGTTTCAGGCCAGATGACGGCTATAATTCCACGGGAACCATACCCTCCACCGCCAGTCTTATCAGCAATTTGCCAACCATGTGGCAGATGCTTTCTGATCAGCCCATCGGCTACTTTGTCATCTACCATCCATTGCCGTAGCTGTGCACGTGACTGCGGATGCAGGACATCTCCAAAAAGCAACTTGTTCAGCGTTGAAAGTATTGCGTCTGGTGTTGTGGTATCACGCAGGTCACCAGGCGTTGCCTGATTAAGCTCTGTTTCCCAGCGGTCCAGATGCGTTACATCATCTCCAAGCCACCGCAAAAAACCGGTTAATCCTTCTGGACCTCCAACCCGTTCAAGAAGAAGGTTTGCTGCGCTGTTGTCACTTAAAGTAACTGTTGCCTCACACAGTTGCTCTACACTCATGCCGGAGGCAACATGTTTCTCCGTTACGGGTGAATAGCTAACGAGCTCTTTCTCATCATAGGTCACCTGAGCTTTCAGGTCTTCGTTTCCCTTGTCGACACGCTCAAGAACTGCGCCACAAAGCAGAGATTTAAACGTGCTGGACATTGGAAACCGCTCCGTCGCCCGATGTTTAAGTGTCCACGTAGTATCTTGCTGGGTCAGCATCACGCCAATCCGCCCGCCGACTTCTGCCTCTAATTGTTCGACCGTGTCAATGAGGGGGCCAGCTTCTGCGGAGACTGGCAAACCAAGTGACAAGCTCAAGACACAGGCAAGTCGCCCCAAGGGAACGTAAACTTCCTCTAAAAAACGCAGCACTTTCAATTTCCTTTCATGTTGAAGACTAGTAAATTTGCAACAAGGTCCTGACGTCTTGTTCATAGATAAAATTGTTTTGTGTATTCGCTCGACAGGCTGAAAGTATCGTTGCGTGTATGGCAATACAGCGCGGAAAACGGTAGTCTTTTAAAGCTGAAAAGCGTCGAGATCAGACATTAGAATGAGTGACTTAGCCTTAAAGCATATTCAAAGAAGCCAATATAGACCAGATAGGCACCAATGCTCAGGAAAGTAATACCTGAGATAAGCAAACCATGCCTCCCCATCTGGTGCGACTTCATCATGAGATCTGGAACCAGGATGAGGCCTGTGCCCTTCAAAGTAGCAGCCATACCAACGAGTGAAACGACAATTTCTGCTGAAGTCGACCAACGCCAGTGGTTCACAAGTACCGTCATTCCAACTACAAAATGACTGGCGCCAGAGAGGTTGAGGAGGATTGGATCTGCTTTACTTTGCGCAATAATCATTCGCCTGTAAAAATCCTCAGACAGTAAAAAACCGAGTCCTGTCACTAAAAGGTAAGGTCCAGCTATCAATGCTATAGTTTCTGTCATTACGGGCTTTCTACTAAAGCGTTTTTAGATTTGATTGTACCTATCATCACTTCCCGTTATGGGGGGCGCGACGGTTAATCAGTTTTTCCGGCGTTTCCCGGTATGGAGAGGCAATGAATTGCTGATGACCGATGAGAACAGGCAACTCTTTGTCTTATTTAATGATGTATTGGCAATCACGAAACTTCGCTTAGCAATTTCGCTCTGGCAGTATGTTCTGCTGCTTTAGCACATCGATTACTACACTTTTTCGTGCAGATAGGTCAGTTCTGTCAACGACATCAATATTCAAAGCAAAGAGTAACGTATCGTTCTGCGCCTCGGCCCAGCCGACCCACCAACCGACATGAGGTTCAACACGAATTCCCCAGCCTGTCTTAGCTTGAATACGAAAGCAATCGGTCTCAACCGAGGGCATTACTTTGCGTATAAAAGTCTGAGACTCTGATGATAAGGGTAGTGTTTTTGCGTAGAGCCGTTCGATGAAATCGATCTGCTGATGCGCTGAGATGCGTAAGGCGCCTGAGAGCCAGAAAGTATCTATACCGCCGCTGATATTTTCGTTGCCATAGTCAATTTTATCTATA
The DNA here is from genome assembly GCA_947496145.1 of uncultured Pseudovibrio sp. Taxonomy (GTDB): domain Bacteria; phylum Pseudomonadota; class Alphaproteobacteria; order Rhizobiales; family Stappiaceae; genus Pseudovibrio. The sequence continues at coordinate 93,731 of CANMBS010000002.1, forward strand.
GCTGCTTCCATTCGTTTACGACCGATATCCCGGGCGATCGTTTGGAAGACTGGCACAGCAGAAGCGGCGAAAGCTTCTGTAAACGTCAGATCCTTATTCCAAGAAGCCATTGCTCGAGATTTTCCATCCCATCTGAAAATCATTTCAGGGCTGTTAACGACACCAGTGTCAAATGCGATCAGCGAATTTGCAATTTTGAATGTTGATGCAGGTAATTTCCCTTCTTCTGCCCGTTTTGGGTTAAAGACGTGTCGCGTAGGTTCATTCATCCGCTTTATGACAATAGTGCCAGTAACTTTCGAGGCCTTAAACGCTTTACTCCATTCAGGATGCTCAATAACTTTGTCTGCCCCGGCAGACGCTGAAGTCCCCCCGAAAACGATCATTAAGGTTAAAAAGATGCTGTATTTGCCGTTCAGCACTCTAACTCTCCTCTTCATAAGGTTGATGTTCAGGCCGTTTCAGTCAGAGCTAAACCTCAACAGGACGGGGTGACGTAACCTGAGCTACTTGAAAGGCATTGCTTCCATAGTGGATTGTACATGAGCGGGGTCGACCTCATAAGTGTCTGCAGTAAACGCCAGTGTATCTTTGATCTGTTGTGTTGAAGCATCATAACTTGTACCAGCTTGCCGCCAGTTGCCAGAATGCGCGTCACGGATGATGACTTTGACTAAATCAGGCCGGGAGTAGTGGCCAAAAGTATCCAATATGGCGGCACGGGCTTTGCGCATCCAGGCAGGGCATTGTGAGTAAATGATGCCTGGTTCACCTATGAGAGGCGGCTGCATCTGCACTCCCATTGGCGTAAACATCGCGCTACCTCCATTTGAATGATTAAAGTTACGAAAATCTGGTGCACCTTTTTCGAACGCTAAGTCATTTGGTATATCTTCAGGGTCCATCCAGGTGCAGGCCATAGCGACAAATGCGCCAGATTCTATCGCGTAAGAACGAGACAGAGGCAGGCCAATGAAGTTCTCATGCGTGTCATCATCCTCAACCAGGCTTGGCCCTTTGGTCAGGTGGTAAGAGCCATGCCAAACTGATACATGAAAGTCTTCTCGTTGTGACATCATAGCGGCCTTGATCGGGGTCATTGTATGTTCGCCACAAATGAGCCCTCCTAGGTTCCCAATATCAGTCTCAAAAACTTTCAGATCCTCAGCATCGCCCATCCCCCAGAACATTTTTTCCTGATAAGTCGGCATTGTTTTGCGATGAACACCAAGCACACTTCCGTCAGGAGAAAGATATAGAATGGAGCTGAAGACCTGATCTGACTCTGGTCGTGGATCAAGCTCATTACATCCAATTGCTACATATGCATCAGCTTTACGGACTGCGGCCCCTAAACGCTCAGTGTCCTCAGTACCCAGCATGATTGCAGCATCATGCCAATCCACTGCGCTTTGACGAAACTTCTCAACATCAGAGTTCCAGCCAGGAGACCAATACGGGTAACCAGCAATGAAGTTTTCCGGAAAGACGATAAGCTTAGCGTCATTTTGGCCAGCCTCTTCAATCGCCTTGCAAGCAACCTCTATAGTGCCATCACGATCCAGATACGGATTGGAAACCTGAACAATGGCAGTTTTTACCATATCGTGCCCTCCCAGAAAACGTTTCCGGTTGGGTTGCCGAGATGTGATGCTGGGAGGTGTGGGATGTTTTGGCATTGCGACCTCTCTCTGGAGACTTTTGATTTCCCAAATTGACTTGGTCTATTCATGGTGGTACTGATCAGTACCATTGTTTGAGATTTATGTCAAACGCAGAAGAGTTCAGCAAATGAGCAGTGAAAAAAAAGCAAAAAAGAGTTCACGGCGTGACGCCTTAGTAGACGCCGCAACGGATGTATTTCTTACGAAAGGGTACGATGGCACCTCGTTGGATGAGATCATCGTGAAGGCAGGAGGATCGAAACGGAACGTATATAGTTACTTTGGAGGGAAAGCAGGCTTGTTTGGTGCAGTCATAAGCAAAATGTCGGATGAGTTGGTGCTAGCTGAAAGTCTGAATGTATCCTGCACAAACTGGCATCTGGAGCTTTCTGAGTTTGCAGAGCATTTCGTTACAATTATTTTCTCTACAAGGGCCATAGCTTTTTGGCGTATGATGATTGCGAGTGGTCGAAATGATCCCGATGCAGCTAAACTGTTTATGTTCAATGGTCCATTGCGTGCTCAAAGGAAACTTGAGGAATTTCTGTCAGAGCTAAACCAGAAAGATGTTTTGCGTGTTGGGAATCCTGAGGATGAAGCTGCTGATTTGCTGGCAATGTTGCGAGGTCAAAGACATGTCGAATGTCTGGTGGGGCTTTCTACACCACCTGACGTGGATGAGTTGCAAAAGCACGCGAAAGATACGCTACGTCGGTTCTTACTTCGCTTTGAAACTACCTAGTCGAATAACCTTTAGATACAGAGGTGTTTTGTCAGATGGGTGACGGCGAAATAGATTTATGTATCTCTCACCTTAACAAGAGAGTTCATTCTTTCACTGTATGCCCAACCGCACGGTAAAGATAAAGCCATGTTCCTTTGATCTTCAGATCGGTCTCATTTGCGCGTCAGCTCCGCTTACAACGGAACTGGCGCAACGCCATCGAACGCGCTTTTCAAGCTGTGGGGCATAATGTTGGACCCGGCGATAAACGGTGGTGTGATCGATCTTAACGTTAAAAACAAGCTATGATTGAGATTACTCAGAGCTAGCGTGAATGTCAGGTGATGGTAAATTACTACATGTTGAGTTAAGGAAAGTCTCTGCTTGGATGCAAATCGGTAAAGCTGTCATATCAGCGATGATCGCAATGTAGTCTGTGGGGCTTGATGGTGCAGCATAGGTTTGCTGGTCGGGTGTTTGAAATTGCCTGCCTGGAAGCTATCTTCAACCCATGACAATAACTATCTGATTTACAAGATAACAAGGCTCGCTGATGCAGCGCTCAGGTTGAGTTTACATTTTGCTCCGTAAGATGATCGATTTTCCGACGTTTATTGCTGAAGTAAATTTAGTAATTCTGTTTTTAAGAAAATTGCCCTGAACTACTTTTTATAGGATTTTGACGCACCTGTATAGTCTTAGATAGCGTAAGATTGGTAGGATTCAGTGTGTTTATCATGCTAAAACTAAGTAATTAATTTACTAAAATTATCATAAAACACATAGTTTCACATTGAATGTATATAAATAATTTCAATTGACTCCATGTATTCATGTAATTACTTATCTTCTCAAATATAAATATTTATACATATTTGCGGAAGTCATAATTTGAATTTTGTGTTCTTTTTATACATCTTCTGCGGGTATTGATGCGGCGTAAATACAATGAAACTACTGCGATACATTACCTTCGCTACAATTTTCCTATTACAAGCAAACTCATCTCTGGCTGATGTTTCATCAGGAATAAAACTACTGGAAACTGGCAATGTTCAGGGGGCCGTTGAGGTTTTTCAGAAGGCTTATGATGATGGGGACGCAGATGGTGCGTTCTATATCGGACGTTTGTTTGAATTGGGACTGGGAACAGACAAGGATATGCACCGAGCTGCGCAGCTTTTTGCCGCCGCAGCCTCTAAAGGGAGTACTAAAGCACAAAACCGGCTTGGCCTTATGCATCTTGACGGGCAGTTTGTGCTTGAAGATTATAAGCGCGCATCAGAATTAATCTGTAAGGCTGCTGATGCTGGCGATATTGATGGGCAGTTCAACTGTGGCACCCTTTATAAAACGGGCAAAGGCGTCGGTGTTGATGAAGCAAAAGCCGTTGCGTATTGGCAAAAGGCAGCGGCGCACGCTCATGTGGCGGCCATCAATCTCCTTGCTCAGGCTTATAAGGACGGTTTCGGTGTGCAAGCAGATCCGGAAAAAGCTGCGAGGCTATTTGCCAACACCGCAGCCGCAGGTAACCCACTTGGTCTGTTTGAACTGGCCAAGGCTCACACGCATGGCTTTGGCGTAAGCAAGGACCCGGTAAAGGCCTATGGGTACGCCAATCTGGCGACAGCGCGTACGATGGAAGGGGCCGCTGAGTTGCGCACTGCGTTGCGAGAGCAGCTAAATGCGGCACAGCTGCAAGAAGCCCAGGCATTTTCACGCGAGTGGAAGGCAAAACCTGTGCAGCCAGTGAAGTAAGTTCGTTTCCGGAAGTTCTCATGTTTCGTTCAGGTGTTGTCCTGTTGGCGGCAGTTTTGCCGCTCAGCATCGCTATTTGTGTGCCATTTTCCGGCATTGCTGAAGCATCCAAGCTACAAGCTGCTTTTATTGACTGGAGCGTTGACTGTACCGTGCAATGCAAATTGTTACCGAATGCAGCGACATCTTCAATTGATCCGGAGCAGTTCAGGATCACGATTGCACAACGTGAAGCCGACAGGTCAGGCTTTGCCATAATGAGCGTACCAACCGGGGTTTATCTTTCACCGGGTGTCTTGATTTCGGTTGACCGCAAGCGACCCTTCAAAGTGCTTTATGAGCTTTGTGATCCAGCAAAATGCCATGCGAGCTTTAAGTTAAACGGCCCCGTTTTAAAGGCTTTTAAGCAAGGTCGGACTGCCACCATCAGGGTTTGGCTTAAAAAAGATCATGTGGTGGATTTTCCGGTTTCACTTGCGGGGTTCACTCAGGCATATGCGCAATTCCAGACACGGAGTGCGCGCTGATGTCTGGCCACTTCACATCACCACTTCATCCAAAAGCTCTTCTTGTCGTTGTGGCAAGTGCACTTGTTTTTGGCTTTGTGAGTACAGCTATTGCGCAAGTGCTGCCTCCGGAAGCGCGGGATCAGCTACAACGTAGTCTTCAGCGAGAAGAAGCTGCACAAACACAACAACAGCTAAATGAACGTCAGAAAGCCCGCGAGCAACGGCAAGGTGCCGGGCAAATTGAAATGCCGGATGATCCACTGAACGTACCCGAAGGCGGGCCGTGTTTTACAATCAATCGCGTTGACATAGATGGCGTTGAATGGTTCGGAGAACTGCCAGAAGGTCATGGCGCTTTGATTGGAAAGTGCGCCACCCTTGCAGATATTGTGCGCTCTCTCAACATCATCAACGCGCATTACAAGGATCTGGGTTTCATCACAACCCGCGCGTATCTGCCAAAGCAAAATGTTGCTGATGGTACTGTCTCGATCACTGTTATTCCTGGGCTTATCGAAGGTTATGTTTATGCAGATGGCACGCAGGCGAACGCGCGTATCGTGACCGCGTTTCGCGGCAAGCGTGGCGACTTGCTGAACCTTCGGGATCTGGAACAGGGCCTTGAGAACCTCAGTGGTCCCCGATCCAGCAAAGCCACCTTTAAACTCATTCCAGGTGAGAAGCCCGGCGGGTCTTTCATCTAGATCAATTTGCAGGAAACATTTCCGCTAAACGGTTCTCTGGAGATTGATAACTCCGGTTTTGACAATACGGGTGCAACAAAGGCTTCTGCGAGTATTGGCATAGATAATCTTCTTGGCCTTAACGATCAGCTGAGTGTGCGGGTAAGCGGCACGCCCTTTGACCCACGCGAGCAGCGTTATTCGGAAAGTGTATCGGGTCGCTTTTCCATTCCCTATGAGTACTGGGAGTTAACGCTGGAAACTGGTGGAAGTCGCTACTTCTTCGAACTGGATGGAGCAAACCAGAGTTTCCCGGTTGAAGGCCATTCTCACTACTTCCGGTTTTCAATTGAGCGTTTGCTTTGGCGAGACAAGCTTTCAAAACATTACGCTTACTCTGATCTGAAGCTTAGCCGAAGCCGCTCTTTCATTGATGGCTTTGAGATCATGAGTCAACGCCGCCGCCTCAGTGTTGCCTCTATAGGGTGGCGCGGCGAGACAAAGTGGGATGACGCCCGGATCAGATGGGATATTGGCACCAAGTTTGGCCTGAGTGCCTTCGGGGCAATGGTGAGTGATGAGAGCATTGTAGACCCGCAGTTCAAGCTCATCCATGGCCGACTCGATCTGAGCAAGCCAATCCCATCTACCCCATTCACCTACTCGACCACTTTGTTTGGGAAGTATTCGTCAGATGTTTTGCCAGGCACAGAGCAGATTGCCATTGGTGGCTGGTCAACGGTACGCGGGTTCCATCGGGATAACATGTACGGCGATGTTGGTGCTTATTGGCGTAACAGCATTGAATGGTCTGCAATTGAGCATGAAGATTTCAGACTCAAGTTGAGCGGCGGCATTGATGCAGGGCTGATTAAGCCTTCCGCGCTGCGCTCATGGTCTCAGGACTATCTTGTTGGTGCGCATTTTGGTGCACAGGCGATCTTTGGCAACAAGGTGACACTTGACGTACAGCTTGCTCATGCACTGTCGCGGCCTGAGAAAAATTTATCCAACACTGTTTCGGCGTTTGAGGCGGACAAGACAGTCGGCTTTGCCAAATTAAATTTTACTTTTTAGCGGATTTGCTGCGTTCCCTTTGCAGCATGAGGGGTTTTAAAATGTTGAAGACGATGAAACGAGCGATTGCGCTGCTCCTGAGCGCCACTCTCATACTTCAACCTGTAATTGTTCATGCTGGCGGTGTGCAGCCAGTTCAGACTGGCAACGGGCAACGCCCGCATTTTGGCAGCTCTGACAATGATACCCCTGTGATCAATATCTCGACGCCCAACAGCAAAGGTGTCTCGCATGATCGCTATTCCAGCTTTGAAGTTGAAGATCTGATCCTCAATAACTCTGCGACAATCTCCAATACACGGTTAGGGGGCTGGGTAGAGGGGAACCCAAACCTGAAGACAGGCAAAGAAGCAAAAAACTGGATTGCCGAAGTGGTTGGCGGCAATCAGGCCCAACTGAATGGTCTGGTTGAGGTGGCTGGCGAAAAGATGGATGTCATCATCGCCAACGAATTCGGTATTACCTGTAGTGGTTGCGGTTTCATCAATACGGGCCGCACCACTCTCACAACAGGTCTGCCGCGTTTTCTAAGCGATGGCACTCTGGCTGGTTTCGATGTTCAGAAAGGGACTGTCACCATTGGAGACAGCGGCCTTAACACTGACAGCCGCCTGCTGGTGTCTGACAGACAGCGCCTGGATATCATCTCCCGCGCCGCGGCAATTTACGGGTCGGTCCAGGCAGAGAGTCTGAACATCGTCACAGGTGCCAACAGTGTCGACTATGACTGGAGCTACAATCACGAAACCGGCGAAATCAGCGGTGTCACCCCTCAAGCTGACGCAGGTACTGCACCAGAACTGGCCGTAGACGTCTCAGCGCTCGGCGGGATGTACGCTAACGCGATCAAACTGATTGCAACCGAAAACGGTGTCGGTGTTCGCCTCAATGGTGAGATGGCATCTGCAACCAACATCTCCCTAAGCGCAAACGGACAACTGAGCCTCGGCAAACCGTCAGGAACACACACACCAGCCCTTAAAGCACGTAATCAGATTTCTATCCGCAATCACGGTCCTTTGCTGTTGGAAGGAGCGATCCACTCAGAAACCGATGACAAGGTTGACGTGCGCACGACAAGTGGTGAGCTGAAACTGGCAGGCGAGCTTTCCGGTGGTGCTGTTACCCTGCAAGGGGCGGGCCTTCTTGCCATTTCTGGAGTGATCAAAAGTCAGGGTCAACTCAGTCTTACCTCCACAACGGATGTCGTCTCACTTGGAGCCGATGCCAATATCACCACTACCGATCTCACAATTTCTGCGGGCAGGGATATCTCTTCGGGGGGAACCGTTAGTGTACAGAACACAGCGGTTTTGAACGCAGCAGAAACTCTGAAGACGACAGCAGGCTCGGTGCTGTCTGCAGAAACTGTCGTGCTGGAAGGGAAGGAACTTGAAACAGGCGGTCATGTGATCGCCCAGCAAGACCTTACCGTCACAGCGGGAACTGGCGGGTTCGAAAACAGGGGTGAGTTAAAGGCGGCGAACCTGACTGCAATTGTGGCAGGTGACTTCAACAACACCGGGAAAATTGAGATTGATGCGCTCGCAAGGTTCACAGTTACGGATGCATTCAAAAGTGGTGCTGAATCGGAGCTGTTTGCCAAAGATGTAGATGTAACGGCTGCATCGACTGAAATGAGCGGCACCATCAAAGCGAATGAGAGCCTCACCATTAAATCGACAACAGGTGTTTTGCATAACAAGGCAACCTTGCTCGGCTCATCCGTTGAACTCGTTGCCCAGACCTCTTTGAACAATGAAGGTACAATCGCAACACTTGTGGATTCTGCGGCTCCCTCCGTCGATCCAGCCCTTTTCCATGAGCTGAAGATTACAACGGGATTAGACGGCTTCGTTAATTCCGGCACATAAAACGCCCAGAAGATCACTCTCAATTCCCAGGGCCTTATCACAAACAGCGGCACGATTTCTGCCAGTAAATTTCTCTTGGCGGAGGCCGTCAGCGACCTGACCAATGCCGGGTCTATGATCTCAGGTGATGATCTGACCATCCATGCTGAGAATATCCTCAACAACGGTGGGGTGATCTGGGCAAACGACAACATTGTACTGGCTCGCGATGATGATCTCAATCGGGTTACCCTTGTTCAGAACACAAACGGGCGTATCGAAGCTTTTCAGGGCGATCTGACTATTCGCGCCGACGAAGTTCACAATATCGGTAAGGCCCCAAGTATCAGCACAAGCCATATTAAGAGATGGGTTGAAAAGGGACGCAGCGAGGCAGTCAACCCGGATAAAGAAATCCTCAAGTTGATTGATCCAGCTTTTCTGGACGCTGACGGAAATGTCCTGCCAGCCCATGCAAAAAGCTATCTGGCTCTATGGAATGACCTGCTGAGTGGATCGCCCTATCTTTCTTCTGATGCGAAGGTCATCCTGAAAGCCTCAGTCCTGACACCAAGCAAGACACGGCTCCTCGATGGGGTTCAGCGCCTGTGGTCGAACATGCACTCCAAAGCCAATGAGGCAGGTACGGCTGACCCGGTCGAAGCGCTGCGTGACCTTTTGGCTCCAACTGTATTTGGCAGTGAAGGCCAGATATTGCCGGAGCATGAGCAGGCTTATGTTGAGCTATGGGAAACTCTGGCCGCTGGCAAAAACATCGTTTCAGATGAGGTTCGGGCAATCCTTGCTCCCGATGCGCTTGTTTTCGTCGTTAACAAGGACCCGGCAACCGGTGATGATGTCCGCATCTACACAAATGAAATCACACCTGGGATCGTCAGTTTGTGGGCTGCTATGTCTGATGGTGCCGATGCAACCTATGACATTGTGAAGATCCTCTATCAGGATCGATTGGGTGATGACGGCATACTGGCAGAACTGGTTGCTGGTAAGAACATCGATATTGAAGCGGGCACCATTAAAAACATCTTTGGCAACGTGTCTGCAGGCGCAGATGTGGTTCTTAAAGCCAATGAAGTTGAGAACAAGGCGGTTGGTGCGACGCAGGTTCTTCTGGAGGTTCATAAGAAACCAGACTGTTTTACCTGCCACGAAGGGGAGGTTGACTACTACGACACTTTTGGAGGCCGGATTGAAGCTGTTGGCAATGTCAGCATCTCCGGATCGTTGACCAATACAACCGTAAACACCTCGCAGATGTCCATGCAGGACATGATCAACACGATGAATGATTTCATCGAGCAACGCAAAGCCGAGGGTGATACCGATATGATCGGTGTGCCCAACGTGCGCACCAAAACGCTCGAGTTTTCAGACACGCGTGTGCCGGGTCATATCGCTCCTGTTGAAGGTGGCGGCAAAGATATTCGAAAAGTTGAACCGATTGCAGGCGGAGAGCCTCAAATCATCCCAGTTGAAAGTGATGAGTTCCATACCACAATCGAGACACCGATACCGGTACCGCCCGTTATTACGCCTACCGAATCCGTAGATGAGTTGCTGGCGGAGGGCTTGACTACCCTTGCCGAAACTGATCCGGACTTTACCGAGTACGCGAATTTCATCACCTCCAATTACATGATGGATGTAGGGCGGCTGCAGTACCGCGATGACCTCATCAACAACACAATAGAGCCTGAAGCAGGCACCTTTGGTGATTATGAGGCTGCTGAGAGTGTTGATGCTCCAGACTATCTGTCCCAACCCGTCTCGGTTCCAAATCCGGATGGGTCCGGCATGCACACGGTGTACCCATCAGTAGCGTCCTTTGAACTGGATGGCAGAGGCGCTCTGATTGTTGGTGAAGATGTAACTGTCTCCGGGGCATCAATTGGTAACAACGGCACCATCTCCGCCAGAAATGACCTTTCTCTGACTGCAGGACTGATTACAGGGTCCGACGGCGCCATACTTGCCGTGGGCGATGTTTCTATCAATTCTTTAACAAGCGTCTTGCTTGAAGATACAAAAGTTGCCGGGAACGAGGTCAAAATCTTCGCTGGCCAGCAAGTTGTCGGAAGCGGGCTGACCCTTTCTGCAGACGCTGATGTTTCCATCTCTGGCAACAGCGGCGTGACCATCACAGGTCTGGAAAAGAACTTCACACTTGAGAAAACACGCCCGGCTTCATCCGGGTTTTTAAGGCAAGATGAGCAATCGACCACGGTTGTCACCTCAACCCGAGAAGTGAAAGATCAGCAGACCTCTTCACTCAATGTAGGCGGAAACCTTTCAATCATCACCAATGGCGACCTGGTTGTGGCAGGCGCGGATGTGGATGTTAGCGGTGATGTGAAACTCACAGCAGGTAAAGACCTCGTCCTCACCTCTGTTGAGGTGGGCAGCAAAACCAAATCCAAAAATTCCAGGGTTGAAGTAAGCACGAGCATTGTCACCGACATCAATGCTGGTGGCAGCATTACAGCAACAGCTGGTGGTGATGCGGTTCTGATGGGAACGCAGATTGATGTGGGTGGTGAAGCAGATATCTCCGCCGTGGACAATCTGGTTCTGGCGGCTGTTCAGGACGTGTACTCCTCTTACTCCAAAAAGAAAAAGAGCGGCTTCCTAAGCTCAAAAACCTCAATTAAGAGCGAGACCAAAGTCACCAACAAAGGTGTTTCTATTGCATCAGGCGGTGATCTGGACTTGCTTGCCGAATCTGGCGACCTGACGACAGCAGGCACCTCTCTTGCCTCCGGTGAAGGGGACGTGAACCTCACTGCCGCAGAAGGCAACATATATGCTGGTGCGTACACCGATGTTCATAGCCAATACAGCAAGACCTCAAGGAAAATTCTGGGCGGTCTGTTCGGGTCCACCAAGATCATCAACAGCGTAGACGAAATCAGCCGTGGCACGGAAGCGCTTGCAGCACTCGATCTTTCCCTGCTTTCAGGAGAAGATACCACCCTCGTTGGTGCGTTCCTGTCTGCGGGCAACAACCTGAATATCAGCACTGGCGGCGACTTCGACGTCAAAGCGGCGATCAACAGCCACAGAAGAGAGTTCTTTGAGCACGAGATGGGTCCGGTCCTGATGACCACCATCACGGAAAACAGTTATGTTGAAACCGCCGTTCTCACGCAGTTCCTCGCAGGTCAGGCCCTCAACTTCAATGTGGACGGTGAGGCCAGCCTCACACTTTACGAAACCGCAGGTGTAGACGCCAAAACCGCAGAAGAACTCTACCCGGAAGAACTTCTGGCAATTGCCGGGCTGCAAATTCTGACAGAGCAGCTCGCAAACGAATACTTCTACGACAAACAAGTCGCCCTCTCACCCGCCTTCAAGGCTCTGGTTTCTATTGCGGTAGGCGCGTTTGTTGCTCCGGGGATTGTAGGGACCTTATTCCCTAGTCTTACTGCGCAGGGTGCCGGGGTGTTCCTAAATGCTCTTGGCGCAGGGTTGGAAGCCTTCACCACCTCCGTCATCGTAGAAAGCCTGGACGGGGCGATCTCCGGGAACTTCGATATAGGTGATATCTTAGCAGATGCCGCCTTCTCCGGCGTCACCGCTGGCCTAACCGACGGCATCGGTCTGAAAACCTTCAAGATTGATGCAGCAGAAGGGTTGCTTGGCGAACACCTGCTCCCATTCCTTGGTGGTGGAAATCTCACCCTCGGCAACATCCTCGATGGAGCAATCGACGGCCTCATCTCCAATGGCCTGTCATCGGTGGTCTACGGCACCGACTTCATGGACGGTTTCTCGTCCTCCATGGTCAACACAATCGTCAACCTGGCCATGGCTGACGTCCAGGGAACGATCGGCGATCTTGGAGAAGGTATAGACAACTGGGAAGGCTCCCTTCCACACATGCTGCTGCACGGCTTGACCGGCTGCGCTGCGGCCTCCGCCACCGGAGACAGCTGCGCAGCAGGAGCCGCAGCAGCCGTCGCGCAGAGTGTGCTGTCTGGCCTGTATGATGGCAGTGAGCTGAGTGATAAACAACAAGCAAATATCACAAAAACGGTTGGCGCTCTAGCTGGCTACCTGTTCTCAGGTGGTGATGCTTCCAATGTCTCTGTAGCAGCTCATATTGCAGAATCCGGGCTTGCTAATAATCGGTTGCTGCACCGAGATGAGATTGAGTGGATCGAGGAGAATGCCGAGGCCTTCAGAAGCTGGATGTGTCAGGAAAATGGTAAGTGTGATCTGACCCGTGAACAGGCTATAGGTATTCTTGCCGCAGAAACGCTTAAAGGCGTGTCAGAAGGTTTTGATCTGCATCGTGTGTCGTTTGGGACTGAGGCGCGCTCGTTCATAGAGGCGCGTTATACTGGCCCTGCGACCGTTGATGGTCAGACAATGTTTGGTGCATTGACGGCGCGAGACGACACTGAGTACGGTCGTGACCTAGTCAATGCCGACACTCTATTAAGCCAGATTGGTATTTATGAACTGGCGTCTTCTCAATCGCGCTGGTCTCAAGGGCAAAGCGCCACTCTTGCTGTATTTAATGAGGTTATATCCGAGTACGCTGAGCACCCTGATACCTCCCGTGCAAAGGCATTTTTAGATGCTGTCACGGCGAATCCTACCCGGGCAAAACTGCTGTTCAATGCCTTTGGTCGCTCTAAATATATCCAGATGATGGCGTCTCCGGCTGCTCCAATGGGGCTTGATAGGCTCATACAGGACCTTCCCGAAAACATGAGAGCTGAAGCGGCTCTCGCTTATGCTCAAGGACTGACTGGCAAGACCAGTTTAAACGACGAGGAAGTGCAAAACGCTATTCTGGCTGGCAAATGGGGAGCAACTATCACAGCGGGGCTTGAAGAGCTTTTTGAAGGAGCTGGTCTTTTGGGTCCTGGTATGACCTTGATGACTAAGCCGAATGGACAAACCGTCATCCGTGATGCGATTGGGCGCGAGTTCCAGTCGATAAAAAAAGCGATTGCTGCTACAAGTAAAACAGTAGGGCTGGTTATTCCTCAAGGTTTCACTGGGCGGCAATTCGATAAGTTATCGTCTACCGTTCGTGGTCGAGCAGATGAGTTGGGCCTTGGCGATGACATTTTCGTTCAAGGTAGCCGATCAGGTGGAACAGCAAGACCAGACTCTGACATTGATATCGCTATTAGAGTTTCACCTGAGCGATTTGATGAGATCATGAACGATCCGTCTATCGTCACAAACCAGTTCCGCAACCCGAACCCTGGTTCCGCAAATGCTAGGACAAGAGAAGCAGCTATTCAGCAAGGTAGGATTCATGCTGGTGAGGCGAGGTTATCTCGCTTGGCGGATCAGCTTGAGCAGCAGTATGGTAAAACTGTTGATATTTCAATTATTCGATCAGGAGGTCCTTTTGACAATGGTCCTCAAACGCCGTTGAGTTTCAACTTCCAGTGATGCGAGAATGACAAAATGCCTGAAGACTTTTACTGCCGTCTCTATGTGAAATCTGACGAAGATGAAGATACGTTGCGAAAGAAAATCGCTAGGTATTTTGGAGGTCAGGTAGTGATGAGAAGTATTTCCGACGAACATGTTCATATGAAGCTATCAAGAAACAATTTTTATGCACCTGATTTAGTAAATGAGCACGGAGGATTTGTGTACTATCCCTACACGGCTGAAGTGCATCCTCGGCATGAAATTGTTGAAGATATTAAACCAGTTGATCCCGAAATTTACCTTGATCTAGTGTGCCATATAATCTCTGAACTACGCAAATCTGGTGATCTTGTTGTAGCTAGCTGTGGTTATGAAGATTTAGTTGCCGAAAGAACGGGCTGGAACTGGAGTGAAGCTACTCCCAACCATCCTCATATGTGACGCAAGGAGCGTATCATCTATGGAGGGCGCTATCAACTTAACCTGAATTTGGCCGCAATAGTTTTCTCCAGACGCATTTTAGGCGACAAGCATAGCGGCTTGTTTCCATTGTGAGAAAGCGTTGATGCGGTGGAGGTGAATGTCAATTGCGGAACGTTGGTGGTGAGATGGAACAAAGAGATTACGCAGGCCGGAGAAGACTGCCAGAAACCTTTGAAGCTGGCCCGGCGACTTAAACTTTTGCATGGCTCTCTCTCGTTTTCGCAAAGGCAAATGCGAGTTTTCCGCGCGATTGTTTAAGCCTTTGTGGCTGCGGTGCTCAACAGCCGGCATCACCTTGCGTTTTGCCGCTCCATAAGACCCAAGCTTGTCTGTGATCATTCGCTTTGGAGCTACGCCTTGCTTCGATAAAAGGCGGTCTAGTAAGCGCCTCGCAGCCTTGGTATTGCGCCGTTTTGAAGAATTTCATCGAGAATATAGCCATCCTGATCCACTGCTCGCCACAGGTAATATCGCTGGCCCTGGATCTTGATCACAACCTCATCAAGATACCAGAGATCTGAACTGCTTGCTCTTTTGCGTCATAATTGACGAGTGCAAGCCGGACCAAACTTGATCCCCCACTTGCGGATGGTTTCATATGACAGGGGTACTCCAAGTTCCAGCAGCATCTCTTCGACCTCTTGCAGGCTGAAAGAGAAGCGATGATAGAGCCAAACAACATGGGCGATAATCTGTAGTGGAAAACGATGGCGCTTGTAACTGATGGGGGCTGAAGTCATGCTGCCCAACTACCAATCGGAACTGGAGCCAAAGTTAAGTTGATAGCGCCGCTCTATGAAAATATGCGCCAAATGGAACTGGATCTACCTTAGAGTTTAGTCTATTAATTTCAGAATTGTCACTCAGGCGCTCTGAGTAGCAGTGTTTTAAATCAAAACCGCCGACCTCTGCTTCTTCGAATAGAGCTGGTTACCCCTAATCCGACTCAGGGTTTCCCGGTCGGCTAATTTGTGATTCCATGTCGTTAACGCGGATTTTTGGGGGCACGAGATGGGCAGATCACATCCTATGGCACTTCGTGAACGTGTCATGACGAATGAACCTGTTACCCGCAACCGGAATGGGGGCGTGTTGCATGCGACGTGACACAGCTTCACGAGAAGGTGGTGTATGGTGCGGTGATCATCCAAACTCCGGTGTAGGTTGGAATGCCTCCAATGCCCGTAGAAACGGTTCTGATCGGCGATATGAATTTTACCTATGATAGTCCAGAACACGAGGCAATAGTTGGGTCAATGACACCAGCTAACGGACGTATTATCAATCTCGGCGGCTTAGCAAATGCTTATGTTCTTGCAGGACATGACGGGCAGGAGGGGTATTCTGTGCCTGAAAGATAACGTATTGACGATTGCTTCCTCTCCCGTTCCATGATGGATCAAGTACGCTCAGCACGCATTAGTAATGCCACAAAGGCTCTGACCACTTTCCGCTTTGGGTTGAACTCTCATCAATCTGACTTGTAAGGATAGACTGGTTTGCACTTTGTGAAGAAAAGTACTCATCGTGTTGGTCTCTCAACGGTTAAGTGCGCTGAGGTCCAAATGGTCCTTCTTTTAGAGATCTGGCGCAATATATTAGGCATTTTTGTGGTGTAGTATAGCAAAAGTTGGTAGAGATTCGCTGTGTACCCTGTTAGTTGTGTTCAGCAAAATTTCAGATTTGTGGGGAATATCTCGCAAATCCATCAAAAATCCAAATTTATCTGAACGGTTATCATGGACGCTCACTATGAAAAGCAGGGCAATGCCTCTGCCATAGATGCATTTTCAAAAATAAACATCGGCTCAATTGGTTTCATATGCGCTGTTTTGGTGCTGCATGCTGTTTTATATACGCTTGCGTCTTCATTTGTTGCATCCAACCTGCCTTTAGACGCAGTCGAGTCGCTATATTGGGGGAAAGAGTGGCAGGCAGGTTACTTTAAACATCCGCCGATGTCTGCTTGGATGATTGAAGCCGTTGTTCAGTTACTTGGTCGGTCAGATTGGATCATCTTTGCCACTGCTGAAACCTGCACAATTCTTGCAATTCTTCCAGTCGTCTTAATTGTACGCCAGCGTTACGGTGCTCAGGCGGGCGGCTATACCGTTCTTGCAGCATTTCTAACCCACTTCACCACACTTTCTGCTGTCGAATACAATGTAAATATGGGCTTTCTGCCATTCTGGGGATGGATGGTTTTCACCTTCCTGAAAGCAGAGGAAACAGATAAACTGAGTTGGTGGGTGCTCTTCGGTCTTGTCAGCGCAGGCGGAATGCTTGGCAAATACACTGCGGCAATCTTCCTGATGAGCTCAGCCCTGTGGGTTGTATTTGCTCGTCGTGACTTACTGGCCCGCACAGGGCCATACATAGCCGCGCTTGTGTTCATTGCTGCAATGCTCCCGCATGTGCTTTGGTTGGCACAAATAGATTTCATGCCCATTGAATACGCTTTCGGTCGCACCGGGAACAGTGCATCTCCTTGGTATGCACATATTACGATGCCTCTGAAATATTTGGGAGAATTTGCCTATTCAGTGTTGCCGATGGCTTTAGCACTCGGGATTGCTGCAGGGTGGGCTAAGATCAGATCATTAAACTGGGGCAGTGTTGCAAGCGCTGTGCGTAGGGTAGGCTCTGAGAGCTTCCTTTTTGCTGCAATTGGCCCGATACTGGTTATCACAGGCCTTTCTTTGACACTGGGCGCAAACATCAAGACTGTCTGGTCCATGCCATTGGGCGTAGTATTTGCCGGGCTGATTGGTGTTGCCGCTGCATCTCTTGAAAAACAAAACTTCCACAAGCGTTTTCTCGCTATTTGGGTCGTGTTTTATGGCCTTTTACTTACCATCTTCGTTGCGATGATGGTGATTGCACCGTTTGTAAAAAAGTATCCTAAGCGCATGCTACACGATGGACCGGCCCTGGCTCGTCTTGTTGAACAGCATTGGGGTAAACATGAAAGCCAGCCCTTTAAGTATCTTGTTGGGGATCATTGGCCCGGTGGGTCTGTTGCTTGGTACACACCTTCAAGGCCAACTTTTTTTGAGCGTGCGAATTTAACATATTCCCCGTGGATAGACTTGGAGGACTTACAAAGCAAAGGCGCTGTTTATGTAGACTACAAAAAGCCGACCACAAAAATTTCAGGCATGTGCGTGGTTGATCCGCAAAAGATCCTCTGGCCTGCGCCAGAAGGCCGAACCTACAAGAAACATCCTGAGGTTTGGATGGCTGTTCTAAAGCCAGCAACTGGTCCCGATGCTGTCACATGCGCAGGAGAATAAAATGAGCGAGAACACGCTAACTCTTGCGATTCCAGTCTTCAATGAATCTGAAAGCCTTGAGCTGTTTCACCAGCGTCTGGGCAAAGTGGCAGAACAACTGATTGATCAGTTTGGTCTGGTCATCGAGATTCTTTACGTAGACGACGGCAGTTCTGATGGCAGTGTTCAGATTATGAACCAATTGCCAAGCGGACGCTTTTCTATCAAAACCGTTTGCTTCAGCCGCAATTTTGGTAAGGAAGCAGCTCTTATTGCAGCAATAGAGCGTTGCAAGAAAGGTGCAATCGTCTTTTTGGACAGCGATGGCCAGCACCCGCCAGAAATGCTGCCAGAGTTCGTGCGCCGGTGGAAAGAAGAAGGCAACGACGTCGTCTACGCGGTGCACAATAAGCGACAGGACCATCCGATCAAGCAAAAGTTGGTTGGTATCTTTTATCGTCTCATCAATGCTGGCAGTCGCTTCGAAATTCCTGCAAACGCAGCAGACTACAAGCTGCTGTCACCACGAGCACTGGAAGCCCTGAAGGGCTGTCAGGAGCGCATCCGCTTCTTTAAAGGCTTGTCCACCTGGATCGGCTTTAAGCAAAGCGCCATTGAGTATGAACCTGAAGAGCGCATTTCAGGCACTACTAAATGGAACTTCCTGAAGCTGCTGAGCTTGTCTTCCGAAGGGGTTATTTCCTTTTCAACCGTGCCACTCAGAGCGACCATGTTTTTGGGTGTTGCCATAGCTATCCCGTCTTCGCTTTACGGGTTCTGGATTGTGATGTCATCATTGCTGCTGGGAAATGATGTGCCGGGATATTCTTCCCTGTTCACCGCGACTGTCTTCTTAGGTGGTCTCCAGCTTATCCTGCTGGGTGTTGTTGGTGAATATGTCGGGCATATGCTGCGTGAAATCAAACAACGCCCGATTTACATCATTGCAGATGAGAACAATCAGCAGGCACAAATTCCAGAGAACGCCGATGTTGTTGGTAGCTGACGATTACGCCTACACCTCTGAGATTAGCAAAAGCATCTTGTGGTTGCTAGAAAATGACAAGATTGCTGGCACCTCATGCATGACTGTAACCGAAGCCTGGGCTAAAGATTTTGAAGCTCTGAAGGAACTGAGTATCAGAAAGCCGGATATTCAGATTGGTCTTCACATCACGCTTACCGGAGATTGGCTGAAGCCAGCCTCACACGCATTGAAATGGCCATGCTTTCCAAGCATGCCTGATCTTCTGCTCAGGTCTCATTTGCACAAGTTGAAACCGGACCTGATCGAACGTGAGATTGCCACTCAGCTCGCAATCTTTGTGCACGACTTTGGCAGGCTGCCCGATTTCGTCGATGGACATGAGCATGTGCACCTTTTTCCGCAAATCCGCGAAGCCTGCGTGAAAGCACTGCGAACTGCGGGCTTTAGGGGATGGGTGCGCCAGTGTGGCGGCCCTCTGAAGGGGCTTCTTAAACGACCTCACCGCTTAAAATCTTTGTTCCTGAACTACTTAAGTCATTCATTCAAATACCATGCCGACCGTCACTGCATCCGGTACAATAAGGAATTTGCTGGCATCTACGATTTTTCACTGCAAAGCGACTTCAATAACCTTTTGCACACCTGGCAGGAAACAGCAGGAGAAGACAGTGTTTGTATGTGTCATCCCGGTGTTGCAACGTCTATGTCTGGTACGCCAGATCCTATTGCCCAGTCCCGCGCACGTGAAATGCAGGTACTTTCAGGAGACCTCCATTCGTAGGTTTAGTTTTTTACTCCGGTGGTTACAAAATGAATTCAGTACATGTTCAGCAGGAAGAGCTGTCGCTGGAAGATTGGTTCTGCGAGAATTCTCATGCACAGATAGCAGTATTGCTTTGCTTTCATGTTTTGTTGTGGGGGAGTGCAGGTTGGGCTCTTGGCTATCCCGGTGGTGTCACCGATGATATGCTGGAAACCTACACATGGGGACGGGAGCTGGAATGGGGTTACTATAAGCATCCTCCCTTCTATGCATGGGTCGCAAACGTTTGGTTTGAGTGTTTTCCAACCAGCAACTGGTCCTATTATTTTCTGTCATCGGTCAATGGGGCTGTTGGTTTGTTTGGCCTTTGGCTGATTGCAGGAAGATATGTAACTAGTTGGAATCGGATCTCAGCTGTACTGTTGTTAGACCTGATGCCGCTCTACACGTTACAAAGCTTCAACTTCAACGCAAACTCCATATCGCTGGCAATCTGGCCTTGGGCAATCTTCTCGTTCTTACGAAGTTACGAAGATAAAAATCTTTTGTGGTCTATTGGCTTAGGTGCGATTGGAGCTGCGGCTATACTCTCAAAATACTATGCGGGTACATTGCTGTTTAGTTTTGTGTTTGCCTCTTTTGCTTCACGGCAATGGAAAGACTATTACAGCTCTTTGCTTCCATATATTGCAGTCATCGTGTTCGTGATTTGCATTCTGCCTCATGTGATATGGTTACTGGAAGCGACAACCACACCACTTAATTACCTTTCAGGGAAGGAGACCGAGTTTGCACGAGCATTGGGAAAGGCTGCAAAGGTCTTTGTCTCTGGAATCGCTTTTCATCTGTTTGTAGCTGGGGTGTTAATCCTGTTTCAACGGCGCCTACAGGGCAGCGGAAAGAAAGCAATCAACACATTTTGGCAAAATGAACACAGCCGCACGCTCTTGATTTTGGCTGTCCTGCCATTTCTGGTAACGGTTGCATTGGGAGTGATTTTAAGCCTCAAACTCTCCAGTCGCTTCATTATACCGGCTTTCGCTCTCTCCCCTTTAGTATTGATAGTCGTGTTTCAGGTTAAGTTTGATGGGATTGTGACAAAGCGCATAGCGGGCATGGCGCTTGTATTCTCTGTCTTATGTATATTGGTTGCTCCTCTCAATGGCTATTTTCGAATTAGACAAAGCGCGGCAACGGAGCATTCCGATCCACGTGTCCAACTGGCAGAGTTCATAGAGCATAGCTGGCAAAGCTGGACGGAAAAGCCTATGGAGATTATTGCCGGAACTCAATCCTATTCTCTTGCAACCTCATATTATACAAAGGCTCATCCAGCCCACTTCACTGAGTTTAGATATGATTACGCACCATGGGTAAACGAAGTTGGATTGCGCAGGTCCGGACTTGCTGTCATCTGTATTTCATCAGATACTGACTGCCTCAAATCAGCCTCTGGGCTGAAACGCTTCTATCCCGGTGGCAGGCATAAGGCAGATCGTTTTTCATTTGCCAATTCCGTGCTGGGCGTTGATGGAGAGCGGATAAATTTCATGAGCTTCTTTTATTTGCCTGAGCTTTGAGAAAGATAGGGATGGGGAAGAGCATGGTCGTATTCCAGAGAGCCTCTGCATTTACAACAGAGCAGTTACACCAGGTAATGGTTGAGGCGTTTTCCGACTATGTTATTCCCATGTCTCCATCACTGGAGGACTTCAGGCAGACGAATGCAACCAGGGGCTTTGATCCAGACCTCTCATGGGTTGCCGTGGAAGAAGGTCGCCCTGTTGGTTTCTGGTTTGTGGGAAAGAAAAAAGCTTATCCAAACACGCTTTATGCCGCCGCGACAGGAACAGTGCCAAAGGCACGTGGCTCCGGTATTGTAAGCCAGCTTTTCGCAAAACTTGAGGAACATGCATTTCGGAAGGGATACCGTCAAATCCAGTTGGAAGTAATCACCAGTAATACGGCTGCGGTTAAAACCTATAAGAAACTCGGGTTCGTTACGGAAAGATATTTCCAGTGCTTCAGTCTAAAGGAAGCAGTTTTCGATCACTGCCAGTTATCAGAACACCCCCGGCAAGCTTCATGGGATGAGCTGAAATCGAATGTGAAGACGTTTTGGGAACATCCACCAAGCTGGCAGCACAGCGCATTTGCCATAGAGACATTTGGTGCGGACGCGAGGCTCCTTAAGATCGAGAAGGATCGCAATCTAGCGGCTTACATCGCCTTTATTCCCAAAAACGGGGCCGTCATGCAACTCGCCGTCGCACCAGAATATAGGCGTCAGGGATTTGCGCGTGCACTACTCAAAGAAGCCTTTGAGATTTCGGGAAGCCGTGCCTTATCCTTTGTGAATATTGACGAAAACAACAAGTCCCTCACACAGGCATTGTTAAAGCTGGGGGCAACAAAAACCTTGCAGCAGTTTGAAATGCACAGGTTATTGAAAACACGAGCAAAGCATGGTGAAGAAAGGGAGCTGCATTCTTCTTAACTGGCACCTTTGATGACCAAACTGCACCGCTCTTTATGGTTTTATCTCAGCTCATTCATCGTGGTGTACACGCTGGTGCAGGTTGCTGTCACATTACTGGTGTTTCAATATCAAATCAAAGCGGCAGGTAACCTGATTGTTGAGCTTGGCCTGCCAGTCTTGCTGGTCAGCGTACTTTTTGTACGCAAGGAACATAAGGCCCCAACCGGTCCTGTGTACTGGGGGTTGTTTTCCGGCTCTCTTGCTGCGAGCATCCCGATCTCTGTCGTAACGCGAAATTACATCCTTTCGAACACAGACCATGCAGTTGCCCTTGGTTTGTTTCCAGTCTATGCAGGGGATGAAATGGGTTTGTTCTTCGTTATCGATCTTGTGGTCCGGGCAATTGCTTTGGGGCTTGGTTATGGATTTTTAGCGCGTCTGCTGTGTGATGCACAAAATCGTTCTGCAAATTAAGACAGCTTCCCACGTCCTGCTATTATTCCAAAAGCATAATCTGAAAACAATGCACTGACCACTCTGCTCCGCCATCTCTTTTATAAAAGACTAAGAGAAACGACAGCTTGCTAACACGAGTTAGCAGATATAGCATGCTGTGCCAGCAAGACTTCACGAGTCGGGATGAGGCCAGAGCATATGAAACAGACTTGTTACGTCGGTATTGATGTTGGGTCCGCAAGCGCCCGCGTCGGGTTGTTCAATGATAAAGGTGAGCGACTTGCATTTGCGCTCAGGCCTATCAAACAGTTTCATGGGCAGACAAACTTCGTCGAGCAATCCTCCGCAGATATCTGGGGGCAGGTTTGCGCCGCCATGAAAGAAGCAATGGCCATCGCCGGAGTGACTGCCGACAACGTGCGCTCGCTGGGTGTTGACGCAACCTGTTCGCTTGTTGCTGTCGGGCAGGGAGGGCACCCCGTATCACTTGCCCAAAGTGGTGAACCAGAACATGACATCATCATGTGGATGGACCACCGTGCCGCAAAAGAAACAGCAAAAATCAACGCAACTGGTGATGATGCGCTCAAGTATGTGGGCGGAGAGGTTTCCATCGAGATGGAACTCCCCAAAATCCTTTGGCTCAAGAACAATCATCCAGATCGCTATTCCGGAACGCTTCGTTTCTTCGATCTGGCAGATTATCTGGTGTGGCGAGCAACAGGGGCAGATGTCGCCAGTACCTGTACGCTCACATGTAAATGGAATTACCTGGCGCATGAAGGGCACTTTGCAGAGGGTATTCTGCAAGCCGTTGATTTAGGTGACTTGCCGACCAAACTGCCAGAAAAAGTCCTGGAACTGGGCGAGGCGGCAGGCGGTCTTTCACAAACCGCTGCAAAGGATCTCGGGCTGAATGCAGGCATACCCGTCGCTGCTGGCATTATTGACGCACACGCTGGCGGTCTGGCCCTTATCGGGGCAGAACCTGAAGGAGGGCTTGCCATCATCAGCGGCACATCAAACTGCCACATGATCGTGAACAAGAAACCAGTGATGGTTCCCGGTGTCTGGGGCCCATATTGGGGTGCAATGTTACCTGATTTCTGGCTGGGAGAAGGCGGACAGAGCGCAGCAGGAGCACTGGTTGAATGGACCATTCAGCAATCTGACGCCTATGCAGAACTCAAAAGCACAGCTGCACAACAAGATCTGCATGAAATTGCGCTTCTCAACACGTGGGTGGAAGATTTGGAGGCGCGTGAAATGTATCCAACTCGTGACCTGCATATCCTTCCAGATCACCATGGCAATCGCTCTCCACGCGCAAATCCGCAGGCCAGAGGTGTTGTGTCAGGTCTGACGCTGGAAACAGGACGTGATGCGCTGGCCCGCCTGTATCTGGCAACGCTGCAAGCTATTGCATATGGGACCCGTCACATCATTGAGGAAATGATAAAGGCTGGTCACTCCATCACCAGACTTTGCATGTGTGGGGGAGCAACCAAAAACCCGTTGTGGCTGCGAGAGTATGCCAACATTACAGGCTGTGAGATTCAGCTGGCAGAGGAAGAAGACGCAGTGACCTTGGGCGCGGCGATCTTGGGGGCGGTGGCTTGTGGGGACTTCAAGGATATCCCTTCCGCAAGTGCAAGGCTTGTGCGTAAGGGGAGGAGTGTCAAACCAGACCCCGGCACAGCAGAGTTCCATGCAGCAAAGTATCAGGTCTATTTAAATCTTTATGACAACCAGGAGCACCATAAGGGGCTCATGATCAAAGCATTTTCAGAATAAGATCATTCAGGAGAATACGTCGTGCTTAATCTGCCTCTTGCTCCTTCGCCTATCTCAGTAACAGATAAAGAAATTCTTGTGGTCACCAACGCGGACCTGCGCGAAAGCGCTAACGTTACCTGTTGGCCAATCTATGAAGATTATGCGCTACGTTTAGAAAACGAGTTGAATGCTCAGGGCTACAAGATGAAACGGGCTCATGAATACGATGAAGTCCGGGGGCATGGCTTTATCTCATCACAAAGGGAAGGCTCAGAACTGTTTGCGCGTATTGATCGGCAAGCCCCCCTGATTGTGCTGTTAACCGCTTGGCAATACTCGCATCACATCGCGCCGTCTCTCGCCAGACATCAGGGGCCGATCCTTCTTCTTGCCAATTTTGATGGTACATGGCCCGGCCTTGTCGGGATGCTGTGCATGGCAGGAACCCTGACCAGTCTTGACGTTAACTACTCCCGTTTATGGTCGCAGGATTTTGATGATGAGTTTTTTAAGACCAGCCTCGCCACCTGGCTTAAAGACGGTAAACTTGACCACAACACCTCTTATCTTCAGGAGGTCCCGTCAGATCATGCGGCTTTGAAAACACCAGCAGGTCAGGCAGGACAGCAGGTTGGAGAGTATATCCTCAGGCACAAGGCTATCCTTGGACTGTTTGACACTTTTTGCATGGGGATGATGAACGGCTATTTCCCGGTTAAAGCGCTTACAGATATCGGTATGCCGCTGGAAAGCCTTTCCCAGTCTGCGCTTTTGGTAGAGATGGAAAAGGTACCTCAATCCCTTCGTGAAGAATGCCTCAGGTTTTATGAGGACCGGGGCATGACCTTCATGTTTGGCAGTGATGATGCGACCGAACTGACCCGTGAACAGGTGCTCGAACAGTGCGCTATGATGATCGCAATAGCCCGCTTCACGAAGCGCTTTGGTCTGTCCGCTGTTGGCGTTCAATACCAGCAGGGCTTGAAAGACAGCTGTGCAGCATCAGACTTTGCTGAAGGAGCAATTGGCTCAACAGAGCGCTTCCCGATACCGGACGAAGACGGTTCCATCATCTGGGAAGGTAAACCGATCCCTTGCATCAACGAAGTGGACATGGGCACAGCAATCCCGCAAACCATGATGTGGTACCTGCTGGATGCCATGGGGTTGCCTGCTGAAACAACACTGCATGATGTGCGCTGGGGCAGCGAGTATGAAGGCATATTCTACTGGGACTTCGAAATCTCCGGCTCCGTTCCGTTTGAGCACCTTAAAGGCGGTATTAAAGGCGCAACAGGATACCGCCAGCCAGCCATGTATTTCCCGAAAGGTGGCTCCACCATTGCAGGCCAGTGTAAGGCAGGTGTGTTTCTCTGGGCACGTGCGCATTATGAGGGAACACAAGTCATAATGCATATTGGCACAGGCCATGCGGTTGAGTTGCCCGAAGATGAGTTCGAGCGCCGCCGCAAGGCCACCACCTATGAGTGGCCCCTGATGAATTGCACATTGGATGGCGTTGGTCGTGATGACTTAATGGCAGGTCATCAGTCCAATCACATCACGGTAGCCTATGTGCCAGAAGAAAGATTGCAAGATGTGTTACGGGCTTTTGTTGCGCAGGCGCTGACACAGGGCATTTCCGTAAAAATTGCCGGTTCTGCCAAAGACTTGCTGTAAATCGAAACAGGCTGCGGGATATCCACCAGGACACATCCGCAGCCCGCATATTCTACTTGGCAAACAGAGGAAGGCTGACTACCACTCAACTGTTAAGCGTTCAGAGGCAAGGCACATAACCTTCTGCAAGAAGCACTGGCGTGGAGCAAAGGAATATCGGGGCAAGAAAGCACGCAATGGCCAAAAAGCCAGACGAGATTGCAAAGGCGCTGGGCGTCTCCATAACCACAGTGCGTTTGGTGCTGGGTGGCAAAGCCGAAAAATACCGCATCAGTCAATCCACTCAGGCGCGCATTCATGATTATGTGAAGCAGCATGGTGTAAAATTCGACCTGACGGCTCGCAGCCTGAAGCTTAAACGAACACATACATTCGGCCTTATCATCCCGCGCCTTGCCAACCCGTTTTTTGCCAGAGTTTCTGAAGAACTTGAACACCGTTGCCGGGAAGCGGAGTATCAGCTCATCATCAGTTGTTCCAACTCAGATGAAGAGACAGAAAAAGAACTGGCAGATGGTCTGGTTCAAAGAAATGTGGATGGCCTTTTTGTCGTTTCCTCCACCTCTCATTGCCAAAAGCATTTGAGTAACTCCATCAGTAAGCCACTTGTGTTTTTAGATCGTGATTACGGAGACACCACTGCCCCGATCATCACATCCAGTAATTACGAAGGAGCAAGGGAACTAAGCGCTGCGCTTCTGAAAAGAGCTGAAGATGAACCGGTTTACTTTCTGGTCGGCGGTATCGATCAGCCAACCATCAAAGAGCGCGTGCAAGGCTATCTGGAAGTGATGCCCTCTCTTGCAGGCAATGCATGGGTCTTACAATCTGAACGCAATCGCACGCAGGATGGTGAGCAGATGATGCTTGCACTCTGGGAGAAACTGGGAAAGCCCCCAAAAAACCTCATGGTTTCTTCATTGCCGGTACTGGAAGGTGCACTGGCAGTTTTGCGAAGTAAGCTGGGCCTCATGCCTCCAAAATTGCGGCTCGGGACCTTTGATGACAACCGGATGCTACCCTTTCTGCCTAATGAGGTTTGGTCGGTCAAACAGGATGAAGCGGAATGGGCTGTTGCTGCACTGAAGGCTATGACTCAGATCATCAACGGTCAGGCCCCGCAAAGTAAAACCATTGCCACCCGTTTGTTGCACTATCCCAACAGCTGTTAGGCTTTCACCATTTATGGCGCAAATGTGACTAAGAATTAGACTTCTGCAAACCATAGAACCGGAAGACAGTCCTCTTTCTGCAATCGCCTAGCTATATTCAAGGGTATCTGGTGCGCTCAAAAGCAGTAGTCTGTCTGCGCACCGCATAACTGGGAATGCTATGAAAACAAAACGGTCAGCGCATCTGTCGATTCTCTGACTGAGCCGGGAGCATATAGATGGACACCGTTGGGCCAATCCAAAATCGAATAAGTCGTTTCTTTATCGATGTGGACGACCGCAACTGGGAAGCCGTCGAAGCTGTTATGACAGATCGTGTCCATCTGGATTACTCCTCCTTCGGAGCCGGAGAACCCATTGACCTTTCTCCCGCAGAAATCACAGCAGCCTGGAAAGAACTGCTTCCCGGTTTCGATCAGACCCATCACCAGACCGGCAATATGCTTATAGAATCCAAGGAGCAAAAAGCCACTGTACACGTACATGCAACAGCAACTCATTTTATAGATGGTGCTGAAGCTGGTGATATCTGGAGAGTGTATGGCACCTACCACATCGCTATGGTCCATGAAGGCGGGACCTGGAAGATCAAGGGCATCCAGTTCAACTTCAAATTTCAGGACGGTAATCCAGAGCTGCCAGTGCTGGCGCAAACACGGGCAGCTGAAAAAACAGAATGACAGCTGCACTCATTGGGTGGACCTGTTCTCATGCCAGTTGTAAAAGCAAATCGCGTGAATAATTAAAAGAGCGATTAATAAGTTTGACAGGATCTGCCGATGCCTTTCATCAACCGGCTAAAGAGCGTTTTAAACGCAAGTGCCATGAGTGTGATGATGCTTGTCATGGCAATAAGCTTAGCGCATGCGCAACCCCAAAAGACAGGTAAGAACTTCCCCGGCATTATTGGAGAAGATAACCGGGAGATTATCGACAGCTGGGAGAAGCCCTGGAACGCAATCGGGCGCGTTAATATTGCCGGCTTTCGCACCCGCTCCATGTGCACGGGAACGTTGATCTCTCCGCGAATGGTCATCACGGCAGCACATTGCATTTACAATGCCCGAACCGGAAAGCAGCACCCACCATCCAAAATCAACTTCGTAGCAGGTTTGCGGCGAGACAAGTTCATCGCCCACACCACTGCACAATGCACCCACCTGCTTGATGGTTATGCCTTTGCCACAACGCCATCCTTAAAGAAGGCTGCAAAGGATGTGGCTGTCATCATTCTTGCAAAACCGCTTGATGTGCCCCCGCTGCCTGTAATTGCCAGTCTGCCTGAAACAAAAGAAAACATGAGCGTCACAAGCGCAGGGTATGCCCGGGATCGTCCGTTCCTCTTAGCTGCTGATAAAACCTGCAAACTTACAAAAGACCTCGGCAATATCTGGCTTACAAGTTGCGATACCAATTACGGCGGTTCTGGTGGACCACTGTTG
Organism: uncultured Pseudovibrio sp.; assembly: GCA_947496145.1. Lineage (GTDB taxonomy): Bacteria > Pseudomonadota > Alphaproteobacteria > Rhizobiales > Stappiaceae > Pseudovibrio. Next base: position 121,928 of record CANMBS010000002.1, read on the forward strand.
GTGAGCGAGCAAGGCACATTGAAACTCGCTGGTATCATGGTTGCGTCAGCCCAAAACAAATTCTCTATTGCCGTCCCCAGACAGGTCTGGGCGCACCTGCTGGAAAAGACGAGTTGCCCAAGCAACGAGAGAGACTGAGCAACGCCAGTCTCTCCAGTCACACAAACACAATCAGTCAGAAGACGGCCTTGCCCCATTCAGGTAAATATCTACCACCTGCGGGAAGAACATTCCGAAGTTGATGTTGGTTGAAAACTCTCCCATATCATCAAAGGGATATCCATAGGCAAGACTATTGATACTGACACCCGTTTGCTCATCGGCAGACCAGTTCAAATGCAAAAAGCCTGAATACTCATTAGAGTTCGGCTGATCCGCATCATTAAGCCCCGCATAAAACACAAATGGCGTTGCCGGAGCAGACTGATCCTTATCAGTGTATGAGCTAACTCCATTGGTGTTTGTAATGTCATCCTTATTGGCCTGAAAACTGGTTTCACCAGACTTCCTGCGATAAACGCGGATAGCCTTATAAAGCGCTTCAGGCTGTGGCCTCCAGTGCAGTGTCACTGCTGCACCTTTATCAAGATGAACTGTCTGCGGCACACAAAGGGTTGTCTCGGCTCCGTCCTTCAAAATCCCGGCAAGGTAATAGGTGTAAGTTCCTTTCGGGACTCCACTGCTGGTCTCGTCAATGCTGGCAGGCTGCGAAAAGGCAAAGGTACAGGTGTATTGCTGTGGGGCAATGGTAAAGTTGTATCCCGTGGCAACACCCCGGTTCCTGGCAGAAACCATAACATTTTCCAGATTGGTCAGCGCTCTGGAAGCCAGGCCGTTATATTGCAATTTGCCATGGACTCGGGCTGGTGCGCCATTCTTCATGATGATTGCCTGTTTGATAGCATCAGGATCATTTCCTGTTGCAAACACGCCCGCGCACCCAAACACCATTTGCCCAGGGAAAAAGCCTGCATTCTCCATCCAGTCAGGGGCAGGTGGTACGGTATAACTGATCTTCTCAGAGAGGTTGACGCTACTCAGGCCCGTGTTCTCTTTAAAATAAGGGAAGTAAATGTTCAGCACATCTCCTTCATACTCTCCCGTTGTGGCTTTGGTAACACCGGAAAGGTCGGTATTGCTCAAATCGCTGCCATCGTAGGCATTGCCAATCAATTGCAAAACAAGATAGCTGGCAGTCCCGTCGCCCCATTGCCACTTCGCTGTTGGAGTGGACTGTTTTCCGTCACTTCCCCAATACTTGTCTTGTGTTATCAGTTGACCGGTGTTTGGCGTCACCAGTTTGACCTTGCCGCGCCACATAGTGCCATGACTTCCGGTGCCCTGCTGATGAGTTTGGTAGTAGACAAACTCATTGTCCGCATAATGCGCAAAAAAGTCTGTCAGGACCTTATCAAACCAGGTTGAGAGTGTGTTTATGCCATAGTTGGTCGCTGGCGGATGTTTCGAACTACTCACTTTCGCGGAACCACTATCAATAAAGGTGAAGTTCGGCTGTGCATTCCATGCTTCAATGCTCATCGTTTTCAGCAGATCATAAGCGCTCAGCTCCTCAGGTGCTGATGGAACATTGGCTGGTTCTCCGCTCGCCGGAGCATTAGCAGGGCGCACGGAAGCCCGATAAATGTTAAGATGCGTTGCCTCTGAATTGTGCGGTACATAACGGGCAGGGTGCGCAGCACTGCCCCAGCATATCTTCACCTCGCTTGCTTGCGGCTTCCCGTCAGTGTTGAGTAAAATTCCGCTGTAAACAGGAGGTGAGGCCGTCGTCTCTCCATGAGGGAGCGTCTCTGTGATCCTGTAATAATAAGAGTGTTGCAAAAAATACGGATACTTGGGCGGGAGTGTTCCGCTGGGCGTGCAGACAGGCAACGTGTTTGGAGACAGGTTGTGAGCGAGTATATCTTGAGGCGCAATCAACTGTTTTGGATCATCTCTCAAACACTGCGCAAACGAGCTCTCATCATCAAAGTGACTTTTAAAACGGACGGCAAGCTCTTCCATGTTCAACGCAGTTCCCACATAAGACATGGGAAAGGGAACATGTGGCCCGCTGGACTTCACGGTAAATGGCAAGCTGATCTGATCAATATTGGAAATATCAATGTCCAGAATGGGAACTGAAGCACCTGCAGGAACTGCATAAGTCAACTCAAACAGCCCAAAAACCTCTCCCGGATTGGTCGAAATGGTCGGCACAGAAGGTGTTCCAGACACTGCAACCGGAATCCCCTTTGTCTTTCCCGAAAACATGACAACCACACCGGAAGAAAGATAAGCACCTGTAGGCAGTTGTAAATTTGCCAGACGGTTTTGAAACACAGGTTCAACGAGGCAGGCATGTGTAAACTGTTTTCCATTGGGCTCAAACAGCTGATACTTGGAGGTGGCAGGATCAAAATAGACCCACTGGCCATTCGGATTTTTACCCCAGACTGCATATTGAAACTTTGAGACGGAGCTATCACTCGGCAGGTGAAACTGAAGAGCAGGCAAAGATTGATTTGAAAGAGCCTCGAAGCTTCCGGCAATAATACTTGGGTGTTTCATTGAGCTCATATAATCGCTTCCCTCAATATCTGTTTGGTTCTGTCCTACTGGACGCAGTTAATGTTTATTTGTGCCCTTTAAAATTCTGGGGCCCTATGTGCCGAAAAGAGATTGCCTTTTGATTCCCTAAGGTAATTTTGACAGGAGTATATGCAGGTAACTGAGGGAAAACAGAACGATCTCTGACAATAGCATTCCTACATGGGCTGAGGTTTAAGTGTGTGATATGAGGAAAGGTGCTGTGAGTGTGTCCAAACCACTACAAATTGTTGGGGAACTCTGGTTTACACCGGGCAATTTCGGGCAAAACCTTTAAAGCACTGGCAATCACCGCCCACATTTTGTAAGAGGCCAGCAACACAAGTTTCGCAGAGCTTTCAAAAGGCCGCCAACTTAGTCATGGCGTGTGCCAGAAACATATCTGCAAAAGAGAATATGCAGGGGTTTGCCTGCAAAAGGAGGCTCTATGAGCACAGCAGGCAACGCGCCTTACTTGGCTCGCCGTACGTTCGCGATCATCTCTCACCCGGATGCGGGTAAAACCACGCTGACCGAGAAGCTGCTTCTGGGCGGTGGTGCGATCCGCGCAGCAGGTCAGGTCCGCGCCCGTGGTGAACGCCGCCGCGCCCGTTCTGACTGGATGAAGATCGAGCAGGAACGCGGTATCTCTGTATCGTCCTCCGTGATGACCTTTGAACGTAATGGCATCATCTATAATCTGCTCGATACTCCGGGCCACGAAGACTTCTCTGAAGACACTTACCGCACACTGACCGCCGTGGACGCTGCGATCATGGTTATCGATGCCGCAAAAGGTATCGAAAGCCAGACCCGCAAGCTGTTTGAAGTCTGCCGCCTGCGTGACATTCCAATCATCACCTTCGTCAACAAGATCGACCGTGAAGGCCGCCACGCGCTGGAAATCCTTGACGAGATTCAGGAAGCGCTGGCGCTGGACGTCACTCCCATGAGCTGGCCTGTGGGCATGGGCTCTGACTTCTTCGGCGTTTATGATCACATCGGCAACCGCTTTTTCACCTCCACTGAGGGGCGCGGCGGTCCGCTCGACAGCATCAAAGACGTAAAGGGCCTCGAAGATCCAGAGCTGATCGGTGAGCTGTTCGACAACATCCGCGAAGAGCTGGAAGAAAACGTGGAGCTGGGCGGTGCAGGCTATTCTGAGTTTGATCAGGAAAGCTTCCTCGAAGGCCACCTGACCCCGGTCTTCTTCGGGTCCGCACTGCGTGATTATGGGATTGACCAGATCCTCGATTTCATCGCAGCCCACGCGCCATCCCCGCACTCTCAGCCAGCAACCGGTGGCCGCACCATCAAGCCGGAAGAAAACAAAGTCACGGGCTTTGTCTTCAAGGTTCAGGCCAACATGGACCCCAAACACCGCGACCGCATCGCGTTCGTGCGTCTGTGCTCCGGCACCTTCAAGCGCGGCATGAAGCTCAAGCATGTGCGTGCTGGCAAGCCAATCACCGTGTCTGCGCCAATCTTCTTCTTTGCGGAAGAGCGCGAGATTGCGGAAAAGGCCTATCCGGGCGACGTCATCGGCGTGCCAAACCACGGCCAGCTGCGTGTGGGCGATACCCTCTCTGAAGGCGAAGAAATCCATGTCACCGGCCTGCCAGCCTTCGCGCCGGAAATCCTGCGCCGCGTCCGCCTGACAGACACCATGCGCGTCAAGCAGATGCGCCGTGGCCTGGAAGATCTGGCGGAAGAAGGTCTGGTCCAGATCTTCAAACCAGCCATCGGCACCAACTGGATCGTCGGCGTGGTCGGCGTGCTCCAGCTTGATGTTGTGGTCGATCGCCTCAAAGCAGAATACCAGACAGAGATCGGCTTTGAGCCAGTCATGTACAACACCGCCCGCTGGGCAGAGTGCACAGACCCGCTCAAGCTGGACAAGTTCCTTGAGACCAACCGCGCGCACGTGGCGCTGGACCGGGACGACAAGCCTGTTTACCTCTTCAAGAACGCTTGGGAAGTAAGCTATGTGGGCGAAAAGAACCCTGACATCAGCTTCCGCGAAACCCGCGAAATCGTTCACACCTCTTAAAGGCAGACAGTCTCATGAAAGACCCGGCTCTCGATACGCTTCTCCTGCCTTTTGAAAACAGCAGTCTCGACTTCTTTGAAGACGGCAGTGCAGATCAGAAGGCTCTGTTCCTGCGCGCCCGCATGGGCTTCGCCATGAATGCCATGGATAAGTCCCGCGTGGTTTGCCAGCAGACCTTCGCCAGCGATAAGGACAATCTGGAACGCGCAGGCTTCTCAGTCACGCCAGAGGCCTCCGGCACATATCCGGTGGTTATGGTTCTGCCTCCACGCCAGCGCGAGGAAGCCCGTGCCTTGATGGCACAGGCCGTCAAGAGCGCAGGTGAGGGTGGTATTGTTATCGCCAGCGTTTCCAACACCGAAGGCGCAAAGACTGCTGAAAGCGATCTTGGCAAACTGGCTGGCATCGCTGGCAAGCTTTCAAAAAACAAATGCCGCGTGTTCTGGGCGGAAGTCTCAAAGGGCACCATCAACCAGCAACTGCTGGAAGAATGGAGCCAGCTCGACGCCCCGCGCGAAATCCTTGATGGTCGTTTCACAAGCCGTCCGGGCGTCTTCGCATGGGATCACATAGATAAGGCTTCCGAGCTTCTGGTCAAAACCCTGCCAGACCGCCTTCCGGGCCGTGTCGCTGATCTGGGGGCAGGCTTCGGTTATCTCAGCTCTGAAGTGGTTAAGGTGGGCAAGGTCAAAGCGGTGGATCTGTATGAGGCAGAAAAGCGCGCGCTGGATCTGGCAGAAACCAACTTGAAGGGCAAAACAGGCGACGTTGCCGTCGACTTCATCTGGCAGGACGTCACCAAGGGCCTCAACCGCACCTATGATTTCGTTGTCATGAACCCGCCCTTCCACGCAGGTGGTAAGCAGGACCGCGCCGACATCGGGCAGGGCTTCATCAAAGCCGCCGCCAAAGCACTCCGTCCGTCCGGCCACCTCTGGCTGGTCGCCAACCGCCATTTGCCATACGAGGCAACGCTGGACAAAGTGTTTGCCTCCTACGAGATCATGGCAGATCAGGGTGGCTATAAGGTCATCCGCGCGATCAAGGCTAATAAGTAAGCCTTCCGGGCATTGAGTTAGGAACTGAGCATGAGACTCGTGAAACTGCTTGCAAATCTGGGATACGGCAGCCGCAAGGAAATGCAGGCCGCGATCCGCAATGGCTGGGTCACCGACAAAAACGGCAACCCGATCAAAGCCGATAGCAAGCTGCCTCATGAAGACATCCTGTTCGATGACGAGCCGCTGGACCCGCCGGAAGGCTCCGTCATCCTACTCAACAAACCACTGGGTTACACCTGTTCCATGAAAGATCGCGGGCGGTTGGTCTTTGACCTGCTGCCAGATCGCTACCGTGTCCGCAAACCAGCTCTGTCCTTCGTGGGCAGACTGGACAAGGACACCACCGGCCTGCTGCTGTTCACCGATGACGGCAAGCTCCTGCACCGGATCATCTCGCCCAAAGCAGATGTTGCAAAGATCTACGAGGTTGTACTGGACCGCCCAATGACTGGCGGAGAAGGCGATCTGTTCGCCTCCGGTGAAATGATGCTGGAAAACGAGACCAACCCGCTCAAGCCAGCAGAACTGGAAGTCCTGAGTGACACCTCAGCACGCCTCACCCTCCACGAAGGCCGCTACCACCAGGTCCGCCGCATGTTTGCCGCCACCGGCAACCATGTCACAAAACTTCACCGCGCAAGGCTCGGTGGTCTTACTTTGGACGGCGTAGAAGAGGGCATGTGGAAGCTCTTGTCACAGGAAGAGATCTCTACGATCTTTGGGTAGTGCTGCGGGCTGTGAGATCTATGAATTATCCATATCTTCTACGTGTTGCAGTGCTGCTATAGCGCGGCTAACCAGTACTTTTAGATTGTCTTCGCCTGTCGCGACTGCATCTTTCGCTAGGAGGATACTGTCAGTATCCATATACTTTTCTGCTAATGTAATGTTGTTGTTGAGAATAGTGATTTCTTTGTCAAACTCGCGATAATACTTGGCGGCATCCTTGCCAAATTCAAAAAGCCTTTCACAATCTGGCAGACGGGTAAACCACGTCTCAGCATTATCTGTCAGGCGCTTAAGTCGTCCAGTCACTTCCTTTTTATTTTCCTGCACCTGAGCCAGTAACTGGTCAAACCTTTCAAGATTGAGGGTTACCGTTTTTAACGTTTTATCTGCCTCTTGAAAGTCACCCGCGATGAGGTTGTCTTGTGTCTGCCCCAGCAGTGTCCAACAAAGAGTAAGAGTGCTTTCGTATTGTGCACCCTCTGCACATCCAGCCTTCACATCTGGCATTTGTTGTTCTGCCAGCTCCAGCTTACCTGTCAGCTCTTCGACTTGTTGAAGTGCTTCTTTAGATACGTTTGTTTGGTCTTCAGATGTTTGAGCATGTATATGTGCTTTCAGCCAGGTTTGTTTAAGATCATAATATAAGCGCTTGCATAAACGCAGTTGTTTGCTCAATGCTCTGCCATCTGTAGCTTTCAGAATATCTTGAGCCTTTTGCTCTGCTGCCTGAAACTGCTGAAAGAGGTTTTGAAAAAGATCCAGAGACTCTGGATTTCCTTCAAGTTCTGCCTGTCGGTCGTTTAAGGCAAGCGCTTCTTGCGAAGTCCAGCGTAACAATTCAACTGCTTCTGCTTTGATCCGCTCAGGCTCACCTGCGATTTTCTGATATGAAGCTTCGAGGCTATCAGCTTTCTGCTGTGACTTACTCACAAGTTCTTTCAGGACTTTGTAATCATGCCCGTTTACTGCGGTAATCATCTTGGTGAGCGTATCGTTTGCCGCTTCATAAGACTTGTCAAAACCTGAAAGGTCAACTCCCCATGCTGCAAGCGGATCGCGCCGGGCCTTCATTTGCATAATTGTTTTTTTAAAAGCTTCGACTTGTCCATAAAGCGTTGTGTTTATGAGTTCGTCAGCCCTCTCAAAGCTTTCCCGGGCAACTCGCTCCATCTCACTGCTAAGATGTTCGATGTCTGTTAAAAGCAATTTCAGCTCAGTATTATCCGGGGTATCCTCTTGTTCCAGCTTACCTTGTAGTTTTTTGGCCTTCTGAGCTGTTTTAAAGAGGCGCTCACCAACCTGCCAAAAGGCTTCCTCATCCTCATCGGTAAGGAGATGATCCCCCTTGGCAACAACAGCACGAGAGCCTTTATCCAGCTTCGAAAGTCGCTGTCCGAGCTTTTTGCATTCTTCTTTTGGTGTAAGACTTGCCTCACTCTCAGGTACCTCATCCAGTGGGAGATGCTCGGGAATTTGCCACTGAAGATGTTTGTATACCTTAACAATCCAGTGTTCTTGTTCTGGTGTGAGATTTGATAAAGGCATGCTAAGTCTCCGGCCACATTAAGAACACCTGATATTCTGCATAGGTTTGAGAAAGAAGGGTTCATCCAGTCCGGCATAATCGCGCTAAAGTGAACTTAGATTGTAACTTTGTCGTTCGCAGAGCTATTTCAAAGGTAAGCAGCACGGCAATCAATCTGTCCACTTAGGCGAACTCAGTTTTCTGCAGGTGTTGCCTCCAGCTTTTGTGAGGTGGCGATCCAAGAGTAAACTTGGAGCAGCATGAGGCCAGTGACGCTCATGGCAAAAACAAACCAATAATAGTTCGAAGCCGGATAGCCAGCGATGATCAACGCGAGCAGAAAGCCAAAGATGGTGCGTTGAAGATAGGTTGCCGTGCTGATCACTGACAGGTAACTGCCAAAAATCCCTTTATCAACCATGCTCATCATATAGGTGTTGAAGGCCACGCGAATGGCTGTGCTCGCTGCTCCCAATACCGCAGCGCCTCCCACAATCAGTGGGAATATTGGGAACAGGCAGATGGTCAGCATGGAAAGGGTGAAGGCTGTAAGGGCGACCTGCATGATGCTGAGTGCGGATTGCTTGGATGCAATGCGGCTGACCAGAAGGCCGGAAAGAGCAGCGCCTACACCAAATGAAATTGAGACTGCTGCCAAAGAAGAAACATCCAAACCAAGAACACTGTTAAAGTAGATCGGGTGCACCACATTCAGCATCAGGACACAAACAAAGGAGACGTTGGCGCATATGCCAAGCAGCAACAAATCTCCCCGCCTCAGAATATCGCGAAAAACAGCCCTTGAGGCTCTGGCCCGTGCAGGTCTTTCCTGTTTTGTATAGGGCAGGAAGCAGAGCAGAATAGCTGATACAAATAGCAAAAATCCATTGATTTGCAGCGCCAGCGCAAAGCCGCTGCTGGTGATCGCATAGATCATGAGGAGGCCAGTTGCCAAACTGGAAAGCTGCATCTCAACCTGCATCCAGCCATTGACCTTGCCGCGCTCATCTTCCGCAAAGACCTCCTGAATATAAGCGGACAGGGCGTTGTAAAAGAACAGGAAGAAGATCTGTGAGGCAAAGTAGAAAGCCCCCAGACTGAGAACCCGCAGAGCAGCACTGTCAAACGTCAGCGAAGTGAGCTGTAAAACGGCCCCCATCAGCACAATACAAACCACAAGCGCAGATCGACGCGAGACGCTGTCCACCACCCGCCCGGCTACAGGCGAGAGGAAAATCAAAAATGCGCTGGCATAAGTTGCTGTAAAGGCAAGAACTTTTTCACCGCCCAGACTGTTGGATAATTCCCACGGAACAATTGTGAGTGAAAGCCCCATTGCCACTGACGCAATGAAGTTTGCAAAAAAGAGTATGATCAGTTTCATAAGAATATGCTCCCCTCGCATAAATGGAGCATATTTAGAAAGGAAAATCTATTTTTATATGCGAAAAACGAGTTCAAAATGCGTTTTCAGGAGTTTGTTACAGCCTTCACCGCTCTGCCTTTTCCCGCACCATCTTCAGATGCACTAGTATTTTCTCCGCACAGATCTAAGTGGAAAGCAGATTGTCGAGTACCTTCTGGCCCGGTATGCGCAGGCAGGCCAAGTAAAGCTGAGCGTCCAGCGTAGCCAACTACACCAGCGGAAACCACAGCAATGAGCAGCTCACTCCGGCCAGCAGTCACAGATAGAGCCTCTTACGCTCCGACAAAAGCAAAGGCAGGCAGATACTTATGTCCTGATTAGGGGCAGGAGATGTTAAACGAGCAGGAGCATGAATATCCAGCCCAAAATCATGATCCTCTCGTGAGCATGTCAACACGGCAAACCCTCAGGCCACGCCTCTTAACTCCGCGATAATCCGCGAGGCATAATCTTCTCAGGCGAGAGGCCGTACAGGAATGCAGATCATAACGGATTGCGGGCCGGAGCCTTCACTTAAGCAAGGGTAAAGCTGGAAGCAGGGGAAGTTTTCTGGCTCATATCCACTCGCGGGCAGCCACTCACCGAACATATACTTCCACGCAGCCTGTGACTGATCATGGGTGATCACAAAGTGCCCGCAGGCATAGGGGCCTCCTGCAATTTCCATCTTGCCCACTTCGCCTTCTACCATCGCAGGCTCGCGAAGTGTGAGACAGGAACTGAAGCGCATTTGCTCCACATCTGTCACCTGTGGGTCATCGTGAAACAAACACATCAACTCTGCATTTTGCATCAAACCACGTGGGCCTGCCCAGGCCATAAGTGTGCCAAATGCCTCACCGAAAATCTCAGGCCGCTCCTGAAAATTGCCAGTCCGCCGGACATAAGCAACAGTGCGCGGTATAAATGAACAGACCTCCAGTTTATCTGGAGATAGAATAGTCCGGGGGCGTTCCAGCACCTGCGTTTCTTCAGAGATGACCTCTAAGGATATAGTGGCATCCCGTCGCCATTGGCTTGCAGGCATGCCAAAGCGGGCCTGAAAAGAACGTGCGAAGCTTGAAGAGGAAGAAAAGCCCATATCAAGTGCAGTATCACTGATTGAGATGGCTGAGTTTTGCTTTAAGCGCCGGGCAGCTTTCTCAACACGAAGCCGGTTGGTGAACTGATTGACTGTTTCACCCGTAAGAGCTTTGAAGATCCGGTGAAAATGAAAGGGAGAAAAACAAGCTGCTTCAGCAATTTGCGCTAAGGAAAGCTCCTCGCAAATATGTTGTTCAATATAATCCATCGCCCGGTTGATCCGCTGCGTGTAGATGTTGCGTTGCTGCGAAGCAGGAGCCATGAAATTCACCAGTGAGCTTAACGAGATAATGAAAGCAGATGCCTTATCCTATAGTGTATTACTGCTTCTGAAAATGTCTTACCATCATCTTTCGCGGGCTTTATAAGGCAGGGACTTTGCCAGTTGATGAGAGCTGCCTTCTTGTAAATTCGCCGAAAACTCCATTTGCCGTTTCTTAGCCTTCGCTTGCGATAGTGGCTCGCAGGTATATCCACGTGCGCCCCGTAAAAGGGGGAGGTAAGGTTCGTTGAAGATCAGAGTGATTGACAGATTGTACGCCCACCGGGTTGAGGTATTTCTCTTCAGCCAGCTGGTTTTGCTGTTTGATTCTCTGATTTTCTCTCAGCATTCCTCCGGAATTTATGCGTTTAGTCTGTTGTACAGCTTCAACATTGCCACGGGGCTTCTCATTACCCTGAGCTACAGGATTTGCTTCAGAATAATCTCAGCTCTGCTCATTTGCTCCGTGATTATCGCAGCGCTGGATTTCCCGCTTTTTCCTGAAGTAGACCGCCTTGTTCCGCAAATTGTAATCTACTTTGCCTTTCACGCAATTGTTGCCGTTGTGCTGATTGAGCAGACGCTGAAGACAAAAGTAGAGAACTATCAAGTCGTGCTTGGTGTGCTTAGCGGCTACATCTCTATTGGGATGGTGTCTTTCTTCCTGTTCATTTTGCTGGAGCACTTACACCCCGGGTCCTTTATGGGACTTCCAGTGGAACTCACTGAAAACAACAAGCAGGAAGAGGCGCTCATGTACGCCGCTTTCATAACGCTTATGACGGTCGGATACGGTGATATTGTTCCGCTTACCCCCATTGCCCGCAAGGCGGCAATCATTGTTGGTCTGGCAGGGCAGTTCTATATGGCTGTACTCACAGCTATAATCGTCGGCAAATTCATTCAGGTCAGAGCATCTCGCAAGAAAGACTAGGGATGCAGCTCCAAAACGCATCCTCAAACATAGCCATTCAAGGATGCGCTGCACGGACATTTAAGGTCTGTTACTCACCGTCATCGGCTAGCATTTCCAACTCCAGCCATTCCTCTTCCAATGCGGAAAGGTCTTCCTGAAACACCCCGATTGCCTTCGTCACTTTGTGAAAACGATCAGGGTTGGCGCTGAACAGGTTCGGGTCCTCCAGCTCCTTTTGTGCCTTCGCAATTTTAGCTTCCAGCTTCTCCATCTCACCCGGAATTGCTTTCAGGCGATGTGCCTGTGTGAAGTTGAGGCCAGACTTTTTTGCTTCCTTCTTCACCGCCGGGTTGGAGGAGCTTTCCTCTTTTGACGGGCTGGCAGTCTTGTCCGCCTTTGTCGTTTTGCGAGCTGTGACACCTTCTCCGCGCTGGCGAACCATATCCGTATACCCGCCAGCAAACTCACGCCACTTGCCATCCCCCTCCATGGTGATGACGCTGGTACAGATGCGGTCAAGAAAATCGCGGTCATGGCTCACAAGCAGAACTGTGCCGGAATAGTCGGCAATCAGTTCCTGCAGAAGGTCCAGCGTTTCAAGGTCCAGATCATTGGTTGGTTCATCGAGCACCATCAGGTTTGAGGGGTTTGCAAGTGCACGTGCCAGCAGCAGACGGCCACGCTCACCACCAGAAAGCACCCGCACAGGTGTACGCGCCTGCTCTGGTGTGAACAGGAAGTCCTTCAGATAACTCATCACGTGCTTGGAGGTATCACCCATGACCACTATGTCACCACGCCCCCCGGTCATGGCGTTGACCAGATTGTCATTCGGGTCCAGTTTCTCCCGTTTCTGATCCAGCGTGATCATTTGCAGATTTGCCCCAAGGCGCACGGTCCCGGCATCCGGCTCAAGTTCTCCGGTCAGCATCTTGAGCAATGTGGTTTTGCCAACACCATTCGGGCCAACAAATCCGATCCGGTCACCCCGTAAAATGCGGGTGGAAAAATCCTTTACAATCGGGCGGTCTTCGTAAGCCTTGCCAATGCCTTTGGCCTCAGACACCAGTTTACCGGAAACATCGCCTTCGGTAGCCGCCATTTTCACAGTGCCTTGCGGGCCTTTATGGTCCTTGCGTTTCTGACGCAGCTCTGCAAGTTCACGAACCCGGCGCATGTTTCTTTTACGGCGCGCAGTTACGCCATAAACCATCCAGTGTTCTTCCTGCCGGATTTTCTCGTTAAGTCGCGCCTGCTCTTTTTCTTCTTCTTCAAAGACCTTGTCCCGCCACTCTTCAAACCTGGCAAAGCCCTGATCCATACGCCGGGATACACCTCGGTCGATCCAGTAAGTCACACGGGAAAGATTTTCTAAAAATCGCCTGTCATGCGATATCAGAACGATCGCAGACTTCATCTGCTGGAGCTCAGCTTCAAGCCACTCAATTACTGGAAGGTCCAGATGGTTGGTTGGCTCATCCAGCAACAGGATATCTGGTTCCGGGGCAAGAGCACGGGCGATGGCCGCACGTTTGGCTTCTCCGCCGGAAAGCGTGGCAGGATCTTCCTCGCCAGTTAAGCCTAAGATTTCCAATAGGTATTTGGCCCGATATTGATCATCACCCTGTGTGAGGCCACCTTCTGCATAGGCAAGAACTGTATCAAACCCGGAAAGGTCAGGCTCCTGTGGAAGGTAACGGATTGTACGTCCCGGTTGCAGAAAGTACTCCCCTTTATCAGGCTCCATCAGCCCCGCTGCAATTTTTAAAAGCGTGGACTTGCCGGACCCGTTACGCCCAACCAGACAGATACGCTCACCTTCTCCAACTTGCATCTCTGCTCCGGTTAAAAGAGGGGTGCCGCCAAAGGTAAGGTGAATGTCTCGCAAATGAAGAAGCGGTGGTGCCATGAAGTTGTCTTCCTAGAATCCCAAAAAGCGCACATTTCAACGCTAGGAGTAGATGTTTTGGTAGTGCTCTACCACAAATGAGCCGCTATAAAAGGTTTTTGCCGCACCTGTGAAAAAAACAGGGAGGAAACCGTTGAGCGGCATAGTGACGCGATTGCAAAAGATTTCACGTCTATTGCTGAAATTTTTAAAAAGAATTGAAGCTATATAAGAAATAAAAATTCGCAATACGTATTTTTTAAGCGTATCAAATTTCCAATTGTATCGATTGGAAGTAAAATATGACCTCTCGACACTTGCTATAATTAAATAAGAGTGAAATGTTGCAGCCAACCGTCAGTCTCCAAATCTGGCGGAGTGTAACTTGAGGAGAGGGGAGATCTGTATGATCAAGTCCATTCGTATGTCAGCGCTGGCTGCGGCTCTTATTGCCGCTACTTCGCTATCTGCTACGGCTGAAACTGTCTATAACCGTGGTAACTCTGCTGACCCAGAAACTCTTGACCAGCATAAGACATCTACAACTTATGAAGCTCACATCCTGCGTGACCTTTATGAAGGTCTTGTTGCATACAATGCAAAGGGTGAAATCATCCCTGGCGCAGCAGCGAGCTGGACTGTTTCTGACGATGGTCTGACTTACACCTTCAAGATGCGTGAAGACGCAAAGTGGTCAAACGGTGATCCGGTTGTTGCTGGTGACTTCGTTTACTCCCTGCGCCGCATCATGAACCCGATGACTGGTGCGAAATACGCAAACGTTCTCTACCCAATTTTGAATTCCGAAGCCGTTAACAAAGGCGAGATGGAAGGTGAGAAGCTGGGCGTTAAAGCAATTGATGACAAGACCCTTGAAATCAAGCTGAATGCGCCAACTCCTTACTTCATCCAGTTGCTGAGCCACCAGTCCGGTCTTCCGGTACACCCGGCATCCGTTGAAAAGTTTGGCTCTGACTTTGTTAAGCCAGAAAACATCGTAACAAACGGTGCATTCGTTCTTTCCAGCTTCGTTCCGAACGATGCTGTGACTGCGGTTAAAAACCCGCACTTCCACGATGCAGCAAACGTTGCTCTGGATAAGGTTAAATACTATCCGACTGAAGATCGTGGTGCAGCGCTTCGCCGCTTCCAGGCTGGCGAACTGGACACCAACAACGACGTTCCACTGGAACAGATCGACTTCATTCGCGGCACTCTGGGTAACGAATTTAAAGTCGCACCTTATCTCGGCACCTACTATTACGCGCTGAACCATGAATCCGAAGCCATGAAGGACCCGGAAGTCCGTCAGGCTCTGTCCATGGCGATTGACCGCGAGTTCCTGGCAGATGATATCTGGGGCGGCACCATGGTCGCAGGTCACTCTCTGGTACCTCCGGGAATTGCGAACTACGGCGAACCAGCTTACGCATCCTGGAAAGACAAGGACCTGCTGGATCGTGAAGAAGACGCACGTCGCATTCTGGAATCCAAAGGTTACACTCTGGAAAATCCTCTGAAGGTTGAGATCCGCTACAACACCTCTGAAAACCACAAGAACACTGCTGTTGCCATTGCAGATATGTGGAAGCCTCTTGGCGTTGAAGTGTCTTTGCTGAACACCGACACCAAGACCCACTACGCGCACCTGCGTGACCGTGGTGACTTCGATGTTGCTCGTGCAGGCTGGATCGGTGACTACTCCGACCCGCAGAACTTCCTGTTCATGCTCGAAAGCGACAATACCGGCTTCAACTACGCTCGCTATGAGAACCCTGAGTATGATGCACTCATGGACGAAGCAGCGGCCACCGTTGATCTGGAAAAACGCGCAGAGATCCTGAAGAAAGCAGAAACTCTCTTCATGCGTGACCTGCCATTCCTGCCTTTGATGTACTACGGCTCCAAGAACATTGTTTCTGATAAGGTTTCCGGTTTCGAAACCAACCTGTTGGACGTGCATCCAAGCCGCTTCATCAAGATTAACAAGTAATCTTTAACGCGACAGAAAATGCCAGTCATGCAGGATAGGTCATGACTGGCATTTTTGTGAACTATCGGTAAATAAAAACGATAAACAACTGGAGAAGCAAGGCCCATGTTACGCTATGTCCTGAGCAGACTGCTCAGCGCGATACCGACCTTGTTCTTGATCATTACTATTTCCTTCTTCCTCATGCGTGTAGCGCCGGGTGGACCGTTCGATCTGGAACGTCCGCTGGAAGCAAAGGTCATGGAAAACCTGAACAAGATCTACAATTTGGACAAATCCCTGTGGGAGCAATACCTCATCTACCTGAAGAGCGTTTTGCACGGCGATTTCGGCCCAAGTTTCTTCTTCCGAGATTTCTCGATCAATGAACTGTTCGCCCAAAGTCTTCCAATCTCCATGCAGCTTGGTCTTTCTGCACTGGCTCTTGCCCTGGCTGTTGGTGGGTTTTTGGGAGTTATCGCAGCGCTGCGTCAGAACAAAGGCGTCGACTACTCTGTGATGGCCGTTGCAACACTCGGTGTTACCATCCCGAACTTTGTTGTAGCCCCAATTCTGACACTCATTATGGGTGTGCATTTTGGCTGGCTGCCTGTCGGTGGCTGGAACGGCGGTGCTTTTGTTAACATGGTCCTTCCGGTTGTCACTCTGGCGCTGCCTCAGATTGCTGTGGTTGCCCGCCTTACACGTGGCTCCATGATTGAAGCTCTGCGTTCCAACCACGTTCGCACTGCTCGCGCCTATGGCCTTTCCGGGTACACTGTAGTTGTCATTCACGCTCTGCGCGGTGCGATCCTGCCGGTTGTCTCCTACCTCGGGCCTGCTGCCGCAGCACTGCTCACTGGCTCTGTTGTGATCGAAACCATCTTCGGTATTCCAGGCATCGGACGTTACTTCGTTCAGGGCGCTCTGAACCGTGACTACACCCTCGTGATGGGAACTGTGGTCGTTGTTGCCTGTTTCGTCATTATCTTCAACCTCATCGTGGATCTGCTTTACGCAATGCTTGATCCTCGTGTGCGTTTTGACTGAGGACTCGAATTTATGAGTGTTACCTCCGACCAGCTGAAAGAAGCCCCTAAGATGGGCCGCTCGCTGTGGGATGACGCCCGTGATCGTCTTCTCGCAAACAAAGCAGCTGTAACCTCTCTGATCGTGCTGGCAGTAATCACCCTGCTGTCCATCGTAGGCCCAATGCTTGCTCCCCATGAGTATGATCGGGTCTACCGCGATTATGTGAAGGCGCCGGCAAGTCTGGAAGCCTATCCCAAGCAAGACCAGATTGAGCCGACCTTTGCAAAGATTGCAAAGCGGGCACGCATGAGCGTTGACAGCTACGAGCTGAAAGATGGCAAAGTCACAGCAACCGTAACCTCCCGCCGCAAGCTGGACGAGCGTTACGCACGTTACTTTGACCGTTCTGACCTGTTTGAAAGCTCTGCGATCAGCGGTATTTCTGCCGACAAGAAGTCCGCAACTGTTACTGCGGATGTGCAGTACATGCACTTCTACTTCGGTACGGATGCAAATGGCCGTGACATGCTCACCCGTACTCTGATTGCAGGTCGTGTGTCCCTGACCATCGGTCTGCTGGCGACTTTCGTTGCGATCAGCATCGGCGTGTTCTGGGGCGCAGCTTCCGGTTACTTCGGTGGCAAGGTCGATCTGGTGATGATGCGTGTGGTAGACATCCTCTACTCACTGCCATTCATTTTCTTCGTGATCATGCTTGTTGTGTTCTTTGGACGTAACTTCATTTTGATGTTCATCGCCGTAGGCGCGGTGGAATGGCTGGATATGGCGCGTATTGTGCGCGGTCAGACCCTGTCCATCAAACGTCAGGAATACGTTCAGGCAGCAGAAGCAATGGGCGTTGAAGGTGGCGGCATTCTCAAACGTCACATCATTCCAAACACGCTTGGTCCAGTGGTTGTTTACATGACCCTGCTGGTACCAAAAGTGATCCTGCTGGAAAGCTTCCTGTCCTTCTTAGGGCTTGGTGTTCAGGAACCAATGACCTCCTGGGGTGTGTTGATCTCTGAAGGTGCTCGTAACCTGCAAGGTGCAGCCTGGATGCTGGTATTCCCGGCAATCTTCCTCACCTCCACATTGTTCGCGCTGAACTTCATCGGCGACGGTCTGCGCGATGCGCTTGACCCTAAGGATCGATAAGAGGGCAGAATGAGCAAACCTAACGAAAACACTGTTCTCGAAATCGATGGCCTGAAAGTTGATTTCGAAACCAACACCGGCATGGTTCACGCGGTTAAAGGCGTGAACATCCATGTGGACTCTGGCGAGACTGTCGCAATCGTGGGTGAATCTGGTTCTGGTAAATCCCAGACCATGATGGCAGCCATGGGTCTTTTAGCAGGCAACGGCATCACCAAAGGTGAAGTCCGTTACCGTGGCAAAAACATCCTCGGTTCCTCCATCCGCGAGCTCAACAAGATCCGTGGTGCGAAAGTGACCATGATCTTCCAGGAGCCGATGACCTCTCTGGACCCGCTCTACACCATTGAGCGCCAGCTCTGTGAGCCAATGGTTGAGCACGGTGAATATACCTGGGCAACTGCGAAGAAACGCGCTGTTGAACTGCTGGAACTCGTCGGCATCCCTGAGCCTGCTCGTAAGGTGAAGGCATATCCCTATGAGATGTCTGGCGGCCAGCGACAGCGTGTCATGATCGCAATGGCGCTCGCAAACGATCCGGACATCCTGATCGCGGACGAGCCAACCACTGCGCTGGATGTGACCACACAGGCTCAGATTCTTGAGCTGATGGCCGACCTTCAAAA
Organism: uncultured Pseudovibrio sp.; assembly: GCA_947496145.1. Taxonomy (GTDB): domain Bacteria; phylum Pseudomonadota; class Alphaproteobacteria; order Rhizobiales; family Stappiaceae; genus Pseudovibrio. The sequence goes on from CANMBS010000002.1 coordinate 140,242, forward strand.
GCGTCTTGGCATGGCGGTTGTGTTCATCACCCATGATCTGGCTATCGTTGAACGCATCTCCGACCGTGTCTACGTAATGAAGTCCGGTGAAGTTGTTGAAGAAGGTAATACCAAGGAAATCTTTGGTAACCCGCAACACGACTACACTAAGATGCTGCTTGATGCCGAGCCAACCGGCTCTAAGGAAATTGTCCCAGACAGCAATCCAATCGTTCTGGATGCTAAAGACGTGCGCGTTGAGTTTGAAACCGAAACTGGTTTCCTCAAGCCAAACCACGTTCTGCGCGCTGTTAACGACATTTCTATGGAAGTGCGTCAGGGCCAGACACTGGGTATCGTGGGCGAATCCGGTTCTGGTAAATCCACGCTTGGTCGTGCTGTTCTTCAGCTTCTGCCAACTGCTGGCGGTCGTGTTGTCTATGTTGGCAACGACATCACTGGTGCAAGCAAGAAGAAGATGCAGCCACTTCGCAAAGAAATGCAGCTCATCTTCCAGGACCCGTTCGGTTCCCTGTCTCCACGTATGACCGTGGGTCAGATCATCACCGAAGGTCTGCTGGTGCATGAGCCTCAGCTCTCAGCGAAGGAACGTGATCTGCGTGCAATTCAGGCGCTTGAAGAAGTGTCCATGGACCCTGCAATGCGTAACCGCTATCCGCACGAGTTCTCCGGCGGCCAGCGTCAGCGTATCGCAATTGCACGCACCATGATCCTCAATCCAAAGCTTGTTGTGCTGGACGAACCAACCTCCGCGCTGGACCGTACCGTTCAGAAACAGGTGGTTGAGCTGCTGCGTAAACTTCAGGACGAGCATGAACTGACCTACCTGTTCATCTCCCACGATCTGGCAGTGGTTCGCGCCATGTCCGACACTGTGATGGTGATGCAGAAAGGTGAAGTGGTTGAAAAGGGGCTGGCAGAGGAGATCTTCTCCAACCCGCAAGCAGACTACACCAAAGAACTGATCGCAGCAGCGGCCCTCAAGCCAGCAATCAGCTAAGCAAACTGCAATTTTAAGATTAAAAAACCCGGTGCAACGCTCCGGGTTTTTTTGTTGGGTTTACCGTTTAAATCCCCGCCCGCTCCAGAACGCTGATCCAGTTCCTATGCGCAATCTTGGAAATAAGCTCCTCACCAAAATCAGCTCTGCGAAATGCATCAATCAGTTTGGGCAGGCCAGCGACATCCTTGATTTCATTGGCAACCAGACAGCCGTCATAATCAGACCCCAGAGCAACACCGTCTTCGCCCAGCTTGTTGATCAGATAATCTGCATGACGCAGCATTACATCCAGCGGCGTGTCCGCATTCAGTTGGCCATCCGGGCGCAGGAAGAACACAGCAAAATTGATACCTACCAGTCCTTTAGACTCAGCAATCGCATCCAGCTGCTTGTCCGTCAGGTTACGGCTCATAGGGCAGATGCTGAACACATTGGAGTGGCTGGCAACAATTGGCTTGTCTGTAATACTGGCAAGGTCCCAGAAGCCTTTTTCATTAAGATGAGACACATCCAGCTGAATACCTGTCTGGTTACACACCCGCACCAGTTCTTTGCCTGTCTCAGTCAGGCCCGGCCCAATATCTGGGCCATGATCGTATGTCATTGGCACACCGTGACCGAAAATCGTCTCACGGCTCCATACCGGACCAAGTGAGCGCAGGCCCCGATCATACAACATGTGCAGTGCTTCAAAATCCTTGTCGATGCACTCAGCGCCCTCCACATGCAACATCATCGCCAGTTGATCTGCTGCCATTGCCTCTTTGATCGCCTCGGTTGAACGGCAGATTTTCACTGCGCTATCACCTTGAGCTTCCAGCTCCTCAGCAATCTCAAGCAATTTAAGCGTGTAGTCTAAAGCGTCTTGTTGCCGTATCTGTCTGAAGTGTTTTGGATCGTCGAAGTCAGTTTCCTCTCCCGGCTCCGGCTTACTCCGTACGCTCGGCGTAAACATGGCAAATAACCCGCCAGCAAAGCCACCTTTACGCGCTCGGGGAAGATCAATGTGGTCGTAGTTAGCCTCTTCAAAAAAACTGCGTTGTTTTGCTGTTTGAGCACGCCGCTCCAGTGACAGCAGAGTGTCATTATGACCATCAAAGACCGGAGTAAGATTAGGGGTGTCTGTCATAATACGCTCCGAGACAGAGGAATTGGGTAAAGCGCACCCAATGAAACAGGAAGAAGCGATCTGCGTGCCGCTCATATTTGATGGCATAAAGCTAAGCCACATTGGCATCAGGTGAAGCAATAATCTGGAGTGCTACACATAGAAAATCAATAGGATAGTTGAGTTTTCTGGGCTCATAAATGACGAGGTTCTTCAAATGGCTGAGGTGATCAGAAGCTCTGACTACACGGCAGACAAGGCTTGGGGTGCGCTGCCAGTTGCAAACATGAATGGCATCACCACGCGCCTGCACTGGACAGACAGGCCCTACAAATGGCACGTGAATGAAGGGGAGGAAGTTTTTGTCGTCCTGAGTGGTCAGGTGGAAATGAAATACAAGAAGGGTGGCGTTGAACTTTCAGAACTACTGGCACCCGGAGATATCTTCTGCGCTTCAATGGGAACAGAACACGCTGCTCACCCAAAGGGAGAGGCGCGTGTGCTGGTCGTGGAAAGTGAAGGGAGTCTCTGAGCTTTGTTTGTGAGGAGGGGATGTTGCATCCCGTCCTCTATCTGTGAAACCCTCAGGAAAGCTTCACCAGTGCTACATCCACCATGATCATTGCAAAATGACAGACGGCTGCGGAAAGTACAAATCCGTGCCAGATAGCATTTTGAAATGGCAGATTCTTCCAGATGTAAAACAACGTACCAACCGTATAAAGCCCGCCGCCTGTCACAAGAAGGGTAAAGCCTGCCACTGACAGCTCATTGTAGATCGGCACAACGGCGAAGAAACCAACCCATCCCATCGCAAGATAAATGGGCACAGCCAGTTTATCCAGCTGCCGCATATGCAGGATTTTGATTGCGGCCCCAGCAATTGCACAGGCCCAGATGCCAACAAGCATGGAAATGCCAAGCCAGCCACCAAGTACCATAAGGCAAAGGGGGGTATAAGTACCTGCAATCAGAAAATAAATGGCTGAGTGATCGAGCCTGCGCAGCAAACCCAGCTTATTGTCTTTCTCTAAAATGTTGTAGGTTGCAGAACAAGTCAGCATTGCCAGCAATGTGGCTGCATAAATGTAAACGCTAACCTGACGGGCGGCGTCGTTAGCAGCCCACAACACCATTACAAACGCGGTTGTTGCTGCTGCTCCAAAGGCAATACCAGCCACGTGGATGACACCATCAACCACTCTTTCTGCATAGCTTTCAATTCTCATGTGCAGCCCCTCCCCAAAAGTGCACCGACAAGACCCTGCCTTACATAATGCAGGTGATGCAGCATCAACTCAACTGAAACCAGCATATAAACTGGTCAACATATAGGCATTTGCAGGGCAAAGGCATGTGCTCAGCAGGTTGCCCCTTGGAAATCGGGCATATCCAATTGCCAGTCTTGCAAAGATATGGCATTGCCTTCCTCAGGTTCCGGAAGCCATTTCTGCTTTGATTGAACGACCCGGCCAGTGGCCTGTGGGAAAGCAGCAAAGCGCCATCGCTGATTTTGCACTTTTCTCAAGAATCAGAGATTTTGCGCGCTGCTTTTAAAGCGTCAGTTTTGTCCGAACCAATCGGTAGTCACCGCCCCTTAGAGGCTCAACAAGAGATTTTGAATGACGGTCAGCATCGAAATGGGTATCACCCCCCATGGTAAGCCCTCTGTTGTCGATCTGGAAGAATTGCTTGCCACCCGTTTGCTCGTTCAGGGCAACTCCGGTTCTGGTAAATCGCATTTGCTGCGCCGCCTCATGGAGCAAAGTGCTCCCTGGGTTCAGCAGGTTGTGATTGACCCGGAAGGCGATTTTGTCTCACTGGCCGATGAGTTCGGACACGTGGTGATTGAAGCGACCATGAATGATCGCGAACTCACCATGATTGCTGCTCGTGTGCGTCAGCATCGCATTTCTGTTGTTCTCAACCTTGAGCATCTGGAGCCGGACAAGCAGCTCAAAGCCGCCGCTGCCTTCATGAACGGCCTGTTCGATTCAGACCGTCAGTACTGGTATCCCGTCCTCGTGGTGGTCGATGAAGCTCAGCTCTTTGCTCCTGCTGCATCGGGCGATTTTGGTGAGGAGGCCCGCCGCCTCTCCCTCATGGCAATGACCAACCTTATGTGCCGTGGCCGTAAGCGAGGTCTGGCCGGTATCATCGCCACACAGCGTCTGGCAAAGCTCGCCAAGAACGTGGCCGCAGAAGCTTCCAACTTCCTGATGGGCCGCACCTTCCTTGATATTGATATGGCCCGCGCTTCTGACCTGCTCGGTATGGATCGCCGTCAGGCAGAACAGTTCCGCAATCTGGAGCGCGGTCAGTTTATCTCGCTCGGCCCTGCCATGACACGCCGCCCGCAAAAAGTGGTGATCGGCGAAGTCGTCACCGGCAGTCGTGGTGGTTCGCCCAAACTGATGCCACTGCCTGACCAGCCAGTCGAAACTGCTGCTGAACTGATCTTCACCGCCTCTGAGAATGATCCGGTCCTCAACAACAACCGCGTGGCAGCGCCTTCTGCCAAAGACGTGATGTTGCAGCTCTCCCAGACTGCCGCCAGCAACATGCAGGCGCAACACAAGGAAGTTGAGGAATCTGAACCGGAAGACCTGTTCAATCTGGAAGAAAAGAACCAGCAATATCAGGAGATCATTGCAAAGATTCTTGAAGACCCGGAAGCAGCCTTCGCGCCGGTCTCCCAGCTCTATCAGGACTTTCAGGTTCGCTGCCGGATCGAACGCCTGAAATCGCAGGACCTTGCCAAATTCCGCAAGCTGCTCTCCGTAGCGCGTGCAGGTGTAGATAAAAAGGAAGTGGCAGAAGGGGACTGGCAGCAGGCAGAAGTCATTGCAGCTCATCTTCCTGAGGAAATGCGTGGTGTCTACTTGTTACTGGCAAAAGCTGCTATGGCAGATCAGCCATGCCCTGAAGACTTGGAGATCGCGAAAGCCTACGGCACCCGCTCACCGGGCCGCGCCCGCTGGTTGCTCACTCATATGGAAGAGCAGGGCTTTATCATCTGTGCCAGCGATCTGCGTGGCAACCGCATCGTGACCCTGCCGGATATCGGCAAGCAAACCGCGACAAAGTAATAAAGCGGTTAGCGTCCGTCAGGAAGGGAATGCCCGCCCGCAGGTCCCTTTACTTCATCAAAGAAGGTCGTTTCTGTGCTGCGCGAACACGTGGAGCACAGATGCGGTTTAGCGGGCAGGGCGTATTTCAGGCAGCAGGCCTTACGCCGTGGTGCATACTCAATCACCCCCATATGTTCCCGCTGACGCCACACAATCCCGCCATTGATCTTCTTTCCAAGGCTCGCCAGATAAGCCCGCATCACACTGGCAACCTCAGAAGGCTTTGCGCCGTGACGGCGTATCACCAGCAGCGGTGAGAGGATTGAAACCGCAACTGTTGAATAAAACACGGAAGGCGCTACTTTGCGTCGTCCCAGCTCTCTGTGGAACACATTGATGATTTCCTCAAGACTGATTGAAAGAGCGAAAAGCTCAGCCGGTCCCTGATCCGGGTCCAGCTCAAAATCTTCAAAGGACAGGCGTGGATCATAAAAGACCTCCACCCATGGAGCTTTGTCATGCAGTACGAACCTGAGTTCTTCAAGACGCGGAGCACGGCCCGACAGAAGATAGGTGATTGAAACCCGGTTCAAAATGCTCTGGCAAATCGTTTTAAGAGCCAGACTGGCAGCAATCTTTGTCGTCTGTGCCCCGCGATGTTCTTTGATGAACTCAATCATATGCTTCGCCACCAGAGAAAAATTGGCGTCAAAGCCGGAAAATGCGCGAAGCTCCGCTGCAACGACCGGGCCTTCTGGATGCACAACAGCGCGTGCACAAATCAGCTCACGTCCTTCCGGGTGTGCTGCTGCAACCAGTCCAGCAAAACGGGCAGGAATCCCTGCATTTTCGGAGGCAGGAACATCAAAGTATGATAGACTAGCGCAAACAGCCAACACGAACCCCTGAATCTAAGACAATGCATCCTCGTGATCACACTGATTGAACTTGGTGAGCGAGAGCACTGAAACTTATAGCTGCGAGGCGTGCATGTCTGGCTGACAGTTGGCTGAACACGGCACAACAACAGTTTTTTGCTTCTTATCACAAAAACAAACATCTTCGAAATGGAAGAGTTTACTGTCTGTGTGTAATGCCCCGATTAGGAGAGGGATTAAGCCTTTACTTTCCTCTGTTGCTTTTCCCAGGCAAATCTTTCTGCAATCCAGATGCCTCCGAGCACAAGCACCAGTGCCACGCCGTGATAAAGCCCAAAGTGCTCTCCAAGCACAACAATAGCCATCACCGCAGCAAAGACTGGCACCAGATTAACAAAGACGCCAGCCCGGCTGGGCCCGATAAGCTCCACCCCACGGATATAAAAGATCTGCGAGAGAAATGATGGACATAAGGAAATGTAAAGCACCACAAGCCAGCCCTGCATACTGGGCCATATAATAGAGCCGTGCGCATATTCAATTGCCAGCATAGGGAAGGACACCAGAGAGGCAACAAATGCCATGACTGCGAAGAAAGCCAGAGCAGGCACTTTAGGCCTGTTACGCAGCGCAATTGTGTATCCCGCATAAAGTATGGAAGCGACCAGCATTAACGCATCGCCCGGATTAATCTGCAGGCTTAGCAACACATCAAGACTACCCTGACTGGCTACCACAATAACGCCAATCAGAGTCAAAATGATGCCAGTAAATTGAATAAGCGTAACTCTGGCACCAAACAGAAAGTAGGCACCAATCACCACCATCATCGGAATTGAGCCCTGCAAAATACCCATATTCACGGCTGTTGTGTTGTGAGCGGCCAGATAAAACAAGCCATTAAACCCGGAAAAGCCGAAGGCGGCCATTAAGGCAATGGAAACCAGATGCGGGCGTATCTCACCCCAGCAGGCTTTAAGCTCCTTCCATGCAATCAGGCTCATCAGACCCGCAACAATTGCCCAACGTAAAAACACAACCACCATTGGCGAAGCATGTCCAACAACCAGTTGTCCGGCCACAGCATTGCCGCTCCACATGAGCGTGGTCAATACTAAGAGCAGCATGGGTCTGCTGTAAAATGAACTGAAGAAGGGCATGTCTTTATCCGTAAAGGGTCTGAGGCAAGTGATGCATCAGAGCAGTTCAGCTACAGTTATGATCACCCAGTAGAATTGCAAGGAGAAAATTCGCAGGGGCGTGGGAGCTTTTATCAAGTGTTTTGAAGATTTAAAAGCGATACTGACACCAGAAACTACAAAAAGCGTTTTTGTCTCTTGTGCTGGGCGACCACTGCAAAGTATGAAAATTACTGCTCTTCACTGTGAAGAACCAATTGATGCATTGAAACTTCAGAGTGAATTTGTAAGGCTCTGAGCTGAAAAACTCACAGCAGGAAGTGTCGGCATATCCTGCATAAAAGGACAATGCGAGGGGGACCTATGTCGCAAAGAATAAGCGTTGCATCACTTCAGGTATCACCGGAACTCTATAGTTTTATAGAAAAAGAAGCTCTTCCGGGAACCGGTGTTGCATCCGGTCAGTTCTGGGAGGGCTTTGCGCAACTCATTAAGGACCTGACCCCAAAGAACCGTGAACTGCTGGAAACCCGCCAAAGCATTCAGGCACAAATCGATGACTGGCACAAAGCCAACCCCGGTGCAATTGATCTGACCAGCTACAAAGCGTTTCTGAAAGAAATTGGCTACTTGCAGGAAGAAGGTGACACCTTTGAGGTTGATACCGCCAATGTAGACCCGGAAATCGCTGAGATTGCAGGCCCCCAGCTTGTTGTGCCGGTTATGAATGCCCGCTACGCCCTCAATGCTGCCAATGCCCGCTGGGGATCATTGTATGATGCGCTCTACGGCACTGACGCCATGGGCACCACACCCAAAGCTGGCGGCTATGATGAACAGCGCGGGGCAGAAGTCATCGCTTACGCCCGCCAGAAACTGGATGAAATCCTTCCGCTGGATGAAGGCAGTTGGGCAGATGTAACCGAATTTAATATTTTCGGCGGCTCGCTGGCTCTCACGCTGGAAAATGATGATATGGCGGGCCTTCAGGACCCGCTTGGCTTTGTTGGCTATGCGGGCGACAAGGACCAACCAGCCTCTATCCTGTTGCAGAAGAACGACCTTCACATCGATCTCCTGTTTGACCGCTCCAGCCCGATTGGTGCAGCTGACAAAGCAGGTATCAGCGATATCATCTTAGAATCTGCCATCTCCACCATCATGGACTGCGAAGACTCTGTCGCTGCTGTTGATGGAGAAGACAAAGCGCTCGCCTACCGCAACTGGCTCGGCCTCATGAACGGCGATTTGAAGGAAGAAGTCACCAAAGACAGCAAAACCTTCACCCGCGCCCTCAATGCAGATCGCCTGTACACGGATGCACAGGGGGATGCACTGGCGCTGAAGGGTCGTTCCCTGATGCTGGTGCGCAACGTAGGTCATCTCATGACCAACCCGGCCATTCTTGATGAAGATGGTAATGAAGTCTTTGAAGGCATCATGGATGCAATGGTCACCTCCCTCTGTGCAATCCATGACATCGGCATGAGAGCAGGGGCAACACCGCGTAATATGAACTCCGTCACCGGCTCTGTTTACATCGTAAAGCCCAAAATGCATGGGCCGGAGGAAGTTGCATTTGCCAGTGAGCTGTTTGGACGGGTGGAAGACGTTTTAGAGCTGCCACGCAACGCCCTCAAAATGGGCATTATGGACGAGGAACGCCGCACCACGCTCAACCTCAAAGAATGTATCCGCGCCGCAAAGTCTCGTGTGTGCTTCATCAATACCGGTTTCCTTGATCGTACAGGCGACGAGATACACACCTCAATGGAAGCTGGCCCCATGATCCGCAAAGCAGACATGAAGCAGGCTACATGGATCAGCGCCTATGAGAACCATAACGTGGACACGGGCCTTGCCTGCGGGCTGAGAGAACATGCCCAGATCGGCAAAGGCATGTGGGCTATGCCGGACCTCATGCACACTATGCTGGAGCAGAAGATAGGTCACCCGAAAGCAGGTGCAAACACCGCATGGGTACCGTCCCCAACCGCAGCAACCCTGCACGCCATGCACTATCATCAGGTCTGCGTACCAGCCGTTCAGGAAGAACTGGCAAGTCGTGAACCTGCTAAGCTGGAGGATATTCTCTCCATTCCGGTTGCCACCAATCCAAACTGGACACCAGAGGATATTCAGGCCGAAGTAGAAAACAACGCGCAAGGCATCCTTGGCTATGTTGTCCGCTGGGTAGAGCAGGGTGTTGGGTGCTCCAAGGTGCCGGACATCCACAATGTGGCCTTGATGGAAGATCGCGCAACCTGCCGCATCTCCTCCCAGCACATCGCCAACTGGCTTCACCACAATGTCTGTTCAAAAGAGCAGGTGATGGAGATCATGAAACGCATGGCAGCCGTGGTGGACGCGCAAAATGCTGGTGATCCGGACTACCGCAACATGGCACCGGACTTTGACAGTTCCCTCGCCTTCCAGGCAGCTTGCGATCTGGTGTTCAAAGGCCGTGTACAGCCAAGCGGATACACCGAACCTGTCCTGCACAGGCGCCGTCTGGAAGCAAAAGCCGAATACGCATAAATCGATTGGCTTAGAGGACAGGCTCCTTGCCTTTACTCTAAGCCAATGCGACGGGGCAGTTGGATTGCTGCTTATCTGATCAGCTATTCATCGTCAGTTGAAGAAGAATCCGTGCTGCTCGCATCCGGGTTGGACGTTGGGTTGTCACAGTTACTCTTACAATCCACTCCCGGTTCCAGACGGGAAAAGCCACCAAAGTCACCCTTTGACAGATTAATGATGTCCACATCAAAAGTGATGCCGGAGATTTTAACCCCGATTGGTGAGCCATCAGGGCGTTTGCCTGCGCAGGTCGGATCATCGCACTGAAGAATATTCCAGTCATTGGATTCCCGGTATTCTGAATAACCTCTGAAACCTGTTGACTGGCTAAGCCATGTTAATTCGACCAGGCGGTCTCTGAGTGCATTTTCGCAGATAAGACCACTCCCATAAACGCCAATCCTGTAAGGATTACCTACGTTTGCGAAGAAAGCCTTGATCGCTTCAAAGTAGGGTTTGATATGGTTGTCGTAGTCTTCCTGGGATGCGTCATAGTCAACGGCAAAGTAGATGCCAGACCCTTCTGGCTGGCGGATATGGTAGCGCGCCAGATGCACTGCTTGTCTGGCTTGGTCTTCGCCTACTTTTTCGTCAAAATCGTCTGCACTGTCATTTGCATCTTCGTAGACAGCGATAATTGTCAACCCGGCTGCAATGAGATTACAAACCTCGCAAAATTTGAGCTGTTTCCAGTCACTGAAGGAATAATAACGCCCAACTGCTTTGTATCCCTTGCGGGCAATAGCGCTGGCTACCGCTTCAAGGTTTTCTGCGGAATCGACAGCTTTTTCGGTCTTCTTTGGAAGTTGATAGGTCATGAGCACTCTGCTTATTGTTGTTATGCAGAGCAATGACGTGAGCCTGAAAACCTCGTGAGAACGAGCCGATGTCTATGGTTAGAAAAGCGTTATACGCCGTGTTTGCCAATCCTGTCAGATTGAGGACCTAAAGAGGCAACTGAACAATCGCTGCCAGACCTTCATCGCCATTTTCAAGCCGTATGGTGCCGCCTTGTCCGTGAATGATGCTGCGGGTAATGGCAAGTCCCAGACCGATGCCACCAGTTTGCTCACTGCGGGACTCTTCCAGCCTCACAAATGGTTCAAACACATCCTCAAGGCGCTCCTTGGGAATACCGGGTCCCTTATCAGCAATGCGGACTTCAACAGATCCGTTATTTACCTGAAGCGAAACATCGGCAACCTCACCATAGCGGATTGCATTGCCAATGAGGTTCTGGAAAGCCCGCTTCAGGGAAACCGGACGGCACTTCACCACGATCCGTTCATGGTCTGCCACACTTACCTGATGGCCCATATCCTGCTGATCATTGGCAATACTTTCCAAAAGGCCACCAAGATCAACGGAACGCAGCTCCTCCTGTTTGGAGTCTTCGCGCGTAAAGGCAAGCGTTTCCTCCACCATGGCCTGCATCTCATCCAGTGTTGCGATCATGCGTTCACGGTCCTCATCATCCTCAATAAATTCAGCACGAATACGTAATGAGGTGATCGGGGTACGCAGATCATGGCTGATCGCTGCCAGCATGCGGGTCCGGTCAGAGATGAAGCGTGTCAGGCGCTCCTGCATCTGGTTAAAGGAATGTGTCACAGCCCGCACTTCTGCCGGGCCTTTTTCTTTTAATGGCTTTGCATCTGCCCCACGCCCCAGATCATGAGCCGCAGCCTCTAAAACCCTTAAGGGTTTGGTAAGCCGGTAAACTGAGAACCACACGATGAGGACAGTCAGGAGCGACATGATGGCGACTGGTAACAGGAGTGGGGTGATCGATGGCTTGGGCAGCCGGAACCTGCTTTCGATATTCAGCCACTTGCCATTATTCAGCTCAATGGCAGCAAACAGCTGAACACCTTCAAGGGAATCCCAGCGATACCGTTTGAAAAAATCACTGCGCCGATCATATACGGAAGACGGAGAGCCATGAGAAAAGTGTGTCGGAGCCCCGTAAGATCTGTCTTTATCTGACCTCTTGTCCCGGAAATCGTCGTCTGGCCATCTGCCCCGGAAGTCTTTATCTGGCCGTCTGTCCCGGAAGGCGTCTTCAGATTTTTCGTTGTAAACCACAGAAACACGTGTCTGCCGTTCATGATCCAGCTTGCGCTTCAGGAAGTTGGCAAGCATCGCCTCCATGCGCTCGTTGCCGCTGCTTTTGGGAATAACGGGCGTCTCGCCAAGCTTAAAGCGTGTGCGTGAGTTTGAAACTGTGCGTAACACCTGCTTTTGCAGGCTGGCTGGTGTTTCTTCCAGCAAACGGACCACATTTGCAGTGCGCCAGAGCGCATTGTCACGAGCAAAATCTGCCAGTGCAAACTGACGCTCACGGCCAAGCAGCACAAAGCTGACCACCTGTGAAAAGATAATAGCAGCCAGCAGCAAAAGAATGAGCTGGGGAGCAAGGCGGCGCGGGATCAGGTATTTCAGGAACTTCATGCGGTCACTTCTTTAACTTCACCCGTAAAGGTGTATCCGCCCCCCCAGACGGTTTTGATCAGCTCTGGATTTTTGGGATCAATTTCGATTTTACGGCGTAGCCGGGAAACCTGATTGTCAATGGAACGGTCAAACACGCCCAGAGAGCGCCCGGAGGTCAGGTCAAGCAACTGTTCGCGCGAAAGCACCACACGCGGTCGTTTCAGGAAGGCCAAAAGCAGCTGAAACTCACCGGAAGACAACGGTACGCTTACCGCTTCCGGGTCAATGAGCTCACGCCGGGCCGTATCCAGCATCCAGCCGTTAAACGCCAGCCTCTCTGTGTCGATGGGATCACGCTCACGCGGAACACTGCTGGCGCGGCGCAGCACCGCACGGATGCGGGCCAGCAACTCACGGGGATTGAAGGGCTTGGTCACATAATCATCTGCGCCGATCTCAAGACCGACCACCCGGTCCGTATCCTCAGCCATAGCTGTGAGCAAAATAACAGGTGCCTGATTGGTCTCCACCAGATGACGGCACAGGGACAGGCCGTCTTCACCCGGCATCATGACATCCAGCACCACCAGATCAATGGAGGCATTCTTCAAAGCTTTACGGGCCGCCGCAGCACTTTCGGCCACGGTGGTGCGCATATTGTTCTTCGTCAGATAGCGCGCAAGGCTTTCCCGGATATCGCGATGATCATCGACAATAAGAATATGTGCTGTGCTTTGAGACATGCGCCCTCGCTGTCGGTCCCGTAATCTTTTGCAGTTAAACGCAAGTCGCTTTGCGCGTATCTAACATATGCCGCAATCTTAAAGCTGGCGAAAGAGACCCGCCAGCCGAAAATGTATCAAACTGTCACAACTGCTCCCTTCGGCAAACACTGAGACAAAACAGCGGGTTTTCTGACGTAGTTCTGCGACAGATGCTTCCTATGTTTGCCTCATCGAAGCTTTCTCACACACCTTCCCCTGGCAAATTAGCTTTGATGAATAGGAGTTATAAAATGACGAAACTTAAAGTATTTGTAGCCGGTTCCCTCGCAGCTCTGATCGCTGGTACCGCTCTTTCTCCTGCTATGGCAGCTCCGGGCTTTGCGGGCGGATTTGCCAAGGAAAGAGGAACTCAGTTCTTTACAAATTTTGATGCTAACAAAGACGGCTCTGTCACTTCCGCCGAAATTGATGCCAAGCGTAAAGCAGACTTTGCAAAAGCAGACAGTGTCGGCGATGGATCTGTCACACTGGAAGAGTGGAAAGTCTTTGCAAAGGATCGCTCCGGCGAGCGTAGCTCTGACCGCTCCGTACGCATCTTCCAGCGTTTTGATACTGACGGTGATGGCAAAGTCACACGTGATGAATTCCTCACTCAGGCAGAGCGCTTTACTACACGCATGGATCGCATGAAAAAAATCATGGGTGACCGCATGGCCATGATGAAAGATGGCAAAGGCCCACGTAGTGAAGGCATGCGCGGTGATGGCCCACGTGACCAAGGTAAACGCGGTGAGGGCATGAGCGGCAATGGTCCATGGGATCAGGACATGATGGGCTTCGGCAAGCATGGCGGTAAACGCGGTCCTGGCGGAAAAGGCATGCGCGGTGAAATGATGCAAGCCATGATAGCTAAGGTAGACCTGAACTCTGATGGCAAAATCTCTTCTGACGAACTGAATAAACTGGCGGATAAGCTCTTTGCAAATGGACCAGTTGATCTGGCAGGCTTCAGAACTCTGGCCGCTGAATTTAAAGAACCAATGTATGTACGCTCCTTCCAGCGTCTGGATACAAATGGCGATCTGAAAATCAGTAGCGAAGAATTTTTTGCACCAACGGCAAAGATGATGAGCCGCATGGACCGCAATAAGGACGGCGTTATCACCTCAGCTGACTTTACAAAAATGAAGAAAGACTGGCGTAAGGGTTGGAATGAACAGCGCGGGCATGGCGGCAAGAAAGGCTGGGGATGTGAAAAAGGCCAGAATGGCCCACGCGGCTAATCATCCTCTTTAGGTTACCCAATGAAAAAGGCGGAGCCATAAAGCTCCGCCTTTTGTATTCAGCATGCAAATTTTGGTCTAGTTACCGGCAGGCTTTGCCTCTTGCATTTCAGCAGCATAGTCCACCGCAACACCGTAATGCGGATCTTCCATCACGGAGACTTCAACCATGTTTCCTGCTTTATGCAGAAGGCCCTTACAGTCCGGAGACAGGTGGCGCAGATGCAAAGTTTTACCTGCCTGCTCGTAGCGCGTTGCCAAAGCATCAATGGCCGCCAGACCGGAATGGTCCACCACGCGCGAGTTGATGAAGTCAACAATCACATCTTGCGGATCGCTCTGCGGATCAAAAATCTCCTGAAAACCAGCAGCAGAACCAAAGAACAGCGGCCCTTCCAGCTTGTAGATTTTCCAGCCATCAGAGTTGGTGGTGGTGTGCGCATCAATACGCTTGGAGGCATTCCATGCATATGCCAGCGCAGAAACAATCACGCCAACAACCACAGCAACAGCAAGGTCAGAATAGACGGTTACGCCAGTGACCAGCGCAATCACAATCGCATCAGTGCGCGGGATTTTGTGTAAGATCTTGAAGGTGTTCCAGGCAAAGGTGCCAATCACCACCATAAACATTACGCCAACCAGCGCTGCCAGAGGGATCTGCTCAATAAGCGGAGCGGCAAACAAAATGAAGCTTAAGAGGAACAAAGCCGCTGCAATACCTGCAAGGCGGGTACGGCCACCGGACTTCACGTTGATCATGGACTGACCAATCATGGCACAGCCACCCATACCGCCAAAAAAGCCCGTCACCACGTTTGCAGCGCCCTGTGCCACACACTCTTTGGACGCGCCACCGCGTGTGCCAGTCATGTCAGCAACAAGGTTCAGCGTCAAAAGGCTCTCAATCAAACCAATCGCTGCCAGAATAACGGAATAAGGCAGAATGATCTTCAGCGTTTCCAGATTCAGCGGAACCATCGGAATATGAAACTCAGGCAGGCCACCTGCAATCGGGGCCAGGTCGCCAACAGTCTGCACATTAAGACCAAGGCCAATCACGATAGCCGAAACAACAACAATACCTGCAAGAGGAGCAGGGATTGCATTGGTTAGCTTTGGCAGAAACCAGATAACAGCCATGGTCAACACAACCAGACCCAGCATCAGCGCCAGATCAAATCCTGCAAGCCAGCTGGTGACACCTGTTGTTGCATCAACGGTCTGGAACTGCCCCATCTGCGCAAGGAAAATCACGATAGCCAGACCATTCACGAAGCCCAGCATCACAGGATGCGGAACCATGCGGATGAACTTGCCCCAGCGCATAACACCAAAGATAACCTGAAGAATGCCCATAAGCACAACAGCAGCAAACAGATATTCAACGCCGTGCTGAACCACCAGAGAAACCATCACAACGGCAAGGGCGCCTGTTGCACCGGAAATCATACCCGGACGACCGCCAAAAACAGCGGTGATGATGCCAACGATGAAGGCTGCATAAAGACCAACGAGAGGTTCAACCTGCGCAACAAACGCAAAGGCCACAGCTTCCGGAACCAGTGCAAGGGCAACGGTGAGGCCGGAAAGCAACTCAACTTTAATAGTGTTGGCTGAAAAGCCGGATTTAGCGGGCGCGAGCGCCTCCGTGGACGAATGCAAGGAGCACCTCCAATGGGGTTATTAAATCTGTTTTGAATACTGGGCAAATCCTAGGCACGTACCGTGAAGTCCGTGTGAAACCGAATGATTTCTGGAAAGGACATGAGCTGCTAAGCTAAAAAACCGCAATACACGCGGCTTCTACTCCCTTTTGCGGGCGCTTATACGTGAATATTGTAAAAAATACCATCCCCCCAACGCATAATAGCTATGCGTTGGGAGAGGTGAGGCTTTTGCATAGCCGAGTTTCAGACTTAGCATACAGCATGCTTCATGCAATCAGCTTCAATCGAAGGGCTGGGTTTTGCTTTTTCGCTACGATCTTCGCTCTTTTGGATATCTGGTTTGCAAATGATGGAACACACCTCTGGCAAGCGCTGTCAGGTCAGCGCAGATAACAAATCAAATCGAACCAGCCTGCCAGATTGACATGCTCCGCATGAGTGAGGCCCTTTGAGGGCATATTGACACATTTACCATATGAATTTAATTATCATGATAATTAAATGGAGAATCGTGTTGTCAAAATCTCTCTTCATATTTGCGGAAATTAAACCTAAACCAGAGCATTTTCATGCGGTGCAACAGGCGATCTTTGGTATTCTTAAACAGACTCGCGAAGAAGCCGGATGCCTGTCGTTTGATCTGCTCGAGGCCCCTGATAAGGATGCTCTCTTTCTTTTTGAGGAATGGATAGATGAAGCCTCATTAAACCAGCATCACGAACAGCCTTATACAGTGAACGCCGCAAACGCTTGCAAAGAGTGGTTGGCTGAACCCACACGTGTTGTGCCTATGCATAGGCTTGCATAACCTTATGTGGCTATTAGGTTAATTTACCTCACTCTCATGATCAGCGGATACATCTCCGGAACAGGGGTGGGCACGCTGATATAGTGGTTTGGCCGCTTACCAGACACTTATTTTAGCACCTATGCCATGCCTCAGTTAAACTTAGGCATCATGCTTGTCATAGATTGCGAGCCACTGAGACTGCTTGCGCCAAAGTGAGATCAAACAGCAGCTGGATGTGTCAGGGTCAGTCCTGCATCGAGCAATTAACATATTACTTTTCGCAAGTCCCTTGCTCGCTGTGGTCTTACCGGCGACCGGCCTTGAAACGCCGGAGAAGTTCCTGAAGACACATATGCCTCCTGGAAATTGCATTGACAAATACATTATATAAATTTAGTTATCATGATAACTAAATGGAGAATCGCAGTGTCAAAATCTCTTTTCATATTTGCAGAAATCAAACCTAAACCAGAGTTCTTTCAGGCAGCGCAGCAGGCAATTCTCGGTATTCTTGAGCGAACCCGCGCAGAAGCCGGATGTGTATCGTTCACTCTGCTGGAAGCACCTGAAAAAGATATGCTTTACCTTTTTGAGGAATGGACGGACCAAACCGCTCTCGACCAGCATCATGAACAGCCTTACACCCTGAGCGTTTTTGAGGCCTACAAAGAATGGCTGGCAGAGCCACCACGTATCCTGCCCATGCATAAACCGGACTAACCTCATGTACTTCCTACGCGAACTCCCAACACGTGCCATGATTGACAGGTACGTTTCTGAAACAGGGGCAGGCAGCACAGATGTAATCGAGAAAGCTCTTTCAATGATGAGGGCTGCAAGTGAACTTGGTCGCTTGCTGGACACTTATTTCAGTGCCCACAATCTGTCTCAGCTGAAGTTCCTGATCTTGATAGTCATCGATCGTGAACCGGGCAGGGACAGCCTGCGCCAGAGCGAGATCAATCAACGGCTGGATGTATCTAAACCAGTCCTGCACCGGACAATCAACGCTCTGTTGTCCGCAGGGCTTCTTGTACGCAGTGAAGATGCTGAGGATTCCCGCGCCCACCAGCTGGGTTTAACTGATGCAGGCAAATCCATCTTAAACGCAATCCTGCCGGGATATTTTCAGGTCATATCAGATTTTATGAAGGAACAGGGATGATCAGAGTCCTAACCACGTTCTTCGCGTGGATCGCCGTTTATACATCAGTTACAGTAACACTCCTTGGCTTCAGATGGGCTGAAGTTGATTTTGCCTTACCAGTCCAGACACTAATTCTCACCGCTGCTCTGGTCCCGTCAATGGTTTACATTATCGGACCATTCGCCGGAAGGCTTGCGCACTACTTTATGCTCAAAGCCAGATAGTTTACCCATCCTGCATATTGGCAATAATCTTATGGGCAAGGCGCAAAAAAGTCGCCTTGTCTTCCTCAGAAACCCCCTCCAGAGCCTGCGCATTTTGCGCCTGAGCGGCCTGAATCGCAGGCTCTTGTAAAGATCTGGCCCGCTCGCTCACCCAGTTTTGCAAAGCCCGCTTGTCTCCGGGGTGTGCGCGGCGTTCAATCAGCCCGTCCCGCTCCATGCGCTTAAGCGTGTTAGCCATCGTGGCCTGTTCCACATCCAGCCGCTCCACCAGTTGCGCTTGCGTGAGGCCGTCTTCTGCCCATAGTTCCAGAAGTGTCATAAACTGCGCCGGTGCAAGCCCGAGACCCGCAATGCGCCTGTGAAGCCCCGTCGCAAACAGACGAGCCATATGATTAACCAGATAGCCAGCAGACTGAGATTTTTGAAACACAGTATTTCCTATTTACATAGCATGCTATTTAATTGTATATATAGCATGCTATGTTAATTACTGGAGAATTGCCATGATTAATTTAAAAGGGATTGCTGTTGCACTAGGTATGAGTCTGGTGGCAAGCGCATCTGCCAACGCAGATGTAACACTCATCAATGTATTTGAAGTGCCGGAAGGCCAGCGGGAAGTCACCATTGCAGCATGGGAAAAAGCTCGCGACTTCCTCGCAACACAGCCGGGCTACATCACCATAGCCCTCCACCAGAACTTGCAACCCGATGCCAGATTTCAACTCATCAACATTGCACAATGGAGCAGTCCGAACGAATTTCAGGCTGCGATCAAAAACATGCGGCAGGCTGGCATATATCCCAAAATTGAGGGACTTGGAGTAAACCCGAGCCTTTACAAAACGATCAGAAAAGACTGAGTACAAACAGAGGCATTGCAAGACCCCCCCTCAGCGGTGCCTCTGCTCATCCTTTGAGAATGTGTTTCATACGTGAAACTCGGATAATAATTCTGAGCTCATCTTGACCAGACATTTCGCAAATCATGGGGGAGGTGCTGTGCCCCAACTTCAGCGCCCAGACAAACCGCTACCTCCACCTCGCAACCATTCAAACACAAAACCAACGCACAGGTATCCAGAGCCAAGATTGCTGATGTTTGCATCTGCCATTCTGGTTCCCGCATGGCACTTCGTTTGTGCGGCATGACGGCAGAGAGAGAGCCGGTGCTGGAGAAAACTTATCCCCCTCCCTCAAACCTCCTGCATAATCATTCTCAAGCCCATGCAAACGGACAACTGGGGGAACGTCCCTCAGATTGGTGTGGGCTGGACGGGGCTACTGCGAGGGGTAACGCACTTTGCAGCGGGTTCGTGGAGGTTCCCCTTTCACCAACAGTGTTGAGGGATAGCGGATGTCCGGTCAAACCAAAGGGCGCCAGCACTGAGAACTGAGGCTTTCCAACAGTCTCAGATCTTCCAAGCGTCTTTTGGACCTTGGCCTTAGCCTCCTGCAAAAACGTCCGGGCAAGGCAAATAGCCAATGCCGAAGAAACTAACTTAACTATACTGCGCAGGCATTGCCTGCTTGCCTTGCCCATCCCGTTATTCGGGAGAATTACCTTAAAACACTGCCGGAGCAGTCTGGGCAGTGCTACTGGTGCTTCTGATCAGGCCAAGCTCTCATAAGGCCCAAAGATACCAGACTGGCGAAAGCCTTGAGAAAACCTCCTTAAATGCAAAATGCTTTATGTGGAAATACGTAGTAAATCGGGGTATGCAAAGCAGGGTCCAGTAGCTTTTTGCTGACCGTCGGGATGTAAGCCGTGCATGGGAGGAAAACGAATGAAACCAACAAACTCCGTCTTCACCGGGTTGGAAACCACAGTGTTTGAACGCATGTCCCGGCTGGCAATGGAGCATAATGCCATCAATCTTGGTCAGGGCTTCCCCGATGTGGATGGACCGCAAGATGTACGGGAGGTTGCCGCCCATACTCTGCTGGAAGGACCAAACCAGTACCCGCCCATGCTGGGACTTCCCGCACTCAGACAAGCCGTTGCGGATAACAACAAACGCTTCTGGGATCTGGATATCGACTGGCAAAGCGAGGTGGTGATCACCTCCGGCGCAACAGAAGCCCTTGCAGACAGCATCTTTGCTATGGTTGAACCCGGCGACGAAGTCATCCTTATAGAACCACTCTATGACTGCTATCTCTCGCTGGTCAAACGTGCTGGTGCAACACCCGTCTTTGTGCAGGTAAACGCCCCGGACTGGGAACTGAACGAAGAGCAGTTGCGCAAAGCCTTTTCCAGTCAAACCAAAGCAATCCTCATCAACAATCCCATGAACCCGACCGCAAAAGTGTTTTCCAGACAGGAGTTGCAACTCATCGCTGATCTGTGCATCGAGTTTGACTGCTACGCGATCTGTGATGAGGTCTATGAACACATTGTTTTTGAAGACCAGCAGCATACCCCGCTCATGACACTGCCGGGAATGCGTGACCGCTGCATTCGTATTGGATCAGCTGGCAAGACTTTTTCACTGACGGGTTGGAAAGTCGGTTACATCACGGCCCCGCCAAACCTGCTGGAGCCAATCGCCAAAGCCCACCAGTTCGTCACCTTCACCACGCCGCCGAACCTGCAAAAAGCGGTAGCCTATGGTTTGAATAAGGAAGACGCCTATTACGCCGCGCTGGAAAGTGATTTACGCAGCAAAAGAGATCTTATCTCCAAACCTCTGGCTCAGATGGGATTTCGCGTGTTGCCGTGTGAGGGCACCTATTTTGTGACCTGTGATTTTTCTGCGACCGGGTTCAGGGGCAATGATGTGGCGTTCTGCAAGAAGATGGTGGAGGAAGCAGGTGTTGCCGCAGTTCCCATCTCTGCATTCTATGGAACGGAAGGCCCGCAGACATTGGTGCGGTTCTGCTTTTGCAAGAAAGATGAAGTATTGCAGGAGGCTCTGAGGCACCTGCAAACATGGATGGGGCAGTTTGCGGCAGTGTGAGGGTTCATCTGCAAATCTGGCCCTTTGCGTGAAAATAATATATGCAGGCACAAAAGAGCAAACACTGCTTGCTCAGGCAAGGATGACAAGCAGCACACAACCCATAAGAGTTTGAGTGAATGGATAATCCCGTACTCGTCGAAGTGATACGCGGCAACACAGTCGAAAGCCGCCATCGTGGCTCCATCGCTATTGTGGACGCTGATGGCAAACTGGCATTCAGCGCAGGGGATGTGGAGCAGGGCGTTTTTGCACGCTCCGCCATCAAAGCGCTTCAGGCCATCCCGCTGGTGGAATCTGGTGCAGCCGAAGCTCTCAGCTTTGATGATGCCGAACTGGCGTTGGCCTGTGCCTCCCACAACGGCGAGGAAACGCACGCCAACTCAGCCCGCATCATGCTGATGAAGGCAGGTTTGAGTGAAGACGACCTTATGTGCGGCCCGCAATGGCCTAAACACATGGATGACTGCGTCAAGCTCATAAAAACCGATGACAGCCCGTGCCAGCTCCACAACAACTGCTCAGGCAAACACGCCGGGTTTCTGGCAATGTCCAAAACCCTTGGCATGCCAACGGAAAACTACATCGACTACGATCACCCGGTTCAGGCCGAAATCCGCAATGTACTGGAGCAGATGAGCGGCGGTATTATCGCCAGCGACAACTGCGGCACAGATGGGTGCTCTATTCCAACCTATGCAATGGAGCTGCAAAAAACGGCGCTGGCCTTTGCCCGTTTTGCAACAGGTGCCGGCCTCGATCCGGTGCGCGCAGATGCTGCCGAAATGCTTTATGAGGCTTGTGTGAACGAGCCCTACATGGTTGCCGGGAAAAACCGTTTCTGCACCGAGATTATGGATATTTTTCAGGGGCGCGTTTTCGTAAAGGTCGGTGCAGAAGGCGTGTTCTGCGCAGCCCTGCCAGAACTGGGCTTTGGTGTAACGCTCAAATGTGATGATGGCGCAGACCGTGGGGCTGAAGTCATGATGGCCTCTGTCATCCGCTCGCTCATGACGCTTTCTGATGACGAAGAAAAAGGTCTGCGCAACTGGGAACACCAGCAACTCAAGAACCGTCGCGATATCCTCGTAGGTGAGGTCCGCCCGGTGGAAGGCTTTAAACAGCTTCTTAAAACTCTGTAGACCTCAATAAAAGGGCAGGGGGCGTCCTGCCTTTGCAAGGTTATTCAGGACTGACAAGATTATCTGTCACAAGAATGCTGTGTGGCAGATCGCCTTTAAAAATTGCAAGGTCCGGACTGGCTCGTTCCTCCCACAGGAACCCGGAGATATTCACGGTGCAGCCAGCCATGATATTCTGGGAAATGAGAGCGCTGTTGTTTTCAGCTGCAAGGCTTATAGCAATGCCCACAGGCGTAGCGCGTATAGTGTTCTGGCAGGCCATCAGATTACGCATGTGAGGTCCCCACCCCAGATTGATACCAATCCGGCCAGCGCCTTCCACCAGATTGCCAGTCACGCTGGTATCCGCTTCCACGGCAATGCCAACACCAAAGGGAGGATTGTTTTCCGCATAAGGCCCGGTCCCGGCGATATCTCGCAGAAGATTGCCAGAACATACCGCCAAACGCCCGCCCTCGTTGAAGTTGGTGATGGAAATACCATTTGCAGCCCCCTCAATAAGGTTGTTGCTGACAACAGCCCCCTGAAACCCAAACTCCACATAAAGCGCAGTCTCACCTGAACGAAGACAGGTGTTGCCAAGCACTTGAAGATTGGAAGCAGCATTAGCGCGGATTGCGGAAAACGCACAGTCACTCACCTTATTGCCGCAGATTGTAACATCATTGGCACGAAACACATTGATACCGTTGCCATTCTGGCCAGTTCCGCCACTTCTGGCGGCGATCTTTGCCACATGGTTATGAGCAATCAGCGTACCGTCAGAACCTTCTGACCAGCGATGCACCAAAATACCGCCATCTCCGCATTGAAAAATCTTATTCCCCTCAATGCGCAGTGCGCTAGCATTGTAAGAAAGCAGTGCCACACCACTGATGCTGTCCATATGATTATCAGCGATACATCCCGAACATTGCTCAAGCAGCACGCCGGACTTTGCACTTTTGAGGATACTGCAACCTGTCAGGTTAAGGTTTGCGCACTGCGAGAATTTCAAGAGTGCTGAAACGTCTTCTGCAAGAGGCAGATCATGACCGTCAAAAATCAGGTCATTAAGATAGAGTGAGGTCGCTTCTGAAGCTGTTGCCAACGCCTGATCACCACTCAGGATGAGGCGTGTATGTCCGGGCACACCGCGCAAAACCAGACCACCGGGCAGCGAAAGACCAGAGCAGGCATAATTGCCAGCGCCAAGTTGTAAAATATGCCCTTGCGCCGCCGCTTCATTAATAGCCGCTTGTAAGGCATCACTGATGTCTTTTTCAAAATCAGGAGCCGGAAAGACCTTAACAACACCAGAGCTCACAGGTGCGCCAGCCTGCACCTCCTGGGCACCAGCCAGTGCTCCCGCACCAGCAAGGACACCCGCGCCAAGCAGTGCGCGTCTTGAAAGGGTCTCGTTTTTGTCTTCCATCACGTTCCCTCCGGTCCGCGCTCAGCTAAATCCCAAACAGGCTGGCCAACTGGCTCGCAGCAGCAGTGGCAGGCAGACGGCCAGACTTCACAGCGCCTTCAACATCAGGAAGCGCAGCTCTGATCTGCGGGTTGGCCTTAAGCGCGGCTTGCAGCTTCTCATTCACAAGCCCCCACATCCACGCAAGCTGCTGCTCAGCACGTTTTGCCTCCCACTCACCAGTGGACAGCATCCTTTCTTTAAAGATGCCCAACTGAGACCACAGATCGTCCAGCCCTTCGTTTGCCAGGCCAGAGACCGTCAAAACAGGAGGAGACCAATGTTTGGAACGCGGTGCAAGGATGTTAAGAGCCGCCCGGTACTCAGAAGCCGCCGCCCGTGCCCGCAGCAGCCCGTCGCCTTCGGCTTTGTTCACGGCAATAAGGTCAGCGATCTCAAGCACACCTTTCTTGATGCCCTGCAACTCATCACCAGCCCCCGGCAACATAAGTACAAGGAAGAAGTCAACCATTTGCGCAACTGTGGTTTCAGACTGCCCGATGCCTACAGTCTCCACAAGGATCACATCAAACCCGGCAGCCTCGCACAGCAACATACTCTCACGGGTCTTCGCTGCAACACCGCCAAGCGTACCCGCAGAAGGGGAAGGACGGATAAACGCATTCGGATCAACCGCCAGCTGTGCCATGCGGGTTTTGTCACCCAGAATGGAACCACCTGTTCGGGTGGAAGACGGGTCTACCGCAAGCACAGCGACCTTGTGTCCGCCAGCCGTCAGATTGGAGCCAAACGTGTCAATGGTGGTTGACTTGCCAACTCCCGGAACGCCCGTAATGCCAATGCGATATGCGTTTCCTGTCGCACCCATCACCTTGGTGAGCAAGGCTTCCGCCTGTTCCCGGTGTGCTGGCTTCCTGGATTCGATAAGCGTTATGCCGCGTGCAAGCGCCGCCCGCTGGCCATTCAGAAGCCGTTCAGCAAGGTCATCAATATTGTCTCGGGAAGAAGCAGCGCGTGCAGTCATTCAGGTATATCCACTCAGAAGAATCTCTTCTGCAAACCTTGAACAGATGACGCCCTATTGCAAGTCAGCGACTTGGAGAAGTTGTGGGGCAGATAAGCCCCACCAGAACCTGACGATCAGATTGCATTTATCGGTATGTGACTGCTGTTCCAGTCGCCGTTACCATCAGCATGGAGCCGTTGCTACCAACTGTCTCGTAGTCAATATCTATGCCGATGACAGCATTTGCACCATAACGCGCCGCTTCCTCGCTCATTTCATGAAGAGCAATCTGACGGGCCTTCTTCAGCTCATCCTCATAAGCACCGGAGCGACCACCAACAATGTCACGGATACCAGCAAAAAGGTCCTTAAACACATTCGCACCAAGAATGGCCTCACCATGCACAATGCCCTTGTAGTCGGAAATCTCTTTTCCTTCGATAGTGTTTGTCGTCGTCGTAAGCATGCGTCTTCCTCAAATGAAATACCCGAGTTTGCAGCGCTTGTCTTAAGCACATGCAAGTCTGATATAGGATGGACCTTTCAAATTGCTAGAAGGAGCAATCAGAGGTTATGGTGTTATTCCGCTGGTGCTTTTAAGCGATTCCGTTGGAACTCTCCTCTGAGCTCGCCAACCTCTGCGTGCAGAGCATCAACTTTCTCCATCAGTAAACTAATTTCCTGCCGGGTTCGGTCTTCTTCTTTTTTGTCATCATCTCTCACCAGCGTATTTGCAACAATGGCACCGGTAAGTGACGCAAATAAACCAACACCTACTGTCATCAACAAGGCTGAAACAATCCGCCCAACAACCGAAACAGGAAAAAAGTCGCCAAACCCGACGGTGGTAATGGTTACAAATGCCCACCAAATCGCATCGCGCAGCTCATGAATATTGGCTCCCTCGACACTTCTTTCCACTTGTAAAACCGTAACGGCAGAGATGATGATAATAAGTGCTGAGCAAATGACCAATAAGGCCAGAATACCAGTAGTGCGCCGGTGAAGCAGGTGGTTGACAATTAGTCGTGAAGCATGCAACGCGCGAAGAATACGAATGACACGCACAATTCGTCCATAACGAAGCGGATCGATCATGGGAATACTGGAAAGCAGATCAATCCACCCCCAGCGCATAAAAGCAGATTTGTTATCCGCCTTTGCAAAACGTATGGCAAAATCAATCAGAAAGACTAAGCAGATCAAGGTGTCTGCATAAAGCAGGAAAAGCAATGTTTCCGCATCAAGTTCCATACTTTCTTGAATTAATAGTGCAGCAAGAACGTAAATGGACAAGAGAAGGATTAAGCTATCAAGAAAGTTACTTTTGCTAGATTTTTTAAGATGTTTCATAAAAGACCTATCAGAAAAACTTGCAGCAAGTTTATCTGAGAAAGGAAATTTCAGAAATAGATAACGTAAATGTAAGTATCCCCAACCACAGTTTGTTTGCAGTTGGGGATACTATCTTGAGTATCTACTCCGCAGCCTTCTGCGGTTTATATCCAAGCTTTTCATTAAGCTCGTGGATTAAGCCCTCAGCGGCCTGCGAAATCACCGTGCCCGGAGGGAAGATCGCAGATGCACCAGAAGCATAAAGTTCGTCATAGTCCTGCGGAGGTACAACGCCGCCCACAACAATCATGATGTCTTCGCGGCCCTCATCAGCCAAAGCCTTTTTCAGGGCGGGAACAAGTGTCAGGTGACCAGCAGCAAGGGAGGAAACACCAACAATATGAACGTCGTTTTCCACGGCCTGACGGGCAGCTTCCTCTGGCGTTGCAAACAAGGGCCCGATGTCTACGTCAAAGCCCAGATCAGCAAAGGCAGATGCAATAACTTTCTGACCACGATCATGCCCGTCCTGACCCATTTTAGCGACAAGAATACGCGGACGACGACCATCGTTTTCTTCAAAAGTTTCAACCAGTTGTTCGATTTTAGAAACGCTCTCAGACATTTCGCCAACCTCGCGTATATAAACACCGGCAATGGACTTGATCTCGGCCTTGTGGCGACCAAAGGCGTTTTCCATGGCCTGAGACATTTCACCGACAGAAGCTTTCACACGCGCAGCTTTCACGCACAGGTCCAGAAGGTTACCCTCACCAGAACGGGCAGCATCTTCCAGCGCTTTCAAGGCGGCTTGGGTGTCATCTTCGTTGCGTTCTTCACGCAGGCGTTTCAGTTTCTCAATCTGCTTGCCGCGAACTTCATCATTGTCCACTTTCAGAACTTCAAGCTCGTCCTCCCGTTCAGGACGAAACTTGTTCACTCCGATAACGCTCTGATGTCCGCTATCAATACGGGCCTGAGTCTTCGCAGCTGCTTCTTCAATGCGAAGTTTCGGTATGCCTTTCTCAATGGCTTTCGCCATGCCGCCAAGGCTTTCGATCTCTTCAATATGCTTCAGCGCTTTGGTTGCCAGATCAGCCGTCAGACGCTCAACATAGTAAGAACCGCCCCATGGATCGATAGTTTTCGTTGTGCCGCTTTCCTGTTGCAGGAACAACTGAGTATTACGGGCAATCCGGGCAGAAAAGTCAGTAGGCAATGCCAGAGCTTCATCCAGCGCATTGGTGTGCAGGGACTGAGTATGCCCTTGCGTAGCTGCCATGGCCTCGACAGTGGTGCGGATCACGTTGTTAAACACATCCTGCGCAGTCAGCGACCAGCCCGAGGTCTGCGAATGCGTCCTCAGCGACAGGCTCTTGGCACTTTTCGGCTGAAAGTTCTCCTGCATCAGTTTCGCCCAGATCAGGCGAGCAGCACGCAGCTTGGCAACTTCCATAAAGAAGTTCATGCCAATTGCCCAGAAGAAAGAAAGGCGAGGGGCAAACGCATCAATATCAAGGCCAGCGGCAACACCTGCGCGGGCATACTCAATACCGTCAGCAATCGTGAACGCCAGTTCCAGATCCGCCGTCGCTCCAGCTTCCTGCATGTGATAGCCGGAAATGGAAATGGAATTGAACTTCGGCATGTTCTTCGAGGTGTAGTCGAAGATGTCCGAGATGATCCGCATGGATGGGGCAGGCGGATAGATATAGGTATTGCGAACCATGAACTCTTTCAGAATGTCATTCTGAATGGTCCCGGAAAGCTTTTCAGAAGGCACGCCTTGCTCTTCTGCCGCAACAATGTAGAGCGCCATCACCGGCAGTACAGCGCCGTTCATGGTCATGGAAACGCTCATCTTGTCCAGCGGAATACCGGAGAAAAGCGTACGCATGTCATAAATGGAGTCAATGGCAACACCTGCCATGCCAACGTCACCAGCAACCCGAGGATGATCACTGTCATATCCACGGTGAGTTGCCAGATCGAACGCGATGGAAAGACCTTTTTGACCAGCCGCCAGATTGCGGCGATAAAAAGCGTTAGAATCTTCAGCGGTCGAAAAACCAGCATACTGGCGCACGGTCCATGGCTGCTGAACATACATGGTCGGGTAAGGCCCGCGCATGAAAGGCGGCAAACCCGGCCAGGTGTGCAGATGGGTCAGCCCGTCAAGGTCCTGAGCGCCGTAGGCAGGTTTTACAGAAATGCCTTCAGGTGTATCCCATGTGGCTTTCTCATCAGTAGAAGCGGTGGCCGCGCAATTTTCAAAATCAATCTTGGTATAGTCAGGAAACAAGCTCATCAAATTGCCTCCACTTCATCAGCCAGCGAAATGCCAACTACCTCAAAACACAGTCTCAGCTCAGTCAGCATATCACAGCCTTGGTATACGGTCTCATCAAGGCCATTTGCTGTCAGGTCTTTCAGTAAATCTTTAGGTCGCCCTGCCAGAGTTACGCGGCTAGCTCCAGCAGCTTTCAACTCCTTCAAAGCTTCAAGAGCGTGCTCTCCATATACTTTGTCAGAGGAGCACAAACACGCAATTTTAGCGCCGCTCAACCGGAAGGAAGAAAGCAGCTCATCCATATTCTCAAACTGCTTAAGGCCATCACTTACGAAACCGCCCGCAGCATAAAAGTTGCTTGCAAACGTTGCACGTGCTGTGTGTTGTGAAACAGGCCCAAGCGTTGCCAGAAAGATTTTGGGAGCAGTGCCTTGAGCTTTTTCATACTCTTCCGCTTTGTCTCTCAAAACCTCAAACGGAGCAGCAAGGCGAGCACCAGGCAATGCAGGGCAGGTTACCCCTTCGCTTTCACCACGGCTGGCATGAACATCTAAAAGCTCTATGCCCCTTGCAAGAGCGCTTGCTATAGCATCAAGGAGTTGCCCGTTCGGATTTGCTTCGGGAAGATCAATAACAGCCCCGACTTCGCCAATCTCTTCCACGCTCACATCAACAACATCGACTTCTGCTTCTCCAACCTGTGGGAACGCACTTGTGCCAGTCAATGGATGGAGACCTGTGGCAATCAACTTATCCTCTTCCTGTCGCGCTGCATTAACATCAGAGGCAACAGAGCCAGAACACAGAGCATTTAAAATGCCGCCAGATTTCTCAATTGACTGGAAATATGCCCATGCCGCTTTTGCAAGCTCTTCTGTACGTTCTTCTACAAGTCCGCTGCCAGCAGCCGGGTCGCTCACCTGCGCAAGGTTACTTTCCTCAATTAATATAAGCTGCGTGTTCCGTGCAATGCGCCGTGCAAAGGCATTTGGCAAACCAATAGCACTCGTAAAAGGAAGAACAGTGACACTGTCAGCACCGCCAATACCTGCTGCAAATGCAGCAACAGTTGTGCGCAACATATTCACCCAGGGATCGCGCCGGGTCATCATGCGCCAGCTTGTTTCCATATGAAGATGCAGAGACTGCTCCGGCAATTCTGCTGCATTAAGCAAGCGCGCCCACAACTGGCGCATGGCGCGTGCCTTAATGATAGTCGTAAACTGATCTGCGCTCGCACTCAGATAGGCCGAAACATAACGTGGAACGTCGCGCGCTGGCACACCGCCTCGCTCCAGAATCCGCATGTGACAGATCAGGCTGGCCAGCGTCAGGCCAAGCTCTTGAACACTGGTCGCACCCGCCTCATGATAGCAGCGCCCATCAGCTCGCAGCAAATTCCCCTGAATACCGTGTTTGCGGGCATATCCGATAAGATCGTGTCCCCTGCGTTCCAGTTGCTCAAAGGAATTACGCAGACGTCCATGCTTTACAAATACGCTCAAAGCATCTGTGGCACCCCGAATTGTCAGTTGATCTGGATTAACACCCATTCGTTTGCAGGTTTCAACCAGCAGAGCAAGGCTGGAAGTCCCTTCGAACCCGCTTTCCAGCTGGAAGGTGATCAACTCAGGCTTCACACCATCCAGAAGGCGCAACAGGTCATCAATGCGGCGGACATTCAAACCAGCACCGTGGCTGCGCGGTGAAGCTGGTAAGACAAGTTCAAGGCCATCAGCCCCGCCTTCCAGATCCTCAAGCACCTGAGCGTTGGCCTCTGAAATAACGGGATGATCGCACCGCTGAATGATCTTCCAAGGATGAGATCGCTCCCTTAATTGCAGTGGAGCACTGTCAGGGGCTCCCTGATACAGTGGCTTAATCTCAAGGCCACCGGCAATTGGTGTGTTCAGTGCGTCCAAAGCTGCGCCTTTAAGCGCACGCAGAGCGGATGCTTCCCAGTCACTCTGTGATGTGTCTAGGAAATCTCTTGGAAAATCAATGTTTTGCATGTTCATCCCATGTCCTACTGAGAACTTTATACGAAGGAAACATCTCTTGTTTCAAGCTATGCGTTAGGACGAGATTGGAAAACAACGAAAGGCAACACTGCGTAAATTGCAGAACTGTCAATGTGACAATGGCTAGATAGTTTTCGCATTAGCTTAATTTATCCTAAACTTGTCGCAATTGACCCTAGGGCATGTAACGCTGTTACTATTGCCGAGAGCTGAGCAATAATATCGTAGTCTCCTTGTAGAAGTAACGGCATTATTGTGAAAAAGCTTCTAGTCAAAACTGTTGGGATTAAGTGTTTTATCCGCCACCAGTGAGACTAATACTCGGAACTACCATGGATACTTGGAGGTTAGTTAATATGCCTCCAAAAGTAAGAATGCAGATGTTGAGTTCAGTGTAAGATAAGGCTGTCTCAGCGCAATGCGGACTAATTTGATGGGTACATTTTACGGTGAGGCAGGCTTCAAAGAAATGCCATTCACTGTGAGCAATAGCGTTTAGCAGGCGTGCAAGCAAAAATGTAGCGGGAAACTGACAAAGTCTGTTCCGCGCCATGTTGTAGCCCTGTGCTGAGTAACCATCCTGGACTGAGAGATTTCAAATTTACCTGCGCAAACTGATGGTTTGCGAAAGTGAGTTGGCATGCCCGTGGTGTGTCAGGTGGGCAAGTGCGTCTTCAATCCATCAACGCAAGAGCGAGCGTTTTGAGGGTCGAAACGGGAAGGCAGGGCAAATGAACGATACTTCAGATATCGAAGCAAAGGTAAAAGCAATTTCAGAAGCAAGGGCAGCAAAACCCGTTCTGGACATTGTGGAATCCTATCTTAGGCGACTGGGAGCATCTCATATTCTCATTACGGGTCTTCCAATGCCAAACAGAACAATTGATAGTCTGGTGCACAGATTCCGATGGCCGGACGAACGCAACGGAGGTGTTGAACGCACTGGCTTAAGTGCAGGAGACAATGCCTTAATGCTGGGACTCTCTGGTAACCGGCCAATGGTCTGGTCTGTATCAGCGCCAGATACTGGAAACTCAGAGTTGTTTGCTGCGATCGGGGAGGGAGCACGGGTCATGGTGATCCCGGTAGATGCGCTTCATCCGTTTCAGGCAATGGTGGTTGGTGCAGGGCATCAGATCGCCGCAGAACCCTACGATCTGGCGAGCCTGGAAATTGTTTGCTCTGCTGCATTCCGGCGACTGTTTGAGCTGGGTGTCATCTCCGACCAGAGGCCGGGTGACTTGTCAGCACGTGAACGTCGTGTTCTCGAGTTAACCGCTCTTGGCAAAACAGCGCATGAAATCGCAGAACTCTTGGAAATTTCCCAGCGAACGGTTCATGCTCATCTTCAAAATGCCAGCGCAAAGCTAAATGCATCCAATAAAACACACACAGTTGTTGAAGCACTGCGGTACGGGCAAATAAAGATTTGATCTGCCAATTATTATAGTAACAAGAAAAGCGGGGGCGTTGCGTGACCCCGCTTTTCCCAATGCGTAGCAACAAAATTAAGTAATCTCGGCAAGGCCTGGAACCCGTGCAATAATCTTATCAGTAACTTCAGAGCCAGCTTTCTCACGAGTGTACTCAACAGTCTCTTTCGCGACCTCTTGGATCTGTTCAACAGACAAGCCAAGAGACGTGAGCTCATTCAAAGCGGCTAAAACACCAACACTTGCATTCATTTTACTCGCAAGACCTCCAAAAAGACCTTTGTTTTCTGTAGCTTCATCAATGGCGAGAAATTCTTCTGCTGCTGGAAAGGCCTCAATAAGAGCACTGACTTCTTCCTTAGTGCTGTTCTTGGCAATAAAATTTAAAACCACCCCAATCGCAGGCTGCACTTTGTTGGGGTCCAATCCGGTCTTTTCTGTAATGCGGTCAACAAGTATGTGCATCATGATCTCCAGTCCTCAGTGACATTGGCATAATGAAGTGCCGCTGGCCTGAGGTAACTAAACTGATGTTTAAATTGGGCAAGGTTCAACAAGTACCAAAATGCCCACATCGCCTACCGAAACAAAGTATCACTCACGCAGATTAACAGAGTTTGACTGCTCTGCCAAAACTGAGATGCATAATTACAAGTGGTTTGCGGAGCAAAGCCATAGCACTCACTTTGAGATTCATGCTAGAGCTTTTCGCAATCTAACTTCTACGCAACATATTTGCGTCCCACCTTATTAAGCAGGTCAAAAGCGCGAGCCTGCAATACAACAGGAGTGCAGCATGTCGAATATCGGCAAAGTCCTTGAACGCATTGATCAAAATCTGGATCAAAGCCTTGATCGGTTATTTGAGCTTCTGCGCATAAAGAGTATTTCTACTGACCCTGCATATATTGATGACTGCCGTTCTGCTGCACAATGGATGGTAAAGGAACTCACCTCTATTGGTATTCCTTCGAAGGTTCGAGACACCACCGGACACCCAATGGTTGTGGGGCATCGTGTTGCAGATGGTAAGCCGGGACCGCACATTCTCTTTTACGGGCATTATGATGTGCAACCCGTCGACCCGATTGAACTTTGGAACGCAGATCCATTTGATCCACAGATTGTGACCCGCGAAGATGGTTCAAAAATGATTGTCGCACGCGGCGCAAATGACGACAAGGGGCAGTTGATGACCTTTGTTGAAGCTGTGCGCGCATGGATCGAAGAAACTGGCGATGTTCCGATTAACATTTCCGTCCTGTTAGAGGGTGAGGAGGAAAGCGGCTCCCCATCATTGCAACCATTCTTAGATGCAAACAAAGAAGAGCTGTCAAAGGACTTAGCGCTGGTTTGTGATACCTCTATGTGGAACAAAGACACACCAGCAATCTCTGTTATGCTGCGAGGTCTGGTCGGTGAAGAAATTACGCTGAAAGGCCCGAGCAAAGATTTACATTCCGGTATGTATGGCGGTGCAGCACGTAACCCACTTCATGTCCTGTCCGATATTGTTGCAGGTTTGCGCGATGAGAACGGACGGATCACATTGCCAGGTTTTTATGATGGGGTACTGGAACTTCCTGAAGATGTGAAAGAGATGTGGGATAACCTTGGCTTCTCCAGTGAAGAATTTCTCGGGGGTATCGGCCTGAAAGATCTGGGTGGTGAAAAAGATCGTTCTGGTCTGGAGCAAATCTGGTCGCGCCCAACTTGTGAAGTTAATGGTATGTGGGGCGGTTATAATGGAGCTGGCTTCAAAACCGTTATTCCAGCAGAAGCACACGCGAAGATCTCCTTCCGGCTGGTTGGTGATCAGGACCCTGACAAAATCAGAGAAGCCTTCCGCGAGTACCTGAAGTCCAGAACTCCGGCAGATTTCGAGTTGGAGATGCATCCACACGGTGGAGACGGCGCACTTCGCATGGATTTTGATGCCCCTGCCTTGGCAAAAGGCCGTGCAGCTTTGACCGCTGAATGGGGAAAACCAGCAGCGCTTGTGGGCTGTGGCGGTTCTATTCCAATCGTAGGTAGCTTCAAACGAACATTGGACATGGATAGTTTGCTTATTGGTTTTGGTCTGGATGAAGACCAAATTCACTCACCAAACGAGAAATATGAGCTAAAGAGCTTCCACAAAGGCATTCGTTCCTGGGCTCGTGTGCTGGAAGAACTGGCAAAATAATCGAATAGATCTTTGAATTCTGGCTCTGCTTTTCAGTTGCGGAACCAGAATTTGAGAAGAAAAGAAGCCTGAATTTCTAAAACTCGGAGAATTTCAATGACATCCATCTGCGTGTTCTGCGGATCATCAATTGGCAAACGTCCGGAATATGAAAGCGCAGCCCGCTTTTTAGGTGCTGAAATTGCCAAACGAGGCCATCGTCTTGTCTATGGTGGTGCTGAAGTTGGCTTAATGGGTGTTGTTGCCAACGCCGCGTTAGAAGCAGGTGGCGAAGTTATTGGCGTTTTGCCAGAAGCTTTGGCAGCTAAAGAACTGGCGCACAGATCCTTAAATGATCTCCACATCGTTGGCTCCATGCATGAACGCAAAGCGCTCATGGCGGATTTGTCAGATGCCTTTGTCGCTCTTCCTGGAGGAATTGGCACCATGGAGGAGCTTTTTGAGGTCTGGACGTGGGGACAGCTTGGCTATCATGGCAAACCTTGTGCACTTTATAACGCAAATGGGTTTTATGGACGCCTGCTAGCCTATCTGGACTTTATGCAGGAAGAAGAGTTCATGAAGAAGGTGCATCGCGATATGCTACTGGTCGGCGATAATCCTGCTCAGCTTTTGGAACAGATTGAAGCCTATCAGGCTCCGGCTGGCCATAAGTGGATTACGCGCGCTGAAACCTGATCCTGAGACACTTGCAGGCGGCAGCCACAATGCTTAGTCCTGCAAATATCTTGGCAGGCGCGCAGGCTCATTTGTCAGATAAAGCGCTATGAGCAGGAATGTAAACCCGAGCGCCTGTCCCAACCCAAGCGGTTCCGTGAACACCCAGAGACTGATGGCGATGGCAAGCCCGAACTCAATGAAACCAGTGGTGTAAGCGCTTTTGCGCCCAGAGCTTTCTGAACTGCCATAGGCGAGAAGAAATTGCGGCAAAGCGCCTGCAATCACAACCAGCCCGAAAATGGGTTGAGCACTTGGTGTTTCTGCTGTTCCCTGCCAGAAAAAGAACTCCACGAGCGCAAATGGTATGGCAGCGATAACTGCTCCGGCAAAAATGCAGGCTGCGATAGAGACCGAAGGCAGGTAGCTGGGGGTTCTGCGGCTTACCAGTTGAAGCCCGCCGTAACACAATGGTCCGATCAGACCAATCATGATTGCGCAAAAATCAAGGCTTGGCAGTGGTGTTGCGGCCAGAATGATCAAAAGCGCACTTGCTACCAACAACAATACTAATTTATCGCTTCCGCGTAGTTTTTCTCCACTAAGGGCGCGTAAGCAGGCTAGCAATGCGGGGTATGAGAAAAACAAGCTTGCAGCCAGATAAGTAGG
The DNA here is from genome assembly GCA_947496145.1 of uncultured Pseudovibrio sp. Taxonomy (GTDB): domain Bacteria; phylum Pseudomonadota; class Alphaproteobacteria; order Rhizobiales; family Stappiaceae; genus Pseudovibrio. The sequence goes on from CANMBS010000002.1 coordinate 175,405, forward strand.
TAAAGCGCTTAGCGCATAAAAGTAACTCCATGCTCCCAGCCCCATGATAAGCCCAAATAGGGCATAGTGACGGCTGCTTGGCCCGGACTTAAGAGCAAGAGGGAGATAAGGTGCCAAAATCACAGCAGGCAAAATATAGCGCAAAAGTACCGCAACTCCGGGAGAAATGCCCGCGCTGAAACCAATCCTGGCAAAATAGGGAATAGTGCCAAAACAAAGCGCACCCAGAACCAAAGCAAACGGGCTAAAAAAACTTTGCCCAGTGCTGCCGCTTTTAAATCCGTAAAACATGTGGCTGTGCTAGTGCCGTTTGAATTTGCTCAAAAAGATGTTTGTCGAAACACTGCCGAATATGAAACCTGAACAACATAAGAGCAAGCTGAAATGTTACCCGACTTGAGACGTAACAAGAAAGGCCACAGAAAACACTGGTGCAGTTGCGATAACTGGAACTAGCCTAACTTGGGTAATCCAGTCAGGTCTTTAAGGACAGCAGCCGGAGAAAGATCAAGATACTCATCTGGCATCTGGGACCGGTTAACCCAAACAGTTCGCATGCCAAACTTGGTGGCTCCGGCAATATCCCAGCGGTTACTGGACTGGAAGGAAATGACCTCCGGATAGAGCCGAAAATGCGTTGTGACCAAATCATAGACTTCAGGATGCGGTTTATATGTACGGGTAGGGTCAACAGAAAAAACTTCATCGAAATAATCGGTAATGCCAGCACACCTGAGTGCACCCTCCATCATTTTGATGGGCGCATTTGAAAGGATCGCCAATTTAGAACCTCGTTCGCGCAGTTCCTTCAGGACCTGCGGAACCTCAGGATAGCAATCCAACTCTAGATAGGCTGACAACAGCTCGTCACGTGCGCCTTTGTTAGCTTCAGGAACCAATGTGAAAGCTGTATCCAGTGCTTGCACTGTCAACTCCCAAAAGTCCACGTACTGCCCCATCAAGGCGCGTGTCCAGGAATACTCCAGTTGCTTTTCACGCCAGATAGAAGAGAGCTTCTTACTTTCAGAACCAACTGATCCCATGTGCTTTCTGGCAGCAGCATGAACATCAAAAAGCGTGCCGTAGGCGTCAAAAACATAAACTGAGTGGCTCATCTCTACTCTCCGGCACAATACCAAACGTCAGGATTGGCAATTTCTGGTAACACTAAGAAAGCGCTGTCTGGCGCATTCGTCAAGGCATGGGAAATACGTGCTTTGGATGCAATTATTACATCAATCAGCCAATTGAATCATGAAATTTCGATTTACCTGTCAGAATTCGCCGATATTGCCAGTCCATTGCTAGCTTCTTTAGGCGGCTCCTTTGAAAGATTGTGACTTTCTCAAAAATGTGATGTGTTGTGCTTTGTTTAAACTGTGCAAAAAGATAGTGAAGAGACCATTAGCTAACGGTGTCTTCGTTCTTTGTTGTGTGAAACAGAATTGCGAGTAATTATCAGTTGAAACACTGAGGTGATATATAATTGCGTGACATGTCTCTTTTTGTTGTAAACTACAGTTGTGTACCTTTATTGGGTGCCGTAGCAGCAGGATAACGGAGTGTTCTCTTTCCTATCGAAACTGTGGTTGACCCCACAACAATTCTCAGGTCGACTTGTAAATGGAAAAACGGCTGAGCCTTGCTGGCTTTTCTGCCGACTTTTGAGGAGAGATTAAACATGACCGAATTGTCAAAAACTCATACATGGGTTGAAGGCAAATGGTACGAAGGGAACCCGCCACTGATAGGTCCGCGTACGCATTCTTTTTGGTTGGGATCAAACGTTTTTGATGGCGCACGCAGCTTTGAGGGAGTGATGCCTGACCTCGACTTGCATTGTGAGCGTTTGAACCGGTCTGCGATAAATCTTGGTATGAAGCCAACCATGCGTATGGAAGAGATGGTGGAACTGGCAACAGAAGGTATGACCAGGTTTTTACCAGAAGAAGCAACCTATATCCGGCCAATGTATTGGTCTGAAAATGATGGTCCGGGAATTATTGCAGGTGATCCGGACTCTACACGGTTTTGCATGTGTATATTTGAAACACCAATGCCAGCAAAGGATGCATCAAACAGCCTGACATTATCGCCTTTCCGTCGTCCGACAATGGAAAATATGCCAGTGAATGCAAAAGCAGGATGTCTTTATCCAAACAATGCACGCGCATCTCGCGAAGCTCAGGGACGAGGGTTTGATAATGCAATTATGCTGGATGCTCTGGGCAATGTTGCTGAACTGACTTCCGCGAATGTGTTTATGGTCAAAGATGGCGAAGTGTTGACGCCATTTTGGAATGGCACCTTCCTGAATGGTATTACCCGGCAGCGTGTAATCAAACTGCTTAGGGGGGCGGGCTACAAGGTTCATGAAGCCACATTGTCCTATCAGGATTTCAAAGAGGCGGATGAGATCTTCTCCACTGGCAACTACGCAAAGGTCGTACCAGTCCATAAAATTGACGACCGGATTTTGGAGATTGGCCCAATCGCTGCCAAGGCAAGGGAGCTGTATTGGGAATTTGCTCACGTTAATGTCCCTGCCTGATTGCAGGAGTTATGCTGGTTTTGAGAGGGAGCACTGGTCTCCCTTTCCATTGAAAAGTTCTCTTAAGCTGGCGTAAAGCGCTTTATGGTGAGCAGGGCCGCCAGTATCAAAGCGCCAGCAGCGACAAGGGATGCAAGCAAGAAGTTGCCATTTAACTCATAAAGATAACCGGCAAAGCTTGGCCCAAACATCTGGCCCAGACCAAAGGCAGCGGTCATCAATCCTACGATTTGTCGTGGATCTGAACTTGCAATCCTTCGTGCTTCGATGAGGCCGATTGAGGTAATGCCGACAAATGTTCCCCCAAGCAGGATAGACGCAGCGGACAAACCTGCAATGGTTGGCACAAGTACGCTGAGCGCAACGCCGATAGCTTCCAGCACACAGGCCACGGCAATAGCGCGACCATAACCAATACGTACAGCCAGCTTTTCCCAGAAAAACACGGAGGGCATAATCGCCAGTCCAACCAGTAACCAGCTCAGCGATTTCATCGGAGCCAGCTCTGGTGTTAACGTTGCCAGAGCTCCGAGAAAGGTAGCTGTGATCACATATCCGAAGCCGAAACAACCATAAGCAAAAATTAATCGCCAGGCACTCAGGTTCAAAGATCCGACAGATTGCTTGGATGAAATGGATGAATGAGAGGGCTGCGATAGAACTTCCTTCCGGGGAGACAACAAAAAGGGCACACAAAGAGAAAGAGCTAAGCTGAAAATACCGCTGGCAACCCACAGCTGAGTCGAAGACATAGCATCAGAACCCAATATCTCGATCAGTAAAGAGGAGCCGGCGATTCCAACTCCTACTCCGGTAAAATGAATTGGAAACAGATGCAGACTACGTTGCTCTGCCAAACGTTGCATTACCACATTAGCAACCAAAACAAAGGCGTAGGCACTCGCCAGTCCTGCGACGAAACGAATGAGCACATACCAATAGACGCCAAGGCCGAACACCATAAGGAAGGTCGCCATAGTGCTCATGATGAGTGCGCTAATGAAAAATTTATAAGGCCCTCCGGGCAAAGGTGCCCGAGCTGCCAATAGAGCACCAATAAGGTACCCCAGATAGTTTGAGGATGCGACGAAGCCAGCATTCACTTCGCTCAATAACCCGTCTTGCAACATCACAGGTAGAATTGGTGTGTAAACAAATCTTCCGATCCCCATGACTGCGGCCATCGTAAGGCAACCTCCTACTGCGGAAAGGAGAGGTAATCGGTTTTTTTGAGGCGAACCCACCGTTCCGCTGAGGCTTTCTGAGGTATCTGTCACGGCTTGCTTCCCTAATAGATCGCAGAAAATTGCCATTTACCTAGGAATATTACGACCACGACTTTCTACTTAGAGCTAGTCCTCATAAAAAAACAAGAAAAATATTTGTAAATTATGTGCTTCACCCGTTGCTCATAAGGGAAAATATCACTATTTTGCACCATGAGTTGCAGCGTCTTTCTGTTTTTAAACCAGCAAAGGCGTATCTGAAGTTCCTTTCCTACGGAGGTATCCCATGTCTTTTGCTCTTGAAGACCTGCCATATGCATATGATGCTCTGGCCCCTTACATGTCTGCTGAAACTCTCGAGTTCCACCACGACAAACACCATATGGCTTACGTAACCAACGGCAATAAGCTGCTTGAAGGTTCAGGTCTTGAAGGTAAAAGCCTGGAAGAGATCGTTAAGGAAAGTTATGGCACCAACGCTGGCCTGTTTAACAATGCTGGTCAGCACCTCAACCACTTGCACTTCTGGAAATGGATGAAGCCAAATGGGGGTGGTTCATCTCTTCCAGCTGTTCTGGCAAAGAAAGTTGAAGAAGATCTCGGTGGATTTGACAAGTTCCGCGCTGATTTCATCAACGCTGGTGTAACTCAGTTCGGTTCTGGTTGGGCCTGGCTTGCTGTCAAGGACGGCAAGCTCGTTGTGATGAAAACACCAAATGGTGAAAACCCAATCGTACATGGTGCAACCCCAATCCTGGGCTGTGATGTATGGGAACACTCCTATTACATCGACTACCGCAACGCACGTCCTAAGTATCTGGAAGCCTTCGTTGATAATCTGATCAACTGGGAGTACGTGGAAGAGCTGTACACAGCAGCTGTTTAATTCACTATCCAGATTATGATGAAAGGCGGCTTTATGCCGCCTTTTTTGTCGTGTCGAGTAATGTTGCAATATTGTCTGCATTGGCAGTTAATTAATTGGCACTTATCTCTTGCTCAGTCCGTTGAACGAAAGCACATATTTATGCCGCGTCCCAGTGTGCAATCAGCCAGACTTAATGAGATCGTCGCGGCAGCAGCAAAATGCGTTGCCCAATACGGTTTGGAAGGTGTGACGCTGGTGCGTATTGCAGCAGAGACCGGGCTGAAACGACCGCTTATTCGTCATCATGCAGGCAATCGGGAGGAAATCATTAATGCGGTTGTGACGCATGTTCTTGCAGAGTTTGAAGAGCTCACAAAGTACTATGCGCAGGCATTGCCAAAGAAGAATGCATCTTATGCAGCCGTTGATTATCTCTTTGATTCTCAAAGCCATTCAGACCCCGCAGAAATGATGGTTTCTCAATCCATTGTCGCGACTGGAGAGCGGGTCCCTACGGAGTGTGCAGCCTTACTGAAATGGGTAGATGACTTCACGCTAGTTATTGCTGAGGCAATTCGATGAGATTTTCCTGAAGTAGAGGAGGAAGCAGCCCGCACTGTCGCACATGGTATTGTAGCAGTCTATTTTAACATGGATTCATTGGCGCCATTAAACCCGCCACCCGAATGGAAACGGTACGCAAAAAATGCAGCTTTGCTGATGCTTAGATCTTTGGAAGCCAATGGAGCAACTAAAATTCCTGATCAATGAGATCATCAACCACAGAAAGTGGCGCACTAGTTCTGCCTACGGTGTTGAAACGGTCATTCGCAGTGATCACCCAATCATACTCTGGGCTTCACTCGCAGTTTATTTGATTCTCGCGGACGTCATCATGAGATTAGGCGGTGCTGCCTATGCTTATTGAACCATGCAAACTAGAAGCAAGAATTACCCCTAAAAAAGTTTGAGCATCGAAGACCTGGAAACCGGTTAGGAGCCGAATAATTTTTCCCAGAAGCTCTTTTCGTGTCCGAGTTGACAACGAGCAATGATGATCTGTTCAAGTCGTCCATTCATAAGATAAAGAAATGCTTCGCACTCACTTTGGGTCGTAAAGCAAGCTTCACTGGCAACGTTATACGGCTGGTTGTCACTTAAAACACGTCCCCCTACATTGGCTTGCCACACATTCGCGGCACCATATTTGGCGGAGGCGATTGAGCAATCATATTGGGTGCCTCTGACTTTCGGTATGATCGGACCAGTACGTGGAATGAGGCGTCGTTCGAGATAATTGGTGCTTGGAGGTCTACTACAACTGACGATAAAAAGAGTCACCGCTAAGAGGCAGGCAACAGAGGCAATCGCTTTCATATCTTCAACACTTTCGGGCCTTGGTGACCTCTTCTTTCAAAACTGACTTAGAACCAGTTAAACAAACCTTTGTAATATCCATGTTGGCAACTGGCTGAGCGTGTAAGCTCCAGGTATCCGCGCATGAAATTGAGATATGCCTGACATTTTTCCATGCTGCGAAAGCACGCAACGCTGGAAATCGCTCTGCTGGGATCACTGAAATGACCTGTTACGAAAGCTTGATAGACATTCTTCGCACCATCCTCTTTCACCCTAATCCGGCAATCGTATTGAGTTCCGTAAATGCGTGGTGCTGATCTGAGATCATTGGGAATCAGGTGATTGAAGGGGTACAGCTTTTCATTCACCTGAGCAGAGGTTGGTGGACACACCAGAAAAACAGCAGTCAAACAGGTCACTAAAATGCGCAAGAGTTTAATCCCTTGTCTTTATTGCTTTCTTAGGGGTATCCTGAGGAAGAAGGGTTCTTATATCAATAATGCTGTTCAGATGTTTGTCAGTAAGGTTAAGTAAAAGGTAATTCAAATAAACTTGCTGATTGGTTTTTTGTTTGTCTCAATCAGTTTTGAGTGAGATTTTATACTTTGTCTTCATTTTCTTGATAGCGCACGTTACTAGCCAGATTCGATTGAAGGCACGCCTAAGAGGTGTTGAGTGTTATTCATAAAAACATCAGGCTAAGCGTAACTGCAACTAATCATTACATTTCACTGGTAGTGGTTGGACGCTCCTTTGAGCAGCTCCAGAATGCCTCAATAAAGCCTGCATATGAAATTGGTGCGAAATCGCGGGATGTATGTGTAGAAAGAACAGCAGGCCCGTTGAACGCATCCAATTGCCAACAGTGCGTTATCTGATCTGGACTATGTCATTTGATGGAATTTGTAACCGTCTCTCAACATGAAGAGACGGTTACTTTCACTTTCTAAATTGCCTTGCCAACTTGTTTCAGCGCAAAAGCATAAACAAGGGCTACTTCTTTAAGTCTGTCAAACCGTCCCGAAGCCCCTCCGTGCCCAGCATCCATATTTGTTCGCAGCATTAATAGGTTGTCGTCAGTCTTTTTCTCTCGCAATGTTGCAACCCATTTGGCTGGCTCCCAATAAGTCACACGCGGATCAGTCAGACCACCCAACGCAAAAATGGCCGGATAATCTTTAGCCTCCACATTATCGATAGGAGAATAAGAAGCAATGTAACCATAGGCCTTTTTATCCTGAATTGGGTCTCCCCACTCAGGCCACTCAATCGGGGTCAAAGGAAGCGTGTCATCAAGCATGGTTGTGAGCACATCCACAAAAGGCACCTCTGCAATCATTGCAGCAAAAGCTTCTGGAGCCATGTTTGCGCAAGCTCCCATTAACATACCTCCAGCAGAGCCACCATGTGCAACAATCCTGTCATGAGAAGTGAAACCCTCATTTGCAAGGAACCTGGTAGATGCAATGAAGTCGTAAAACGTATTTTTTTTGAACTCACGCCGACCATTCTTGTACCAGGCGTACCCTTTATCCTTGCCGCCGCGAATATGCGCAATCGCGTAGACAAACCCACGATCTACCAGTGAAAGTGCATTGGTGGAGAAACTTGCCGGGATAGAGATACCATAGGAGCCATATCCGTAAAGCAAGCAGGGTGCTCTGCCATCAAGGACTGTAGTGCGCTTATAAAGCAAGGAGATCGGAACCAGCGTACCATCGTGTGAAGGTGCCATAAGACGACGGGTGATATATTGTGATGCATCATGTCCAGTTGGTATTTCCTGACGTTTACGCAAAACACGATCCCGACTCTCAACATCATAATCATAGACCTCTGACGGTGTCGTCATAGAAGAGTATGAAAAGCGTATGGTGCTGGTATTGTATTCAAATCCACCAGAAAGACCCAGGCTATATGCCTCCTCGTCAAAATCAATGCCATGTGAGACGCCATCAATGAAACGGTGCACTACGATGCGTGGCAAGCCATCCACCCGTTCCAGCCAAACCATGTAATCCTTGTAAACATCGTGAGATAGGATCAAGCGGCCTGGTTGGTGCTCTACCATGTCAACCCAATGCGAACGACCAGGCATGGCTAATTGTGCAACCAGCGGCACGCTGACTATTTTGAAATCCTCTGCCTCATCGGCATTGGTGAGGATGATCAGACGGTCTCCATTATCTTCGACGGCATATTCCACCCCAACCTCTCGCTTCGCCACAAGAATAGGTGTTGCTAACGGATCATCTGCCGGAATTAGCCAGCACTCGCTGGTTTCATGATCTCCGGTTCCGATACAAATGAAGCGGCCCGATTGAGTTCTGCCAAGCCCAACAAAAAAACTCGTATCCTGTTCTTCATAGACCAGCACATCTTCAGAAACTGGCGTCCCGAGCTTATGGCGGAAAAGCTTTGAAGGCCGGTGATTACTGTCGACCTGCACATAAAACAGGTAATGTCCATTTTTAGACCAGACTCCACCAGCGCCAGTGTCTGGGATGGTGTCTTCCAAATCGGTTCCTGTTTCCGTGTCGCGAATTTTAAGTGTGTAGTATTCTGAGCCTTTATCATCAAAGGCCCAGGCCAGATACTTATGGTCGTCGCTATGTGAGGCGCCTCCAAACTTAAAAAACGCCTTACCGTTTGCTTCAAGATCGCCGTCAACGAGGATAGTAGGATCGCTTCCATCTCGTTTGCTACGCACAAACTTGGGATGTTGCCCGCCTTCAACAAACTTTGTGGCATACGCATAATCGCCATCGGGAGAAGGGACAGAGCTGTCGTCTTCTTTGATACGTCCCTTCATCTCTGCAAACAGATCCGACTGCAAACGAACAGTCTCTGCCATTTCACTTTCAGTGTAGGCATTTTCTGCTTCCAGATATGCGCGAATCTCCGGATCTAGGAGATTAGGGTCACGCATCACCTCCTGCCAGTTGTCTGCGCGCAGCCACGCATAGGGTTCATTACGTCTAAAACCATGATGGTTGGTCTCATGAGTGCGCTTTTCTGCGCAAGGTGGTGTTTGTTTTTTCATAGAACCTGATTGATTTAGGCTTAACGTTCCGGGTCTGAACCCAAGATAAGACTATTTTGAAGACAGTAATCACACACTCGAACTACAGCGGGGAATTTATCTCGTAAAACCTACAGTATACCTGCGGCATCAAAGCACCCGATTTGTGGCTAAAGAGTTTTGTACCAATAAAGGGGCGGGGTATATGCTTTTATAATTCACCTCCCAAATATTGTTTTAGGCTAGACGATTTTGTTCTTCCACAGCTTCAAAACGTCGCTCTTTTAGTCCGCTTAGATCCTGTGCGAGTTACGAGTAAAACTACACGTCCGGCGTAAATGTCATGGAAGTACCATTCATGCAGTAGCGAAGTCCTGTCGGAGGTGGCCCATCGGGAAAAACGTGTCCAAGATGCCCGCCACAACTGGCACAGCATATCTCTGTGCGCACCATGCCTAAACTTGTATCTTTGTGCTCTGTTATAGCATTAGGACTAACGGCCTCGAAGAAACTTGGCCATCCGCAACCTGCATCAAATTTTGTGTCTGATTTGAATAGCTTAGCTCCGCATCCTGTGCAGTTGTAAGTGCCGGTTTCAAAGGTGTTCCAGTATGGACCCGTAAACGCACGCTCTGTGCCTTTTTCTCTTAAAATCCGATATTGCTCAGGGGTCAGTTTGCTCTTCCAATCGGCCTCCGAAAGATCCTTTGGTAGTTTTTTGTCAAACATGATAAAAATCCTTATTTGATTGGTCGACCAGTAGGGCCATGTTAAGCTAACGCAGATATAGCTGAGCGATAGCTACCTAACGTCATTGTTTTAGGATTATGAGACTAATTCTTTTTGATGTTTGATGAAACTCGAATGTGATGAACTTGCCCAAGCCAACATGGCAGATTATGTCTTTGGGGTGGTCGGGGATGAGTGTTTGAAATGACTGCCTCGGTCTTGTCGGGTCAACCACGAATTAATTTACGGAGTACTACATGCCGTTATTTGGTGTCGAGGCAACATTTTGGGCGTTATTAGGTCCGTTTGTTGCAGCTGCGCTTAGCCCCATTCTGGCAAAGACTCTGAAACATAATGCGTCATGGCTGCTCTCTGTCATTCCTGCATTGGTTTTCTTGCAGTTTCTTTCATTTGTACCGGGCGTGGCTGAGGGGCAGACCTTTAAGGCGAGTTTGGAGTGGGTCCCCACCTTCAATGTAAATTTCTCCATTTATCTGGATGGCTTATCGGTTGTTTTCGCGCTGCTGATTTCTGGTATCGGTACGCTGATCACACTTTACGCAGGCGGTTACCTGAAAGGCCACAAGAATCTGGGCCAGTTTCTTTCCTTCCTGTTCTTGTTCATGGGGGCCATGCTGGGTGTTGTTGTTGCAGACAATGTCATCACGCTTTTTGTCTACTGGGAGCTGACATCGCTGACGTCTTTCTTGCTCATCGGCTTTGATCATCTGCGCACCCGCTCGCGCCGTTCTGCAGTGCAGGCACTGATCGTGACTGGCGGCGGTGGGCTGGCTTTGATGGCAGGATTGATTCTAGCAGGTTATCAGGGCGGTTCCTTTGAGATGAGCGAACTGCTGAATTCCGGCGACGTACTTCGCAACAGCCCTTACTATACGCCAATCTTCATCCTGGTTGTGTTGGGTGCTTTTACCAAATCGGCTCAGTTCCCGTTCCATTTCTGGCTGCCTAATGCTATGGAAGCGCCAACACCAGTATCTGCATATCTCCACTCTGCAACTATGGTGAAAGCAGGTGTATATCTGCTCATGCGCATGCATCCTGTTTTGGGCGAAACAAGCCTTTGGATGACAGTGTTGCCGATCTTTGGTGGTATCACGCTCTTGGTTGGCACCATTCTTGGTATTCGCCAAACGGACCTTAAGCTGGTGCTCGCTTACACGACAGTGGCATCTCTGGGGCTTCTGGTCATGCTCACCGGCACCTCTGACCCAATCGCGATTCAAGGGGCCGTACTTTACCTGTTTGCCCATTCCCTGTTTAAGGGCTCATTGTTTATGGTTGTCGGTACCGTCGATCATGAATCAGGAACGCGCGATTTACGCCGGGTAGGGGGACTGTTTAAAGCGATGCCGATCACAGGCACAGCTGCCGTGTTGTCCGCATTGTCGATGGCTGGCTTGCCTCCACTTATTGGCTTTGTTGCCAAAGAAGTGCTCTATGATGGCACCTGGCACGCCATGAATGGTGGCCTATGGACGCTCTTTGCAGTCCTCGGCAATGCTATGATGTTTGGGTTAGCGGCAACAGTTGCCGTCAAACCGTTCTTTGGCGAACTGGTGAAGACACCAAAATCTGCTCATGAAGGTCCTGTCTTGCTGATTGCAGGTTCCATTACTCTTGCAGTCCTTGGTTTAATCGCTGGTGTCTTTGTTGCGTCATTCGGACATGCCATTTTGTCGCCAATGACCGCAGCAATTCTAGGTACGCCGTTCAATAAGGAACCGCATTTAATTCCAACGTCACTATCACCTGCTTTATTCTTGTCAGTGGTAACGATTGGTCTGGGTGTCCTTACGTTCATGTATATGGATAAATTGCGCTCCCTGACAATTGATATACTGCGGATTATCGGGTGGGGACCGGATAAAGGCTTCGATCAGGCACTCAATGGGATCATCCGTTTTTCAGCATGGCTGACACCTGCTATCCAGACTGGCAGTATGGTGACCTACATGCGTGCAACCTTCTCGGTAATCACACTGGCTCTTTTCATTCCCATGATACTTACAGGAAACTGGCCATCATTAAGTGGATTAGGGAGTCTGTACATTTATGAATGGGTCGTCGTGGTGATTACTGTTATTGGTGTCTATGCTGTTTTAACAGCCAGGTACCGGGTAACAGCTATTGTTCTGCTGGGTATTCAGGGATTTGCAGTGGCGCTTATCTATCTTCTCTTTGGCGCTCCGGATTTGTCCTTTACTCAGTTTATGGTCGAGACACTGTCTGTGGTGATTCTGGCGCTGGTGATGACACGCCTGAACTTAAAACCAACAGATGCACGTTCCTCAAAAGGCAAAGTTTTTGATCTTTCTTTGTCTGTGTTGTGCGGGGCAGGTGTAAGCATGCTGCTTATGTCCATCGTGCAGCTGCCATTTGATCTTACGCTCTCTGAGTTCTTTACCCAATACAGTCGATCCATTGCTCATGGTCGAAACATCGTGAATGTTATTCTCGTAGATTTCCGTGGCTTTGATACTATCGGAGAAATTTCCGTCGTCATGGTTGCTGGTCTGACAGTGCTCGCCCTCACCCGGGTTCGGTCAAAAACCAAGTCTAATTCGACAACGGAGAACTAATAGTAATGAACACACTCATCCTCCGCACCGTCGCACCCTATCTCACAGCGCTAATGTTGTTATTTTCCGTCTTCGTCTTATTGCGCGGGCACAATGAACCTGGCGGGGGCTTTATTGGCGGCCTGATAGCAGTATCCGCCTTTGCAATCTATGGTATCGCTTGTGGTGTCTCTGCTGTGCGTCGTGCGATGAAGTTTCATCCCATGTCCATAGCCGCATCGGGCCTCGTTCTTGCCGTTCTGTCGGTTCTTCCGAGTTTGTTTCTTGGGCAACCTGCAATGACAAGCCAGTGGTATGCTGTGCCATTCTTAGGGACTGCGATTGATCTTTCAACGCCACTCTTCTTTGATGTTGGAGTGTATCTGGTTGTTGTCGGCGCAATATCTTCGATTGCTCTGTCTCTGGAAGAAAGGGCAGATTGATGGAAACGCTTTTTGCTGTGCTGGTTGGCGTTCTTTTCGGTGGTGCCACCTACTTATTACTTTCACGTAAGCTGGTAAGAATCCTGCTTGGAATTGCTATTTTAGGCAACGCGGTAAATCTGCTGATCTTTACCGCTGGCAGATTGACCCGCGATGTTCCACCCATCATTCCGGTTAATAGTTATCTGCCTGTGGAGGCAACCGCAAACCCGTTGCCGCAAGCGCTGGTGCTAACGGCGATCGTGATTTCATTCTCGTTTCTCACGTTTTTTCTTGTTCTCGGATATCGGGCCTATCAGGAACTGGGAACAGACGACATTTTGGAAATGCGTGTTGCAGAACCCAAAGAACACCATGAACCACCGCTGGGGTACTAATTAAATGGCTGCAACGAAAACTGCTATTGATTTATCAGCCGCGATGGTCACGCAGGCAGTGCCTCTTGCGGACTGGCTTCTCGTCGCACCAATCTTGCTTACGATGGCTGGGGGCGCACTCACAATCATTCTGCGAAAGAAATCCGCAGCCCAGCCATGGATTGCGATCAGCGTTATATCTTTGGTGTTACTATCGAACATAGCTCTTTTGAACCACGTTTTGAGCAACGGCGTCGTAACCATGGTGATGGGGAGCTGGCTGCCGCCTTTTGGTATTGCATTTACTGCGGATGCATTAGGTGCGTTATTAGCCTTGACCGCCTCTGTCGCAACACTTTGTGTTGCAATTTTCGCAATGAATTCCATCGCTGCAAATGAGCGTCGCTATGGCTTTTACCCGTTCTTGTTGATGCTGCTTTGTGGTGTAACAGGCTCCTTCCTGACCGGCGATATTTTCAACCTTTATGTATGGTTCGAAGTCCTGCTGATCTCATCCTTTGGCCTTCAGGTGCTGGGGAATGAAAAGACGCAGATCGACGGTGCGGTTAAATATGCTGTTTTAAACCTGATCGCGACCACTCTGTTCTTGGCCGCAACCGGCTTACTCTACGGCCTGGTTGGTACTTTGAATATGGCAGATATTGCAACTAAGGTGAAAGCTTTTGACAACTCGGGGCCTGTGTTGGGGCTTGCCACCCTTTACTTCCTTGCCTTTGGAATGAAAGCAGCAGCATTTCCGGTCAACTTCTGGCTACCCGCTTCTTATCACACACCACGCTTGGTCGTGACTGCGATCTTTGCAGGCCTTCTGACCAAAGTTGGTGTCTACGCGCTGCTCAGAGTAATGATCCTGCTGATGCCGGAAGGGCGAGACTGGCTCGCCTCGCTTATCGGCGTAGTTGCAATTGCAACCATGTTGACAGGTGCATTTGGAGCATTAGCGCAAACAGATATTCGTCGCACTATGGCCTATCTGGTCATCGCTGGGATCGGAGCTATGTTGTCTGGTATCGCCGTTGGAAATCAGGTTGCAATCTCTGGTACAATTTTCTACTCCATGCATTCCGTGTTGATTATGACTGCTCTTTATCTGCTGGTTGCCTTCATGTACCAGATGAGCGGAACATTCTCTCTGCGCGAAATTGGAGGGTTATACATACGCACACCGTTAGGCGCAGGTATCGCTCTGATCCTCCTGCTGGCAGTTGCTGGTTTGCCACCATTTTCTGGTTTCTGGGCTAAACTTCTGCTGGTCGCTGGCGCACTTGAAGCGGATCGTGGTTGGGTTGCCTTTGGCATTCTTGCCTCTGGTTTGCTGACTACTATTGCAGTAGGACGCATCTGGATCTTCGCGTTCTGGCGAGGCGGAAATGAAAACACAGTTGATGGCATTCAGGCATTGCCGATTGCAGGTAGTGCAGACGCCTCTGATGTTTCCGCGAGTATCTGGCTACCATTGATCGTCCTGACTGCATTGATCGTTGTGATCGGTGTTCTGCCAGAAGGTGTTATGTCCATCTCAGAGTATGGAGCCAAAACGCTTATTGATCCGACTGTTTACATCGGTTCCGTATTTGGAGGCGCTCAATGACCAACATGGTTTTTCTAATGAACTTGCTGCTGGCAGCAGCATGGGGTGCGATCACCGGGTCATTCACACCACTGAACCTGATTTTTGGCTATCTGTTGGCGAGCATTGCATTATTCTTGATCCGCGAACAGGTTGCGTTTCGGGAATACACACAGCGCGCAGGTAAACTTCTTATTCTCGCCGGAAGCTTCTTTCTGGAACTGGTGCTTTCCTCCTGGCGCGTGCTGATGATCGTGATCAAGCCGAAGATCAAACTACATCCTGGGATCATAGCCGTGCCACTCACCGTGACAGAAGACTTTGAGATCACACTTCTGGCAAACATGGTCACTTTGACGCCGGGGACACTCTCAGTCGATGTATCTGAGGATCGCAAAATTTTGTACGTACATTGTCTGAACGTGCCTTCTCCAGGCGAGACGATAAATGGAATTAAAGACGGCTTTGAGCGTCAGATTCTGGAGGCATTCCGATGAGTGGGTTTGACGCCTTCGCAGCAGACTTTTTATATGCCTGTGTAAGCATTTCGCTCTTTATTTTGGGAGTGTCTTTCCTTTTAATCGTATACCGCATAATCAAAGGTCCAACACTGCCAGACCGCATCGTGGGATTGGATCTGCTGGTCGTGGTGGCGATCGGTTTGATTGCTGTGGTTGGCGTTGGTTCAACCTACACACTGTACATCGATATCTCGCTCGCTTTGGGTCTGGTCGGTTTCCTGGCAACCGTGGCGTTCGCGCGCTTCATTCTCAATAGAGGGCAGGCAAAGGACTTCATCATCATGCAGGAAGTCAAGCAAACTGAACGGGTGGAGGAGCAAAAGCAATGACAGCATTCATCTCCATTCTTGTCGGAATCATGCTCATTATAGGAGCAATCTTCGCAGCTGGTGCTGCTCTGGGGATCAACCGGCTACCTGACGTGTACACCCGCATGCACGCGGCCTCGAAAGCTGGAACTCTCGGTTCTGGTTTGATGGTGCTTGCTTTAGGTATTTACTCCCAGCAGTGGGATGATTTTATGCGGGCGGTTGCTACAGTCTGCTTCTTTTTGTTAACAGCACCTGTTTCCGCACATCTGATCGCCCGGGCCGCTTATGTCGTAGGCTATCGTCCTTGCAAAGAAACCTCGATTGATGAACTCCATATGAAAAAGAAAAACGACGATGCGTGAAACGATAAAAGCAGGATGTCTTCCTTAGGGGAATGATATGCTTACTGCATCTGAGTGTTCAAAAACAATCGACAAACTTAAAAGGTCAGGCGTTTTGCTAGAACTATAAGTTCCTTGCAAATTGCCTTGCCAGAAGCTTACCAGACAGTACAGATACATACTTTCGTCTGTACATTATGATGGTTAGTTTATCTAGTTCACTTCTATGATCACTCAAGTTTGTTGGTAGTCTGTAAGGTCCTTCTAACTCATAATGCACAAAAAACCATAGTAAATCTCACTTTTTCTATCGAATTTAACTTGTTATCCCTATTTCCTGTCTCTATAACAGCCCCCTATGGATTTTGCTTGTTCAGAGTCGAAAATCGGTCCAGATAAGTGCCAGTGATACTTTCAGTTCTCGATTGTAAGTATTGTCTTCTGCTTAACAAGCAAACCCACGTAATTTAGATCCACAAGATGACAGGTTTGAGATGAGCGAGATCCCTGCAGACAACAATTTGATGGAACTGACTGCTGATATCGTGTCAGCTTATGTTGGTAATAACACTGTGGCTTCCGCTGATTTGCCTGTGCTGATCAACGACGTTTACGTCGCTCTGCAGAAAACCAGCGGTGATCTTTCCGAGCCAGAGCCTGAGCCACTGAAGCCAGCTGTGCCGGTTAAGAAGTCTGTCACAAACGATTACATCATTTGTCTTGAAGACGGTAAGAAGTTTAAGTCCCTGAAGCGTCACCTGCGCACTCACTACGATATGACTCCTGAGGAATATCGCGAGAAGTGGGGCCTGCCATCTGACTATCCAATGGTTGCGCCACATTACGCAGCTGCACGTTCTGAGCTGGCTAAGAAAATGGGCCTCGGTCAGCAGCGTAAACGCGCTAAGTAAACTCAGGATATATCCTGCAAAAAAACCAGTCTCACTTGAGGCTGGTTTTTTATTCCCGTTACTTTATTTTTTATCCCCCTTTTATCGATGAATTTCCTTTAAGGGTGCTCTCCATAGCGCTTTTCAACCTGTGTGAAATTATCGTTGTCTTTCAAACATTATTTTCTTTCATCTGCTGAGTGAAAACGAACCAAAATCCCCTTTTATATGAAGGAAGGTGAATTATGAGGGCCTTCCTGTTTCTGGTGCCAGCTCTCTCTTCCACTTTTTTAAGCTTTCTTGCGAGGAGCCAAGGTTTCGGTGGGAAATTTTGTAGGCTGTAGCTTGGCAAGTTGTTTAGAAAAACTTAATTTTTGACTATGCCACATCTCAATCTTATCCCCCTCGGATGCCGCTAGGGCAACAATCAATAATTCTTTGACGTTAACCAGTTACCTTATTGGAGCTTTGAGATGCCAAGATTATCTGTGGGGGAGAACGAAATAATCTCCAACAGTCCGCATTCGGAACCACCCGTTCAGGCCGCACTATTGCATAAGGCTTTATCGGCAGTGGATTGGATGGCGACGGGGCGCGTTGCCCTCGCATTTGGACTTAAGCCCCAAGAACTCCATTCTGAATCGCGTGGCTACGCTAAGGTAGCGAGAGCACGCCAGGTCTCAATGTATATTCTTCATGTTTCGATGGGGTTGACCCTATCTCAGTCCGCAGCCGTTTTTGGGCGTGACAGAACAACAGCAGCACACGCATGTAAAGTGGTGGAAGATTTAAGAGAGGATCCTGAGTTTGATGCAATGCTGTCTGAGATCGAAAGGCAACTTTCGGCCTCTGTAGCCAGTGCCCGATTATATACGTGTTCAGTTGAAGGAGGGGCAACAGATGTATTCACAGCATAGAGAGGAGTGTTCTGAACAGTCCTTAATCACTTTTTGCAAAAAGCTTGCAAGCTCGAACCACCATTTTACTGAAGAAGAACTCAGAACCGCACCTGAGTTCGCACTTGCTTATGCTCAAGGCCACATTGACACATGTGGGGTCTACTGCTCGCTCACCCATAAAGGGAAAATTTGGCTAAGAAGAAAACTGAGCAATGGAGGTACAGGAAACCACATTCGTGCGCCTGAGGCCTCTCCGGCCAGTAATGCTAATACAGAGAGCCCTCTTGCCTGGCTCAGAAGCCGAAAGGATAGAGCCGGCCATTCGTACATCTCGCAGGAGCAGTTCGACGCAGGAGAGCGAATGAGAGCTGATTTCACCTACGCACAGCTTTGGGGAACAGTGAAATCAAACTGGAGGGGCGAGAAGTCACCAGCTTCAGGCATATGCATCGACGATGTGACAGACAGCGTCTACGATGCACGTCAGCGCCTTCAAAAAGCGCTAAGCGCTGTGGGGCCAGAACTCTCTGGGGTTTTGCTGGACATATGTTGCTTTTTGAAGCCTCTCAAGCAGGTGGAAAGAGAGCATAACTGGCCGCAACGCACAGCCAAAGTCGTTCTAGGATTAGGCCTTGACCGTCTTTCAAAACATTACGGCTATAAACAAGACTGTGCCGCAGGTATGGAAACCACACGGTTGCAAAGTTGGCATGCACCTAACTCAGAGCAAGTGCAGCCGACGCATCATTCTTAATGCGCTGAACCATGGAGCTTAATCCATTTGAGCGTTGAGGTGTAAGATGTTCCTTGAGGCCGATTTTGCTAAAGACATTTTCAATATCGGTCTCGAGAATATCATGAGCCGAAGCTCCGGAATATTGAGCAAGTACAATCGCCACCAAGCCGCGCACAATATGCGCGTCGCTATCGCCTTTGTAAAACAGGATCGGCCCTTTGCCCGTATCATTCTCAACGGATTTTGACAACCAGACCTGAGATACACAACCGTGAACGCGGTTTTCCTCATTGCGTTCGTCTTCTGTCAAAGGTTCCAGTTCGCGGCCAAGTTCGATGACATACCGGTAGCGGTCTTCCCAGTCCTCCAGGAATTCAAAGCCTTCCAGAATTTCAGCTATCGCAGTTGTCATCACATAAATCTTTCTCAATCCGACTTAATCGCGTTTTACCCTGCCCATGGGCGCGGAGCAATACGGTTGGACTGAAAATATAGGTCTGACCCACATTCAGAGGAATGTCGATCTAAACTCTTTAGAGCTCTGTTTAGATTTAATTCAAACGGTCATGAAGTGGATTGGGACGCGGAACAGGAACGGTAGCAGCAGGTACCAGATAAGTTGGCCTTGCCTCTGCAAACAAGCCTTGGTTCGTGTCAGTATCTTGGTCGCTTTGGTTAAGTTGCCAAGGAATATCCCGATCAGCAGAAGTCAGCGCTCCAGAATAAACCGGGTCGCCGCTATTATCATCCAAAGCTGGCAGAGTTTGACCAGATGCCACTTCATCAAAAGCAATGGTTTCGATCTCTTCGCGTGTCTCAGGAAAAGAGGCGACCTGTGTCTTCAGCGAATCTCCGCTTTCACTGTCGCTTAGGTAATCATAGGTCAGGCGAGCAGCTTCTTTTGCTTTCAGCCCGACAAGAGTGATGACAGAACTGCCCATTTCACACGCATCTGGATTGCGCTCGCAAAAACCACTCAAATCACGGAGAGTGGATTGTGCCGCAAGATAAACCTGCACGATACCAATCGACGGTGTGTTATCGTCTCCTGTTCCGATTGGGAGCAAAAGAAGAATAAGCCCGACCCAAAATGTAGTTCTTAGCAAAGAGAACATTTGTTTCGCCCATTGGTTGCTGTATGGTCGGAAACTCCGACAACTTTATGATAGCTGCTTAACCTATTGAAACCATAAGGGGTAGGGCAAAATATAACATATATTAGTCTTGTTAAAGTTGAATCAAATTTTATTTAAATTGAAAAATCTATGAATTTTATACGTAATTACTCTTTGAACGAGCTTTGACGAGTATGTCGTATGCTTAAACAAACGTAAAAAAATACCTGCCTATATCCCTTCTAAGTTTCAGCGTGTAACGCTGTTTACATAATCCGTTGCGTAACCCAACGTTGAAATAAGACCTTTTTTAAGCAAACTCCTGTAAGAAAGAGGTGCTGGAGTAGGATTGGCATTGAGAAGAAACCTAACGTTTTCAAAGGTTCTTAGTGGGCAGTGCTCTATTCCAAGTGGACTTGAAAACTGGACGGGGATATTCCTATGTCCTCAGCAAGGCACCAGCTAGGTTTTGTAGTGACTTGTTTTCAGTAGACATAACAAAACGTTGTAAGGGGAAGTGCTTGATGGTGGGGCGCAAACCAAAAGGCAGTAAAGCAAAACAAGCAAGCGGTCAGAGCCGCTCAGCGTTAGCACAGCCTGAAGGTGACTACCAGATGCACGTGGATTACGATGAAAATGGTGTCTTTTACGAAGACGCTGAGGTTGATCATGATGCAGTTGCCAATGCCGCTAGCAAAAAACGTAGGGGATTGGGAAAACTGACCACACTAGGGCTTCTGGCATTCACATGTATGGCATCACTCATTGCCGTTAATGCAGCTTTCCTGCAAGACGTCAGGCACCCTTCGCCATTGATTGCGACAAGAGCTTCTCAATCGCAGTTAGATGGCTCGGAACTGGTGAAAGCTGCACAAAAACTGAAGCAGCGCGAACTGGTGGCAGATGTCCAGAAAGAACTTCGCCGTTTGGGCGCCTACCCTGGTAGTTTGGATGGCCAGTTTGGTCCCGCGACAGAACGGGCTATACGCTTGTATCAACGCCAGCGGGCGATGAATGAAACCGGAAAAGTCACCGAAGCTCTGTTGGCGCGCCTCACGATGGATTTTGAGGTCTTCACAAGGACTTCTGATATAAAATCCGAAGAAACGGCTGTTCCGGTGCCGCGAGCCAGCCCGGATGGTATTGCAGAACTTGCAATGCAAAGCACTGGTTCGGCAACGAGCCTTATGCAAAACCCGACAGAAACTGAGCGCATTAAACGTCTGCAGAAAGTACTGGCGAAGCTTGGATATGGTCCCCTTACTATTGATGGGATTCCAGGCGGACAGACAGAAGCAGCAATCGCTGCCTTTCAAAGAGCCTACAAGTTGAAGGTTGACGGGAAAATGAGTGATGCACTACTTGCAAAGATTGCAGATGTAAGTGGAACGCGCATCTGATAAACGACTTCTCCAAAGTCCAATAGAAAGAAAAGACAATGCGTGTAACCTCTGAATTCTGGGTAGCCGCTTATACGCGCCGCTGTTTTGCAGAGGGGGCCTTTGCTGGGGTCCGTCGCAAGGGGGCGACTGAAGCAGGCGCAATCTTCATTGTCATTGATCGCTTAGACAATACCTTCGATTTTTATGGTCCAGCTCCGCAGTCCTTCTTCGAAGATGAAAAGCCGCTTGACCGAGAGTTTGAGCTGCTTCTGGAGCAGGCAACAAGAGAAGATATTGAGGCGAAACTTACACGTGAAGAACGCATGGATCCTGATTTCTGGGTGGTAGAGATAGAAGATAAAGAGGCACGAAGCTTTTTGACACTCCCAAAAGAGAAAGGGCCACACGACCTATTCCCCGGCTTATAGCGACCTGATACGGTCAGGGCGCTTTGGTATTTGTTGAATTGATAGTTTACTTTTACTCTGACAAGCCCTAACCGCAGCCTCAGGTTCCTGATAAATGCTTTTATAACGTGGCGGCGCGGCAACTGGCTTCCAGCTTGCTATAAGTTTTCCAGCAGTCTTTCGACAAATTCCCGCAGCACACTTTTGTAAATCTCTCATAGCGTCCGCATCGATCAGTGTGCCCCATAAACGGACAAGCAGCCGGTCAATATATGGTGTGTCAAAACCCAATGCGGTGAGCAATACGATAAACCCATCGGGAGCAGAATGAGTGCAACACCGATGAACCTGAGCAGGTGTGAGGCCACATATCCGCGCTAAATCACCTATCAGACTAGCATGTCCATTCTTAAGTCCACGCTGCGTTAGTGTTTCACAGTGAGATTTGGGCAACATAGGCACAGGTGTAAAAGTAGTGATTGCCTCCGGTAACTCATCGGCGAGATCATGATATGAAGAAAGCGGAGCATGAGACAAGAAAGCTTCTAGATTGTCTTGAGGCGCTTTGTCTGTATCTGCGGCTTCATTGGACTGCGCTATCTTCTGAGCCATAAAGCTACAGATTGCCTGATCTTGATCCGCGCCGAGTGCCTGGACGACTGAGCTTGGTGCATCAGGCAGAGGGCAAAGCAGGCGTGCTATCTGCATGCGATGACTGGCTGATACATACGGCAAGTGTTGTAGTGCCAGTTCCTCATACATTCGGGAATTGATTTGCGAGGGCCGGGATTGTGCAAGTGCTTCCGTAGCAGCAATTAAAATCTGAGATCTGGCTTCCATGCATAAAGTAACCTTGATACGCAACACTATGATTTATTGATGTTTTTAGCCATATAGGAGGTGGCAGTCGTAACATCTAAAAGAAAACCAGGTAAAATTAGGGGCAAATTCTTTACATCCCATTAACTGAAGTTCAGCTTAACTATAGCTTGCAATAACTCAGATACGGACTGCAATTGTGCCAAAGGAATGAACGATGGGTACACTTCATGATCTGGTTACTGAAAGGTCTCGCAGGCAACCAGCGCAACTACGTCGGGCTTATGACCGTACTGCTGCTTCCGCGCAGATACATTTGTTCCCAGGAGTTTTTAAGGCCCCTTCAGGTGCAGCGCGTGGCCAGCGAATGGGAATTGTTCGTGTTGTCGAACACCACGCGCAGTACGAGAGGGACTAGCATCCTGTGTTTTTTGCCTGTATCTCGTGTGTTGTAAGTATCAGGAATGCGAGTCATGGGCAATTTCGGGAAAGCAGAATCTACTTGTCAGGCCAGAACCTTGATAAGAACCGGCACATGTGCACGCACACCATGTGCTTGTAAAAACAGCATAAGTGTTTTCTTGCCAGCTCTTCTCGTTGTTTCGCTAAGTCTGCTGACAGCATGTTCGCGGCCAGTTGGTGACTTTGGACGGGCAAAGCCGAATATCTTACATGATCGTGTTGCAGAAGATACTGGCATGCTTTACCGTTACGTGCTCAGTAAGGATGTTTCAAACCTGAACCTTACTGATCAGGAAAAGCAATTGCGCGATCAGGGGTGGACACTTGTTGTGCCGCCTACGTCGGAAGACTGGATCGGAGCCAACAAGGCTCAGTTGCAACGGCAAGGCGTTCTTGATGATCCTTATGCTGCTATTAATCCTTCTGCATATTACAGCTACCTGCGCACGGATAAATATCGGTCCAGCGAAACGCGGTATGCGCGACTTATCAGTGATGCAAAGTCTGATCGAAAACTATTAGTTCCGTTTTGCAAAATTGCGCGGCAGGTTCTGGTGAGTGATAAGGAACGGCTGCATGCGCTTAATCGCCAGCAGGTCGTCAACGAGCAACTGGTCATGGGAGTAAAGGCGCGCACTAATGAGAATAAGTCCTTCGTGGACTGGGTACTGCGCGCCACTGGCCGTCGTTTACAAGCCTATCAGATTGCGATCAATGCACTGGAGGTTGAAACTCCCTCCGCACAGCAAATGTGGGACGCCAGTAAAGCCTATGAGCAGCTTCGCCGTACCTACGAAGAGTTGCCAAACCTATGTTATGCTGAGGTTCGCAGTCCACCCAAACCTGCTGAAAGACGCTCCCGGATCTTCACAGGTTGGGGGCTGGAAGGAAAAGCACCTCAAAAATAGGTCTCTGACTTGTTAAGTCACCGGCAAATCAGCGCAGGTGGCAGCACGCAAAGCCTCAGAAATCTGCGGTAAATGCGCGTTAGAAGGCACAAAGGCACGAAACAGTGCAAACCCTTTCAGCTCGTTGGTCTCCACCACGATCATCTCCTCCAGGTTTTCAGGTGGGTTCTCGCGCAGGATAGAAAGCTGTTGCGGTGTGAGCACCAGCATGTGGACTGCTTCTCCCTCTGAGGTTTTGTCGTTCAAGCTGTAGGCAACCTGTCCTTTTTCGTTGAAAAGACCAAGCGACCAGAATGGGGAAGGGGCATGGCTGCTGATGATAAGCGGGCCGTCTTCAAGGGAATATCTACAGATTGCATGGCGCATAGAAGGGTCAAGATCTGGCAGGGGCTCGCTGCGTGGCAGGATAGGTGGCAGCACCTGAAAGCTGCGGTCCGCTCCAAATTCTCCAACTCGTTCATAGGGAGAATGAGGGACGTAGGAAGGGACATTCAGGACGACTGCAACATGCACTATCCCCGCAAGGAAAAATCCGGCGAGCCCCCACAAAATCCAGCGGGGAGAGATGTATATGTCTTTAAGTTTGGCGAGGAGTTCACTCATGAGCAGCTCACCTGTTCTACTGCTGGCATCACAGGTGCACTTTGTCCGGCCCCGGTGGTGTAGGGGATATCGTAGAGCCGCATCGCAAACACCAGACCGTTATCCCCGCCAGTCGGAAGCCAGTTTCCGGGGCGTGCCCTGGGGGAGACGGCAATGGAAAAGCTGCCGCTGACATCCATAAGGACGCCGTGACTGTGTAAAGATGCTCGTCCTGCATCTGTTGCCAGCAGTTCCAGCGCATTATCAAGTGCGGTGAGTGTCCACAGGCGTGTTGCTGGCACTTTACCTGAAATTCGATAGGTACATTGAGGATCTAGTGCCTGTCCGCTGTCATCAAATGCGGCATAAAAAGCAAGCCCTTCACCGCTGCCAAGCGGAACGCGGCCCGTACGTGCGAAAATTGCGGTGCTGTAAGGGTCGCTGTCCTGAGTACCTGCATGGGGATGTGCAACCCAGACGCCGCTCTCAAGAGCACTGAATGGGGAACCTCGGTTAAGAGAAAGATACGCACTGCTTATCCCCAGCGCCAGCGCAATGGTGATGGAGAGTAAGAAAGGACCAAAGGAAAAGAATGGCCGTTTGTAGAGCAGTGGCGAAAGGTGGGGCCAAGGTTTTTGCCAGGAGGTTTCCGGGTCAAAAATCTGGGTGGTTTCGTCTTCAGGGACCGCCACACCAGGCATGTTCAGGGTCTGTGTCATCGGGTATAAGTTGCATCCGCCTGGGTTGAAGAGCCAAGGTGAGCCTGCACGTTTGACTGAGAAATACTGTTGAATGGAAGAGCACGCAAACGCTCGCCAAGTGCTTCCAGCACTTGTTGCGATGTCCGGTTTAACAGCTCCGGCGGGCCTGTGATCTCATGATCACTCAAGCCATTGGCGGTGATAACTCCCTTGCCTTCAGGTGGTTCCACACCGGGCATAGCTTTCAGCTCCAGCCCCTGATGGGCATAGCGCATAAAGTTGCCCCATGTCATCGCTGGCAAGCTGCCGCCAGTCATGCGGCGTGTGGATGAAAAGTCATCGTTTCCAAACCAGACGGCAGCGGCCAGATTGCCGGTGTACCCCACAAACCAGGCATCCCGGTAGGCTTGAGTGGTTCCTGTTTTGCCAGCAGCAGTTACGCCTTCCAGTCGCGCTCTCCTACCTGTCCCGCGCTCAATAACGTTCACAAGAATATCATTCATCATGGCCACTTTATCAAATGGTAAGATCCTGAGAGAAGGGGCAGAATCCCGCTCATGACTGTAAAGCAGTTCGCCTCTGGAATCGCGAAGTTCCAGCACAGCATATGGATCAACTTTCTTCCCGCCAGCGCCGAAAGAGGCATAGGAACTTGTCATATCCAGAACAGTCACTTCAGAAACACCCAGTGGCATGGCACGGGTGATTTTAAGCTCGCTGTTGATGCCCATCATGTAAGCTGTGGTTGCAATCTTATCGCGCCCGATAGCCTGTGCCAGACGAACAGGGATTGTGTTGATGGACTTGGTAAGAGCTGTTTTCAGCGTCACAGGCCCGGCATATCCGCGGGTATAATTGCGCGGTGACCATCCGCCAATGTTGATGGGCCGGTCGGGGACAACACTTTCAGTCTCATATCCGTTCAGGAAGGCTGTCATATAGACGAAGGGTTTGAATGAAGACCCCGGCTGACGCAGCGCATCTGTCGCACGGTTGAACTGGCTTTCATCATAATCACGTCCCCCCACCATGGAGCGCACCGCGCCGTCAGTGGTGATAACTGTCATGGCGGCTTCTTCTACGCCGTATCGGTCTCCGTATTGACGTAAAGTGCTCTCGATCTGGTTGACAGCCTCCTTCTGAAGGCCTGGATCAAGAGTGGTGCGAACGGAAATTACCCTGTCATTACTGAGCTCTGGGTATTGTGCTGCGAGATCTTTCACCTCCTCAAACGCCCAGTCCATGAAGTGATCAGGGGCCTGGCTCTTTGTGCGGTCCACGGCCTCTGCGGGGTTGCGGCGCGCACCGATAACCTGGCCCTCAGTCATGAAGCCAGCTTGTACAATATTCGTCAGCACCTCGTTGGCGCGGGCGCGGGCGGCGGGCAGGTTTTTGTGCGGGGCATATTTGGAAGGAGCCTTGTAAAGCCCTGCAAGCATTGCAGCTTCTGCTAAGGAAATCTCGCGCACATCCTTGCCGAAATAAAACTCAGAGGCCGCTGCAACGCCAAATGTCCCCGCGCCCATATAAGCGCGGTCGAGGTATAATTTGAGGATTTCCCGCTTGGAAAGGTTCATCTCAAGCCACAGGGCGAGATAGGCTTCCTTGATTTTGCGTTGTAATGTGCGTTCGTTTGAAAGGAACAGGTTTTTTGCAAGCTGCTGTGTAATGGAGGAGCCGCCCTGCACCACAGAGCGGGCTTTCACGTTCTCCACCATGGCGCGGAAGGTGCCAACAAAATCGATTCCCCAGTGATCGAAGAAGCGTCGGTCTTCGGTTGCCAGCGTGGCCTGAATCACATGGTCGGGAATATCGTCGAGGGGAATTTTATCGTTCAGCAAGATGCCGCGCTTGCCAATCGGGTTCCCGAACCGATCAAAAAAGCTCACCGAAAAATCTGAGGTGGTTTTCCAGTCGGACCGTTCCGTTGCTTTAAAGGCAGGTTGTGCGAAGGCCAGCAGAAGCAGAAAACCGAAAGCGCAATAGGTCAGCCCTTCCGAAGCCAGCCCTGCAATCCATCTGGCGGGGCCGCGCGGTACGAACCGGCGCATAAAGGCGGAATATTCGCGGAAGAATGTACCCAGATACTGTGAGGTATGAAACAGGGCGGAATCCAGCCATGCATCGGTTGCAAGCATGCGCTGAGACAGGTCCTGAAGAGTAAAAGATCGGCTCTTACCCTTTTTTTTCACATGTTCGGCAGAATTTTCCGTGACATTCTGCTTTTCGCTGTTATCAGAGTTCTCTTCCAAACTGACTACCCGTGCTGCTGGTCATCCTTCCCTGAAAGACGCTGGGGAAGATGAGCAAACTGAAGAACTAGCGGAAGCGCACCGCCGAAACTGGGAACCCAAATTTCGACAAAAGAACGCGCGATAATAATAGGTTAAAGCAGGTTGCCTACAAAAGGTTAAAGGCAAGCCACTTTAAGGCAACATCCTCGCGTTATTCCCAGCGGAATTTTGCAACGAGAACGAAATAAATGGTATCCGTAAACTCTGAGAGTCACCGTCCTTTCTGGCAGACCAAAACCCTTGATGAGATGACCCATAAAGAGTGGGAGAGTCTTTGTGACGGGTGCGGGCGTTGCTGCCTGAACAAACTGGAAGATTGGGACACTGGCGCAATCTACTGGACAAACGTTGCCTGCACGCTGCTTGATGGAACCACATGCCGGTGCAAAAACTATGAACAGCGCTTTGAAACTGTTCCCGACTGCGTTCAGCTTTCGCCGGAAATGGTAAGAACTTTGAAATGGTTACCGCCAACATGCGCGTATCGTTTAATCCGTGAAGGCAAAAACCTGTACTGGTGGCATCCTCTTGTCTCCAAAGACCCGCAGAGCGTTCATGACGCCGGAATCTCAGTAAAAGACAAGACCGTCAGCGAAGACGGTATGGAGCCTGAAGAATTTGAAAATCATCTCGTTCACTGGCCGGATGATGACTACATTCAAGATTGATCTTGCAAAATCTGTTTCTTTTCAATTGCTTCTCCACAGGGCAGGAGCGGGGATAACTTAAACTCATTATGTAATGAGGCCAGAAGAGCGCTTGGGCAGTTTCAGGTGTCCCTTCAATGCCCTGCAACTTTCATCACTCGTTGATTGAACAGTCACAATCCTAACGTGGGGCGGGGATAAGTGTCCATGCCTCTTTGTGTCAGTTGTGATAGGAATATAATCTTGACAGCGCACCGCTGTTTTGCTAGTGTTTTGGCATGCTGGAGAAAGTGTGAGGAGCCGAGGCAGGCCGCTCAGTTCTTTCAAAAACGCAGATAGATTTACAGGTCATTCGGCTGTCCCTTGTTCAAGCGGGCAGCTTTTTTTGTGCCTGTTTCAGGTCATTTTAAAAAGGAGGGGGGATGCTGGAAGAACAGGAACCTGACAGTGCTGAAGAAAAAGCGCTGCGATTGCGTGTGCCCAATGACGTTTGGGTCGTTGTCCGGCGCATGGTTGAGGAAGACCCGGTCTCCATTGCTGAAATAGCCCGCAGAACGGGCCTGCCGGAAAGCACCATCACCTCCAAGGTCAGACGGGAAGGGTGGCTGCGCAAATGGCAACTGGCGCAGGAGCTGGCCAGCTGCCAGCCCGAAGAGCGCAGGCGTCTGATCGCTCGCCTTTATGCAGCTTTTGAAAAGCAGGTCAGCGCTCTGGAAGCCAAACTGAGAAAGCTGGCAGGCGATCCGCAAGCCATACCAGAAGAGGTGGACGCCACAGCAAAAGCTCTGACCAGTCTGGCTAAAACGCTGGATATGTTGCTGGAGCTGCAACAGGCACATGGCAATGACGAGGGCGGGGAGGAAAGTGATGACCATATCAGAGACGAGCTTTCGCAGCGCATTGCAAGCCTGTGTGAGCAAGGGCAGGCTGAATGAGTTCGTCGCCTCTCTTAGTTCATCAGAACTGAGTTTTCTTCAATATAACTGGGAGGTGTTTGCCCATCCCCATCAGCGCCCGCCGCGACAGGACTGGAGCTGCTGGCTCCTCATGGGAGGGCGCGGTGCTGGCAAAACCAGAGCTGGAGCAGAGTGGGTTCGGGCAAAGACCTCAGGCCAAAACTGGGCGGGCCCCGCAGCGGGGAATATTGCGCTTGTCGGACAAACCTATGCAGATGTGCGCGAAGTGATGATTGAAGGTATCTCCGGCGTGCTTGCGGTGCATCCGACAAATCAAAGACCGCAGTGGAACCCGTCACGCCGCCGCCTTGAATGGCAAAACGGAGCCATTGCGCGCGCGTTTTCCTCCGAAGACCCGGAGGCTTTGCGCGGCCCTCAGTTTGATGCAGCCTGGTGCGATGAAGCAGGCAAGTGGAGTAACGCAACACAAACGTTTGATATGCTCCAGTTTGGCTTACGCCTTGGTGCCCATCCGCAGCAAATGGTAACAACAACGCCCAAATCCACCCCGCTGCTCAAAAGGCTGCTGCAAGACCGAAACACAGTGCTGACCAAAGCAGGCACCCGTGCCAACGCCGCCTTTCTTGCTGCAAACTTTCTGCAACAAATGGCAGAACGGTACGGCGGTACACGGCTCGGCAGGCAAGAGTTGGATGGCGAGCTGATTGAGGATCGTGAGGACGCGCTGTTTGCCCGCAAGTGGTTCGAAGCGGGCCGCCTGCGCGAATGGCCGGACCTGAAGCGGATTGTCGTTGCAATCGACCCGCCAGCCACCTCCGGCAAATCCGCAGATGCATGCGGTATCATTGCAGCAGGTATCTCGGAAGCAGGTGACCTGTTCCTGTTAAGAGACAGGACGGCACAGGGACTAAGACCAGCCGCATGGGCACAGCAAGCCATCGGGCTGTACCACGAACTTGAAGCCGATTGCCTGCTGGCAGAAGTTAATCAGGGCGGCGAAATGGTGCGTGAGGTGATTGAGGCCGTTGATGCCAGCGTTCCGGTCCGCTCTGTCCACGCAACGCGCAGCAAGCGTCGCCGGGCTGAGCCTGTGGCTTTGCTTTATGAGCAAGGCCGTGTCCACCACTGCGGCACGTTTCCTGAACTGGAAGATGAACTGGCAGACTTTGGTGCAAACGGCCTCAGCAATGGCAAGTCACCGGACCGGATGGATGCCCTTGTCTGGGCCATAACAGAATTGAACCGCCGCCCTCAAGGTGCACCAAGATTACGCGGGCTTTAAAGCGTATCTCTGAAAAGTGGGCACCGGTTTTCAGATAAAGATACGCAAAAACAAAAGCTAAAGCAGATCAAGCGTTTCAGCTTAAACGCGAACTGCTTTAGGCCCAAACAGGAAAAACTCTGACAGTTAAAGAGGTTAGCTCGCAAACTTGATTCAGTCTGCGAATGACTTCATGTGCGCCCGATTCCTTGAATCAAAACATTAAGTTAGAGCGAAAAGGACTCTTTTCTCATGGGGTTACGCAGGTTTCTTGATTCAGTTTTTTCACCAGCCAGCGAGCGCAAAGCCTCACGGACAAAATCCGTCGCTCTCATGCGGTTTGGCGAAGGGGCCGTCTGGACCCCGCGCAACTATGAATCACTTATAAACCAGGGTTATTTACGAAACACTATCGCCTATCGGTGTGTGCGCCTGATTTCTGAAGCTGCTGCAAATGTGTCACTCACTTTGAAGGCAGGTGATCAGGAACTGGAAGCGCATCCCCTGCTGGATTTACTGGCCCAGCCAACACCAATGCAAACGCGGCGCTCGTTTTTAGAAGAGGTCTATGGCTTCCTGCTGGTCTCCGGCAATGCTTATGTGGAAGCCGTCTCACTGGACGGGGAGCCGCGAGAGCTGCATGCTTTACGCCCGGACCGCATGAAGGTGCTGGTGGACGAGAGCGGATGGGTGGAGGCCCATGAGTATCAGGTGGCAGGTCGCAAAGTGGCGCTCAGACAGGCGGAGGGTGATAAGATCAAGCCGGTCCTGCACATCAAACTGTTTAATCCGCTCAATGATCATTACGGTTTCGCGCCCATTGAAGCGGCGCAGATTGCGCTCGATGTGCATAATGCTGCGGGCAGCTGGAATAAATCTTTGCTCGACAATGCTGCCTGTCCCACCGGAGCGCTGGTCTACGGTGCTGGTGATGCCATGAATATGACTGACGACCAGTTCCACCGCCTTAAGGAAGAACTGGAAAGCTCCTATCAGGGCGCAAAAAACGCAGGCCGCCCCATGCTGCTGGAAGGCGGTCTGGACTGGAAGCAAATGGGCATGTCGCCCAAAGATATGGACTTTATAGAGCTGAAAAACATCGCCGCGCGGGAAATCGCGCTGGCCTTTGGTGTGCCGCCCATGTTGCTGGGCATCCCCGGAGACAACACCTACGCCAATTATCAGGAGGCCAACCGCGCCTTCTGGCGGCTTACGATTGTCCCGCTCGCCTCCCGCGTTCTCTCGGAGCTGTCAAGCTGGCTGTCCGAAGCCTATAGCGAAAAACTGTCTCTGGAGATGGATTTGGACGCTGTCGAAGCACTTGCACAGGAGCGTAAGGCTCTGTGGGACCGCGTAACAGCCGCAGACTTCCTCACGAGCGATGAAAAGCGCATGGCGGTTGGCTACGGTGCGGAGGGTCATGATGAGTGAGCTGATAACGGCCCTAAGCGAGCGAGGCGATCTGGCCCATGTGGTTCTGGGCGCTTGGGCTGGCACCTCCACCTCCATGCTGCTCTGGGCCTTAAAGCAAGTCATCCGGTTCAACCGCCGCTTTGAAGAGTTCATGCATGAGCTGGAAAAGCTCAACCAGATTCTGAAGATGGATCCATAAATATGCACATAGAATATATTGAGATAAATGAAACGGTTAGGAGGGGGCTTTGAATCAAAGTCAGAAAGCAGGCATCCCGTTACAGGAGCTGAAACAGCACCCTGACGAATGTCACAAAGACCCTCCGCAGCAAACCTTTGCCAACTTCACGCAGGCACTTGCAGGCGCGTTGCAGCAACGCCGCGCCAATAAGCCGAAAAGCATCGGTCTTGCAGCCGCAAAGACCTGAAACATATGGAGGGAGGCTTTTACTTGAACACAGACTACCCCATCGCCATAGAAGGTTATGCCAGCCGGTTCGAGCAATCTGATCAGGGCGGTGATGTGATGCGTAAAGGTGCGTTTCACAACACTTTGCAAAAGCAAAAGCTCGCTGATGTGAAAATGCTCTGGCAGCATGATCCCGGCCACCCGATCGGAAAATGGCTCCACATTCAGGAGGACAACAACGGTCTTTACGTGAAAGGGCTGCTTCATCCGGGGATTGCACAGGGCCGTCAGGCCATCGCCATGGTGCAGGCCGGGATTTTGGATGGATTGTCCATCGGCTTCAAAACCCGCCGCGCCCGGCGCAACAGCAAAACAGGACAGCGGGATGTGCTCGCCGTTGATCTCTGGGAGATCTCACTGGTCACATTCCCGCTGCTCCCCACAGCACGACTGAACCTCGTCTCTTAAACACGAAAAATATATGGAATACCTGCCTGTGGTGTCGCTCCGATACTACAGATCCTATGTGAAAACTAAGGAAAATAATCCTATGAAATCCACATGTAATCCAGCTTTGGAAACCAAGGACTTTGCTCGGGAATCTGCTGGCAAAGCAGCTATGCCCAACCTCTCAGGTCATGCCAGCGGTCAGTTAGCTACCGGTATCAGCGTCTCAGGCACCTCTGACAGCTTCGACCAGATGCAAAGCGCTTATCATGAGTACACCCAAACCAATGACATGCGACTGGCAGAACTGGAGCAAAAGTCCTCAAGCGATGTGCTTCTGGATGAAAAGCTTGCCCGTCTGGACGAGATTATCGATGGGCAACTGCGCCATTTAAATGAGCTTCAGCTTAAATCCCGGCGTCTGCCACGGGCTCAGCCTGAAAAGGCAATGAGCAACACGGCGGAGGTCGAACATAAATCAGCTTTTGAGACCTATATGCGCAAAGGGCAGGAGACGTCTTTGCGGGCGCTGGAGCAAAAAGCTGCCATGTCCGTTGGTGTTGAAACGGATGGCGGATTTCTGGTTCCCCAGCAGCTGGAAACGGATATCCTGCGCCGTATCACAACTCTGTCGCCCATCCGCTCTATTGCTGGCAGTCGCAAAATCTCCGGCAATTCCTACCGCCGTCCCGTTGTTTCCGCAAATCCAAGTGCGGACTGGGAGAACGAGACCGACAGCCGCACAACAGCCACAAACGGTATGAAGCTGAAACTGCGTGACTTCAAAATCTACGAGTTGTCTGCGCTCCCCGCCGTGACCCAGACCCTGCTTGACGATTCTGCTGTCAATATTGGCGAGGTCCTTGCAGAAGAAGTGGAAACCGTCTTTGCAGAAAAAGAATCCGAGGCTTTTGTTATCGGGGATGGGACGAACAAGCCGAAGGGTCTTCTGAAGGGAGATAAACACGAGGGCCTGACAGATACGGGCCTGTCCATCGGCTACACCAAAACAGGCGCACCCGGTGCATTTCCCTCATCCCATCCGGGCGACATCCTGATCTCGTTGATTTATGGTGTAAAAACCAGCATTCGCCGCAACGCCCGCTTCCTGTTTAATCGTAAAACCCAGGCAGCAATCCGCCAGCTCAAAGATGGTCAGAACAACTACCTCTGGCAACCGCCTGCGTCAGCCGGGGCTGAGCCAAGCCTGATGGGCTTTCCGGTCACAGAAGCTGAGCATATGCCCGATATGGGAGCAACTGAAGACCCGTTTGCGGTTGCCTTTGGGGATTTTCAGCGCGGTTACATGGTGGTGGACCGTGTCGGCATATCAGTTCTGCGTGATCCTTACACAAGCAAACCCAACGTGCTGTTTTACATCACCAAGCGCGTTGGCGGCGGCATCATGGACTATGACGCCTATAAGCTGCTCAGCTTCAGCTCTTAAGCACCCACACACCTGAGAAACCAAAGAGGAGGAGCCGCCGTGACGGCTATACTCACAGTGCCACCGGCTCTGGAGCCGGTTTCGCTTGCCCAGGCGCATGCGCAGCTCAGGGTATCGCACACCCATGAGGATGACCTGATCCAGCGTCTGATCAAAGCCGCCCGCGAGCAGGTGGAAATGCTGACACGGCGCGCGCTCATCGAGCAGGAATGGCGTCTCCGGCTTGATGACCTGCCACCTGACCGCCTGATCCGCCTGCCAGTAGCCCCGGTTGCGCAGGTCCTCAAGGTCTACACCTACGACTGCGAAGGTAATCAGCATCAGGTGCCCGCCGCCGACTATCAGGCGGACTTAGCAGGAAACCCGGCACGCCTGCGCATCAAGGCTGGTGTGCTGGGATCATTACGCGACCTCAACGGCATCGAGATTGATTTTAAAGCAGGTTACGGGGCAGCGGCAAACGCCGTCCCCGCAGGTCTGCAAACCGCCATACTTATGCTGGTTGGCTTCTGGTACGAGCGCCGCACCATGCTGGAAGAAGAGCGCCTGACTGGCCTGTTGCCCCACGGGTTTGAAGCAGCGCTTTCCCCTTACAAGGTGCTCAGAATATGAGGGCGGCTGGTGACTTAAACGAACCACTGGTGCTGCAACGCTCACAGCACACCAACAGCACCAACGGGTCCCGTTCCCAAACCTATCAGCATGTAGCACTGGTTTGGGGGCGGGTGCAGGTCTCCAGAGGCACAGAAGGGACAGCAGCGGGCAGACTGGCAAGTGCCTATCCGCTCACCATTACCCTGCGCCGCCGCACCGACATTGCAGAAGGCTGGCGCATTGATCGCGCCGGGCAGCTCCTTCGTGTGGTTTCTGTGACCCCGGGTGCTCCGCGTGATCCATTCATGAAGGTGTCCTGCCAGTTGGAGGAGGGCAGCAATGACGGGGCTTGAGTTCAGAAAAGCCCTGTTTCAGGCAATTCACACCAAAGCCGCTCTCAAGCCGTATCTGGGCGATCCACTGCGTTTGTTTGATGGTGTGCCACGCGGCGCAAAGCTGCCCTACGCCACACTGGAGGCAGTAACAACCCAGTTACTGACCGGACATCTGGAGGAGGGGGAGCGCTTAACAGGGTCCATCGGCGTTTACTCCCGCCATGTTGATCGCTCTCAGGTACTGGAGGTCCTTCAGCTTTTAAATGAAGTGCTGGAGATCGGAGTAACGCCCGCAGCAGGTACGGAAGCAGCGGGCCTGAGCATGAGCGAGACCACCTGCCGCCGCTTGCAGGATCACCGCACATGGTACGGGCGCATCAAGTTCTCTGTATTGCTGCAACCGGCAGCTTAAATCAGGCGAGAAAGGAAAGAAGATGGTCGCTCAGGCCGGAAAAGACCTGTTGCTTAAACTCGATGCAGCAGGCACAGGCACCTTTGAAAGCGTCGCAGGTCTGCGTACGCGGCGTCTGGCGCTTAATGCCAGCCCCGTTGATATCACCGACGCTGAAAGCGCAGGCCGCTGGCGGGAGCTGCTGGCAGGGGCTTCCACCCGTCACGCTTCTTTATCTGGAAGCGGTTTGTTTCGCGATAAAGCTTCCTCAGAAAAGGTGCGAACTGCTTTTTTTGCCGGTGAGCTGCGCAACTGGCAGATCATTCTGCCGGGTTTTGGACGACTGGAAGGGCCGTTTCATCTGTCATCCCTCGAATACTCTGGCGACTACCGTTCAGAAGTGACCTTTGAGATTTCGCTGGAATCTGCCGGGCAACTCACCTTCACCCCTCTTGCATAAGGAAACAGCAATGACAGCAACAGGTTTTTCTCGTGGGGCAAACCGCAGGCGTGGCGAAATCCTTGCAGAACTGGGTGGGCAAAAGCACATTCTGGTGCTCACGCTTGGAGCCCTGGCGGAGCTGGAAGACGCGCTTTCCTGCGAAAACCTGCAGGACCTCACGGAAAGATTTTCGTCCGGTCAGCTAAGTGCATCCGACATCATCAAGGTACTGGGGGCAGGGCTGCGTGGTGGAGGGCTGGTCATTGAAAACGAAGAAGTGGCGCAACTCTCTCATGAACGAGGTGTGCCCGCTCTTGCGAAACTGGCAGGCGAGTTACTCGTTGCTGCCTTCTCGCCAGTAACGCAAAAAACAAAGGACCACCAATGACAGGCGGGGAGCCCCAGCACCAGCGTATTCCATGGCAGGAATTGTTGTGCCGGGCCTCAAGAGAACTGGGGTGGACCCCGGACACATTCTGGCAGGCAACGCCAAATGAGCTGAAGATGGCACTCGCCCCGGTAAGGGCACCTAACACCGCCGCGTTATCGAAAAAATCACTGGATCAACTGCTTCTCCAGTTTCCAGATAAGTGAAGGATCATCCCGAATGAGCGATGCACCAGACCTCACTGAGGCCCGCGAGCTGGAAGCAACCATGCAGGAGGTGAACTCTCTTGCAAAAGAGTTTTCCTCTGAGCTGAGCAGGGGCATTCAAAGCGCCGTTACCTCCGGCAAAGACCTGCAATCAGTCCTCTCTCAGATTGCGCTTAACGTATCTGCTTCCGCGTTAAACAGCGCCCTCAAGCCACTGGAGAAAATGATAAGCACGGGCATCAGTTCCGTATTTGGCAGTACAGCAGGCATTACGCCTTTTGCAAAGGGCGGGGTTGTCTCCAGCCCAACCTTGTTTGCAACGGGAAGCTCCGGGCTGGGTCTGATGGGGGAAGCCGGAGCCGAAGCAATCATGCCATTGCAGAGAGGGCATGACGGACGCCTTGGCGTTGCTATGACAGGTGCAGCCGCGCAACCAAACATAACCATAAACGTCACAACGCCGGATGTGCGCAGCTTTGAAAGATCTCAGGGACAGATTGCGATGATAATGGCCCGCGCCACCGGACGGGGGCGACGCGGGCTATGACGTCGGCATTGAAGAGGAGGGACTCAAGGACCGACGTTTCTTTGCTACCGGACGGTGGTAGCAAACTTTTTGGAAAAAACCGTTGTTTTGCAAAGAGGGAGGAGCATAAACAACGAACCTGTGCAAATCACACAAATAGCTTTTCCATAACCACCCTATTAACCGCTTTGCCAGCGACCAGCCTTGAGCCAAGTCAAACAGGAGGGGTAAATGCCTTCATGTTTTGTTGATGAAATATTCCCTATTGGAATTTCCCTAGGGGCATCCGTCAGGGTGGAAAAGCGCAGTCAGGTCAACGTGCTCTTAAATGGCACAGAAAGCAGAAATGCTGTTTGGAAGGGAACACGGCGGCACTTTGATATTGGCTCTGGCCTGCGCACAACCGACGACCTGCACAAGGTTCTTTCCTTTTTTGAGAAAGTTGGCGGACGCCTCTGCGGCTTCCGGTTTCGTGATCCCATGGACCATAAATCCTGTGCATATGATTCCAACCCGGCAGCAACGGATGCATTACTGGGCAAAGGCGATGGAAGCAGCAGATTTTTTCAGCTTTCAAAACCCTTTGGCAGCGGCGGGCACACATGGCAGCGCAAAATCACAAAGCCAGTTGCAGGCACGGTAATGGTCGCTGTCTCTGGAGGACAAAAAAACGTTGGCAGTGATGTTCTGCTTGACCCCTTAACCGGAGTGCTTGAGTTTCAGCCCGGACACATCCCGCCCCAAAATCACGAGGTGACAGCCGGGTTTATCTACGACACCCACACCCGCTTCGATGCTGACCATCTGGAAGTCAATCTCCTCCATTTCGAGGCCGGGCAGGTGCCTTCCATTCCGCTGGTTGAAATTCTGACCTGAGACTCCTTAAAAACAGAAAGCACGAATATGTTCACAACAGCATTCAGGGATCATCTGAATGGTGAAGCAACAACTGTGGCCTATTGCTGGAAGCTCACATCCACCGCAGGCAAGATGCTTGGTTTCACCAATCACGACCAGTCCCTCTTTTTTGCAGGAACCGCTTATACGCCCGGTATCGGAGCCGACGGTACGCAGGCGCTGGCCCAGGCCGATTTTCAGGCCGGTCAGCAAGAGGCGCTGGGCATCCTGTCCTCCGACGATCTGAGCGAGCAGGACCTGACCGCTGGCCTCTGGGACAATGCGCAAGTGGAGGTCTATCTGGTCAACTGGCAGGAGCCGGAAGCACAACACCATTTGCTGCGACGCGGTGCGCTGGGGGAGGTTAGCCGGGATGCCAGCATCTTCCGCGCCGAATTTCGCTCCATTGCTGCTCGCCTGTCCGAGACCAAAGGCAGGCAACTCTCTCATCAATGCCACGCCGATCTTGGCGACAGCAAATGCGGTGTTGACCTGACAAGTCCTGCATATATGAAACATGTGAGTATCATCAGGCAGGAAGGCAGCAACCGCCTTGTCATTGAAGGGCAATCAGATGTGAGTGCGGGCTGGTGGTCCCACGGCAAACTCACATTTGTAGCTGGGCCTTACATCAATCACCCCCTGCGCATTTTAAACCACAGCAAGGAAGAAGGACTGCATAAAGTCGCCCTTTGGGCACCGCTGGTGCTGGAGCAGTCCTTTCCGGTTTCAGCAAAAGTGTTTACGGGCTGCGACAAAAGCTGGGGCACATGTCAGGCAAAGTTTCAAAACTCTGACAGTTTCAGAGGCTTTCCCCACATGCCGGGCAATGACTTTATCCTCGCAGGACCAGCAAGCCAGTCCGGTGCCAACAACGGCGCTAAGTTGGTGGGGTGAAAATGCAAATGACACCACAAAACATGATCACAGAAGCCCGCCATTGGATCGGCACTCCCTACCAGCATCAGGCATCAAGCAAAGGGGCTGGCTGTGATTGTCTGGGGCTGGTGCGCGGTCTCTACCGCTTCCTGCACAAAACCGAACCTCCGGTTCCCTCTGACTACGCCCCGGAATGGGCAGAGCTGAGTGCTGAGGATCTGCTGTTTCAGGCCGCTCAGCGCTATTTGTATCAGGTGCAGGGAGTCCCGCAAACACCAGAGGCCGCCGAGGTCATCCTGTTCCGCTGGGCACAGCACGCCCCTTGTAAACACCTTGGTCTCATGAGTACCAAAGACCGATTCATTCATGCCTACGAGGGCGTTGGTGTTGTCGAAAGCCCGCTGGTTCCCATGTGGCGCAATAAGATTGCAGGCCGTTTTTCTTTTTTCCCGATAGATTGATCCAGAAAGGACAGAGCCATGGCAACAATGGTGCTTTCAAGTGTTGGTGCAGCCGTTGGCGGTGCTGTTGGTGGTCCTGTTGGGGCCGCTTTAGGGCAGGCACTTGGTGCTCTTGGTGGTGCGTGGATCGATCAGCAGGTCTTTTCTGAGACGCGGGAAACATCCATTGGCAAGCTCAGCGACCTGCAACTGCAAACCGCCGCAGAAGGGGCCTCGCTTCCTTTCGTCTACGGGCGCGTGAGGGTAATTGGCAATATAATCTGGGCCACGCGGTTTGAAGAAGTCGTCAGCGAAGAAAAACAGGGTGGAAAGTCCACAGGCCGCTCCTCATCTGTCACCAGTCACAGTTACTTTGCAAACTTCGCCGTGGCCCTGTGCGAAGGCCCCATTACAGCCGTACGCCGTGTCTGGGCCAATGGCAAGGAACTGGACACCAGCACGCTCAACCTGCGCATTCATTCAGGCAAAGAAGATCAGC
The DNA here is from genome assembly GCA_947496145.1 of uncultured Pseudovibrio sp. GTDB lineage: Bacteria > Pseudomonadota > Alphaproteobacteria > Rhizobiales > Stappiaceae > Pseudovibrio. The sequence continues at coordinate 214,635 of CANMBS010000002.1, forward strand.
AGCCCGACCCGCTGATTGAGGCCAAACAAGGCACTGCACCAGCATATAAAGGCACCGCCTATGTGGTGTTTGAGCGTTTGCCCATGGCCCGGTTCGGCAACCGCATCCCCCAGCTTGCCTTCGAAGTAATCCGCTCAATTGAACCACTGGAAAACCAGATCAAGGCCATCACTCTCATTCCCGGCTCAGGCGAGTTCGTCTACCATCCGAAGGAGATCATCGAGCAGGTGTCTCCCGGCTATTCCCGTTCAGTAAACCAGCACGGAGAAGGGGACCAGACAGACCTGCTTCGCTCACTGGATGAATTGCAAGCCCTATGCCCCAACCTGAAAAGCGTTGCGCTCGTTGTCTCCTGGTTCGGGGATGACCTGCGCGCTTCACACTGCACCATCAAACCCAAAGTCACAGAGCAAAACGCCCACCATCTGCCGGAAAACTGGTCTGTTGCTGGCCTGTCTCGCACTCAGGCAGAGATGGTCTCCCGCATCAATAATCGCCCTGCCTATGGCGGTACCCCCTCAGACGCTTCCGTCATTGCCGCTATAAAGGAGATAAAGCGCAGGGGCCTGTCAGTCCTGTTCTATCCCTTTATCATGATGGATATTCCTGAAGGCAATACGTTGCCAGATCCATATGGCGGCACAAAACAACCCAGCTACCCATGGCGTGGCCGTATCACATCAGACAAAGCCGCAGGACAACCGGGCACCCAGCAGGGAACCAGTGCAGTCGCGGCTCAGATAGATGCATTTATCGGCAACGGCAGCGACTGGCGGTTCCGCCGCTTCGTCCTGCATTATGCCAGTCTGGTCAAGCAGGCGGGCGGTGTTGAAGCTTTCCTCATCGGCTCCGAATTGCGTGGGCTGACACAGTGCTGGGCAGGCAGCAGCAATTTCCCATTCGTCGATTACCTCAAAACACTTGCGACGGATGTAAGGCAAGTTCTCGGCACGGACACAAAACTCTCCTATGCCGCTGACTGGAGCGAATATGCAGGTTACACGCCGCAACCGGGAGAACTCCGGTTTCCCCTAGACCCTCTTTGGGCACACGCTCCCATTGATTTCATCGGTATCGACAACTACCTGCCGCTCACAGACCTGCGCGAAGAAGATAACCCGCAATCTGCCTATGATTTGGAAGAACTGCGAGCCGGTATAAGCTCCGGTGAATACTACGACTGGTACTACCCAGCCCCGGCAGACCGTCAGTCGAAAAACAGAAGTCCCATCACGGACGGCAGTCATAGCAAACCCTGGGTGTTTCGCCAGAAAGACCTGAAAAACTGGTGGCAGAACCAGCATTTTGAAAGGGTGGGAAACGCCGAGCAAGCCAGCCCCACTCAGTGGGTGCCTCAATCCAAACCCATCTGGTTTACAGAGCTGGGCTTTCCCGCAGTAGACAAAGGCACAAACCAGCCCAATGTGTTCGTTGATCTCAAATCCTCTGAAAGCACACTGCCACATTTTTCGAAAGGCCATCAGGATGACCTGACCCAGCGCCGCGCACTCGAAGCTCACCTAAGTTACTGGGGCAAAGATCATCCGGACTGGCCGAAAGGGGACAATCCAACCTCTCCAGTTTATGGTCGCTCCATGGTTGAAACCGATGACACCTTCCTGTGGACCTGGGACGCCCGTCCGTTTCCGGACTTTCCAACCTACTTAAGTGAATGGGCTGATGGAGATAACTGGCGGCTGGGGCACTGGCTCACAGGCCGCCTCGGTACAACCTCTGCCTCAGGGCTTATCCGCGCCATGCGAGATGATTTCGGGCATAAGCTAGACCTCTCCGAGATCGCGGAACTGGGTGAAACTATTGAAGGATACACCGTAGCAGGCCCCACCTCCTTGCGATCCGCACTGGCCTCACTTCTGCAACTGGCGGGCGGAACAGCCGTAGACAGAGGAACGCATATAGCCATCGTGCAAAGCTACGGGGCCACGTCCGGTAATGGGAAACTGGGCCTCTCCGATTTCCTTGATGCGGATGAAGAAGGCGAAGGCCCCCTCACACTTTCGCGCAATGATGGCACGGACCTGCCCGCTGAACTGCGGTTAAGAGGCATGAATCCAAACAAGGACTATGAAGCAATCGTTGTCTCATCCCGCCGTCTGGAAGGCATGGACCGCAGAACCTCCAGCGTACAGTTGCCAATCACAGTGTCACTGCCATCAGCCCGCAAGCTGACACAAAAAATGCACCAGTCGCTCTGGATGGACCGTGAAACGCTTCAGTTCAGACTGTCCTTGAGAAAGATAGACCTGCACCCCGGCGATATAGTTGAAATCCCCCCACAGCTGCTACATGGCGAAAACACACCAGCCAAATGCCGGATTACTCAGATTTCATCTGGTGAGCATCTGGAGGTAACAGCAACGCGCATCAGCGGACAGTTGATATCAACCGAACTGGGAAGCCCGGGCGATGCCGGGGAACCTGATAAACCTCAGGAAGCATCTGGCCCACCCGCCCTGCGTTTTCTGGATGTACCAAGATTTCATTCTGACGGTCCCGATGACGGCAGCCCTGTGGTTGCCATCTATAACGCCAGCTGGCCAAGCGCCTATCAACTTTACTCCTCCAGTTCCGGCGAGGATTTTTCACCGCTTATGCAGGTTTCAGAACCAGCGACTATGGGCGTTTTACAAACCACACTTGCCAGCGGCCCCATATGGCGCTGGGATGAAAGCACTCAGCTGACGGTCAAACTTTATGGCGGAAAGCTGCAAAGCCGCAAAACACTGGATGTGCTGGCAGGGGCCAATGTATGCGCAGTCCGTAAAGCAGAAGAATGGGAGGTGATACAGTTCTGTAATGCCGAACTGATCGCCCCGATGACCTACAAACTGACTAAGCTTTTGAGAGGGCAACTGGGCACAGAATATCTTGTTGCAACGCCAGCCGAAGCGGGTGCAGATTTTCTGCTGCTGGATCAGACGGTAAACAAGCTGCCCTGGAACAGCGATAAAGCAGGCATTGCCCTGTCATATCGCGTCATCCCCGCAGGCAAACCTCTGGGGTACAACTGGGCGGTCAATCAAAGCTATGCCGGAAAGCAGACCGCACTCAAACCATTTGCGCCCGTCCATCTGAACACCCGGCAACTTGAGGATGGCAATGTAAAGCTGAGCTGGATTCGCAGAACCCGTTGGGAGGGAGATAGTTGGGCAACCGCCAAGGTTCCTATGCAAGAAGAGGCGCTGGAGTTCTCAATCCGGATAAGTCACTTGGCAAACGAAGCGGTTATACTGAAAGAGCATAAGGCAGTGGAACAATCCTTACTCATACCCAAAGCAGAACTAAGCTCTTACCTGCCCACAGGTACGCACCAGCTTGTTTTCAGGATCGCACAGTACTCAACCCGTTTCGGTCTGGGGACAGATGCTCGTTGCACACTAAACGTAACACTTTGAAAAGCTCTTTTACGGAATAACTGAGGCACTCAGATTAGGGACCGCACAGAGCCGCAAGAATCTGTTAGAGGAAAATGAAGGCAGATACTTCAGTTCAAGAGTGTGAGCCAGACCTTAGATTTGAATCAGACAACGCCTTATTCATATAAGGTTCAGCCAGTGCCGGGTAGAAAGCACATTATGAAACACGCAATCCAAAATCTTTGTTTTCGCTTAGGGCCTGCGCTGGCATTAGTCCTCGCTCTTTTTGTCTGGACAGCCCCAGCACACGCAGCCTGCCTGTCGTCCGATCAGGCACGGCAGGCCGTTGCCAGCGGGCAGGCTCGTCCATTAGGATCCTTAAGCGTAAATGGTAAGATTTTGAGCGCCAGATTGTGCCAGCAAGGCGGCAGGCTGGTTTATGTGCTCTCTGTCTTAAACAATGGCAGTGTTTCTGATGTGGTACTGGATGCAAGATCGGGCCAGCGCCTGTAAAGATCTTTGGATCGTTGTTTTTCCGCCTGAATTTGAACCAATTTGAACTGCGATATGCGCTACCGGAGTTCTGAAACAATTTGATTGTCGGGGTAGGGTAACTCTTATGCGAATGTTGGTCGTTGAAGATGATCGCGATTTGAACAGACAACTGTGTGAGGCTCTGGAAGAGGCTGGTTACGTTGTCGATAAAGCATTTGATGGCGAAGAAGGACACTTTCTTGGTGATACTGAGCCCTACGACGCTGTGATACTTGATTTGGGCTTGCCGCAAATGGATGGCCTCAGCGTTCTGGAGCGCTGGCGCAGAGACGGGCACTCCATGCCGGTTCTCATTCTTACTGCCCGTGATCGCTGGAGCGATAAAGTGGCAGGCATTGATGCTGGCGCAGACGACTACGTGGCAAAGCCTTTCCATATGGAAGAAGTGCTGGCGCGGGTGAGGGCACTTGTTCGCCGTGCAGCGGGGCTGGCATCCAACGAGATTTCTATTGGCGATATTGTTCTGGATACCAAAGCAGGCAAGGTTACCAAAAACGGTATGTCCGTAAAGCTCACCTCCCACGAGTTTCGCCTGCTGTCCTATCTGATGCACCATAAAGGCCGTGTGATCTCCCGAACTGAACTGGTTGAGCATTTGTATGATCAGGACTTTGACCGGGATTCAAACACCATTGAAGTATTTGTCGGGCGACTGCGCAAGAAATTTGGCAGTGCTCTGATAGAGACCGTGCGCGGGTTGGGCTACAGGTTGCAGGAAGAAGATGCCTGACACCAGCAACACTGAAAAAGATGGGGCGCAGCCGGAAACCGGCTGGAACCCGATCCGGTACATACGAAGAAAACAACAGGCGTCTCTGGCATGGCGCCTGATTTTCGTTGCTGGTCTTTGGGCGTTGGTCAGTCTTATTGTTGCTGGTGCGGTGCTGGTCGCGCTTTTTCGTGAAGCGGGAGAAAAAGCGCTGGATGATCGTCTGGAAGTCCATATGACGGCGATCATCAGTGTGCTGGCGAGTGAAGGGGAGCAAATTTCCCCTGATCCGCGCCGTATTGGCGATCCGCGTTTCAACATGCCTCTTTCTGGTTGGTACTGGACTGTGCAAAGCGGCAGTTCAGTATTGTTCGAAAGCGAGTCTCTCTTTGGCGATGTTCTTAAGCTTCCCGGGCTGAACGGCGCTTTAGAAGCAAAAAGCAATATCATCGGCCCTGCTGGCCGAGAGCTGCGTCTTTTGCAAAAACGCATTCAGTTTGGATCACAACCACCCGTAACCATCGCAGTGGCGGCAAGCACAAAAGAACTGGGCGAGAGCACTGCCTCCTTTGCGCGGCAGGCAGCGATCACTCTGGGTATTCTGGGGTTTGGCCTCATTGCCGCGATCTTTCTTCAGGTCCGGTTCGGGCTAAGGCCCTTAACAGAACTTCAGGAAAGCTTGGGCCGCGTCCGTCAGGGCAAAGAAGAGGAAGTTCAGGAAGATTTACCAAAGGAACTAAAGCCTCTTGCTGTTGAACTGAATGCGTTAATCCACTCCAATCGGGAAGTTGTGGAACATTCCAGAACTCAGGTCGGCAACCTTGCTCATGCCCTGAAAACACCGCTTTCGGTTATTACCAACGAGGCCCGAAGCTCACAGGAACCGCTGGCGCAAAAGGTTTCGGAGCAGGCTGATATCATGCGCGGGCAAGTGCAGCACTATCTTGAAAAAGCTCGCATGGCGGCACAGCGCAGAGTGATCGGCGTTTCGTGTGAGGCAGCTCCTGTCATCACACGCATGGCAAGAGCAATGGAAAAAATCCATCGCGACAAAGCTCCGCAAATCACCGTGAGCATAGATGAGACATTGCTGTTTCGCGGTGAGCAACAAGATCTGGAAGAAATCCTTGGAAACTTGTTGGATAACGCCTGCAAGTGGTGTGATAAAAAAGTGTCAGTGACGCTCAAAAATAACGATTCTTCGGCATCACTCCTGAAGCTTATCGTGGAAGATGATGGCCCCGGACTGGGGACAGAAGAGAAAAAACGGGCGTTACGGCGCGGACAAAGACTGGATGAAACTGTGCCCGGAACAGGTCTTGGCCTGTCCATACTAGTTGATATTGCAGGTGTTTATGGCGGATCTTTTGAGCTGGATGACAGTAAACTGGGTGGTTTGAAAGCCACCGTCATACTTCCGTCTTTGACAGTATGATGGGAAATATGGATGGGGTTGCATCTGCTTCAAACAGTGCTGATAGTAAGTGTAACTGTGTTTTAAGGGGTTGCCCGGGGAGCGGCTTTTCAGGCTAATACCGCTGGTTTCGATAAATGCTTGGAGAGGGTTTCCTGAAAAGGCCATCAGGTCTTTCCGAAGAAAACGGATAAGTCGCGAAGCGACAATGAGGATGCATGTTGGTGCAAAACTGGAAAAAACTAATGGTTCTGTCTGTACTCACCGGCATTCTGGCTGGCTGCGCTACATCTGACCATGCAACCAGCACAGAAGCTGAGACATCTTCTTCCGTCTTTGGATTCTGGTCCTCAGACAGCGAGCAAAATGTTGCAGCACACGCAGCCATTGACAGCGCGACTGAAGGGGAGCTGAAAGAGCTCTTGCGCAGTGGGGATTTAGACACGGTTTATAAAGCTCAGAGCAAAGCACTCAACGCAGCTGATGCGGGTAACAAGGTGGTTTGGAAGAATCGATTCTCAGGTGCGCACGGCACTGTAAAATCCGGCCCCGTCTATTATGTTAATGACCGCCGATGCCGTGATTTCAAGCACACCATCGCTTATGATGCTCAAACTCAGGTCATAAAAGGCGCGGCCTGCAAACATGGCGAACGCTGGGCAGCACTCAACTAACCGAAGATTTTGCCCGGATCACCCCTTAGGGTGAGGGAAAGTGCTTTTTACACTGGTGGAATCGAAATCTCATCAAGGTTTGATTAAGCAATTCCGCCGATAGTTTTATCCAACTCCTACAATCTTAGCGATTGCTGCAAGCGTGTGGAGCTGAGCTGCCTAAGCCATTTGTGATGGTAATGCTGCTCCCCATAGCATCTCGGTTGCCCCGGCAACAACATGAGCTGTTTTAAAGAGTATGGCTGCGTACCAGAGAGAGTTGGATGCACGAAGTGAACCACAAAGCAGTGCAGATGGAGAAGGTTTTAAGCGCCTTATCTAAAAATGCACTGCAAATGCTGGAGCGTTCTGTCGAAGACGCGCTGCAAAGTGGTAAAAGTGTCCCCAATGGAAAACTGATGCAGCAAACCATCCGCAGGTTGCTCGGAGAAGCCGCTGGAATCCTTGAAAGCAGATTGTCATTGGAAGCACCGCTCCGGCGAGCCATACTCAGCCCGCTTCAGCCGTTCCTCATTCCGTTGCCGCACAAGGTTCCTTCACCCGGGCGTATCGATGTATCTTCAACAGATGCGCTCTGGTCCTATATGAGCAGGGAACTTCTCACCGACGAGTTTTCAGAGGCTGTCACCACACTGGAAGATCTCTGCAAACAGCAAGACTTGCCTGCCACTCATGATACCATTCAAAAAGCGGTGCATGCAGCAGCTGAGGGTCTGCGTCTTCGCCTTGTATCTGCTGGGCAAAAGGTGATTAAGGCAAGCGAAGAAGACAGCCGGGCCAGAGCTAAGTTGCGCCGTAAACTGGGTGGGCATGCGAATCTGGATTATTTTCAGGATGCCATACTTATCCTGAACCGGGCACCGGCATGGGAAAAGGTGATGGCCCTGACCCCACCTTTCGCGGCAGACCTGCTAACGCTCTGTGAGAATGATGACCTTAAAGATATGCGGGCGCATATCGAAGACCATCAGAACGAAATCAATCATATTGCCGCACTGGCATACGCCCGGCTGAATGAAGCGCCCGGTGAGCTGATAAAGCTGGCACAAGCTTTAGCCTCTGTCCCTCAGTTGGAGCAGCTGGTTAGCACGCCCTATGCCGGGCTGGTTGACTTTGCGCTTTCCGCTATTGAGCAAAGCCTTGCCAATGTTGAAAGCTGGCAAGCGCATGAGGACGCCTTGATCGGTTTGCCCGAAGCTACAAATGCCAGCCTGTTGAACTTTGAAGAACTGAGTGAGTTGGAAGGATTTGAAGCCTGTGACGCATGGTTTCAACGGGCCACTGAATTAAAAAAGCGGTTGGCTGAGCTGTTAAAAGACGAAATTCGGAGCCTTCCCACTTTGCTGGAAGAAGCAATAGCTTCCCAAGCCACATCAGATAAGCTCAGGTTGCATTACCCTGACCACGCAGATAACTCGCAGTTCTCCTATCACAAATGTTTGAGGGGATTAAAGCTGGTTAAACTGGCTGCTCAATATGCAGATGTGCTCGGGCTGAACGAACTTCAGGCCTCCACCAAAGAACATGTGGAGCGGTTCATTGACCGCAATTCTGAAAAGCTTCTGACAGCGGTAAATTCTGAGCGAAATATGGCAGATCATGTCCAGAAACACGACGAAACTTCGCGGAATTTAAGTCGTTTGATCTCTATGAGTGAAATTTCACTGCATCCGGAAGACACCGCAAATCTCATCCGAAGACAGAAAACTTATTTGCAAAGCGCAGCTTAGGCACTGTCAGATATCATCTTTATTGCATACTAAGGGGTTTTTCCTAGGTAATTTGTGGGTATATGCCTTGTGCGACGGCCCGTCGCAGGGGGGCACCTGTTGCCTTTCACATTTAGAACCTGTCTATTTAAGGCACTATGATATTCTGGTTTGTACTTGCAATTTTGACGGCGGCGGTCGCATTGACCGTACTCGTTCCATTGGCTCGCTCACCTAAGGTTCGCCCTAATGAGCGCAATGATGAAGCTGTGTTCCGTGCTCAGCTTGAAGAAATACAAAAAGATCTTGAGCGCGGTGTAATCGCGCCGGACATGGCCGAAGCCGCCAAAATTGAAGTATCCCGCCGCCTTTTGGCCGCGCACAAGGAAAATCAGGAGGGCCAGTCGCGTTCTTCTTCCGGTCCGCGCTCATGGATTGTACAGGTAACAGCTATTGTTCTGGTGCCTCTGGCAGCACTCGGCCTGTATCTGCAATACGGTTCTCCGCAGTTACCGGACCAGCCAAGGGCAGAGCGTCTTGCAACAGCCAATGTTGAAGCAGATCTGGAAGTCCTGATCGCCAAAACAGAAGAATACCTTCAAAAGAACCCCGATGATGCCCAGGGCTGGGCCGTCATAGCGCCTGTTTATTTGCGCTCAGGTAAGTTCAGCGAGGCACGCCGTGCTTTCGCAAATGCCCTCGCACAGTTTCCAGATAGCGTGGAGCTGATGGTTGGCTGGGCCGAAGCCAGTATTTTTGCAAATGATGGCCGGGTTTCTGAAGAAGTTGAAAAAGTATTGCGCAGGGTCAATCTCGCGAAGCCGGAAATGCTGCAACCTTACTATTATCTTGCAATGGCAATGGGACAAAAAGGACAGATTAACGAGGCGCTGGGAGCATGGAACGCGCTGCTTAAAAATGCTGATCCGAATGCCCCTTGGGTCGCCTCCGCAGTAGCTCAGCGAGATGAGTTGATTGCACGAGGCGCAGTCGCATCTGAAAGCATTGAGCAGTCATCAGTACCAGTAAAACCTGCTGGCCCTACCGCTGAGGAGATCGAGGCCGCTGCGCAAATGAATGCTGAAGATCGTGCTGAAATGATTGCCCAGATGGTGCTTCAGCTCGATGAACGCCTCGCCGGTGAAGGAGGCTCAGTCGCCGAATGGGGGCAATTGATTCAGGCGCGTGTTATGCAGGGCGAGACAAAAGAAGCTGCAAAGGCATTGGCGCGCGCCCGGAAAAGCCTTAAAGACAATGCAGCGGGGCTGGAAAAGCTGAACCAGCTGGCTGCAAGCCTGAAATTGAGCCCTGTGCAATAGGGCAGGAATTAAAGCGTACCACTAACGAGCCTGAAACGGCTGACACATAAGAGTACGCATTAGATGGAATCTTATAGCAGTTTGACAAAAAGAAGAACTGCTATGGTAGGCAACATATCTACGGAACTGCGAGCATGACACGTAAACAGAAAAGACTCGGGCTAATTGGTCTTGCTGGCTTGGTTTTAAGCTCAGCTGTCGGTTTGGTGCTTTATGGCCTGTCCAGCAGCGTAACTTACTTCCAAAGCCCAAGTGATATCGCTGAAAAGCAGGTGGAGATTGGTCAGCGCATCCGTCTGGGTGGTCTGGTGGAAGATGAGTCCCTTGATAAAAGCCGGGGCTCTGTGATCCACTTCCGTGTGACAGATCAGGCCGAAGCTATTTCAGTTCAGTATAAAGGCATTTTGCCGGACCTGTTCCGTGAGGGGCAGGGTATTATTGCTGAAGGATTTATCGACCAGAAAGGTGTCTTCATCGCTGATACCGTGCTGGCAAAGCACGATGAAAGCTATATGCCCAAAGAGGTTTATGAGACATTGAAGGAAGATGGCCACTGGATGGCAGAAGAGCAAGCCGCCGCCGCTGCGGAGCAGGGCTCTAACGTCAACTAGAAAAGCACAATCAACCGGCAAAACATAATAGGCCGGTTATCCAGCGCCAAATGGATATTAGGATAACGCAATGATAATTGAAATTGGCCACTTTGCGCTCATTCTTGCATTGGTCGTCGCGGCTGTTCAGTCGGTCTTTCCGGTGTGGGGAGCAGTAAAGTCAGATCATCGCTTGATGGGAATGGCACCAAGCCTCGCCGTCGCTATGTTCTTGTTAACGTGCGTTGCCTTTGCCGCATTGACCTGGGCATATCTGACTTCAGATTTCTCACTGCTTAATACCTATCAGAACTCGCATAGCGATAAGCCGATAATCTATAAAATTTCGGGTGTTTGGGGGAACCACGAAGGGTCTATCCTCCTGTGGGTCCTCATTCTGGTGCTGTTTGGCGCTTTGGTTGCTGTGTTTTCTCGCAATATCCCTCAGCGACTGCGGGCTGCCACATTGGGAACGCAGGGCTGGGTATCCTTTGCCTTCCTGTTATTTGTGGTTGTTGCTTCAAACCCGTTTGGCCGCATTGAACCTGCTCCAATGCAGGGCACGGGCCTCAATCCAATGCTGCAAGATGTTGGGCTCGCAATTCACCCGCCCATTTTGTATGTGGGATACGTCGGCTTTTCTATCGTCTTTGCATTTGCAGCTGCCGCTCTGATCCTCGGTAAGCTGGACGCTGCTTGGGCGCGCTGGGTTCGTCCATGGATTCTTGTCAGCTGGATTTTCCTCACACTCGGCATCGCGATGGGGTCTTATTGGGCTTACTATGAGCTTGGTTGGGGAGGCTGGTGGTTCTGGGACCCGGTCGAAAACGCTTCCTTCATGCCATGGCTCACAGGCACAGCACTGCTGCACTCCGCCATCGTTATGGAGCGCCGCGATGCTCTGAAAGTCTGGACCGTGTTTCTGGCACTGCTGACGTTCTCCTTGTCGCTGCTTGGGACCTTCCTTGTCCGTTCCGGTGTCCTGACCTCCGTGCATGCATTCGCAGTTGATCCGGCCCGTGGTCTGTTCATTCTCGCGATCCTGCTGATTTTCGTGGGTGGCTCTCTCACCTTGTTTGCATGGCGTGCACCGCTTCTGCGTCAAGGTGGCCTGTTCTCGCCAATCAGCCGTGAAGGATCATTGGTACTCAATAACCTTTTCCTCACCACAGCCTGTGCCGCAGTGTTTGTAGGCACGCTCTACCCTCTGATTCTGGAGGCATTCTCCGGCGATAAGATTTCTGTCGGTGCTCCTTTCTTCAATCTCACCTTCGGTCCAATCATGGTGCCGGTGCTGATCCTGATGCCATTTGGCCAGCTTCTGGCGTGGAAGCGCGGTGATCTCTGGGGTGTAAGCCAGCGACTGACACTGGCGTTTGCAATCTCTGTTATCGCGACCATCATGCTGGTGTGGTTCATGGGTGCCAGCTCAACGAGTATTATGACAGCACTCGGTTTTGGTCTGGCATTCTGGGCAATCTTTGGCTCGCTTTGGGAGATTGTAGACCGTTCTCAGATCCTCAAAGTCGGCTTTGCCCGCGCCGTCCCGCGCATTATGGGCTTTACGCCAACTGTATGGTCAACCGTTTTGGGGCATGCTGGTCTTGGCTTTACGGTTTTGGGTATTGTTACAACCATGGCCTTCGAGTCCGAGCGAGTGCAAGTCATGCACCCCGGTGAAACACTGGAGCAGAACGGTTACCATGTGACCTATGAGAGAAGCTGGACTCAGCCAGGCCCGAACTACGATGAGCTTGTCTCCCGCTACACACTGCGCAAAGGTGGAGACGTGGTTGGTGTCATGGAACCATCCAAACGCGCCTACAGGGCCAGCGGCAGACCAATGAGTGAAACCTCAATTGCGACCTTTGGATTCTCTCAGGTGTACTTCGCAACGGGAGACAACGATGAAAACGGCGGAATTGTAACCCGCATTTACTTCAAGCCGCTGATCACTCTCATCTGGATTGGTACTCTGATTATGTCCCTTGGCGGTACATTAGCCTTGTTTGATCGCCGCTTGCGTGTGGGTGCCCCGGTTACTGCACGCAGACGTAAGAGCAAAGCTGAAGGTGCAATACCAGTAGCGGCAAGTCCGGCGGAGTAAGACCTATGAAGATGAAGTTTTTACTCCTTCTGCTTTGTGCGATGTTTCTGGGCGCAAACAGTGCCTTTGCAGTGAACCCGGATGAGGTGCTCAAAGACCCTGCTCTGGAAGAACGTGCACGCGAGATTTCCAAGGAAGTACGCTGCGTAGTCTGTCAGAACCAGTCTATTGATGACTCGAACGCCAGACTTGCCAGAGACCTTCGCCTGTTGGTACGCGAACGTCTGGTTGCAGGCGATAGCGACAGTGAAGTGGTGGACTATCTCGTTGACCGTTACGGAGAGTTTGTCCTCCTCAAGCCACGCTTTGCGTTCCATACCTTGTTCTTGTGGGCTGGCGGGCCAGTTGCACTTCTGTTTGGTGGTTTCTTTTTATGGCGAGCTGCCAGAAGAAAGAAAGATGCGCCACTTAAGAGCGAGGCAGCGGGGGCAAAACCGCTCTCGCCAGAAGAGCGGGCAGAGCTGGATAAGCTGATGTCATCAAACTAAAGTAAGCTTCAAGAGGCCCGTTGACATCAGTCGCGGGCCTCAAGCTTAATCACATCTTCTTGCTTTGTGTTGAATTGTAAAGACAAGCGTAATTGCGCACTTAATCCCTGTATATAATATGAATTTGCGTGCCAGATCGGGCGAACGATCGGGCAAACGACAGGGACAGTTTACATGGCAAATGATCCGCTCAAACTGGAATTTGAAGGCTCACAGGGAGCCGGGCTTGCAGCACGTCTGGACAAGCCGGAAGGTGAACCAAAGGCCTACGCTTTATTCGCCCATTGTTTCACATGTTCCAAGGATCTGTCTGCCGCCCGCCGGATAGCATCAGCGCTCACAAAGGATGGTATTGCAGTCCTGCGCTTTGATTTTACCGGGCTGGGTAACAGTGGTGGAGATTTCGCCTCCACCAACTTTTCTTCCAATCTTCAGGACCTCATTCTTGCTGCCGACTACATGCGCGAGCATTATCAGGCACCTAAGCTGCTTGTTGGTCATTCGCTTGGTGGTGCTGCTGTTCTCGCCGCAGCGGCGCAAGTGCCTGAGGTCAATGCGGTTGCGACCATAGGTGCACCATCCTCTGCCGATCATGTCATTCATAACTTCGGCGCATCTCTTGATGAGATAAAGGAAAAGGGGGAGGCAACTGTCCAGCTTGGTGAACGTCCCTTTAAAATCAAGCGCCAGTTTGTAGAGGATCTGGAGGCGCAGGATGTACGCTCACGTGTGGCTCTATTGAAAAGAGCGGTGCTGGTTCTTCATTCTCCAATAGATGCTACTGTTGGAATAGAAAATGCCGCTCAGATTTTTGAAGCAGCTAAACATCCAAAATCATTTGTATCTTTAGATAATGCGGATCATCTGCTCATGAAGTACAAAGATGCAGACTATGCTGCGCGGGTTATTGCAGCGTGGGCGAGCCGCTATATGTAAAGCCACGCGAAAACTCGGTCAGATGTAAGCTCAAAGTTTTCCCAGTATTACAGAAGATTAATGTAGCAGATAGGTGTTTGTAAGGTTCGCTCTGTCATAGTCACTCTCAACGAAATGCAAAAGCCCGTCTTCCCCACTTGCGGGCTTCTATTGAACACATGGAGTTGAGCCAAATGAAGTTGACCAAGAACGCAAGTTCCAACGTTGTGTCCCTGTCTGCTGCTAAATCCCCTTCCAAACGCCGTTCCCGCCTCCTCAATGGAACAATGGCACTGGCAATCGCAGGTGCAATGGTCGCTCCGCTAACACTGGTCCCTGCAACCTCTCAGGCAGAGCCGGTACGCATCAACGCACCAGCCATGCCAAATTTTGTAGGTCTGGTCGAAGCTGTTCAGCCAACAGTTGTGTCTGTGCGTGTCCGTGCTGAAATTAAGGAAAGTGACCGCCTGAGTGGCATTCCTCCAATGTTCCGCGATATGCCAGAGGATCACCCTCTGCAAAAGTTCTTCCGCGAATTTGGTGGCCCAGGCAGCGAGGGCAAAAAGAAACGTGCCCCTCGCAAGCGCTTTGACCAGTCTCAGGGCTCCGGCTTCTTTATTTCCGATGATGGTTATGTCGTGACCAACGAGCATGTGGTTGAGGGCGGCACTGAGTTCACCATCGTCACCAGTGAAGGCGATGAGCTGGACGCAACGCTGGTCGGTTCCGATAAACGCTCAGATCTGGCCCTGCTGAAAGTTGAAAGCGAAGAGAAGTTTCAGTACGTCGCCTTTACGGATGATGCCCCGCTCGTGGGCGAATGGGTTGTTGCTGTAGGTAACCCGTTTGGTCTGGGAGGCACTGTAACGGCTGGTATCGTCTCAGCTCGTGGCCGTGATATTGGTGCAGGGCTTTATGACGACTTCCTTCAGATTGATGCCTCGGTAAACCGTGGTAATTCCGGTGGACCTGCATTCAATGTGAAAGGTGAGGTTGTTGGCGTGAACTCAGCCATCGTCTCTCCAAGTGGAGGGAACGTTGGTATCGCTTTCGCAATCCCAGCGCAAACCGCCAAGAAAATCATTTCTGATCTGAAAGAAGATGGTGCAGTAACCCGTGGCTGGCTCGGTGTGCAAATCCAGTCAGTAACCAAGGACATCGCTGAATCCCTCGGTCTTGAAAATGAAAACGGCACGCTGGTTGCTGAAGTCCAGCCAGATACCCCAGCCAAAGCGGCAGGCTTCCAGGCTGGTGATATCATCCTGAAAGTAGACGGCGAAGAAGTAAACGGCCCACGTGAACTGGCTAGGGTGATCGCGGGTTATTCGCCAAACACAGAAGTGGAAATTGAATACTGGCGCGACGGTGAAATCAACACCGCCACCGTAAAGCTCGGTACCATCCCTGAAGAAAAGCAGAAAGCTTCTGCAACAAAGAACAAGGATGCGAACACCGCACTGGTGGACAGTCTTGGTCTGGAACTGGCAACCGCTGAGGAAGCTGGAGTTGATGAGACCGGCGTGGTCGTCACCAAGGTCGAGCCAGATGGTCCGGCAGCTGACAAAGGTCTTGCTCCCGGTGCGATCATTACTCAGGTCGCTGGCGTAGAAGTTAAAACCCCGACGGATGTTGCCGAACAAGTGGAAAATGCACGCGATCAGGGACGAAAAGCAGTCTTGCTGCGTGTCACCCGCAGCGAAAATACTCAGTTCATTGCCATCCCTTTGGAAAAGAGTGACGAAGATAAGTAAGTCACCTGAAGAAATGCGGATCACAGGAAACGCCCCCTCTTGTGATCCTCTGTCGAAACACGAATGACTCTCACATGTGTTTCGATTGTTTGCGGGGCTGATAGCAAGGTTTAGCCCTAAACTTCGTATCAGCCCCAAAAACCAATGCTGGAAGAGATGGCAGGTGCGCAGGCACCTGCCAGCCTCATCAATAAAAACTATGCAAATGCTGTCACTTACCCTCAGACAGCATTTGCTTTTTTTTGGTGTTTGCCTGCAATGTAAAGAAAGAATGAACGCAGTGCCCTGGGAACCGGAAACTATGAGAATCTTGGTTATTGAAGATGATCGGGAAGCAGCAGACTACCTGCTCAAAGCCTTAAAAGAAGCTGGGCACTCACCTGATCATGCAGACAATGGCGAAGATGGCCTTGAACTGGCTATTTCAAACAATTGGGATGTGCTGGTGGTGGACCGGATGCTGCCAAAGCGCGATGGTCTGTCTGTCATCGAAACTCTGCGTGCTTCCGGTGATGAAACGCCAGTGCTGATCCTTTCTGCACTGTCACAGGTAGATGACCGCGTCACTGGCCTGCGCGCTGGTGGCGATGACTATCTCTCCAAACCCTACGCCTTTTCAGAGCTTCTGGCTCGTGTGGAAGTGCTCAGCCGCCGCAAAGCTGGCCCACAGGTGGAAACCAAACTTCAAGTCGCTGATCTTGTACTCGATCGCCTTGCCCATTCTGTGACCCGAGCTGGTCACGAAATCGTGCTCCAGCCCCGTGAGTTCCGATTGCTGGAATACCTCTTAAAACATGCCGGTCAGGTGGTCACCCGCACCATGCTTTTGGAAAACGTCTGGGACTATCATTTCGATCCGCAGACCAACGTGATCGACGTGCATATCTCAAGGCTGCGGTCCAAGATTGATAAAGGTTTCGATTACCCGCTGCTTCATACGGTTCGTGGTGCAGGATATTCCATCCGTGACAGCTCTAACTAGGATACTCTCCACCACAGCTTTCAAGCTGGCTGCAATCTACCTTACGTCATTTTCGGCGCTTTCTGTATTTCTGTTTGTCTTCATCTCGCAAAATACAGATGACCTGATGAACAAACAGGTGGTGCAGACCGTAGATGCCGAAATACAAGGCCTTGCTGAGCAATACGCCCAAAACGGCATCAACGGTCTCGTGGTGGGAGTAGAACGCCGCGTCAGAAGCCCCAACTCGAACCTCTACCTCATTCTGGATTTCGCCGGAAACGTCATTACCGGCAATATCGCTTACCTGCCGGAAAAAGTGCTGTCTGAGACTGATGGCAGAATTCAGTTCGTCTCCTACACCCCTCTTGGACTGCCTGAAACAGACGACAACAAGGCAAAAGCCATCGTTCGTATCTTTGAATTGCCGGGAAACTTCAAGCTTTTAGTCGGACGTGATTTAGGCGATCAGGTGCATTTAAAAAGCCTGCTGGGAGACGCCTTGACGCTCTGGTTGGTAGGTATGGTCGTACTTGCCGGAATCACATGGTTCTTCCTCAATCGCCGCATCTTGAAACGCATCGATAACCTGTCCATGAGCTCACGCCAGATTATGGAGGGAGATCTGGCAGGACGCCTTGATGTCACTGGCAACAACGATGAGTTCGACCGGCTGGCGAGCAATCTTAATGTGATGCTGGACCGTATCGAACACCTGATGAAGGGCTTGAAAGAAGTTTCAGATAACATTGCCCATGATTTAAAAACTCCGCTCACACGCATGCGTGGTCGCGTTGAAGCTGCCTTGCGACGGGAACTCACAGCAAAGGAAGGGCAGGAATGTCTGGAAGAAACGCTGGTTGAGACGGATGAGCTGATCAACACCTTCAATGCTCTCCTGCGTATTGCACGGGTCGAAGCTGGCTCCACTGGTGCGCAACTTATCCCGCTTAATCTTTCTGACATTGTGAGCGATGTCTGTGAACTCTATGAGCCTGTTGCGGAAGACGAGGGTATTGCATTCACGTTCGAAGCAGACTGCAGCGCGATTATTGATGGTGACCGTGAACTGCTTGCCCAGGCCACCGTCAATCTGATTGAAAATGCCCTCAAATATGGTCGCCCGGAGAGTGAGGCGACACAACCCACAATTAAAGTCGCACTTACCACTAAAGATGAGCACGCTATACTCAGCGTAGAGGACAACGGTGCAGGCATTGCAAAAGCGGACCGTGAACGGGTGTGCAACCGGTTCGTAAGGCTCGACAGCTCCCGTCACGCACCCGGTTCCGGGCTTGGATTGTCCCTGATCAAGGCGGTGGTAACTCTTCATCATGGACAATTGCAGTTAACATCAGCTGGTAAAGCAGATGATTCTGAAAGTGACGAGCATTCCGGCCTGTGTGCCCGAATTGTTCTGCCCCTCAAACAGGGGCATCAAGGTGAGGAAGAGGGCAGCAACGCATGGGACAAGGCTCAGAAGAAGAACGCCACCAGTTAAAAACCAGCATCTTAAAGCATGAGCACAGAAAAGGTGCGCCAGCCCCCTTGTTTGAGCGCCTCAACCGCGAACCTGTCTGTGCGGATGATGACTTAGGCAACGCGCACCTGAAGGATCTGGTTGAAAAGCTGGAACGCAAAGAGCTCATTTCTGAGTTTGAACAGCTTTGCCAGAGCACACCGCATTTGCGTAGTTTCATTAAGGGCTTCATGGTCAACGCCCCGTTTCTGCGCGAAACAATGCTCCGCGATGTGCAACGCTTTCTGCGTATTCTCAACACACCACCCGAAGAGACTGTGGCAATCCTTTTACAAGATTGCCTCAACGCAAGGCCCGAGAGCGAAGCTGCTCTCATGCAGACATTACGACTGGCAAAGCAAGAACTGGCACTAACTGTCGCGCTCACCGACATAGCTGGAGCATGGCCTCTGGAAAGCGTGACAGGAGCACTCACCAAGTTCGCTGACGCTTCTTTAACTGCATGCCTTCGCTTCTGTTTGCGTGAGCTGGAAACGCGAGGCAAGTTTATCCCGATAGACCATGAGGCTCCTGAGGCGGATGCAGGTCTCTTCATCCTCGCTATGGGCAAGCATGGGGCAGGGGAACTTAATTATTCCTCAGATATTGATCTGATCGTACTTTACGACCCGGATCGCAGTCGACTGATTGGCGGTGCAGAAGCGCCCGTTGAATTTGTTCGGATGACACGGCGTCTGGTAAAACTCATGAACGAGCGCACGGGTGATGGCTACGTTTTCAGAACAGACCTGCGCTTGCGCCCTGATCCCGGGGCAACTCCACTTGCAATCTCAGTTCCCGCAGCTCTGGTCTATTACGAAAGTCTGGGACAAAATTGGGAACGTGCAGCGCTCATTAAGGCCCGGCCATGTGCTGGAGACATCGAAGCTGGTGAACTGTTTCTTGAAGAAATTCGCCCGTTCATCTGGCGTAAATATCTCGATTACGCAGCTATTTCAGATGTGCATTCCATCAAACGCCAGATCCACGCTCACAAAGGCTTCGGGAAAATTACAGTTGCCGGGCACAACGTAAAGCTTGGGCGTGGTGGTATTCGCGAAGTCGAGTTCTTTGCTCAAACCCAGCAGCTCATCGCTGGTGGACGCAATCCGCAACTTCGGGACAGGCGCACACTTGTCACACTGGAACGACTTGCAGATTGCGGCTGGATTGATCAGTCCACAGCAACTGAAATGGAAGAGGCTTATCGCTATCTGCGTGAAGTTGAACACCGTATTCAGATGATCAACGATGAGCAGACACACATTTTGCCCAAGGATGATGAGGCACTTGCGCGTGTCTATCACCTGATGGGTGTTCGCGGTCGATCAGAGTTTGCAGATCAAATCCGCAGCAGGTTCGAGCTGGTGCAAAAACACTATTCTGGCCTGTTCGAGCATGAACCGGACTTGGCAATTAATCTGGGTAATCTTGTCTTCACAGGGGATGATGAAGACCCCAGCACTCTCGAAACTCTCATGCAGCTGGGCTTCCAGCGCCCAGTTGATGCGATAAGAACGATCCGTCAATGGCACTATGGCAGATATCCAGCTGTTCGCGCTCCCAAAGCGAGAGAGCGCCTGACAGAATTTACGCCAATCCTTTTAGACGCATTGGCCCGGACAGAAAATGCAGATGCAGCCCTGCTTACATTTGACACCTTCCTGTCCAAGCTGCCCATGGGGGTTCAGCTGTTCGGGCTGCTGAAATCCAATCCGCACCTGTTCAACCTGCTCATTATGGTCATGGGCAATGCCCCGCGCATGGCAGAGATCGTCTCTAAGCGGGTGCATGTCCTTGATGCATTGCTGGACCCGGCGTTTTACGGTGGTGCCCCCACAGCTGATCAAATCAGGACTGCTCTGGCGACCACGCTTGATCAGGCGGGATACTACGAAGAAGCTTTGGACCGGGCGCGTATTTTTGTGCAGGAGCAACAGTTCCTCCTTGGTCTGCGCCTGATCACAGATACAATCACTGCGTCTGAACTGGGGCAGGGTCTGTCAACGCTCGCGGACGCTGTGTTATGCGAACTTCTTCCGCGCGTGCAAAAAGAACTGGAAGAGACCCACGGCAAAATTCAGGGTGCTGAGCTGGCACTCGTTGCTATGGGCAAGCTGGGCGGGCAGGAGATTACCTGCGCCTCTGACCTTGATCTGATCCTGCTCTATGACTTCCCTGAGGATGTTGTACAAAGCGATGGCAAGCGCCCGCTGGCCCCAAGTCAGTATTACAGTCGCCTCACACAACGGCTTGTATCAGCACTCACAGCTCCCACAGCAGAAGGTGTGTTATACGAGGTAGATTTCCGGTTACGCCCTTCAGGCAACTCCGGACCGCTTGCAACACGCTTTACAGCCTTTAAGGACTACCAGTCCAAGGATGCATGGACGTGGGAGCACATGGCCTTGACACGCGCTCGTGTTATCACCAGCTCCAGCCCGGAATTTACCCAGCAGATTGACTGCGCAGTTCTGGAGCTTCTGCAAGATGAGCGTGAGCCTGAAAAACTGAACAGCGATGTTTGTGACATGCGCGCGCGCATCCAGAAGGAAAAGCCAGCGAAAAGCCCATGGCAGATCAAAGGTATCCCGGGTGGGCTTATCGACATTGAGTTCATCGCTCAATTCTTGCAGCTTGCCCACGGGAAACAGCATCCTGAAATTTTGCAAACCCGCACTGAAGATACTCTTACGAAAGCAAGAGATTGCGGTGTTCTCAGCGAGGAAGATGCAGATACCCTGATCCCGACCCTCCGCCACTACGAAGACCTGACACAAATCCTGAAGCTTGCACAAACAGGGCATTTTGACCCCAAAACCGCGCCCGGCGGACTGCTTGATCTATTGGTAAATGCTGGCGGCGAACCCGACTTTGAACGCCTGACAATCTACATGCAGGAACATCAGGCAAGAGTACGCGAAACCTTTGAACGTTTGATTGGCAAGGTTGAGCAATCTGAAAAGACGGGTTGATCTGAATTGCGAATACAAAAAAGGCCGCAGTTAAAGCGGCCTTTTTTCGATCTCTATGTGTGCCCTAAGCAGCATTCAGTTTGGATACGCTGGAAAGACGTCCCTTATCGCGCGCCTTTGCTTTCAAAGGTAGTTTAATTGTCACTTCTGTGCCTTTACCCACCTCAGAGTCGATTTCCATATAACCGCCATGCAACTCGCTCAGGGAGCGTGCAATAGCAAGGCCGAGGCCGGACCCTTTGTGCGTCTTGGTAAACTGGTTCTCAACCTGCACAAACGGCTTGGCAAGACGGTCAATGTCTTTCTTGGCAATGCCGATGCCATTATCTGAAATCTTAAGCTCAGCAAAAGCGCCCACTTTGCGGGCAGAGACACGAACTTCACCATCATCAGGAGTGAACTTGATAGAGTTGGCAAGCAGGTTGAGAAGAATCTGTTTAACTGCACGCCGGTCAGCATGCAGATGCATATGCGGCAGGTTCTCGCTCACAACCTTGATATTTTTCTCAGCAGCAGTTGCAGAGATAATTCGCGTTGCATCCTGAACAATCTGCTGAATCTGCACATCCTCAACGGACAGTTCAATCCGGCCCGCTTCGATCTTGGACATATCCAGAATGTCATTGATCACGTTCAGAAGGTAGTTGCCTGAAGAATGGATATCCTTGCAGTATTCTTTGTACTTGTCGGAGCCAAGATCGCCAAACATGCCCTGATCCATGATCTCAGAAAAGCCGATGATCGCGTTCAGCGGTGTGCGCAGCTCATGGGAAATATTGGCAAGGAATTCAGATTTTGCCTGGTTGGCATCTTCCGCACGGGTTTTCTCATCCGCATACTTCTCAGTCAGCTCCACAAGCTGCTGAGCCTGAAGCTCAAGTTTCTGGCGGGACTGACGCAGATCAGCAATAGTGGCCATATGGCCGCGTTCAGATTCAAGCAGCTTTTCTTCCTTGCGCTTCAGTTCTGTAATGTCTGTGCCAACAGATACAAAGCCGCCATCTTTGGTCCGGCGCTCAGAAACCTGCAACCAGCGTCCGCCTTCCATCTCAACCTTGTAAGCGCTCTCCATATCACTGTCGATATGATCGCCTTCTTCCGGTTCAGAAATAATAGGCTGGCTCGCAGAGGACATCACAGTCGCATAAGGCGTACCTGCCTGAACAACATGATCAGGCAACTGGTGCAGCCTGCGGTAATTGGAGTTGCACATCACCAGATGATTGTCAGCGTCCCAGAGCACGAACGCCTCAGAGATATTCTCAATCGCATCACGTAGGCGCAGGTCAGCCGTGCGGCTTTGCTCTGCCATGCGTTTTTGCTCGGTCACATCCATGCAGATGCCGATCAGGTGCGGTTCCTGCGTACCTGCATCGCGCTGCACCTCAGCACGCACGCGCAGCCAGACCCAGGAGCCATCAATGTGACGCATACGCCATTGACGGTCCACATTACTCTTGCCAGTGTCCAGCAAGCTCTTGGCAAGATCATAAAGATCAACATCGTCAGGGTGGGTGAGTGACTGTATCTCTGCAAAGCCCATAATGTCATTACGCGGGTCCATGCCTAGCATCTCATAGAGAGACGCAGACCAGAACACACGACCGCGAGATAAATCCCAGTCAAACAAACCACAGCGGCCACGGTTCAGCGCAGCGTCGATACGTGAGCGGGTTGCCGCATAAATGCCATCTGCTTGCTGCGCACGGGTTGCCTGCGCAAAGTAGGCATAAATGATCACCAGTAAGACCATAGAGGTGGCGACAAAAATCGTGACGTTCACAGACAGCTCTGCACGCCATGAGGCGAAAATTGCCTCCTCTGGCTGCATGATTGCAACCATGCCAAGCTTGCCGGGAAGATGATGCACGGTAGCGCGGGTCGCATCCTTGGTGCCTTCATGAAGCGTCAAAACGCCAGCACGCTTGCCAAAAAAGGTCATTGGTTGGGTATCACCGAGGAAACTGTTGATCTTCAACCCTTCCATATCAGGGCGGGTCGGTGCGCTGGCAACAATGGTACCGTTCGGATCAGATAAAAGAATTTGACGGCTTTGGCTGGTGGCCCGTGGGGGCAGGGCCTCAGAAAGCGCAGTTTGCAGGGCAGCTGTCAGACCAACGCTGCCTTTCTCCTGTTCAGAAATATCGATGCTGGCGGTCAGTGCTGTGGCAATGAGTGTAAGATCGTCCTGAGCCTTCTGGCTGACACTCTCATAATTATATGCAATCTCAAGCCCACGAAAAATGGCAGTGCAGGCAATGAAGATGATACACAGAGCCGGGATAATCCGGCGCATCATCGGCTCAGTCGTCAAAAGACGCTGATAAGCTGGTTGAGCAAGCAGTTTGATATGCCCGGTCAACGCATCTTTCTTGCCGTTTCGTTTGGTCGAATTCAAGAGTCGTCGAGCTGTCGCGCCCCCCGCAAAGGCTCGTGCCATGAATGCCCCCATCAGTCAGATTCCGCCGCAAATAACTCAGGTTGCAATTCACCCGAATCACATTCATTTGAATCTATTCGAATCAAGATGTCCAGAGGCCGGATACAAAAAAATGGTTAACGGCAGCGCTTTTTGCTGCCGTCGATTCTTTTAGGACTCTCAGAGACTTTACTGAATATCAAGTTGACTTGTTTAGTCTAAGCAGCGCTCAACTATTTCCTTGACATCTGTAGAGAGTTGTTGCTCGGCATTAAGGATTTTCTTGAGAGCGGCCTCTGCTTTTACTCTGCGTTCTGCATTCATATTCTTCCAGGTGCCAAAGCTTTTCGCCATTCTGGATGCAACCTGTGGGTTAGTTTTGTCCAGTTGAAGCGTAATCTCTGCAATGTAGTCGTAACCTGACCCGTCAGCAGCATGAAAACCTCTGCTGTTACCACCAAGAAAGCCGCCAATGAGGGCATAGATGCGATTTGGAATATCCCAAGAAAATGCAGGGTGTTCTGTAAGTGTACGTATGGCTGCAATGGCATCTTCGCAAGGTGCACGAGCCGCAAGGCTAAGCCACTGGTCCATGGCAAGTGCCGTATCCTGATGACGTTTTTCAAAGGCCTTCAATGCGTCATGCGCTCCTGCAAGCTGCCAGATCACCAGCACGGTCAGTGCGCCGATACGGTCAGTCATGTTGTCTGCATTGTCAAAATGCGACTTCGCCAGAGCAGCACTTTCTTCTGTCTGTGCCGCTCCCAGATAGGAAAGGCAACGTAGCTTTAAGGACCGCTTGCCAGCTGAAAGTGCATCCGGACTGAATGTAGCAGGCATTTCCATAGCGTCGTAGATGCGCTTGAACGTGCCATAAAGTGCCTGTCCGATTTCTTTTGAGAATGCATCTCTCGCATGGCCAATGGCGTCTGTATCAACGTCCTTGCCGATTTCCAGCGCAATGTGCTGTTCACTTGGCAACATCAGCCCAAAACCACGGAATGCGTGATCAAGATTCTCATCCTCTGCCATATGTCCAAGCGCTTCAATAAACGCAGCCTTGCCTTCAGGCTCCGTGCCATTAGTCAGCTCAATCAGCAGCTCGGTCATAAGCGTCTGTGTAGCCTGCCAGCGATTGAATGGATCGGTGTCGTGACGCATCAGGAAAATCTGTTCCTCACGAGACATATTGGTTTCCAGACGCACAGGTGCAGAGAACTCGCGTAGTAGGGACGACACCGGCTTGCTGCCAATTCCATGGAAGACAACGCTCTGCTTCGCTTCACTCAGGAGCAGAAGGCCATTGTCAACCTGCGCCCCTTCCACACTGGTAAAGGCAAGATCATCGCCATTAGGCCCAACCAGACCAAAACGAACCGGAATGAAGAATGGCTTTTTCTCATCTTGTCCTGGTGTCGGCGCTGTTTCCTGCTCCAGTTCAAGCGTGAACGTCTTTGCAGCTTCATCATAAACACCATTCGCCTTTAGGACCGGGGTGCCGGATTGATGATACCACAGGGAGAAATGAGTAAGGTCGTGCCCCGTCACCTCTTCAAAACACTTGATAAAGTCTTCAATGGTTGAGGCATCCCCATCATGCCGCTCAAAGTAAAGGTCCATTCCCTTCCTGAAACCATCTGCTCCAAGAATAGTCTTGATCATACGAACCAGCTCAGCGCCCTTTTCATAAACAGTCGCTGTATAGAAGTTGTTGATCTCTTTGTACTCTGTCGGCCGCACCGGGTGAGACAGTGGACCCTGATCCTCAGGGAACTGGCGGGATTTCAGACGAATGACGTCAGCAATGCGTTTAACAAGACGAGAGCGCTCATCCGATGAAAACTCCTGATCGCGGAAGACGGTCAGCCCTTCTTTCAGACAGAGCTGGAACCATTCACGGCAGGTGATGCGGTTGCCGGTCCAGTTGTGGAAGTATTCATGGGCAACAACCGTCTCAATGCCTTCATAATCCGTATCAGTCGCCGTGTCGCTATCTGCCAGAATGTACTTGTCATTGAAAATGTTAAGGCCCTTGTTCTCCATGGCACCCATATTAAAGGCAGACACAGCCACAATATTAAATACGTCCAGATCGTATTCACGGCCAAAGACTTTTTCATCCCAGCGCATAGACCGGATCAGACTGTCCATGGACCAGTCAGCGCGGTTTTCATTGCCTTTCTCAACAAAGATATTGAGGTCAACAGGGTTTCCGGAAGCTGTGGTGTACTTCTGTGAAATGCAGGAAAGATCACCCGCAACAAGTGCAAAAAGATAGGCAGGTTTTGGATGCGGATCATGCCAGACAGCAAAATGACGCTCTGTCCCTTCAATAGCGCCGGATTCCGTTGGATTGCCGTTGCCAAGAAGAATAGGGTAGGCGCTCTTGTCTGCTTCAATGCGTGTGGTAAATACAGAAAGCACGTCAGGGCGGTCATAATAATAGGTGATCCGTCGGAAACCTTCAGCCTCACACTGAGTGCAGAAAATGCCTTCAGACAGGTAAAGGCCCATAAGTTGGGTATTGGCCTTTGGGTTGATCTTGGTAATCACCTGAAGTGAGAATGGCTCAGCAGGTGGATTGTGAATGATCAGTTTATCAGCAGTAGCTTCAAAAGACCCGGCAGAAAGCACAGTGCCGTCAATACTGGCAGAAACGAAAGACAGTTCATCCCCATCAAGTTCCAATGGAGTACCAGCTTCGGTGTCAGCGCCTCTGGAAAGCGACAATGTGGAGATGACCTCGGTGGCCTCAGGGTCCAGCTTTACCACAAGCGAAACAGCATCGATGGAATAAGATGTTGCCCTATAATCACTCAGTTTGATCAACTGCCCTGCTTCAGGTTTCATTGCTTTACTCTCCAGCACTGTTAAAGCAGCGCAATCACTTATTGGCGTTGCGCTTTAAAAATCCTATGTAGATCGGCGGTATCGCCCAAATTGGTTTTGGTCAAATGTAGGCTTTGCAAAACAATCTAGTTTTGCACCCAAATCTTGATGAGGCAAGCAAAGCCTTGCTGGAAGGACTGGAAGAAGATCATGACAGATCCTCGCAGGACCTTCCCCAAAAAAGCGGGTAGCACTGAGCCGCATATTTATTTCTACGTCATATCACTGAGGTTTCTTCTTTGACTGCTCCCCTGGAAAACATTCGAGTACTGGAACTGGCGCGCATTCTTGCAGGGCCATGGATTGGGCAAACGCTTGCCGACCTGGGAGCAGATGTCATCAAAGTGGAAAGCCCGCGCGGCGACGACACACGTACGTGGGGTCCCCCTTTTATTGAGGAAGAAAATGGCAATAAAAGCGCCGCCTACTTCCACGCCTGCAATCGTGGCAAGCGCTCAATCACAGCTGACTTTTCAAAACCAGAAGATCTGGAACTGATCCATGATCTGGTCCGCCAAAGCGATATCCTGATCGAAAACTTTAAAGTTGGCGGTCTCGCTAAGTTTGGTCTGGATTACGAGAGCCTGAAAAAGATCAATCCGAAACTTATTTACTGCTCTGTCACCGGCTTCGGTCAGGATGGACCTTATGCTCATCGGGCCGGATATGACTTCATGATTCAGGGCATGGGCGGCATCATGGACCTGACAGGACCCAAAGGCGGTGAACCACAAAAGGTTGGTGTTGCCTTTGCTGATATTTTTACGGGTCTTTATGGTGTCATCGGTATTCAGGCAGCATTGCGACGCCGCGACCTGACTGGAGAAGGCGAGTGGATTGATATGGCCCTGCTGGATGCTCAGGTAGGGGTGCTGGCAAATCAGGCAATGAATTATCTCAGCAGCGGAAACGTACCCACTCGTATGGGTAATGCACACCCGAATATCGTACCCTATCAGGTGTTTGAAGTGAAAGATGGCCATTTCATTGCTGCTGTTGGCAACGATCAGCAATTTGCAAACTTCTGCAAAATTCTGGGTGATCCATCATTAGCAAATGATGGCCGCTATGCCACTAATCCTGCCCGCGTTAAGCATCGCGATGAATTAACAGCAAAGCTGCAGGAACTGGTGCTTCAGTTTAACCGTGATGAACTTCTCAGAAAAATGGAAGAATTTGGTGTTCCGGCAGGACCAATCAACAGCGTTGCAGATGTCTTGCAGGATCCGCAAATCGCCCATCGCCAGATGAAAGTGGATTTGCCAGTGTCTTCAGCAGATGCCACACATCAAACTTATGTGCGCACGCCAATCCGGTTTACAAATTCAAAGTTGAAACTGGAAAAAGGTGCACCAGCTCTTGATGAACATAGAAACAGTATATTGAGAGAATTAGGCAAGCAAGCTATAGAATAACCACTAGCGATACAGCGCGAAAGGAAGGCAGTTTGACCTCGGTTCGGGAATGCTCAAAATACATATGCATTTCCTTTAGAGGTGGGTCGCGCGTTGAAGTTTTGGACTAGAAAAAAGAATAGAACGCCAAACTCCAGGCAGGGCTGCTGTAAAATCTCGCTAACATGGCTTGTCAGTCTCACATTTGTGACGATTGTAACACTATGTGGCGGGATCGTGCTGTATATGTCAGTCCTCTCCAATCTGAAGAACACTCGCAGCTTGATTGAGAAAGCGTCGATCATGTCGACCGAGGCAATCAATGCAGATGTCGGGGCTTATATGGCACCGGCGTTCGGTTCCGTTCATTCAATTAAGGTATATGCTGAAGAACAGTCCACGCCTCACGCTGCAATCCTTCGGGCAAAGCAAACATTCCGTGGTGTTATGTTTGGGGTCAACAGTGTCGAAGGTCTTGTGTTGACGCTGCCAGATGGCAGTAATTGGGGATTGCGGCGCGATGAACGCTCGCAGGATCTGGCATCCTTCTCACCAGACCAGACCTATTTTAACTTCTCTGAGTTTCAGCGCATGAACTCACTGGCGACGTGGGATCCGTTCTGGGGTGATTATTACCTTACTGGAAGCGAGCCCTTTGCCACCGTCACCAGTGCAATCACCTTGAGAGGGGAAACGATTGCATATGTGTCTGCGATGATTTCCATTAAACGTATTGGCACAGTCTTATCCCGCAACAGTCAGGACCATGTACCTCAGGCTCTGGATAATGAGGATGTCACTCGTTTTATACTGACAGGCGATTTAGAGGTCATGGCTTATTCTTCGCCGCAAAACCAGTTGCAGGAGCATAACTTATTTAAGGATATTAAAGAGTTTGGGGACCCAATCCTTGCAAGACTTGAGGAAAGTGAGCGTCAGCCATTCAGCCCGCGGGCAGAAAAGAAAGGTGTGTCTTTACACCTCGTCTATCTGGATGACGACATTTACGTTCTGGTTTTGCAAAGGAACGTTGCCCCGGACGGAGAAGTCTATTTTGTCGGAGAATATCAGCTTGCCAACTCGCGTTATGATGAGTTCTCACGTCTGATCAACTCCGTATTTGCGGGTATCGTTATTGTCTTTCTGTCAGCTCTTGTTGCTGTCTTCTTTGCACGCCGCCTTTCAAAACCGCTGAAGGGAATCGCGACACAGGCGGAAAAATTCGGGGCACTGGAATTTGAACATTTAACGCCCCTTCCTAAAAGTCATATCCACGAAGTGGATCAGATCACATCCGCTATGAATGCAGGTGCCAGCGGTCTTCGGGCGATGAGCCGCTATATTCCCAAATCTCTCTATTTCCAGCTGATGGAGATGGGCATTGACCGCGCAGCAAAAGCAAAAGAAGCAGAACTGACAATCCTGATTACGGACATTGTGGGCTTCACATCATTTTCGGAGCACAGGAGTGCAGGGGAGATTGCAGACCTCCTGAACGAGCATTTTAAACTGCTCGTTTCTGCTGTCGAAACCCATCAGGGCACAGTCGATAAATTCATGGGTGATGGAATGCTGGCATTCTGGGGGGCACCCCATGAGCAGTCAGACCATGCCCAACGAGCCATCGCAGCAGCTCAGGACATGGTTGCTGTCATTGAGGCCGCGAACAAAGCCATGCCAGAAAACGCCTTTAGCGTGCGTATTGCCATTCATACTGGTCGTGTCGTTGTTGGAAACGTCGGGGCAGTCGAGCGCTGGAACTACACAGTCGTTGGCGATGCGGTCAATGTGTGCAGTCGCCTGCAAAACCTGCGCGAAAATAAGCCAGCCTCAAATGGGGCCTGTGTGGTTCTCAGCGGCGAGACCGTGGAAAGCGCCGGGCAAACTGACAACCTGACATGTCATGGCAGTTTCGAGGTTCGTGGGCGCAAAGGCAAAGTCGAAGTCTGGCAACTCGACCCGGTCCAGCCCGATGACCATGATTTCCCTGATCTTATGGTCAGGCAGTAACTCTTAAAGATTATGCTGGAAACAGCCTGCGGCGCTATCGGACAACATGATATAAACAAGGATTGAAACAAACGAGCTTAAACGCAAACTGCTTTAGTTTAATTTAAGTGTGCAGCCCAATCCAACCTCATTGAAAGAAAGCCCTGTTTTAGTGTGAGCGTGCAAATAGTTCTGTTTGTGCGCGATCATAGGCAATGAGGAAGGGACACAGGTGCCCCTGCTTGATGTTAAAGGGCTAACCGTAGAGTTTCGCGGAGATGACGGGCTTCATGATGTCGTCCGCGATGTGTCCTTCAGTGTGCCGCAAAACAAATGCGTAGCACTGGTTGGGGAATCTGGCTCTGGTAAAACGGTTATTTCCAAAGCCATCATGGGCATTCTGCCTGCAAAGGCAAAAGTTACATCCGGCCAGATTCTCTTTAACAACATCCGCTCCCGATCCGCTCCCATCGACATTGCAAAGCTACCACCTACGGGCGCCGGCATGCGTGCCATTCGCGGCAATCAGATTGCCATGATTTTTCAGGAGCCCATGGTCTCGCTCTCCCCGCTGCACACGATAGGCGATCAGATCAGCGAAGCGGCAAAACTTCACCGGTCTGTAGGAAGAAAGGAAGCGCGGGAGCTGACAAAGGAAATGCTGCGACTTGTCCGGTTTCCAGAGCCTGACCGGGCAATCCGGGCCTATCCTTTTGAACTCTCAGGAGGATTGAGACAGCGTGCACTGATCGCCATGGCACTCATCTGCCGCCCATCCTTGCTGATCGCAGACGAACCTACCACCGCGCTGGATGTGACGATTCAAGCCGAAATACTGAAGCTCATCAAAGACGTTCAGGCCGAGTTGAACATGACGCTTCTCATGATCACCCATGACTTTGGTGTGGTCACCAATATGGCAGATGAAGTGGTGGTTGTTTACAATGGTGAACTGATGGAGAAGGGAAGCACAGAAGACCTCTTCATGCGGCCTGAACATCCTTACCTGAAAGCCCTGCTAAACGCAGTTCCATCCCTCTCGATGGATCCGGATGAGCGCCTGGTTCCAATCAGACCAATCAAGCCTCGACGAAAACAGGAGGGTGTCATCCCCCATACAGTTCATCAAGGGTTTGGTGGAGCACCTCTTATTCAACTGGAAGAAGTCAGCAAAACCTTCACTTTCAAAAACCTGCGCAGCAAAAAGCGCAGAGGCATGACAACGGCTCTTGATAACGTCTCTCTCACCGTTTGCAAGGGCGAATGCCTTGGCATTGTCGGAGAATCCGGGTCAGGCAAAACAACGGCAGCTCTTGCAATGTTACGTGCTTTCCCGCTCACAAACGGCAAAATCACGTACACCACCGAAAACGGTCCCTGTGATATTCAAGACTTTACGGAAGCTGAGCTGTTTCAGTACCGGAAAAAAGCGCAGATAATTTTTCAGGACCCGTTTTCCTCCTTAAATCCCAGACGAACCCTCAATGAAATCCTTCAGGAGCCGCTCATCATTCACAAAATGGGCAACAGTCTGACGCAGGGAACTCGCATCCTAGAGCTGATGGATTTGGTGGGTCTCTCTCCCCGTTATCTGCGTCGCTACCCTCATTCCTTCTCTGGAGGTCAGCGGCAGCGTATCGGGATTGCCAGAGCTCTGGCATTGAATCCGGAATTTCTAATCTGTGATGAACCAACTTCGGCGCTAGATGTGTCGGTGCAGGCTCAAATCCTCAATCTCTTAAAAGACCTGAAAGATGAACTCGGCCTTACCTATGTTTTTGTGAGCCATAACCTTGCGGTCGTTGATTACATATCAGATCGTATCGCAGTCATGTGCAAAGGCAAGCTGGTAGAAGTCGGTCCAACCCGTCAGGTCATAGATAACCCAATTCATCCATATACTAGTGCGCTGCTTAAAGCGGTCCCGGAACCATCTCTGGATCATAAACTCGACTTTGCTGCACTTGATGAAGGTGCTGGTTCTGACCCCTACCAGTGGCCATCCCCATTCCGGATGGGATACTCCACAGTGCCTTACCTGATCGAGATGGAGCCAGACCACTGGGTTTGTGCACCGGGGGATGAAGCCCTTCAGGTGCTTTCCGGGTTAGGAGGGCAAGGCCGTTGAAATCATTCAGTTTGTTTCTGTGTGTTTTTACTTTGGCAATCATGGCTCTGCCAAAGTTCTCATTAGCGCTCCTCCTGAAAGAGACCCGCACAATCGCACCCGGATTGCCACCCATTGCTGAACGTGTCCCTAAAGAACCACTGATCACAAACCCGGAGCTTATTGGCCGCGTGGTTGGAGTGCAGGGAGGCTCTTTGCATACCCTGATCTCCAGGCCCAAAGATGTCCGCCTGATTAACGTGTGGGGGTATGCCAGACTGGTCGGTTTCAACGAGAAACTGGAGCTTTATCCGGATATTCTGGAGAGTGTCGACAATAAGTTTGATAAGATATTCACGCTCAATCTGCGCGAAGGTCATAAATGGTCGGATGGCAGCCCCTTCACCGCAGAAGATTTCCGGTTCTGGTATGAAGATGTAGCTTTGAACTCCAAGCTGAATCCTATCGGCCTTCCCGGCTTTATGCTGGTGGAAGGAATGGGGCCAAAGTTTATGGTCCTTAATGAAACCACAGTTCGCTACTCCTGGCACAAACCAAATCCTTTATTCCTGCAGGAACTCGCCAAGGCACGCCCGCCTTTTATTTACAAACCGGCTGCCTATCTGAAGCAGTTCCATGAAACCTATGGGAATCTGGAGTTTATTCGCTCCATAGCACGTATTGAAAAAGTGAGAGGCTGGGCTCCTCTGTTTAATCGTATGGATGACATGTACGGTGCAACAAACCCCCATATTCCCACACTGCAACCATGGGTGCCGCGAACGGCCTCCGGAGAGCGCCGCGCAGTCATGGAGCGTAACCCTTTCTTTCATCGCATCGATAACACAGGGCAGCAACTGCCTTACATAGATCGCATCATCATGGATGTGGTGGATGGTAAACTCATTCCGGCAAAGACACTGGCAGGTGAAAGTGAGTTACAGGCGCGTGGTCTTGGGTTCTCGGATATTTCTGTCCTGAAGCGGGGCGAGCAAACCGAAGATTATGACACGCGGCTTTGGTTAAACTCCAAAGGCTCAGAGATTTCCATCCTTCCGAACTTAAGCATTCAGGACCCGGTCTGGCGTAAACTCATGCAGGACCGTCGCTTTCGTCATGCCCTGTCATTGGGCATTGATCGGGAGCTCATAAACAAAGTGCTTTACTTCGGTCTTGGAAGGCCGGGAAATGATACCGTCCTCGACGTCTCCCCACTCTATCGGCCAGACTTTCAAACCGTTTGGGCTGAGTACAATCCTGATTTGGCAAATCAACTGTTGGATGACATTGGGCTGACAGAAAAACGAGGCGATGGTATTCGCTTGATGGAAGACGGGCGGCCCCTTCAGCTCATCATTGAAATCACGGGAGAAAGCTCTGAACAGGATGATGCGCTGGAGCTGGTAGCTGAGACATGGAAGGAAATTGGTGTTTCAGCTTTCATTCGCCCCAGTCAGCGCGATACAATCCGCGCCCGTGCGCTTTCCGGCAACCTGATCATGTCAGTTTGGTCTGGTTTTGAAAACGGCGTGCCAACCGCCAACATGCCGCCCATAGATTATGCGCCTACACGAGAAGATTTCCTTTCCTGGGCTCCTTGGGGCAATTACTATGAAAGTGACGGTCATGCAGGTGTTCAACCCGACTGGGAACCGGCAATTCGACTAATTGATCTGTTCGACCAGTGGTTGGTGAGTTCCAGCTTTGAAGAGCGTGAAATGATCTGGGAACAGATGTTACAAATTCATGCTGATGAGACCATCCATATTGGTCTGGTCAACGGTGTACGCCAGCCTGTTGTCGTGAAAGGATTGCTCAACGTGCCTGAGATGGGCATTTATGGTTGGGACCCGGGCGCACAGTTCGGCATTCATCGTATGGACCTGTTCTTTTTTGCTGATTTGCTGTCCGTGGAAACAGAGTAAACAGCCGTTGCTGCTGTCTTAAGGCGAGTGACATATTTGCAAGACCAGTCCTGATTTTAACTATGGTCTGATTTTGAAAGCACAGTGATCGCTTGCAGTTTTGTAAGAAGGGGTATAACAAAGCGCGCAAACCTACAGGCAAAGAGCCTGAAAAGCACTGGAGTATCTCATGCGTTTGTTAAGCCAGTTGTCCTCAAAGGGCATTGATCGGGCTTCACGCTAGCGTTAGCGGCCTGACCGATCACCTCCTTCCGCACCATGTGGAAGTGAACAGGATTCGATTTTTACAGGCCACATCATGGGCAATTTATATGGTAATGGCACCAGTAGTGCGAGTAGCACACGCGCGCCAATACACCGCTTCTATGCCTCCTCCACCTGGATTGAGGGGAAGGCAGAGGATCAACTCACTCAAATTTCAAAACTAACGCCTGTCCAGCAGGTTGCAGCTTTCCCAGACCTTCATCCGGGAAAGTGGGGACCAGTCGGCTGTGCCGTTTTATCAAAAAACATCCATCCGCAACTGATCGGTAATGACATCGGTTGTGGCATGTCTGTGTTCAAAACAACGCTGAACCTGCGCAAGTTCAGGCAAGACAAGGCAGCTGCTCGTCTTCGCATACTGGCAGACCCTGCAAACGAGCAGGATGCAGAAGAAATGCTACAAAGCGTTGGGCTGGAAGACGCACCTTATGTGTCATCTCTCGGCAGCATCGGAGGAGGAAACCACTTCTGCGAAGTCCAGACACTTTCTGAAGTTCTGGACCCGGCTTTAGCAGAACAGTATGGGATCAGAAAAGGAGACGTTCTTTTTCTGGTGCACAGCGGATCTCGTGGCTATGGCATGTCTGTTTTCGAAGGCCATGTCAGTGCTCCTGCAACAGGATACGATCCAGCCTCCGAACGGGCAGTGCTCTACCTTCATGAGCACGACAAAGCCGTGAACTGGGCAAGTGCAAACCGCCGTTTGATCGCAGAACGCGCCGCAATTGCTTTGCGATGTGATCTGGAATTACTGGCAGATACTCCGCATAATCTGATTGAACCTTTCAGGGGAAGCTATCTGCATCGCAAAGGTGCGGCCAGAGCTGAAGCTGGTCTGGTTCCACTGGCAGGCTCGCGGGACACGCTCAGTTACCTGTTGCACACCGTTAATCCAAACCCCGCAGCCCTGTCTTCGCTCGCCCATGGTGCCGGGCGAAAGTATGACCGGGCCTCAATGGTAGCGCGGCTTGGAACAAAAAAGTCAGTGCAGCAACGTTTGCTGAACACCGACTTAGGTGGCCGGGTAATCTGTGAAGACAAGAAGCTCCTCATAGAAGAGGCCCCGCAGGCATATAAGAGCTCTGTCAAAGTGTTCAGCGATTTATGCGATGCCAAACTTGCTCAGGGTGTGGCAAGCCTTAGACCTCTGATCACCTTTAAACGAGTTCAGCACGACGATGGAGGACAAGTGTAATGCAACCGCCATCTTCAATTCGTCTTCTCATCACCAGTGGCAACGGGCCAGTGGAATGTCGTGAGGCCGTTTTGCACGCAACAAAGAGGATTGAGCAGGAAGCTCATGATTTGTCTTTGGAGGTACTTTGCGAACTTGCCGAAGTGCGAAACCGTGATTTTCCCGGTTCCGCAATTGTCTCCCTAACCGGTCCCAAAGCCAAAATGCTTGCAGAACGATGGGTTGGTACAGTGAAATGGACATGCAAAAGCCGTCACAGATCAGGACACAAGCGACAAAACTGGTTTATCGGCATTTTCCAACTGGAGGAAAATGATTGTGAACCTGAAGACCTGCGTTCAGAAGACCTCAACTACCAAAGTTTCCGGGCTGGAGGTCCCGGAGGACAACATCAAAACAAAACCGACAGCGCAGTGAGACTAACGCATGTTCCAACCGGTCTTTCCGTTGTTGCAAAAGATGAACGATCCCAGTTCCGCAACAAGCAACTGGCCTACGAAAGACTGCGTGAAAAAATGTCACTGAAGCAAACACTGGCTGAAGCAATTGGCAGAAGACAGGAGAACCTGCTTCACCATCAACTGGAGCGTGGAAACCCGATACGCTGGTTTCAAGGCCCTTACTTTAAAGAAAAGTGATGCTCAGTTGTCCCAAATGCAGTGTGTATTTGGGACAACCTGCTGATCCTTCCTGTGCCAGACAATCCGGTGCTGATTACAAGATATTGCGTGAGGTTCTACTACGGTTGTTAAACGCCTGCTAACCCAGCCCCTCAAACTGCACTGGATTTTCTCAGAAAAACCCAAGAGTGCTCTTTTACACTTCTCTGGCAGGTTTTCGAGAGAGGGAAGAAAGGGAAGCGGGTGCTCAATTACACGCTGCGCCGACTACTGGTGATGATACCAACACTCGGCGCAATCAGTTTCCTGGTGTTCTTCATCATCGAACTGCCAGAGGGCGATTATATCTCCAACCAGATATCCATGTTGCGCGCAACAGGCGAGGGCGCTTCCATCGGGCGTCTGGAATTTCTTCGGACTGAGTTCGCACTCGACCGACCATTTCTGGAGCGCTATGGAATCTGGATTGGTCTGTGGCCCGGTCCCAATGGATTTGATGGGTTACTGCAGGGGAATTGGGGGTGGTCCTTTGAGTACGACCAGCCAGTAGGGGAAGTAGTCGGTCCAACATTACCGCTCACAATCGCGCTAAACCTTGCCACAATCCTTTTTATTTACTGCGTGGCCTTTCCAATCGGAATTTACTCAGCAACCCATCAGTACTCGGTGGGGGATTACGGCTTCACTCTCATTGGCTATCTGGGATTAGCCACGCCTAACTTCTTGCTAGCATTGGTTTTAATGTACCTTGCCAACAGCTGGTTCGGCCTGACAGTCGGGGGTATCATGCAAGAACGTTATATAGGCGAACCTATGAGCAGCGGAAAAGCGCTCTCAATTCTGGCGCACCTCATTGTCCCCGTTATCGTAATCGGG
The DNA here is from genome assembly GCA_947496145.1 of uncultured Pseudovibrio sp. Taxonomy (GTDB): domain Bacteria; phylum Pseudomonadota; class Alphaproteobacteria; order Rhizobiales; family Stappiaceae; genus Pseudovibrio. The sequence continues at coordinate 251,376 of CANMBS010000002.1, forward strand.
ACCTCCGGCACCGCCGCAATGATCCGCCGATTACGTGCTAACCTATTGGATGAATTGTTTAAACAGTACGTCACTACCGCCCGTTCTAAGGGAATGCGAGAAAGCAGACTACTGGTAAAATATCCCCTCCGCGTTGCACTGAACCCGTTTATTGCGGATATCGGAAATCTTATCCCCTCGCTGGTCTCTGGATCAGTCATCGTCTCAGTCGTGCTCAACCTGCCGACTGTCGGCCCTGTCTTGCTCAACGCCCTGCAATCTCAGGACCAGTTCCTTGCAGGTTTTATCCTCCTGTTTGTTTCCGTCCTAACGCTCATTGGCATGTTGGTATCTGATGTGTTGCTTGGCTATCTGGACCCCAGAATACGCTTGGGAAAAGAAGGAGTTAGGCAATGACACAAAACGACAGAGAGGGGGATAAACCGGAACACTACGTCAACCCAAAAGGGTTTGATCCCCGTGAAGTTGAAGTGCTCACAAGAGAACAGGAGCGATACTATCAGGCACCGCAATGGAAAATTATCTGGTGGAAATTCCGCAGGCATAAACTCGCGGTTCTTTCAGTTATCATCCTCTTCTTCTTTTATCTGTGTGTACCTTTTGCAGAAATCATCGCTCCGTATCCAGTTGCTAAACGTAACACTGACTACCTCTTCGCTCCTCCACAAGCCATCCATTTCATCCACGAAGGAAAGTTCATAGGACCTTACGTCTATGGCTTAACCTCTTCTGTGGACTTGGAAAATCTTAAGTGGGTTTACGAGGCCGATACTTCGAAGGTGCAAAAACTCCGTTTCTTTTGCAAAGGCGAACCCTATGAATTTTGGGGGCTATTTCCGGCGGACTTCCACATCATATGTCCCGCAAAAGAAGGCACTCTTTTCATTGCTGGAACTGATCGATTGGGACGGGATCAATATTCCGGCCTCGTCTATGGTGCGCGGCTTTCACTAACTATCGGTCTTGTCGGCGTAAGCATATCCATGGTGCTCGGTGTCTTTTTAGGTGGCCTTGCCGGTTTCTTTGGCGGGTGGATTGATAGCTCAATTCAAAGGGTTATCGAGATCATGCGCTCCCTGCCAGAACTCCCCTTATGGATGGCACTATCAGCAGCTCTGCCCATCACATGGTCACCTGTCTGGATTTACTTCGGCCTCACAGTCATTCTCGGACTGCTCGATTGGCCCGGTCTTGCCCGTGCCGTCAGGTCCAAACTGTTATCACTACGAGAAGAAGAATACGCCAAAGCCGCCGCTCTCATGGGAGCCCGCCCAGGCCGTATAATCGTTAGGCACTTACTCCCCGGATTCACCAGTCATCTTGTTGCTTCTGCAACACTTTCTGTTCCGGCAATGATCCTTGGCGAGACCGCTCTTTCATTCCTAAACCTTGGTCTCAGACGCCCTGCTGTCTCCTGGGGCGTCCTGCTCAATGAAGCTCAAAACATTTCGGTGGTGACAATCTATCCTTGGCTGATGGCGCCCGTTATTCCTATAATCATCGTGGTGCTGGCTTTCAACTTCATGGGCGACGGCCTGCGCGATGCGGCTGATCCCTATAAATAACTGGAGTTAAAAGAGGAAATGGCAGGCCAGTCGGAGGAGTGGGATCATCAGTACACCCAGGGGCGTTGGCAGTTCCTGAACGAACTCAAGGAAACAGCTCGCTACGGCATCATTTCTGCGTGGCTCACACAAACTCAGAGCGTAGACAGCGTACTTGATGTCGGTTGCGGTGAAGCAATTTTGTATCACCACCTCAAAAGCTCAGACCTGCAAAATTATCACGGCGTAGACGTATCCGATGTAGCACTTAATCGGGCGAAGCGCGCTTTTGAGAATGTGCACCTCACACAATCTGATCTTGAAAGCTTTACCCCAAAACACAGTGAGCTGTTTTCCGCTATTGTTTTCAATGAGGTACTTTACTTCTGCGAGAAGCCAGAGCGCCAGCTTGAGCGTTACGCCAGTTTTCTGAAACCCGCAGGTGTAATAGCGATCTCCATGTATACACCATCACGCGGAACATCGGGAGCAAACAAGTCTGTTCAAAGACTATGGCAGGAAACGGACAATCCAGAGCGCTGGCAGCTACTGGATGATTTAGAGCTAAAGTCAAAGGTAAAGAATGTGTCCTGGAAACTTAGATTAGTTTCACCAATCAGATTGACTGATTGAAGTCATGATCTGCACGCTCTAAAAGCTCCTTTGCACTCAACCATTTGGCCGCAGGGTGCTGCTTGGTAACGCTGAAAAAGACCTCCAGAAACTCTTCACACCCCTGACCATGGTCGAGATGATGCGTGAGTAAGCCAATGGGTTCAGTATTATTGTTTCTGCGGCGGCAAAGTTGCAAATCTAATCTCCTCATCGCCGCATCCCAGCCAATGAAGCGCTTATTCTTCTTCCACTTAATAATATCCAAATGGCTTTGGATGTGGGGTAGGCAATAGTGATTGATCCAGGTGAAGGCAGATAGCCCGTAGACTTCCATATTCCTCAAGGTCTTAACAGCAAGCGGTCCTATCCGGTTCCAGGGAGGAACAAATACTGGAATGAACTGCTCACCAAATAAGCCTTGCAAAATCTCCCGTCCCTCAGAAATCTCACGACGCATATCCTGTTCGCTTCGTCGCCAGCCAAACTCACTTGCCTTCTCTCCAAGTGATTTTTCCTGATAATTCTTATGTTGCCAACCATGCTGGAGAACACATGTCTGGCTAGTCGTTTTCAGCAGATCTGCAAGGGCGTTGCTGGCAAAATTTGGTATCACCGCAAGTGCCAGCGGTACGCTGAACCTTTCTGATAACCCCAGCGTTTTCTCTAGTTCAATGCTTGGCACTGTCGCATCATCATCTCGCCACCAAAACGAAACAGTAAGACCTCGTTCTGCAAACCAGTCAAGATGTTGCACAAGCTGTTGTTTAAACACCTCTTGCGAGGTTGAAGCGCCTTTATCAGCGTCCTCCATGCAACTCGTGTCGTCCGAACCCTGCGAAATCATGCACGGCTCCCTGAAGCTTTACTTGTAAGTTCAACGCCAAGATCTGCAGCCAAAATTTGTGCAGAAATCTCAGCACCGTTCAAAGCAACATGCAGTCCCGAAGCTGGCTGAGACAACGCTTTTTGCGCCGCCTGTGCCAGACTATTAGGGCTAAGTAACTGCTCAGGTAGTGCAACCGCTCTCCCGTGTTTCATCAGGCAAAGCGCTCGCTGCGTCTGCTCCGTTTCTGCCTTTTGTGCAAACGGAACCAACACAGATGGAACACCTGCACGAAGTATATCGACAACCGTGTTGTACCCCGCCTGAGAAATCGAGAGCCTTGCCTTTGCCAGTAACTCAGGAAAGTCTGACCTTGCTCTTTCGATCACAATTTCTGAAGAGCGTTCTCGGCGAAGATGGTGAAACTCATCCTCAGGCGTATTTTCACCAACAAGAATGCGCCATTTAAAATTATATTCCAGTGGCATATGGTGAGGTGCGCTCAGTGCAGCCCGGAGCAGAGATGAACCAACAGCTCCACCTCCACATGACACAATTACTTCGTCGGAACTTGCCCCATTGCTTTTAGTTGTTGCTCGACCATCACTTATATACCCAGTGTATCGCACCCGTGAGTTTACGTGTGACGCAAACGGAAAGCTGTCTTCCAATGTAATAAGTTGTGGGTCAGAATGAACTAAAATCCGATCATAGAATGCACAAGCTTGTGAGGCCATCCACTCCTCTTTCCAGATCTCATCTTTGCGTACCAGAATGTCGCGTACTGATGCGACAATCCAGGGAGGGGAGGGGCACGCCTGAGCTGCCTCTAAAAGGCGTGTCATTTCAGCTGCAAACATGCGCCGGCCAAATGGGTAAGTCTCCGTTATAAGCAGATCGACTGGCTCTCGTGAGAAAGCAGCCAGCGTCGCATGAATGCGTTTTTCCCACCATGCTGCATCCACAGGTCTGTCATCTTCATCCAGCAAAGTGCGGAAGGTTGCATCTGCTGTGCGTGCCAGAGGTAACTGAACAATAGTAAGGCCTTCATAATCCAGTGTTTTTGGGGGGCGGTTACCCGTTGCAAGAGTCACTGAAAAGCCTTGCTGCAGCAGAGCCTTAGCCAGTGAAACTGCACGCACAATGTGACCAGAACCCAATAAATGCTGCACATGAATAAAGGCTCTCATCATCTCCCTCCGCGTATACGGCGTTTGTATTGATGATGCTCTATCGCGGCGTGAAGAACTGCATCCAACCCTTTTGCGCCTGCTTCAAGACTATGGTTTTTCTGAATATTTTCAATCGCTGCCATCCCCATATTCTCTCGTCTATGCGGGTTCTTTATGAGTGACATAAGGTTCTGAGCCAGTGCGGCAGCATCTCCTTCATCGGAAAGTAAGCCGCTGGTACCTTCCTCGACGATATCGGGAACCCCAAAAACACGGCCTCCAACAACAGGCAATCCGCAGGATTGTGCCTCAAGAAACACAAAGCCGAAGGCCTCGCGAATAGCAGGCCAGACAAAAATGTCATGAGCACGATAAAGACGGGGCATTTCCTGCCATGGAATAAGACCTGTAAACTCAGTCCGCTCGCGGTCAAACAAAGGTTCAATTTCCCCGCGTGCGGGGCCATCACCAGCAATAGTCAAACGCCATGGCAAATCAACAATTTGCTTTAATGCTGCTGATAACACCATGTAAGAAAACTGCTTGTCGCCGGGGCGCATCATGCCAGCGCATAGCAACCTGATCTTACCGTCAGCTGATCCTTTGGTAACACTATGGCTCACTTCAAATTTCGCAGTTTCAATGAAAGGTGGAAGTACGGTAAGGACGTCTTCTTTCAAAACGTCTTTCAAACACTGAGCATCAGAATTAGTGAGCGCCACCACTTGATTAGCCTGAGCGAGTGCTGCGTCTGCTGCATTGAAACCAAGCGCCCAGTTACCTGCTTGCCTTTTAGGCGCACGGCTAGCCTCAACCACCACGTATGGAATGTTAAATTTCGCACAAAGATAAGGTCCAATCCAATCAGGTGCTTTGTGATAAAGATGATAAGTGAGGAAAATGTCAGGCACTTCGCCGCGCTCAACCCAGCGTTCGGCAATGGTTCTGGCTTCATTCAGTGCAAGCTCTTTTACTTCACGTATCACATTCTCGCTGCCTTCAGCACGCCAGCTACGAAAGGTCGAAGCAACTTCCACTTCATGTCCTGCAAGTTCCAGTGCACGTACAATGAGCCGCCCCATGGTTCTGTCTCCCGATGGAACCGGGTGGTCAATTGGTTTCATCGGAGCGGTAAAAGCGACTTTCATAAGCAGGGCTCCAGACACTTGGAAAACTTGCACTCCAGTACATCTAAACCAGGAGAAGCGCTAAAGTTTTGGTGCACACTATGAAACCCGTTTGTGCCAAGACGCTGACGTTCTTCGGGCTGTGTAATCAACGATAATAATGCGTGTGAAAATGCCTCTGCATCCTCTGGCGGACATAAGAGACCAGTTTCGCCACTCTTAATGATTTCGGGAAGAGCAGAAACTTCTGCCGCAACACATGGAAGTGCCATCGCCTGTGCCTCCATCACCACATTGGGCAGGCCATCTCTGTCACCTGATTTTGTTACACGGCAGGCAAGTGCGAAAATGTCAGCTTTCTCCAGCTCTGCAAGAACAAGAGTTCTGGGCTGTGCTCCCAGCCATGTCACTTTATCTTCTAAGCCAAGTTGAGCACTGAGATTTTGCAGGCGTTCTTGCTGTTCCCCTCCGCCTATCTGGGTAAAATGCCAGTTCAAATCCTCAGGCAATGCGCACAGTGATCTCAGCAACGTGTCATAGCCTTTCTTATCTACCAGCCGTCCAACAGAAATAATTTGAACGCTGTCATCTCCTGATCCATCTCGCAGGGTCGCATCCGGCGGGCTACTCGGAAATCCGCAAAAATCAAGACCGTGATAAACAAGGCTGATTTTTTCAGGCTGGGTACAAAGCGAACGCAGATAACTGAGATTGGTTTTGGTGCAAGTCACTCCCCAGTCCGCATCAGCGAGTTTAGTTTTTAACTCCCATGCTTCTGTGGTCCAGATGTCCTTTGCATGGGCTGAGAAAGACCAGCTTCTGCCGGTGAGCAGGGCTGCGTAACGGGCCACAGTGCACGGGCTGTGCAGATAATGCGTATGGATCCAGTTTACATCCTCTGGCAACTCATAGGCCAGCACGCATGCTTGCCCCCAACGCCGAAACCGTTCCGCATTCTTTTTGTGTTTTAAGTCTGCCTCAAAACACGCCCGAGCAACCGCATATCTTGGTTGCTGCTTTGCCCAGATAAATGCTCGTTCAACACGTGCTCTGTCATCTTTTAAGTATTCGGTCAGATATAGCACATCAGCGGTAATCTTCTCGTGAACTTCATGCACATAAGGGTCGTAGGGCTGGCGCAGGGCGACAATCAGCTGATCAATGCCGCGTTCTTGCAGCCCGAAAATTTCCTGAGCAATAAATGTCTCTGAAAGGCGAGGATACCCTTTGACGACGACGGCAATTCGACCCTGCTGCATTACTACTCCATTTTGCACGTAAGTCTGGGATCTTGGAAGGAACCTGGGGTGCGTAAACGATTTTGCTCTCGCATCTCTAAGATTTCAGCGGTCCTTTGGTTGATTACATCAAGGCCGCCCAGATAATTTTCAGAATGCGCATGAGACGGCGGTGAAATGAAGGGAAGATTGGCAAGCGCTTTCACCATTAACTCGACACTGGGATAAGAATCGATTGGCAGCATTTGCACCAGCCCCAGTCGCTGTGCCTGGTCAGCTCGAATAGCTTGCTCTCGTCTTGGTACGACGCGGGGAACCAGCAGAGCGGGATTGTCAAAGGACAAGATTTCGCAGAAAGTATTGTACCCGCCCATACCCACCACAGCTGTGGCGTTTGCCATGTATGGTTCAATTTCTGGCGTAAAGCGAAGAACCTCAACATCGCGCAAGTGTGAGGCACGAGTGGTGAAAGCCTCAACATCCGCTTTGCCCATAAACGGTCCAAGAATAATCAGAGCCGGAAACAATGGTCGCAGGCGGGCTTCATAAGCGCGTATCACCCAGTCCACCAGTTCCACACCGTCACCACCACCGCCCGGGGTGACCAGCACATAGGGCGCACCATCAAACGGAGAGGTAAAATCTTGCGCAGACGTTGGCATGGATCGGCGCAGGTAACCTGTGAAGAGGACTTTATCTATGACAGATTGGTCAAACTCAAGTCCATCAAGCGGATTGTGCATGACAGATGGGCCATAAACCCAGATTTCATCATAAAGATCATTGAGGGCAGGAAACGCACGTTTGCGCAACCATTCTTCCTTCAATACATGAGGATCATCCATCACATCACGCAGCCCCAAAACCAGACGTGTCTTTTGCCCCTTCAGATACTGAAGGGAGGGAAGAACCTCACCGCGCAGGCCCAGTGGTTCCTTATCGACGATGAAGATATCCGGTTTAAATACCTTCGCGGTGTGTTCAATAATGGAGGAGCGGATGGCAATGGTTTCATTGATGTTCAGCTGCAAAGAGAGAGAAGTGTATTCACCGCTACGCAGCTTGATCACCCCGGGGATGCGCACAAAATCTACACGGGAGCGAAACTCAAAACTTCCAATGATGGGCGAGCCGGAAAGAATGAGGACGGACATCTCTGAAAACGAACCGACCAGAGATTGTGCAATCGTCCGGCACCGCCTCAAATGCCCTAAACCAAACGTGTCGTGGCTATAAATCAGAATTTTTGGCGTTGTTAACGTCATGCGCTTCTTATTCCATCTGCTGCGCACAAACTAAAAGACCCAGACCCGCAATTTTCCGGCCCACTCCTGACAATGCCGTTATGCTGCACTGTTCCCCCCTAAAATCCACTAGGGTCAATGAGTTTTATGCCGTTTTTTTAAGATCTTAAGACCTAATATTCCCATGCGTCAGTTAGAGCTTGAGTTGCATCGCCTCAGTTTGAGCTAGCCTGACCTGAGCTTAATCGGAGAGGACATGGAAAAAACGCTTTTCCAATTCATCTGGAAGAACTCGGCACGCTATCAAGTGGCGATCCTTCTGGTCACCTTATTGTCCTATCCGGTGAGTTACATCCTGTTGGATCTGCCTAAGAAGATTACCAATGAAGCAATTCAGGGTAGTAATTTCCCGGTAGAAATTTTCGGCATGCAGCTCGGTCAGATTCAATACCTGGCAGTGCTTTGTATTTTGTTCTTGGTTCTTGTTGTCGTGAGCAACTGCATCAAGCTCTACTTAAATGTCTACAAAGGCAGACTGGGCGAGAGGATGCTGCGTCAGTTGCGGTTTGAGCTGTTTCAGCGCGTACTTCGCTTCCGCCTGCCTCACTTTAAGAAGGTCAGCTCTGGCGAGATCATACCAATGATTACGGCTGAGGTCGAGGATGTTGGTGGTTTTGTTGGCGAAGCGTTCGCTCTGCCTGCCTATCAGGGGGGGATGCTTGTGGTGCAGGTGGGGTTCATCTTTATGCAAGATCCCCTGCTTGGTTTAGCGGCAATTTCTCTTTATCCGGTTCAGGGATACATCATTCCCAAGCTTCAGCAAAAGGTCGTCCGCCTCTCCCGTCAAAGGGTGAAGAATGTGCGCGTAATCGCCGATAAAGTTGGTGAGAGTATCTCAGGTATCACTGAAATACACAACAATGACACATCTGCGTGGCATTCTGCAGACCTCTCAGATCGCCTTTACCGAAACTTCCGAATTCGCTTCGATATTTATAATCGCAAGTATTTCATCAAGTTCGTCAATAACTTCATGAACCAGCTGACACCATTTTTCTTCTACTTTATTGGTGGTTATCTGGTGATCAAGGGGGAATTGAGCATTGGTGCACTGATTGCGGTGATTGCTGCTTACAAAGATCTGGCAGGCCCCTGGAAAGAGCTGTTGGCGTACTATCAGATGACAGCAGATGTCTCGGTTAAATACCAAACCGTTGTTGAAAATTTTGATCCGCCCGATCTTTACGAGAAAGATCGCCTGCTTGATGATGAAATGAAAACTTTTTCAGGCCCCCTTACGATGGAAAATCTGGGCTTGTCTGGGGGCGGTACGGGACAGGAAGTCCATGATGTTACATTGACGGTAAAGCCTGGTGAACCTCTGGCAGTAACGGGCATTGATGGTTCCGGGCGTGCAGAGCTTTTGCAAATGGCTGCTGGCCTGATTTCTCCGACCTCTGGTGCCATTAGTGTCAATCAAACCAATCTTGAAAGCATGCCTGAAGCCACGCTGGGCCGACAGATTGCATATGTTGGAGGGCACTGCCATGTGTGGACGGGCACCATTCGTGACAATCTGTTTTATGGGTTACGTCATCGACCTCAGGAGGTTCTTGATTACAAAGGAAGCAATCTGAAAAAACGACAGCGTCAGCTGCGGGAAGCTGTCATGACAAAAAATCCATGTTTCGATTTGAGATCGCGTTGGGAGGATTACGCTCTGGCCAATGCCACGAGCATGCATGATCTTGAAAATAAGGCGCTTGAGCTATGTAAAATAGCTGGCTTCTCAAGAGATTTATATTTGCTGGGCGTTGAGACTGTGATCAGCCTTGGCACTGTGACAGAACCCGGCTGTGAGCTTATGGCGAAACTGGTTGAAGCGCGTAAAGCACTACGGGAGAAAATTCAAGGCGACACAAAACTCCAGAATCTGGTGGAATTTTGGGACCCGGATACATTTAATCACTCCGCAACACTGGCTCAAAACATATTTTTTGCCAGTCCCAAAGAACAGTTCATGACGATCGAGCACTTACCAACAGATCCACAAATTGCAAAGTTTCTTAAGGCCACCGGCTTTGACGAAACGCTGACGATGATTGGTTTGAAGATCGCAGGCACGATGGTGGAGTTGTTTTCGGACGTCGGTGCAGACAGTGACTTGTTGAACCGTTATTCCTTTATTTCCCGAGAAGACTTACCGGAATTTAGCCGTATCGTGGATGGGCAAAAAAGCAGTCGGCGTCCTCAGAAAATCAACGAGGCTGATCGTGTTCGCCTCATTGCATTGGCTCTGAAATTGATACCAGCTAAACACCGTCTGGGCATTCTTGACGATGAGATGCACAGGAAGATTGTCGAAGCTCGCGCACAGTTCATGGAAACTGTCGGCAAAGACAATGACAGGTTTGAGTTCTTTGATCCTGATACCTACTTGACCACACTCAGTATTGAGAACAATCTGATTTTTGGCCATGCGCGACTTGATCGCCGGGACGCAAGACAAAAAATCCGGCATGTCTTGCAGGAACTGGTACGCGAGCGAGAGTTGATTGCTCCCATCCGACGGGCAGCTTTCGATTACCAGGTCGGCGTTGCAGGTGCAAAACTATCCTCACATCAACGAAAAACCATCTGTCTGGTTCGCGCCTTGTTGAAAAATGCTCATATTTACATTCTGGATGAAACGGCCAGCGGTATGACTGATGCGGAAGCCGAACTTCGTGAGGGACTGAAATCTCTCATGAAAGATAAAATCTTCTTGTTTGGAGCAAGTAATGAGGCCATCGCTAGGGAGTTTAATGCGATGATTCACTTAGAAAATGGGAGGGTTATCGAAAGATAAACTTGACAGGTATGGTGAAATAAAGGCGAGATCATGTGTGCTACAACACAGTTTTATGGGGGGCATTCAAGTATGTTCTTCAAATTATTGGGAGGAAAAAGTGACTATTGATGCGGAGGTCCAGGCATTAAGCCGTGTCCCTTTGTTTGAAGGGTTGGAGCCGAGTAAACTGCGTTTACTTGCCTTCATCAGTGATCGCATGGAGTTTCAGGATGGAGAGCACCTGTGTCATCAAGGTGATGACGGTGACAGCGCGTTTGTTGTGCTTTCCGGAGAAGTTGCAGTGTTCGTAGATGACAATGAGGTCGCTCGCGTTGGGCAATACGCTATTATTGGTGAGATTGCTATCTTATGCGACGTGCCCAGAACTGCGACGTTAAGATCTGTCGGGACAACGCACATTCTTGCGATCTCAAAGGATGATTTTTTAAAACTCATTGCAGAATTCCCAAGAGTCTCGCTTGAAATCATGCGAGTTCTGGCACTGCGTCTGGAAAAAACCACCCGGGAACTGGCTCAGGTACGCCCTGCAAACACATGAAAGGCCAATTGATTTGAACGATTTTTCTCTAAAAATTTGGGGCGTTCGTGGGTCCACAGCTTCAGCTGGTCCTGAAACCCTCAGATACGGTGGAGAAACGACCTGCTTTGAAGTTCGGGCAGGCGACGTTCTGTTGATGGTCGATTGCGGCTCTGGTGCCCGCAATCTGGGTGATGTGATAATGCGCGGAACGAACCGCGAGATTGACCTGCTTTTCACTCACACACATCTTGATCACATCTGCGGTCTGCCTTTTTTTGAACCGGCCTATGATCCGACCTTCCGCATAAATGCCATGGCAGGTCATTTTAATGACCCATGTGATTTAAAGGACATTATTTGCCGGATAATGTCACCCCCCATTTTCCCGGTAGGGGCCAGTACATTAAGTGCTCTTTCCTTTAAAAGTTTCAGGGCAGGCGACACCCTCAAGAAAGACAATGGGCTGATAATCAAGACTGTCGCGCTGAACCATCCAGGAGGTGCCTGCGGCTATCGGATTGAGTACATCGGAAAGTCCATGTGCATCATTACAGATCACGAAATGGGAAGTGCTTCTCATGATAACGCGCTTCTTGAGTTCATTCGTGATGCTGATGTCGTAATCCAGGATGGTATGTACACCACTCCCGAGTATCCAAGATACAAGGGATGGGGGCATTCCACCTGGGAGCAGGTGATTGAACTTTGTCAGCGTGCAAACGTAAAAACGCCCGTGATCTTTCATCACGATCCGAGGCGTACAGACGATGAACTGGACGAAATAGGTCTAGCTGCCCAGCAGATGAATCCACGAGCCATCGTGGCTTCTGAAGGGATGGTATTCCGGCCTTAGATCCAGCTACCCGTCGCTCGCACAAGATCTGATGAAACTGCGAGCGAACCAGCATCTAATAACAAGCATATAGCATCTAATAAGTAGGTGTGACGGGAGACAAGCGGTGCCAGTTGGAAGTGAGCCTGACAATTCAGAACCCTCCAAAAAGCGAGGGACAGAGAAAGGGCGGACTGACAAAAAACACTCTGTGAACCTGAGTGAAAAGTTTCACGCAGTATCTTATAGGGAAAAAGAACCACCCTCGTTCTTTCAGCAATTGAAACGCGGTATTTTGGGGCCCAGTGCGCCTGATGGTGAACTTCCTTTGCGTGTTCGCCGCGAAGTTGCACGTCAGGAAGCTGCTTCTGAACGTCTCATCGGTATCGTGCAGCTGGGCGTCATCGTCTTCTTTGCAGGCCTTTACACGCTTGCACCGCGAGCTGAAGGCACAATGGGATTCAATTTTGTTCCCCTCGCATTTTCAATCTACCTCATATTCACTCTCATCCGCATCTATGTGTCTTTCAGAACCATGCTGCCCGTCTGGTATCTGGTTCTTTCCATCATGATGGATGTGGCATTACTTGTCGGATTAATCTTCTCCTTCCATATCCAGTACGCGCAGCATCCGACCTTTTATCTCAAAGCTCCAACGTTAATGTACCTGTTTTTGTTCATTGCACTCAGGGCACTCCGGTTTGACCCAAGATACGTCATACTGACGGGTGTTTTCGGGGCGCTGGGCTGGCTTGGTCTTGTGTTTTACGCACTTCTCCATGAGGGAGGCACGACACGGATCACGCGCAACTATGTCGAATACCTCACCGGAGAAGCCGTTCTGATTGGTGCAGAGCTGGATAAACTGATCATTATTTTGTCGGTTACAGCATTGCTCGCACTTTCCATCCTCAGAGCACGCAGAACCTTTTTCGCAGCGATCAGGCAGAAAAACGCTGTTAAAGATTTGAGCAGGTTCTTCACACCGGAAGTCGCAAGTTCGATTGTCGATTCAGAAAGCAGACTAAAAGCTGGAACTGGTGAAGTTCGGGAAGTTGCTGTTCTCGTCGTGGATATTCGCTCCTTCACCAAGACCGCAGCAAAACTTCCACCTGAAACCACTATGAGAATACTGAGCTTGTATCAAAAGAAAGCGGCCAAAGCGATTTTGGGCGAGGGCGGTAAGATCGATAAGTTTCTTGGAGACGGTATCCTTGCCACATTCGGAGCCGTATCTGATAGTGAAACATATGCGGCAGATGCGTTGCGTGCTGGCGTGGAACTAGCCCATATTCTGGAAGAAGAAAGCGCCGATCTGGAAGAAGCTGGCTGGCCTATGAAGTTTGAAATCGGGGTTGGCGTTGCCGCTGGACCGGTAAGTGTCGGTGTGGTCGGTGTGCGTGATCGCTTGGAATTTACGGTTATTGGTGATGCGGTCAACCGTGCTGCAAAGCTTGAGGCTGCCAACAAAGTGCAGGGAACACGTTTCCTCTCCGATGGAACCACCTATTCCATGGCTCTAAGACAAGGGTATAAGGGAAACCTGATAGATTTAAAGTCTGAGTGTGTTGCGGGAATCAACGGAAAAGTAGACCTTGTGGCATTGGCTTAGGAGTGTTTTTCCTTTGCTGGCCGCAGATCCTGCATAGGACTACTTTTAAAGCATTGGGGCAGAAGCTTTAAAGGGTGCGGGGCTAACAAATAGAATCGGGATGGGATTCCATGCAACTGAACAACGAAATTGCTGCCGTAATAACAGGCGGCTCTTCTGGTCTTGGCGCTGCGACTGCACGCAAATTGATGAGCCATGGCGTTAAAGTTACCCTGTTTGATGTGAATGAGGAAGCAGGTAATGCGCTGGCAGAGGAGATCGGCGCAAATTTTGTTAAAGTAGATGTTACCAGCGATGAAAGCGTGAAAGCAGGTCTGGATGCAGCTGAAGGAGCGCACGGCCCGGCACGCATTCTCGTCAACTGTGCAGGTATTGCACCTGTTGCAAAAACAACATCTCGCGGTGAACCGCACCCAATGGACATGTTCCAGACGGTCATCAATGTGAATCTTGTTGGTTCTTACCGCTGTATCTCATTAGCATCCACTCGCATGGCCGCACTTGATCCACTCACGGAAGATGGTGAGCGCGGTGTGATCATCTCCACCGCTTCAGTTGCAGCCTTCGACGGTCAGATAGGCCAGGCAGCGTATGCAGCTTCCAAAGGTGGGATTGCTTCTCTCACACTGCCGGTTGCGCGTGATCTGTCCCGGTCCGGTATTCGTGTCATGACTATCGCGCCGGGTATCTTTGAAACCCCAATGCTCCGCGGTCTTTCTCAGGAAGTACAGGATTCTCTTGGTCAGCAGGTTCCATTCCCATCCCGTCTGGGTCGTGGTGATGAGTATGCGCAGCTGGTTGAAGCGATCTGCACCAATCCAATGCTCAATGGTGAGACCATTCGTCTGGATGGCGCAATCCGCATGGCACCAAAGTAAAATCATGAGCAATGGCCTGAGGGGCAATTCTCCTCAGGCTTACACATCGGCGTAAATTCGCTAAACCTATCTAAATGGCCTAAGTCAAAGGTCGACTAAGTGCTTAGAGCCACATTCGTGCAGCCTCACACCAGTCCTGCTAGTGTTTTCAGATTGTTGATGCAAATCTGATTCCCAGAGACGTTCATGGCCACGTATACAAGCTCTACTCCGCAGCAATTTTTCGGCGAACTTCCTGCGCAAACCGACATTCTCATCATTGGTGGAGGTGTGATCGGCATCTGCACCGCGTATTGGCTTGCGCAAAAGGGGGCGAATGTAACGCTCTGTGAGAAGGGACGGGTGGCTGGTGAACAATCGAGCCGCAATTGGGGCTGGGTGCGCCAACAAGGGCGCGATGCTGCCGAACTGCCAATCTCCATGGAAAGCAATCGCTTGTGGCAGCAACTCATGAAAGAAACGGGCGAAGATCTTGGGTTTCGGCAACACGGTGTTTACTATCTTGCTGAAACACCAGAAGAACTCAGAAAGTTCGAAGAGTTTCTTGACCTTGCTAGGCAGCACCAACTCGACACAAGGATGTTGAGCAAAGAAGAAGTCTACGCCCACATACCTGGCCGCGAAGGGAAGTGGCTGGGCGGAATGGTGACACCTGGTGATGGACGGGCGGAGCCTTGGGTTGCCGTACCAGCTATTGCACGCGCAGCAGAACGCAATGGAGTGAACATTGTTGAAGATTGCGCTGTCAGAACTCTGGAGTTTGAAGGCGGGCAGCTCACAGGTGCTGTGACAGAAAAAGGCCCGGTCAAGGCAAACCGCGTTTTGATTGCCGCTGGTGCATGGTCTTCTTTATTTGCGCAAAATCTGGGTGTTTCAATGCCTCAATTGTGTGTAAGGGCAACAGTGGCTGCAACCAGGTCAGCATCAGACCTTTTTATGGGTAATGCAGCAGACAGCACGTTTGCTTTTCGAAAGCGGCTGGACGGCGGTTTCACTCTGGCTGTAGCTGATATTCATGACCATTACATTGGCAAGGATTCATTCCGCCATTTCTTCAAATGGCTACCTGCCGTCAAAGCATCCTTCAAGGGTATCTCATTTGGTTTGAACCCACCTGCAAACTACCCGGATTCGTGGGCGCACAAACGTCGTTGGACAGGTGATGAGACAACTCCTTTTGAGAAATGTCGCGTACTCAACCCAATACCAAGCCCGCGAGCCCTCAAACGTATCAAGGAACGTCTGGTCGATCGCTTCCCGCAGCTCAAGGGTCTTGAACTGGAGGAAAGCTGGGCCGGTATGATTGATGCCATGCCTGATTTCGTGCCGATCATGGATGAAGTCCCGACCCAGAAGGGTGTCTTCATCGCAACGGGCTTTTCTGGTCACGGATTCGGTATTGGACCAGCCGCAGGGCGTATCATGGCAGATTTGCTTATGGGAAAGCCAGCCGGGCATGACTTATCCCGCTTCAGATACAGTCGTTTCTCCGACGGTTCAAAAATTAAACTTGGTCCGTTTCTCTGATCTAGTCAGTGATGCTTATGGGCCTCACATGAAGAAACAGCCAGACAATAAGACTTGGAACAGTCAGGTTGTGAGACAATCCGCCAGCACCGTTTAACTTGAGTAATGACAGTGATTATCACGCAAAATACACCGCAACGGTTTCACGCCAAACAACCAGCTCAAACCGATATTTTAATCATAGGTGGTGGCATTATTGGGGTTTGCACGGCCTATTATCTTGCGAAGAAGGGGGTGAGTGTTGTCCTTTGCGAAAAAGGGCGTATTGCTGGAGAGCAGTCCAGTCGTAACTGGGGGTGGATCCGTCAGCAAGGCCGGGATGAACCCGAGGTTCCGCTGTCCATCGAGGCACGCCAACTCTGGAGGCAACTGGTTGAAGAGACAGGTGAAGATCTGGGCTATCAAACCACGGGCGTTTACTATCTTGCCGAAAAGCAAGAGGATCTGGAAAATTTTGAGAGTTTCGTAAAGCTCGCCAGAAAATACGAGCTGGATACCTGCATGATCTCAAAAGCGCAGGTTTACGAAGATGTAAAGGGCCAACCCGGACGCTGGATTGGCGGCATGTATACGGCAAGCGACGGACGTATCGAACCCGGTCAGGCGACAGTAAGTATTGCGAAAGCGGCTGAACGCCTCGGTGCGGTGATCTGCGAAAACAATGCAGTACGCACACTTGTGAAATCAGGCGGACAAGTGACGGGCGTTGTGACTGAGCACGGTGAAATCAAAGCAGAGCAGGTGGTGCTGGCTGGTGGGGCGTGGTCAGCTCTGTTTGCATCAAATGCAGGCATCAGGCTCCCGCTCTTATCTGTTGAGCTAACCATCGCAGCAACACAAACGGTTCCAGATGTTTTCTCTGCCAATGCCTCGGACAACACATTCGCACTACGCCGAAGGCAGGACGGCGGCTACACAATTGCACTTAAAAACCGGCAAACCCACCATCTGGGATTAGACAGCTTTCGTTTTCTGAAAGAATGGTTGCCCAATATGCTGGAAAATCTGAAGGGAACCAGAGTAAAGCCATGTGCACCGCAAAACTATCCCGATCACTGGCGGCAAAAACGTCGCTGGTCAGGAGACGAGCAAAGTCCGTTTGAAGCCATGCGCGTTCTCGAAACGATACCTGAGCAGAGACAAGTTGCCGCATTGGAAACAGCTTTTGCTGATCGCTTCCCTCAACTTAAAGGAACGAAGCTGCAAAGCGCATGGGGGGGAATGATTGATGCGATGCCTGACTTTTTGCCTGTCATCGACTGCGCCTCCGGGCATGAAAACCTTCATATTGTAACCGGCTTTTCAGGGCATGGTTTCGGCATAGGCCCGAGTGTTGGCCGCCTTCTGGCTGATGTGATGACTGGAAAGGAAGCCGGACATGATCTTTCAGAGTTTGCATTAAATCGTTTCTGAGAGGAAGAAGACTTGAGCCTTAGCAATATGACACCCGAGAAATGCTCAAGCCACTAAGAAGGGGAGGGGCGTACCGACGGGTACTCTTTTTCTCTCCAGTAGTGTAAGCTGAAGAAAAGTTGCCCAATAGGCTCTGTAGAATGGCTAAGCGGCAGCACCTGGAAAACAAATTCGCCAGATTGAGGTTTTCAATGCCAAACTATCGCTCACGCACATCCACGCACGGTCGCAATATGGCAGGGGCCAGAGGTCTGTGGCGTGCAACCGGTGTTAAAGAAGGTGATTTCGGTAAGCCAATTATTGCCGTTGTCAATTCCTTTACACAGTTCGTACCCGGCCACGTGCATTTGAAGGACCTTGGCCAACTGGTTGCAACTGAAGTTGAAAAAGCTGGTGGCATCGCAAAAGAGTTCAACACCATTGCGGTGGATGACGGTATCGCAATGGGTCATGACGGGATGCTTTACTCGCTACCATCCCGTGAACTCATTGCTGACTCAGTGGAATACATGGTAAACGCACACTGTGCTGATGCCATGGTTTGTATTTCCAACTGCGATAAGATCACCCCGGGCATGCTGATGGCGTCTTTGCGCCTTAACATTCCAACTGTGTTTGTCTCCGGCGGGCCAATGGAAGCAGGCAAGGTAACACTTGCGAACGGCGAAAAACGCAAAGTTGATCTTGTCGACGCAATGATTGCAGCAGCTGATGACGCCGTCTCTGACAGTGACGTTGAAAGCATCGAGCGCAGCGCATGCCCAACCTGTGGCTCCTGCTCCGGCATGTTTACCGCCAACTCCATGAACTGCCTGACCGAAGCGCTGGGCCTCTCCCTGCCGGGCAACGGCTCCACATTGGCAACCCATGCAGACCGTAAGCGCCTGTTTGTTGAGGCAGGTCATCTGATTGTGGACCTTGCAAAGCGTTATTATGAGCAAGATGATGAAGGCGCTCTGCCGCGTAACATTGCAAACTTCAAAGCATTTGAAAACGCGATGACTATGGACATCGCCATGGGCGGTTCCACCAATACCGTTCTGCATCTGCTCGCAGCGGCGCAGGAAGGTGAAGTCGACTTCACCATGGACGACATCGACCGCCTGTCCCGTCAGGTGCCGGTCCTTTGTAAAGTGGCTCCATCTGTAGCCAACGTGCATATGGAAGATGTACACCGTGCAGGCGGCATCCTCGGTATTCTTGGGGAGCTGGACCGCGCAGGTCTGATCGATACTTCCGCGAAGTCTGTCCACGCAAAAGATCTGGCAGAAGCGCTGGAGCGCTGGGACATCAAACGCACTGACAGCGCAAGCGTTCGCGAGTTCTTCTCAGCAGCTCCGGGCGGTGTTCCAACGCAGGTTGCCTTCTCCCAAAGCTCACGGTACGCCGAAGGCGTTGATGATGATCGTGAAGGCGGCGTTATCCGCTCCAGAGAACATGCCTATTCTCAGGATGGCGGTCTGGCTGTTCTCTTCGGTAACCTTGCTGAAGATGGCTGTATCGTAAAAACCGCAGGCGTAGACGAGAGCATCCTCAAATTCTCCGGTCCGGCGCGCATCTTTGAATCTCAAGATTCAGCCGTAAGCGCAATCCTGACCGGAAAGGTGCAAGAGGGTGACATCGTTCTCATCCGCTACGAAGGACCTCGCGGTGGTCCGGGCATGCAGGAAATGCTGTACCCGACCAGTTACCTCAAATCCAAAGGCCTTGGCAAAGCCTGTGCGCTGGTCACTGACGGTCGTTTCTCCGGTGGTTCTTCAGGCTTGTCTATCGGTCACGTCTCTCCAGAAGCAGCAGAAGGTGGGAACATCGGCCTGCTGGAAGAAGGTGATATGATCGATATCGATATTCCAAACCGCAAGATCGAAATGCGCGTGTCTGATGAAGACCTCGCTTCCCGCCGTGCGGCAATGGAAGCCAAAGGCAAGGACGCATGGAAGCCTGCTGAAAAGCGCACACGTAAGGTCTCAACTGCCCTGAAAGCCTACGCTGCCATGACTACCAGCGCCGCTAAAGGTGCTGTTCGTAAAGTGGACTGAGACCACAAACTATAAATGATGAGAAAGCCCCGTAGAGTTTGCCTCTGCGGGGCTTTTTACTTTCTGGAAGGGTTACTTTTCTCAAATCAGATTACTCGAAAAGTGTGGCAGCTGGTTTTCTGAGGTTTTACCGTAGAAATGCGTTTTGCGTGCATTTTGACTTTAGTTCCCTAGTCTATTTTTATATGTAAAAAATACGGAGCGAAAAATGCCGGATAGTGATCAAAACGCCCGTGAAATTGAAGAGCTGAAACGAGAAAATGAAAAGCTTTCAGAACAACTAAGTAGTGTTAAGGAAAGTCATGTCAAACTGCGGCACAAGATTGAAATTTTCAAGTATGTTGGTATCGGAGTACTGCTCTTTTTGACAGGTGTTGTGTCTCACGAGAGTCTTTATAATATCAAAAAAAGAGTTGTGACACATTATGAAACAACTACCAAGAGTGCTTTTGATGAGTTGGTCAAAGAAACAAAAGACGAAGCAAAGAGAGAAATAGAGAAACTGAGGACGGAAACAGAGAGTGACTTTGCAAGCCTCAAATTGAAAGCCAAGGAGCAATTTACAAAACTCGCTTCGGCTATAACGGAAAGTGAGCGTGAGTTGGGTAAATTCAAAGCTGGCTTCCAGCAACTCTGGAACCAGACACAAAGCGAGTTTCTGACTTTCAGAAATCACAGTGAAGCTTTGCTTCTGAATGCGGTGCAGGATCACGATGCAATCAAAGAAAAACGTGAGACCATAGAGCAACAGACACACTCTTTCATCCAGATGGGAACAGCTTCTTGCAACAGGTATGGCTGGCAGGCAAAGCAAGGCTGGACGACCATGTGCACGGTCAAAGTGAATTTAGAAAAGCCAATTTCGTATGAATATAACGTTCTGCTCTCTTTTAGCCTGCTTGACCACAGCGCTCAGTCTGAAGGCAAGTCAAGCATTCGTGCAAGAGTTGTTGGACGTGACGAAGATGGTTTTTCTGTTGTTTTTCAGGCAGCGAAGAAAAGCCTGATCGATAATGCCGAAGTGTCCTGGGTGACCATCCCAACTAGCATTTCTCATTAAGATACGCTGATTATCCAAGTCCAGTTGATGCTACATGTTAAAAAGTTAGCACAATAACTATCAGTCATCTGCTATTCCTTTATGTTTTGATAAGCTGCAAAAAGCTGAAGGAGGTGGTAATGATTGAGCCTGTGGTCAAAATGATCAATGTGAAGTGCTCTCCAGAAATGGCATTTCGTGTTTTTACCCACGATTTGAACAAATGGTGGCCTACTCATACCCATTCCGTCACCGCGTTAAACGGCGGCCCGTTACCAGATGTATTTTGTGAGCATCAGGAAGGCGGAAAACTCTATGAAATGGCCAGAGACGGAACTCGCCACGACTGGGGGACCATCAAACTCTACCAACCACCCAAGGCCCTTTCGATCCTCTGGCATATCAATAATCCCGAAACTATGGCTACTTGTGTGGACGTGACTTTCGAGCCAGACGGAGAAGGGACGAAGGTCGTACTGAGCCATCATGATTGGGACAAACTGGGCGAAATCGGAGGCACAATGCGCGAAGGCTATAACAAAGGCTGGGTAAGCGTGTTTGAGGAGCGTTTTAAGGATGCTTGTGATGCGGGAGTTGACTGAATGACTAAGAGCACAACGTTGTTAACCGATGATAAGTAAGGAAAAGAGTTTCACGTAAATCTTGATAAAAGCTACAAGTCAACCTGACATGAGAAGTAGGCTTGAAGCTGATTGCCTGCCTTCTAATTTGGCCATACGCTTAAGAGCCTTGATCTTGTCAACTAAGCTATCCTGGGCATACCTTGGCGAGGATTACCCCCGCCAGTTCAACAGTACCTTCTCAGCCTTGCCAATCAGCCAGCTTACACATAGCCCCAAAATCGACAGCATTGCCACGCCAACGATCAGTTGGTCAGTCGCAAACAGCGATCCAGCCGTCAACACATACGCACCAATACCATATTCCGCGCCGATCATCTCTGCTGCCACAAGCAGGATAATCGCGATGCTGGCAGAAATGCGTGCGCCAGAGAGGATTGCAGGCAGCGCACCCGGTAAGATGATTTTACGCAGGATAGAAAACCAGCTCAGGCCGAAGGATTGTCCCATGCGGATCAATCCGCGCTCAATATTGTCAACGCCGCCATAAGTTGCGATCACGGTGGGAAAGAAAGTTCCAAACAAAATGGTTGCCACTTTTGACCCTTCGCCAATGCCAAACCAGATTACGAAGAGTGGCAGGAGCGCAATCTTAGGGATGGGAAAGAATGCGGCGGTAAGAGGCAAAAGACTGGAACGGGCCAGCGATGACAGTCCAATGAGGACACCGACCACGATCCCAAGCGCGGTCCCCACACTCCAGCCCAATACCAAACGATGCAAACTTGCACTTACATGCGCCCAAAGCAGACCGGATTGATAAAGATCGATTAGGGCAGATAAAGCTTCAGAGGGCGCAGGCAGAACCAGATTACTGATGATGCCATTGCGCGAACCAAACTCCCAAAACAGGACCAGCCCCAAAAAGACGAGCGGGGCAACAAAACGGATTGGGCGAGGTTTGAACCCACCACCACGAAACGGAACCTTTTTGCGTGCCTCCGGGCTGGTCCTTTTGGTTGGTGCCTGATCAGCCATCTGCAAGCTCCCTGTCTGCGGCAAGGGCTTCTTCCCGCATCATCTGCCAGAGTTGCTGTTGCACGCCTTCAAGCTCAGAAGAGCGATTACGCCGCTCTTCTAATGGCATGTTTATGTCGATGACATCACGTACCTGACCCGGACGGCGGGAAAGAACGATAACTTTGTGTCCAAGGCGCACTGCCTCAGCAAGGTTATGGGTCACATAACACGCCGAAAACCGCTCGCGGGCCCATAGGTCAACCAGATCATCCATCAAGAGTTCACGGGTCTGACTGTCCAATGCAGAAAGCGGCTCATCCATCAGCAAAAAAGCAGGGCGGACCGCCAAAGCGCGTGCAATGGCGACACGTTGCTTCATACCGCCAGAAAGCTGCCGGGGAAGGGCGTCACGAAACTCAGAAAGATTGGTACGCGCCAGAACATCTCCAATAATGGCGTTTGCGTCAGACTTTGACAGCCTGTGATCCTCCAGCACTAAAGAGATGTTGCCAGCCACAGACCGCCATGGCAACAGAGCAAACTCCTGAAAGATATAGGTAAGAGGGTTAAGGCATCTCGTCGGCACTTCACCGGCAATATATGCTGCTCCGGAATTTGGCTCTTCAAGCCCTCCCATAAGGCGCAAAAGCGTGGATTTACCGCAACCAGAGGGGCCAATGATCACAGCAATTTCTCCCTGCTCAAATGTCAGATTGATATCGCTCAGAACTGGCACTGAACCATAAGCATGAGAGAGATTTTCAATGGAGATCTGCATATGATCCAGCCGGATTAAGGGAAGGTATTGCCCGCATGGCGCAGGCAATGCATGTAGTCATCCTAAAAGGTTTCAACGAACCTCGTATCGACCAGCTTGTCCATCGTCACGCCAGTTGGAACCAGTTTTTCACTTTTAAACCAGTCGAGCTGGTCAGCAACGCTTGCCATATTCAAAGCGGCTCCTTCGTTCAGGCGCATCGCACCATTGCGAATGCTTGGAGCAGCCTTTTCATAAGGACGATCTGCATAAACGTACTTGTGAATGAGCTTTACCAT
This sequence comes from uncultured Pseudovibrio sp., assembly GCA_947496145.1. Classification (GTDB taxonomy): domain Bacteria; phylum Pseudomonadota; class Alphaproteobacteria; order Rhizobiales; family Stappiaceae; genus Pseudovibrio. The sequence goes on from CANMBS010000002.1 coordinate 274,507, forward strand.
GTCTTCAGCAGCGGCTTCACCTGCGGTCTTGTCCACCAAAGCAGCGTTAAAATCCGCTGCGCCTTTGGAGTAGGCACCAAGGAAGGTCTTCACCAGTTCAGGATTGTCCGTGGTATTCTTGGTGGAAGTGAATATAGTGGTCACCTGATAGTCAGGCACATACTCAGAGACTCTGCCAATAAGCTCCACCTGAGGCGACTTGGCAAGACCTTTCGCGATGTGTGGCACAATAGACCAGGCATCAATCTGCCCACTTTTCAGCGCTCCAATTACAGCGCCAACTTTTTGCAGCGGGCGGACCTTGATCTGCTTGCGATCAATCCCTTCCTTATCGGCAATCTTATGGGCCATATAATGGAAAGAAGAACCAGCAGTTGTAACGCCAAAGCTATGCTCTGCAAGGTCAGCAGGTGACTTCAGTCCTGCGTCAAATGCGGCTTTGGAGGCAAGGATCATTTGCCCGTCAATGCCGTCTTCTTCCTGAAGAGCGCCGCCAATTACTTTGATCGCGCCCTTGTCCGCAAGGCTGATCAGACCGCCGGAAATTGCAGTCAGACCGAAGTCCACGTCACCAGAAGCAATGGCAAGTGCCATTGGTTGTGCGGCCTGAAAAAACTTAAATTCAACGTCCAGACCCGCCTGTGTAAAGTAACCCTTTTCAAAAGCAACAAAGTTAGCTGCATGAGATGTAAAGCGCAGAGCTGCAACTGTAATTTTTTCGGCTGCTGTTGCAGTTGTTGCAAAAGCGCCTGCCAAAATTGCAGCTCCCATCAAAGCACTGCTTAAAATACGGCGTACTTTCATCTTTTCTTCTCCAAGACGCTGGCTCATCAAAATACAGCAGCTCAATCAATTTCGCAAATTTAAGCCTTTTATTGCAAACCAACCCAATGCAGTCTTGCAATATGCTCAATGTCATTAGCCTAGGGTCAGGACCCATTGATTTTTGGTGTTTTGTCTGATTCACTTCAGCCAAATTGGAGCTTTGATGTGAGTGATTTATTCTGGCTAACTGAACCTCAGATGGAGCGCCTG
>CANMBS010000003.1 GCA_947496145.1 uncultured Pseudovibrio sp.
AAAATGCCTCCTCCAGCCAATAAGAGGATTGAATCAGAACCCAGCCGAAAACGCTAGAGGTTAATAGAGGGCCTCAGCTCTATTACATATTTTCGATTATTTATTGGAGCTCCTCCACTCATACACCTTCTCCTCAACCAGCTCGAAGCCATGGCGGAGGTAGAAGGGGTTGGCGCGGCTTTTGGGGAGGACGTCGAGGCGGATGGATTTGGTTTGGGCGGTGGCTTGTTGTTTCAGGAGGGTGAGGATCTCTGCTCCGATACCGCGACCTTGTGCTTTGGGGAGGAAGTAGAGGCGCTCCAGATAGAGATGATCGGGTTTATCCCAGAGGACGTAAAAGCCCAGCACTTCGTTGTTTTCAAGGATTTTCCACGTGGAGGCCGGGTCGAAGCTGTCTTTGAAGTATTGCTGGTAGAGATCATGGTCGAACATGCCATTGGCTTCCATATTGTCTTTCATGGCTTCATGACGGATGCAGGCGAGCAGATCGAAATCTGCGGAGACAGCGGATTTCAGATGCCAGCTCATGTTTTATCCCCTCACTTGAACGGCATATTCATAGATGTTTTCGTCCTCTCGCTCTTCTAGCAATCTGAACCCGTTTTTGAGATAAAAGGCGTTTGAGCGGCTTTTGGGGAAGGTTTCCAGCTTGATTGGTTTGCTCTGCTCATCTGCCTGTTTTTTGATGTGTCCAAGGGCGGCGCTACCAATGCCCCTTCCTTGAAAATCAGGATGGAGGTAAAGGCGTGACAAGTGGAAGTGGTCGGGTTTGCGGATTACGACGTAAAAGCCAGCCACCTTTCCGTTGATCATGAGCTTTTGCGTAACAGCCGGATCAAAAGACCCTCTGAAGTTTTCACGGTAGGTAGAATAATCGAGCATCCCGTTGGCGGCCCAATCCTCCTTCATGGCTTCATAGCGAATGTCTGCGAGTAAATCGAAGTCCTCTGATCTGGCAGGCTCCAGTTGCCATGAGGGGCCGTTGATTAAGTGCTTCGGTTTGTACTCGTAGTAATTGTTGCAGCCTTCTGAGTGGGTCAGGTGGAAGCCGTGGCGTTTGTAGAAGGTGTTGGCGCGGCTGATGCGCAGGGCGTCCAGACGGATGGGTTTATTTTGGGTGTTGGCCTGCGTTTTGATCTGGTTGAGGATCTGGGAGCCAAGCCCGCTTCCTTGCGCTTCGGGGAGCAGATAAAACATGTCCAGACAGAGGTGATCGGGCTGGTTCAGGACCACATAGAAGCCGATGGTTTTATCGTCTTTTTGAATTTTCTGCGTTTTATCAGGTGCATATTCACTTGCGAAAACCTCTCGAGCCTTGTCATGATCAACCAAGCCGTTGGCCTCTGCGCTTTCCTTCATGGCGGTGTAGCGGATGTGTTGCAGGGTTTCGAAATCTTGCGGGGTGGCGGTTTCCAGCTGGAAGACCGATTGGGGTGTGACCTCATAGTAATTGTCGAGTTTTGTCTCGTGGGTCTGCTTGAACCCATGACCTTTGTAAAACTCGTTCGCCCGGCTTTGCTTCAGAGCCCCCAGACGAACAGGTTTTCCTTTTGCAAATGCCACTTCTTTTATGTGCGAAAGGGCTTTTGCGCCAAGTCCCTCCCCCTGCGCTTCCGGGCGTACATACAGATGATCGAGCCAGAAATGATCTGGCTGTTCCTTGAGCACATAAAAGCCGAGCATCGTCTGTTCTCTCATGAGTTTTGTGGTCTGCTCTGGCACGAACTCTTTTAAAAAGCGGTTGCGGGCTCTTTGTGGATCAAACCGGTCAAGAGCCTCAAGGCTTTGTCGCATAGCGGCAACGCGCAGGTCTGCGAGCTGATCAGCATCTTCCGCTTCCGCAACACGTAATATAAACTCGCCCATTTATCCCCCGCTACAGGAAGCTGGTGGACCAGCCTTCTTTAACATTCCAGTTGCGGCGAGGTTAGTTGGGCGCTCTCACAGTTTCAAGACGATCTTGCCCACAGTGCGCTGGTTGCGAATGCCTTTCAGGGCCTCACCAACCTTTTCAAGGCTAATCTCCTGAAGTCGCGGCACGGTGATCTCTCCTTCTTCCAGCAGCTTAGAGAAGGCAGTACCAGCTTTAACCAGATTTGCTTTTGCTTTATCACCTGCGCGGTGAGCAGCCCCAAGGCTGAGCTGATGGAAGCTGAGACCTTTCAGGAAAGCGTTGTTGTAAGCAGCCGGGCGCAAGGTGTTGACGATCTCAGCCAGATGACCTTCAAAGCCCAGACAATCAGCAGCCGTGATGTCGTTGTCATCACCAACTGTATCAAGAGCTGCTTCAGCACCTTGCATATTGGTGTTCTGAAAGACGATGCTCATGGCATCTTCCCAGCTGTAGTCGATGGTGTGTGTGGCACCGAGAGAGGTGACGTAGTCGGTGTTTCTGTCGGAACAGGTGGCGAAGATTTTCTCGGTACCAAAATGCTTTGCGATCTGGATAGCAAAGCCGCCTACGCCGCCGGAGCCACCCATTACCAGCAAGGAGTTACGATCAGCGATATTCAGCTTGTCAACGAGTGCCCGCCATGCAGTCCAGCCTGCACAAGGGGTTGCAGCAGCGATGACAGGATCAACCTTTGGATGTTTGGTGAGCGTTTGTGCGTCTGTAACAGCGTATTCAGCATAACCACCGTGTGGCCTGAACATGTTGCCATGATACAAAACTGCATCGCCCACAGCCCAGTTGGTTACGCCCTCGCCTACTTCTTCAATAATGCCGGAAACATCCAGACCGGGAACCCATGTGTCGTCCATATCTCGTGCAGCAACGCACCATTTGTTGATCTTGGCATCGACCGGGTTCAGGCCCGTTGCGACCACTTTCACCAGAACCTCACCTTTTGCAGGTGTTGGCTTTTCCAGTTCTGTTACGACAAATTCATCTGTGTCTTTGTGGTAGGTCAGAGCCTTCATGGGGTCATCCTATTGCTTTTGCAGCTTATCTGCGCACTTTTACATTCATGCACAGGATGGTTTTGTTTGTTTTTAGCAGGTTCACGGCACGCGCTGGTGACACCAGCAGAAATCCGCTTAATTTTCGGTAATTTACGACAAGGATGCGCAAAGGAAAGACTTGATACTGCTTATACACGACGAGAAGCAAAATATGCCGCAGTGCTATGTGAAATTGCAGGGGACCTGCCTATATAAGGGTAAAGTCATTATTGAGCAGTTGCCGTTAGGCTTGGACCTGCTTTTGTTTTGAGATGCGCACTGCTCTTTGAGGCTCAAAGGGACACTTTACAAGTGCGCTTTATTGCGGAGACCTTTATGTCGAATGACAAGCTCAATCGTTTTTTGGGAGACTCACCGGGGCGCGTGCTTTTGCGACTGATTTTTCTGTCACTGATTGTCGGGATTATTCTATCAGCGCTGGATTTTTCACCGTTCAGTCTGATTTACTCCGTACTCGATTTCTTTATCAGACTATGGAATATGGGCTTTTCTGCCATTGAACGTTTTGGCTCCTACTTCTTCTTAGGTGCCATTGTTGTGGTGCCACTGTGGCTGATTTCCCGCCTGATGAACTGGCGCGGGCGCTGAAAAGCGCCCTACTGCATGCAAATATGATGGATATTGAGTGAAAGGTTCTCAAAGATATCCGGCTCATTGCTGGTGTTGCCAAGCAGAACGGCAACTTCCAGTGCTGCAAGCACGAAGTCAGACTTAACCAGCGCTTCTTCCGAGGACCAGTCGCCACTATATTCCAGAAGATCTGCAAGCCACACTCTGTTGCGGCGGGCAAAGGTTGCGGTCAGCTCTTGCAGCTCACAGGGCAGATCGTCATCTTTGTCTCCCAGAACGACTGCAAGAAAAAGCTCTCCGCCTTCGCTCATGCCAGCTTGAAACGCGGCGATGTATGTGTCCAATGCTCTGCGGAAGTTGCTTGCCTGTCGAGCCGGATCACCTAAAATCTGCAGGAACCGATCAATGTAGCGCTGCAGGACCGCCAGCTCCAACCCGTTTTCATTCGGGAACAAGGCAGAGATTGCTTGCTCACTGATGCCAGTGCTCTTCGTTAATTGCCCAACATCAAGGTCCAGCAAGCCACCCTGACGGGCCATGTAGTCAGCAGTATCAAGCACAACATTTTTATCGGTGAGCACAATACCCATACGTCTCTCCTAGCATTCAGGTACGCAATATTTGCAGATTACCGGAGGGATACTGCGCATTTTTATTAAAATGGCAAGGCTCAACAGTCTAATTAATTTCATTGCTAAATATATAAAATTTTAATCAAATATTATATAAAAGTGACTTGCTTTTGTTTACCAAATACTTCGGAGAGGTAGCTCACACCTTTGTCTCTGAGTTAACCATTTGTCTAAGATTATACGAATAATCAAACTGTGTACATCTTTGCCGGGAAGGGGTAATGCACGCGCCAATCAGAAGCTGTTTTCCAGATTATCGGCAGCTCCGTTTCACCTCTCAACTGGAATGCAAAATCACCTTTTGATCCATGTCGGGAAGGCCATTGAGTGTGATGCGATTATGCACGTTTGGATCGAAGCCCTTTTGACAGACATCAACTGCACCTTTGTTCTTTTGACTAAATTTTGATGGACAAACACAGAACAAAATAATATGAGCAAACGGGTGTTTCATGCCCTGACAGGTTTTGAGCAGCTTCTTCCAATCGCCTCCTGCATTCAAAGGTCTTTCTGTGTCTTTACGCTTTCAAGTGACGAACCGCTCTTTTCTTGCGCTCGCCATTCCGATGACGCTAGCGTATATCTCCACGCCGCTGCTTGGCCTGGTTGATACTGCTGTTATTGGACGACTGGATGATGCAGCATTACTGGGCGGTCTGGCTGTCGGCACCATTCTGTTTGATGTGATTGGCGCGTTCTTTTACTTTCTTCGGGCTGGTACCACCGGTCTTGCAGCACAAGCGCTTGGGGCTAATAACGGTGGTGAACTGCGTGCTGTTCTGGCTCGTGCGCTTTTGCTTGGACTGGTCGCCGGTGTTGCTGTGATCTTCCTGCAATGGCCTATTCTGACGATCGGACTGCCAGTTATTGGCGGAACAGAAGCTGTTCAGAACGCGGCTGCAACCTATTTTTCCATTCGCGCTTTTTCTGCGCCCTTTGTGCTTGCTAACTATTCCATTCTTGGCTGGTATCTTGGACTGAGCAAGGCTGGCATCGGGTTGCTGATCCAGACCTTTCTGAATTTGACCAATATGGCCTTATCAGCTCTTTTCGTGCTTGGTTTTGGCTGGGGCATTCCAGGTGTTGCCATTGCAACACTTATTGCTGAGCTTCTGACTTTCTGTCTCGGACTTTATCTGATCAAACGTGAGCTGAATGGTGCCCGCCTCCCCGGTTTCTCACAGATCCTCATCTGGGAGCGGCTTAAGCCTATGCTGGCGCTGAACCGGGACATCATGATCCGATCTATGGTGATGTTGTTTGCTTTCGGGTTCTTTACCTCTCGCAGCGCCGCTCAAGGCGAAGTGGTGCTGGCTGCTAATGCTGTGCTGGAGAAATTCATTCTGGTGGCAGCGTTCTTTCTGGATGGTACAGCCTCAGCCGCAGAGCAGGTGGTCGGACAGGCAATTGGCGCGAAGCAACGCTCGGCTTTCCGCAAAGCTTTGAAGCTCTCCATTGGCTGGGGATTTGGGCTTTCATTTGCCGCAGCATTTGTGTTGTGGTTGACTGGCGGTATGGTGATCGACCTGCTGACCACTCATGAAGGCGTGCGTGAAACGGCTCGCACTTACATGCTCTGGGCCGTTCTCACCCCGATTATTGGCACACTGGCGTTTCAGATGGACGGCGTGTTCATTGGCGCAACATGGTCGCAAGATATGCGGAACTCAGTGGTTGTTTCGACCCTGCTGTTCCTTGCCAGCTACTACCTGCTCTATCCGCTCTATGGAAACCATGGGCTATGGTTCTCTCTGCTCATCTTCTTCTGTGCACGCGGTGTAACCCTTGGGTATCGCTGTGTTGTACGAGAGCGCCAACATTTTGGAGCCTTACAGCCCGCCGCTGCCAACACAGCGAGCTGATCGCGCTTAAGTCTGTGGGGCACTTACCCAAGCACCCTGCATGTTTTCTTAATCAAGCGCTTTGTCTGCCCAGATATCCTTGTCGATACCAACCAGATCCTGCAAGTTGGTGACGCCGCGTGCCGCGACCAGACGAGACAAGTGGTGATTGATCTTTTTCACCAGCGTCTGGCCTTCATAGACCATGCCGGAATACAGCTGAATCTGATTTGCGCCCGCAAAGATTTTAGTTGCGGCTTTTTCTGGTGTGTCGACCCCGCCAACACCGAAGAGTGGCAAGTCAGGCCCAACCGCACAGCGGGTCTTTGCAAGTGCGATTGTGGAGCGGTCAAACAGAGGTGCACCAGAAAGGCCGCCTGCTTCTTGAGCCTGTTTCTGATCCTTCAAAGTGGACGGACGGGCGATTGTGGTGTTTGAAACGATCATGCCGTCTGCGTGGTTGGCGATGACAACCTCAGCGATCTCTTTGAGAGCTTCTTCTGTTACATCTGGTGCGATCTTAAGCATAACCGGAACTTTGCGCCCCAAACGGTCCTGCTGCTCGTCACGCGCTCCTATGATGGCCTTCAATAGATGCGCCAGTGCATCTTTTTCCTGCAAATCACGCAGGCCCGGGGTGTTTGGTGAGGAGATGTTTGCAGTGAGGTAATCGGCTTGCTCAGCAAAACGTTTTACGCCCAGCACATAGTCTGCGACGCGGTCCTCTGAGAGTTTATTGGCCCCTACATTGATGCCCAGCACACCCTGTCTCTTTCCCGTTTTGCGGATACGGTCGTAGACAACATCATGTCCATGGTTGTTAAAGCCATAGCGATTGATGACAGCGCGGTCTGCACTCAGGCGGAAATTCCTGGGCTTTGGATTCCCCTCCTGCGGCAACGGGGTTACGGTTCCCACTTCCACATGGCCAAAGCCCAGTTTCATCAGAGGGGCGATGGCTTCTGCATTTTTGTCAAAGCCCGCCGCCATACCTACCGGATTTTTGAAGGTCAGGTCGCCCAGCCTGTATTCCAGCGCGCTGTCTTCCACCTGTGGGAATGTGGGGGCCAACCCGGATGCCAGCATCTTGATGGTGGCATTGTGGGACATTTCCGGATCGAGGCAATGAAGTGCTCGAATACCGACTTTATTGATCAGTTCTTCAATAGACATTTACAACTCCGGAAATACATGGTTGCCATCAGCATCCAGTGGCAGAGGTTTGACCCATCTGGCTTTGGAGACTGGAAACTTGCCGTATAGATGCGGGAAGAGTGTACCTCCTCGGGAGGCCTCCCACTTCATCTCGCTCGCTGGAAAATCATCGGTTTCAACCGCAATCAGCAGCAGGTCTGCTTGTCCTGCGAAGTGGAGGGCAGCTGTTTCTCTAACCGTCCCGGCACTGGAGAAATGAATGTAACCATCCGCCAGATCAATGGGTGCACCTGCGAAAACACCGGCGGGTTCGGCTTCCTGCCAAAGCGCCGTGGGCGCAATCTTAAATACGAGGGACATTGGATTTACCTTTCAGGAGAGACCACTACTCTTCTGAAGCCAAACTCATACATCCACAAATCAGGGGCTGGCAAGCCCGCTGTTCGACTTATACTTGCAATAGGATTTTAATCACCACATAAAGGCTCATCTATGCTGCTGGCGGGTTCTGAATTTGGATTTTGCTGCGGTACACTTCTTCGTGGTCTCCTTAAACCGGATCATTTATGCTGGAACACCAAAATCTTTGGGCTGCTCTTGATAGGCTTGCAGAGCGGCACAAGCTGACACCGTCAGGTTTAGCTCGCAGGGCGGGTCTTGACCCAACTTCTTTCAACCCGTCAAAGAGATTTGCACCCGACGGTCGTCCACGCTGGCCTTCAACGGAGTCACTGGCTAAAGTTCTTGATGTAATTCAATTGAGCTTTTCAGAATTTGCAGGTCTGGCCGAAAGCAAAGTTACCAGTACAGGCATTCAGTCAAGATCATTTCCGGCTCACCTTTGCACAAGTGACGAGCTTCGCACTGTAAGCCCAGAGCAAATATCTGAATTTAACCTTGATAATTTTTGCGATAGCTTTGTTTTTCCTGATGCGCAGAGCGATAAATTCTTTGCGCTGGAAGTTTCAGGTAATAGTTTTGAGCCATACTACAGGGAAGGACAACTTCTCATTGTCTCCCCTGAGAGTTCTGTACGTCGTAGTGATCAGATTCTGATTTTAACCAAAGCGGGCGACCTTCATTGCGGTGTGTTGCAGCGACACACGAATGAACGCATGGAGTTTCGGCGCACCACCCCTGAGGATGAACCACGGGTGGTTCAGGTTGAGGATCTGATCTGGACAGCGAGGATTTTATGGGTGAGCCAATAAGCAAACAGGATGCTTATGCGGATTCCCAGGGTCACCTACATTCTCCTTGCTGTTGCGCTACTGGGCGGCGGCTTTTACAAACTTGCTGAACACAGTGCAAACACGGCTTTGCGTGGCAACGCACGCACTTTGTATCGCCCCTCCTCTTTCCCGATTCAACAGGCCCGCATCGCAAGTAGCAAACAAGATGAACTAAAACGTTCGGAGCGTACGGCTGTCGCTGTGGCTTCAAAGACGCCAGATAAGCAGCCCGCAAACCTGCGTAATGCCGGAGGAAACAAAACTCCTCCGACTGCATTGATTGAAACACCTGAGCGCGGTACCAGCGCAAGAGCTATCCCAAAGCCCGTGCAGCCACCTCCGCGAGAATTGGTTCTTTATCGCCCCGTGGCGCTGGATGGGGCAACCTTAAGCGATACAACAAAGCGTATTTTACTACGCCATGTGAAACCTCTTGAACTGACAGAGACGTGCCCGAGTGAAGATCATGAGCGGTGGCCCTGTGGCATTCGCGCCCGTACCGCGCTGCGCACTTTCATAGGACAGAAGCGTATTACCTGCACTGACATGAGCAAGCTGCGCGATGATGCTTACGCAGCAAGCTGTAAGGCAGGCAGACATGACCTTGCCACATGGCTGGTTGAAAATGGCTGGGTGAAAACTGTAGAAAGCGCACCGAACTCTCTTAAGAAGACCGCTCAGAGTGCGCGCCTCAAAGAGCAAGGGATGTGGCGCTCCAAGCTTGTAGCTTTGAATGACAAGGAAAACGCCACGCTCGTCACCTCATGGGAAGAGCTTGGAGAAAACCTCTTCTCCAGGACACCCCTGATCATGGAAGGCGAACCGAACATTATATGGCGTCCGCGCCACGAAGTTTCCAGCAATGCCGGGGAAGGAACTTCTTCGGTAAATCCTCTCACAGTACCGGGCCTTGGAGAACAAGACTAAATGTCAGGGTTTTGGAACACATGTAAGCGTGAGGCCTGTTTTACGGCTGGTGCGCTCACAACCGTCTTCTTTTATTTCTGGGGAGCAGGTTTGCTGCAACCCGAAGCGGGATTGCTTATTCAACTGTTCTGCTTTTGCTGGCTGTTCAGCGTTATGCTCTGGTGCGCGTTTGGCGTTGTGCGCCATGCAGACTGTCTGGCAGTCATTCTGGGAGAGCCATATGGTACATTGATCCTGACTCTTTCAGTAATCGGAATTGAAGTCTCGCTGATCGTTTCCATTATGCTCACCGGGGGGACAAATGAGCCGCTGGCGCGAGATACCATGCTGGCGGTTCTCAACATTGTGCTTAATGGCATGGTGGGGATCAGTTTGCTGTTAGGTGGCTTGAAGTATGGTGAGCAGCCTTTTAACACGCAAGGAGCACGTAGCTTCCTGTCTGTTCTCATCCCACTGGCGACGTTTTCTCTGATCTTACCGCGGTACACCACCTCCACGGCTGATCCTTCGCTCTCTACGGGGCAGCAGGTGTCCTTTGCCCTCATGATCAGCTTGCTTTATGCAATCTTTCTTGCTGCGCAGAGTATTCGGCATAAGTCATTCTTCATTCAGCCCAAACCGCACTCCGGTGTGGCCCTGTCGTTTTTGATGGCAAAAGATGAGGAGGAAGATGACAAGCATGCACATGATGAGGATGATCATCATCATGATCTTGAGATCCATTCTACCGGCTATCATGCGGTCTTTCTAATCCTGACAATGCTGCCGATTGTATTGCTTTCCAAGAAATTCGCGGTTCTGGTGGATTTTGGAATTGCCAGTTTTCACATGCCAGCAGCCTTTGGCGGCGTTCTTGTGGCGCTTTTGGTTCTGACACCTGAAGGGCTTGGAAGTTTTCGGGCAGCGCTTACAAACCGTTTGCAGCGGTCGGTGAATATCTGCTTGGGCTCAGCACTTGCCACTATTGGCCTGACTGTTCCCGCAGTTTTGATTGCCGCCGGGATTTTTGATATTCACATTGTACTTGGGGTGAAAGACACGGACATGATCCTGCTCATCCTGACGCTGATCCTGAGCATGATCACCTTCACAGGGACGCGAACCAACGCTCTACAGGGCGCGGTTCATCTGGTCCTGTTTATCGTCTACTTTATTTTGATTTTCCAACCCTAGGAGCTTACGCTCCAAGAGGTCTGCCATCATGTGGTCGACCCAAAGCTGGTTGCCTAGTGGGCTTGCGTGTACACCATCCTCACAAAAAGCTTTGGGTGTAATCTCAGGTATAGCAGCAATGGATATGGCACCGCGTTCAAAGCAGAGCTGAGAGCCAACACGGTTGATCATGTCACGGCGTGGCTGAAGCACACCTGCCAGTGCTGTAGAGAGGGCCGGAACGTAGTTTGGCGACATGAGGCATGGCCAGTAAAGACGTGCTTGAGGGTACTTTGCCCGCAACGCATAAATCAGTTCTCCAAACCCCTTTTTCCAGGCTTTGCCGGATTTGAAATTCTTCAGATCATTGAAGCCGATACTGATGAAGACATGAGTAAAGTCTTCTGCTGGCAGATTTGGCACGACAACATCACGAATTTGCGCAGAAGTTGCTGAGTTACTTCCCGATGCACGCCATTTAACGGGCCGCCCGCTGGCCTGCGAAAGACTGGTCGCCAGTTTGTGCGTAAGACCATTGGATGTGTGGTCCAGCCCCACACCTGCAACAGAAGAGTCGCCAACCACAAGCAGGTTGATCAGCTCTCCCTGCCCTTCAATCACACCTGATTGTGGACCGGGTGCAGGCGCAAAACGGACAGAGTTTGCGCGGGCACGCAAACCCTCAATGATATAGACAGGTAATAGTGCCCAAGTGAGCCAGCTGGGAAACGACATTAAAAGCCTTCTCGATTGAGCACTACGTTCTAGCTCTTGTCTTTAAGATGAGGCATTTCATCTCTGATGTCGTAAAGCAGGTGAATGCAGGCATGAACTTACCCTTAAGAAATAACTGTTTGAAACCCCGGAATCATTTACAGTGCACAAAGTATATATTTGAAATTATCTGCATGCAAATAATAATGTAATTACAAATTTCCATTTACTTACTCAACAACTACATAAAATAATTAAGATATTAAGTAAATCTTATTCATGCATCTACTGGGCAAGAAAAAGCCCCCTCAACTGAGGGGGCTGGTTTATCAGGCAGCAAGCTCTCCTGAAAGGGCTTTTGCGATCAGACTACGTGTCTCAGGGATTCCGTAGAGGGCGATAAAGGAACCGAAGCGCGGCCCCTTTTCCTGTCCCAGAAGGACCTGATAGATAGCAGAGAAGAACGTCTGCGCCACACCCGGACGGCCATCAGGACCCGGCTTTGCTGTATTCTGATAGCGTTCAATATTCCGGCCGATGTCATACATTGCATTCTGGATATCTCCGCCGTCTGTATCTTCCGGCAGGCCAGCCAGTACTTCATCCAGCTTGGTGAGCATCTCGACTTCAACTTCATCGGGCACTTTGAATTTTTTGGAAGGAAGCACGAAGTCGTCGTAATAACGGATCGCGTAGCCGACCAGTTCGTCCAGCATTTTGTGAGTTTCAGCAGAAGAGCCTGGAGCATAGCGGGAGATGAAGGCCCACAGAACATCCTTGTTTTCTGCATTGGATGCAGACACAAGGTTGAGCAGCATTGCGAACGGAATTGGCATTTCCTCTTTCGGCGGGTTGCCGTAGTGAATGTGCCACACCGGGTTCATGAGCTTTTGCGCTGCGTCCATCTTGTCGAACTTGGACAGGAAGGTGCAGTACTCGTCTACCGCTTTCGGGATAACGTCAAAGTACAGTTTCTTTGCTGTCTTCGGTTTCTGGAAGTTGAACAGAGACAGGCTTTCCTGAGAAGCGTAGGTAAGCCACTCTTCCATCGTAAGGCCATTGCCTTTGGACTTGGAAATCTTCTGGCCTTTATCATCCAGAAAGAGCTCATAGTTGAAGCCTTCCGGAGCTGGTGCGCCCAGCGCTTTACAGATCTTGCCGGACAGGTTCACACTGTCGATCAGATCTTTACCAGCCATCTCATAATCAATGCCCAGCGCATACCAACGCAGCGCCCAGTCTGCTTTCCACTGACACTTAACCGCACCACCGGTTACCGGCACTTCCACACGCTCTTCGGTTTCCGGGTCGATGTACGTAACAGTGCCTTTTTCGACATTGCGATCTACCATCGGCACCTGCAGTACCACGCCTGTGCGCGGGCATACCGGCAGGAATGGAGAATAGGTTGCCCGGCGCTCTTCACCTAATGTGGGAAGAATGATCGCCATGATCTTGTCATAGACTTCCAGCATGCGCAGGAGCGCTTTATCGAATACGCCAGATGTGTAGTATTCAGTGGAAGATGCAAACTCGTATTCAAAACCGAACTTGTCCAGAAACGCCATGAGTTTTGCGTTGTTGGACTGGGCGAAACCGTCGAATTCGCCAAATGGGTCCGGTACACGTGTGAGCGGCTTACCGATGTACTCTGCCAGCATGTCCTGATTGGGCACGTTGGTTGGTACTTTGCGGAAGCCATCCATATCATCGGAGAAGCAGATCAACTTGGTCAGGATCTTGTCTTCAGTGAGCAAACGAAAAGCGGTGCGCACCATGGTGGTGCGTGCAACTTCGCCAAAGGTGCCCATGTGAGGCAGACCAGATGGACCATAGCCGGTCTCGAACAAGACCGGCCCGGTCTTGGGTTTCTTCTCTAGCCGTTTCACCAGTTTGCGTGCTTCTTCAAACGGCCAGGCTTTAGAAACCTGTGCCGCCCCGATAAGTTCCGGGCTGAGATCGAGTTGAGGCAAACTGTGTGTAGACATGGATTTTTAGATCCGTTTTTGTAAGATTAACTTGTTTCTGAGTTGAGGCTTTATCCGGCAGTTACAGCGCCAGAAAGCTGCGCGAACTTAGGTAAAACTTGCGCCCGCGTCAATGACAGTTCTTGGGTTTTCGGCGCTAAGCTCTTGTATGACATCATAACCCAACTTACCTTTGCTGAAGTTAAGCGTACTTCAACACTGGAACTGCGCCCACACTTAAGCAGCTTCAGCCTTTGAGCTGATGCAAGCTGCACTGAGATTTATGATGGTAACCAAAAGGCAAAGCTGCTTGCTTTGGGGAGATAATGGGAACAATAGACAGATTACTGAGCGTTGAAGAAGCTCTTATCCATATAATGGTAATGGTTTCCGCTGCTGATAGTGCAATGAGCGATGCAGAGCTTCGCCAGCTTGGCGACATTGTAGGCATTCTCCCGGTGTTTAAGAATTTCGATGAGAATAATCTGGTTCAGATCACCCAGCAGTGTGCAGAGCGCCTTTCCGGCGAAAATGGTATGAACGCAACACTAGCACTTGTTGCAGAATCCCTGCCAACCAAACTGCACGACACGGCTTATGCGCTTGGTGTAGAGATTGCTGCGGCAGACCTTCGTGTCAGCCCTGAAGAAGTTCGTATGCTACAATTGCTACGCGATCACCTGAAACTGGACAAACTGACTATTGCTGCTATTGAGCGCGGCGCTCAGGCTCGTTTTCGTACGCAGTAGGTGTGAATATTGAAAGGTGGGCGGTGTGGCTGCCCATTTTTCGTTTGCTGGCTGTTCTGATCAATGAACAGTCTTGACCATGTCTGGCAGATCAAGAGAAAACGCGGGAATTTCTGCTGAGAACATCTCCCCTTTTGCGGTCTGCATCCGGTATTTGCCGGTCATGATCCCGGATGAGGTATTTAGCGGGCAACCAGATGTATACTGGAACGAACCGCCGGGTTCGATGACTGGCTCTTCTCCCACAACCCCAGCTCCGTCCACATCCTGCGTGTTACCATTGGCATCTATGATGTGCCAGTGTCGGGATCGGAGCTGAACAGTTTCACTGCTGAAGTTTTCAATGGAGACCGTATAGGCCCAGAAAAACTGCTCCTCTTCCGGCGTAGACTCTTCCGCCAGATAATAGGGTTCGACAGTGATCTGTATATTTCGGGTAACGGCACGATACATAGCACAACCCATTTTGCAGGAAAAATTCTGCTGCAATTACAACAGCAGGACGCATCCTATTTTTTACAAGCTTAGCCTCTTCACCCCACCTTTCGCAAGGGCATCAATCTGATACAGCCGGATCAGAGTGGCTGAGCACCATATGCCGGACCATGAAAACGCGAGAAATTGCCGAAAGTGTGCAGATCGCAGCAAAAACCCAGGCAACCCATGAGAAGTAAGTGGGATAGAGGCAGAATATGACAAATACACCAATGGTCTCAAAGCCTTCTGCAAGACCTCCAAGATAGTAAAAGGATTTTTTCCCGCGTAGCGATGTCTGGATGTTCAGCTTCTGCGCCAGTGTTGCAAATGCCAGAAATGCAGAGCCGTTAATATAAAAACTGAAAAGAAGGGCTGTTGCGGCAAGCGCATTCTGCGCAGGGGCGACAATCGCAAAAGCAAATGGAATAGCCCCATAAAAGATAAAGTCGAATGTGATGTCATAAAACCCGCCCAGACTCGTCGTTCCAGCGGCTCGTGCAACGGCTCCATCTAGGCCATCTGCAAACCTGTTAAGCAGGATAAACAGCAGCCCTAAATAAAACTGGCCGGTTGCTATTGCTGCTGCCGCAGCAAGGCCGAAACCAAGACCAACAAAGCTTACGGAATTTGCCGAGATCTCCAGATCAACAAGGGCCTGCCCCATTTTATTCAAGGGTGGATCAATGTAGCGGCGGAGTTTTGCATCAAACATATCGCATCCTAAAATGACATGTTTTGGTCTTAGGTGTTTTTTTATCGGGTGCCTATAACGGCGTGTCCGCAATCCACACGCAGCTGATCAACAAAACTTCATAGTATGTGAAAAAGACTTGTAGATGATTGAGTTAACTGGTTGATCTTTTATTCAGGAATTTTGCGGTTTGCTTTCAACTCGGCAACTTCCTGTCGCAGTTTCTAATCTCTGTCATTATCACACTTGCTTTGATGCGAGTATTTTTTTTGATGTTCCTCTAAATCATGATCTTCTTCCATTGCAGAAACGATAACGCCAGTAAACAGGTTGAAGACCGTTAAGACCGCACACAGAATAAAGGCTATGAAGAACAACCGGGCGTCAGGATAGCCATCCACCACCGGGCGCACAATCGCATCGCTCCACTCTTCCAACGTCATGATCTGGAACAATGAATAGGCATAGGCTCCGATTGGTCCGAACCATTCAGGAAAAGCGGTATCATACAACTGCGCCGCCATGACTGAAAAGCAAGTAGCGCGAATTCACTCCGGTTAATGATAGAATCCATTACCTGCTTATTTGGATAGTTCGCAAGTGATTGAGCAGATCGTTAAGATCCGGTGCAAAGTTGAAGTTGCTTTTTGGAAGCCGAAACCGCTCCACCGAATGAGATTAATACTACTCTTCTCCAACACGCATATTCAGACAAAGAGCTATTTGTCTTTCCTGAGCTTTGCAAGTTCTTCTTTGAACTCAACTTTCAGCTCCTGCAACTCAGTCAGAACCTTCCGTGTTTCCAGCTGAATGTTCATGCGATCTTCTTCAACGTCTTGTTCATGCTCCTGCTGCATTGCGGCAACGATGATACCAATGAAAAGATTGAGCACGGTGAAGGCTGTACACAAAATAAACGGGATAAAAAACATCCAGGCGTTTGGAAAGATCTCCATTACCGGTCGCACAATCCCCATACTCCAGCTCTCAAGTGTCATGATCTGAAATAGTGAGTAGGCAGAAGCCCCTATGGACCCAAACCATTCTGGAAATACTTCCCCATATAACCGTGTTGCCATAACTGAGAAAACATAAAACACAAGCCCCATCAAAAGCACAATAGATCCCATACCGGGAAGTGCCAGAATAAGGCCTCCAATTACGCTTCTGAGCGAGGGAACTACAGAGATCAGACGCAAAATCCTCAAGATACGCAATGAACGAAGGATGGTAGCCGGGCCTGTTGCCGGAATAAGTGCAATACCGATGATGATAAAATCGAAAATATTCCAGGGACCTTTGAAAAACTTAGGCCCGAAGGCAATAATGCGCAAAGTAAGCTCCATAACGAAGATGATCAGAATGAGTTCGTCCAAAAATCTTAGGATCGGACCATAATGGGAGATAAGCATGCGGCTTGTATCCAGCCCGAGTACAATTGCGTTTAAAACGATGATGCCAATGATCGTGAATTCCCATTGTCGACTTTCAATAATGCATCGCAGTTTTGCCCGCATTTAAAACTTGACCTCACATTGTGCATTCAAGTTATGGCTGGGTGTTACCGAAACCACTCGAGCAGTTTTTCCTGACACACAGGTTTCATCTTTCACAGTGATGCACTTTCGCTCTATCCGAAAGCTACACTAAAAATACGCCTACAGAGTGGCGCGTAGAGGTGAAGAAATCACCAAAACCGCAGTTCTTATCCGGGTGACTGTCCCCCAAAATTACAGGGATTATTGATGAGAATATTGGTTTTGCGTGACCTACGAGCTATAAATCAAAGATGAGGAGCAAACAGCGGGTGTAGCTCAATGGCAGAGCAGAAGCTTCCCAAGCTTACGACGAGGGTTCGATTCCCTTCACCCGCTCCAGATCGCATCAGTCAGGAGCAGCAGATTGCTGTGCCGATTTATACGGGGACTGATAATTGTGAATGCGCAGGGACTTCCAAGGCCCAATTTGCTGGAGGCATTGGTCTTTCATTTTTAATTACCAGACTTCATTCAAGATGATGGTCGACATATGGTCAGAACAAGTAAGAGTGATATTACCCGTTTCGTGATTGCCCAAGAACCTGTCTATCTGGAAGTTGCGCAAGAGCTTTCTCAGGGCCTTAAAACCTCCCATTGGATCTGGTTTATTTTCCCGCAACTGCGCGTGCTCGGGCGGTCTTCAACTGCGCATTTTTTTGGGATTGAAGACCTTCAAGAAGCAAAACGTTACCTTGGCTATCCTCTCCTTAACTCGCGGCTGCGTGGGTGCTGTAAGTTGCTGCTTTCTCACAAGGACAGGACTTCCCGGCAAATTCTAGGGGACATTGATAGTTTGAAAGTGCGCAGCAGTATGACACTCTTCGGGTTTGCAGCTGATGACCCAACTGTGTTTCATCAAGTACTCAATCAATTTTATGATGAAACACTATGTCCTTTAACAGTTGATGCGCTGGGGCTTTCATGAAGCAGCTTTCCCGCTTTGCTGCCCATCCTACCGGGCTTCGTTTATCTTGCCACGTTGACGCACTATGCCATGCTCAGTTTTTCGCCAGTAGTGAGGCTTTATGCAAAACTCCAGCAAAGCTTTATATGAGGCAACACACCCCAAAACCCAATAGACTGGGATGCTGAGAAACTCCCATTTTTTGGCAGCAAGCCCCCGTCTGACACTCCCCTGATAAATCGTAGCGACAGCCCCTCCAAGACCAAAGAGGACGCAGAAAATAGTGTAAACACTCATGCTGTCAAACACCAACCCATCATTTTGATAGAAGTTCCATACAGCTTTAAAAAGCACGAGTGCAGTAAGAGGAGCGGCCCACAGGCACAACATTCCTCCAAAGAAGATGAGAAGCAGCATTGCAAAGTTCTTAAGACCTAATTGTTTGCAGCTCACTACAGGTTGGCGCAGGTGCACCACCAATGTCTGAATCCATCCTTTGTGCCAGCGCGTGCGCTGATGAAGCCACGCCTTTAGCGTGAGGGGCGCTTCCTCATAGGTGGAGCTATTCAGTATGCGCGTTTTAAACCCTTGCCGCGCTAGCCGGATCGCCAGATCAGCGTCTTCAGTCACATTAAATGGGTCCCATCCACCAGCCTTGCGCAATGCACTTACGCGGAAGTGATTTGATGTTCCTCCAAGTGGGAGCAAGAGATCTGCCCGTGACAAAAACGGCAGGAACACATCGAACAGTGCTGCATATTCAAATGCAAACTGACGTACTAACCACCCATTACTTGCATGGTCAACGGACAAGGAAGCTTGAAGACAGGCGACTTCCGGGCCGTTCAGAGCAAACTGGCAGATTGCCTTCTTCAGTTGCTGCGGCTCGGGCCGGTCCTCGGCGTCAAACACTGTTACAAACTCACTTTTTGTAACGGCTAATCCGACGGAAAGAGCTCTTGGTTTGGTTTGTGGCTTGCCGGGAGGCAGAATGATAATGCGCATGGACTTGCGAAGAAGTCTTCGCAGGCTTCTTTGCGTGAGCTCGTCATCCTGTTCAACCAGAAAGATGATCTGCAACTTTTCTTTCGGATAATCCAAGGCATCCAGTGCTTCCACAAGTTGCTGACAGATTGCTGTTTCTTTGTAAAGCGGGACAAGCACGGTGTAGGCAGGCCACACTTTTAAATCAGGCAACTGGATTTTTTCTGGCTCTGAATACAAGAAAAATGAAGCTATTCTTAGCAATCCGATTGCCCCTAGAGATACGGTCAGCAAGCTGAGAAGTCCCCATAAGAAGACATCAAATGCAAACCCTATAGCTCCCAGAAGCAGGAATGGAGAGACTGTCAGAAATTTGCGCTGCGACGGCATGAACCGGTTGACCGCAGACATGGCGATATCATCCTGAGCCAGTGCGTTGGAACTTGCAGTTGTCATCGTAAGAGCTTTTTGAAAATGTGGGGCAACCACAACGATTTTGCTTGTCGCTTCATCAAAGTAGCCGAGCGCTTTCTCAAAGGCTTCCAGTTGATGACCGAGCGGCGCTGCTGCAAACACCACTTTCTGGTTCAGGTCCAATGCCGGGACGAACAAAATTCCTTCAGTTTCAAAAGGCTTAAGGTTTTCTGAAATCGGTGCAATTGCAGACAGGCTTCCATCAGGTGCAAAACGCACATTCATGCGGCCCGAGACTCCCCAGTAAAATACAGCGGCATCAAGAAAGCCTTGTTCGATCAGATAGGTACTGATGCTTAGCTGGCTATCCGGTTTTCTTGCCACAGCGAAGTTTATGAGCGCTTGAGAACAATTGCATTGTAACAGAACGTCCTTTTCCAGCGCATTTTTTTGGCGCAAAAAGTCCGGCATATAGCTCTCTTTATTGCCTGTCGCCTTTGAAAGGGGCTCCTTTTCATTTTGGGAAGATCGCGTTTGCTGGTTACGTGATGTTTCGCTGTTACTGTAGCGTAGAGGAGTGAGTTCTGTCATGCGCGTGCGGAGTGCCTGGCTGGCCTCTACAGAGCGAAGATCTTCGATGCGCGAGATGGAAAGGGCCAATGCCCGGAGCATGTTTGCCTGACGTGAGCAGGAAGCAACATCGAACTTGCGACCTTGTCCCCCTGTGAATTCAGGAGCTTGGTTTATTGCTACAGGTCTTTCCCTCTCGCAGACATTCACTTACTATCTCCTTAAGACCTTCGCTTTAAGCTTGGTATTTGCCCGAAAACTGGCACTTTGGTGCAAACTGGATTGGATAGGCTTTGCGTTTCCTTTTACTCTTAATATTGCTAATTTTAGCAAGTGCCCAGCCGCTCCTTTTTACAGCGCCAAATGCAACGGCACAGAATGTAAATGGTTTAAAAAACTGGGTTATTTCTAATAACTCTTCTTTTTCAGGGAGCAATAGTTCAGGTATCCAGATGGCAGCTGGTACATATGACATTGCTTCCTCTATGACCATTCCCAGTTTTTCTGGCGGGCAATCCGGTCTGGCTATAACTGGAAAAGTGCCTGAGAAGATTAGATTTGTTGCCGCTGATGATTTCCCCCCCTTTGCTTTTCGCGATAGTGAACAAAGGCTTATGGGGTACAATGTGGATCTTGCCCGAGAGATTTGCCAGAGTCTGAAAGCTGCTTGCAGCCTTCAGGTTTTGCCATTCGAGCATTTAACGAATGCAGTGTTGAATGGTGAGGCTGATGCAATCATTGCAGGTTTGAGCATGACGCCTAACAGTTTGGAAAATCTCAGCTTCTCGCAGGTTTACATGAGATTCCCCGGTCGTTTTTCTGTTGCTCAAAACAGTAGTATAGAACCACTCCCGGAAACTATGGATGGAAAGCACGTTGCTGTTGTGAAAGGTTCAAGGCACGAAGCATTTCTGGAGCGCTTTTTTGCTGGTGCAAACGTAGTTTCCTTTGAAAATGAGGAGCTTGCGCGTGCTGCTCTCGCTCAATCCAAGGTGGATGCTTTGTTTGGCGATGGGATGAAGCTGTCGTTCTGGCTGGATACGCGCACGGCGAATGGGTGCTGTAAGTTTGCTGGTGGGCCATGGTTGGATCCCAGCTATTTTAGTGGTGGGCTGGCAATTGCTACGCGGGGGGATAACCCGAAGATGCTCAATGCAATTAACCTCGGGCTGACCCGCCTGCAATCCAATGGTCGTCTGGGGGAATTATATCTCAGATACTTCCCGCGCGGGTTTTTCTGATTAATCGGGGCGAGGAGTACCATCCTTGTTCACACGGCTGGACAACCAACCACGAACATAGATTAAAGCTTTGAAAGGTAACAGCAAAGACCAGCCCAGCTGGCGCGGCTCCCTGCCCTGAAACTCGCTCAGGCCGAAGGTGATGTTGTGTTGACCACCTTTTGGATCCTGCGTGTAGGTGGCGAATAACCTGTCCCACCAGGGAAAGTTGAAGCCATAGTTGCTATCCGTTTCCTTTACTCTTGTTGAGTGATGGATGCGGTGCATATCTGGTGTCACAACTACCCATCGTAAAATGCGGTCAGCCTTGTCGGAAAGCTTAATGTTAGCGTGGTTGAACATGGCTGCGGCGTTTAAAACCATCTCAAAAATTACCACTGATAATACAGGTGCACCTAAGAGAGCGACGATGATGACTTTCCAGAGCATGGAGACTGCGATTTCCAGTGGGTGGAAGCGGAGGGCAGTGGTGACATCGAAGCGGGGGTCGGTGTGGTGGACTTTGTGCATGTGCCATAAGAACGGGATTTTGTGACTGGCGACATGCATTGCCCAGACGGAAAAGTCCAGGAAAAAGAAGGCGATAACACCTGCGATGACTGGGGGAATGGCAAACCAGTGGGCCAGACCGAAGCCTTCCACTTGTGCCCAGTAAGCTGTTGATACTGCTGCGAAAGGGAGGGCGAAGCGGAGCATCAGGGTGTTGATGAGGGAGAGCAGCAGGTTGGTGGACCACCGCTTCGGTCTTTCCTGACTTTCTGAACGCCGGGGGATAACCAGTTCCAGCAGGGCGAATAAGAGGAACGCTGCAGCGAAAACTCCCAGACGAATAACGCCTTCTTCCATTTTTTATTCCATTTTTGGCCGACTTACCGGCGCGGGCATATTAACTGATGCTAATATGGTTTGTATCGCAGGCGTGGACAAGTAAATTTCCTGTCACTTCTGTCGTGAAGAAGCGTTAAAATGGCGAAATGACTGAGATTTTATGGACACGTCCTGAAGGTGAGTGCTTTGGCACTCTTGTGTTGGCCCATGGTGCAGGTGCACCTATGGACGCCAATTTTATGAACCGGTTTGCGGAAGCTTTGGCTATGCATGGTGTGGCGGTCGCTCGTTTTGAGTTTGCTTACATGGCAAAGCGGCGGGAAACGGGGAGGAAATCTCCTCCCCCAAGAGCGGATAAGTTGATTGGTGAGTTCCAGAAGGTGACCCAGCAAATCCTTGAGGAAACTGAGGGGCCATTGTTGATAGGTGGCAAGTCCATGGGGGGCCGTGTGGCAGCTATATTGGCAGGTGGAGACAGCTTGCCGAAGCGCGTTACTGGCGTTGCTTGTCTGGGCTATCCGTTTCATCCTATTGGTAAATCTGATGCGGAGCATTGGCGTCTTGAACCGTTGCAAAATGCACAGAGACCTGTGTTTATTGCGCAGGGTGACCGGGATCAGATGGGGAATAAGTCTGAGGTTAAAGCCATTGAGCTTCCCGAAACTGTGAGTATTGACTGGCTGGAGGATGGAAATCACGATCTGGCACCGCGCGGGGCTTCGCCAGCAACGTGGAAAGGGAACATCGAGCAGTCAGCTCTAAAGACTGCTGAGTTCCTTAAGGCCCTGATTTCCTGATTGTTTATCTACCCTTTGTCCCCGCGCCACTGTCTATGATGCGGGGATTTCTTTCTTGATCTTGCCCTGGAGAATTGTTGTGAGTGATGCATGTTGGAGTGAGCGTCAGAGTGGCTGGAGCCCGAAATCTGATGATGCCCGCTCGCCCTTTGATGTAGATTATGCCCGCATCGTGCACTCGCACGCTTTCCGGCGTCTGCAGGGGAAAACTCAAATTCTCAATCTGGGCGACAGCGACTTTTATCGCACCCGCCTCACCCACACGCTTGAGGTTGCGCAGATTGCCTCTGGCATTGCGCGGCAGTTTCGTGCCTTTTTCAAGGATCATCCCGCCTATGATTGGGTTCCTGATGAAAGTCTTGTAAAGACAATCAGTTATTGCCACGATATTGGTCACCCTCCCTTTGGTCATGGAGGTGAAGTCGCTTTAAATTATTGCATGCGGGAGCATGGTGGTTTTGAGGGGAACGGGCAAACACTGCGCATCGTTTCCAAGCTGGAAAAAATGTCTGAAAAGCACGGAGCTGATCTGACGCGGCGGGCATTACTTGGGATGATGAAGTACCCGGTTGCCTTTTCCAAGGTCAACAATGGAGAGTTATCCCCGCAGCTTAACCCGAAGACAACCGCTGTCAGCCTGATTGATAGGGAACGCTCTGCCCCTCCTAAATGCTTCATGGATGGGGAACAAGATGTGGTGGACTGGGTATTGGAGCCGCTTTACTCTCATGACCGGGAGGTGTTTTGCGGCGTTGATCGCAAAGACGGTAAGCACGGGAAAACCCGTTTTAAATCATGGGATTGCTCCATCATGGACCTTGCCGATGATATCGCCTATGGGGTCCATGATTTTGAAGATGCGATTGCTTTGGGGCTGGTTCGGGAAGAGCACTTCAGGGAGGATATCTCAGAGGATGACTGTGCTGCCTTTCTGGGTGATCTGGTAGAAAGTAACCCGAAGAAGTACACGGGCAGAGCTTATGAAGCGATGATAGAGGGGCTGTTCGGGGAGGATAACCGGCGCAAGCAATTCATTGGCAAGCTGGTGCATTTCTTTATTGTGGCTGTCAAGATCAGGGAGCTTGAAGCTTTTCGTGAGCCGATTTTAAAGTACAAAGCTGTTTTGCCAAAGGGGCATGCCAGGATATTGGAAGCCTTAAAAAGCTTTGTGTTTAAACGTGTTATCCGTGCCCCGAGTGTGCAACATCTGGAGTTTAAAGGGCAGACCATGGTGGTTGCGGTCTTTGAAACGCTGATGAGTGAGCCGAAGGCATTTTTACCCGAAGCTGTTTACAGGGAGTTCCACAGGAGCGGGGATAATCTGCGTATCATCTGTGATTATGTGGCGAGCATGACGGATATGATGCTTTTGAAAACCTATGATCGCCTGTTCAGCCCGCGCATGGGATCAATCTTTGATCGCGTGTAAAAACTCATCGAAATCATATAGTTAAAGAAAAACGCTGTCAGGAAAACCTGACAGCGTTTTTTATTGCGTTGATTTGCGTTGTTTGCGCGAGCCTTGCGTTTTTTAAGAAATGCGCCAACCCCGCTTCCTATCAGTCCTTGAACACTTCGTTCGCGTCCAGCTCGTAGTCCTTGGAGCAGAAGTCGCACTTTATGTGGACGGTGCCTTCTGCCTTCATCTCGGCTTTGTCTGCATCGGAAAAGTTCTGCATCATTGCAGTGATCTTTTCTTCAGAGCATGTGCATTTGTCTGCCATCGCTTGTGCTGTGAAGACGGATGCGCCGCGCTCGTGGAACAGACGGTAGAGCAAACCTTCTACGGTGAGGTTCGGGTCGATGAGTTCGTCATCTTTTACAGTCTCGACCAGTGAGCGCGCTTCAACCCATGCATCATCTTCATCGACCTGATGGGCTTCGTGTCCTTCCGGTGCGTCGCCCGGATGGATGTCGGCCTGTTTCAGGCGGTCCAGAGACTGCGGCAGGAACTGAACCATGATGCCGCCTGCGGCCCATGAATGGTCTGCACCGCCCTCTTCTGCTTTGGTGAGCATTTCGGCAACGCCGAGGCGGACGAAGGTTGGGATCTGTTCGGACTTCTGGAAATACTCATGGGCAGCTTCTTCCAGTGTGGTGCCATTGAGCACCACGATCCCCTGATAGCGGCTGGTGTGTGCGCCCTGATCGATGGTGAAGGCGAGATGGCCTTTACCGAGCAGGTGGTCTGGTTTGAAACCGTCTTGTGCGGCGGTCTCTGCGACCTTTGCCTCATTAAACTGAGCCATGGCGCGCAGGCCATCTGGTGCGTTGAAATCTACCACGAGCATGGAGACGGCGCCGTCGGTCTGAGCTTGCAGGGTCAGGCGACCTTCGAACTTGAGGGTACTGCCAAGCATTGCTGTCAGGACGATTGCCTCTGAGAGCAGCTTGTTGACTGGCGCAGGGTATTTGTGCCGCGCCAGCATTGAGTTCAGCACCGGCCCCATATTGATAACCCGACCACGCACGTCCAGCGCTTCCACTGCAAATGGAACGACAGCGTCAACGCCAGCAGCAGTCGGTTGAGCAGGTGTATTTGTCATTTATCTTTTTATCCTTACGCATATCGTTGTCTGAAAACCGGGAGCCACTTTTCAGCGATATGCTTTATCCGCGCGCATATCGTTATCTGAAAACAGCAAAACCACTTTTCAGCGATATGCTCTATCCTTCAGGCAAAGCACCCATGCACCACGCCATAATGCCTTTTTGGGCGTGGAGACGGTTTTCCGCCTCGTCGAATACCACAGAATGCGGGCCGTCGATTACCTCATTTGTCACTTCTTCCCCACGATGTGCAGGCAGGCAATGCATAAACAGGGCTTTTTCGTTGGCTTCGCTCATCAGGCGTTCATTAACCTGATAGGCAGCCAGCATGTTGTGACGGGACTGTTCGTCGCCGTCTCCCATGGAGACCCAGCAATCGGTGATAACACAATCACTGTTTTGAACGGCAGCAAACGGATCGTCTGTTACCATCAGTTCTGCACCATCGGCTTTGGCTTTTTCTTTCCAGTGCGCTGGTACTGTCAGTTCATTTGGTGCGGCCACGTTAATTTTAAAGTCAAATTTTGAAGCCGCTTCGATCCAAGAATAAAGAACGTTGTTGCTATCGCCCACCCAGGAAACGGTTTTACCCTTAATGCTGCCGCGATGCTCTTCAAAGGTCATGATGTCAGCCATGATCTGGCAGGGGTGAGACAGCTTTGTCAGGCCATTGATGACGGGCACGGTTGCATACTGCGCCAATTCTCTGACGGCGTCATGATCCAGCATACGGATCATGATCATATCGACAAAACGGGAGAGGACGCGGGCAGTATCCGGGATGGACTCGCCTCGTCCCAGCTGCATTTCAGCGCCGGTGAGCATGAGCGGCTCGCCGCCCAGTTCGCGCACCCCTACATCAAACGAGATGCGGGTCCGGGTGGACGGCTGCTCGAACACCATTGCAAGCACTTTGCCTGCCATGGGGCCCTGCCCGCGATGAACACCATTGCGGGTTGCTTTGATCTGCTTTGCGCCTTCCATGATCTTGCGCAGGTCATCACTGGAAAAATCGCTGATATCGAGAAAGTGCTGGGGGTTGCTCATTACGGTCATTGTGCAGTCTCAACAGTATTCAGCTCGTTTTCCATATCTGCCGCAGCAGCATCGATCTTTTCTACGAGCACATCAATTTCTTCAGTGGTAATGGTCAGCGGAGGCATAATGCGCAGGATATTGTCTCCTGCCCCGATTGGCAGCAGGCCGTTGTTGCGCATGTGTGCCAGCAGTTTAGTGTTCAGCACTTTGCATTTCAGACCAAGCATGAGGCCCTCACCGCGCACCAGCTCAAACACGGTGCTGTGCTGGTCGACGATGCAGGCCAGTTTTTGCTTTAACAGCAGGCCCTTTTCGCGCACAGCATCCAGAAAGCCCGGCT
Source organism: uncultured Pseudovibrio sp. (assembly GCA_947496145.1). Classification (GTDB taxonomy): domain Bacteria; phylum Pseudomonadota; class Alphaproteobacteria; order Rhizobiales; family Stappiaceae; genus Pseudovibrio. The sequence continues at coordinate 26,276 of CANMBS010000003.1, forward strand.
CCAGAATGGTTTCAAGAACAGCGGTGCCAACAGCCATGGCCAGCGGATTGCCGCCAAAGGTGGTGCCGTGTACGCCCGGTACCATGCCGCTTGCCGCTTCATTAGTTGCAAGGAACGCGCCCATAGGGAAGCCGCCGCCAATGCCTTTGGCGATTGCCATGATATCAGGCGCAACGCCTGCCAGCTCATAGGCGAACAGCTTGCCGGTTCTGCCGGCTCCGGTCTGGATTTCATCATAAATGAGCAACAGGTCGTGTTCGTCGCAAATATCACGCAGGCCCTTCAGGAAGGCAGGATCGATGGTGCGGATACCGCCCTCGCCCTGAACTGGCTCCAGCATGATTGCAGCGGTTTCTGGCCCAACAACCTTTTTCACCGCTTCCAGATCACCTAAAGGCACCTGATCAAAGCCTTGAGGTGCAGGACCGAAACCTTCCAGATACTTTTGCTGTCCACCTGCTGCAAGCGCGGTCATGGTTCTGCCATGGAACGCATTTTCAAAGGTGATAATGCGGTTCTTTTCCGGGTTGCCCCTGGCAAAGTGGTAGCGCCGTGCGGCCTTCATGGCACCTTCGGTTGCTTCTGTACCAGAGTTGGTAAAGAACACGACATCGGCAAAGGTGTTGTCCGTGAGCATCTTTGCCAGCTTCTCACCCTCTGGAATGGTATAGACGTTGGACACATGCCACAGCTTTTCGGCCTGTGTTTTCAGGGCGTCTACCAGCTTTGGGTGAGCGTGACCCAGACTTGTTACTGCAATACCGGAGCCACAATCCATGTATCGTCGACCATCAGCCGCATAAAGCCAGACACCTTCCCCACGCTCGAACGCAAGTTCGGACCGTGCATAAGTCTGCATTAGCGACGAAGTCGTCATTTTTTAACTCCTCATGGATTGAGCTTTTCCAGCGCTCAAAATCTCAGTTCGTACAAAAACAAAAAACGCCAAACGGCGTTCATTTTAAACCAGGTATCTTCTGGTTGTAAGGGAAGCGAGGTTTAAACCTTATTCCCAAGGGTCAGTCAATAACACGTATAGCCAGTCATGCTTTACTCCTGTTCATGGATTGCAATGTGACTATGCGGGCTTTCTGCCTGTGCCCCTGCATGACGCAGGGACCGGAAGAAGGATGCATTGTTGCATTTTCTAAAGGAAAGGTAGAGCGTTAATCCCCTGCTCTATGACCAGTTTTTATCCATAGTTCTTAAGGTTTCTTCAATACAGCTTAAACGTGTAGCACTCGCCGGGTCTGAGATTGTGATATGATCTGTGCTGTTTGCAGTTTCTGGTTTACTAGTGTTTTTTACTAGTTGTTTTTTGCGGTTAAATATATGTATTAAATATCAGTGGGGTAACGTTCTCAGCTCTTACTTAGAGCTAGAGGTATTGCACTGAAAATGGGTTTAATAAACAGCTACTATTCCTCAGCTTGATATTCTTCTCCCACCGCAAGAAGGCTGTTAGAGGTAAGTAGTAGTACGGCAATTCTGGGGAAAACCGGAGTCATCCCCACCTCAATTCTTTGAGGTTATTGCTCGGGAGAACGCCCATATAGTACTGTGCGATAAGAGTTATACACCATCTCGTAGTTACTGAACGCTGCAAGCACACACGCTCAGACTAGCGGCACCTTCGGATACGTCCGAACTGAGCGAATGCTGTTTTGCGCGCCACTGAAGGAAGACGGGGGCCTTTAATGAGCTGGACAGCAGAACGTGTAGAGTTACTAACCAAGCTTTGGGCAGACGGATTAAGCGCCAGCCAGATTGCAGGGGAATTGGGTAATGTGACCCGCAATGCGGTGATCGGGAAGGTGCACCGGCTGGGTCTTTCCGGTCGTGCGAAATCCGGTGGTGGCGCAACTAAAACGAGAAAAGCAGCTGCCCCTGCGGCACGCCCAGCGAGCCCCGTCAAACCGGCTGTTGCTGAAACCATTGCAACACCGCCTCCGTCATCGACACCTCGTCAGGTTCAGCCAACTGTGGCAGGTTCCAACGCCCTCAAAGTTGAACCAATTGAAATGATCGAGCCGGAAATTTCTCCGGTTCCCGTTTCTGAAATTTTTATTCCCGTTTCTGAACGCGCTTCCATCCTTACCCTTAATGAACGCACCTGTAAGTGGCCGATCGGGGATCCGGGGACAGAGGACTTTTATTTCTGTGGCCGTCAGTCTGATGCAGGTACACCTTACTGCGCCCATCACCGCAGTATTGCCTATCAGCCTGTCAGTGACCGCCGCAGCCGCCGCGCGAGCTAAAGCAGACTATCAGAAGACGTTTTGAGCCGGGTTCTGTGCCCGGCTTTTTGCTGTTCCGGGGTGATTTTCATTCACTGCCAGACTTCTTCACCTGCGAGTTCGCCATGAAAGTCTGGCGGGTAACTTTTCCCCAGTAGGGATCGTTGTAGCTGTCTTCCTGATAATGGCCTGAGGTATAGTCTGTTACAACTGCACGCCAGAAAGCGATGGCCTGGTTAGCACCTTCAATTTGCTTGATCTGCCAGTGACCGGGCATTTTATCAAACAATGCAGCAGCAAAATGCTGCCCCAGTTTGTTCCGCCGGTAAAAGGGAACGACGTAGAATTCGCAGACTTCCAACTCGTTCTGCGGTTCTTGTTTTATTGCTGCTAATCCTGCTGGGCGATTGTCGCTGTAGACCAGATATCCGGTAATGTTGCCATCAAGGATTGTGTCTTTGGCGAACCAGCCGTCGGCATCAGGCTGTTTGTGTGTGAGTGGTGAAAACTCTGCCTCATAGGCCTGACAAAGGTTGTCGTAGATATGAGCGGTTGTTCTATCAACCCTCTTGATTTTCATTGGTTATCCGCATTGTTTATATGCTGTTTTTTTAGAGAGGCGCGGCCTCACAGTGCAGTCATAGCAGACACCTGTTACCTGACAGCAAACCGGTCATTAAATTGCTCTCACTTCAATTGCAGGCGCACCCTATTGACATGAAGCGGCAGAACTGAGAGTTTCATCTTGTCCTATCAGAGGAGTTTTGATGTCCCGGATCTGAGGGTTCGCAGAAGAACCCGCTTGCACGCTTCAGGCTTTAAGTCCGCGTAATTTTGGCGGCAGGAGGAGTGTGCCTTCCTTTCAGATTTACCAATCCGTTTCACGGAACTTTCAGGATATCAAAAAATGATCCGCAAATATGAAACTCGAGACACCGAGTCTATCGTTGACGTGTGGCTTAAGGCCAGCAAACTTGCCCATCCCTTTTTGAGTGACGATTTTATGACTCAAGAAGCCGATAATGTACGCGACATGTATCTGCCTAATGCAGAAACATGGGTAGTCGAGATCAGCGGAGCCGTCGTCGGGTTTATTGCGCTGTTGGGAACCGAAATCGGCGGGCTGTTTGTTGACCCCAAATTTCATGGGAAAAAGCTTGGCAAGGCGCTGGTTGATCATGCAGTTGATCAGCACGGCACTGTTGAGCTGGAGGTTTTCAAGCATAATCCAATCGGGCGTCAGTTTTATGCGCGTTACGGATTTAAAGAGCTGCACGAAGAAATCCATGAGATCACGGGGCATCCCGTTCTCAGACTGAGATTTGAGGCGTAAGCCTTATCAATCCTGTAGGAGTGTGAAAACACTCCTACTCTTTCCTGAAATTGCTTCCAGAATTATCCGATGGCGAACTGATCGTTAAACGCATAGCCTGCTCCGCGCACGGTGCGGATGGGATCTTTCATGCGGCCTTTGTTGATGGCTTTGCGCAGGCGGCCTACGTGCACATCTACGGTGCGCTCGTCCACATAGACATCGTGGCCCCAGACACCGTCGAGCAGTTGCTCACGGGAATAGACGCGGCCCGGGGCGCTCATAAGAAATTCCAGCAGGCGGAACTCGGTTGGGCCCAGGTGGATTTCGCGGCCTGTGCGGCGGACGCGGTGAGTTTCGCGGTCCAGCTCAATATCGCCGGACTTGAGCATGGTGGAGACCACCTCTGGCTTGGCACGGCGCAGGATGGCGCGGACGCGGGCCATAAGTTCGGGAATAGAGAATGGCTTGACCACATAATCGTCCGCACCTGTTGCAAGGCCCCTGATACGCTCAGATTCTTCCCCACGTGCGGTGAGCATGATGATTGGCATGCGTTCGGTTTCTGAGCGCGCCCGCAAGCGGCGGCACAGCTCAATACCGGAAAGGCCCGGCAGCATCCAGTCAAGCAAAAGCAGGTCCGGCTGGCTTTCCTGAAGCAGGAGTTCGGCCTCATCCCCTCTTGCAGATACATTCACCTTATAACCTTCTGCTTCGAGGTTGTACCTCAGCAGCAGGCTTAAAGGTTCTTCGTCTTCGACAATCAATATCTCGGGCATACTCAAGTGCTCTCTTTGCACCTTCTCTTACCTAGGTATCTTACCGCCATTGCGATACATGTAAACCGCATTAAACGATTGTATCCGTGTATCTTTTTTCAGCGGTAGCGTTTTATCTCTGCGGCCCGGGCTATACCGCAGCGTTATTTGTCAACTCATCGGTTTTAGGACGTTCTGCCGGGAGGTGGCTTCCGGAAATCATATAGTAGATGTTCTCGGCGATGTTGGTTGCGTGGTCACCAATGCGCTCGATGTTCTTGGCGCAGAACAGCAGGTGCGCGCACATGGTGATAGAGCGCGGGTCCTCCATCATGTAGGTAAGCAACTGGCGGAACAGTGATGTATAGAGGGCATCTACTTCATCATCACGCACATGCACGCGCTGGACGACCTCCAGATCACCTGTCGTGTAAGAGTCCAGAACAGCTTTGAGCTGTTCCAGCGCCAGATCGGACATGTGCTCGACGCCGACGGCGAGCTGTTTGCTGGTGAACTCGCTTTCAATTGCCAGTGTGCGTTTGGCGATGTTTTTGGCCATGTCACCGATGCGTTCCAGATCGTTGGAGATGCGCATGGCGGCGATAATGTCGCGCAGGTCACTTGCCATAGGCTGGCGGCGGGCAATCACGGAGATGCACAGCTCTTCCAGCTCGGCCTGCATGTTGTCCAGACGCTGATCCGCTGAAATTGTGCGGGTTGCCAGCTCACGGTCATTGCGCAGCAAAGCGGTCACGGCATCATGCACCAGTGTTTCGGCTAGTCCGCCCATTTCAACAACACGTCCGGCCAGTTCTTTCAGCTCTTCATTGAAGGAAGAGACAATATGATCTTTCATCGGATATCTCCTTGGAGTCCCGCTCTTTTTTTGTTAGCCAAAACGACCGGTGATGTAGTCCTGCGTGCGCTGGTCTTTTGGGTTGGTGAAGATGTCGTTGGTCAGCCCTTCTTCCACCAGATTGCCCAGATGGAAAAATGCCGTGCGCTGGGATACACGCGCCGCCTGCTGCATGGAGTGGGTGACGATTACGATGGTGTAGTTCTGGCGCAGCTCATCAATCAGCTCTTCCACTTTGGCGGTGGCGATGGGGTCAAGTGCAGAGCATGGCTCATCCATCAGGATCACTTCCGGAGAAACAGCGATTGCGCGGGCGATGCACAGGCGCTGCTGCTGTCCGCCCGACAGACCCGTCCCCGGCTCATCCAGACGGTCTTTGACTTCTTCAAACAGACCAGCACGCTGCAAAGAGCTTGCGACGATCTCTTCCAGATCAGCTTTGCCCTGAGCCAGCCCATGGATGCGCGGGCCGTAAGCCACGTTTTCAAAGATGGACTTTGGGAATGGGTTGGGCTTTTGAAACACCATGCCAACGCGGGCACGCAGTTCTACAACATCGATGCGCGGGTCATAGACATCATCGTTGTCAAGCAGGATGTCGCCTTCCACACGGCAGATATCGATGGTGTCATTCATGCGGTTCAGGCAGCGCAGAAAGGTGGACTTGCCGCAACCGGATGGACCGATCAGTGCGGTTACCTGATTTTTGCGCACATCCAGATCAACACCATGGAGGGCCTGTTTATCGCCGTAAAAGACTTTCACGTCCCGGCCACGCATTTTGAGGGTTTCGCCTTCAGCGGACACAGCCGGGGCTGCACTCATTGTTGTTGTCATTGCACTCTCGGTGTCTATGGTCATTTGCATTGCCATGATCCTGCCTTTCAACTCACCAGCGGCGCTCAAAGCGTTTGCGAAGGACGATTGCGATTGCATTCATGGAGATGAGGAAGCCGAGCAGCACCATGATCGCGGCAGAAGTTTTCTGCTGGAAGGCTGGCTCGGGGAAGTCAGCCCACATGAAGATCTGAACGGGCAGCACGGTAGAGGGATCAACCGGGCTTGCCGGGATGTCCACGATGAAGGCCACCATGCCAATCATGAGAAGCGGTGCGGTTTCGCCCAGTGCCTGCGCCATGCCGATGATGGTTCCGGTCAGGATACCCGGCATTGCCAGTGGCAGCACATGGTGGAACACCGCCTGCAAGCGGGAGGCCCCTACCCCTAGTGCTGCTTCGCGGATGCTTGGCGGCACGGCCTGAAGGGCAGCGCGGGAGGCAATGATGATGGTTGGCAGGGTCATCAAGGCCAGCACCATACCGCCAACAACCGGCGCTGATCTTGGCAACCCAAAGACGTTGAGGAACACTGCCAGACCGAGCAGACCGAACACGATGGACGGAACCGCTGCAAGGTTGTTGATGTTCACCTCAATCAGGTGGGTCCAGCGGTTTTTGGGTGCGAACTCTTCCAGATAAATCGCGGCGGCCACACCAATGGGGAATGACAGAGACAGCGTGACGAGCATGGTCCAGAAAGAGCCTACAGCTGCGCCCCAGATGCCTGCCATCTCTGGCTCACGGCTTGCGCCGGATTTGAAGAAGATGGAGTTCCACTCGTTTTCAACGGTGCCTTTGGAGACCAGATAGTCAGTATAGGCGATCTCTTTATCGGAGAATTTGCGGAAGCTTTCCGGCGTTTCCAGCTCTTCCACGCCCCATGCGCCTGCGGCAACAGGTGCATCTGAGGTGAGCGGGATGAAGGCCGTGCCCGTGACAGAGGTTGGTGTCACCCTGTCCGCTTTGATGGTGCCGCCGTTTACCTGCACGAAGAAGCTTGGCATCTTGGCGTTGAGCGTTCCGCCGTTTGGCACGTTATTCAGTTTGTCCCGCAAGGTCGCGAGCTGTGCTCTCTGGGTTTCCAGAGAACTCAGAATTTTCTCAAGCGCTGCTTTGTTGCCCTCAATTTCTGAGGTCAAACGCTTTGCCACAAGCGGGTCTTTTTCGTTTTGCAAGCGGGCTTCAAGACTGGTGATCTTTGCCTTCACGCTTATTTCAGAGCGTCCGCGTGCATCGATCTTGCCGTCAAGCAAGTCAATCTCCATCTCGTAGTGAGACTTGAGCGAAGCAATGATTGCACTGAACTCTGGTTTATCACTGGTGATTGTCACCTGACCGGACGTGCCCGAAACTGTGGCACTGCCAGAGGTTTCAATGGCTTTTTTATCTGTGATCAGACCTTTGACGTAAAGGTCTGCAAAGTCAGAAAGCGGGATTGCGATGGGGCCAGTTCCGCCCAGCATGGATGTGTCAGCAACCGCCTGCCTTTGCAGGGTGACGTTTGCGCCTGAGGAGACAAGACCATAGAGCACGCGGCGGTTTTTGCGGTCGGATGCAAATGGCATTTCTACCTTCAGACCGTCGCGGATGATCTTACTATAGCTAGCGCCTGCCGGATTGCCGGGATCGACTTTTTCGGCGGTCAGATTGAGCGGTACGTTCACGTAGTTATAGGTAAAGGCTGGCAGGCCGGTTCCTACAATTGTGAAGAGCAGCAGCACCAGAAACGTTGCAGCTAATGCGATTGCCCCGATGCCGTAGGCTTTGAAACGTGTTTCCAGAGCATAGCGCTTTTTCAAGCGCTTGCGAGCTTCGTCTGTTGTGTGGACGCCTGAAGAAATGCCTTTGACAGAGCCGCCAATGGCTGAACCGGCAGTGTCCTGAGCGATATCAATCATACTGTTCCCTATATTTCTTCACGACGCGCAGAGCGAAGATGTTCAGAGCAAGTGTGATGCAGAAGAGGAGAAGACCGAGCGCAAACGCTGCCAGTGTTTTGGCGCTGTCAAACTCCTGATCACCAACCAGCAGGGTGACGATTTGCACGGTTACGGTTGTGACTGCTTCCAGCGGATTTACTGTCATGTTGGCTGCAAGACCTGCTGCCATCACCACGATCATGGTTTCCCCAATAGCGCGGGAGATGGCGAGGATGAGAGCCGATACGATGCCCGGTAAAGCGGCAGGCAAAACCACGCGGCGGATGGTTTCAGACTTGGTTGCACCAAGACCAGCAGAGCCATCACGCAGGGATTGCGGGACCGCGTTGATCACATCATCAGACAGAGAGGAGACGAACGGGATAATCATAATGCCCATGACGAGGCCCGCTGCCAGCGCAGATTCAGAACTGACCGAAAGCCCGATGCTTTCCCCCCACCCCCGGATGAACGGGGCCACAGTCAGCGCTGCGAAGAAACCGTAGACCACTGTTGGGATACCGGCGAGGATTTCCAGCACCGGTTTTGCGATGGCGCGCACCGGGGTGCTTGCGTAGTCGGACAGGTAGATTGCGGAGAGCAAGCCGATTGGGGCTGCCACGATTATGGCAATCGCCGTAATCAGCATAGTGCCAACAAGGAGCGGGATCGCGCCGAAGATTTTGGTATTGGCCTCGCCATGGTCAGCACCTGCGCCTTCAAACGCGCTTTGCGGGGACCAGTGGGTTCCGAAGACAAAATCCAGCACCGGGATTTTGCGGAAGAACATGAGACTTTCGAAGATGAGCGAAAGAACAATTCCGATAGTGGTGAAGATCGCGACGGCGGAACACAGGATTAAGAACCCCATGACGGTGCGCTCAACAAAGTGGCGGGTGCGCATTGCAGGTGTGATGGAGCGGTGTCCGTACCACAGACCACCAGCAACGAGTGCGATGATCAGAGCTGTTTTCAGATAAAAAGATGTCTGGCTTAAGGAGCGGAACATTTCCGCAGCCTGCTCTTTGCCAGCGTCAGCAAAGGCGACGATCCCACCGAATGCAATCGCACGGGCGTCGCGCAGGAAAGCTTGCAGTTCTGGTTTTGAAAGGTCTTCCACGAGTGGTGCATGGGCGCTGACCACCATGGAGTTCATCAGCCTTGGCTCAAGAATGGCCCAGACGATCAGAAGAACAAATGCGGGAAGCGTGGACAGGATTGCCAGATAACCGCCGTGGTAACTTGGACGGGAATGGAGTGCAGATAACTGATGGCCCGCGACCTGCATGGCCCGGAAGCGCCCGTAAAAGTTAGCGGTTACGAAGACCAGAAGAAGAAGGGCAGCGTAAGTCCAGAACATTTGTTTGTGTCGCCTTGTTTGGCTTGGCGGTTGGTGGGTCGTTTTTGCAAAGAGCGGCCAGCACTGCTGCCGACCGCTCTCTTAATGCCTGCAATCAGAATGCAAGTGGTGTCAGGGCAGATGCGGTCCTGGAGACAGATGCGCGATCATCTGCTGGCAGCGGGATCAGACCTTTGTCAGCCAGATACCCTTCATCACCCCATGTATCTTCATTGGTGAACTCAGCCAGATATTCAGCAATACCCGGGATCACGCCCACATGCTCTTTCTTGATGTAGAAGTAGAGGCTGCGGGATACAGGGTAGTCACCAGCTGCGATTGCTTCAAACGTTGGCGCAATACCAGCGATGTTTGCGCCCTGAATCTTGTCGGCGTTCTGATCAAGGAAGGAGAAACCGAAGATGCCGAGCGCGTTCGGGTTGGCGTCGAGTTTCTGAACGATCAGGTTGTCGTTTTCGCCAGCTTCGATGTAGGCACCGTCCTCACGGATTTCATGACAGGCTTTTTTCTTCAGGCCCAGCTCTTTGGCTCCCGGAAGCATCTTACAACCGCCCTGCATTGCCAGTTCAGCAAATGCGTCGCGAGTACCGGAGGTTGGAGGAGGACCAAGCACTTCGATCCTGGAGGCTGGCAGGGAAGGATCAATGTCGGACCACTTCTGATATGGGTTTGCTACCAGCTTGCCGTCTACCGGAACTTCCTTTGCAAGAGCGAGGAAGATCTGAGAGAGGGTCAGGTCAAGCTGAGTGCCAGCTTTGGAGTTTGCCAGAACGATACCATCGAAGCCAACTGTCACTTCTACAGGGGTTACGCCAGCGGTGTTACACTTGACCAGCTCCTTTGCCTTCATGCGGCGGGAAGCGTTGGTGATGTCAGGTGTGTTTTCGCCGACGCCTTCACAGAAGAGCTTGATGCCGCCACCTGAACCAGTGGATTCAACAACCGGAGTTTTGAAGTTGGTTTTCTGACCAAACTGCTCAGCGACTGCTGTTGCAAATGGGAAAACGGTGGAGGAACCAACGATCTGAATCTGATCACGAGCCTGTGCGGAACCTGCAGCAATGGTGCCTGCGAGTGCGAGCGCTGCAACGCTTGCGAATGCCTTGATTTTCACCTGAAGTCTCCTGGGAGTTCTGGTTTTAAAAAACTGTTTAACTACGTTCACCTCACAGCGCCCCGGCTGCGAGCTGGCTGTAACCTAGCTGTTGGCTGTGATGGTTATATGAACGTTGCGTATCAGTTTTATGACATTGCAAGCATTTGAAATTATTTGATTATTTTAGTCGAGTTCATTTTCGTCATAAATGACGGCCCCGGGTATGAACACTCTGAAGCAGGCACCTTCATCTGGCCGACTCTCAATTTCAAGGCGGGCGCGGTGGCGTGTGAGGATGTGTTTTACGATAGCCAGACCGAGGCCGGTTCCCTTCATCTGACGAGAGGTAACAACGTCAACCCTATAGAAACGCTCGGTCAATCGCGGCAGGTGTTCAGGATCAATGCCGGGACCATAGTCACGCACCTCTGCGATCCAGTGGGGAAGCTCGGTAGAATCAGGATCAAGGCGGCAAGTGACATCGACTCGGCCTCCGCTGGAGCCATATTTCAGCGCGTTTTCGATGAGATTGCTGAAGACCTGTACCAGCTCGTCATTCTCGCCGCGAATCTCAGCTGGCTCATCTGGCACATTGACGTTGATCTTTACGCCTGTTTCTTTTGCCACAGGGAGCAGTGTTTCCGCCGAGTGGCGCATGATCAGGCCGAGGTCCACAAGGGTTTCGGGCTGAACGTGGACCTTCATTTCAATGCGGGACAGGGACAACAGGTCGTCGATAAGACGGCGCATGCGCTCTGCCTGATCAAGCATGATGCCGAGAAACTGGTCCTGTGCCTTTGGATCGCCTTTGGCGGGGCCTTGCAGGGTTTCAATGAAGCCTGTGAGAGATGCCAGTGGCGTGCGCAGTTCGTGGGAGGCGTTGGCGACAAAGTCTGCCCGCATGCGTTCCAGACGGCGCGCTTCGGTAAGATCGCGGATAACAACGAGGATGAGGCCAGGACGCCCACGCGGGACGGCCAGATTTCCGCTGGAGACGGACCAGAGCGGTGCGATATGCGCTTCCAGCCACAATTCCATGGGGACCTTCTCGGACCAGTCGATAACCTCTGTGGAACCGCCGTTAGAAACACGGTCCAGTGCTTCAAGAAGAGATGGCGCACGAATGCGGAAGGAGAGCGGATCACCTGCTGCGATGGTGCCGAAGCGGCGTTGTGCGGCGACGTTTACGTATTGGGTGGTGCCACGGTAGTCCACAACGAAGCACGGGTCCGGCAGCGCGTTAACGGCGGATTTCATGCCGCGATCCACGATCTCGCTGACTTCCTTTTTGCTTACACCGCTTGGTGCTTTCACCTTGGTACGGCTTTTCATGCCCCCACCGATGACGAGCACGAATATGAGCGCGTAGGCGAAGAACGAGGCCCAGACGGGCACTTTGAATGCAATTGAGAACACAGCAAAGATGGCAGCAGCGGCGAACAGGACCCAGCGCACATCTACCGACTTGCGATAGACCGCCTGCCGGTTCAGACCCAGCCGCAAAGGCTCCTGATTAACCTTCGTATCTTCCTTTTCCGTATCCACAGACATACGTGCCACTTTCTAACCGCCGTCGTACCAGCACATTGATTTTTTCTGCTAAACTGACCGGTAGCCTAACAGGATCAGCATGACAAATTCGCGACGATAACACCCTATTTCTACTCTTTCCCCCAGAAGGGCAAAGTTTGGGAACAGGGCGCTTCCGGAGCTGGAAGAGCAAGCCTGACGTTGCTGCAGAGCGTTTATCTGGCTTGATATATTCGCCGTTTATGCGCGGTTATATATTTAGCAGGTTTAACAAATCAAGCGGCAGCAAAACTGAGCAATAATAATTAATCGGCAAAGCAATGATCTGCCAACCCGTTTTTCAAGGGGTTGCTTTGCGAAGCAACCAAGCCTTCAATGAAGGTGTCTTTCCCTGAGCTTTGAGAATTGTTTTCGGCCTGAAGTCAGCTTTTAATTAATGATGATCAGGTGTTCTGGCTGCGCAAGGTATGTTCTTTCGCCTCTTTCACGAATGCTCAAACCCGCTTTCCTGCAATATCTGGAGACCAGCAAATGGAAGAAATACTTGAAAGGCTGGAAGCAGCTATCTCTCAGGAAAACTGGGCAGAAGCGGAAAAGCAAATTCTGGTTCTGATCGACTCTGACAAGACCAACCCCAGCCTCTGGTTCAATTTAGGCATGGTTCGCCGACGCTTGGGAGACAACCAAACTGCTATTTCACACTTCAGCCGTACACTGGAACTGTCCCCTCAACACAAGCAGGCTATGCATGAACGCGCGGCTACCTTTCTGGATATGGAAGATTTTCAGGCAGCACTTGAGGCTCTTTCTGCATACACTGACGCTCATGCAGACGACAGTGATGGATTGCTGAACCTTGCACGCATTGCGCTTCACATGGAAATGCCGCAGGTCGCACTGGACGCTTTTGAAAAACGAGCAGAGCTGGAAAATGACGCTGAAAACACTCTGGGTGTTGCAGAGGCGATGCAAATGCAGGGAGATGAGGAAGGTATCAAACTGTTGCGGCGTCTGTTCCTTAACAATCCAAGTGTGCGACCAGAGCTTTTGAAGATCATGTCACAGGGATCAAGGGGGCGCGTGCCTCTCCGCACTGACGCTTTGCTGAACTAAAGTATCTGGCTTTGCACTTCGAGGCAGGCTGTAAACTCCTCATCATTCATTGGCCCGCAATCAAGTGCAACAGGTTTGCGCTTAAAGGCAAAGGCCTGGGCGATGGGTGTTCCTGCTGCAAGCGTGCCTTCAAACGCAGTATCTTTCCAAATTGCCGGGAAATGAACAAAATCACCTTTGGCCTGATCACAATCGACTATGCCCGAGAGTGTACGAAAAGGCAGATCCTCGCGGTTAAGCGGATGGGTGAACACTAACGAGGTGCCTGAAGGAGCCTCAATGCTCCAGAAATTATTGAATTTCAGGATGAAGTCTCCTGAGCTAACTCCCAGTGGCATGCCGGTTGCCTGTTCTGGTGCGTAAAACCCTAGTGGAGAGCGGGTAAGCTGTACTCTGGGGGAAACCGGCTTTGACCAGTTCCAGAAAAACTCTCCATCTTTGACCCCAAGATCACAGGGGAGTTTGAACATGATACCAGCTGAGAAGCTATTCATTATTGACGGGAGTTGCCTGAAGGTGTGAACCAGCTCCCCTCCCAGCACCTCGCTTTGCACGGTTGCGGGCATAAGTTCCAGCCAGTCCGGAAGCGCCTCTGCCGCTTCAACAGGCTCTGGAATATGACCATGCAGCTCTGGCAAGCAACGAAACTTGAGGTTCATGTGGTCTCCTCTGGAGCGCTCTGTTTTATGCCTGCCTTATGTGACTGGATTACCGTGTGCTAGGTGCTTCCGGTTTGAAAGACTGCATCAGGCTCTGGCAATCGCAGTTTTAAGCTTACTAAGGCAGTACGCCCAGCCTGCGCTTGAGTTCATGGCCCGCAGATACTCCCGCCAGCCTTCTCCGTAACGCTCAAAATGACTATGCACCAGTTTGAGGTAAGTGCCATCCTCAACATCTAAAAACTGAATTGTGACAATGCCAGCTTCTTCGGGTTGTTTAATCAGCAAGCGTTTTGGCGAGATTTGCCAGGCAAGAACAATCTTAGCCCCCTCTTCCAACTCTAAAATTGTGCCCCAGCGCAGCCGCCTGCCATCGTCAACATCTTCAAAACACCCTCCTCCAACCAGAGGTTCAATGCCTAAAATGCCTTCCTGTGAGAAACGGTATTCGGCAGGCCACCAGTTATCAATGCTTTCCAGAAAATATGCATAGGCCCTTTGGGAGGAGGCAGGCAGAACAATTTCTTTCTTGCATAATGAAAACTGCTCCAGGACGCCCGTTTCACCTTCGTGCATTGTCTCGCCTCCCCATACAGACTACGGTACAGACTGTAACAGCAATTTGATCAATTTCCAGAAGGTGTCCTCTCAAAACTCTCCTAAAATATCTGCTTGATGGTTTTAGCAGGTACGAAAAAAGGGAGCGTCGAAACCGACACTCCCTTTTAAATTGAAACTCATAAACTGCTGGCTTACTCGAACTCTGGCCCGCGTGCTGTGTAAGGTTTTACTTCTTTCCATGCACGCATCAGGTTTTCCAGCTCTTCGTCGGACTGCTCAGGCAGGACAATCTCCAAACCTACAAGCAAGTCGCCGTGTCCGCCTTCTTTTCTGGGCAGTCCCTTGCCCTTCAATCGCATGGTTTTGCCGCTGCTGGTGTTTGTAGGGATCGTCAGGTTCACAGCTCCGCTCAGCGTCGGAATGCGGACCTTGCCGCCCAAAACCGCTTCATAGAGAGTAAGAGGCACATCGACGCGAATGTCGGCTCCGTCCACTTTGAACAGCTTATGGGTTGAGATGCGTACTTCCACCAAGGCATCGCCAGCCTGTCCGCTCTTTGCGGAAGCAAAGCCCTGCCCCTTAAGGCGGATTTTATCGCCGCTTTGTGTGCCTGCCGGAATTTTCACATTCACGGTTTTGCCGCTTGGCAGCTTCACCTGCACCTTGCCATGGTTGGTGAGGTCTTCCAGCGTTACCCGGGCAATCAGGTTGGCATCTGCTCCCTTGGTCGGGCCAGCGTGGAACTGGCTTTCACCGCCAGCGCTGCGACGCCTGCCGCCACCAAAGCCACCAAGAATATCGTTCAGGATATCGTCGAAGCCACCAGCATCCTGAGGGCCAGCACCGCGCTGTTCAAAGTTGAAGCCGCCACGGCGACCTGCGTTGCGGAAGCCTGAGAAGCCTTCGAACCCACCAGAACCACCGGGGCCACCATAAAACTTGGGCTTGCCTTCGGCATCAATCTCGCCGCGATCAAACTGCCCGCGCTTTTCGCTGTCGCCCAAAATCTCATAGGCCTGGTTCGCTTCTGAAAAGCGCTCTTTGGCCTTGGGATCGTCAGCATTCTGGTCTGGGTGATACTTCTTGGCCAGTTTGCGGAACGCTTTTTTGATCTCTGCCTCGCTGGCATTCTTACTCACACCAAGAACAGAATAGGGATCTCTCATCGTCATCCATCAAATAGAAATTGGGCAATTACAAATCTCACACTACATAACCACGCAATCGAGCTGGCGCAAGCAGTGGGAGTTGAACTTAGTTGATCGCCGGTGAGTATTTCAGCGCTTTTCAACCCTGTTCTACTTGAATGGCTGAATTTACGGGATAAAGGTGACGAGGAAAGACAGGTGGACAGTAAACTGCATTCTGACATACTCAGCACAGCTGAGGAGAGCATCAGGTATGGATGATCTGGCTATTCCGCCTCTGCATGCACGGGTGCAAGCTCAACTATTTTCATCTTCTGATTGACGTCAGGACAGCTGCGCCCCTGATACGCTCTCACACCACCCACCGTGTTTGCGCTGGTCACAAAATCTGTACAGCCTGCAATACTGCCTGTCTTTTCAACTGACAGAAGCGCAGTGATTGTGCCACTGTTGCCGCTGACTGGATTGGTCCAGGCTAAGGGTGTGAAATGGTCCTCGCCCTTCTGTGCGTCATTCAGTGCATTTTCGATGGTGTTTGTGATCACGGTGCGGTCCGTTGTATGGATTTCCTCGCCCGCGACCTTTTGCTTGGTATCAACCGCCTTTGTGAGGTTAAGAGGTTCTTGATACGCACTCTTATTCACCGATATTGACATTTGAGTACAGGCAGGCAACGCAAGCAGGACCAAAGCCGAAGCAAAACACGACTGGCGGACCTGGGTTATCTTGCTGTACAAAACTGTCATTGATGACATTAGCCTTGAGTTACCCCCATTTCCTGACGAATTCGGGGCGAGCCAAATTCTAAGGATCCTAAAGGACTATTAACCATGAATAATGATATCCAAAATCTGGAAGAAAGGTTTACAAATAGTTACTCCGAAGGCGTAGAGGTTCCTTTTCAACTCTTCGGTGAATGGCTTGCGCTTGCAGAAAAGAGCGAACCCAACGACCCGAATGCAATGTCCGTTGCAACTGTAGATGAAAATGGCATGCCAAATATACGCATGCTGCTGCTTAAAGGTTACGATCCTCAGGGATTTGTATTTTATACGAACTTTGAAAGTACAAAGGGTCAGGAAATTTTAGCCCATCCAAAAGTTGCTTTATGTTTTCACTGGAAGAGCTTACGCCGTCAGGTTCGCGTTCGCGGCCATGTTGTGCGCGTGAGCGATGAGCAGGCTGACGAATACTTTGGTTCACGCCCTCGTAAAAGCCGGATTGGCGCCTGGGCCTCTAAGCAGTCACGTCCTCTTGAGAGCCGTTTTGCGCTTGAGAAGGAAGTTGCAAAGTATGCAGCTAAATATGCGGTTGGTGAAATTCCACGCCCGGATTACTGGAGCGGCTGCATTTTGCAACCACTGGAAATCGAATTCTGGCATGACCGGGCTTTCCGCCTGCATGACCGGTTTGTGTTTAAAAGAGAGAATGTCGGAGATGAATGGAGCAAGGAACGCCTTTACCCATAAATGGGAGAGGTATGCATTCCAGAATCTTCACTTGATATAACAGGGGCGGCCACAGTTCTTTGGGCCGCCCTATTGTTTATAACAGCCCGCCATCACATCAGGTCTGACAGGCTGAATTTTCCGTTTTGTGCGTATCTTCGAAAACATCACTGGCTTTCGAAGATACGCCCTCGTCATCAGATGCGCATTGTCTTCGCTTTATCTGGTGAGGCGTTTGTAACAAAGCATCCCATTTTGCCAGAAATACCTTAGCTTCCGGATTGGCAACGAAACACAGTTCCCTGCTGTGCCAAACCGAAACCATGGTGCTGCTGTGGACAAATGCGTGCCTGGCTAAAACCTTCAGATTACAAAATGCAGCTGGTCATCATTCATTGTTGCATGACAATTTGATAATGCGAGCAGAATACACATTAACAAAAACGCTCAGCCAAAGGCTGAACGCATGACTCGCAGCTTTTATCTATCAATCGGTCGGGAGCGGATACTCTTTTTCCACCTTTGGCTCGTTAGACTTTTTCTGCTTCGCGCAGTAGTGATTTGCAGCAGTGACAGCCTGAATGCCCACCGGGCGGTAAAGTTTATCCAGGTCTGGTTTAGTTTTTTTGCTTTGTTGCTCTGAAGTTCCGAAGGCCATTTTAATCCGTCCCCTTGGGACAAGTTGTGTTGCAAAAGTGCGATACATACCCGGCCATACTGCCGGATAACCCGATGTGAGTACAAAATCAGTCCGCATTTAAATGAGCTGTGTGAACTGCTTCAGTTCCAGATGTTTTTCTGTTTGCGTGAAAACTGAAACCCACTTTTCTACAGAAATACACCAGCTCATATGTAAGAGTGATACTCAAATCGGGCATGAGTATGTTAGCGCCAAAGAAGAACAAAAAGCCAATCGAATTTTGAGGGTAAATTTCTTAATAAACTCAGTTATTTGAATGTATGAGGCATGGCGTTAATAAATTCACCAGATGGCTCTGTCTAAATTCGTTATATTGTACAAAAGGATAAGCTTGCTCGTCACCTTGTAACCAACTTTTCCCGTGGTGCCGCGTTAATACATCAGCGCAAATCAGGTGACATTTGGCCGCAATTTCCCTTAGTGCAGGACGGTCAAAAATCTGTGCATTTGTTTCGCTAAATTGCATGGACCTTATGGATACATTCCGGCTGTGTTGATTGGCGTGGCTGAACCTTTGTATAAGACCATAGTTTTCGCTTTTGTTCTGGACCTCATCAAACAGGCAGAAGCTCATGACGGCGCAGGATAAGCCGTCTTTGCACCGAGGAAAATGATAATGAACGTGCGTGCTGTTTTGTTCGACCGCGATGGAACTCTGATTGACTTTAACAAGACGTGGGGCACGGTTTTACAACATGTCCTGATGGATCTGTCTGACGGAAATCAGGCGCTTGCCATTGAGCTCGGACATCTGGTGAAGTTTGATTTTGATGCATGCGGCTGCCTGCCGGGCAGTCCG
The DNA here is from genome assembly GCA_947496145.1 of uncultured Pseudovibrio sp. Lineage (GTDB taxonomy): Bacteria > Pseudomonadota > Alphaproteobacteria > Rhizobiales > Stappiaceae > Pseudovibrio. Next base: position 44,611 of record CANMBS010000003.1, read on the forward strand.
ATTTTGACTAATCCTCCAAGTGGTTATGCAGGCCCCTGGGCGGAACATCTTGGTGTGCCGTATGATCGTGTCTTCCTTGACCGGATCGAAGAACTTCTTCTTGAACATGCTGCCGAATGTGCTGCTGCTTTTGATGATACGCACTCCTGCGTGAAAGCTCTGGCAAAAGCGGGATTACCAATCGGGCTGGCAACGAACGGGACTGAGGCCAGTGCGATTGCACAGCTCAAAAAGCTTGGTTTGCTGGATTACTTCACCTTTGTCGTTGGCTATGACAGCGGGCACGGTGAGAAACCTGCGCCGGGGCAATTGTTTGGCTTTGCTGAGCACACCGGCATTGAGCCAGCACATATTGCCATGGTTGGAGACAGCCTGCACGATATGCATGCTGCGCAAAATGCAGGAATGTTGCGCGTTGCCGTCACAACCGGTGCGTTGACCGCTGAAGAGTTGAGTGGGCATTGCGACCATCTGCTGGATAATCTGACTGATCTTGTAAGGCTGGTTGGCCTGATGCCTGAGAATGAGGGTGCTCTCACTTAAGCAAAGTTAATCTTTGACATTCGCTCGCGAGCAGGGTTGGGCAGCATTCAACCCTCGGTAATTCTGAACTGCTATAATCTGCTATAGCAAAGTGATGAGGTGTCCCTTACCCTGCGGACAGAAACCTGCTCTGTCGCGATACAGCAATCGCGGCAGAACAGTAGGCCCAAAGCTTAGGTATCAGGTGGAAAGAGCGGACTAAAATGACCCTGCAACTGCCTTTAAGACGTTCTCGCAGAGCCATGCGCAGTCGCCGTATCGGTGCGATTGCTATTCCATTTCTCATTCTGTCTGTTGGTGGTCATTATCTGGAACTGTTTAACACCGAAGTCCTGCTGGTTTTGTTGGTGCTTGGCTTCTTTATGGGAGCTGCTGCCATTGTGCTTGCCGCAATAGCTGTGGTGGACCTGTGGAATGAGGGCGGTCAGGGTTTTGGTGACAGCTTTTTAGGTACGCTCTACGGAATTTTAGTGCTCACTCCGCTGTTTTTTGCTGTGTGGGGACTTTACATGTTCCCTCCCCTTAATGACATCTCTACAGACATGAGTGATCCACCCGGGCTGGTGGCCGGAGAAGTCATTGACCAAGCTATTGATCAGGACAAGCAGCTGATTCAAAAAGCCAGCTATCCTGATATTGTACCACGGCGGTTTCGCCTGCCTCCTCCAGAACTACATAGCGCTGTGAGCAGTGTGGTTGCCGCGAAGGGGTGGAAGGTGACCTATGAGTTGCCTGCGGATTTTCCCGATGAGCCAACTTACCTGCTGATGGAAGCCCGCATGCCATTTTTCTCACTTAAAGACGATGTAGCTATTCGCATTCAGCCCGACCGTGTCGGAACTTTGCTGGACATTCGCTCTGCCTCTCGCTTTGGCACTCACGACTTTGGCAGCAATGCCATGCGCATCAGAAAATTTCTGGCGAGTTTGGATAGCGTGCTCTTGCAGAATTACGGCATCACAGCGCAGGTAGAAGAACCGGAACTTGTGGTGGAAGAGATTGTCGAACCAGCCACTCCACAGGTCATTGAAGCTGTGCCTTTGCTTGATGTGCCGCTGGAGCTCCCCCCTTCTATCACTTCCATGGTGGAAGAGCGCGGGTCGGTGCCAGTGCCAGCACAAAAGCCTGCACAGTAATGCTCATTATCTGACAGTTTTTTATGGGTGATTGACTGATTTCGGCAGCGGTATCTTTATTCTTAAAAAAACACAGGTGCCTCAGAAACAACATAACCAGCGCCGGGAAAGCACTGGTTATGGAAGCTTATGTGAACAGTGAGCATCGCTTTAAGGCTACCGCGAAACTCGGGGAATTCTTCAAGCCGGGGAAGCTCTGAATTCCTTAGAGCTACTATGACTCAATTCATTGCATGAGTGTGTGATTATTGTCACGACCAGATAAAAAAATGCGAGTGCAAGCAATCGCATTTTTTATAGGTCTGATTACATACAGAAAATCAGGCAGTTGCCTGAACCCTCAGATCGGAAAAGACTTCTTCCAACCGTTTGATCGCTTCTTCTACAGTAGATTTCGGGCAAGCAAGATTGAATCTCAGGAATGTTTCTCCGCCTTTTCCGAAGGTGCTGCCAATGTTTACTGCAATCTTTGCCTGCTTTTGAATGCGCGAGACGATCTCATTGAAAGGCAGGTCCACATCTTTGAAGTCGACCCACTGCAAATAGGTGCTTGCCATACGCATTACTTTTGCGCCCGGAATTGCTGCTTCCAGACCTTCAATCAGCAACTCCTGATTAACTGCAAGATAGGTGCGCAGTTCCGTGAGCCACTCATCGCCGTTGTTGTATGCTTCAGTTGTTGCCTGAGACCCCAACGGGGTTGAATGTACACCACATGCGACTGCGACTGCCCGATACGCATCACGCAGGTCTTTGTTGCTGATAATGCAAGCTGCTGTTGCAAACCCCGCAAGATTGAAGGTTTTGGATGCTGACGTGAAGGTGACCGTGCGCTCAGCAATTGCCTCTGACAATTTTGCTGTTACCACATGCCTGGAGGCATCCAGAATCAGGTCATGGTGGATTTCATCGGAAACAATCAGGATGTCATGCTCAAGACAAAACTCGCAGACACGGGTCAGCTCTTCTGCCGTCCATACGCGGCCACCCGGATTATGCGGGCTGCACAGCAACATGATTTTTGTCCGTTCATCAATCTGATCTGCCAGATTGTCGAAGTCCATGTAGTAGGCACCATCACGCTCAATGAGCTGGCTTTCGATCAGACGGCGCTTGTTGTCGCGCACAGCCCGGCCAAAGGCATGATAGACGGGTGAGAACACCAGTACGCCATCCCCTTCCTCAGAAAACGCCTGAATAGCCATGGAATAGCCAGCGACAACACCTGGCACGGTGCTGATCCACTCAGGATTTACGTCAAACTGATGATGGCGCTTCATCCATGAGATAATAGAGTCTTTGTAAGGAGCATCATTACCATAGTAGCCATTAATGCCATGCTCTGCGGCACGGACCAGCATATCATTCACCGCTTGTGGCGGGCGGAAATCCATATCCGCAACCCACATGGACAACCCTTCATCAGCGTTGATGCCATAGCGGTTTTCCATCTCATCCCATTTCAGGGAATGGGTGTTTCTGCGGTCGATTTTCTCATCAAAAATACTGGTCATGGCGTCTCGGTCTGTTGGCAAGAGCAAGCTCTCTCGTGATACATGTGACAGGAAAACGAGATTGCTTATGCTAGCTCTCGAAGTATGTATTTTGCCGCGAGTGTAACCTTGGAATCGCATAAGACAACCCCTTGCGCGATCAGGTCATCTAATTGCGCCAATACGTTGAGCGCTGCGGCACCATGCAGCTTCGGATCTACATCCGTATAGATAGCTTTCACCATGGTCATAATATCAGTATCCCCTGCCCGCAGACGTTCCAGAATTGCATCTGAACGCATCTGCCGGTGTTGCCTGAGCTGCTTCAGGAATACTTTAGGATTGTTCACCTCCCCTCCGTGGGAAGGGAAATAACGCGCTTCGATGCGCGCCATCAGTTTATCCAGCGACTTCATGTAGGCATTCATGGACCCATCGGGAGGGGCCACGATGGTGGTGGACCACGCCATCACATGGTCACCCGGAAGCATCACGCCGTGGTCTGGAAGCGCAAATGCCAGATGATTCTCTGTGTGCCCCGGTGTTGAAACCGCCTCGATCGTTACTCCATCAACAGAGATTTTCGCAGTGTCTTCCAGCTCCTGATCAGGCACAAAGTCCTTTTGAGAGCTGGCATCCATAGGCGTTTCGTCCATGTCTGCGAAGGAAACTGAACGTTTGTGCGGTCCACATCCCATGATGGGCGCACCTGTTTTTTCCTTCAAAGGGCCTGCCAGCGGGGAATGATCCACATGAGTGTGGCTCACCAGAATTGCCTTTACCGGACGACCAGCAATGGCACGCATGAGAGCATCCAGATGATCCAGATTCATGGGCCCCGGATCGATGACAACCAGTTCGTTTTTGCCAACAAAGAACGTGTTAGTTCCTGCAAACGTTAGGGCACCCGGGTTATCACAGGTGACGCGAGCCAACTCATCGGTGATAGTGACCAGTTCGCCGTGGCATGCATCAAACTCGCGATTGAAATCCATCTTGCTCATCAAAACTCCCTCCCAGTTGCTCCTATAGATAAGCAGTTGGCAAATAAGAGGCAATGGCAACAAATGATCAATCTGACGGGACTGGTCGCCATGGAGAGCTAAAGGCAGTTTCAAGCGGGTGGTTCTAAATTTTGCAGTGCGACAATTTTTTTATTGCAATTAAGAATGAATTGCAACTAGACTGACTAAAGAATCGAGATGCCAGCAGAAATTCTGATGGTATCTTTATTTAAACAGCTGTGGTGCAACGATAGGGCCGAACAGGTCTGGTTTGAGAACTACAGATCATGAAGAACCCCTGGGGTTGTTCAACAGGTTTTAGAAAGTTGGATTTTATGCGCTCTTTGAAAACAGTTGTTATTGCGGCTTCGATGATGGCCCTTGCCGGTATTTCCGGCCTATCCGCTGCTCTTGCCAAGGCCCCAATTAATGCCGTGGCAACCGTCGGTATGGTGGCTGATGCCGTCCGCGCTGTTGGCGGAGATCATGTGCAGGTTGAAGCTCTCATGGGAACCGGCATTGACCCTCACTCTTATCGCCAGACCCGCTCAGACGTGGTGAAGCTGGGGCGGGCTGATGCAATTTTTGCCAATGGCCTGTTTCTGGAAGCGCAGATGGAAGAGCTGCTTTTAAAGCTACAAAAGCGCAAACCGGTTTTTTTCATCGGCGAAGCTATTGAGCGCGAAAAGCTTGAAGGTTCCACAGCCTATGAAAACCGCTTTGACCCCCATGTCTGGATGAGCCCGACGCTCTGGGCAAATGCGGTGAATGCTGTGACTGAAGCTTTCATTAGTATTGATCCAGAAAATGAACAGAGCTACCGCGACAATGAGGCAGCTTACCTGAAAGAGGTTCGGAAACTTGCCGATTATGGCGCGAAGGTTTTAAAGACCGTTCCCAAAGAACGCCGCGTGCTGGTGACCGCTCATGACGCCTTTACCTATCTGGGTCGTGATTTTGATCTTGAAGTGGTTGGCGTTCAGGGTATTTCAACCAACTCAGAAGCTGGTTTGCAGCGAATTGAGGAGCTGGTTGACCTTCTTGTGCAAAGAAAAATCACAGCTGTGTTTGTTGAATCGTCAGTATCAGAGCGCAACGTACGTGCGCTGGTGGAAGGGGCTGCTGCCAAGGACCATAAAGTGGAAGTGGGTGGTGAGCTGTTCTCAGATGCTATGGGCCAGGACAACACTTATGAAGGAACGTATATCGGTATGATCGACCATAACATGACATCCATTACCCGCGCTCTTGGCGGTGATGCACCAGCACGGGGCATGCAGGGTAAACTTGGAGCAGATCACTAACATGCACGACAGAAGTTCCTCCGGCCTCCATCTATTGCACGATACCAGCGCCGCTCATGCAGTAATGCCTGAAGATCTGCCGTTCACCGTGCAAGGAATGACAGTTGCCTATCATCACAAGCCGGTGTTGTGGGGTGTGTCCTACTCTGCCCCCAAAGGATGTCTGACAGCGATTATCGGCCCCAACGGGGCTGGTAAATCGACCTTCCTGAAAGCCGCTCTTGGGCTGATCCCCAAGCTTTCCGGTGAGACCAAAGTGTTTGGTGAGCCTATTGAGAAGGCGCTGAAGCGCATTGCTTATGTGCCGCAACGCTCTGCGGTGGACTGGGATTTTCCGGCAACTGCAATTGATGTGGTTCTGATGGGACTTTACGGTCAGATTGGCTGGTTCCGCTGGCCATCACGTAAACATCGCCAAAAGGCGCTGGATTGCCTTAAGTCGGTTGGCATGCAGGATTTTGCCAATCGTCAGATCGGGCAGCTTTCCGGTGGTCAGCAGCAGCGTGTGTTCCTTGCTCGTGCGCTGGCGCAGGATGCAGAAGTGTATCTGATGGACGAACCGTTTGCTGGTGTGGATGCAGCAACCGAGAAAGCCATTGTGGCGGTGCTTCGACAACTTGTGGCGGATGGGAAGACCGTGCTGGTTGTGCATCATGACCTTGAGACGGTACGCGATTACTACTCTCACATTTTGCTGCTGAACGGACAACATGTGGCAGACGGGCCGGTTGAGACCACCTTTACCCCTGAAAACCTCCAGAGGGCCTATGGCGGGCGGCTTGCCAGCACGCAGCTGGACGGTCTTTCTGAAGCGGCGGGCAGTTAGGGCACTCCTATGGAACAGTTCTTTGCCGCCCTTACTCTTTCTGCCGGTTACAACACTGCACTGGTGTGCGTTGGTGCTGCACTTTTAGGCGCTGCCAGTGGTGCCATTGGTGTGTTCGTATTGCTTCGCAAACGGACGCTGGTTTCTGATGCGGTGAGCCATGCCACCCTGCCCGGTGTCGCCCTCGCCTTCATCATTGCTCAGGTCTATTTCGGGTCCGGTCGGTCTTTGCCTGTTCTGCTCGTTGGTGCCGCAGTTTCTGCTGGCATTGGCGTGCTTGCGGTTGACTGGATCAAAACGCATACACGGCTGACGGAAGATGCCGCCATTGGCACCGTGCTTTCGACTTTCTTTGCCGTTGGTATGGTGTTGCTTACGATCATTCAGTCCATGTCCATTGCAGGGCAAGCTGGTCTGGAAGGTTTCCTGCTGGGCGCAACCTCTGGCATGCTTAAATCTGAGGCCATGACAATTGCAGTGGCAGCCGGACTTGTCGGACTTGCAGTTGTCCTGCGTATGAAGGAATTCTCGCTGCTTTGCTTTGATGAGGGTTTTGCTGCGGCGAGCGGTTATAACGTGCGCTGGCTGGATCGTACACTCCTGCTGCTCCTCTTGGGCATTGTGGTTATCGGCCTTAAGACAGTTGGCCTCGTTCTTATTATTGCACTGGCAATCATTCCGCCCGTGGCAGCCCGTTTCTGGACTGACCGGGTGCCTGTTCTGGTTGCTATTGCAGCAGGTATTGGTGCCTTGGGAAGCTACATTGGCGCTGCTCTCTCAGCCAGTGCGCCGAACATGCCGACAGGCGGTTTGATTGTGCTGGTGCTCTTCAGCTTCTTTGTGGTTTCCCTTCTTATCTCTCCGGTACGCGGTATTCTGGCAGCAGCGCTGAAGCATTACCGCTTCCAGCGTATTGTGCACCTGCGGCAGGGTTTGCTGGCAATTGCACATGACGAACCTGTTCTGGAACCCCTCACCCGCTCGATTTTACGCCGTGGCGGTTTTATGGGCGGTGACGGGCAACCAACCGTGAAGGGGCAATCGGAAGCGCGTCTCATAGAACGGGATCAGAAGCTCTGGAACCTTTACCGGGAAATGCATCCTGAAGAGTCTCACGCTCTTGCGGACTGGTCTTTAAAACCCATTGGCGAAGTGTTACCGGCTGATACCGTGAAAACTCTGGAGCAGGAACTTACACCGCATGTTGTGCGTGATGGCCTGCCCGGTGCCGGGGGAGCAAACTGATGGATATATTCCTGCAATTTGATCTTCCAAGTATTCTTCTTGGCTCACTGGCAGCATTGGCCTGCGGCCTGCTTGGCAACTTCCTTGTGCTGCGCAAGCAGGCCTTGATGGGGGATGCAATCTCTCACGTGGTCTTACCCGGTATCGTGCTTGGCTTCCTATTTTCACACGAGACCGGCTCCTGGGCCATGATGATCGGAGCGGGTGTTGCGGCGATTGTTGCGGTGTTGCTGATTGAGCTGATCCGGCGCATTGGTAATGTGGAACCGGGCGCTGCCATGGGTGTTGTATTCACCACCATGTTTGCAGCAGGCGTTGTTATTCTGGAGCAGACCGGCACGGCTGGCGTTCATCTGGATGTGGAGCATGCGCTTTATGGCAATCTGGAAAGCGCAATCTGGCTTGATGCTTACACACTTTCTGATCTTTGGAACTTGCAGGCCCTTGCCACGCTTCCAGAGAGCATCAAGCAGCTGTTCGTGGTCAACGTGCTGGTGATCGCCTTTGTGGTGCTGTTCTTCAAAGAGCTGAAAATTTCCAGCTTTGATCCGCTGCTGTCTGCAAGCCTTGGGTTCTCGCCTAAATGGCTTGGACTTGCGCTGATCGTGATGGTGGCGATTGCGGCTGTGGCAGCGTTCAGCGCTGTTGGGTCCATTCTGGTGATTGCCATGTTCATTTGCCCGGCGGCAACGGCTCGCATGCTCACGGACAGCCTTAAGATGCAGCTGATTATCTCAGGTATCGCCTCCCTTTCAGCGGGACTTCTCGGATACCTGCTGGCAGCCTTCGGACCGGGTATGCTGGGCTATGAGTTCTCTGTCTCTGCTGCGGGAATGATTGCGGTTGTGGCGGGCCTTCAGCAAGTACTTGCCATGTTGTTTGCCCCGCACTATGGCGTGGTCATGCGTAAGCGCAAACAGCGTGCTCATGCGGCAGCTTAAGGGACATAACAGGCTACAGATAAAAGGGGGAGCACCAGTTTTGGTGCTCCCCCTTTTTTACTTGATCTGATTTTAGCAGGACTGTTTATGCTTCCAATGCTTCCAGACTTTCTGGAGCAACACTATCATCAGGTACGAAGAAATCCGCTTGCAGTTTTACCTTCGGATTAACCCGGTACTTGTCGAAATCGGCCATACCGTTTTCAGCAAGTAAGGTGTCATCGATAAAGAAGTTTCCAGTGGTTTCGGCAGCTGGCTTCGTAAAAATCAGATGCGCCGCATCTGCAAGAATCTCCGGGGTTCGGCTGGCCTGAACCATCATATCGCCGCCAAGCAGGTTCTTAACTGCCGCGGTTGCGATGGTGGTGCGTGGCCAAAGGGCGTTGACGCCGATTTTTTTGGACCGCAATTCGCCAGCTAACCCGAGAACCACGAGGCTCATACCGTATTTGGCGATAGAGTATGGGGTATGGTTCTTGAACCACTTTTCCTGCATATCCAGCGGTGGTGACAGCATAAGAATATGCGGGTTCTCAGCTTCTTTAAGATAGGACACCGCAAGTTTTGAGCACAGCAGAGTTCCGCGTGTGTTGATCTGATGCATGAGGTCAAAGCGCTTCATGTCGATCTTCTGTGTTGGCGTCAGATTGATTGCGCTGGCGTTGTTGACCAGGATATCGATGCCACCAAACTTCTCAGCGCTCGCCTTCATGGCACCATCGACACTTTCTTCGCTGCGCACATCAACAACAAGGGGAAGCGCCTGCCCGCCTGCGTCCTCAATCTCTTTTGCAGCCGTGTAGATCGTGCCTTCCAGCTTTGGATGTGGCTCTGCGGTTTTGGCAGCAATAACGATGTTTGCGCCATCCTGAGCCGCCCGTTTGCCAATTGCCAGACCAATGCCACGGGAGGCCCCCGTGATGAACAGTGTCTTACCTTTTAGCGTTCCCATGTTCCCCCCAGTGTTTCACAGGGCACGACATATGCTGCCGTACCCTTCCTTGCGGACTATGCTTTGCTCATAAACTTCATGAAGGCTTCACGTGCTTCGTCAGACTGAAGCAGTTCTGCAAATTTTCCGATTTCTTCGTAAATACGTTTTTCATGTGGTTCGCGTTTGCCGCGCAGCATCTCTCTGGAAATATGCAGGGCGCTTTGTGGCTTGGCAGCGACTTTCTGAGCCGTGGCAATCACACGCTCCTCCAGCTCTTCAGGAGAGACAACATGGTTTACAAAGCCTGCTTCTTTCGCCATCTGCGCGGTGAAACTTTCACCCAATGCGAGCAGCTCGAAGGCTTTCTGGTAACCCATAATTTCCGGACCCATCATAGTGGAGCCCGCTTCCGGAATGATACCAAGGTCTGAGAAAGGGGCTTTAAAGAGCGCGTTCTCGGTTGCGAACACCATTTCAAAGTGGAACAGCATTGTGGTGCCTACACCAATGGCCGGGCCATCAACGCCAGCGATTACTGGCCTGGTTGGCTGGTGCAACGCACCTAAAAACTTGCCAACGGCACCTGCTTCCAACCCACCTCCGGACATAGCAGCTTTGAGGAAGTCTGCGATATCATTACCTGCAGTAAAAACACCCGGAAGCCCTAAAACAACGTTACAACGAATGTCCTCGTCTTCAGTTTTGAGTGCTTCTGCCAGATCCATGTACATGGCTTGTGTCAGCGCATTTTTCTTTTCGACACGGTCCATACGGATGATCTGGACCGCGCCATCTTTTTCTATGGTAATCATGTTCCCTCCCAAACTGACTGGCGAGGCTTCAGCAGCCTCACCCCTTAATGTGTCTTTGTTGCAGAGCCTTAAGCAAGCTCAGCTGCATCGAAAGCAAGAATTGCTTCAGCGGCGCCAGTAACGTCGTCTTTGAGTGGCGCACTTTCGCCCAGCACGGTTTCTGCAAAGCTGCGTGCCATCAGGTAGCGAGACTTCTTAAGTGCTTCCGGTGCGCTCTTGGATGCCAGTGCACCTTTTGCGAGAAGACCCGCTCCCAATGTGATGCCTGCCAGACGCAGGTAGGGCGTGGCCCCTGCCAGTGCTTCAGGTATTTTGCCATCAGCTTGTGCTGTAAGCAGCCATTCAGTTGCGGTTTCAAGGTCCGCAATAGCCGCATCAAGCTTTGGACCTAACTCGCCCAGCTCACCGGTGTTATCAGCATTGACGCTGGCTGCGATCTCTTTGATCTCGTTGATCAAGGAGCGAATTTGATCACCGCCGGACATGGGCAGCTTGCGCATAACAAGGTCGATGGACTGAATGCCATTGGTGCCTTCATAGATCGGAGCAATGCGTGCATCACGCAGATGCTGTGCGGCACCGGTTTCTTCAATGAAACCCATACCGCCGTGGACCTGAACGCCAAGAGAGGCCACATCCAAACCGAAATCGGTAGAAAGAGCCTTTGCGATTGGGGTCAGCAGCCCGCCTCGTTCTGCCCAGAACTTCTTCTGCTGTGCATCTGGCGCAGCTTTCGCCATATCCAGAGCATGAGCACAAGCGTAACAAATGGCACGAGCAACCTGTGTCTGCGACTTCATGGAAAGAAGTGTACGCTTGATGTCCGGATGAACTGCAATCGGGTCCATGCCTTCGGTTTTGGAACCAACACCGCGACCTTGCTTACGATCTAAAGAGTATGCCAATGCTTCCTGAAAGGCGCGTTCTGCAATGCCGAGCCCCTGCACGCCCACTGCAAGGCGAGCGTTGTTCATCATGGTAAACATACAGGCAAGGCCCTTGTTTTCTTCACCAATCAGCCAGCCGATTGCACCACCATTATCGCCATAGGACATGGTGCAGGTTGGTGAGCCATGGATGCCGAGCTTATGTTCGAGGCCTGCAACGGTCACATCGTTCTTGTCACCTATACTGCCATCATCATTGACGAAGTATTTTGGCACGGCAAACAGTGAGATACCGCGAGTACCAGCTGGTGCATCCGGCAAGCGAGCCAGCACCAGATGAATCACGTTGTCGGTCATATCGTGATCACCATAGGTGATGAAAATCTTCTGACCAGAGATTTTGTAGGAGCCGTCCCCGACAGGTTCCGCTTTTGCACGCAGGGCATTGAGGTCAGAGCCTGCCTGCGGCTCTGTCAGGTTCATGGTGCCGGTCCACTCACCACTTGTGAGCTTTTCCAGATACTTTGCCTTCAGCTCAGGCGAGCCATGCTTTTCAATTGCTTCCACCGCCCCGGTTGTGAGTGTGGGGCATAAAGTGAAGGCCATATTGCCAGAGTTCCACATTTCAAAAACTGCAACATGCAGCAGGTTTGGAAGGCCCTGCCCACCAAACTCAGGATCGCCTGTGAGCGCATTCCAACCGCCCTCACGCCAACGGGTGTAAACTTCTTTCCAACCCGGGGAGGTTTTCACGCTGCCGTTGATCAGCCGCGCAGGGTTTTCATCTCCCACCCGGTTGAGAGGTGCGATTTCTTCTTCTGCAAACTTAGCTGCTTCGCTCAGAATAGCCTCGATCAGATCATCTGAGAGCTCTTCGTTTCCGGGCTGCGCCTGTAGTTGTCCCAGTCCTGCAACTTCTTTCAGTGTGAATGCAATTTCACTTATCGGTGCGCGATACATATTTAATATTCCTCCCTTTCTGAAGATCTGGCCGTCGCTCGGATGCGTTCACCTGCTTCAGAAATGTGCTTTGAGTATCTACGAGAGAACTTCACCCCGCCTTTTCACTCGTACCTACCCTAGTGCTTTCGCGTATTCTGAGCGGAAAACCAATATGCACTTTTGTGGGATACGCCTTGCAAGAGTGCGCAGCACCATCAAAAACCAGCTCACATTGCTCAGAAAACGCCTTAGCGACTTGACGAATTGGCATTTGCCTATCAAAAGGCCGCTACAGAACTTTTCCTGTTTGGGACAGTAGTGGGATTAACCTATACGTCAAGCATCCCTTTGAGGCAGGTGCCCCCCTACATTCGTCTAGGTAAGAAAGAAAAGGTATGAAAGTCTGGCGTTTGAACCCATCTGATACTCAGCTTGAAGGCACACAAATTTTTAGTGATGTCTGCGAAGCGCTGACTGATGGCAAGCTGGTCGCCATTCCTACCGAGACAGTGTACGGGCTGGCAGCTGATGCAACCAACGGCAAAGCCTGTGCTGGTATTTACAAGGCGAAGGGACGGCCAAGCTTCAACCCTCTCATTGCTCATGTAGATGGGCTGGAAGCGGCGCAGACCCACGCCTTTTTTGATGAACGTGCACTCAAGCTGGCTGAAGCCTTCTGGCCCGGACCGCTTACTCTGGTTTTACCTAAGCGGCTAACCAGCCCTGTTTCTGATCTGGCCGTTGCTGGTCTGGAGACAATTGCCCTGCGGGTTCCGCGTTCTGAGGTTATGCGGGCACTTTGTAAGTCCACAGGACGGCCTCTTGCCGCTCCTTCCGCCAATCTTTCAGGGCGGATCAGCGGGACAACTGCACAAGATGTTATCGACGATCTGGGAGAACACCTGTCTTATCTCATCGATTCCGGTGCGACCCCGGTTGGAGTTGAATCAACGATTGTCTCGCTCATTGGTGAGCGCCCTACTTTGTTGCGCCCGGGCGGCCTTGCTCGTGAAGAAATCGAAGCAGTGCTTGGTGAACCACTTGTGCGCGGCGGAACGAATGACAGTGCCCCGATCTCCCCGGGCATGCTCACGTCGCATTATGCACCCAATGCCCATATTCGCCTGAACGCAACTGATGTGGCTGCCGGAGAGGCGCTGATCACCTTTGGCACGTCTCTTCCTGAAGGTGCTGACAGAGCGGCAAGGCTTGTATCCTTAAGCGACTCAGAAGATTTGAGTGAGGCAGCTGCACGCCTGTTTACGGCTCTGCGCGAAGCTGATCTTGGAAAAAACGGCAAAATTGCCGTTATGCCTGTTCCTCATTATGGGTTGGGTGAAGCAATCAATGACCGGCTTGCTCGTGCTGCAGCTCCACGCGACTAATTTTCTTTGAAGAGTATGACGAAGGAAAGCATTCTACTCTTTTCTTCCTATTACTATTAGATTGCTACAGTCCATCTGCTTTAAGGCGAAGGATAACTACCCCTGATTACTTTGGGTTTATTGAGAAAATTCTTGCATTTATGCAACACTCGCAGATTAGCTGATACTATTTTCAGATTATACCTACCTGTTTATGGGGGTAGCTGAGCATAAATCGCGTGCAAATTTTCAAAATCCGCCCGATATTACAATCATGTATTTCTTAGAGATGCAGCGGACCTCCCCCACGAGCAACACGGTTTGCTCGCACCTTTATCCGAGGCTGTGTGGCTCACACACACCTCGGATTTTTCTTATGAATTTCGTTTTTGCAATCTGAGGCGGCGGAAAATCATGTCCATGGACGGGCATCTCATCCCAATTGCCAAGATAAACCAGCTGCTCCTGCGATTGACAGAGTACCCAGCAATGTGGCGATCTATACTTACATCGCCCAGATCCTCTCTTGATTGATGTCAGGTGTCACTATCTACCGGTTTTATGTGTTGTGCGCCTGATTTCGTTTTTACGGGTAAAATAACTTGAGTACTTTGCTGCTGCATCATCAGGCTTTTTTAAATCATTTGACGCCGCTGGGTCATCCAGAACGCCCTGACCGCCTGCGCGCGATCGATCGTATGCTGGAAAACGAGCGGTTCTTTATGCTGGACCGGGACATCGCACCGTTTGGAACCTTTCAGGACATTGCACGGGCACACAGCTCTGATTACATCAACTCGATTCATAATATGAATCCAGAGGATGGGCTGGTTGATTTTGCTCCGGACACCAACATGTCACCGGGTAGCTGGGAGGCTGCCATGCGGGCTGTCGGTGGTGCGACCCGTTGTGTGGACGAAGTGATGGGCAAGCGGGTTTCAAACGCCTTTGCTGCGTGCCGTCCTCCTGGTCACCATGCAGAGACCGCTGTGACCTCCGGCTTCTGCCTGTTTAACAATGCTGCTATTGCGGCCCGTTATGCACAGGAGACCTACGGTCTTGAACGAGTTGCCATTATGGATTTTGACGTACATCACGGCAACGGAACACAGGAAATCTTCTGGAATGACCCAACCGTTATGTATGCATCCACTCATCAAATGCCACTGTTTCCCGGTACAGGCGCAGTCAATGAGACGGGCGAGCACAACACAATTGTGAACGCCCCGCTTGCAGCAGGAGATAACGGAACGCAGTTTCGCGAGGCCATGGATTATGTGGTGTTGCCACGCATTCGTGATTTTTCTCCAGACCTGATCATAATCTCCGCTGGCTTTGACGGACATGAGCGCGATCCGCTTGGGGGCCTGCGCCTGACAGAGCTGGATTTTGCGTGGGCGACCCGCAAGCTCATTGAAGTTGCTGATGAGCGATGTGACGGGCGCGTGGTTTCCCTATTAGAAGGGGGGTATGATCTGGAAGGCCTTGCGCGATCCGCTGCTGCTCATGTAATGACATTGATGGATTACTAATCGGGAGCCTTTGCTCCCTACTGCGCGAGGACGTTTTGGTGACAGAAGAGGCAACTGGTTCTATTGAAAACCTGAGCTTTGAGCAGGCACTTGCTGAGCTGGAAGGCATAGTTCGCAATCTGGAGCAGGGCAGCGTCCCGCTTGAAAAGAGTATTGAACTCTATGCCCGCGGCGAAGCTTTACGCGAAAAATGCGACGGGCTTTTAAAGGCAGCAGAAGAGAAGGTGGAGAAAATCCAGATGAACTCTGCTGGTGCTGCAACAGGCACCGAAGCGCTGGATAGCTAAAACCAGCATATCCTGATGAAAAGCAGTCTCGCTCTGTTTCCGTAAATGAGGCGAGCTGCTTTGTGTACCGGTTCTGCTGACAGCTGCTTTCCACTTTAGCCAGAACGATACAAAATCGGACCAAAGCGCTTTTGTGACCGCCAGCTGATATCCCGTGATCTGTCTTTTCAACAGCCCCCATGAGACACATCAATCACTGCACACACTCAGATACAGAAATTTATTGCTGTTTCGCGATCGGATCCTTCGATAAAAATCATTAGTTAATTAACTAACTAAGACAACCTTTCTCGAAAATTCTCGATTCACTACCTTAGATTTTTTACAAGCATAGAATTAAACAATACTTAGTTGGATATTTTTCTCAGACTATTATTTGATAGATAAAAATACAAAAAATACCGGTATCGGTATAACTGACCGTTTGGTCTAGTTTTAATCAGTAAGTATTCTTCAAATATGAAGCACTATTGGCAAAGCTAAAAAAAAGGGGGCTACGAAAACCGTAGCCCCAAGTCGATCACTGTGCACGTGGCCCCATCGACCACATATTCGACATAGGACGTTTCGTCGCAGATTGCATCACCCCATGGGGTGACAAAACAGCAATTAATACGGGCAAACTGAAAAAAATACGTTCTCCTACCCTATTGACATGAGATTCTGTAAACTAAGCCCGTAAATGGTCTAGCATAAACAACCAATATTTCGTGACAGGCAATTGCGTCGTGCCCGACCTTGCTATAATCGTGGTCCTTAAACGGAAAATGGTCTTATCGGTCATAATTTTGAACATATGCCGTGCTCGGATCACGCCGTATTACGCTGCCAGATAGTCAAAAGACTCAAGAAGACCCAAATGTCCCTGTTAGATCAAATTCATAATCCTTCTGATCTCAAAAAGGTCCCTGAAGACCGCCTTCAGCAAGTCGCTGAAGAGTTGCGAGAAGAAATGGTTGATGCTGTTTCCGTCACGGGCGGGCATTTAGGTGCTGGTCTGGGTGTGGTTGAGCTGACAGTTGCGCTCCATCATGTATTTGATACCCCCAAAGACCGTCTGATCTGGGATGTGGGACACCAATGCTATCCGCATAAAATTCTGACTGAGCGCAAAGAACGCATACGTACATTGCGTCAGGGCGGTGGCCTTAGTGGCTTTACCAAACGTGCTGAGAGTGAATACGATCCTTTTGGAGCTGGCCATTCGTCCACTTCAATTTCTGCCGGACTTGGCATGGCCGTGGCGCGCGACCTCGCTGGTAGCGATAACAATGTAATTGCTGTGATTGGTGACGGGGCTATGTCCGCTGGCATGGCCTATGAAGCCATGAACAATGCTGGGGCACTGAATTCTCGTCTGATTGTTATTTTGAATGATAACGACATGTCGATTGCTCCGCCTGTTGGTGCCTTATCTGCGAGCCTTGCGCGTCTTGTCTCCGGTAAGACCTACAAGGGCTTTCGTGAAGCTGCAAAGCAGGTTGCCAGCGCTTTGCCAAAGCCATTGCAGGAAAAAGCAGCGCAGGCAGAAGAGTTTGCCCGCAGCTTCTTTACCGGCGGCACGCTGTTTGAAGAACTGGGCTTTTATTATGTCGGGCCGGTGGACGGTCACAACTTAGAACACCTGTTGCCAGTCCTGAAGAATGTTCGCGATGCGAAGGAAGGGCCGATCCTCGTTCATGTGGTGACACAAAAAGGCAAGGGTTACATGCCGGCGGAAAATGCCAGCAACAAGTATCATGCTGTCGCTAAGTTTGATGTGGTGACTGGTGAACAGAGCAAGCCAAAGCCCAATGCCCCTGCTTATACCCGCGTTTTCGCCAATGCCTTGATTGAAGAGGCAAACAAAGACGACAAAATCGTTGGCGTTACTGCCGCAATGCCGGATGGCACCGGGCTGGACGTGTTTGAAAAAACTCACCCAACCCGCATGTTTGATGTGGGCATTGCAGAACAGCATGCCGTTACTTTTGCAGCGGGCCTCGCCTCTGAGGGCTTCAAGCCATTTTGTGCAATCTATTCGACTTTCCTGCAACGTGGATACGATCAGGTTGTGCATGATGTAGCGATCCAGAGCCTTCCTGTGCGTTTCCCGATTGACCGTGCGGGACTGGTTGGCGCTGATGGGGCGACCCATGCAGGCTCCTTTGATACGGCCTTCCTTTCCTGCTTACCGGGGATGGTGGTTATGTCTCCGGGTGACGAAGCTGAGCTGGTGCATATGGTTTCCACTGCTGCTGCCTATGATGAAGGCCCGATTGCCTTCCGCTATCCGCGTGGTGAAGGCATTGGCATTGATCTGCCTGAAGCTGGCATCCCTCTTGAGATCGGCAAGGGCCGGATCGTGAAAGAAGGCACGAGCGTTGCCCTGCTCTCTTTTGGCGGACGCTTGCAGGAAGCTTTGAAAGCAGCAGACACTTTAGATGCCGCAGGCCTTTCAACAACTGTTGCAGATGCCCGCTTTGCCAAGCCGCTGGACACTGACATGATTGGCCGCCTCGCAAAAGAGCATGATGTGCTGATCACAATCGAGGAAGGCTCAATTGGTGGGTTTGGAAGTCAGGTGCTTCAGTTCCTTTCTGACAATGCACTACTGGATGGCTCACTTAAAGTTCGCAGCATGATTCTTCCGGATGTATTTCAGGATCACGCAAAACCTGAAGCTATGTACGAGTTTGCGCGTCTTGATGCTTCCGGCATTGTACAGCGTGTATTCGAAGCCATTGGTAAAGCAGAGGATTTACCGTTAAGACTGGCTTAGAGTAAACTAATCTTGTTTATAACTCGGGAAAGCGCTCTGCAAGAGGCAGCTTTTGCTGCCTCCCCTCATTTTCTTTTGGCAAATCATATGTAATTTGGTCATCAGTTACATCTCGTTGGCTGGTGTCCCATGATCCTGCTTGCCACCTTCGCAGCCCTGCTGCTTTCCACTGTCCTCATACTCGCTGGACATGGCCTTTCTTCAACACTCATTCCACTCAAGGCAAACTTGGCTGGGTTTGGTGATCTTCAAATCGGTCTGATTTCATCAAGCTTTTACGTCGGCTTTGTGATCGGCTGCCTGTTCGGTCCTTTTCTCATTTTGAGAGCGGGGCACATTCGAGCATTTGCTGCTCTTGTTTCATTAATGTCCGGGGCAGCGCTGTTACACCCGATTATGGTGGACCCGATTGCCTGGGCGTTTTTTCGTGCAATCACAGGTGTTTGCTTTGCAGGTATCAACCTGATTGCAGAGAGCTGGCTGAATGACCAGGCAACCAACGAGAACCGGGGCACGGTGATGTCCACCTACATCATCTGTTATCTGGGCGCGACAATGACCGGGCAGCTAATGATTGTAGGATTTGACGTCGCAACATTTGTGCCGTTCGCAATTGCGTCCATTTTTGTCAGTGTTGCTGTTGTGCCTGTGGCCCTGACCCGATCTGCTCAACCTGCGCCGATTACGCTGGTACGGTTCAGGCCGGTCAGGCTTTATCAGAACTCAGCTGTAGCATTGATTGGTTGCTTGCTGATCGGGCTTGCCAACAGCTCCATGTGGGCGCTTGCTCCGCTTTATGCCAAGCAGGTTGGGTTCAGCACCAATGAGGCTGCTTACTTTGCAGCAGCTATTGTTTTGGGAGGTGCACTCACACAATGGCCTATAGGTCGCCTTTCTGACGGGCTAGACCGTCGTCTCGTGGTCGTGTTTCTTGCAGCAGCCGCTGCATTGACGGCTCTGGTTCTGTTTATGCTGGAGAACAGCAGTTTCTGGCCAACGCTAAGCATTATCTTTGTTCTGGGGATGGTCAGCCAGCCCACATATGCGATTGTTGCAGCTCACGCCTTTGACCATGTGGATGCAGAAGATTATGTTGAAACATCATCCGGCGTTTTAATGTCTAACGGTATCGGCTCGATGGTGGGGCCAACTCTTGCGGCAGCGCTTATGTTCGCCATTGGACCTGACGGACTTTTTGTCTGGGTGGCGATCATTGAAGTTGTACTTGTTGTGTATGTTGTGAGCCGTATGCTGATCAACCCGGCTGACGAGGATCTGGAAAAGACAGAGTTCGAATACGGCGCAACATCCAACATGGGTGCTGTGCTTACGCCCGATCCACTTGATATTGAAGATCCATACGTTATTCCGCCAGAGGAATTTCCAGCTTATGAAACTGATGAGGGATTAGCCTCGGAAGAAGTTGGGGACTTGCCCAATCGCAATGATGAGGATGAGCACTAGCCTATTGTAGGGGACGGAAGGAAATTATCTGATTGTCCCGTGCATGAAGGTAGACACCATCAGCACAAACAACTATGAAAGACGTATGGTCAAGTTGAGTAGTACGCTGCATACACTCAGAACAGAGCGGAAACCGCTCGTCGTTCTCGCCAGCCTTGCAATGCTGTCGCGCGTACTTCTGCTTGTCCTCAGCCTTTCCGGAGCATCTGTCGATCCAGCATCTGCGGCCCTTATGCACTTATGTGCACCTTCAGGCGGCTCGCATATTGCAAAAATCGAAGGCTCTACTCACACACAAAACCCGCTGGGAATTGGCTGCGATTGCACGTACATGTGCCCGCATACGTCCAAACAAGCGACTTATATTCCTACTGAGCCAGAGAGCTGGCAAAGCCCGACCCTCGTGGCGATCAGCTCTTTCTCCCTTGAACGTGCTCAGGAAAATATAGGAGGCTTTCGCGGTCATCATTTCCTCATCCGTGCGCCTCCAGTGGTTTAAGCTTTGCATTCAACTTAAACTTATATGACTTACCTCCCCTGCCATATTCGCAGGAAGGAGCAATTTTCTGGATGGAAATGATGAAAACACGTGCTTTACTTGTTGCAGCGGCTCTTGTTGCCTTCACCGGTTCTGCTGCTTTGGCCGAGACCATTACCCATGGAAGCTTAAGCATTAAAGATGCCTGGTCCCGTGCAACACCTCCTAAAGCAAAAGGCGCTGGTGCGTTTGTGACCATCACCAACACCGGCAATGAAGATGCACGTCTGGTTAGTGCTGCTTCTTCTTATGCAAAGCGTACCGAAATTCACGAGATGGCTGTGAATGATGGCGTGATGAAAATGCGTAAGATGGAAAACGGCGTTGTTATTCCAGCTGGTGAAACTCTTGAGCTGAAGCCTGGCAGCTACCACGTAATGTTCATGGGACTGAAACAGCCTTTCAAGATGGGTGAAAAACTGAACGTTACGCTTGAGTTTGAAAAAGCTGGCCCGGTTGACGTTACTTTCGACGTTATGAAAATGGGTGCGAAATCGGGTAAGATGAAGCACTAAGCAACTGACATGTGCACGGGTGGAACAAAATGAGTGGTGCAAAAACAATACGATACGGAGCATGGGCTGCGGTAGCCTTACTTGTCGCAGCAATTTCCGCCACACTGGTGATAAAGTATATCAACAAGGATATCCCAGCGGCTACGACTGCCAAGATTGGTGGCCCTTTTGAGCTTGTTGACGGTAAAGGGCAGATCTTTACTGAAAAGAACCTCAATGGGAAACCAACACTTCTGTTCTTCGGCTTTACCTATTGCCCGGATGTATGCCCGACAACACTTTCGGATATGCAGGGTTGGGTGGAACATCTTGGACCAGAGGCAGACAAACTGAATTTCGTTTTTGTCAGCGTTGATCCTGAGCGCGATTCACCAGACGTTATTTCAGACTATGTTGCTGCGTTTGATGAGCGCTTCATTCCACTTACCGGCTCCGTCGACCAGATTAAGAAGGTTGTGAAAGACTATCGCGTTTATGCGCGTAAAGTCCCACTGGATGACGGCGACTATACCATGGACCACACCGCCGCAATTTATATGCTGAATGGTGATGTGCAATTCGTGGGAACGATTAGTTATCAGGAACCGGAGGAAACTGTCCTTCCGAAAATCCGAAAGCTGATTGGAAGCTAAGTTTAGTTTGAAGCAGTGTGCCAGCTGGGCAGACTGCTTCAAACACTCCGCCATCAAATCTTCAAATAGCTTGCAGCTCTTCAGGAGCTCGCTGTAAGATCCCCAGATATCAAGCAGATGTTTTCCCGGTGAACCTATGAAAGATCATGCAGTTTTATATGCGGGCGTAACCGCTTTTACGGTACTGCTGGTTGGTGTTGCTGCACTGTTGTGGATGCGTTATGGCAATTTGCTTTTTTCTGACAAGCTGCTAAACGCACTGGCTGGTTGCTTTGGTCTGTAGGCTTGACCTTGGCGATACGCTTTTTGTGCGACTGCTCTTAAGTTACAGATTGTATCTGGCAGAAAGCTTCTTTAGTTCCAGTCAGGTGACATATGCGACTCGATCAATTCCTTGTCGAACATGGCTATTTTGAAACCCGTGCACGTGCCCGCGATGCGATCTTGCGTGGAACGGTAACGCTGGACAAGGAACCTGCGAAAAAGCCATCGCAGAAGATAATCGGTACGCCTGCTATTGTTATTAATGATCCTGCTTCTGCATACGTCTCACGCGCTGCGCTAAAATTACTAGGAGCGCTGGAATACTTTAAACTCTCCCCTGAAGGCAAAGTGTGTCTGGACATCGGCGCTTCAACAGGCGGATTCTCACAGGTACTTCTGGAAAATGGCGCTGAAGTGGTTCATGCCATTGATGTGGGCCACGACCAGTTGGCAGATAAGATTTCCAGTGATCCGCGCGTCATTCGCAAAGATGGGCTGAATGCACGTGAGCTGGCACTTGAGCATCTGGAGGGTCAGCACCCGCAGTTTCTGGTTTCTGATGTAAGTTTCATTTCGCTTAAGCTTGCGCTTCCACCTGCACTTGAACTTGCGGAAGCTGGCGCTCTTGGCGTGTTCCTTGTAAAGCCGCAGTTTGAGGCTGGCCGTGAGCGTATTGGCAAAGGTGGTCTTGTTGCGCCTGAAATCGCACAGGAAATCTCCAGAGAGCTTCAGGACTGGATGAACGCGCAGCCTGACTGGTCTGTTCTTGGCATCACCCCCTCTCCTATCAAGGGCGGTGATGGGAATCTCGAATATCTGATGGCCTGCCAAAAGACTGGTTAAACCTGTTTCTGCCTTTCCTTTTAATCAGCATAAGAGATTGCATGTGCGCGTGCAGCGCGGTAAACGCTGTGCCATGTCTAAGAAGCCAGAAGCCACGACCCAAACTCTTCGTATTGAACGCCTTGCCCATAAAGGAGATGGCGTTACAAAGACCGATGCTGGACAAATTTTTGTTCCCTATACCCTTGAAGGCGAGCTTGTAAGCGCCCGCGTGCAGGGACCTCGCGCTGAACTTCAAGGTGTTCTTGAACCAAGCAAGGATCGCATTGCTCCGATATGTAAACACTATGGGAAGTGTGGTGGCTGCTCCTTGCAGCACATGGCTCCTGAAGCTTACAGAGACTTCAAACGCCAGCAGATTATTGAAGCGCTTTCTTCTCGCGGCATTGAGACACCAGTTGAGGATGCTCTTGTCTGTGACAAAGGCAGTCGTCGCCGTGCGGTGTTTGCTGCTGTAAGGGCCGGACACAAGGTGCTGTTTGGGTATCATACCGCGAAGTCCAACCATCTGGTTGATGTTGAAGAGTGCCCGGTTATCGCGCCTGAGATTTTGAAAGCTGTTCCGGGACTACGCAAACTTGCTGGCGAAGTCCTGCCGCGCAAAGGCGAGTTGAAGTTTACTGTTACAACCACTCAGAGCGGGCTGGATGTTGCGATCAGCGGTCTTGGCAAACTGAAGGACAAATTTTACCTGCAACTGTCTCAAGGGGCCGTTGAAAACGATCTGGCACGTCTGACGGTTGATGGTGAAACGATTATTGAAATCCGCCCACCACTGCTGGATATGAGCGGCGTTGCGGTTCCTATTCCTGCTGGTGGTTTCATTCAGGCTGCTTTAAGCGCTGAAACTGCTATGGGTGACTTGCTCAGTGAAGGTTTAAGCGGGTGTAAGCGTGTGGCAGACTTGTTTTGCGGGGCTGGTACACTGTCTTTCCGTGCAGCTCAGTTTGCAAATGTGCATGGGGTTGAAGGTGAAGCTTCTTCGCTTAAGGCACTTGATGCTGGCTTGCGCCGTGCGAAAGGACTAAAGAAAGTTACTACTGAACGCCGTGATCTTTTCCGTCGCCCGCTTGTTGCTCAGGAGCTGGACAATTTCGGCAAGGGTTATGATGGCGTGGTGTTTGACCCGCCACGGGCTGGTGCTCATGCGCAGGCTCAGGAGCTTGCCAAATCTCCGGTCAAGAAGATCGTTGCAATCTCTTGCAATCCAGCCAGTTTCGCGCGGGACATGCGAGAGCTACTCGATGGCGGTTATAAGATCAAACGTGTTGTGCCAGTTGATCAGTTCCTGTACTCGCCGCACGTTGAGGTGGTTGCCCTACTTGAACGCAGTGCTTAGGAGCAGCTGAGTTTCATCTCAACTGTTACCGAAGCTTCATTCCTTCTGCGTATACTGATTCAAATGTAACGCAGAAGAGTGGTGCTCCCTTGATCAAAGGCCTGATGGTTTTTGCTGCAATCCTGTGCATTGTACTGGGCCTGCTGACGGTCTGGACTCCATTGCCGACGGGCGTGCCTTTATTGGCTCTGGGAACGGTGCTGCTTATTGCGACCAGTCGCAGGTTTGCAAAGTTTGTCAGGCGACACCGGATGAATTTTATCTGGTTAAATCAGGCATTGCATTGGGTTGAAGTTCGGACCAGTGGTCGCTTTCATAAGATTACTCGCCGGACGCGGCCCCGGTACTTTAAAAGGCACAGGCAAGGCAAAGGTCCTCAGTTGCCCAAAAACGGCGACACAAAGTCGACTGTCTAATTCCCTATCAAAGATAAGTCAGTTAGGTTCGCCGTTATTAAACGGAGAAGAGAATGTCTGCCTACATTATCGTTGACACAAAGATCGAAGATCCTGTTGCCTATGAAGATTACAAGGCAAAAGCACGCCCTATTGCTGAGAGTTATGGTGGGATTTACCGAGCACGGGGTGGCGATATGAATGTGATAGAGAATGACTTATGGGAACCGCACCGGCTTGTTATTGTTGAGTTTCCAAGCAAAGAGGCGGCGCAGACGTTTTTGAGTTCACCAGAATATGCGCCAGTTGCAAAAATTCGTCATGGTGCAGCAAAATGCAGCCTGACTATTATTGATGGGATGTAAGAGCGATTATCCGCTCAAACCACCATTTACAATAATATTGGGTGCAGTGTCGCTCAGATCTTGCTGGGACCAGTCACTATAGGAGACAGTGGCCTGTAACCCAACTGCCTTTAACAGGGCTTGAATATGATCGCGGTGTACGAAGCGACGCATGTTATTTTTTGAATAGTGTTGGCCTTCACTGTCATAGTGGGTTTGCATGGCCACGAGGCCGTTTTTATCTGGCCCGGCTGTATCCTGCCAAAGGGACACTTGCTGCCCTTTCACAGAACGAACCGTTAGGGGCTTACTTTTCTGCCCCCATTTTTCCCATGGCCGGGCCTTGGGATTTTCCATACCGAATGCGAATTTTCCGTTTGGCTTCAAATGGGCGGCGATGGCCTGAAGGAGTAGAATCTGATCTGTATTGGTTGCAAAAGCCTGAAAGGCATTTCCGCTAAGGATGATACGGTCAAACTTCCGGGTCAGGTGCAAGGTTCGGACATCACCTTCCAGCCAGGAAACTGTAGTAGTCCGCTTCATGGCCTGAGCAATCTTATCAGGGTTCCGGTCAAGACCCACAACATTCACACCATTTTGCGAAAGTGCTGCGGCAAGTTCACCAGTCCCGCATGCGATCAGCAAAACATCAAGGCCTGCCTGACATGCAAAGTTAAACAGGTAATCATCGTCTGCGCCCCAGTCTTTATCTAAGCTGGTAAAGCTGCATGTATCCTGCTGTATGTCTGAGCGATTTACCTGCATGATCCACTGCCTTCCACGTCCTGACCTTCCCTATAAAAAGGTTAGGGTAAGTTTGTTAACGTCTTATAACAGGATAGGCTGGTTTGAGGCTAAACAAAGGAAAGCTAAATATTTACGCGAATTTACGCGGTAGTGTTGCAGATTAACATCAGTTTAACCGCCAAAATTGCTTAATTCTTTTTATCAATAGCTCTGGAGAGCATGGCAACAGATGTAAATCCACTTCAAGCAAGGGCTGGTTCGTATTCTTCTGCTTTAAGCGCCAGTTTTTCCGCATGGCTGATCTAACCAGAGATTGTGGCTCACGCTTTGTAATGCACTCATCCAACGAACCTTTCAGGCGGATGTGCAACTGAGCGAACTCCATAGTGCGCACGGCGGTTGTGTAAATGGACAATTCTGCAATTGCGGACCAGCGCACAACTCCAAGGCGTTCCAGATAAAGACCTTCATCACTGGCTGCTAGTTGCGGGCGTTTGTCGATGAAAGGATAATGCCAGTAAACACTCAGGAATACCGGTAGGGAGGCCAGAACTGGAATGGGTGAGGCGCTTACGATACCAGTTCCCAAAAGTGCGGCCCCCAGCAGTAAACTGCCATAGACAACTGGCTCGCCCGTGCCTTTTTTATAACTTAAAGAAAACGGCTCTGCGGTCTTCTCCACATCCTGCCAAGGATCCTGATTATATTGAGACATGCCCCCGCCACTTTCCAGTTTGCGCCGGGGGCTGCAAATCAGTCCGCCGGAGTTTCCGTTGCTTCCACTTTCAAGCCAAAGCCTTCCAGCCCGACATAGTGGCGCTCCCGTGATGCAATCACACGGATAGAACTTACGCCGAGATCTTTAAGGATCTGCGCACCCAGACCAACTTCACGCCAGTCTTCAGAACGCCCCTGAGCAGATTCATGCTGCTCATGCTCTGCTGCTTCCAGTTGATCACGATGGCGATCAGATTTACTTGCCACACCGACTGCACCTTCGCGCAGATAAACAATAATGCCGCGACCGCGCTGCGCAAAGTCTTCCATGATCGCTTCAAGAGGTTTACTGGTGCCAAACACATCATCAAAAACGTTGCCCAGATGCAATCTGACCGGAATATCCTGACCATCACGGATGTCGCCGTAAACCATTGCAACATGACCAACTGTGTCGAATGGCGTAGAATAGACAATCGCCTGTGCCCTACCTGATGGCGTTTCTACTTCAAATTCGTTGGTTCTTTGAACAAGATGCTCATGACGCTGACGCCACGCAATCAGATCAGCAACAGAAACCATCTTCAGGTTATGCTCTTTAGCAAAGGCTTCCACCTGCTCGCCGCGTTTGACTGTACCGTCATCATTGACCAGCTCACTGATCACCCCCACTTCCGGCAATCCGGTCAGCTTACACAGGTCTACAGCAGCTTCTGTATGGCCGGAGCGCATGAGAACACCACCTTCTTTCGCGACGAGCGGGAAGATGTGGCCGGGGCGAACAAAATCAGCTGCACCTGCATTCGGGTTTGCAAGACCGCGTACGGTGGCACAGCGCTGCTCTGCGGAGATGCCTGTGGTCAGGCCCGGAGCATAGTCGACAGAAACGGTGAAAGCTGTTGCCAGTGGTGCATCGTTGTTGGCAACCATTGGCTCCAGATGCAAGCGCTTGGCTTCTTTCAGTGTCATAGGAGCACAGACAATGCCGGAGGTGTGACGGATGATGAATGCCATCTGCTCCGGGGTGATCATGTTGGCTGCCACAATGAGATCGCCTTCGTTTTCGCGGTCATCATCGTCAGTCACAACAACCATCTCGCCGTTTTCGAACGCGCGGAGGGCTTCAGCTACTCTTGTTTGAGACATGACGTGCTCCTTGTTATCTTTCAGTCCAAGAAAATCGTTGGGGGTCACCTGATGGTCCGTCGCTACGGCAATTTTCTGAGCCATCTCCCGAGAAATCCATGCGCCCGAGTCATTGCATAGTGCTGTTACGGAGGCAGGAGACAGTCCGGCGCGACGTGCAAAGGCACTTCTGCTTTCCCCTGTCTCTTCCAGCCATTTAGTCAAGCGCATAAGTTTACCCCCTGGCCATAATTTCAGTGATACTGAAAATGCTCTTTTATCAGAGGAAATCAAGAGGTAATGTGAAATAAAACAGCACACTCGACTTAGGTCTTATGTTTCAATCAGAATGAAAATTGAATCTGGTCTGGCCGGGAGAGGTGTTTTTCGAAAGACTTATCGCTACCTTTTAAGGATACCCTTCAAGCATCCACATGGAGTTCTGCATGTGCCTTCTTAGAGGTTGTTGCAATCTCCAGACTTGTGAGAGCGCTTAGTGCCTGCTTTGCTTCAGCCACTGTTTCAGGATCATCCTCATGAAGATCGATGATTTCTTGTAGTTTTTTCTTTGATTTAGAGATCTTCCAGTCGGCAATCTTATCTCTGCAAACCGCTCCCAATATCTCCCAGAGCTGAGCCAGTAAGATCGTAAGAGCCGGGGCGAATATGAGAAGGACAGATTTTGTTGTGCCATCGTCGATCAGGCTGAACAGTGAAGCTAAGATTGTACCAGTTCCGGCTGCACCAGCAGCGGTGGCTTTATTTTTCAGCCCGGCCTGCTCATCAGCCACCAGAGCGCCTCACATTCAGCTCACTACCTGCTGCTCCCAGCGTAGTCAGAATCTCATCAATTTCTGCTTTTGTGATCTTATCGATATTTTGAATTTCTAAGCGCTTATTGCCGAGTTCTTTGCCGAATCTGACATCTATGGCGCGGCTCTCAGCGAAACCGCGCAGACTTGTGAAAACAGAAAAACTCAGGCCGAGGAACCCAATTGCCAATCCTGACACGGGAATAAACAATTCCATATTCTTCCTCACGGCTAGGTCAACTCATAGGAACTATGAGGCAAACCTAGTTAACGTAAGGGAAATATGCAACCCGAGGGAATTATAGGTGTACCGGGCCTGCATCAGCGTGTTTATCGCTCGCCGCACTGTCCTCTGTCGCGCAGGACGTGATCAGCAAGCACGCAGGCCATCATGGCTTCGCCAACAGGTACTGCGCGGATGCCGACGCATGGATCGTGACGGCCTTTGGTCATGACGTCAACGTCTTCACCACTGCGGGTGATGGATTTGCGCGGGGTGAGGATGGAGGAGGTTGGCTTTACGGCGAAACGTACCACCAGAGGGGCACCAGAGGAGATCCCTCCCAGAACGCCACCAGCATGATTAGAGAGAAACTCCAGCTTGCCATCTGCACCCATGCGCATTTCGTCGGCGTTTTCTTCACCTGTCAGGCAGGCAGCTTCAAAACCATTGCCGATTTCGACACCCTTTACCGCATTGATGGACATCATTGCAGAAGCAAGGTCCTGATCAAGCTTGCCATACAGAGGAGCGCCCAGACCAACCGGAACGTTTTCTGCCACAATTTCCAGTACTGCACCGATGGAAGAGCCATCTTTTCGAATACCATCCAGATATTCTTCAAAGAACTTTGCCGCTTCCGCATCCGGGCAGAAGAACGGGTTATTGTGCACCTCGTTCCAGTCCCAGTTGTCGCGGTTGATCTTGTGCGGACCCATTTGTACCAGAGCGCCGCGGATCAAAATGTTCGGAATGACCTTACGTGCCAGCCCCCCGGCTGCGACACGAGCAGCGGTTTCGCGGGCTGATGAGCGGCCACCGCCGCGATAGTCGCGAATGCCATACTTTGCGTCGTAAGCGTAATCGGCGTGGCCTGGACGGTAACGCTCTTTGATTTCGGAGTAGTCCTTTGAGCGCTGATCTGTGTTCTCGATCATAAGTGAGATCGGGGTCCCGGTGGTGCGCTGGACGCCTTCATCATCCACCATCACGCCAGAGAGGATTTTCACCTGATCCGGTTCGCGGCGCTGGGTGGTGAACTTGCTTTGTCCCGGTTTACGCTGATCCATATACACCTGAATCTCTTCTGCTGTAATTGGAAGCAGAGGTGGGCAACCATCAACAACACAGCCAAGTGCTGGTCCGTGGCTTTCGCCCCAAGTGGTTACGCGAAACAGATGACCAAAGACGTTGTGGGACATACTTACCAGCTCAACTTATTATAAGAACTTGGACGTTTTAAGCGGGTTCATAAGTGAGGTCAATTGAGATCATTTAATCCTCACAAACCAATCGTCCAAGTTCTCAAAGGCTACTGAAGTAGGCACTCTTCAGCATCGCTCATAACGATACTTAACAAACCGATTAATGTACGAGTTAAGCCCATCTCCGATTTCAGCAAGACGCTTCATCTCTTCAACGTGCTCGCGCCCTGCAGAACTGTAGCTATATGTGTAGCTTCTTGCTGTACCTCTAAAAAATACCGTAATAAAATTCGCACCTATTTCATAAGATGCAACTCCAGAGTCTCCATCAATGTTTGCGTATACTGGCATCTGTAGCTCCCTTGATCACCACACCAACTAAAATATCACAAACATTACTCCAAATATACCGATGACTATTTGCTGAATTCCCCATGATTGAACTCGTCAAAGAAATGGGGAAATATCCCTCGCCCAAATCGCGTAACCGACTAACACCAATACACCTATCAAAAACCCGAGCAACATGCTGTACACGTGCTCAGGCTCTTTTACTTAAACAGACCTAATAGAAGGCATTCGTCTTACATAACCAATTAGTTGCTGTGTGCCTGAATGAGACGCTGAGCGACCAGATCGTGATCCAGCCACAGGACCGGAGCTTCTGGCTCGCTTGCCTCAGCAAACATGAGCATGCCGGTTGCAGCGACAACGTGCTGGCTGAGTTCGTCGCTTACCAAAATGCCGTGCTCTTTGTGCAGGTCTACGATGTCCTGTGAAGTGCCAACGGTTTTGTCCACCTGCTCTGCGGAGTTTGGCATTGGCCAGGCTTCGAAATTGTAGAATGGCTGCATCACTGCATCCGTCTGATAGTCGGAGACTTTTTTGAGCACATCATCCAGAGAAGCATCGTCTTTCAGCATGTCCTGACACTTCTGCCAGATGCTATCGACCCATGCGCTGCCGCCTTCTTTCTTAAAGGCTTCCAACAGAGGCAGAAGGGAAAGCTCAATACCAGCGAAGACGTCAGAAGAGTTGGTACGGATTTCAGGGCAGTTGAAGACTGTCGCCTTCACACCGTCTTTCCAGGCTGCTTCTGCAAAGTTCTCCAGAGCCATTTTTGCGTAGCCCTGCGTGTAGTTGGTGTAGGTTTGCCAGCGGTATTCATCTTCGATCAGAATACGGGTGCCGTGATAGCCATATGCTGTGTAACGCACCTGACCGCCCGCCGATTCCACACGCTCACGGATTGCTTTAGAGCCTTCAAGCAGGGCACCAAAGCTATTTGCGGTCACTTCCTCGAAGTTTTGCAGGATTAGCTTGCCCAGATCGCTGTCGACCAGCGACTGAGATGGCATATAGCGTGCGCCACGACCTTTGTAGATACGGTTAGCGATTGCCATAAACACTTTGGCGCGCGGGATGCCGCCTGCCATGGTGTGCGCGAAGAAGACGTTCTTGCCTTCCGGGATCATGCCCTCAAGCTGTGCCATGACTTCAGACAGAGCATTCTTAAAGCGGGCAGTACCGAGTTCGCGGCATTTAGCGACGTGATCCCAGTCGAGCTTATGATCCTGCCAATCCTTGATGGTCATCTCATTGACCAGGTCAGTCGGGTTTGCGGTGCCTTCAGGCGCATCCAGCTCGAAGCCTGCGCGCAGTGGTACGTTGATGATCTTACCGCCAAGGCCCGCTTCTGCTTCTGCCAGCTCTTCCGGGGTAAGCGCACGCGGCTTGTTGTTTTCATCCGGACGACCGACAGTGATGCCGATCACAGTCATCCCGGCGGCTTTTGCCTGATCGATCAAGCCAGTAGCATAACCGCGACCGAACAGTTCGCCGAAGAGGACAAATACATCCCCCTTACCAAACACGGTGTTGCTGCTGATTGCCTTAAGTGGACGAGACGTCTTCATCAAGATTTTCCAAAAAGTTTACGAGGTCGATATTTAATTGGGTGAGCTTTGCGCTCTTGTTGAGAGAACATACAGAGTAACAACGGGTTTCGGTAGTCTGTTGATTCAGCTTCCTGTGGTTTGCGGTGAAGCGTGTCTATTTTGCTCAATACTCAACCATTTAAAACCCGGATGAGACCTGAATTCCTTAGTGCGTGATAATGCTAAGCAACCCACTTAGTCTTTAAATCCAGGCCTCAGATCCATCACGCCAGAAGAGAAACTGATCTTGTGGTGTATCCAGATCCGGGATTTCAGCCGGGGCATATCCACAGAGGAGGCCACGCAGCACGCGCATGACCACTCCATGAGCCACAACAATCATCGGATCTTCTTGTTCGCTCATCCACTCACTGATGCGATCAGAGACCATTTTGTAGCTCTCGCCGCCCGGATGAACATAGCCCCATTTATCCTCACGGCGCATTCTGACCACCTCCGGGCGTTTCATTTTCATTTCCGGGACAGTCATGCCTTCAACCTCACCAAAAGTGATCTCGCGAAGACGCCCATCTATCTTATAGGTATGAGGATCAAGGCCCATCTCCTTGCGCAGGATTTCCATGGTTTCCCGCGCCCTGATCATAGGCGAGCAGACAAACACAAAATCTTCTGCGGTTTTGCCCAGATCAGACAGAAAATCCTTCATCACCATGCCATTACGGCGCGCCTGACTGCGGCCAGTATCGTTGAGCGGAATGTCCTGCCCGCCCTGCATGCGTCCGACAAGGTTCCAGTCAGTCTGACCATGACGCACATAAAGCAGCGGAGTTGGTGCTATCTTCGCAAGGGGCATCAATGAACCGGTCATTCCAAATGGGCCTTCAGCTGTATCTGTTTGTGCTTGTCTTTTAGTGACTTCTATCGCAGTAAATGTGTCATTCCTCTGTGGAGTTTTCCAGTTATGCACACATTCTTGATGTGGCTCATAGGCGAAACAACGTGCAATAGAAATGCAAAAAGGCATCCCTTTTGGGATGCCTTTGCCAACTTCACAAGTCTGTCAGGTGTCAGACCACCGCAATATCCGGTGCATCTACTGCCTTCATGCCGATGGTGTGGTAACCACTGTCAACATGATGGGTTTCACCTGTGACGGAGCGGGATAAGTCAGACAAGAGGTAAAGTGCGGAATTTCCAACATCTTCGATGGTAACGGTTTCACGTAGAGGTGCGTTGTACTCGTTCCATTTGAGGATATAGCGGAAATCACCGATACCAGCTGCTGCCAGTGTTTTGATCGGGCCTGCGGAAATCGCATTGACGCGGATTTTCTGAGGGCCAAGATCCACTGCAAGGTACTTGACGCTTGCTTCCAGAGCCGCTTTTGCAACGCCCATGACGTTGTAGTTCGGCATCACCTTTTCAGCACCATAGTAAGTGAGTGTGAGGACGGAGCCGCCTTCGGTCATCAGCTTTTCTGCGCGTCTGGACACTGAGGCAAGAGAATAGCAGGAAATCTGCATTGTCTTTGCAAAGTTCTCCGGCGAGGTATCCAGATAACGGCCTGTCAGCTCTTCCTTGTCGGAGAACGCGATTGCGTGCACGACGAAATCAATTTTACCCCACTTCTGCTCCAAAACGTCAAATGCTGCATCGATGCTTGCTTCATCGGTTACGTCGCAATCACCTACAACAAGTGCGTCGAGCTGTTCTGCCAGGGGAGTAACGCGCTTCTTCAGAGCTTCACCTTGGTAGGTCAGCGCGATTTCAGCTCCGGCATCGTGCAGTGCTTTCGCAATACCCCAAGCGATGGACCGATTGTTGGCCAGGCCCATAATGAGACCACGTTTGCCGGCCATCAATCCCTGCGCTTCTGCCATGTTTTTCTCCTGAGTGATTATCACTTTATCTGGTGAACAGATTAACCGTGCTATGGCACACTGTTCATTTGGCTTCAAGCCGTCGAAAAAAGTCCAATCAGACATGGACGTGTTCTTTTGCTCCCATTATCTGATAGTGAGAGCCAGATCAACTTCGAACACTGCGACAGGAAAATGACTATTTCAAATTTGGTGAAGGCGTTTCAGGAGATAATCGGAGACGCAAATGTACTTATCAGCGATGATGACAAAGCCCCCTTTCTTGTGGAGTGGAGAGACAAGTTTAAAGGTGCAACACCTATGGTGCTGCGTCCCGGCTCCACCGCAGAAGTTGCAGAGTGTGTGAAGTTAGCTGCCGAGCATGATCTTAAGCTGGTCCCACAAGGGGGCAACACCGGTCTGGTAGGTGGGCAAATCCCTAATCCAGATAGCACTGAAATCGTCTTATCCCTTTGTAGATTAAACAAAATTCGCAGTATCTATCCGGATGGATATACGATAACTGTCGATGCTGGCATCACACTACAAGCCATTCATGATGTTGCCGAAAAGCACGACAGATTGTTTCCTCTGACGCTGGCTTCACAAGGTTCTTGTGAGATTGGCGGCAACATTGCAACCAACGCCGGAGGCACCGCTGTGCTGTCTTATGGCAACACGCGCGATCTGGTTCTCGGGCTTGAAGTTGTACTCGCAAATGGTGAGGTCTGGGAAGGCTTAAGAACCCTTCGGAAAGACAATACTGGTTACGATTTGAAACAATTATTTATCGGTTCTGAGGGCACTTTGGGGATCATTACCGGTGCCAGCCTGAAATTATACCCAGCCCCTGCATCCATCGAAATTGCACTCGTTGCGCTAGATTCGCCTGAAAAGGCACTTTCACTGCTTTCTCTGGCCAAAAATCATGCTGGCAGCATGCTCACCGGGTTTGAACTGATGCCACAAAGCGGCATGCAGTTCGTTTGCGAGCATATGGAGCAATCACGCTTTCCATTCGAGGCACAACATCCCTGGTATGTGCTGATCGAGATTTCTGCGGGGACCAAGGACATAGATCTGGCCGGATTGACAGAAACCATCTTTACTGAAGCCTTTGAGAGCGAACTGCTGCGCGATGGGCTTTTAGCTCAGAGTAAAGCACAGGGAGAAGATTTCTGGCGGCTTCGTCATGGTTTGTCTGAAGCTCAGAAGTTTGAGGGTGGCTCCATTAAACATGATGTGTCTGTTCCAGTGGCAAAAGTTCCAGCCTTCCTTAAGGAAGCTATAGCTGCAGTTCAGGAAGCTGTGCCGGGGTGCCGTCCGGTGCCGTTTGGTCATATGGGCGATGGCAATATTCACTTTAACATTACCCAGCCCAAGGGCGCTGATAAGGCGGAATATCTTGCCAGGTGGGATGAGGTGAACCGTGTGGTGCATAGCATCGTTGCCAGTTACGACGGGTCTATTTCTGCTGAGCATGGCATCGGTATTTTGAAGAAGGGTCTGCTGGCTGAAGTGAAGAGTGAGACAGAGATGAATATGATGCGTGCGGTCAAGAATGCGCTTGATCCAACCAACATGTTCAATCCGGGCCGGATTCTTTAAGGAACTCTAGTCAGGTGCTTCCAAACCTTCGGGAAGCACTTGCCCTCCATCTATAACCAGTTGCTGGCCTGTTATATACGTGGCTTCATCACTGGCAAGAAACAGGACAGCACTGGCGATGTCCTGAGGCTCCCCTAAACGACCAAGTGGGATCGTCTGGCCCATTTTTGTCAGATATGTCTCCCCCAGCTCATCCAGCGCTTCTGTCCTTATATTTCCGGGCAGAACAGAATTTATTGTTATGTTGTGGGGGGCCAGCTCCAGTGCAGCGGTGCGCATGAAGCCGAGCTGACCTGCTTTAGAGGCTGCATAATGAGACCAACCTGCATCACCCGTAATTGGTCCGGTAATAGATGAAGTCAGAACAATTCTCCCCTTCCCCGCTTTCTTCATAGGCGGCAGAGCGGCCTTCACGCAGTAAAATGAGGAGCGCAGGTTGGTATTGAGCACATGATCCCAATCCTCCGGTGAGATCTCCTCAACAGGCTGCTTGGGATATATCCCTGCATTAGCGACAATTACATCCAGCCCGGTCTGGGTTACGGTATCAGTGACCATGTTGAGGACGGAGCGCCAGTCTGTCACGTCTGTTTGAATAAACTGGCCTTCACCTCCAGCCAGCGCAATGTGTTCGACTGCGTTAGCTCCTGCTTCTTCATCGCGTGCAGCAACGGTCACGAAAGCTCCAGCTTTGGCAAATGCGCGGGAAATGCCAAGCCCAATACCTTTGGAGCCTCCCGTTACGATGACAGATTTGCCTTTGAATGATCCGCTCATACCTCAAACCTCGCTATCTGCTGAGCTTGAGTATGTTTGGCAGAGTCTAAAACAAGTCTAACTGCCCGGTATCCTGAGGTGATTTAATGGCAGGCTTCTTCTTTTGTGGTTTAGGTCTGCCTGATGGCTTAGGCGGTACGCTCACAACATGACGTTCCCACAAGGCGGGATCATCATTGTCAGCGCTGTTCACACGAGTTGAGACAGGCGTGGCGACCAGTAAATCTTCGTTAGCGGGCTTTAAAAGTTTAACCGCTTCGCGCACCATGACCGTTCCGGTGTTAAGCCAGTCATCAAAATGCTCTGGGGCAATGATTGCTGGCATACGATGGTGAATCGATCTCATGGCATTATTTGCCTCGACAGTGATAAGGGCTGCCGTGTCTATATCTCCACCATCCGGGTGAGAATAAGTTTCCCACAGGCCAGCAAACGCGAGGAGGCGACCATCTTCGGGCGCAATCCAATAGGGTTGTTTCGTTGCTCCTTTACGGTGCCACTCGTAAAAGCCATTTGCCGGAACCAGACATCTGCGATGGCGCACTGCCGCACGAAATGAAGGTTTTTCTTCCAGTGTTTCTGCTCTTGCATTGTGCAAAAGCGTGAAATTTGCTGGGTCTTTTACCCATGCCGGAACCAGCCCCCATCGTGCTAAGTCAAAGTGCCGCCCTCCATTTTCGCGTTTTACGAGTGCAATTGGCTGAGTGGGTGCTATGTTGTATCTCGGTGGAAAATCCGGCTGTTCAGGATATTCAAAGAGTGCTTTGACTTCTTCTGGAGCGCTTGAGAGGCTATACCTACCACACATGAACGTCACTCTGGTTGTATTTTAGGAAAATTGCAAGGAATCGGGAGATAGGTTCCGCAGGCGTGACAGGAAGCTTGGAGACTGCAATGGAAATGGACTGCGATAAAATTGGCATGGGAGACCTTTCTCCTGAGCTGTTGAAGCAGGCGAACATCAATCCATCGACAGGCCTTGCAACTGATTATCTTAATCACTTCAACGAAGTTGTTATGCTTCTTGAAATGCTTCCCGATATTCCCGATTGCGCAGAAGATGTTCTGGCATGGAAACCGGCAGACTATATCACACATTTCAACGCCTCGAAGTTCTCAGATAAAGAACTCGCCATTCGCGCTTACGGAGCTGTTGAAGAACGATTACGTACGGCACTGGAAAAGAGCATTTCTGAAATTGATCAGGAAGTTATTTCCCTGCAAAACATGCTGAGTGCTGGCGGTACAGATGGCGAACTTCTGAGCATTGTGCAGGATAAAGCCGTTAGTGTAATTCGCCCCTTACTTTCGCAAGCTGGCTCCATCATTCACGGGCACCTGCCAGATGATGCAATGGGCTCCGGTGAAAGTACACAGGCAGATGTTGATGCTCTGTTTTCATGAGTTCACGAGAACCCTCTGAATTTACTGAAGCTACCAGTGTTGCCTGCGTCCGCTCGAACACGGTTCTGCTTATCAGGCGTGCGTATCCCCCCTCAGAAGGATTGTGGAGTTTTCCCGGCGGGAAAGTTATGCCCGGAGAGCCGCTGGAAGAGGCGGCTCGACGAGAGCTTAAGGAGGAAACTGGTCTTCACGCAGTTGAGCTGAGAAGCTGGAAGACCTCTTTTCCTATTTCCAAAGAAGGCAAGGCAAACTACCGCATTCATGTGTTTACTTGCCATCGTGTGGAAGGCGAAGCGGTTGCGGCCTCTGATGCAGCAGAGCTTGGCTGGTTTACTTTGAAAGACGCTTTAAACCTGCCACTGGCTCCTTCTATGAGCGATTTCCTGGAGATTCTCTTTCAAGGCAAATGACGGGTTGTAATCTCCATGTTGTGCAACAAGGGAAAACCGGAAATCCCCAAGGTTCCGTAGTGGACACAGAGCTGGCTGGCAGACATCCTTACAGAATCTGAAAAATGCTGCACGTGTGTGAATGCATTATGAGAAACAGTGGTAGGATGGATCTTGGATAGACTGGCACAGGTGAAAGACTGGATGCGCATCAGCGCAACATCCATTTGGTCTTCTGGTCGGGGAATTTGCCTCGCTGTTGTGCTTTCAAGCATTGCTGCCCTCCCCCCTGCCTTTGCCCAAAGTACTCCAGCCTCTCCCGGCAAACCGGCTCAGCCTGAGCTGAAAGAGCCGCCTTATGAGCAGCAACTGATCCGTCTTTCTGAGATTCTCGGTGCTCTGCACTATTTGCGACCTTTATGCGGGCATGATGAAGCGGATGAGTGGCGTCAGCGCATGTACTCTCTTTTGGCGGTAGAAGTGCAGAATGAACTGCGACGGCGGCGGCTGGTTGAGAGGTTCAATCAGAGTTACCGCAGCTTTGCCTCTGTTTACCAAACCTGCACTCCGGCGGCGACAGAAGCCTCCCGCAGATTCGCCGGAGAAGGCGTTTCTCTGACTCAGGAAGTCACTGGCAAGTACAGTCGCGACTGACAAAAAAGCAGGTTGCAACCGTTTTCCACAAACAATTATTGCGTGTTTTTTGGATAACTCGGTTTCGCCACAAATATTAACCATAACTTGCAGAAGCTCTGGACGAGTTTACCAAAACCTCAGTGAGTCGGTTGTTCCTGCCGTTTTGCGTGTTAACTTCCGTTTAATAGTTAAGGCATGCGCCGCTTCTCTTCGTTTTCAATGACCGCTACATGTAGTGGCAGCATAAGAAAACAAGAAGCCGCAGACAGAGGGACATGAGAGCCAGCATGATCAAGGACGACGTTATCGCCGGCGAATTTACTGAAGAGATTGACGCATCTGATGCGGACATCCGCCGACTGGCTCTGAGCTTCATTCAGGAAGCTTGGGAAGATGGGCTTTCCCATGGCATCGACAGCACAGCGCTTGCACATGCAGCCCTGTTCTCCGCCATGATGGACTTGGTTTCTCTTTACGGAGAAGACGCCGTTTCCAAGTTTGCTCAGGAACTGCCACAGCGCGTTGAGCGCGGCGATTATTCTTTGGAACGCCGTTTGCATTAATTGCAAGACACGCAACCTATCAAAAAAGCCCTGGCAAATTTGCCGGGGCTTTTTGTTTTGAAACGGAGCTGAGGCATCAGATCACTGATGCTTTGTGCGTTAGCTTTTGTTTTTTGTACTCATGCTCAGGTAAACCAGAGCAAGAACAGCTGAAAACATCATCAGAAAGACTGAGACGGAGTTTATGACCGGTGTCGAGCCTTCTCGCAGGCGTTCGAACATGGCGATGGTCAATGGGTTGTCGGAGCCTACAAGCATCAAGGTGGTGTTGAAGTTTTCAAAGGACATCAGGAAGCTCACAATACCAGCGCTTACGAGTGTGGAGCGCAGGAATGGCAATGTGACGGTGAAGAACGCTGTAATCCGGGTCGCTCCAAGATTAAGGGCTGCCTCTTCAAGAGATGTATCGAACTTGCGATAGCGGGCGATGAGGACCAGTGAAGAGATGGAGGCAATAAACGCCACCTGCCCCATAACCACGAGAGCCAGCCCCGGACGAAGCCACTCGATTTCCCAGGCCATCGCATCATCCACCCAGTTTGCAAGCTGGCTTGAGGCTACCAGAATGGATACGCCGAGGATCACACCGGGGATGACCAGCGGCAGCAACATCAAAACATACGCAAAATCTTTGCCGCGAAAGCGAAAGCGGACAAAGAGAATTGCATTACATAATGCCAGTAGCAGTGAGAAGATGGTCACGAAGATCGCCACAAATGCACTGTTTGCGATGCTTTCTAAAAGGCGATGGTCGTGAAACAGGCCAAGTTTGGGTTGCTCCGTGCCGAAGTACCAAGTCCAGCTGAAGCCTTGCCAGGGCAGTGCTGGAAACAGGCTATCATTGAATGAGAACACGATCACCACAGCCAGAGGCAATAGCAAGAACACGAGAAAGCAGGCGATGTACACCTTATAGAGTGCACTGCTTTTCGGTCCCATTGGAATAGACGCAATCATATCACTGCCCCATGGTTGATGACAGAGACTGGCGCGTCACTTTAAGCGAAAGCCAGACAATGAGAGAGGAAAGTGTCAGCAGAAGAATGCCGAAGGCAGAACCCTGCTCCCAGTTAAATCTCGTGATGAACTGTGTGAAGATTTGCTCAGTGAACCACAGGCTGTCCTTACCACCCATCAGGTTGGGGATCAGGTAGTTCCCGAGGCTGAGCATAAACACGATGATGCAGCCTGAAACAATTCCCGGCATGGCGTGGGGAATAACGATTTCACGCAGGATGTTCCATCTGTTGCCGCCCAGATCAAAGCCGGCTTCGATATAGCTGTTATCCAGACTATCAAGTGCACTCACCAGTGGTACGATCATGAAGAGCATGCCGCTGTAGACGAGGCCCAGAAGAATAGCGCCGTCATTATAGAGAAACTCAACAGGCTCACTGATAATGCCGAGAGATAGCAACAGGCCACTCAAAAGGCCGGACTCGCGCAGGACAATCATCCAGCCGTAGGCCCGCACCAGCTCGCTCACCCAGAATGGGAGGATACAAGCCAGAAACAGCACCAGTTTGGAGCGGCCTTTTGCAATTTTGGCGATATAGTAGGCTACCGGGAAGCTGATGAGTAAGGTCATCAGGGTTGTCAGGATCGCAACCCAGGCGGTGCGCACATAGGTGAGCCAGTAAAGCGGCTGTTCGAAGAAAAGGCGGTAATGCTTCAGGCTGAAGCTGTTGCCCTTGATGTAAGAGCGCTCGGTTAGCGACACATCCAGCATATTGGCATGGGGCCAGATCACCAAAAGGCCGAGCCATAACAAGAGCGGGCTTAAGAAAAGATAGAAATGCCAGCGCGAGTTGGTCATGACGCGCCATCCTTTGGTAAGCACAAGGTGTGCTGCCAATCCCATGATAAACTCAGTTTATTGCCGGGTGTGAGGCCGCTGGCCTGACTGACGCTGTGATGGACCTGCACTTGCTGTCCACTGCAATTTACCAGCACCTTGCTGTTGGCCCCATCAAACAGCTCCTGAAGCACAATGGCCTCCATTGTGTTTTCCCTGCTCTGCGCTGCTTCGCCCAGCATTATGTTTTCGGGACGAATAAAAACCTCAACGCTTTTGCCAAGATCAACGGTGCTCTCAGTTCTGGCAGCTACGACAAGGCCATTGGCGAGGGCGATCTCGGCGCGGTCTCCTTCTACTGACTGCACAGTACCTTCAAAAGCATTGGTGTCTCCCACAAATCTGGCTGTGAAAGCCGTCTTAGGTGCACGGTAAAGCTCTTGCGGGCTGCCAACCTGCTCAAACCGGCCATGATTCATCACCGCAACTTTATCTGACATGACCAAAGCTTCGCTCTGGTCATGTGTGATATAAACAAATGTGGTGCCAAACTCCTGTTGGAGCTGCTTGAGTTCCACTTTCATATGCTCACGCAGTTTCAGATCGAGTGCACCCAACGGCTCATCAAGCAAGAGCACTTCAGGCTCAAGAACGAGGCACCGAGCAATGGCGATACGTTGCTTCTGACCGCCTGATAATTGGGAAATCGCCTTTTCGCCACTGTCAGGCAAACCGACACGGGCTAATACCTCCAGAACCTTCTTCTCCCGATCTGCACGGTTCACACCCCGGCGTTTCAAACCATAGGCGATGTTTTGCGCGACAGTCATGGTTGGAAACAAAGCGAGGTGCTGGAATACCATGTTCACCGGACGCAGGTTCGGCGGGACATTTGACATTTCCTGCCCCTTAATGGTGATTGAACCGCTTGTGGGGTGCTCGAATCCGGCAAGCATGCGCAAAAGTGTTGTCTTCCCGCAGCCGGACGGGCCGAGGATGGAGAAGAAGCGACCTTTTTCAACCGTAAAGCTCAGGTCGTCTACGGCGGTAAAACTGTCGAATTTTTTGGTGAGGTTGCTGCAACTCAGCGCGTCGTCGGGATGGGTCATTTAAATACTCAAAAGGCGAACAAGGGTTTCCCCTTGCCCGCTGTCTATACTTATCAGGAATATAAAAGGCTTATTGAGCTGCCTTGATGCGGTCTAGGGCCAGACCTTCCAGTTCCTCAAGACCTGCTGGAACGGCTGGGTACCAGTTGATGTTGTCCAGATCGGCTGGCGGGAAACTGCCCTGTAACTGCGCTTTTGCGACTTCATTCACGTGGGCATCAGAACCAGCAGACGCTGTGAAGTTACCCGCTGCCTCAGTGATTTTTGCAGCAATTTCAGGACGCATTACAAAGTTGATCCACTTGTAAGCTGCATCTGTTGCTTTAGATTTACGCGGCAGTGCAAAGGTATCAATCCAGCCCAGCGCACCAGACTTAGGAGCGACAAACTTGATATCTTTGTTGTCGCGATTCAGTTTCCAACCGCCAGCATCCCACGCCATTGCAGCAACAACTTCCTCAGAGCGCACGAGGTTGATGAGCGCATCGCCACCAGTCCAGTAGGTTTTCACAATTGGCTTACACTCGATCAGCTTCTTTTCAACCTTATCGAGAATGTTCTGATACTTTTCAGCGTCAGCATAAGCTGCAAACGGGTCTTCACCCAATGCGAATGCAAAGCCAATGAGAGTTGGACGCTTCAGACGGTAGCTGACTTTACCTTTCAGCTCGGCCTTACAAAGATCCGTGTAGTCCTTTACGTCACCCGCCAGTTTGGTGTTTACAACCAGACCGCTTGTACCCCACACATGTGGCAGGCCGTAAACTTTGCCTTCCAGCGCTGTGTTGGACCTGGTTGCCTCCAGCATGGACGGGATGATCTGGGCTGCATCGACTTTGGACAGATCGAGCGGCTGGTAAATGCCAAACTCCATTTGCGCGCCGGTAATACGATCCTGACTTGGCTGGGCAAGATCAAAGCCAGCACCGCCAGTTGCACGCAGCTTAGAGATCATGTCCTCATTGTTTGAAGTGGTCACTTTTACAGTGATGCCGGTTTCTTTTTCAAACAGAGCAACCACTTCATCAGGAGCGTACCCACCCCAGGTCAGCAGGCGCAGCGTTTCCGCGCTCGCTGCCGTGGAAAGAAGAGCAGAGCTAAGCGCAAGTGAAGCAAGAAGTTTGGTTGTGCGGCGCATAGGCGTCCCCCAGATATGTGATGATAAATAACGATCAGTAGATGAATTATTTTTCATTACACTCTAATGACACAAAGATGCGTGTAAACACCTATTTGCACATTCAAAGCGACATTTTGATGTTTGTTTCGTGCGAAGCTGTGCACATATGCTGAATACCGCAGCGGCATTTATAGCGTGCCGTCATTGTTATAAACATCCAGAAAATTTGCCGCGCTAAAGCAGTTCGCGTTTAAGCTGAAACGCTTGATCTGCTTTTGTTTTTGCGTATCTTTATCTGAAAACCGGTGTCCACTTTTCAGAGGTACGCTTTAAGGAATTGAGAAGTACATCTTTATCCAAACAGTTCGTAACCGACCTTTCCCAGGATTACGGCAGCGAAGACAAGCAGGATTACGCCTGCGATGTGGTTGATACCAGAGAGCCAGTTGTCATTCATTCGGTTGCGCAGTTTGGAGACCAAAGCAGACAGGCAGGCCCACCAAAGCAGTGCGCCACTTAAAACACCCAGTACAAGTGCAAGAGCACCAATGTAGTCGCCTTCTTTTGGTGCATGTTCGCCCAGCGACCCGAAGATTGCGATAAAACCCAAAATGGCACCGGGGTTGGTGACTGTCATAGCAAAAGAAACAATCATTCCGCGCCAGATGGTTGGACCTCCGTCGCTGCCACCTTTCAGGTGAGGATGGGAGCGGAACACCACGACCCCGAAGATTATCAGCAGTGCGCCACCAACAGTCTGAATATAAAACTCATGCCTCTCGACAAACTCGGCAATGGCAGTCACACCAAAGGCGGCGGCGGTTGCAAAAACACCATCAGCCAGCACAGCGCCGAGTCCAGCAATCAGTCCGGGCAGGAAACCGTAGTGCACCGCTCTTCTGATCGCCAGCACATTGACCGGGCCAATGGGAGCTGAGGTGATCAGGCCAATAATCATTCCAATCGTGAACAGTTCTATATTCAATGCTCTGACTCAAACTTCCTGTTAGCGCGAACCACTTGTCAAATCTCTCTATTTACCGGCTCGTAAGCCTATAGGTTGTGAATAGGCAATTGTCCGTTTCTTCCCTGTTTCTCTGTCAGGCCCTAAACTACCGGACTAAACATCAGCTGCACGTCCGTTTCGGAGCATTTCATGTATTTTCGCCTAGTCCTCATAGGTTTACTTTACGCGACGCCCCCTGCCATGGCTGCCACACAGGCAATTAAAACCGAAACGATTCGCATTCAGCGCCCGAAGGCTGAGCAGTTTCCTCTGCTGGAAGAAGGTTTCAACAGTGATATAAGCCTTGATGGTGATTTGGAAACTGACTTTTCGGAGGAGCCTCCTCTACCTAAGCTTGCAGTGTATTATGATGAAGCGGCATTGCCTGAGGCTGTGCGTAAAACCCGTACAGCTTTGATCAAGATTGCTCGCAGTGGTGATGTCGCCGCACTTGCTCCCTTGTTTGCCAAACAGGAACAGCCGCCAGAACTTTCTTTTATGCCAGTTCGTGATCCGGTGAGCTTTTTGAAGGATAGTTCCGGCGATGGGGAAGGACATGAAATCCTTGCCATCCTTCTGGATATTACTGAAGCCGGATATTTGCGGCTGAATGAGGGGACAGAAGACGAGAGTTACATCTGGCCCTATTTTGCCCGCTACCCTTTGCACGATCTGACCCCCTCTCAAAAAGTTGAAATGTACCAGATTGTTACCGCAGCCG
Organism: uncultured Pseudovibrio sp.; assembly: GCA_947496145.1. Taxonomy (GTDB): domain Bacteria; phylum Pseudomonadota; class Alphaproteobacteria; order Rhizobiales; family Stappiaceae; genus Pseudovibrio. The sequence continues at coordinate 88,667 of CANMBS010000003.1, forward strand.
ATTATTTTGAAATGCTGGATTATGGCGCATGGACATTCTATCGGCTCACTATCTCCAAACACGGTGACATTCGCAGCTTTATGGCTGGAGATTAGAACGCCACAACTCGTTTCGCCCGTCAGACAGCAGCTACCCTGCCTTGCGGATCTCACGCTCGCCTTCGTTTCCTGCTGATAACAGCTCCAGTTGCTCCGGCTTTTCCATAAATCGTGTGTAGAAACTGGCGTCCAGTTCTGCGTAGCAGGCATAACCTCGGTACAGAGGCAGAAAGCGAAGTTTGGCGTTGTGTTCTTTTGACAGATCAAACAGAACATCCTGAAGCTTCGCACGTGGAGCCACGTGGAACTTACTGAGCCACTTTATCAGGAACCACCTGAAGAGACCGGGCAGTCTTTCCTGCTGCCCGAAGTCCACCACAGATAGCTGCCCTCCTTTGGCAAGCAGCTTCGCACCATTACGCAATGCCTCTTCCCATGGCGGGATCATGGAAACGCAGTAGGACAGAAACACTCGGTCGAACGTGTCTATTCCGAACTTCTCGAAGGGGTCAAAGCTGGTTGCATCTCCTTGCGCCAGATGAATGCGATGGGAAAGCTCGGCCTTATGAATGTTTTCTTCTGCGGTTTTCAGCATCTGAGAGGAAATATCCACTCCAAAGAACTGGCAGGACGGGTAGGCTTTCGCTGCTTCAATCAGGTTGCGGCCAGTGCCGCAGCCCAGCTCCAGAACCGTACTCCCCTTTGGCGCTGACAAATGCCTGATTAAATGGTCACGCCCAAGCAGATAGTGTTTTCTGGTCAGGTCATAAAAATGCCGCTGGTTCTTATAGATTTTATCCATCAGAGAGGCTGAGGACTTATCGCTTGTCATTTCACTTCCCTTACATGCTTATTCTTGTTCAATTATAGCTGTAGAGGTGGAAACCACCGTAAATGGAGGAGCGATCCAAACTGCCAAAGCGCTTGCTTTGCGCTTCATGGTAAGTCCACTGCCCCAGTATTTCGTCATTGACACGACCCGGTAAAATCGTTGGTTCGCCAGCCGTTCTGAAGATAACGCGCGCGCCTGTTCGTGCCGTTTTAGATATTCCTGCCCATAGGTCGTTCAGTTGCCTGTCTGTCATCCAGTCCTGTGCGTCCAGCAGAACGTAGGCATCCAGACTGTTTGCAGGCTGATTATCCAGATGCTCTGTGAAAGAGCGATTAACAACGCGGACGCGGGACGTTCTTTTACGAATTTCATTGAAATGAGCAGGCTTGAGGTAAGGCGGCAGCGGACCGGAAGGTCCTGTTGCTTCAGAGGCTTGTGAGGGCGCGTAACCACGGGTGAAGGCTTGCCATGCGAAGTAGTTTTCTTTCATGGGAAAATCGCAGGCGAGCTTTTCCAGCCGCTGCTTGAGCACACCTGCCATATTTCCCCCACCAGACGCGGCAAGGCTTTCATATTGTGCAGGAGGGATTCCGAGACCGTACAGGGACATCTTTTTGGAGGTCGCCCAACGGATCAGGCGCTTATCAAAAAGAGGGGCCAGTGTTTTGTCGAAGTAAGTGCGCTGTTCCTGTATATCGCGGGTGCGCGCCATTTCTGTCAGGTCCACGCCATAGAGCTTTGCTATGAAATGCCCCAGACCAATAAAGTGTCCCAGCATACCGTGGTGGTAAAGATCACGAGAAAATAGCGTGATGCGCTTCCGGCCCCATGCGGTCATGTCCCGGCCTTCCCAATAGGCCGTGGTTTGCGGATCAATGGCTGGCCTCAGGTACTTCTCATAGGCGGCGATATTGGCTTTCTCATCAGCCTCACCAAAGAAGCGGTAGAACGTGGCATAATCCGGGAACTCCTCCAGAGCCGCCAGTTTCAGACGGTTTAACGCAACATGAGCGCGGTTCAGATCGACGGCTGTAATCTCCTGCGGATTTGCAGTGAGGTAGGACATAACATTGCAACCACCTGAGGCAATGGTGACCATTTTGGAGTTAGGCTTCAACTGCAAAGCCTGCATGTCCACCTCCGGGTCCTCCCAGATCAGCGGGTAGACCAGCCCTTTGAAGGCGAAGGTAAACAGTCGCTCCAGCAGCCCTTCTACGGAGATCAGCTTTGAACGATGTACTGCACGGTCCAGACGTTGCTTTGACAGTTTAAGAGTTGAGGCCACGTACATCTCCAGAATCAAGGACTGAATATAACTGGGAGAGAGAGTTAGTTGACGCACGCGACAGTTTTGCGACGGCGAAATCTCTCCGGTACTCACGTCAGATACAGAAAAACACGTTCAGACAACTGGTCAGCATTAAGCAATTCAGGCTGTTTGCTTTTCTTGTTACCAGCCTCATCTTTTGTTTTCTTCCCCACAATCTCAGGTAGGCAGGGACATGTTCACAAGTGGGCTCTGCCACTCAAGGAACTGCTCTTTTTCGTGGTATGCCCCTGACTGATAGGTTATGAAACACGCTTGTTGTTTTATTCACTGGAGGGACGGTTCCATGGCATCTCAAAGCACCATTCTCACTTCGCGTCGGCTTGTGAAGGTTTTTGGCGATGATGCTCAGGAATTCCTGCAAAACCTTGTCAGTTGCGATGTCAGCACTCTTGATGCAACAACCAGCGCTTTTGGTGCCCTTCTAACGCCCCAAGGAAAAATTCTCTGGGACTTTTTTGTGTTTGCAGATGAGGAGACTGGCGGTTTCCTGATTGATGTAAGCGCAGACGAGATGGAGGCTTTTGCTAAGCGCCTTGGGTTTTATAAACTGCGGGCCAAAGTTACTATTGAGCCAGCCGAAGAGTCATTCCGTGTGGTTGCACAATGGGGTGATGACCTTGCGGAGGACAAGCCACGTGACCCACGTCATGCTGAGATGGGCCTGCGTTATGTGGTTAATGGCGAGGTGGAGCAGACCGCCAGTGAGGCTGACTATCGGACGCACCGAATTGCGCTTGGCGTTCCACAAAGCGGGCAGGATTTTCAGCTCACCGATGTTTTCCCCCATGATACGGATATGGACAGCCTGAATGGTATTGCCTTCACAAAGGGCTGCTTTATCGGGCAAGAGGTTGTGTCGCGGATGAAACATCGGGGGACCGCTCGTAAGCGGATCATTCAGGTGTCAGCAACAGGTGACCTTCCTGCGGTGGGCAGCGATGTTCTTGCCGGAGAAAAAAGCGTTGGGGCCCTGGGGTCCTCCGTTGGAGACAAGGGGCTGGCGTTACTGCGGCTTGATCGGGTAAAAGCTGCTATGGATGCGGGCGTACCGCTGATGTGCGATGGTGTTGAACTGGTGCCTGTCATTCAGGAGTGGGCAGGTTTTGACTGGCCCTCCTCCGATAAATAAAGTTTCATCGTCCTCAACCTTCCTGATAACTGGCCTGATCCTTCATGTGTGCTGAGCTTTCTTCATCTTCCCCGCGTGCCTGGCAACGGATGCTTTCCGGCAGAAGGCTTAACCTGCTTGCCCCCTCGCCGCTGGATGTGGAGCTTTCTGACATTGCGCACGGATTGGCGCGTGTGGCTCGCTGGAATGGGCAAACTATTGGAGATCATGCATTTTCTGTTGCTCAACACTGTGTACTCGTGGAAAAAATTGCGCAGCTGATCAAGCCTGATCTGGAGATTCAATGGTGTATGGCCGTCCTGCTGCATGATGCACCGGAATATGTAATCGGTGATATGATCTCGCCCTTTAAAAATGTGATGGGCGGGTCTTACAGAGAAGTTGAAGAGCGGCTGCATCATGCTATTCACCGCGCGTTTGGTCTGCCTGCTGATTTACCCGGACCAATTGCGAAGCTTGCCAAACGAGCAGATATCATCAGTGCGTATCTTGAGGCGATACATCTGGCTGGATTTAGCCGTGACGAAGCTGACAAGATTTTCGGCAGGCCTGCCAAAGTGAGTGAGGAGCAACTTGAGCAGCTAGCACTGAATGTTAAGCCTTTGCCAGCAAAGGAGGCACAGGATGCCTTTCTTACCCGTTTTGCAGAGCTGGACAAAGCACGTAAAACAGCAGGGACACGCTGATGCTTTTTGTCTGTCCGCTTTCCAAGCTGGAAGAAACGCTGGAATCTGCTGCACCAGGTCATGTGCTGTCTCTTGTTTCTCCGGGAACAGTGATTGAGCTTCCTGCTGCTTATGAGCCTGCGCATCACCTTGTGCTTGAGTTTAACGATATTGCTGAGGCCCGTGAGGGATTGATTGCGCCGTCTATGGAGCATGTAGAGCGGCTACTGGATTTTGCCAGTCATGCGGCTCGTCACGGTTCTTTGCTGGTGCATTGCTGGGCTGGTGTGAGCCGGTCTACAGCAGCAGCTTATATTCTGACGTGTGCGTTGTTACCTGAAGTGGATGAAAGTGTTCTTGCCAGTCACCTGCGCCGGGTTTCGCCTGTTGCCACGCCTAACCCTTTGCTTATCTCATTGGCAGACAAGTGTTTGCAGCGTAAAGGGCGCATGATACAAGCCATAAAAGATATTGGGCGTGGTGCTGAGACATTTGAAGGCAATACATTTTCAATTGATCCTGCCACACTGTTTAAATCTGCCTGACGGACACGGAGCAGTCATTCATGAGCAATGCAATGGAAACAGGAAGTGCGGCCCGGTCAGGGGCTCACGTGGAGCCTGTTCAGCTTGGCATTGGTCTGAGTGCGGTGATTGTTTCTGTCAGGGACAAAGTGCCTTATGTGCTGAGCGTACCGCATAAAGAAACCGGGCAACTTTCCGGGCTTCCCTCTGGCCCGTTTGATCCACGCCTGCACCGCACCTTTGAAATCAGCCTGCGTGCCTTTGTTGAAGAGCAGACTGCTCTTCATATCGGGCATGTGGAGCAGCTTTACACATTTGGTGATCGTGACAGATATTCCCTTGCCAAGGCGGGCGAACCTCACATGGTTTCAGTTGGGTATCTGGCGCTAACCCGCCGGACACCGGAATCTGAAAGACTGCTGGCGCAGCAAGGTGCCAGATGGCGACCCTGGTATGACTTTTTCCCGTGGGAAGACTGGCGCGGTGGGCAACCCAAACTGCTGGAAGAAATAATTCACCCCAGCATGGCTGCCTTTTGCAAAAAACCGGATGATGACGCTAAAGCCTATCAGGAACTGAGCAGAAAAGAGCGCTACCAACTGGCGTTTGGTGTTGGTTCTTTAAAATGGGATGAAGAGCGCGTGCTGGATCGCTATGAGCTGCTCTACGGCTCCGGTCTGATGTTTGAAGCGTTGCGCGACCAGCAACCTGCCGCGATGGATCATAGTGATTTGCCAGATCTTGGTGAGGGCCTTGCTCATGATCACCGCCGCATTCTGGCAACAGCGTTATCGCGTTTGAGGGCCAAGCTCAAATACCGTCCGGTTGTGTTTGAGCTTATGCCGCCTGAATTTACGCTGACCGATTTGCAGCAGACTGTAGAGGCGATTTCCGGTCGCCATTTACATAAGCAGAATTTCCGCCGTCTTGTTGAGAGTGAACAACTGGTTGAGCAGACCGGGGGGACTTCAACTGCAACAGGTGGACGCCCTGCCGCGCTTTACCGCTTCCGCCGAGACATCCTAAAGGAGCGCCCTGCTCCGGGCTTGCGGGTCAGCCTGCGCTGATTCACATTTTTTGCTTCCCTGTTGCGCGTTATCTACACTTTTTTAGAAATTTTTCTCGGTAAATGTTCCCAGAAAGAACGCAGTTGTGGATTTAGCACTGCTGCATATGACTAAGCTTGTTAAGATTTTGATTGCATTGAGTTCCTGAGACATCACTGCGCTTTTACAGGTGTTAATTTGTGCAGCGCGCCTTTAGTTTCCTATGATTTTTGGCCCATTTAAAAGCCCACCCAGACATGAAATAGCCCCAGTTTCTTGGTGAGTACTGGCAGCTCATATTAACCATATGCTTGCTGGCATTGGTGTTAAGTATGGCAGGAAACAAGAGGTTTTGGCGGGCTTAACTATATATCAAGGTTAAAAGCAAAAAATACGCTCATTCGGAAAAGTAACGAGTGAGCCGAACCTTGTGAGCGTTTGTCTGCTGCCTCTCTCTTAAGTTGGGGCACTCTTTTTTCCGGGGCTGAAGAGCGCTGAGTTTTGGGCGTTGAGTTGGAGTAAGTTGCGTATGTCGGGCCGTGGGGTGAAGAAGAGTACAGAACGTCGTTCTGTTTTCATGTACTTTAAGTACCCAGTTTTAGCTTCCGGGCTTCTGCTTGGAGCCTTTGCTGCTACTCCTGTCGCGTTTCAGGACATTCCGGCGCTGGTTGGAACACTTGACGAAGACACACCGCGCTGGATGCAAACCGTGCGGGAAAATGATCCTTATAAGCTGGCTGAATACTTCAAGGCACCGAAGAGGAGAGCACCACAACGCTATGCGGTAAACCGTGGCGGCAAACGGGATATGCAAATCTCCCAGCTTCCAAGTCAGAGTGTGGCCTTTATTCAGAACGCTGGCAAACCAAAGCGCTCTGATCGTTTTGTTTCTCAGCTTCCTCAGATGGCCTTTAGTGATCACTATGGTGGTGATGCGCTGGCGGGCCTTTCCGGTCATGTACGGACTGATGACACGCCCCTTGGCAAAGCTGCTCGCCGAGCTGCGATTGCCGCACGCAAGCAGATGGCACTGCTAAAAGCAAAGAAGCCAGAAACGCTTTCCATCGCCAAGCAAAACGGAATTGCGCTGGCAACCGCATATGCCCCAGCATCCCGGCAAACCAACAAGGCACCGTTTGATGCGTTGTTAAACAAGCCGCGCGTTTCTATTACGCCCTCCGACAAGCCGGAGCTTTCAGATAAGCAACTGGCGGCTTATGCTGAGAATGATCCGCACTGGTGGTACATGCGTAAGCTTCCAGGTGCCACGAAATCACGCAGAGAACTGCGCTGCCTTGCGGAAGCAATCTATTTTGAAGCACGCAGTGAGCCGCGTGACGGACAGATTGCAGTTGCCCAAGTGGTGCTTAATCGTCTGAAAAACCCGAAGTACCCGAATACGGTGTGCGGTGTGGTTTATCAAAACAAGAACATGCGCAATGCCTGCCAGTTTTCCTTTGCCTGTGATGGTATTCCTGAGCGCGTGACTGAGCCGGGACCATGGGCGAAGGCGAAGAAGATCGCACAACAGATTGTGAATGGAGAAGTGAGCATTCCAGCGGTGGATGCCTCCACTCACTATCATGCAACATATGTGCGTCCAAACTGGGCCCCGACCATGCAGCGCAAAAAGCGCATTGGCAAACACATCTTTTACAAGACCTATGGTGGTGGGTGGAGTTAACCCCCCGCCCCACTGGCGAATATTGGAAGGCTGACCGCTCCAATATCTCAAAAACCCCGCACCAGTGTTATACTGAGGCGGGGTTTGTCTTTGTAGCTTTATTGGACCCAATCAAACGGGACGCACTTTAAGCAACTTCAACGATGGTTCTGCCGCGCACCTGACCTTCGAGGATTTTTGCCGCACGCTCTTCAACCTCTGCCAGTTTGATGGTTTCAGACAGGGCATCGAGTTTGGCAAGATCGAGATCCTGTACCAGACGGCGATAGGCCTCTTCACGCAGAGCCATTGGAGCCATAACCGAATCCACTCCCAGCAGTGCAACACCACGCAGGATGAACGGCATTACGGAAGCAGGCAGGTCCATGCCCTGCGCCAGACCACAGGCCGCAACAGCGCCGCCGTATCTGGTCTGTGCGAGCAGATTGGCAAGGGTATGGCTGCCAGCAACATCAACGGCGGCGGCCCAGCGTTCTTTACCGAATGGTTTGCCTTTTTCGCTCAGTTCAACACGGTCAAGCACTTCGCTTGCGCCAAGGCTTTTCAGGAAATCAGCTTCCTCCATACGGCCAGTAAAGGCGATGATTTCGTAGCCCAGTTTGGACAGGATGCTCACGGCAACGGAACCCACACCGCCGGATGCGCCGGAGACGGCAACCGGGCCATGCTGTGGTGTGATACCATATTTTTCCAGCGCCATGACGCAGAGCATTGCGGTGTAGCCTGCGGTGCCGATTGCAGCGGCGCGGGCTGTGGAGAGCTCTTGCGGACGGTGCAGCAGCCAATCTGATTTCAGGCGAGCAACCTGAGCATAGGCGCCTGTGTGCACTTCACCAACGCCGTAGCCGTTCATGATCACCTGATCGCCCGGTCTGAAGCGGTCATTGTCACTGGTCAGCACTTCGCCAATCACATCAATCCCCGGCACCATTGGAAATTTGCGGGTGATGCCCGGAGCACCAGCCAAAGCCAGACCATCCTTGTAGTTGATGGTGGTGTGCGTGACTTTGACCGTCACATCGCCTTCAGAAAGCTGATCGACAGTAACTTTATTCCACCTGGCCGGAAGGGGCTTGCGACCGCTTTCATCTGCTTCAATCCAAAGGGCATCAAACTCGCTCATGGCGGGCTCCTTATCACCTGATAAATTTAGCTGAAACCTGACAGATGAGGCCATTCAAAGCAAGCGATTTACGCTAGGCAATATTCCGGTATAACCTACTGAAATGCAGCGTATATTTACCTAAGATCCGCTCAAGCGTTCTTAAGCATTTTTCCGGAGATAAAAGCGGACTGGTCACGGATTGGCCAATGCACAACCGCAGCAAAGACCCCCAGCACAATCCCCAGATACCAGATTGTATCATAGTTGCCGTATTGCTCGTAAAGGACCCCGCCCAGATACACACCAAGGAATGATCCAATCTGGTGAGAAAAGAAGACAATACCGAACAGCGTTGCCATAAAACGGGGGCCGAACATCACGGCGACCAAACCAGAGGTCGGCGGCACTGTTGAGAGCCACAGGATACCCATGGTCGCTGCAAAGATGAGTGTGGATGCCTCAGACATTGGCAGGGTTATATAAAGCGCAATGGCAATCGCGCGCGCCAGATAGATAAAAGAAAGAATATACTGCTTAGGCAAACGTGAGCCAAGAACACCAGAGGACATGGAACCGGCAATGTTAAACAAGCCGATCAGTGCAAGTGCCCACGCCCCCACAGAAACGTCGAAACCCTGATCAACGATGAAGGTGGGCATATGCACTGTGATGAACGCAACATGGAAGCCACAAACGAAAAAACCAAAAACCAGCAGGATGTAATCTCGTGTTTTAAAGGCAACTGCCAGTGTTTGCGCCATGCTCAATGTGTCTTGCAGGCTTGCTGTGCTGTTGTTTGACGGAGCGGAAGACCGCCCACGCAGAACATAAGCAAACAAGGGAACAGCGGCTATAATGAACGCCATATAAATTAAGGCGTTGGCCCAACCGAAGCCTTCAATCAAGCCCAGACCAAGCGGAGCGAAAAGAAACTGACCAAACGAGCTTGCAGCCGTGCCAAGGCCAAAGGCAATGCCGTGATACTTAGGCTGAACGGAGCGGGCAAAGGCGGCGAGCACCAGTGAAAATGAGGTGAAGGCGATGCCCAGCCCAATTAATACACCAGCAGAAATCTGCAATAAAAGCGGTGTTCCAGACATGCTCATGAGGAGCAAGCCAGCAGCATAAATCAAAGCCCCCAGAACAAGCGTTCTGCCAGTGCCATACTTATCCGCCATCATTCCTGCAAAAGGTTGGGCTGCACCCCATATGAGGTTTTGCAGCGCAAGCGCGAATGCAAAAACATCTCGTCCCCATCCAAACTCTGAGGACATGGGTGTGAGAAACAGTCCCAGAGTTGCACGCGGCCCAAATGAGAGTATCCCGATAATACACCCACTGATGATAATAAGTGGAACATTGGGACCACGACGGGAAGATGAGGAAGCGTCGACTTGAATCGCTTGGGACATGGCAGATTCCTTTCCGGCATCAGACTGGTGGGCCAGCCTGAGCAGGACTTATGTATTTTGGTTTCGCTAAGCAGCGCAGAGTGAAAGCTATTAATCTATTTGGAAGGGCCTGAATAATAGAAATTACTTAGGTCATCTATCAGGATTTAGAATGAGTGTCGCAACTGGCAGGTTTCCGCCGAATACAACCCTGAGTATGAGCTTCACCATATGTGAGAATACTAATATATTTCAAATAGGTAGTGAATTTTACCTGATCGCTTGACTTTGATTTCAGTCCTGACCTAATTCCCCGATCTTCATTCAGGGGCCGACTATGACCTACTCATTTTCTTTCGGAAAAACAATCGCAGCAGGCTTGCTTGCTTTTGCTGTAAGCGCACCTTTGGCCGCATCTGCACAAGATGACGTACAAAGTCAGGCAGAACTGACTGCACGTGTCGAAAAGCATGCACCTTCCAAAGAGCTTTACATCAAAGACCGTCCAATCCTTGGCTGGAAGATCACTGGTAATAAACTGGCAGACCTGCCAGAAGCAATCAGCGGTCCTCTGGGTTCTGTGGATTCCACCAGCTATGACGATGCTTACATTGCAAAGAATGTCGGGTCTGTTGTTGCGTTGCAGATGAGCAAAACCGGACCGGATTTTTACGTGATCGGCAAAGAGACCTTCACTTCCAAGTACGAGATGGTGGGTTTGGAAGAAGTTGCTGCCAAGAACACCCGTCTTGTAAAGCGTCTGGATATGGCTCCTGAAGTACTTGCTTTGTTTGAGGCTAAAGATGCTGGTCTGACTGGTGCACTGAAGACTGTTCCTGTTGAGATGGTGCGCATGTCTGCAATCGGTTATGAGTCATCTAAAGAGGTCACCATTCAATCTCCATGGGGGACACAAACCAAACCAGCGGGTCAGGATGGATTCCTTGTTTTTGATAGTGGTGAGAACCAGTATTACATGGTCAATCAGGGTGCGAGCGGCACGCCAGCGAGCTACGTTGCTGCGAAGTAACTCTCGCAATATCTCTTAAATCTGCGTTGCCCGGCACCCTGTTATACTGGAGGTGTTGCCGGGTTATCCATAAAATGTATGCGCAAGTTGAACCATACAAGTAATTATTACCTAACGGTAATTACTTCTCAGCACCTGTCATTGTATGCATCTGGCAAAAGAATAGGTTGTCGAAATGTGCGAAGCGTTCTATAAAACTCAAAATGAGCATAAGGGTAATGTCGGCTTTTGCGCCGAATTTTTTTATAGACCCCTTATACTCAAAATGAGTATAATCCGGCTTATGGCTGGCAGAATGAAGGATAGCGCATGTCTACCTCAACCGTTTACGCTGAGACCGGCGAATTTGCTGTCAACGATCTTGCTGCCGGCAGCGAAGGCACACCAGATCAAAAACGCTTTACGCCTGTGCAACGCCCTGAGCTTGCATATACGCCTGAGGTCGCGGCGGCGACTGCTGAGGCCTATGAGAAGGTTAAGGATTTCATTCCTGCTATTGAGTGGGCTGCACTTGCGCCGCTGGTCTTTGCCATCAACAAACTAAAGAAAGAGCGCAACGCTGTTATTCTGGCGCACAATTATATGACGCCCGATATCTTTCACGGTGTGGCAGACATTGTTGGTGACAGTTTGCAACTGGCGAAGGAAGCTGCCAAGACGGAAGCTGAGGTTATCGTTCAGTGCGGTGTGCACTTTATGGCGGAAACCTCCAAAATCCTCTCGCCGGAAAAGACCATCTTAATCCCGGATATGAATGCGGGGTGCTCTCTTGCTGAATCCATCACAGGTGAAGATGTGCGCAAGCTGCGAGAAGACAATCCGGGTGTTCCTATCATCACCTATGTGAATACATCTGCTGATGTTAAGGCTGAATGCGATATTTGCTGCACTTCTTCCAATGCCGTGCAGGTTGTTGAAGCCATGGGCACAGACAAGGTGCTTCTGATCCCGGATCAGTATCTGGCCGCCAATGTGAACAACCAGACTGATGTGGATGTGCTCACCTATGCCGGTTCCTGTGAAGTGCATGAGCGTTTTACAGCGGAGGAGCTGCGTGAGTATCGCGACATTGACCCGGACGTGAAGATCATCGCACACCCAGAATGTCCGCCGGAAGTTGTTGCAGAAGCTGACTTTGCCGGGTCCACCTCCCATATGATCGACTGGGTGAAGGATAACAGCCCGGAGAAGGTGATGATGATCACCGAATGCTCCATGGCGGACAATGTTGCGGCCTCTACACCCGGCGTAAACTACATTCGCCCTTGTAACCTTTGCCCGCATATGAAGCGCATTACGCTCACCAAAATTCTGGATTGTCTTGTCGATATGTCCGGTGAAGTGATTGTTGATGAAGGTGTGGCGGATCGTGCTCGGGCCGCTGTAGAGCGTATGATCAACTTGAAGAACTAGAGGCTTTCGTGTAGCTGGCTAATACAAGTTTGTCAGCAAGCCTGTGCGCAGCAGATGCGCACGCTTCAAAACCGGTCCTCATTAGTCTGGAATACTCTGCGAAATGTCTCAGTTTGGTTCTTCCCTCGCCCCTGCTGTTGCCCTCAATGGTGTGGATGATGTTGTAATTTTGGGTGGTGGTCTTGCTGGCCTGTTTTGTGCTCTCAAGCTCGCGCCGCGGCCTGTCACGATTGTAAGCAACGCCCCTATTGGCGGCGGTACGTCCTCCGCATGGGCGCAAGGCGGCATTGCTGCTGCGGTTGCTGAAGGCGATTGCCACGCTGCGCACACCAAAGACACACTGACCGCTGGTGATGGCCTGTGTGAAGAAGCCATTGTTGAAGGCATGACGCAGGAAGCTGCGGATCGCATTCATGATCTGCTGGGTTACGGTGTTCCGTTTGACAAGGACCTTGCAGGCAAACTGGCGCTTTCGCGCGAAGCGGCGCACTCTAACAGCCGCGTGGTGCGTGTACGCGGTGACATGGCTGGCGAAGCCATTATGAAGGCGCTGGTGGATGCGGCTCATAAAACCCCTTCTATCCGCATCATTGAAGGTTACATTGGGTGTCAGCTTCTGACTGAGGGCAGATACGTCACGGGTATTACCGCACGCCGCCGTGGTGGCACCCAGCGCATTACCATTCCGGCTAAAGCTGTGGTGCTGGCGTCTGGCGGTATTGGCCACCTGTACTCCACGACGACAAATCCCGGTGAAGCAAACGGCCATGGCCTTGCGATGGCCGCTCGTGCCGGTGCGCTTGTGTCCGACGCTGAGTTTGTTCAGTTCCACCCAACCGCGCTTGATGTTGACGTTGATCCTGCTCCACTCGCCAGCGAAGCTATTCGCGGTGATGGCGCGCTTTTGGTGAATGGTGAAGGCCACCGCTTCATGACAGGGGTTCACCCTGATCTTGAACTGGCACCACGCGATATTGTTGCTCGTGCAATTCATACAGAGATTGCAGAGGGTCGCGGTGCGTTTCTTGATTGCCGTGAAGCGATTGGCGCGAACTTCCCTGAGCATTTCAGCCGCGTATTTGCTGCTTGTCAGAATGCAGGCATTGATCCGGTGAACGGGCTTATTCCAGTAGCTCCTGCTGCGCACTACCACATGGGCGGCGTACTTACTGATGCCTGTGGTCGAACTTCGGTCGACAACCTTTGGGCCGCTGGTGAGGTTGCCTCCACAGGAGCGCATGGTGCAAACCGCCTTGCCTCCAACTCTTTGCTTGAAGCTGTTGTGTTTGCCTCACGCATTGCTGAAGACATTCAGGCTCTTATGCCTCATCATCGTGTGCATCACTGGGCTGAGATAGATGACCGGGAAGACCTGGCCTCCAAGCGTAATACGCAGGAACGCGCTGTTGTGTCTTTAGTACGCTCTCTCATGTCCCGTCATGTGGGCGTGGTGCGTGATGCAGATGGCCTGACAAGGACGCTTGCCCGCCTGCACAATGCAGAAAAGCTCTGCAAACGCGACTCCATCCGTAACATGGTGATTGCGGCCAAGCTGATTACCGGCTCTGCCTTGTTGCGCGAGGAAAGCCGTGGTGGTCACTTCCGTTCTGACTTCCCGCAGAAAAATGACATTGCAAAGCGCTCTTTTGTGAAACTAAGCCAAATCGAAACACTCGCAGAAGACGCCGCAGCAAGTGACATCGGCCAGCAGGCGCTTGAAAAGGAAGACATGCTATGAGCCGCACCAACTTGCCCCAACTCTCCCGCATTATGGTGGATGAGGCGGTGAAGGCTGCATTACTGGAAGATTTTGGTCGCGCAGGCGATATCACCTCGCAGGCGACTATTCCGGCAGATGCCATTGCAACAGGCGTGATTGCTGCTCGCAAAGAAGGCGTGCTGGCTGGTGTTGATCTGGCGCTTTCTGCATTTCGTCAGGTTGATGAGCAGCTTAACGTTACCGTTCTGGCTGAAGATGGCGACAAGCTGGAGCCGGGGACTATTGTTGCGCGCATTCAAGGCCCTGCCCGCTCACTGCTCAGCGCCGAACGGGTAGCCCTGAACTTTCTGGGGCATTTGTGCGGCATTGCCAGTGCCACATATGCCTTTCAGAGCAAGATTTCTCATACAAAAGCAAAAGTGGTTTGCACGCGCAAAACCACACCGGGGCTGCGCAGTTTTGAAAAATACGCTGTGCGCTGCGGCGGCGGCATGAACCACCGCTTTGGTCTGGATGATGCAATCCTGATTAAAGACAACCACATCGCCGTTGCGGGTGGTGTTGTTCCTGCCATCGAAAGCGCTCGCGCTTTTGCGGGGCACCTTGTGTGCATCGAAGTTGAAGTGGATACGCTTGACCAGCTTCAGGAAGCGCTGACGGCTAATCCTGATGTGGTTATGCTGGATAATATGGGTCCAGAGCTTCTGGCGCAGGCAGTTGAGATCAACAAGGGTCAGGCCGTGCTGGAAGCATCAGGAACGGTGACACTTTCTACTGTTCAGGCGATTGCTGAAGCCGGGGTTGATATCATCTCTTCAGGCTGGATAACGCATTCAGCGCCCGTACTGGATCTGGGGCTGGATATTGAGATTGGGTGAGCCAGCTTAGAGCAATAATGAAAAGTCCTCGCAACTTGCTAATTGCGTGCGAGGATTGCAGTTAATATGGACTCATCACAGGCTTCAGGTTTCATTCTGGCTAAGAACGCTCTCAAAATCTGCATTATTGATCATCTTAAGCAAGTCTCCCCAGCCCTGAGTTTTCTCGGAGCAAAATACTATTCCAAGTCCCTTGAACTTAAGAAAGCCAGTGCCAGGAAGAATAAAGTTCCCCTGACCTGAACACGCACTCCACGGGGCACTTTTCTCTTCAGAAAACAGCGTTTTGTAATAAACGCCATATTCACTAAAACTGATCCTTACAAAGAACGCCTGATACGTGAGGAAGAAACCCGGCACTACCAGAGGCCCAAATAAAAACAAGAGGAAACCCGGGGCGTCTATAAAGGCAACAAGGATATACACCGCCAGAACGAGGAAAAGCAGAGCCATTATTTTATAGACTATGGAGTAGCGAAGATATGTGCGCGCTTCCAGCCGATTACCGCTCGGGCTTGCTTCGTACTGAAAATACAGGACGCAAAGCGCAATAAACAGCCACCCCATCCAATCACGCAGCTCATGCCAATGGCGTAGCTCTTCCAACTGATCAGCTCCAAAAGAAAAAGCCTTTCCATATCAGGAAAGGCTTTAAAATCAATTACATATTCGGATAGTTTGGCCCGCCTGTGCCTTCCGGGACGGTCCAGGTGATGTTGCCGTTCGGGTCTTTGATGTCGCAGGTTTTACAGTGGACGCAGTTTTGGGCGTTGATCTGGAAGCGTGGTGGCTCACCGTTTTCTTCTACCCACTCGTAAACGCCAGCCGGACAATAACGGTTGGACGGTCCATCATAGACATCGTGCTCAGAAAGCTTTTGCAAGGTTTCATCGCGCAGTTTGAGATGGATTGGCTGGTCTTCCTCGTGGTTGGTGTTGGACAGGAACACGGAGGACAGCTTGTCGAAGGAGATCTTTCCGTCTGGTTTTGGATAATTGATCTTCTTGCAATCTTTGGCTGGTTTCAGGCTCGCTGCATCGGTTTTGCCGTGCTTGACGGTGCCGAAGAAGGAGAAGCCGAACAGCTCATTGGTCCACATATCAAGGCCGCCGAACACCATTCCCAGTAGGCTGCCGAATTTGGTCTGCAATGGCTTGACGTTACGGACCTTCCAAAGGTCTTTGCCGATTTCGGAATTGCGCCAGTGGGCATCAAACTCGCTCAGCTCTTCGTTAGCTTCGCCGCGGCCAAGGGAAGCAACAACTTCATCTGCTGCCAGAATACCAGAGAGCACTGCGTTGTGAGAGCCTTTGATGCGCGGCACGTTCACAAACCCTGCGGAACAGCCGATGATGAGACCTCCGGGGAAGGACAGTTTTGGTACGGACTGGTAACCGCCCTCGGAGATCGCGCGTGCGCCGTAAGCAATGCGCTTACCACCTTCAAACACATCTTTCACAGCCAGATGGGTTTTGAAGCGCTGGAACTCATCAAACGGAGACATATACGGGTTCTGGTAGTTGAGGTTAACCACGAAGCCAACAGCGACCTGATTGTCTTCCAGATGATAAAGGAAGGAACCGCCCTGCGTTTTGCCATCTAAAGGCCAACCCATAGAGTGCTGGACGAGACCCGGTTTGTGCTTAGCCGGATCGACTTCCCACAGCTCCTTGATGCCAATGCCGTATTTTGGGTGGTCGCAGTCACGGTCCAGATCAAACTTGTCGATCAGGTTCTTTGCAAGAGAGCCGCGAACGCCTTCTGCGATCAGGGTGTATTTGCCGAGCAATGCCATGCCGCGCATGTAGCCATCTTTGTGAGAGCCATCGCGGGCAATGCCCATATCGCCGGTTGCAACGCCAACCACCTTGCCAGCATCATCATAAAGCACTTCTGCTGCTGCAAAGCCTGGATAAATTTCCACGCCGAGCGCTTCTGCTTTTTCTGCAAGCCAGCGGCACACATTTCCTAACGACACAATGTAGTTGCCATGGTTGCTCATGAGCTTTGGCATCAGGAAGTTTGGCAGGCGCAGGGAGCCACCTGGACCAAGCAGATTGAAGTGATCTGCTGTGACAGGTGTCTTGATTGGTGCGCTTTCGTCTTCGCGCCACTCCGGGATCAGGCGGTCTATGCCGACCGGATCAATAACAGCGCCTGACAGAATATGAGCACCGACCTCTGAACCTTTTTCCAGAACAACGACAGAGATGTCCTCGCCCTTTTCAGCGGCCTGCTGCTTGATGCGGATCGCTGCTGACAGGCCAGCCGGACCACCACCCACGATGACAACGTCGAATTCCATGGATTCGCGTTCTGCCAGAGTTTCCCCTTCAGACATTTAATTCTCCCTCTCCACCTTATTCATGCTGTTTCGCGTCAAACAACATGATTGCGCATTATGCTCACGCCCTTGAGGTGTCACAACTTTGGTTAGATATTGTGTAATTGACCGGATACTCAAGTGCAATGCGTTTTAAGGTGCATTACGTGGGGTATTCCCTTTAAAAAGGGCAGGAAATCTCTCAGGAACTCTTGCGATTTCCCCAAAACTACGTGCATTACTTTACACGGTTTGCACTTGAGTAAACGAGCTGACGTTTTTTATTGGACAGTTGAGGCTGCATATTGAATATAGGCAGTGTGAACCGCTGCTAACTTAGGTGCATTACTGAAAATTGCCCTTTGGTTTGCTCTTGTTTTTGTGCCACAACAAGCGAATGGCTATGTCTGAAGTTCCTGTTGTAAATGCCGCCGAGCTGGAGGCTTATCTGGAGTTCTTAAGCGCTGTCGGTATTGACTGTGCGCTGGAAGATGCTCCGGTTGATCGCTTTGCGCAAACGCAGACGCAGTTGGAGCAGCAAGCAAAGGCACGCCCTGTCCCCTCTCCGCAAAACTTCGCTGGCCTTGCCGGGTATAGCGCAGCGGAACCAGCTCCGTCGCAGCCCAAAAACCTCAGCATTTCACCTGCTGAGATGGCGCGCAATATGCGTGAGAACGGGGTGTCGGCTGGCGCTAAGCAGGAAGCGAAGAAGATTCTGGAGCGACAGCGCGCTGCGAAGGAAGCAGCTGTTCCGACTACTATGCCAAATGCGGCGGACGGTAATGCTGTTGTGCCCAACGCGGAGACTGTTGGTTCAGCCCGAAGCGCGGCGAGTTCTGCAAACAGCCTTGATGAGCTCAGGCATATTCTTGCCGGGTTTGATGGCTGTAATCTGCGCCTGACCGCCAAAAATCTTGTGTTCGGTGATGGCAATCCAAATGCGCGGATCATGCTGATTGGTGAGGCTCCGGGCCGGGACGAAGATCTTCAGGGCATTCCATTTGTAGGGCGCTCAGGGCAGCTGCTTGACCGGATTTTAAAAGCTGCTGGCCTTGACCGGTCGCATGTTTACATTGCCAATGTGGTGCCATGGCGTCCGCCGGGAAACCGCACTCCTACGCCGCATGAAACTGAGATTTGCCGTCCCTTCATTCAGCGTCAAATTGAGCTGGTGGACCCGGAGATTGTTGTTTTCCTTGGCGCAGCCTCTGCGAAGACACTCAGCGGTGCCCGCGATGGTATTCGTAAATTGCGCGGTAAGTGGCTGACCTATAACGGCGAAGGTGCACAGCGCAAAGCTATTGCGACTTACCACCCTGCCTACCTTCTGCGCAGCCCCGGCGAGAAACGCTTTGTCTGGCGGGATATGCTGCAAATTCGTACCGAGCTTGAGAGTAGCAACTAAGTCTGTTCGCATTCCTTCTGGACTTGTGTCCTACCGTCAGGAAAGCGCGTTCATTCGCCTCAATAGCTTGAGTGCAATTCATTTAACATCTGCATTACATGAGGAATTTTACGCTATTTTTCAGTAATTTACTCTGTTGTCGGCCGCATCAATACTGGCTTTGCAACTTTAGAAAGGTAGCTTTGATGACTATTACAGTTAGTAATGCGTCTACGGTAGAAATCCGTGTTGCAATCAACCAATGGGGCTCTGATGGCAGTACGGATTTTTACACTATAGGAATCTCAGATAACGAGAGCTGGAACCGCTCTGACCCCAAGGGCTTTTTGATGGTCGTCAGACAGAGTGGTCACGCAAACACGACTTATTTTGTCAAGGCGGATGATCAGATAACCATCCGTGAGGGAACCGCAGAACTTACAACTGATCCGGCTAAAAAACTAAAGCCGGTTGTGGAATTTCAATCCTGAGTATCTGAATGACGTATAGCTTCTCCTCAGAGACCTCGGTTCACGTAACATGAAAAGCAGCTTCATTGAAAGTTAACTGCGCTCCAAATTTCATGAGCACAGGCAGAGCATGCGCTCGTCTTTTCTCTTGTCTCACAGATAAGGGAAACAAAAACATGAGAAATGCATCTTTCTACAAATACCTGACAGCAATTTTGGGTGGCGCTGTGATTTCTGTAAATGTCGCTTCAGCGCAGACTGCTGCTCTTTATAATGAGCTGTCAGGGCTTGATGCAGACGGTCAGGCTGAACTTTTGCAGAACAGCCAGGAGTTAGGTAGTGGCGCAGTTAAAACCTCCTATCGGCTGCCCGCACCTAATGGAAATGTGGTGTTAAAGACATGCAATGAAAGTGGAGATGACTGCCTCAATCAAATGAGCGCTGAGATTGACGATTACAATCGACTTGCAGCAGATTTTCAGGGAGATCTCGTCGCATATTATCCTGATCAAACTGGTGATCTTCGTAGTTTTGTGTGTGCCGACGTTGACCCCGAGGCCCCGGAAAAAGATTGTGCCTTCATATTGGAAAGCTATCTGAATGGCACCTGGAAGCATCTTTCAAATGATTTTGGAGGCTTGGGAAACGCTTGTATCTGGCAACATGACGAAGACAGAGATGTCTTTTCCCAAGCGCTCAACCAGGCTATGAATACTGCTTATAACAATGGCAACTATGCAGCGCTTGCAGGCCAGGTGAATGGAACATCTCTTGGCGATATTTCTACTTCACTGATGTTTACCGACTATGCTTTCATTGATCTGCAAGGCGCATTTACTGCAACCGGCTTTATCATCAGTGACACGGGTGTAGAAGAGGCTGACGATGATGTTGAAAACCGCAATTGTCAGGTGAACTGGATTTGCGCTCTGGCTAAGCGCCTGTACCCTGATGAAGACTGCGAGTTCGTCCAGCAGCTGAACTAGCCTTACCGCATGTAAGCTACCTGTCTTTTGAAGCCCGCGCTTTACAACACGGGCTTCGCACCTCGCAGATGGTGTCCTCTTAAAACACGGTGCGCACCCGTTGGTCACAAATCAGCTTTACGAGCTAAGTACAGGCTGCTTTTCACATTATCCCAATAAATACAGTTGGTTATGTATCCCGGATTAGAGCCGGAATGACACCACGAAGGCGCATCTGCTCTGAAGAGCTACACTGAGAGTAACGACTGCAACCACCATCATGCTGGAGGAAGTGTAGCGGCAGATCAGTATTCAATACTGCGATCTCGGAGACTTGTGAAGGATGCTCTGCAGCTCGCGTCGCACTTTGTTTGCGCGAAATTGCTAGTGGGAGATGCTGGAGGGGATAGAGGTCGTTGGTTTTGTGGTGTGAGCTGCTGGCTCTCAGGTGCGGCGTGAAGGCATTACGCCCCAAACCATCCACAGGCCCTGTAAAAATTGCCAGTTTGACAACTACAGGTTTTCAATCCACTCTCATGTACGAGGTCCAAAACCTCTATACAAGCGGTTACCGCTCCCGACGACTAGCGGATTTTTTGTGCCTGCTTTATAGGTAGAGCGCAAACCCTTTGCTATGAGCGGGAGGGCGGTGAATACAACACCTTCTTCGGGAGGGAATAAACCCGCCTGCCTTGTATCAGGTTTTTGGCCTCCCGCTCGCCAGAGAGCCCCAAAAGCTCAATGTCGAGTGGTTCTTCAACAGCCATATACAAGAGGCTTTGAAATGACCGACTCCGCATGTGCCTGTGGCACCACAAATACTCTTCAAAATGAAGTAGATACAATCATCATCGCCGTTTCTGACCTGCAAAACCTCACCTACTTTCAGCAGATGCTGCTCAGCGAGAGAATGCAGGACACAAACGAGTGGGATGCCTTGTTCACTTTGCGAAAGTCTTCTGCAACCAACTGGAAGCCCTGCAAAAAAGCTGCGGAACCTTATCTGACGCTTTTTCCTTTCCCAAACCCAAAAGGTTTGTGCCGGAAATACGCCAGCACGCGGGTCGCTCCTCCGCAGCCAGCCAACCAAAAACCCCGCTTCCTGATTAAACCACCTCTGTCGGGTAAATGGCTTAACCCTGTTGCGCCCTCCACACAGCAAGGGAACCTGCTCGTAACGAGCGCGTAACCCACCATTGTGCACACCACATTGCCCCTGCCTGAAACAGGAGCGATGTGTCAGGGCATCTGACGTGCGGGCTAGACAACGTATGCCCCCACCCCGGATGCCCGCTGGCCTGCGGCTCGGACACCCCTCCGCAGGCCAGCACCTTCTGCGGTGCTTGGGTGGAAGGGAACCTCCTGTATTTCTTTATGAGCGCAAGGGGTTATAGGTCCCGGCTCGGAGGCCGGGAAGACACCGTGGGGAGGGGCTATGTTTGAGTTGCTGCACTCAGGTTAACGCCTGCAACTGTTGTCATGCCGGACGAAGCGAAGCGGAGATCCGGCACCCATACCCACTTGAGCCAGTGCTGAATGATGGTCCGCGTGACAGGCATCTTGCTGTGTCTGCGCCTGAAGAAGAGCATGAGGCTGACCCATGCATTCCACCCACAACCGCAAGGGGGTATAGGTCCCGGCTCGGAGGCCGGGAAGACACTGTGAGGAGGGCCTTTGTTCCAGTTTCAGTGCTCAGACAAGCGGTTGCCACCGCCGTCATACCGGACGGAGCGTAGCGGAGATCCGGTACCCATACCCACTTGAGCCAGTGCTGAATGATGGCCTGCGTGATTGGGTATATTGCTGCGTCTGTGCCTGAAGAGGAGCATAGGGCTACGCTATACATACCCCCACAAACGCAAGGGGGTATAGATCCCGGCGCGGGGGCCGGGATGACACCATGGGGAGGGCCCCTGCTCCATTAGGAGACGCTTTGTTCCAGTTTAAGTGCCCAGACAAATGGCTACCCATCGCCGTCATGCCGGACGGAGCGTAGCGGAGATCTGGCATCCAGAACGGAGACTGTAAGCGATTGGGTGTGTTGCTCTGGATACCGCATCGCACTTCGTTTGGGCGGCATGACGGCAGAGAGCACGCACAACACCAGAAAAACTTATCCCCCCTCGCCAAATCTCCTGCATAATCATTTTCAGGCTCATGCACACGGGCAGCTGGGGGAACGTCCTTCGGTTTGGTGTGAGCTGGACGGGGCTACTGTGGAAGGTAACGTATTTCGCAGCGGGTTCGTGGAGGTTCCCCTTTCACCAACAGTGTTGAGGGATAGCGGATGTCCGGTCAAACCAAAGGGCGCCAGCACTGAGTGACACTTCTCTTTGAGAAGTGGCATTTCCAAGTGTCTTTTGGACCTTGGCCTTAGCCTCCTGCAAAAACGTCCGGGCAAGGCAAATAGCCAATGCCGAAGAAACTAACTTAACTATACTGCGCAGGCATTGCCTGCTTGCCTTGCCCACCTCGTAACGAGGTTCTTATGTTCAGCACTGCATGGGAGGCCATGTGGTGATGGTTGTGCTTTCCTCACCTTAATAAGTTAAAAGGTCCCGGAGGCTTCTCGGGCGAAGCCTAATGAATTTGTTACATAGATCACAGAGATGCGATTTCTTGCGTATTCTTGCATTTCTTTGCGCTAAGGCTCTTCTTTCCTGCTCATTGCTGCTTATATTGGATAGAAATGAGTATGCCAGTACACAATTATGTGCGGTGCAAAGGAGATTTTTGAGTTGTTGAACAAGTTGCGCAGCTACCTTCCGGGCAAGTGGGGTCAAGTTAAGCCTGTTGTTCCTGTGGTCCGTTTGAGCGGTGCTATTGGAGTTTCTTCACCGTTAAAATCAAGCCTGACCCTGAGCGGTGTTGAAGACGCGCTGGAGACAGCCTTTGGTTTTAAAGAGGCTCCGGCTGTTGCGCTGACCATCAACTCACCGGGTGGCTCACCTGTGCAATCTCACCTGATCTTTCAGCGTATTCGCCAGCTTGCAGATGAAAACAACAAGCAGGTGCTTGTGTTTGTTGAGGATGTTGCAGCCTCTGGTGGCTATATGATTGCGCTTGCGGGTGATGATATCATCGTGGACCCGGCCTCGATTATTGGTTCCATCGGTGTTGTTTCAGCTGGTTTTGGCTTTACGGATCTGCTTGAGAAGGCTGGCATTCAGCGCCGCGTTTACACCAGCGGTGAAAAGAAGGTCACGCTTGACCCGTTCGCTCCTGAGGTGAAAGAGGACGTTGAGCACCTGAAGAGCTTGCAGCACGAAATCCATGAGATGTTTATTGATATGGTGAAGCGTCGCCGTGGTGATATCCTGAGCGATGATGACACGCTGTTTTCCGGCCTGTTCTGGACTGGTGCGAAAGCGCGTGATCTTGGCCTTGTTGATGGCCTTGGTGAGCTGCACGCGACAATCCATGAACGTTATGGCAAGGACACGAAAATCAAAACTGTAGGCGCCAAGAAGCGCTTTTTAAGTCGTTTACTTCCCGGCTCCAGCATGGAGGAAGCAGCTGCCACGCTGCCAGCCGCCACGCTGGCGACGCTGGAAGAAAAAAGCCTCTGGGCAAAGTTTGGTCTTTGAGCAATCATCATAAGATTGCCAAATTCACCATAAATAACAATGCTTCACATAAGTGATGAAAGGAAAATGCAGATGACTGAGGTATTGGGAACTGTTGCTTTGATTGCGGGTGGTTATGCTCTTTACAAGGCTGTGAAGAAGGAAATCTCCAATATGGCATTCAAGAAACAGCCTGCCTATGCAACTGCGCGCAAGCGTCCGGTCGATCCAGCTTACACACGTCTGGTTCAGGACCCGGTCACTGGCAAATACCGCCCTGCGAGCACCTACTAAGAGCTTATTTGCTCCTGTTGGATTGCTATGCATATGCCCGCACACCCTGTGGTCTGCGGGCTTACCGGGTGATGTAGCTGCTTTTTCCTTATTCTGGCTTTACCGGAATAGACTGGGCGCTTGCGAACCAGTTGTGCGGGTTCCAGTTTGATTTTATTGATGACAGGTTTCGCTCTGCGGGACCCGTGTCGTAATTTTCCAGAAAATAGAGATACATAGCGTTTTCAATGCCGGGAGAACTTTCTCCGTTTACGCCCAGGCAGATGTCTGGATAGTTGAAGTAGCAGCCATCAACGACCCCATTGGGGTCTTTTCTCGGGTCCGGAAAACCGCCATAGTCTTTGTAAACTGCGGAATACATTTTGTCGATCCAGCCAACCAGCCCTTGTGCAAGCTGCTTGTCGTCCTTTCCGATGGCTGCGCTGCTGTCCCAATAGGTCTGGTATTGCAGTTTCATGATGGAGCTGCGCTGTGCGATGGGGGTTTGTGTGCTGCCAACCTGATTTATGGCGCAGCCGTAACTGTCGATCTGGCACAGGCTCTGGCTCATATCGCTCTTGTCCAGTCCTGCTGGTACTTTCTGCAAGTGCTGGTAAAGGGCTGACACCATCTGGTCGGTGAAACCCTTGTTCATATAGGCAGATTTGTATTTGCCAAACTGGTTGGGTCCTGACCCGTTGGCATTTTGCACGCCTTCCAAGAATGTAAGCTGGCGCAGTGTATCTGAGTCTTTTGCTGGCGAGATCAATTCTGCTGTACCATACCACGGGTGACCAAATATGGGGCCGGGTTCATTTGAAAGACTTACAATTTCACTTAAGGCTTTTTTCTGGTCCTTGACCTTGTCGTGCAGATAACTTTCGTAATCAGGTCCCTGAATACCTAAGGAAGGTGCATCAAAATAGTAGAAGGCAAGAACCATTTTGCCAGCGGCAAGATGGTTTGCGTGGAAAATCCCGAAACTGGGCCACTGCTCTTTGTTTCCATCCTGCCCTTCCTGAGAAAAGCAGGTGAAGTAGTTCAGCAAGTTTTTGAAGACATCTTCGGATATGTTCTCCCAGTCCACTGAGAAGGCTGTAGAATAAAGGTATTGAGGAGATTTTGGGGTATTCTGGAAATAGTAGCGGGTGATAATGCCAAAATTTCCTCCCCCTCCCCCACGCAGGGCCCAGAACAGATCCGGGTGGCTGACGGGTGAGACTTTTTCGTAAAGTTCCGGTGTGGGCGCTCCCTTGGGCATGGCAACCACGTCAACAGCAGAAAGGTAGTCGACGGTCAGGCCAAAGGCGCGGGAGAAGATGCCATATCCGCCACCGGTTATATGACCTCCAAGGCCGACGGAATAGCAGCTGCCAGCAGGCAGGGTTGTATCAAACATGTTGTTGAACATGCGGTACATATCCCAGTTTCCGTAGCCGACATCTATGTAATAGCCGTAATGAGGATCACTGCCGACACCGCGCAGTCCGGTCATGTCTATGATGTATTTTGTGCCCGGGTTGTAAACGAAGTTCTCATAGCAATGGCGACCACAAGTGATTTGCAATTCACCGGTCTTGCCGCCGCGTGTAATGACATCTTTCCACGCTGCTGTCACTTCAGATGCATTGGCCGGGGCGTAGACCCGCTCCAGATTTGGCGCATACCAGCGGCGGTCAAATCCCTGACGGTCACTCAATGCAGGCAGGCGGGACATTACCATGGAGGACCTCATTAGCATGTGTTCTGATCAAACAGTCAGGGGCCACTAAATATGCTTTTTGCTGTTTGCCAAATCCTTCAAAAATGGAGGGGCGTTTATGAAGGGAAATACATGAACATAGCCGGGTATGCCGAAACAGACCGCTTGCGGAGTATTCAGGCTTACTCCCCGTGTTTTTCACAAAATACCTTTGATTTTTCAGGAATGCTTGACCTTGTGTGTTTGACGTGGCACCTGTGCCACAACTTGGATTTTACGCCAGTTCGGCGTTCTACATTTTGGATTTTCAGGAAGCACTCCCATGTCTAGTGAAGCCGTTCCGGCACATATGCAGCCAACCAAGTCCTTTCAGGGTCTTTTGATGACCCTTCAGAGATTCTGGGCCGATCAGGGCTGCGTTATCTTGCAGCCTTATGACATGGAAGTTGGCGCGGGTACGTCTCACCCGGCGACGACACTGCGCTCTCTTGGTCCGCGCCCATGGAAAGCGGCTTACGTTCAGCCGTCCCGTCGTCCAACTGATGGCCGCTACGGTGAAAACCCAAACCGCTTGCAGCACTATTACCAGTTTCAGGTTCTTTTGAAGCCGTCTCCTGAAAACCTTCAGGAACTGTATCTGGCTTCTTTGCGTGCCATTGGCATCGACACCGACATTCACGACGTACGCTTCGTTGAGGATGACTGGGAGAACCCAACCCTTGGTGCATGGGGTCTTGGCTGGGAATGCTGGTGTGACGGCATGGAAGTTTCTCAGTTCACCTACTTCCAGCAGGTTGCAGGCTTTGAGTGTAAACCGGTTTCCGGTGAGCTGACCTACGGTCTTGAGCGTATCGCCATGTATGTGCAGGGTGTCGACAACGTTTACGACCTGAACTTCAACGGTCTGGAAGGCGACGAGAAGGTCACTTACGGTGATGTGTTCTTGCAGGCTGAGCAGGAATATTCCCGTCACAACTTTGAGCATTCTGACACTGAAATGCTGTTCCGCCACTTTGCCGATCATGAGCGCGAGTGCAAGCGCCTGCTGGCAGCAAGTGCGGAAGCCATGGAGAAAGCTGGCGATGGTCTGCAGAAGGTTGTTCTGCCTGCCTACGATCAGGCGCTTAAATGCTCCCACGTTTTCAACCTGCTGGAGGCGCGTGGTGTGATTTCTGTGACCGAGCGCCAAAGCTACATTCTGCGTGTTCGTGAGCTTTCCAAAGCCTGTGGAGCTGCTTTCCTGCAGACTGAGGCTGGTGGTGTGGGCTACAAAGGCTAGCACCACTTTAAGGACGAGTTTTTAAAATGCCGGGGTAGAGATACTCCGGCATTTTTTGTTTTCCCCCTGCCTGCCCGCTCGGGCTATACTGCATCTGTGCTTTGCAGGAGATACCTTGAAAGTTTGTGGTTTATAATTCGCAGGTTTCTTTTGCGGAGAACCTATTGGATAAACAGCTCTTACTATTTATTTTGCGTGTGGTCATTCCTGCCCGTTTCCAGCTGCCTGCGTATCACTGCGCTGAATTGAGACGAGGTGCATTCGCGGAGTTTTCATTCCATGACTGTTGACGGTACACAGGTGCTCGATGAAAGTGATGCAGCCGCTCCCGCTAAACACGAGGAACCAACCCAAATTTCCGCCACTCAAAACCTGACGGATGAGCAGATCGCGACTGCCATTGTCTCCAGATTAAGCCAGGATGATAAGCTGGCGATGCGTGATGGGGATACTCCATTCTGGGTTGGTATTGGCAAGATGATGCAAAGTGGCTCACAGGCCGGACCGTGGCCTGCCGGAGTTTTACCGGAACACCACTTGCCGGGTATCCATTACAGCGAAGGCTCGCGCGGGATTGTCCAGAAGGGAGCTACCACGTTTCCTTGCCCCATCGCTCGCGCTGCTACGTTCGATCCTGAGCTTGAAGAGCGCATCGGAGCGGTGATGGGTTATGAGATGCGGGCGTTTGGTGGCACATTGTTTGGCGGCGTGCCTCTCAACCTTATGCGCCATCCAGCCTGGGGACGGGCACAGGATTCATACGGTGAAGACAGTTTTCTGACTGGAGCCATGGGCAGCGCTCTTGTGCGTGGGGTGCAGAAGCATGGCATGGCCTGTATCAAGCATTTTGCGCTGGCATCTGTGGAGCATGCTAAGCTCAGCCTTGATGTCACCATTGGTGAGCGGGCGCTTTATGAGGTGTATCTGCCTCATTTTCGCAAGGCAGTCGATGCAGGTGCTGCTGCGGTGATGACCTCTTATACTTCCCTGAACGGGGAGCTTTGCGGGCATAACAACAGGCTGATCACACAACTTCTGAAGAAGGACTGGGACTTTAAAGGCTTTGTTATCAGCGATTTTATCTTCGGCATACGTGATGCCAAAACGGCGGCGAAAGCGGGCGTTGATGTGGAGATGCCCTTTCAGCTGCACTTTGCGCAGAACCTTGCTGATCTGATTGACACAGGCGAAGTTGAAGAAGAAGCTCTGGATGACGCCTGCTACCGGCTTATCCTGCAACAGCTCAAACTGCTGAATAAGGGGTCTTATAAGAGGCAGGAGGTCGGCAAGCCAGCTTTCCGAAAGATTGCGCAGGAAGCTGCGGAAAAATCTGCTGTTCTTTTGAAAAATGAAGATGGGTTTCTCCCGCTTAAAGATATTCAAAGCATAGGCGTCATTGGAGGTCTGGCAAGCATTGCGAACTTAGGTGACAAAGGAACAGGTGATACACAGCCGACACATGTTATCACACCGCTTGCAGGCCTGCGCTCCTGCTACAAGCATAAAGTCGATATCTGGCAGGACCGGGGCCAGAACATCAACAGAGCTTTGCAGATTGCTAAGCGTGCTGATGTGGTCGTGCTGGTGGTTGGGAACGATCACAGTCAGGAAGGTGAATGGGTTGCCGCTGATCTGGCGGCCCAGTTTCATGAAGTTCTTCCTCAACCGCGTGGCAGAGAAGAAGCAAAGATCGCCTCTCAGTTCCTGAGAACCTATGGGGCAAGCGGACCTGTGGGAAGAGGCCAGCAGGGCTATGGTGCCGGAGACCGGGCAAGTTTGCGACTGCCACCTCATGATGTTGAACTGATCAAACAGGTGTGCGCTGTCAATCCCAACTGTGTTGTTGTGGTGATGGGTGGCGGAACCATCTTAATGAACGAATGGGAGGATAAGCCTGCTGCGATTGTGCTCCACTGGTATCCCGGCATGGAGGGGGGAACCGCACTGGCCCGGATACTTTCCGGCGAGATTTCACCAAGTGGAAAGCTGCCTTTTGTCATTGCGCGGCGCGAACGCGATCTGCCCTTATTTGACCGGAACGAGCGAAAAGTGATTTACGATCTTTGGCATGGTTATCGGAAACTGGACAAAGATGATGTAACACCCGCGTATCCATTTGGCTTTGGATTGAGTTACACCTCATTCCGCTACTTTGATCTTACGATTACCCCTCCCAAAGACCTGATAGGTGGTGAAATTCAGGTTGAGTTCCGCCTTGAGAATACTGGTGAAATGAGTGCTGATGAAGTCGCACAAGTTTACATTGCCCCTAAAGGGTCTGCTGTTGAACGCGCCAGACAGGAACTGAAGGGCTTCCAGCGTGTTCATGTTCCGGCAGGAGCGAGCCGTCAGATAAGTATCTTTATTCCCGTCGAGGAACTGGCGATTTATAATGGTGAGCGCAGTCAAATGGAGGTGGAAGACATCATTTATGACGTGATTGTGGGAGGCTCCTCTCACGATCCAGATCATCTGCGAGGTGAGTTGAAGCTGTTTGCAGAACCTTGTGAAATTACTGAGAAAGCAACGTAATATGCAGGTGAGTACGATAGCAATGCCGGGTGTTGTGTCCGGCAGCTATGCACATCCCTGTTGATGGGTGGTTGCCATCCTGCATTTTTTACTCAATTGCTGCGCTGGACTGCCTATTGGGGGTGACAATGCCCTTTAGTATTGCTAGGCACTACCCACCTTAGAAATTTGCGATTGATTGACCAGTTAAAGGCGTCGTTCACCAATGCCAGATCTTCTCCTCGAACTCTTTAGCGAGGAAATTCCTGCCCGCATGCAGCGTCGTGCGGCTGAGGATTTGAAATCCCTCCTGACCAATGCTCTTGTTGATGCAGGCGTTACCTATGAAGGCGCGAAGGCGTATGCCACCCCTCGCCGCCTTGCCCTGCACGTTGCCGGCTTGCCTGCTGGCTCCAAAGCAACCCGTGAAGAACGCAAGGGTCCGCGCGTTGGCGCCCCTGAAAAAGCACTGGCTGGTTTCCTGCGTGGCGCAGGTCTTTCTTCCGCTGAAGAAGCTGAAGTTCATAATGACCCGAAAAAGGGTGATTTTTACGTTGCTGTGATTGAAAAGCCGGGCCGTAAAACCGAGGAAATTGTTGCCGACGTGATGCCTGACATCATCCGCAATTTCCCTTGGCCGAAGTCTCAGCGCTGGGGTTCTGGAAGCCTGCGCTGGGTTCGTCCGCTGCACTCCATCGTTTGCACCTTTGGCCCTGAGACGGAAGAGCCGGAAGTTATTCCGTTTGAAGTGGATGGCATTGTCTCTGGCAAGACAACCTACGGTCATCGCTTTATGGCACCTGAAGCTATCGACGTGCGCCGCCTGGAAGATTACATGTCCAAGCTGGAAGCTGCGAAAGTGGTGCTGGATGCGGACCGCCGCAAAGACATCATTGAAGCCGATGCAAAGAACGCTGCTACCGCGCTTGGTCTTGAGCTTGTTGAAGATGCTGGCCTTCTTGAAGAAGTGGCTGGCCTTAACGAGTGGCCGACTGTGCTTATCGGTTCTTACGACGAGAGCTTCCTGCAACTGCCTGACGAAGTGATTCAGCTCACAATTAAGGTGAACCAGAAGAACTTCGTGCTTCGTGATCCAGCAACCTCCAAGCTGACAAACAAGTTTGCCCTGACTGCAAACATTGTTGCCAAAGATGGTGGCACCAAGATCATTGCGGGTAACGAGAAGGTTGTTTCTGCTCGTTTGTCTGATGCCAAGTTCTTCTGGGAAACCGACCTGAAGACCAAACTGGAAAGCAATGTTTCCAGACTGCAAGACATCGTGTTCCATGAAAAACTGGGCAGTGTTGCTGCGCGTGTTGATCGTCTTGAGCGCCTTGCTGCTGAGATTGCTCCTCTTGTTGGTGCAGACATTGAGCAGACCAAACGTGCAGCGCGTCTGGCAAAGGCCGACCTTGTTTCTGCGATGGTCTTTGAGTTCCCGGAACTTCAGGGCCTGATGGGGCGCTATTATGCTGAAGCGCAGGGCGAAGATGCTGCTGTTGCCCAGGCAATTGAAGACCACTACAAGCCGGCGGGCGCTTCTGATGATGTTCCTACATCACCAGTTTCCATTGCGGTTGCGCTTGCTGACAAGCTGGACATTCTGGCTGGTTTCTGGGCCATTGACGAGAAGCCAACCGGCTCTAAAGATCCGTTTGCTCTGCGCCGTGCTGCTCTGGGCGTTATCCGTCTTGTGCTGGAAAATGACCTGCGTCTGCCACTGCGTGACGTTCTGGTTCAGAGCCTGCGCCGCAACCTTGCAGACATTGCAGCAGCTCGTGGCGAGAATGCTCTGTCCGAGCTTCCATTCATCGGCAAAGGCAAAGCTGGTGAAGGCGTTGTTAAAGACATCTTCTCCATGGTTTCCAAGGCTGCTGATGTTGTGCTGGCAAATGTTTCCGACAAGATCCCTGAGACTTCTTTAGAATCTGGTCTGATTGATGATCTGCTCGGCTTCTTCGCAGACCGCATGAAAGTGGTTCTGAAGGACAAAGGCGTGCGTCATGATCTGATCGATGCTGTTCTGGCGCGTGGTGATCAGGACGATATTGCGCTGATCGTGAAGCAAGCCGAAGCCCTTGCAGGATTGCTGGGTAGTGAAGATGGTGCAAACCTGCTTGCTGGCTACAAGCGTGCTGCAAACATCTTGCGTGCTGAAGAGAAGAAAGACGGCAAAACCTTTGCAGGTAAGCCTGATGCCTCACTTCTGGAAGAACGGGTAGAAAAAGACCTTGTGGCAGCGCTGGATGGCGTTCTCGCCGAAGTTAAGCCGATGCTGGATGCAACTGACTACTCAGGTGCAATGGCAGCTCTTGCCAAATTGCGTGGCCCGGTAGACGGCTTCTTCGACAACATCCACGTGAATGCGGAGAAGGCTGAAGTTCGCGAGAACCGTCTGAAAATCCTCTCTGAAATTCGTGCAGCTATTCATCAGGTTGCGGATTTCTCGAAGATCGCTGGTTAAGCGAGTTGCGATAGAATTTAAAGCCCGGCGTTTTCACTCGTGCCGGGCTTTTTCCAAAATAGCATCTACAGGCAGCTCAGTTTGCTTGATTTCTTCCTTCAGCCAATCCCTCAATTTTCTGAGACTAGGGCTTCGCAAAGCGCCTTCGCGACAGAGAAACCAATAGGATCTTCCTGTTGAACAACGATGAGTAAATGGGATTTTGAGCAGACCGTTTTTCACCGCATGAGCCACCAGCATATCCCAGCCCAAGAACACACCATGCCCAGCAATTGCAGCATCCATACACAATGATGCATTCGAAAACCCATGTCCTTTTGGCAATTGCCCCTCATTCATTCCAAAGGGCTTAAGCCAGTCACTCCATTTGTACTGTGAATTGTAGTCACGAATGATCACTTCATTTAAGAGATCTTTTGGCTCCTTAAGTCGCTCTGCGATTTCAGGGGAACAGACGGGATAAATGAAGTGCTCACACAATTGCTCTGAATAGACATCATCCGGCGCGCGTTTATGAATTCGTACGCAGACATCCACATCAGAATGGGTGAGATTTAGCAGCTGATCATTGGCGTCCAACCGCAGATTGATATCCGGGTTCTTCACCATAAAACTGCTTAAGCGCCAAACAAGCCATCTTTCGGCAAGAAGCGGAGCAACAGAAAGGGAGAGGCTTTCTTCACGATCTCGATCCGCGAGAGCAACAGCCTCAGAAATCTGCTTCAGGCCCAACGTGAGTTCATGGCAAATTTCGGCTCCAAGCCTGGTAAGCTTCAATCCACCCGGTTCACGAGTAAAAAGTGGACGTCCCAGTTGGCCTTCCGTTTTATGCACTTGCTGGCTTATGGCCCCAGTTGTGATGCCAAGTTCTTCAGCTGCGTTTTTCAGAGAGCCTAAACGCCCAACAGCTTCGACAGTCCGAAGCCCCGACAAGCTGACCTGATTGAGATTTTTCATCAAACGATATACCGCAAAGTAAAGCTAAACCCGGGTTTAGTTTTTCCAGATAGCACTTAAACGCCATCTGGCGCATTATCATTTCATCACATGATGAAGGTTTATAACAATGAAAACTCTATTGCTTAATCTGTTGCGCAGTAAAAATAATCGAAATTGTAAAGATGCTACCGAAGCTCAAAAGTATCGCAGAAACCCAATGGCGCACCCTGTTTTGCAACGCATGAATAGCCGGGAACTCGGTGATATCTACATCAATCCAGAAAAAACGCTGCCTTAAGAAGCAGCGTTTTTTGTCTCTAGCTATGTTGCCGTTCAATACGGAATACCAACCTGCTTATAGATAAAGTGCATTAACCAGGCAGGCCCGACCAGCAGGAACTGAACATCTTTAAAGAAGGAAGGTTTCTTCCCCTCAATGTGATGTCCTATAAACTGGAATATCCAGGCGATCACGAATACTGCTAATGCTGTTTGCCAGAGTGGAATACTAAGACCAAACTGCTGATAGGTAACATTTACCCAAACCATAAGCGCTGAAAAGAGCGCCATTCCAATTGCCAGTGTCAGTGATAAAGAAAGATAGTAGAGAATGGAAAGCCCGAGGCCAATTGTGCACCAGTTGAGCCACGGCGAAAGGGCGGTTAAACCAACTGGTGTTGGAAGTGACCATAACAGTGCAGCAACGGTCCAGAAAATGACCGGCACGCAAATCCAATGAATTGCTTTGTTTTTATGATTTTGATGGCTCTCGCCGTATTCACCCAACAGGCGGTCTATGCGACGCCCGGTCGCTTCAGAAAAGCTCATATTACCCTCCCCGTAATACAAAGCGCTGTCAATGAAGACAGCATGCCGTATGGGGAAGTCATTAGCAAGCTGACAAAACCTCGGCGGGCATATTAACCACTACCCGCCGGAGGAGTTATTTTATCTAGGCAGTGCTATACAGGAACCTGAGTTTTTCTTCCGGCATTGCGCATCGACAGCTGAAAGAGCTGTCATATTAACAATACCACGCGAAGTTACGGAAGGTGTGATGATATGAGCCGTTTTCTTCGCACCCAGCAAAATCGGGCCAACATGAAGCGCATCTGTCATTGCTTTAATGAGGTTCATCGCAATGTTGGAGGCGTCCAGAGTTGGGAACACGAGCAGGTTGGCCGGACCGGAAATGTGCGCATCGGGCATGTACCGTTTCAGGATTTCAGGCTTCAGGGCCGCATCACCATGCATTTCGCCTTCCGCTTCCAGATCAGGCAGTTGCTTCCAGACCATTTGCAGGGCTTCCTGCATTTTTTTGGAGGTCGTGGAAGGGCGAGAACCGAAGTTAGAATGAGAAAGCAGTGCTACGCGCGGTGTAATACCAAAGCGCTTGATTTGCTCGGAAGCGAGGTGAGTGATTTCCGCGATCTCCTCAGCAGAAGGGCATTCGGTGACATAGGTGTCTGCGAGGAAATAGGCACCGCTGGTATTAATAAGCAAGGACAGGGTTGAAAAATCCCTCACGCCTTCAGAGCACCCGATGATATTGGAGATATCGCGCAAGTGCTTATCAAAACGGCCCTCCAGACCAGTGATGAGCGCGTCTGCTTCTTCTCTGTGCAAGGCCAAAGCACCAATGACTGTGGTGTTGGTACGCACAATTGTTCTGGCAGCTTCAGGTGTTACCCCGTTGCGCCCTACCAATTGTATCAGTGTATCAACATAGGAACGGTAACGCGGATCATCTTCCGGGTTCACAAACTCAAAGTCTTTGCCAGGGCGAATGCGCAGGCCGAAACGTTCACAGCGATTTTCGAGAACTTGTGGGCGGCCAATTAAGATCGGAGTTGCTAAATCTTCTTCGATGACCACCTGTGCAGCACGCAGAACACGCTCGTCCTCGCCATCTGCATAGATAATACGCTGTTTATCTGCTTTCGCCTGCGAGATGATTGGCTTCATCACCATGCCGGACCGGAACACGAAGCGGTTCAGTTTGTCCATGTAGGTATCAAAGTCTTCAATCGGGCGAGTTGCGACGCCTGTGTCCATTGCAGCTTTTGCAACAGCTGGCGCAATGCGCAGGATCAGGCGGTTATCAAAAGGAGATGGGATAAGGTAATTCGGGCCAAATGTGTGGGTGACGCCGCCATAAGCTTTGGCAACCACGTCAGTCGGTTCTTCACGCGCAAGTTCAGCGATTGCCTCGACAGCAGCCAGTTTCATCTCTTCGTTAATGGCTGTTGCCCCTACATCCAGAGCTCCGCGGAAAATGTAGGGAAAGCACAGTACGTTATTGACTTGGTTAGGATAATCAGAACGACCAGTGCACATTACCACGTCATCACGCACTTTAAGTGCGTCTTCAGGCATGATCTCCGGGTTCGGGTTTGCAAGCCCCATAACCAGCGGATGTGGTGCCATTTTGGCAACCATTTCAGGCTTCAGCACACCAGCTGCTGACAAACCAATGAAGACGTCGGCATCTTCGATAATATCATCCAGTGTACGTTTATCGGTTTTCTGGGCGAAGACGGACTTCCATTCGTCCATAAGGGTTTCCCGGCCTTCGTAAACGACACCTTCGATATCAGAGACCCAGATGTTCTCGCGTTTAACACCGGATGCGACGAGCAGGTTGAGGCAGGCTAGTGCAGCAGCTCCTGCTCCAGAAGCTACCACTTTGATTTCATCGAGCTTTTTGCCTGCCAGTTCCATTCCATTTCGCACTGCGGCTGCGACGATAATCGCCGTGCCGTGCTGGTCGTCATGGAAGACAGGAATGTTCATTCTTTCGCGCAGGCGTTTTTCGATCTGGAAACATTCGGGAGCTTTGATGTCTTCCAGATTGATACCGCCGAAGGTTGGCTCAAGGACCGCGACTGCATCGACGAACTTGTCGACATTGGTTTCATCAACCTCAATGTCGAAGACATCGATCCCTGCGAACTTCTTGAAAAGAACAGCTTTTCCTTCCATTACCGGCTTGGAGGCCAGTGGGCCAATTGCGCCGAGGCCGAGGACTGCGGTGCCGTTTGAGATGACAGCAACGAGGTTCTGGCGGGCAGTATAATCGGCGGCTTTTGCCTCGTCCTTATGGATTTCCAAACATGGTGCGGCTACACCCGGAGAATACGCGAGAGCTAAATCTCTCTGGTTTCCCAGTGGCTTAGTTGCTTGAATCTCTAGCTTACCAGCGCGTGGATACTCGTGATAAAAGAGCGCTTGTTCGTCGAGAGTGCCGGAGGTAGGGCGTTTCTTGTCCGTCATTGTCTGTTCTTGCCTGACCTAATTCATAAGCTGCTCGCCACCGAGAATCAGCGGGATTACCGATTCAGATGTCGCAATTTTGCAAAACCTAGACCATCGCCTAGTGTTTTGCAGCATATCAGTACGTCTTAAAGCGTATAAATGCACGGATTAGAATAAACAAAACGGTTGCATTCAAAATATGCCACAAAGAATGTGTGCCTGATGGCAGTATATGACAGAGTGGCTCGTCCAGCATTCTGAAGGTCATTGATAAGGCAAACAGAACACCTGCCAGCAACAGTGAAACGGAAGTTTCCCAGCTATTTCTGTGGGTTAAAGCTGAAAATAGTAAGATCGCCAGAAGTGCCGGGGCATACCCTGCTGTTGATCCCAGCAGTCCTTCCAGCAAGGGAGGTCCGATTGCCATTGCACCAAAAAATAATAGGGTAGCACCCAAAGATATCAACATGTTAGCTCCCATAAACCGTCTGGTGGCCAGAAAGAAATAGGTGAGCATGAAAATTGCGATGGGGATGACATCTGCCAGCATGGCCCATATGGTTGCAATTGTATGAAACAGAAACGATCCGACGCCGATAATCGCGAGCAAACCTATAAGAAACAGGCTTTCGTTGTTTTGTGCGCTGATTTGCGCGGAACCCGCTTTTTTTGCGCTGCTGCGCGTTTTTTGCCAGATTGCAAGAGCAGCCAATGCAGCGATGATGAATGCGGCGTTGCTTATGGCGTTGAGTGGTTCAGCCCAGAACGCAGTGGAGGTTCTCTCGCAGTACTGGTTCAAATGCTGGTTCCAATCCATGAGGCCTCCAGACTTGGGATACCGGCTACTTTGCTACACTGTGGTAAGTCACTTTGGTGTTCAACCAGTGGATACGACTGGTTCTTAAAATCTGCTGAAGCTGAGCAAGCAGAGCTTCATCGGGCATCTGGTTCAGTGTCCTGAGCAAGTGAGATCTTTGCACCAGTATGGGTAGCTGTGTGCATGATGTCTTCATAAGGCGATGTTTCAAAGTCAACAGCCTTTGCTTTATTTGTGCGAGGTTCCCAAACTCTTCCGTTGCACTTAAGAAAAGTCCGATCAGGTTATCAGGGGACCTGGTACGGTGGGCGCGTTCGATAAAGATGGAAGCTTCATTTTGCCAGCCGGGTTGTAACATCATGCCGGGTTGAATGAGCAGAACCCAGTCGGAACGCTTACAGTTTTGTGCTGCTGGCAGGAGGCTTGATCCATTAGAATTAGTTGTAGAAATCCAACGGGCCCCACTGGTATCGGCGACTAGCTGACTATCGTCTGCAGAACCTGCATCTGCGATAATCACTTCTTTCAGGATGCCCTCTGCGGATGCGGAGACCAGGGCAGACAAACTATGAACAAGCAGCTGCTCGCTGTTATGGTTGGGAATAAGTGCACTAATCATTCCAACAGTTTACCGCGTTTTGCAGACCATACGAAAGTGAAGGGTTGCAAATATGATGATTTTGCGCAATGTTCTTATTATGTTCTCACGCATATGAAAGCCCTTTGTTTTATGTCAACTCCATCACAACTTCCGGGAGGGGAGCAGGAGCCAAATCCCACTGACTCGTCTGTCCCGCTGCATATGGCAGGACGCGGGCGTGCTGCGCATTCCAACAAGGCTGGCCGGTACGAGGCTGAAAGTCGTGAACTGGTGGATGATGGCTGGGGAACACTTGAGGACTTGCCCCCTGTCAAGACTGAGGTGCAGACGGAAACCGCTCGCCATGTGATTACCAAAAACACTTCCCCTGACCTTCCTTTTGACAGGTCTATTAATCCTTATCGGGGCTGTGAGCATGGATGTATCTACTGCTTTGCCCGCCCTACTCATGCCTATATGGGATTGTCGCCGGGGCTGGACTTTGAAAGCCGGTTGTTTGCGAAACCTAACGCCCCTCAGGTTTTGGAGCGTGAGCTGGGTGCTCCGTCCTATCAGGTTAAGCCTATTGCAATTGGCACGAATACTGACCCCTATCAACCCATTGAGCGCACACACAAAATCACGCGCGGAATACTGGAAGTTCTCAATAAAACAGGCCATCCGGTAACCATTGTCACCAAGTCTGCGCTTATTATGCGTGATATTGATATTCTTGCAGAAATGGCGGCGCGAAATCTGGTGAAGGTTGCGATCTCTGTGACAACGCTGGATCGAAAGATTGCACGCAGTCTGGAGCCACGTGCGTCTACACCAACCAGACGCTTACAGGCAATAAGAGCGCTTTCTGAGGCGGGTATCCCAACCGGGGTTTTAGCTGCTCCGGTGATACCGGGTCTGACAGACCATGAGATGGAAGGTATCTTTGAAGCCTGCAAGGAACATGGCGCCAGTGAGGCTGCTTACATTCTGCTGAGGTTGCCGCGTGAGGTTTCTGAGCTGTTTAAAGAATGGCTTTTGCGCGAAGCGCCCGGAAGCTACAGGCGGGTGTTGAGTCTGCTGCGTTCTATGCGTGATGGTAAAGACTATGATGCACAATGGAACCAGCGATTTAAAGGAAAAGGCCCCTATGCGGAGCAGCTTGCCAAGCGTTTTCAGCTTGCCTGTAAAGCCAAGGGGTTATCGCAACGGTCTGTGAAGCTGTCCTGTGATCATTTTATCAAACCAACTTGCGGTGGTGTTCAGCTTTCCTTGTTGTAGATCAGAGAATTTTCTGCGGTTGAAAGCGGCTTGTGTGCGTGGCAAACAGAGGCATGTCTTATTTTGCAAACTCTCTGTTTGATATCGTCTTTCCAGATGCTCCTGATGTGCGCTTTGAGCGGTCCGTTGCAAAGGACCTTCAAGGACGGCTTGCCGGTATCGATGAAGCCGGGCGCGGTCCGTGGGCTGGGCCTGTCGTGGTTGCTGCTGCCAGCCTCGATTATGACAGGGTGCCTGAGGGGCTTAACGATTCCAAAAAGCTGAGCGAAGCCAAACGCGAAGAGCTTTATGAGCAGATTTTGGAGGTTGCCGATGTGAGTGTGTGCGTACAAAGCGCACAGACCATTGATCGCCTCAATATTCGGGAAGCGACGCTGCAAGGCATGCGCACCTGTGCCCGCTCACTTTCTGTCCCTGTGAAGCGCTTTTTTATTGACGGCAAGGATGTCCCCCATCATCTGCCCAAGGAAGGGCAAGCCATGATCAAAGGGGATGGTCGATGTCTGGCAATCTCTGCCGCTTCGATTGTTGCCAAAGTGACCCGTGACCGTTTGATGGTAAAGATGGACAAGTACTTCCCTGAGTATGGCTTTGCTCAGCACAAAGGCTATGGCACCAAACAACATCAGGCGGCTTTGGCGACCTATGGTGTTACTCCCCTGCACCGCTGTTCCTTCCGGCCTATCAGGGAGATGATTGAGGCTTAAACCAAAAGCATTTTAAGGCACGAGGAGATTTTCATGACATTTACTCTTAGTTCTATAGTCATCACAAAACCGACCTCTAGTGCCGATGAATTTTATGATCACCTAATTAAACGTCAAACCACTGATCCAGATGAAGAAGGTCGCCTGCTTTTTCGGGGACATAAAGACGCTTCCTATAAGCTCATACCCTCAGCCTTGCGGCCTGACGCAAAACTTTGGTTTGAAAATTTTAAATCATTTAAGGGAAGTAAAGAGCTCATGGCCCTCATTCAGTTCTATCGGCGGGCAACTGAATTAGGCCTAGACCTCCCCAGAGTACCCAGCAGAGTTCATCGCAGTCTTATGGAGGCTGATGAAACCTCAGATGTATGTTTGGGACTAGATTTTCCTAGCGAAGATCTGCGTGAACTCTTAGCACTTGCGCAGCACTATGGGATGAAAACCAGATTATTGGACTGGACGCGATCTTCAGGAGCTGCGATGACATTTGCAGCTTCAGGTGCACTGAATATCCTAGATGAGCAACTAACAAACTCAGAGTGCGCAGACACGCTCTCACTAAAACTGGCAGATCAAAAACTTCATGTCTGGATTTTAAACAGGGACAAAGCAAAATCTATTTCTACCAGTGCGATGAGGTGCGAAAGACATAGTTATTCGCCAAAAGCAATGCCATTTGATATAGATTTCATCGAACCACCAACACAAAGCAACAAAAACATCGTCGCACAACTGGGTGCATTTACTTTGCATCAGCCATATATCAGGGATACAAACTGGAACCATTTGAAGGAGCAAATTTCACCCCTTGATGACGCATTAGCTTGCTGCGAGCGTTTCTTGACTATCCATGGCAACCTTGAAAACCCAGACGATTTTCTAAGAGTACTCGAATGTGTATCACTTCCAGTCTTAGAGACTCCCAAACTCCTTCAAATATTGAAGCAACACAATATGGATGCAGCAAAGCTATTCCCCGGCTTTGACGGTTGCGTGATGGCAGTAAATGATGCGACCACCTTAACACGAGTTGCGAGAAAGCTGATGGTCTTAAAGCCGCACATTGAACGGGTGCCTACGTAAACGCAAACCTCCTCACTTTACACCGTCACTTCCACACGCACCTGAAGATCACCATGCTGCTGGTAAGCGCCACCAGTGCCCGGGGTACTTGTGACCAGATTTGAAACAGCTCCGGCAGGGTCATCTTTAAAGGCTTGAGCGGTTTTCGGGTCCAAAGTTTTTTCGTGATCGCTCAGATTGCGTTCAAACTCCTGTAATCTGAGAATTGCTTCCTTCAGCTCAGCATGAGCCAGCTCTTCCCCGGCGGTTCGCGGAGAGAGAAAGTGTTTCAATATACGGGTCTCGGAGAGATCGATATTAATCGCTGGCCCCAAGCGTATGACCGGGACCATCACAGCGGTCTTTTTGCTCTGATCTTGCAGGTAGGCTGTGCTCACTGAGGAAGCTGATGGAATAACATTCATTGAACTACTCATTTAGTCAATATTAATAGGCAAACCAATAGCGTTACCAAGCAAGGCCCATGCCAATATTAATCCAGTATTTCTGCAGTTTTCTGAGCATCAGATTCGTTGATACAGGCAAAGTCTGCCGTCAAACCGCAGAGCAGGCAATCTATGCTTAGCAAAGCCAGCATACAGAGATCAAAAGCGCCAGTTTATCAGTGAAACCGACGTATTGTTTTGCCTCTGCGCCTGCTCTTCACCATTCCCTAGTCAATGGCGCTTATTTGTAGATCATCGATCATTACAGTGCAGCGAACTGGAGCAGGAAATGAAGCGAGCGATTGTAACCGGTGGTTCTGGTTTAATAGGCACGGGAATTTGCGAGGCGCTTCTTAAGGCAGGCTGGGAAGTTGCAAGCTTTGACCTGAAAGAGGGCCGCTCCGGTGCGATGGATGTGGCCTGCGACATCAGCGATGAACAGGCGGTGGAAGAGGCTTTCAGCTCTCTGGGGTGGCCTTGCATTGATCTTCTGGTCAACAATGGCGGTCATGCAACCAGCCTGCAACTGGGGCTGCGAGAGGCGACGATGGAAGACTGGAGAGGCACGCTGGACAGTTATCTGACTGCCACATTCCTGATGAGCCGCCGTGCGCTTCCGCTTATGCCTGATGGCTCCTGCATTGTGAATATGACTTCCACACGTGCTTTCATGTCTGAGCCGGGCGACTTCATCTATGCAGCGGCTAAAGGTGGTATCATCTCTCTTACACAGGCTCTGGCTATCCGGCTTGGTCCTAAGGTGCGCGTGAATGCAATTGCGCCGGGGTGGATCTCTGATGGCAGTGAGCTGACCGACAATGATCACTGGCAACATCCGGTGGGACGTGTAGGGCGTCCGGCAGACGTTGCACAGGCAGTGCTTTATCTGAGTGAGGCTGGTTTTATGACCGGGCAAACCATCACGCTAGATGGCGGTATGACACGCAAGATGATATACGAGGAGTAGGTTGGCGCGCTGCAAAAAAGAAAAGGCTCCCGAAAGCCGGAAGCCTTTTTGATGTTCTTGTCAGAAATTCGGGAATTTAGTTCAGGTTAGAAGAAACCTGCTTAATGCTCTGTGCGAGCACCTTGTCCTGAACTTCTGGTTTCGCTGCACTGGAAGCGACGATGGTTTCAGCTGCCTGTACTGCAACATCTGCGGCACGGGAGCGAACCTCTGCAATCGCGTTCTGTTCAGCCTGAGCGATTTTCGCTTCAGCTGCTTTCGTGCGACGTGCAATCATCTCTTCAAGAGCTGCTTTGGCTTCTTCAGCCAGACGATCAGCTTCGACTTTCGCGTCAGCAACAATCTGCTCTGCTTCGGCTTCAGCCTCTTTACGCTTGCGCTGGTACTCGGCCATCAAAGCCTGAGCTTCTTCACGCAGCTTACGGGCACCTTCAAGCTCCTGCTTGATGTTGTCCGCCTGCTGGTCAAGCATTGCACCGATTTTGCCTGGAACCTTCAGGTACCACAGCAAGACAAAGAAGAGGATAAGACCAACGAGTGCCCAAAGGCTTGCATCGAACATTCTGTCACCCCTTACTTAAGTGCTGCATCAACGGCTTTGGCAACTTCAGCTTTTGCTGGAGCGCGGCCACCGATTAGCGCCTTCACAAGCTCACCTGTTGTCTCTGCGGCGATTTCGCCAACATGCGACAGGCTCTCAGCTTTGATCCTGGAGATGCTCTGTTCAGCGTCGGAAAGCTTAGCGGACAGCTGCTCTTCAGCGGCTGCGCGGGCGCTTTCTGTCTCTGCTTTTACTTTGGCGCGTGCTTCATTAGCCATGGAACCGGCTTTTTTACGCGCGTCAGAAAGAGCACTTTCGTAGGCTTCAATGGCTTCATCTGTCTCTTGTTTAAGACGAGAGGCTTCGGCCATATCACCTGCGATGCGATCGCGGCGATCTTCTAAAATACCGCCAATGCGTGGCAGAACAACCTTCGACATTACCCAGTAGAAAACGGCGAAGGAAAGAACGAGCCACAACAGCTGAGACGGGTAAGTCGAGCTGTCGAATGGAGGAAAACTACCGCTTTCCTTTACACCAGGAACTTCGGTGTGCTCAACATGGTTAGTGTCTTGAGTATTCGACATCAACTTCTCCGTGAACGCTCTTCATAACACTTTATGAGGTGGAGACGGTCCTTAAGAGTTAAGAACCGTCACTCATAAAGCGCTCTAATCTCTTATCGTCGATTATACTGCGAAGAGCAGCAGAAGTGCGACGAGAAGGGAGAAGATGCCGAGAGCTTCGGTCACAGCAAAGCCGAGGATGAGACGGCCGAACTGTCCATCCGCTGCGGATGGGTTGCGCAGTGCGCCGGAAAGGAAGTTGCCGAAGATGTTACCAAGGCCGAGGGCTGCACCGCCCATACCCAGGCAGGCGATACCAGCACCAATGTATTTTGCTGCTTCTGCTTCCATGACAAGTGCTCCTAAACTAGCAAATTTTGTCTGTGACTTAGTTGTGGGTTTAAACCCGGGTTCTACACGTTACTTAGTGGCTCGGATGAAGCGCATCTGCAAGATACATGCAGGTAAGAACGGTAAAGACGTATGCCTGAAGGAATGCCACCAGGAACTCAAGCGCCGTAATAGCGACAGTAAGTGCCAGAGGCAAGATCGCGGATGCCACGCCAGCTGCACCAAGACCGGTGAGCATAACAACGAAGCCTGCGAAAACCTTCAGTGTGATGTGACCGGCAAGCATGTTCGCGAACAAACGAACAGAGAGGCTAACCGGACGGGAAAGGAAAGAGATTACTTCAATCGCGGAAACGAGAGGAACAACACCAGCCGGAACGCCGCTTGGGACGAACAGCTTAAGGAAGCCTGCGCCGTGCTTGAAGAAACCATAGACCGTTACTGTTCCGATCACGAGCATTGCAAGAGCAAATGTTACGATGATCTGGCTGGTAACTGTGAAGAAGTATGGGAACATCCCGAGCATGTTTGCAACGAATACGAACATGAACAGGGAGAAGACGAGCGGGAAGAACCGCATTCCGTCATTGCCTGCTGATCCTCGTAAGGTGGCAGCAACAAACTCGTAGGACATTTCCGCCATAAGCTGTGCACGGCTAGGGACCAGACCACGTCTGTTGGTAGACAGAACGAGGAACAAGGTCGCTACAGCGACAGTGACAACCATGAACAAGGAAGCGTTGGTAAAAGAGAAATCAACACCGCCAATCTCCACAGGGAAGATCTTGGAGATATGAAACTGGTGGATCGGATCGATCGCGTTGCCTGAATTTCCAGCCACAGGTAGTACCCCTGAAGTGCCAATTTACGAGCGCAAGAGCGCG
Source organism: uncultured Pseudovibrio sp. (assembly GCA_947496145.1). Classification (GTDB taxonomy): domain Bacteria; phylum Pseudomonadota; class Alphaproteobacteria; order Rhizobiales; family Stappiaceae; genus Pseudovibrio. The sequence continues at coordinate 132,782 of CANMBS010000003.1, forward strand.
ATGAATTAGTTAGTCCTGCTTCTTACGAGAATTAATCCGGTTTTCAGGGTGCGCAACTTTGCCCGCCTCCCGAAGCACGTTTAATACCCCCGCTGCGAAGCCAAGCATAAGGAGAATAATCATCCCCCACGGCTTGGTTCCAAGCCAGCTATCTGCCATCCAGCCGAGTACCCCCCCGACGAAAATGGCAGCAATAAACTCGGAAGACATCTTCCAAGCCTGTGATAGGCCCGCCATCGCGCTGGTCTTGTTAGGCTCCTCTTTGGCGGAGGATTCTTCCAAGTGTGTATCCAGCGTTTTGCCGAGCTGTTCTAGCCGCTCAGACAGGTGACGATCAGATTCTTTCATGTCTTTTTTACTCTGCTTATTCTCTTCGGGAGACATCATCATTCTTCCTAGATACCGGCAGATCGCTCAAAGACATGGATGCCCCTGAAAGTCGGGGGCACCATAATGCTCGTGATCTACACTGTCAAGGTTAGAGCTACTTAGGCTAAATAACTGATAATTATATATTTTTCAGAGTTTCTAACAGGGAATACGTATAAAGGATACTTTCAAGGTCGTATTGTACCCTATTTTAGGCCGTTTCTGTGAATCGTTCAGCAGTTTCAAGGTCCACAGAAACGAGCTGAGACACACCTCTCTCCGCCATGGTCACGCCAAACAGACGAGACATGCGAGCCATCGTAATTGGGTTGTGAGTAATGACAGTGAAGCGTGTTTCCGTGTTCTGCGCCATATTTTCCAAGAGTGCGCAATAACGCTCCACGTTTGCGTCATCAAGCGGTGCATCGACCTCATCGAGAACACAAATTGGTGCCGGATTCGTCAGAAAAACGGCGAAGATCAGCGCCATAGCCGTGAGGGCCTGTTCGCCACCTGACAGTAACGTCATGGTTTGCGGTTTTTTGCCGGGAGGACGCGCAAAAATCTCAAGGCCAGCGTCAAGCGGGTCTTCTGAATCCACGAGTTTCAGCTCTGCTGTTCCACCGCCAAACAGATGGGTGAACAATCGTTTAAAGTGGTCGTTGACCTTATCAAAGGAGCTTAACAGGCGTTCGCGGGCCTCTTTGTTGAGCCCCATGATTCCTGTGCGCAACTTGCGAATTGCTTCTATAAGATCATCTCTTTCAGTGATCAGACTGTCTCTTTGCTCTGTGATTTCCTGCATTTCCTCATCGGCACGCAGGTTCACACCGCCGAGGCGTTCGCGTTCGGCTTTGAGGCGCTCCAGCTTGCGTTCGGCAGATTCTGCATCTGGCAGTGGCGCTTCGGGAGACAATCCCGCCAGTTCATGCAGACGGGAAACGCCAGTTTCGAGCACTTCGTCAACCCGTCGCTCAATTTCAGCGCGACGTTCTTTAGCCGACTCAAGGCGTTCTTCAGCGCGCACTTTGCGTTCACGTGCACCGGAGAGGCCCTCCATGGCCTCACGGGCTTTCTGGTCTGCTATAAGCTGGCGTTTTTCGCCTTCTGCCAGCTTGTCATCAGCAGCTTTGCGTGCTTGCTCTGCATTGGCGAGGCTTGAAAGAAGGTCCTGCCGTTTCAGCTCTATTTCTTCCGGGCTTTCCAATAGGATAAGTCGCTCTTCTGCAGCCTCATCCCGGCGCGCACGCAGAACTGAGATTTGCTTGTCTGCGTTCTGGGCGCGTTGCACCCAGTTCTGGCGATCACGCTCAATGGTTTCCAGTCGTTTGGCGCGCAGCTCCCCTTCCCGCTTCAGGGCGTCTGTTGCCCCTTTGGCCTCTGCCAGTTTACTGCGGCAAGCGGCAACCTCTTTTGCAGCCCCTTCCAGATCGGCAGTTACGCCCGCAATATCGGGGATTTCATCGAGTGCGCTTTCTGCTTCTTCAAGAGACGCAGAGGTCTCTTCAAAGTCCTCATTGGCGCGTCGGTGTTGTTCTTCCAGCGTGGTTTTGCGTACAGAAAGTTCAGTCAGGGCGCGTTCGGCGGCGGCGAGTTCTTCGCGCAAAGTGACGATTCGAGACTGCTCCAGACGCAGTTTCTGGCGCATGCTTTGCTCTGCGGCTTCGGCTTGCACTCTGCGCTGGGTTGCTGTTTCCAGAGCTGCTTTCTTTTCCTCAACCTGCTCACGAGTTTGCTCAACCAGACCTTCCAGCTCAGACAAACGATTCTTTTGAGCAAGGCGCTGCGCTGCGGGGGTTGGGGCGTCAGCGGCGACAGTCAAACCGTCCCAGCGCCACAAATCACCCTCACGGCTGACCAGACGCTGACCGGCCTTCAGTTCTTTCTGGAGAGTCGGACCGTGATCGGCTTCCACCAGTCCAACCTGCTCCAATCGGCGTGCAAGTTCCTGAGGTGCCTCAACATAATCAGAAAGTGGCGTTGCACCCTCTGGCAACGCGGGGTCACTGCCCTCACCTGCATTGAGTTTCCAGTGCACCGGGGCGTTGTGTTCCATAGCTGCATCAAGGTCCTCCCCCAGTGCAGCACCCAATGCAGTTTCCAGACCGGACTGGACGCTCATTTTATCAACGGCTGGAGTCCAGTCTCCGCTTTGACCTGCGGACAAGACGGCCTGTAGTGTTTTCGCCTCAGTTTCAAAACGTGACAGCGCAGACTGGGCTTCGCTTAATGGATTGCGGCAGTTGTTCTCTGTTTCGCGGGCTGATGCCAATGCTTCTTCAGCATCAATAGCGGTTTCTTCAACCTCAGTCAGCTCTTCCAGCGCCAGTTCCAGCGCTTCGCGCTTATCATTCGGACCGCTGGCCGCTTTAATGTCTGCCTCTACGGCTTCCAACTGGGCCTTAAAACGATCTGCCTCTTCTTTGAAACGTGCGCTTTTCTGGCGGATGGTGGAAATCTGATTTTCAAGCTGTGTGTGTTTGGCAAGGAGGCTGGCGTGGTCCTGTGTGATGCGCGAGTGCTTCATCTCGCTAGCATCCAGATTGTCTTCTGCGATCAGAACAAGCTCTTCTGCTTGTGCTGCCCGTTCGTCCATTGTTTCAGCAGCTTCCAGAAGCTCCTGCTTTTCCTCCTCCAGCTCTTCCAGATGTGTGTTGTTTTCACTGGCGAGCTGAGCTTCGCGCTCAATATCCTGCTCCATCTGGGCAAGGCGAGCCTGAAGATCAATCAGCTTTTCTTTGACCCGGCGGTCTTCTGATTCAAGGTCATTCTTTGCGATGATGAGATGTTGAAGCGCGGCGGCGGCACCGCCTGCGGCTTCTCGCAGTTTTGGAATTTCGTGCGCTGCAAGGGCCTGTTCTTTTGCAGTGGATGCTTGCAGGCCAGCAATGTCGCGCATGCCGATCTCAGAGTCTGCATATTGCTTACGAGCAGCCTCCAATGCTTCGGATGCTTCACGCCAGCGCAAATAAAGGATTGTTGCCTCGGCCTTGCGGATTTCGGAGGACAAGTTCCGGTAGCGGGTGGCCTGACGGGCTTGCCGCTTCAATCCATCTAGTTGGCCTTCGATTTGCAGGACCACATCTTCCAGTCGCTCCAGATTGGTTTCTGCTGCTCGCAAGCGGATTTCCGCTTCTTTACGGCGGCTGTGCAACCCCGAGATACCGGCGGCCTCTTCCAGAATTTTGCGACGGGAGGTTGGCTTGGCTGAAATCAACTCACCGATTTGGCCCTGCCGGACCATGGCAGGAGAGCGGGCACCAGTTGAGGCATCTGCAAACAGGAGCTGTACATCTCTTGCGCGAGCATCCTTGCCGTTGATCTTGTAGACCGAGCCTGCTTCACGCTCGATACGACGGGTGACTTCCAGCGTGTCACTGTCATTATAGCCGGATGGTGCAGTTCTATCGGAGTTGTCGAGAAAAAGCGTAACTTCAGCGGTGTTACGGGCCGGGCGATTGAGGCTGCCTGAAAAAATGACGTCATCCATACCGGAGGCGCGCATGTTTTTATAGGAGTTTTCTCCCATAACCCAGCGCAGCGCTTCTACCAGATTGGATTTACCGCAGCCATTGGGCCCGACAATACCTGTCAGGCCATCCTCAATAACAAACTCCATGGGTTCCACAAAGGACTTGAACCCAAGGACACGAAGGCGCTGGAATTTCATCAAGCGCCTCCAGAACTTATGTCAGGCTGCAAGCGGCCATGCACGCACAGACCTGCGAGCGGGGCATGCAGTCCAAAGGGCTGCCCGCTTGTCTTACAGGTTCTTATCCACGAGTTTGCTGAACTCCTCAAATGAGAGTGCTCCGCTTACTTTTTCACCGTTAATAAAGAAGGTCGGTGTTGAATCCACACCAAGCTTCTTAGAGCCATAGTCACGAACTTCCGTCACTCCGTCTAGTATTTCCTGATTCGTCAAGCAAGCTTTCACTGCATCTTCAGTGAAACCAATTTGCTTACCCATATTCAACAGGGCAGAATATGGGTCATTGGAAAATGCCCAGTTGCGCTGCTGTGCAAACATCAGGCCCATAACGTCAAAGTACTTATCTTCCGGTGCGCAGCGTGCGAGCATGAAGCCAGCAGCTGCGACTGTATCCAGCGGGAATTCACGGAAGATGAAACGAACTTTGCCGGTGTCGATGTATTTCTTCTTCAGCTCTTTATATGTGGTGTTGTGGAAGTTGGCACAGTGTCCGCATGTCAAAGATGCATACTCAATAACGGTAACAGGGGCGTCCGGGCTGCCAACAACTTTATCCCCCAAGGGACCACCTTCACCGAGATCTGACGGCGAGTAGGTTTGAGCGGAAGCAACAGTTGGCATAGCAGCGAATGCAAGAGAAGCAGCTGTCAGCGCACTGGAGCGCTCAAGAAACTTACGGCGAGAGAGTGTCACGTTTTTCTGTCCCAAGTTAGTTAAGTGTTGCCTTGTCTTCTGACCCAGCGCACTTTAATTTGTGAGTGGCTGCCAGAGGTTCGATTCCAGAGTATACCCCAGCAAGCCTTTCAGCCCTTGATCACAAGCTGGTGAACACGACGCAGCGGCGCAGGTCTTCACAGCTCGTTTTAGCCTTTACAATTAGTTTTGTAGGAAACTATGGCAAATGCAGGCCAGTGGCTACCGAATATAGCCATTCGTCCTATTAATTTTTTGTAAGACACCGGGTTGTAAGTGGCTGTACGCGACCATTGTGACCGAATTTTCTATCAGTAAATGACTAGCTGCTACGCGAAACTGCCAAACCGAAGCCACTTGCCACGAAAAGGAGGCCAGTTGTCTTATAGACCCGTCTCATGACGGCTTTAGACAGTTCCAGCCCCCTCACCCAGGCACCAAGGCAGCCATAGAGCATAGCAACAGAAAAAGAACCCAGCCCCACCAGAACAACCATAATGCTGAGCTGCGCCCAACTGTTTCCGTTGGCAGACAAGAACTGAGGAAAGAGCGCCGTGAAGAAAGCAATGGCCTTGGGGTTGCTGATTGCAACCGTGAAGCCGCCGCCAAAAAGCTTTGTGGCCTTTGCACTTTGCTCGTGCTCACCGGATGTCATTGAGACACGTGAGGCTGCACTTCGCCACATCTGATATCCGACATAAACGAGGTAAGCCGCCCCTATGAGCTTTATGAGCGCAAACAAGGAGGCGGAACTGGTGATCACAACTCCCAGACCTGCGGAAGCTGCTGTTGCCTGCAGGACAGAGGCGGTGCAGTTACCAAATGCGGTAAAGGTGGAGCGATACCAACCATGAGCTGCACCATGTGCAAACGCGATAAACGTGCTCGGACCCGGGATAAGTGATACACCAAGAACCGAGGCGAAAAAAATAACCAAGTAATAAAAGTCCATCGCCCCTAAGCTCCTGTTCACAGGTCACAGCCGACCCGTTCGTTTCACGATATGAGTATTTCACAAATCAGGCAGTCTCTCCAGAGCACATTTGACTAGTATGAGCCGCCCGATTGCATCGGAGGCTTTGTCAGAGCAGGTCGTTGTTCCTGACGAATTTAGCACGTTTAATTTTGTATAGGCGTTACATACCCACAGAATTTATGCATGGAAAACAACAATATTTTCCCGCGTTGCTTTGTCTTTGCCACATTAATGAGTTATTAAAGTCTTACCTGACCTGAGAGAAAGATATACGGACACATCATGAAGCGCTTGACTATATTAATGCTTCTCAGCACCACACTGATAGCCTGCCAAGCCTCCGTATCTGAAGACTTCGTTGAAGCTGTACCTAGAACTACTCAAGAAGTGCCAGTTGAAACTGCGAATATACCTGCGACACCAACAATGGTCTATACGGGAACTGCGGATTTAGGTGCACTCACTTCTACCAGTTGGGTTGTAAGCGAAGGGAGTGGCAATGGCGCGACTCCCTGTCGTATGCAGTTTAACAAAGCTGTTAAGCTGCAAGAGGCAGTGGCTACCAGCGTGTTCCCGAATGGGCAGGCCGCAACCAGTGGATGTGCCAATGAAGAGCTGAGCAGTGTCACTGCCTGGGCGGTTAATGGAGACACCATTGAGCTGCGTAATGCGCAGGAAAACACCACTGCGTACTTATTGATGGAACGCCCTGATCTGCTTTTGGGGTACACCACAAAAGGTCATGATCTGGTTGTTAGCCAGTAATTCTAAGTTCAGTTGATGCGGAAGACTTCCAGCAGTCAGGAATTGCTTGCAGGCGAACGGGCAACAATGCTCTTACCAAGCTTTTCAAGGGCATTCTTCAACCGCTCATCAGAAACGTCAGCAACCTTTTGCTCGATGCGGCGATTTTCAATCTCAGAAAGTTCACGCAAAGGCTTCGGCGTTGTCTTTTTTGTTCGAAGAACCGGGCGCTGGACAACTTTGATGCGGCCAACGGCATTCCATCCCAGAAAGGCGTTTATGCGGTCACGCAGTAGGGGAGCCTCATGAGTGAAGAACAAGGCTGTGGGACCATCTGCATGAACAAGAAGCGTGGCAGGTTCAGCAACCGGCTCGCCATCAGAGCTTTTGGTTCTGGGCCAGAGAAGCCTGCCCGGCTGCACCTTACCGTGATATTGCTTGCCGACAAGTTCCGGCCAGGCTGCAAGAAGGTCAGCACTGGCGAAGCCATGTTTGCGCGCGACAGGGTGCATGGTCTTACCAATCAGCTCGTTCAGCTGATGGCTCGATCTTTTGGATACCCTTTTTTGCGCAGTTGCTTTCATCGTCTTTATCACGCCATTAGATTAAGGCACATATATGACCGTTGCTTTATATTAGTTTTAATTCAGTCCCATTTTTCGCGGTACCATGAATTACCAAGGGAACCCCAATTAATTAGGGATCTAATCCAAGGTTAACTCGCAGAACCATGCAAGATACTCTTACTCTTCTTTACTGGTATGACAGAAATTCTCGCCAACTTCCATGGCGAACCTCACCTTCTGATATACTTTCCGGTGTAAAACCAGAGCCTTACCATGTCTGGCTGTCAGAAATCATGCTTCAGCAGACTACTGTAGCTGCGGTGAAGAGTTACTTTCAGACCTTTGTTTTGAACTGGCCAACACTTGCAGATATGGCTAATGCAGAGGAAGAGGACATCCTGAAAGCATGGGCTGGGCTTGGTTATTATTCCCGTGCAAGAAATCTGTATAAGTGTGCAAAATTTGTCCAATTGCATCACAATGGACGCTTTCCAGAGGAAGAAGAGCGGCTTTTAAAGCTTCCCGGCGTTGGACCTTACACTGCCGCAGCGATTTCAACGATTGCTTTTGGACGTCATGCTGCCGTGGTTGATGGCAATGTGGAGCGGGTGCTTTCCCGCCGTTTTGCGATACTGACAGAACTACCAGCGCTAAAAGCTGAGGTGAAGCCGTTGATGGGGGAGCTTACTCCCCATGATCGCCCCGGAGATTTTGCGCAGGCTATGATGGATTTGGGCGCAACAGTCTGCACACCGAAATCTCCGGCCTGCGGGATTTGTCCATGGATGGAGGTTTGTGAGGGCAGAAAGCAAGGTATTGCGGAGACCCTGCCCCGCAAAGCGCCGAAGAAGGTTAAGCCGACACGAAAGGGAATGGCATTTTTGCTTAGTGATGGCGGTGGTCATGTCCTGCTTCGGAAACGGCAGGACAAAGGGCTTCTGGCGGGGATGAGTGAGCCAGTCACCACTCATTGGGCCGATGACGCTTCTCTTGACGACCTCTCGCAAGCACCCGTTGCAGCGAACTGGGTACGCATGGACAAAGATGTGAAGCACACCTTCACACATTTTCATCTTGAGATGAGTGTATGGCAGGCAAAGGCCCCAACTAGTTTTGTTTTGCCTGATGGCTATTGGTGGTCTGCCCCTGATGAGCTTGACGGGGAGGCCCTGCCGACGGTGATGAAAAAGGCATTGAAAGCGGGTGGGCTGATTTAGTCGTTAAACCGCCTGCCTTCAATGCAGAACATTACTTTTCCTTCCATCTAAGATGATCATTGGCGTAAAGACATGATGCCAGCACCGATGATCAGGAGCATGCCGCAGACAGACAGGATGTCCGGCAGTTCTGCGAAGAAGATTATGCCCCAAAGGAGGGCAAAGCCTACATAGGCGAAGTCGAAGGTGCCAACTATGGAGGATGGGCCGGCCTGATACGCGACGGCTGCGCCCGCACTACCCACAAGGATTGCAATTGCCATTAGTGTAATAGTGAGCCATTCAGCACTCGCCATTTGTGTCCAGGGAGCAAACAGGAAACCTTCACGAGGTTCTGGCGCAAACAGCAGAGTTGCTGCTGCGGCTACTGCTCCAACGACGATAAAGCTGAGATTGAGCATGATGGAAAGTATCGCCGGGTTCACAGTCCTGCATTTTGTTCGTGTCAGGATCATTGCCAGAGCGTAAAGCACGGCCGAGACCAATGGCAGCAATGCGTATAAATTGAAGTCCTCAGCATTGGGCCGCAGGATAAGCAACACCCCCAGAAAGCCAAGTATGACTGCGCCCCACCCCAAAATGCTGATCTTATCTCCCACGAATACCGCAGAAAACAATGTGATGAAGATAGGCAGGGTGTAATAAGCTGCGGCTGCAATGGATAGCTCAAGGTTTGGCAGAGCAACGTAATATGCGACCCACATACCAACCAGCATCAAACTGCGCAGAAGTGTCCAGCCAAAGGCTGGGGGGATCGCCAGTGCCTGAGGTCGTTTCATCTTCAGATAAATGAGAAGAATCAGCAAGACGATCAGAGAGCGCAGAACGAAAATCTGCCAGAGCACAAACTCTCCACTGGAGAACTTGATTAAGGCATCGCCCAGTGAAAGCACGAGAACCGTAAATGTGATGGTTGCGACCGCAAGCGGGATGTTGTCATTGTTTTGCGCCGCAGCTGACTGACTTTGCATAAAACTCATTCCTCATCGTATTTGCTCAAACACAGTGCCAGTGACAAGCGGGTATGAAGCAACTGTGTCAGAACTGCCCTGACACCTGTGCGATCCCTTTGCTTTATGCGTGGTGGTTTATAGCCCCAGTACAGACTTCACCGAACCTGCCTCACTAAAGGACCAGTCGATTGCGTTGTTTTCGATCAGGAACATGATGGAGTTGTTCTGATCGAACCCGATTTTTGCAAGGCGCTGGCGTACATCCTTATAGAGTTCTTCTTTCTGCTGGTCCGTTCGCCCACCCAACAATGCAATTTCAATCACAATGGTGGCAGCCGGGTCTCTGGTTCCAAGGAAGGTTGGATGAAACATCATGTCCTCCGGTTCGTATCGAGACACCAGACTGAAATCGTCATCAGGATTAACGCCGCAGGTGCTCACCAAACTTTCGTGTAATTGCTGATTGATTGAACGGCACATTTCGGCAGGCAGCGTTTTAGGGACGTGGATCTTATTAAATGGCATTGCAAATTTACTCGGTAAAATGACAGGTAGGTTGCAGTCAACTAAAGCAAATCCTAAGCAAGCAAACATGCTCCTGCTTCAGGCTTTTCGCAGCGGGCATCGCAGAGGATGACTTAAGGCTTCCAGAAATATCGTTGCTTAAACCCACTTAAGGATATGCTTTCTTTCTGCCAGCGCTCTTCTCCAGAGTCAATTAATGCACAAGGGCTAACAAAAAAGCCGAGCAGAGCCCGGCTTTTCTTTGAGACCTGCAACAGGACCCTACTGAAATGCAGTTTCCATGAAACTGCGAAGTTTGCGAGAGTGGAGCCGTTCTGAGGGCATTTCTCGCAGGATTTCCATAGTCTTCATGCCGATTTCCAGATGCTGATCCACCTGTTTGCGGTAAAAGTCTGTCGCCATTCCGGGGAGTTTCAGCTCGCCGTGGAGAGGCTTATCGGAAATACAAAGCAATGTGCCGTAAGGGACTCGGAAGCGGAAACCGTTGGCGGCGATGGTTGCGGATTCCATATCCAGCGCGATGGCGCGGGACTGCGACAGGCGCATGACTGGTTCGCGATGATCGCGCAGTTCCCAGTTGCGGTTATCGATGGAAGCAACGGTACCGGTGCGCATAACGCGCTTCAGATCATATCCGCTGTAGCCTGTTGTTTTCTCAACGGCTTCTTCCAGAGCGACCTGCACTTCTGCCAGTGGTGGGATCGGAACCCATGTTGGCAAGTCTGCATCAAGCACTTTATCCTCGCGCACATATCCATGAGCAAGAACATAGTCTCCCAGTTGCTGGCTGCTTCTGAGGCCAGCGCAGTGGCCCAGCATCAACCAGGCATGGGGGCGCAGTACGGCAATGTGGTCGGTGATAGTTTTTGCGTTAGACGGGCCAACGCCGATGTTCACCATTGTGATGCCGGAGTTGTCCTCGCGGATCAGGTGGTAGGCTGGCATCTGAGGCAGGCGCGGCGGTGCCTCCCCTTCCCGAGGCTCTTTATCACCTGCATATGTAATCAGGTTGCCCGGCTCAACGAAGGCTTTGTAACCACTGTTCGGATCGTTGATCAGTTCTTTCGCTGCTTGCGCGAAGCCATCAATGTAGAACTGATAGTTTGTAAAGAGCACAAAGTTCTGGAAGTAGCGCGGCGCAGTTGCGGTGTAGTGCTGCAAGCGGTGCAGGGAATAATCTATGCGTGGTGCAGTGAATGGGGCCAGTGGCTCAAAGCCGTCTTTGGACCGGAAGGTTCCGTTGGCGATGGCATCATCCATCACAGCCAGATCCGGCACATCAAACACATCACGCAGCGGGCGCTCCTCACTGGAAGGGATTGCGCCTTCAACGTGCGCCCCATCATAAAATGCAAAGTGCAGTGGGATTGGCTGATCGCTTTCGGCAACCACGATCTCAAGACCATGGTTCTTTATCAAAAGCTCAATCTGATGCACGAGATAGCTTCTGAACAAGTCAGGCCGGGTGATGGTCGTCCTGTATTTTCCAGGCTTTGCTACAAACCCATAGGACAGGCGTGTATCTACGCGAATATGGCTTGAAACATCAAAGCGCAGTTCCGGGTAAAAGGCTCTGACCCGGGTTTCTGACATGTTGCCTCTGGCGGCTTCTTTGAAATTCTTCCGCAGAAAGTCGGTAGCACGCTCAAACAGAAAGTTCAGGTGCTCCACGGCGCTGGCAGCATCATCAAAGGATTTTGGGGGAATTGCTTCGGGCGTACGGATGGAACGGCTTTCCATCACAACGTCGCTATCGGATATAGTCGACACGTTCGATTTCTCCTCTTTCGTGTCACTATATATCTGAGGGATGTTTACGACAGGGTCAAGACAATCTGACGGGGCTTGTGAATTATTTTTTAGTTTGCGAGTATATTTTCAGCCTCATTTCTGCCCCGACGTTCATCTCCATAGACCTCGCCATCTTGGTTAACTGATTTACCCAGCATCCTTCCAATGCAATGTGATTTTTCGCTTGGAGGCGAAAAAACTTGACTCTGACAAAAAATAATTTTCAGGCGCAACATCCAAATTTTAACCTCTCATCAACCTATGACCCAAGGGAATCTGCGGGCGAATATTAATTGAGATTAACTTCAGAGCTGTTTTTCGAATCTGTAAATAAAGCGTTGATTCTAAAAGAATAAAAGATATCCACCGTTAACCATCAATTTACCATAGTGAGTAACCATAGCACTCACAAATTGCGTGAGGTGCTGCGTCGCAATGAGAGTAAAGCGTAAAGAAGGGGTGTCCCTGATGACACCCCATACTTCCTCCAAGCCAGAGTGGCTTGATACGATTATTAAGGGTGACTGTGTCGAGGCTTTGAACAAGCTGCCAGACAACAGCGTGGATGTGGTTTTTGCAGATCCCCCTTATAACTTACAGCTGGGCGGAGACCTGCATCGGCCTGATCATTCCAAGGTGGATGCCTGTGATGATCACTGGGACCAGTTCTCCAGCTTTAAAGCTTATGATGAGTTCACTCGTGCCTGGCTCACGGCTGTTCGCCGCGTGCTGAAGCCGAACGGGTCCATCTGGGTTATTGGCTCCTACCACAACATTTTCCGTGTTGGTGCGTTGATGCAGGACCTTGGGTTCTGGATTAACAATGATGTGGTCTGGCTGAAGACCAACCCGATGCCGAACTTCCGTGGTAAGCGTTTTACAAATGCTCATGAGACGCTCATCTGGGCCTGCCCTTCGCAAGAGAGCAAGCCGACCTTTAACTATGATGCAATGAAGACGTTTAATGACGACCTTCAGATGCGCTCTGACTGGGTACTGCCAATTTGCACCGGTCATGAACGCCTGAAGGACGACAACGGCGACAAAGTGCATCCAACACAGAAGCCGGAGAGCCTGCTCTATCGTGTGCTGCTTTCCACTTCTAATCAGGGTGATGTGATCCTTGATCCGTTCTTTGGTACAGGCACCACTGGTGCAGTTGCCAAAAAGCTTGGCCGCCACTTTGTGGGATGTGAGCGTGAAGACTCTTATATCAAAGCGGCTTCTGAGCGGATTGACCGGGTTACACCAGCCAATGATGACTTCTTAGCGATGACACAGGGCAAACGCGCGTTGCCACGTGTGCCATTTGGTAACCTGCTGGAAACCGGATTGCTGACACCGGGCGCAGAACTGACTGACGCTCGCGGACGCTTCAAAGCCACAGTTCGTGCGGACGGGTCTTTGATTTGCGGAGAGCATTCCGGCTCGATCCATAAGGTGGGTGCCCTTGTACAGGGCCAGCAGGCCTGCAACGGCTGGACCTTCTGGCACATCAAACGCGGTAAAGCGCTTGAGCCTGTTGATGCTTTGCGGCAGGTGGTTCGCTCACAGATGCCGAAATAGCATCACGACTAGTTCGTGTGGCAGCTTCTGCCGCACGTCTTTGACAGGGTTTGTTACAGATCCTGCTTTATGTCCATATGACTTCGCCCCTATCGCATCGCGGTGGGGGCTTTTTTGCTTAGCTAGCATTATCCTGAATATGGCTTGCTCTTCCACCAAGAAGTAAATGCAACAAAATCAAATGCTTTAGTATCACAACTTCAAAATTATCTCTTATTAGAAAGGGAGTTAATTTTCACAATATCCAGCGTTCTCCGTCTCTCACACTAAGGTTGGCTTTCAACATCTGCCAGCTTGAGAGCAAAAAATAATAATGGAGAACTATGATGATCATAGAGCCGATAATGACGCCGATTGAAGATATCAATGAAGACAACCTGATGTTCGGAAGCATTCGTGTTGATATGGACCCGCAAAATGCAGATGCTCCCCCCAGAGTTTCATCAGGACAAATGCCTAGCCTTTATTTTATGACGGATGATGATGCTCTCATTCGTGTAAGGCCCTTTCACCAAGATGGTTTCGGGATCTTTATTAAGTCATTTGTTCGCATTATCCCACATATTGGAGATGGTAACCCTGAACATAGTTTTGAAGAGAACGCCCATTCAGGACTGGTGACTCCCATAGACGACATCGAGGCTAAACTAACTTCAAAGGCAGATTTAGTTTCAATGCTCAGAAAGTTACGGGATTTCAATCCAATGTCTACTGCAGATTTTATTGCAGGCAATCAAGCAAAAGAATTGCATAACAATTTTTATATTACTAACGGAAATCTTGAAGGGGTGAGTTTTTACCGTGAGGACATTTTATCTAAACTCAGACCAGTTAATATATACGATGAGTATTATGAAAGAAGGCATTATGGGCATGCAATTATACCCAAGAATGTTGTAATCAAGTTCTATAAGGAACACCTTTCAAATCTTCATGAAAGTATTTTTAAATTAAGCAAGAATACTCAATTTATTAATATTGAGGGAGCAAACGGAACAACAGAGCAAATCCCCATTTTTTCAGAGGCTCAGTACTTCCCTCAATCAATGATACCTGATGGTCAATTGCAAGCCCGCATTATATATAGCTTTATTAAAGCTTTTTCAGATGCTGACGAATAGATTCCTTGGGCTCCAAATGGACATTTGCGGTAACTCGCCTTTCTTCAGATATAATTTAGTCCTTGCTTTCACCGGCAGGGACTTTCTTAGTTCATGCTAATGAGTGTTAAATGCAGTCTTCGCATGAAATGTGAAGGGGGTGAGCTTGGGGAGACGGCGACGGATAAATTTCTCTATGTCACTCAGTGTGCTATCAAGACGCATTATTTGATTCTCGTATTTTATTCATAACTTCTTGCATCTGGCCCCTATGACTCTACGACTTTTGTCCCTCGATGTTTTGCGAGGTATTGCCATTCTGGGAATTTTAGTTCCAAACATCACTTCATTTGGGCTGCCTCTGGATGCGGCTGCGAACCCCTTGATATGGCATGAAAACTCAGAGTTCTCGCAATGGGTTTGGATGGTCATTACCTTATTTTTCGGGCAGAAGTTTTTAAGCCTGTTTTCGATGCTTTTCGGGGCGGGTCTCCTGTTGTTTTTAGCGCGTGCGGAAAAGGCAGGTTCCCGATCAGGCGTGTTGCACCTGCGGCGGATGATCTGGCTTGGCCTTTTTGGTGTGCTTCACGGGACCCTGATCTGGTCCGGTGATATTTTGCTCTCTTATGCCCTGTGCGGGGTGCTGCTGTGGCTGTTTCGTAACAGGTCGATCCGTGGATTGTTGATCTGGTCCTTTGTTCATTTGAGTATCGCAACCCTTGTCTTTGCCCTTCTTATATTAATGGTATGGATTCTCTCTCCTGCAGAGCAGAAAGAACTTTCACAAAGATTGGTCCCGATTGCCTCTGAGTTGCAAAGTGAGGTTCAAAACCTTACCGGAAGCTGGGCGGAGCGCATTAACCAGACTTCTGATGACTATATTGAAGTGATGGGTTACCTGTTCCCCCTTTATGGGTACTGGAAAGCAATGGCGTCTATGCTGATTGGTATGGCTTTGTTCAGGAGCGGGTTTCTTACCGGGCAATGGTCAAATCGGTCCTATTGGATAACGGTGGGCCTTACAGTGCCTCTCCCTCTTTTCGCTGAGCATCAAGCTATCGAGTATCTGTTTGCTACGCAGTTCTTAAATTTTGATGCGTACATGTGGTATCTGCTTATCAGCATTTGGGGGAGCACGTTTTGTGCGATGGGATACGCTTCTCTGGTCATGCTGTTCGTGAAGAGCTCCCGGTTTACAAGCATATGCAGGCGCCTTGCTGTTTTGGGTCAGACGTCCTTTTCCAACTACATCTTGCAGAGCTTGATTGCGACAACTCTGTTTTACCAGTTTGGCCTGCTTGGTGAGTTTCAGGTTTCTGAACTGATGGGTTTTGTCGGATTGATCTGGTGCGCGCAGTTCTTCTTCACATTGCTTTGGCTGCAAAGATACCGCCAAGGACCGTTGGAATGGGTCTGGCGCAGCCTGACATATTGGCGTTTGCAACCGATTGAAAAGCAAGCTGAAAAGCAACCTGCAATTTCGTAAACGTTACTTCTGGCGAAGACATCAATTTGCGAAGTCTCTTTGTAAAAATCTCACGATTGCCAATAGAAAATGACCATCGAGAAAACTCTGTTTAACGAAGCTAAACTACTGATTGAACATCGCTATCCTACTGGTTGGGGTGGTGCAGCATCTGTCAGGACCGAGAGTGGAAAGATCCTCACCAGTGTTGCGCCGGACACCAAAAACGACGGGCTGTCGCTTTGCATGGAGGTGGGCGCAATTCTGGAAGCCCATAAGCTGGATGAAGCTGTAACGCATTCCCTTTGCATCTACCGGGAGAACGAAAACAGCCCCTTTGTTGTTTTGACACCTTGTGGCATCTGTCAGGAGCGGCTTGTTCATTGGGGAGGCGATGTCCTCGCAGCTGTTTCCAACAAAGACAACCAGCTGATTTTCAAAAACCTGCGAGAACTGCAGCCACATCATTGGTCTATGGTGACTGGTGATGTGCTGTAGTCCATAGCGAGGCGGTCAGCATTACGCCGACCACCCCTATCTTGCTTTAGGCAAATTCCACCAATGCCTTACGGCGTTTGCCAACTGCGAGTGTCAGGCGTTCGCCGGGTTTCAGGTCGCCCTCGGAGATTTGCCGGGCCTCTTCCATGGTGAGCGAACCATTGATGCGGACACCACCGCCACGGATCAGGCGGCGGGCTTCGCTGTTGGAGGCGGCAAAGCCGATGTTCACCAGCAGGTCCAGCAAGCCAAGAGGTTTGGCAAGCAGCTCCAGCGGCAACTCATGGGTTGGCCGGGTCAGGTCTTCCTGACCGCTGAACAGAGCCTCGCCTTGCTGGAGTGCGGCTTCAGCAGCAGCCAATCCATGAACAATGCCAGTGACTTGTGTTGCCAGTATCTTCTTGGCCTCGTTGAGTTCCTGCCCTTGCAGGGAGGCAAGACGGTCAATTTCGCCTAATGGCAGGTCTGTAAAGAGTTTGAGGAAGCGCGGAACATCTGCATCGTCTACGTTGCGCCAGAACTGCCAGAAACCAAAGCTGGACAGACGGGATGGATTGAGCCAGACAGCGCCTTCTGCCGTCTTGCCCATTTTGCTGCCTGACGCTGTTGTCAGCAGAGGCAGTGTGAAGCCGAACAGTTCGGCACCAGAACGGCGGCCAAGGTCTACCCCATTGACGATGTTGCCCCACTGGTCTGAGCCGCCGATCTGCAAAGTACAGTCGAAACGCTGGTTAAGTTCCACAAAATCAACGGCTTGTAACATCATGTAGCAGAATTCCAGCACGGAGAGTGGTTGCTGGGCTTCAAGGCGCGAGCGGACACTGTCGAATGTCATCATGCGGTTGACGGTGAAATGGGTGCCAAAGTCGCGCAGGAACTCCAGAAAGCGGAACTCATCTAGCCATTCGGCATTATTGACGATGCGGCCCTGCCCTTCTGACAGGTCAAACAGACGTTCTACGGTTGCACGGATGCCAGCAAGGTTGTGCTCGATCTGTGCAGTGTCCAGCAGTGGGCGGCTTTCAGTCCGGAAGCTTGGATCACCTACGCGAGTTGTGCCGCCTCCTACAAGGAGGATAGGTTTGTGACCGGTTTTCTGAAGCCAGCGCATTGCCATAAGCGGCAGTAAGTGGCCCACATGCAGGCTGTCTGCGGTGGCATCAAACCCAGCGTAGGCGGTGATTGGACCAGCCTGCAGTTTTTCATCCAGCGTTTCCAGATCGGTGCACTGATGCAGGAAACCGCGATCGATCAGCAGTTGAAGAGCTTCTGATTTTGGGCGGAAGCAGCGGGTGGTGTCTGTGACGGTGTGTTTCATAATTCTCTCCTTCGCCGCGCAGGAGAGCTAAAACACGAAAGCCGCCTACGCGGCGGCTTTTGGTTCTGACCTCAATTTTGCATGAGTTTATAGGAACGCGGCCGCCGATATGTCGGTCGCATAATAATAAACTGCTGCAATGATGGTCAGGTTCTTACTCATGGGGCGAGTTTATCACAGAGGTGAAGCGTTGCTGTCAAGGCTGATTTGGCAGTTTATGCTTGTATTGCGCATTCAAGCCTCAGTTCTGAGCAGATTCAGCTTTTGCAGAAGATCTGGTAACTCATTCATATCGTTAAAGATTGCAAGTGACTTTTGCTGCTCCAGACGACTGTGTAAAATTTCGCCTCCGTGAGAGGCTCCTGTAAAGCCGATGGCATCCATGCCCGCCGCCTGAGCGGCTATCAAGCCCAGATGGCTGTCTTCAATTACAATGCAGTGTTGTGGAGCAACATCCACTTCCGTTGCTGCTTTGAGAAAGACATCCGGGGCTGGTTTGCCTTTCGCGACCGTCTCTGCAGAGAAGAACCTACCCTCAAAGCGGTCATACAGGCCCGTAAGTTTGAGGGTGTGTTCCAAACGCCTGATTGAGCTGCCGGAGGCGATGCACATCTTCAAATCTGGAAACAGTTTGTCCAGCTCGCTGAGCGCATCATAAATGCCTTTAATGGGTTGAAGGTGCTGTTCGAACGCTTTTTTGAGATCTTCTTCCTGATTGGTAAGCGCCTCATGATGCCTGATATCGCGCCCAGTCTCCGCTTCGATCTGATCAAATACTTCTTGTGAAGACACGCCGCAAAACCGAGCGACCATTTCCTGCGTGGTGATGGGATACCCCGCTTTGGTGAAACCTTCTGCCTCCACCTGGCAGCCAATCCATTCACTGTCGATCAGGCAGCCATCACAATCCCAGATAAGCAATTGGTAGTTCATACAAATTCCATTGACTATTGACACCCTATGATTGCTCAGAAAATACGGCGGCTTCAAGGGCGATTGCACGTAAAACAGAAAGAACTGATGAAATCCTCTAATTGGGGTTGAGTGTTTTACCCGTAAAACTCTTAAAAACCTAGGAGTGAGCCAATCCGGAACCTCCGTTAGGCTACTTCTTAAACAGAACCGATTTGGCGTTTTGGGGGACGTATGTCAGTTGCTTCTCAAGTGCATGGGCACAGCGCCTCCCGGCGGCGCAAGCTTAAGCCGACGTTGATTTTGCGAGTGCGCGGCGGTATCGGCAATCAGTTGTTTCAATATGCTTTGGGGCGTAAGCTTGCTTTGGAAACAGGTATGAAGCTGCGTTTTGACCGAAGCGAGTATGACCGGTACTTTGACCGGAACTACTGCCTCAACCATTTTAAGATTGACGGCCTGACGGCAACCCTTTCAGAACTTTCCTCCGTGTTGTGGCCTGCTCAGGCTGTTGGGAACACGCTGAAACTCTGCCGGAAATTCTATCCGTTCTATCAGAGACGCTACATACGTGAGGATGAGCTTTTACGCGATGGCGTGCTCTCCCCTGTAAAGCAAAGCGCCTATCTGGACGGATACTGGCAGAACTGGGAGATTCCATGGGCTATTCAGGATCAGTTGCGTGCAGAGCTGCTCCTTAAAAAGCCTATGGTGCTGGATAGGTTGAAGCTGATGCAGCAAATCAAGTCCGGCCCTTCAGCCGCCTTGCATGTGCGCTACGGTGATTACAGCCAGTCACACAACTTGCAGAACTTCGGGTTATGTTCTCCCGGCTATTACAAGGGTGCGATGGATTTTCTGTGTGAGCGCGTGCCTGATGTGACTTTTTTTGTGTTTTCAGACAGTCCTGAACGGGCACGAGAGGTTATTCCTCAGCAAGAAAATGTTTGCTTTGTTGATCCGTTGCAGGATGGAAAAGATCACGAAGACCTCGTGCTCATGTCTGAGTGCGATCATATTGTCACTGCAAACAGCACATTCAGCTGGTGGGCCGCGTTTTTGAATAGGAATGAGGCAAAGCATGTGGTTGCTCCCCTCAAGTGGTTCAAGAACCCCAATCTTGATGATAGCCAGATTGTGCCGCCACACTGGCAACGCTTGTGACAGGCTCAATGCCTCTAGGCAAACTCTAGGGAATCTACGTGGTTCAGGATTTCTCCAATTGCGCTTTGTGAAAGAGAAAAATGCTGATGGCTGCCGCTCTTCTCACCAATAACAGCTGCATAATTTAAGCCTCGCAGATGTGAAAGCCATGCATAAGCGCTTTGGATGTAGTCCGCCGGAAAGACCTCTACCAGCTTTCCTCCAGATTGCATGAAGAGAATATTTGTTAAGCCAGCGCCGTGTGTTCCTACAACCACCTTTGCGCTGTTGAACAGCTCTACCTGTTCTTTGTGGCTCAATGATCCCGGCTGGATACTTTCAAATCCACGGGCCTCTAATTGTTCAATCAAGACTTTTTCATTCAGAATGCGCCGCGTTTTTGCATCATCCCGGGCGATATAAAGCTTCCGGTCCGGGGTTTTATCGGGCGTGATGTCGTAGGCCATAAAGTAGTGCGAAGACACTGTGGCTGCCGCATACTCGCTGGCGGGAGCGCGGTACTCGCAGTTTAGCGCTGCCATACAATGGAAGAGTGTCTTGCAGTGCACACGCTCGTTTTGCCTGACTGGTTTCAGGCTTAATTGCGGAAAGGAATGCGTCAGATGGAGGTAAAAGTCCTCCTGAAACTTTGGCAGGTTTTCGCGCAATAAAAGCGTTAGTGAGAACTCGCGGGGTTCTAATGCTTCCAGCAAGAACAGCAATGGATACGCTACATCGCACAGGAAATGATAGTAGTGGCGGTGACCTGCTGCCATGCCAAGCATGTTAATGGCAGTTGTATCAATTTGCCTGTCTTTCAAAACAGAAAACCGCATGGTGTTTGAGGCGGCGGCTTCAATCTGGCGGCTTTGAGCTTTCAGAACCGTGGCACCAGTACTGCCCAAAACAAGCGCATCGTTGAGCTTATACAGATCAAACCGTGTGTGTCCCGTTGGTGTGATCGGCAGTGGGTAACGGCTTTGTTCAAGAGCGCCATGTCTTGCGAAAAACGCTTGCAGCTCCTGCGGCAGATCGCGTTCGCTGCATTCATCAACCGTGTGCAGGTGCGTATTGGGAGCGATGTTTGGGTTGGCGTTGTCTGGAAAGAAGTTGAAATGGTCGCCGATGGATGGAAATGAGCTGGCAAGGGATGATTGCAGTTTAAACCGTAACTGACGGCTTGTTGGCACCCAGTTGCGCCATTTCGGTGCTTTACGCATCTCCCTACCCCATGCACATTACCCAGTTCTTTGAGCAAGGGTAGCTTGCTCCGCCATATGTCAGTAGCCGCGTTTTATGCCCCCTCATTTATTCTGGATAACAGCTTGTGTTGCGACTTCCCGCTAACACAAAGAGAAACCCGACCTCTTTTACAAAAGGCCGGGTTATAAGATTGCCAGGTGCGAGGCTGGGTCAGGCCAGTTCTGGTTCTACCCTTGTTGGTTCCGGAGCAACCCATTTCAGCACTGGTTTACGGGCGGCTGTTGTCTCATCCAGACGACGACGCGGTGACATGAATGGAGCGCCTTCGAAGCGGTCCTTCTCGCCAGCTTTCGCACTCATCACCAGATCACGCAGGGTTGCGATGAACAGGTCGAGAGAGGCACGGCTTTCACTTTCTGTCGGCTCAATCAACATCGCTCCACTTACGACCAGCGGGAAGTACATGGTCATTGGGTGGTAGCCTTCGTCGATCATTGCTTTTGCAAAATCGAGAGTGGAAACGCCGGTGTCTTTCAGGAAGGTGTCATCAAACAGCACTTCGTGCATACACGGTCTTTCGCCATATGGCAGGCTCATAAGGTCTTGCAGGCCGACACGCACGTAGTTTGCATTAATCACCGCATCTTCAGAGGCCTGCATCAGTCCGTCAGAACCATGGGACTGAATATAGGAAAGTGCACGCACATACATGCCCATCTGACCGAAGAACGCAGTCATACGACCAAATGGCAGCTCGCCTTCCTTCAGTTGATCTTTCGTCTCAACAATCTCCAGTTCCTCTCCGTTTTTGCGGATGAATGGAAGTGGGGCGTATGGTGCCAGACGGTCAGACAGAACAACCGGGCCAGAACCCGGGCCACCACCGCCGTGCGGTGTGGAGAAGGTTTTATGCAGGTTGATGTGCATGGCATCGATGCCAAGATCACCCGGCTTTGCCTTACCAACAATGGCGTTGAAGTTTGCACCATCACAGTAGAAATAGCCGCCAGCCTCATGAATTGCTTTTGCAATTTCGATCACTTCCGGTTCGAACAGACCACAGGTGTTCGGGTTGGTGAGCATAAGAGCTGCAACCTGCCCTTCGTGGGCCTGGATCTTTTCGATCACTGCATCCACGCTCACAGTACCATCGCTTTTCGCGGGGATTGCGACGACCTTATAGCCGACCAGCGCTGCGGTTGCCGGGTTGGTGCCATGAGCACTTTCAGGAACCAGAACGATGGACCGTTCTTCACCTTTGGCCTCGATAGCGTGCTTGATAGCCATCATGCCGCACTGTTCACCGTGCGCTCCCGCTTTTGGGCTCATCGCCACGGCGTTGGTGCCGGTAAGTTCCATCAGCCAGTCCGCCAGTTCTGAGATCAGCTCAAAAGCGCCCGGAACAGTGGAGATGGGCTGCAATGGGTGAATGTCCGCAAAGCCTGGAAGACGCGCCAGTTTTTCGTTGAGGCGCGGGTTATGCTTCATGGTGCAGGAACCCAGCGGGTAGAGGCCAGCATCAATGGCGTAATTGTTGCGGGACAGACGCACATAGTGGCGCATGGTTTCCGGCTCTGACAGAGCTGGCAGGTCTACTGGTTCAGTGCGCATGTGGCTACCGAGACGTGGAACGAAATCCATCGGCTCATCCAGATCCACACCACAGTTATCCATGTGGCCGATTTCAAAGATAAGCGGCTCTTCCATGTCCAGTGCTTTGTTACCCGTAAAGGTCTGGTGCGGCATTGGTGGGCCGGCTTCACCTGCACGTGTCGAACGCCCTTTGTGGTTCATAGTCATGCCAGCACCTCCTTCAGAGCTTGCGCGTAGGCAGCACGGTCCTCATCCGTGTTCACTTCTGTGCTTGCAACAACGATCAGGTTGTCGATATCACCGCCGGACTTGTCCAGACGAGAGACAGGTACGCCGCCCAGAACGCCTTTTGCAGCAAGGGATTCAATCACGTCATCCGCTTTCTTTGGTGTGCGGATGGTGAACTCGTTGAAGAAGGCTGAATTCAGTACTTCAACACCCTCAACCTTACCAAGAGTATCAGCCAGAGCTGTTGCGTTCATGTGGTTGATGCGAGCAAGGCGTTGCAGACCTTTACCGCCCAGCAAGGTCATATGGATGGAGAATGCAAGTGAACATAGACCAGAATTGGTGCAGATGTTGGAGGTGGCTTTGTCACGGCGGATGTGCTGTTCGCGGGTAGACAAGGTCAGCACGAAGCCGCGCTTGCCTTCTGCATCCACTGTTTCACCGCAAATACGGCCCGGCATGTTGCGGACGTATTTCTGGCGGGTTGCAAACAGGCCAACATAAGGGCCACCGAAGGTAAGTGGATTGCCGAGGGACTGACCTTCACCAACCACAATGTCTGCACCTTGCGCGCCCGGACTTTCCAGAAGCCCAAGGGAGACAACTTCAGTGAACACGGCAATCAGCAGTGCTTTGTGAGCGTGCGCTTTTTCTGCAATTGGTCTCAGGTCGATGAGCTGTCCGTAGAAGGATGGAGACTGAACCACAACACAGGAGGTATCATCATCAATCTGGGCCAGAATATCTTCTGTACCCATGGGATCGGCTAGAAGAGAGTGAACAAACGCGCCCGGTAGTTTGGCAGATACACCCTCTACCACCTCACGGTACTGTGGATGCAGACCACCGGAGAGTACCGCTTTCTTCTTGCGGGTGATACGGTGCGCCATCAATACAGCTTCAGCTGTACCTGTAGAGCCATCGTACATGGAGGCATTGGCGACTTCCATTCCAGTGAGGTTTGCCACCTGCGTCTGGAATTCGAAGAGTGCCTGTAGTGTGCCCTGCGTGATTTCTGGCTGATACGGGGTGTAGCTGGTCAGAAACTCAGAACGCTGGATCAGGTGATCTACCGTTGCTGGCACATGGTGTTTGTAAGCGCCTGCGCCAACAAAGAACGGCAGAGACCCGGCGCTGACGTTTTTGTTTGCCATTGCGGTGAGCTGCCGCTCCACCTGCATCTCGGTTTTGCGACGAGGCAGGTTGGTCAGTTCTTCAAGGCGAACGGCCTGCGGAATATCGGCGAACAGCTCATCAATTGAGCTGACACCGATACGCGCCAGCATGTCGGCGCGGTCGTTGTCTGAAAGCGGAAGATACCGCATGTTCCCTCTCCATCAGATTGTCTGATGCACATTGCAAAATGAGCTGGCTGCTCGCGTTTTGCGGTTTCCTGTCACTCCTTGTTGCAGAGTGACAGTGCTGAACCGATAAACTGTCTTAAAGCGTTTCTACAAACGCCTTGTAATCAGCTTCGCTCATCAGCTCTTCCAGTTGTGCAGCATTGCCAAGCTTCATTTTGAAGAACCATGCATCGCTTTCTGCTGCTTCATTGACCTTGGCAGGCTCATCCACCAGCAGCTCGTTGCCTTCAACGATTTCACCATCAATCGGCGCATACACTTCTGAGGCTGCTTTCACAGATTCAACAACGGCTACTTCATCTTCCTGTGCAACGGTCTTTCCGCTCTCCGGAAGTTCCACATAGACAACATCACCCAGTTGGTTCTGTGCGAAGTCAGTGATGCCAACGGTTGCGATGTCGCCTTCAATTTTCAGCCATTCGTGATCTTTTGTGAAGTAAGTGCTCATTTAAGTGTTCCCTACACTGTCGTTTTTCGATTGCGATCGGAGAACGGGGCAGCCCGCTGCCCACGTTCTTCCTATTTTGGTTTGCGATAGTAGCGCTGTGCTACAAATGGCATTTCAGCAACTTTTGCCGGAAGCGCACGCCCGCGTACGACCAGTTCCAACTCCGTTCCAATGGCTGCCAGTTCGGATGGCACATAGCCCATGGCAACTGGAGCGCCCAGCGTTGGCGCAAAGCCACCTGATGTGACGCGGCCAATAATTTCTTCAGACCCTGGAGCGCGAATTTCAGCTCCCTCGCGAGCTGGAGCGCGGCCTTCCAGTTTCAGGCCAACACGCAGGGTATCAGTGCCCTCTGCGAGTTGCTTGAGAACACGCTCCCCACCGGGAAAGTCACCGGCTTCTTTGCGGCGCTTTTGCATGCAGAAGGTGATGCTGCCTTCAACCGGTGTGGTGTTCTCGTCGATGTCATGCCCATAAAGACACAGGCCAGCTTCAAGACGCAGGCTATCACGGGCACCAAGGCCGATCGCTTCAACGCGCTCGTCGGCGAGCAAAGCTTTGGCGATAGCTTCAGCGGCACCTGCCGGAATTGAGATTTCGTAGCCATCTTCTCCAGTGTAACCGGAGCGGGAGGCAATAACCGAGATACCATCGAACTCCAGCGGGCGCGCTTCCATGAATCTCATTTCGGCTGCTTCTGGCGCGTGGAGTGCCATCACTTCAGCCGCTTTGGGGCCTTGAATTGCAATGAGTGCACGGTCTTCGACAATCTTTAGCTTGACGTTGTCAGGCAAAGCGGCTGCGATGATCTTGTAATCGTTTTCTTTACAAGCAGCGTTAACCACCAGCATCAGGCGACCATCATCTTCTGCTGCAAGCGGGCGAGAGACCATCAGGTCATCAATGATGCAACCGTTGTCGTTGAGCAGAACCGTGTAGCGCTGTTTGCCCGGCTTTAATTCTTTCATGTTGGACGGAACAAGTGTTTCCAGAGCTGCCGCAGTGGTTGCGTGGTCAGGGCCTACAAGCCAGGCTTGCCCCATGTGGGATACGTCAAACAGGCCAGCGCTTTCACGGGTGAAGAGGTGTTCTTTTAAAACGCCGAGTGGGTACTGTACCGGCATGTCGTAGCCAGCAAATGGCACCATTTTGGCACCCAGCTCTTTATGAAGATCGAAAAGCGGTGTTTTTAGCAGGTCAGCGGCGTCAGCCATATGGTCCCCTCAAGACAGTGGCGTACTCGTCAACGACCATCCCTTATGCGCGGAATGATCACGTACGCCCCCTCTGTCTCGAGAACCTGAGAGATTTCCCGCTCTGACCAACGATTGGTCTTCGAGCGATTACTCCTTCGGTGAGTGCCTCCTCGCGCAGTTTTCAGTGTTATCTGAATGCGTGTGCACTGCTTTCCAGAGCGTTGCTTACTGTGCGGTCCTTTTGCCTGAGAGTTTCCGGGGCGGTTGCTCCTTCGGCGATAACCCAATGTGGTTTATTCTCTCCCGCACAGCTCTAACAAACGCCAGAACCTCCTCTGGTCCGGCGTGTGCATTCCCTGCCAACGGCTGCAACATGCCATTGACAAAGGCTGGCGCGACAAAGTGGCACCAAGCTGTGATGTCTTACTACCCTATTTTTTATTTTTCGTCGAATCCAAACACCACATTGTGCCCCGGTTCATTCGGAAGGATAATATCTTCTTCCACAAAAGCCCATGTGGCTGATGGTGATCCTGCGCCTAAAGTGACAGGAACGCTGAAGAGTTTGGAGTAGATGGTCTTATCTTCTCCATCCACATCTTTGGTCACTGCAACGCGCACAGGCAACAAAGCTTCGCCGCCCTTCCACGCTGGCCCCGGTGTGATGGTGCCGGCAATGCCCAGTTTCATGGCTGAGTTTTTACCAGAACGCCTGCAGGTACGGGCGGATTCGTTGATAATGGCCTGATAACTCAGGTTTTCTGGCGTTCTTTCCTTGCCGCGTGGGAACTTGGTTAAAATGGTTGTGTCATGGAGTTCTTGCAGGTTTGGGCACATGGCTGGTGCCTCAAGCACGGAAAGGTCAAAGGTCGGTGCTGTTGCCGCTGGTGTCGCGGAGCTTGCTTCCAGCTCTCCATCGGAGGAAGAAAAACTCCCGCAAGCTGCCAAGGTCGCAGCCAGTCCTGCCAGAAGAAATGCCCGTCCTGTGTTTTTGAGCAGTGATTTTGCCAATAAATTGCCCACCATACGAATCCCAAATTTACTTGCAGTTTTTGTTTCTATAACAGGGGGACGCGCAAATTGCGAGATACATCAGCTACCTGAAACACAGTAGAAGAAGCTGACCATATCGGTATTTGAGAAAATCCGCTCTTCGCACGCGATTTAAAAACTCTTTTTCTTGACAGAGGCAGCCAACATCCTTCAATTGCTCAAAGCTAAAAATCAGGAACAGACAATGCAGGTTACGCCCTCCCCAAAGGCACCGATGAAAATTCTCCTTTGCGCCCCACGCGGTTTTTGTGCCGGTGTTGATCGCGCAATTCAGATTGTCGACCTTGCCCTAGAGAAGTACGGCGCTCCTGTTTATGTGCGTCATGAGATCGTTCACAATAAGTATGTGGTTGAGACGTTGCGCAATAAAGGTGCTGTTTTTGTTGAGGAACTGGACGAGATCCCGGTTGATGATCGCCCTGTTATTTTCTCAGCTCATGGCGTTCCAAAATCTGTGCCGGAAGCGGCCCGCAAGCGTAATCTGTTCTTTTTAGATGCGACATGCCCGCTGGTTTCCAAGGTGCATAAGGAAGCAATTTTGCATGACAAACGTGAGCGCGAAATTCTGCTGATCGGACACAAGGGCCATCCTGAAGTGGTGGGCACTATGGGGCAGTTGCCTCGCGGACGTGTAACACTGATTGAAACTGCTGAAGATGCACGCAGTTTTAAGCCAAAAACAGAGCGTCAGCTGGCGTGGATTTCACAGACAACTCTTTCTGTTGATGATACGCAGGAGATTGTCGCGATTTTGGAAGAGCGTTTTCCAACCATTGCCAAACCCCACAAGGATGACATTTGCTATGCAACCACGAACCGCCAACATGCGGTGAAGGAGATTGCACCACAGTGTGATGCAATGATTGTGGTGGGTGCGCCCAATTCATCCAACTCGAAACGCCTGCGCGAAGTTGGTGAGCGATCCAATTGCGAAAGGGCTTTCCTGATCCAGCGGGCCTCTGATATTTTTTGGGGTGATTTCGAGGGTGTAAAAACGCTTGGAATTACGGCGGGTGCATCTGCTCCTGAAATCCTTGTCGAAGAAATTGTTGATGCTTTCCGTGAGCATTTTGATGTAACACTGGAAACCGTTACAACTGCACAAGAAGACATTTCTTTTAATCTACCGAAAGAGTTACGGGAAGCCCCTGCGTCTGGCGCGGAAAGTCCCGCTGAATAGTCATGGCTGTATATACCGATGTTTCTGATGAGGCCCTTGGCGCCTTTATCGACCGTTACAACATTGGCAATCTGCTCTCCTATAAGGGCATTGCTGAAGGCGTTGAGAACTCCAACTATCTGGTTCACACGGAGACGGGTTATTACATCCTCACGCTCTATGAAAAACGGGTTAACCCTGACGATCTGCCGTTCTTCTTAGGACTGATGCAGCATCTTGCTGCAAAGGGCCTTAACTGCCCTACTCCATTGGTTGATCGCGATGGTGAGATGCTGGGCGAGCTGGCTGAACGTCCAGCTGCCATGGTGACTTTTTTAGATGGTATGTGGGTACGTAAGCCAAAGCTGGCGCATTGCGCTGAGCTGGGCCGTGGCATGGCCGAGATGCATCTGGCAGGTGTGGACTTTGCTATAAAGCGCCCGAACTCTCTGAGCGTGGATGGCTGGGCACCGCTACTGGACGCCAGCCGGGACCGTGCTCATGAGGTAAAGGCTGGACTTGCTGAGGAACTGACCACTGAGCTGGAAGAACTGCAAGCTCTCTGGCCGAAGGATTTGCCGAGTGGTGTTATTCATGCAGACCTTTTCCCTGATAACGTGTTTTATCTGGGCAAGGAACTGTCTGGTCTGATCGACTTCTATTTTGCATGTAATGATGCCTTTGCTTACGACGTAGCAATCTGCATCAATGCTTGGTGTTTTGAGCCAGATGGCATGTTCAACGTGACGAAGGCCCGTGCACTGCTGGAAGGTTACCGGAAAGTACGCCCGTTCAGTGAGCAGGAGTTCGACAATTTACCGCTGCTGTGCCGTGGTGCAGCCCTGCGCTTCTTGCTGACACGCCTTTATGACTGGTTGTCTGTGCCGGAAGGCGCTTTAGTTGTTCCAAAAGATCCACTTGAATATCTGCGCAAACTCAGGTTCCATCGTGGCGTTTCTAACGCGAGCGCATACGGGCTGGATAAATGAGTGAGACCACACGAGTAGAAACGTGGACAGATGGTGCCTGCTCAGGCAATCCGGGACCGGGTGGCTGGGGTGTTCTGTTGCGCTTTGGTGAACATGAAAAGGAGCTTTGCGGCGGCGAATCTGACACCACCAACAACCGAATGGAACTCATGGCTGCCATTCAGGCGCTGGATGCACTCAAGCGGCCATGCGCGGTGGATCTTTATACCGACAGCTCTTACGTCAAGAACGGCATCACGCAGTGGATGCATAACTGGAAACGAAAAGGCTGGCGCACGGCCTCGAACTCCCCGGTAAAAAATGCTGATTTATGGCAGCAGCTGGATGCATCTGCAAAGCGTCATGATGTGTCCTGGCACTGGGTGAAGGGCCATGCAGGACACGAAGAAAACGAGCGGGCAGATGAGCTGGCACGAAAGGGCATGAAACCCTTTCAGAACTCCAGGTAAGTCGGGAATACAGGAACGGGCTTATGGACAATCAGCTACGCCCCTTACCAAGTGAAGGCACACAGAAAAAGCCGCGTAAAGCAAAGCGTGTGCTTATTCTTGCCAACCCAACGGCTGCTTCCTTTCGCTTTCAGTCCATCACCGAAATTATCTCTTATCTGGAAGGCGCAGGCATGAAGGTTGAGCTAAAGCTCACCAGCCGCGCCAGCGAGATTACTGAGACCTGCACAGACCCTGACCTGAATACAGACATTCTCGCCGTTGCTGGCGGGGATACTTCCGTCAGCGAGGCTGCGACAGCGTTGCTTGGGCGGGGCATGAAGCCGCATCTGGCAATCATCCCATTCGGCACAGCAAATGTGCTTGCTCATGAACTGGGCGTGCCAACCACGCCAGAAAAAATTGCACAAACCATCATTACAGGTAGAAAACAAAAACTGCATCACGGGTTTGCGAATGGGCGCCCGTTTTTCCTTTCCACGTCGACTGGTTTTGATGCGGAGATTGTGCATGTTGTGCCGTTGCGCTTAAAACGCCGGTATGGCCGTTTCGCTTACCTTTATATTGCTGCACAACTTGCCTTTTCGAGGAGAAAGGGCAACTTCAAGGTCCGCGCAGATGGAGAAGACCTGCAATGTGCCATGGCGCTCATCACCAACGGGCGCTTTTATGCGGGCAAACATATGGTTGCCCCGGATGCTTCTGTCTTAGAGAAGCAATTGCACTTGCTTACCTTTAAAGAAGATGGAGTGTGGGCGCTGTTTAAGTATGCCTGCCGGTTGCTTATGGGAACAGTTACCTCTTCGAAGAATGTCACCCATCGTACAATCAAGACAGCACGCATTGATGCCTACCGGGCAGCGGCTGTGCAAATTGATGGGGAACCGTTTGGCGGGACTCCGCTGGAAGTCACAGTTGGAGATTGTGAGCTGACAGTTCTTTCAAGCTGATTGCTTCTGATCATCTGCGGATCATTGTGTTTGATGTCTTTCCCATTTCTCGCATGATACGTGCCCAAACCTCCTGAAGGAAAGCAAATACGATTGTCGTTTGGGCGTACATTAACGTCTACGCAACGTATCTGTTATAACGACTAGGCATATTTCCAGAGTTCTGATTCTAGTTTAAATACGATTGTTCAAGGGCCTCAGGCTCACAATGTTACGAAAACCAAAACTTTTAGAGATTGAAAACCGAAACTACAAACGACATGCCTGTCGTTGGCCAGCGGTTTTGCGTGCTGAAAATCTCAACCGTTCCTGCGTGATAGAAGACATCAGCAATAGTGGATGCAGACTGTTGGTTCACACAGAAAAGCTCATTGCCGGATCAAATGTAAAAATACAGGTCCCCGGTCGCAAGCTGTCGTTTTTCGGTCTGATTGTGTGGCTGCGCTGTGAAGAAGCAGGCATCAAGTTCACCTCGAAGCCTGCAAAACTATAACCGAGTTTGCGTCTGGCTTAAGCTTTGCTGTCGCCATGTTGAGCAAACTGTTGCTTGAGCATACGGCCAGCCTCTACTGCACGCATTGGCTGCCCGAAATGGAAACCCTGCACATATTCGCAACCAAGCTGGAACAGCTCAAGAGCATCAGATTCTGTTTCAGCGCCTTCTGCGACCACTTCCATACCAAGATCATGCCCCAGCGCAACAATGGTACGCAGGATAACTGGGCGAGCGCTTTGCCCATTCGGACGGACGAAGGACTGATCAATCTTGATGGTGTCGAACTGGAAGCGTTGCAAGTAGCTGAGTGAAGAGTAGCCTGTGCCAAAGTCGTCCAGAGATAATCCTGCGCCAAGCCCTTTCAAACGCTCAAGCACCTGAACAGAAAACTCCGGGTTCTGCATAACCAGAGATTCTGTCAGTTCCAGCTTCAATGAACCCGGTGTCAGTGCTGTACGTGCGAGCACAGCTTTCACGTCATTAATCAGATCTGGCTTTAAGAGCTGACGGCTTGAGATGTTCACTGAGACGAACAGCGGAAGAGCGTGTTTGAACTCGCGCTGCCATTGAGCCAGCTGGCGAGCTCCTTTTTCCATAACACGCAGGCCAAGTTCATTGATCAGCCCGCTTTGCTCTGCGATTGGAATGAACTCTGATGGTGGGATCAGGCCGCGAGTTGGATGCTCCCAACGGGCCAGTGCTTCAAAGCCTGCGGTTGTTTTGTCGGAAAGACGCACGATCGGCTGGAAGACGACCTTGATCTCATCTTTTTCAAGCGCGGACCGCAGATCATTATCCAATGCGAGCGAGTTGCTTGCCACAGGTTTCAGTGTCGGGCGGAAAATTTCGATGCGGTCACCACCAAGGCGCTTGGCGTGGTTAAGTGCAATTTCTGCATCACGCATCAGGTCCGCAGCTTTTTCCGGGCCACCGTCAAAGATGGCAGCACCGATGGAAGCTGTCAGGAACACTTCCTGATCACCAAAGGTTACTGGTGTACGCAATGTTTTGCGCAGTTCATCTGCAAATGAAGCAATACGGGTTGCATCCTGCTCTGAGATCATAAGCACTGCAAAGGTATCAGCAGAAATGCGAGACAGGGAATCCTGCGGCTTCATAAGACGCGACAAACGACGAGCAGCGGTGAGAAGCATGGAGTCGCCTGCGGTCTGGCCGATACTGTCATTGACCTGCTTGAAGCGGTCCAGATCAATAAGAATAACTGTCGGGTTGCCATTACCTTCTGCTCTGGATCGCGCAAGTGAGGCTACAAGGCGGTCCATGAACAGTTCACGATTTGGCAGGCCGGTCAGATTATCATGAACGGCGTCATGCATGAGGCGTTCTTCAGCTGTTTTTTGCGATGTGATATCAAGCAGTGTTCCCACACAGCGGATTACTTCACCATCTGAGCCAAGTACCGGACGGGCACGCATCTTGAACCAGCGATAATGACCATCTTCGCCGCGCAGGCGGAAAGCCTGATTAACGCGACCGCGCCGGTGATCGATCACAGCATCAAGCGTACCACGGAAAAGGTCACGATCCTGAGGGTGCAAAATCTCAAGCCAGAGGCGTGCTGGACCATCGAGCAAACCGGGTTTGATGCCAAGAGCTTCTTCCAGACCACCGCTGGTGTGGATCTTATCGCGGTCCACATCCCAGTCCCAGATGATATCGCCAGAGCCAGTCAGCGCTAAAGCGCGGCGTTCCACATCACTTACCACGCTGTGGGAGAGACCGGAGCCCGCAAATGCATGTTGCATAACCGTAAAGCCGAGCAGCAAAACAAACAGGACGAGGCCACCTGCCAATGCTGGCTGGGCCAGGTCACTGACCAATGACCCAGTGGTTGCCATCCACGCGGCAAACAGCCAGGCCACGAAAAGGAACCATGTCGGGAGTAGCATGATCGCGCGCTCAAAACCACGGACGGTAAGAAGCACGATGATGCCGAAACCACCTAAAGCGACTGCCCCCATAAGCACACGGGAGATACCAGCAGCAACAGTTGGGTCCCAAAGCGCAAGGCCGAACAGACACAGCACCGTGATGAAAAGCCCAATTGCCAGATGCGTATAGTGAATGTGCCAGCGACTTAGGCCCAAATAGGCATAGAGGAAGACCACAAGCGCGGCGGTCAGGCTGATTTCTGCTGAAGCACGATAAAGCTGGTCATCCCCGAGAGTTCGGCCAAAAACAAGGTTCCAGAAACCAAAGTCTATACACAGATAGACCAGAACGGCCCAGGCCAGTGCGGCGGTTGCCGGGAAGAGTACGGTCCCCTTCACCACAAACAGAATGGTGAGGAACAGCGCCAGCAAACCAGCGATGCCAAGCACAATACCGCGATAAAGCGTGTAGGCGTTGATGTTGTCCTTGTAAGCTTCCGGCTTCCAGAGACGAATTTCCGGCAGGCTTGGTGTATTCACCTCCGCGATAAAGGTTACATTTGCACCCGGATCCAGTGTAATCCGGTAAATGTCGGCCTCAGTGCTGCGTTCGCGGATGGGCGGGATACCCTGACTTGGCGTTAATGACACGATACGACGCTGACCAAGGTCTGGCACCAGAACGCCGCCGCCAGCCATTTTGTAATAGGGTGCAACCAGCAAACGGTCGATCTGCTCCTCACCCGGATTGGAAAGCGCAAAAACCGCCCACGAGCTGGCGCTGTCATCAACAGAGCGCACTTCAATACGACGTACGATGCCGTCGGAATCTGGTGCGGTTGAAACCTGAATGCTGGTGCTGGTGTTGGGGTAGATATCGATTGAGCCGGTCAGGTCGAGTGCGTCGACATCCTTTGGAACAACAATTGCCTCCAAAGCCATAGCCTGTGATGCAGCTACAATAAGGAGCAGAGCACTTAACAGAACAGCTTGAATGACGTTCTGCACGCGCTGACAATTAGTCCCTGACACCGGCTTCTCCACGATAACGAAAAATTAACTGAATTCCTGACACTGATCATTACATCGTCAGAGCGTCGGTTTCATGGTTCAAGCATGTGTTAGAGGTATTTTATCCCCATCTGCCTCTGATTGTGGCAGGAGTTGGGCTGGAATAGGTACTGAATCCCGGATTTTGCCAAGTAAAATATGATCTTGCCATATTCCGTTTATGAATAAATACGAGGGTGCATACCCCAATTCTGAGAATCCTACCCGCTTCAGAAGTGCACGGGACACATCATTTGTCGGCAAGCAGGCCGCTTCGATGCGATGCAGGTGGAGATCATTAAAGCAGAAACAACACACTCTTTCGACTGCTTCACGCATATATCCGTTTCCGGCGAAAGGCGCTCCCATCCAATATCCGAGTGACGTGGTTTGAGCTACGCCGCGTCGTATGTTCGACAGATTAAGACCACCCAACAACTCATCAGTATCCCGACTAAACAAGAAAAACGGGTAGTGCGTGCCTTCGCGAATGTTGCGATTATATCGACGGATGCGCTTTCGAAAAGCTGTCTTAGTCAGGTCGTCAGCTGGCCATGTTGGTTCCCACGGCTGTAAGAACTCTCTGCTGCGTTCACGAAGTTCAGACCATTGTACGAAGTCCGACATAGAGGGCGCACGAAGATAAAGCCGCTGCGATGTGAGAGTTGGAAGTGCTTGCGGGGAAGTGCTTGTTTTAAAAAATGACACAATTTCCCTCCCCGCTTTACACTTATTCCATTATGAAGATAGCTTGGCAAAGAATGCAACAAACTTATGAACTTATACCCGTCAAGCGCTCCTTCAGCTCTTCATAACTCAGCATAGGTGCTTTGGGACCAACCTTTACAAGTGTCGGGTTGTCTGAGGTGAATATTCTTGCTGCCAGACTTTGTAAACGGGTCGCAGAAACCGCATTGAGGCGCTTTTCCAACTCTTCCAGAGGAACTGGTTTCCCATAAATCATCACCTGACGTGCAAGTTGTCCGGCACGAGCTGCCGGGCTTTCCAGCGCCATAAGTAAACCAGAGCGCAGCTGCGCTTTGGCACGAGACACTTCCTTCTCACTCACACCTTTTGCGATCTCTTTAAGTTGCTCCACCAGAACTTCTGTCAGCTCAGCTGCATCCTCTGGTCCTGTTGCCGCATGAACACCAAAGAAACCGGTATCTGCAAAGGCCCAGTGGAAAGCGTAGACGGAATAACACAGACCGCGTTTTTCACGCACTTCCTGAAAGAGCCGAGAGGACATACCACCACCCAGAATGGATGCGAGTACCTGCGCCGTGTAATAGTCTTTATCGTCATAGGGCACGCCCTCAAACCCAAGAATGACTTGCAGCTCTTGCAGATCACGCTCGATACCGCCCTCGCCGCCGACATATCGGGCTTGTTTGTCTTCGTCGGGAGCTGCACCGGAGAGCTTGGTGAAACTCGCATCAGCTAATGCAACCAGTTCGTCGTGATCAACCGCGCCAGCCGCTGCGAGCACCATATCTGAAGCCGTGTACTTGCGTTCCACATACTTATGAATGGCATCTGCGGAGAAACCTGTGACAGTTTCCGGCGTGCCCAGAATTGGGCGTCCTAGTGGCTGCTTCGGCCAGGCGGTTTCTAAAAGAAGGTCAAAAACCTGATCATCCGGCGTGTCCTTCGCCGCGCCAATTTCCTGGAGGATGACATGTTTTTCGCGTGTCAGCTCCTCAGGGTCGATGACAGATTCCTGAAGGATATCGGCAAGGATATCTAACCCCAATGGAACATCATCAGCCAGCGTACGCACATAATAATTTGTATGCTCAACACTTGTGGAAGCATTCATCTCGCCGCCAACGGCTTCGATTTCCTCTGCAATTTCTTGGGCACTACGCTTACTTGTGCCCTTAAATGCCATGTGCTCAAGCAGATGGGTGATACCGTTTTCATGCTCACCTTCGGAGCGGGAACCTGCTTTGACCCATACCCCAAGAGCCGTTGTCTTGAGGTATTCCATCTGATCTGTAACAACGGTAAGGCCGTTTTTTAGTTTTGTTAGTTGGACCGCCATTAAACGCCTGCTTTCACCACACGAGCCTTGCCTTCTACAAAGACTGCCACTTCCTGAGAATCTGCTGGGAGAACTGAGAACTTTTCTTCACGCTCCATCAGATCCGACAGATGAGCTGGCAAATCCGGGTGCACACCAGAAGCACTTTCAACAGCTGCTGGGAACTTTGCAGGATGGGCAGTTGAGAGCACGATCATTGGTGTCTCACCAGTATTATGCTGATTGGCAACATGGATTGCGACTGCTGTATGGGGGTCGAGCAGATAGCCGCTTTCTTTCAAAGTATCCGTGATGGTTTGCGCCGTTTCCTGTTCGCTGGCACGACCAGCAGAAAACTTCTGCCTGATGAAGCCCATGGCTTTCTCAGAGAGTGCAAAGCCACCGGATTGCTTCAAACTATCCATCTGCGCTTTTACAGTGGCTGTGTCTTTGTCATTGGCAGCAAACAGCAAACGCTCAAAATTGGAGGAAATCTGAATGTCCATGGATGGGGCGGTGGTTGCCACAACGCCGCGCATTTCATAGCGACCGGTTTCCAGCGTACGGGCCAGAATATCGTTGGTGTTGGTTGCTATAACGAACTTCTCAACAGGCAGTCCCATTTGCTGGGCAACATAACCAGCAAACACATCACCGAAGTTGCCAGTTGGCACGGTGAAGGAAACTTTGCGATGCGGTGCACCAAGCGATACGGCGGATGTGAAGTAGTAAACCACCTGTGCCACAATACGCGCCCAGTTGATGGAGTTCACACCAGACAGGCCAACACGCTCGCGGAAGGAGAAGTTGTTGAACAAATCTTTCAGGATACCCTGACAGTCGTCAAAGTTGCCTTTGATTGCCAGTGCGTGGATGTTTTCTTCCTTCGCGGTGGTCATCTGGCGCTGCTGCACAGGTGAGACACGTCCTTCGGGGAAAAGAATAAACACATCGGTACGTTCACGACCACGGAATGCTTCAATAGCAGCTCCGCCCGTGTCACCAGAGGTCGCGCCGACGATGGTTGCGCGTTTTCCCTGCTGGGTCAGAACATAATCCATCAGCCGGCCAAGCAGTTGCATTGCCACATCTTTAAAGGCAAGTGTTGGGCCGTGGAAGAGTTCCAGAACGTAAGTGTTTGGAGCTGTTTGGACGAGTGGTGCCACGGCCTTATGGGCAAAGGTGGCGTAGGCTTCCTCAATCATCGCTTTCAGGTCATTTTCCGGGATGCAATCCCCCACGAACGGAGCAATGACCTTTAGTGCAACCTCGCTGTAAGGTTTGCCCGCGAAACCTGAAATTTCCTCAGCGGATAATTGCGGGAATTCCTTGGGTAAATACAATCCGCCGTCGCGTGCCAACCCCGTGAGCAGCACCTCAGAAAAGTTGAGTTCTGGTGCCTCGCCGCGCGTACTTACATATTTCAAGGTTACATCCCTTCTCGCTTCACCTGAAACTGAGGTCGCCACATACAATACCTCGTTGTTTCATTTCAGGTTTTATCGCTGGAACCTAAAGACAGATTCCCAAAACAGTCGCCATATCTTTTAAGTGCGAACAGGGAAATAGCAGAAATCTTAGGAAGTTGCACGGCGAAATCTTCGTTTAGCACTTAAGATCATGCATGACCAATGTCGCTGGACAACATTCCCGGGTCGATACCAAGGATCTCCAGCGCGTTATGCCATTTCTGATCACCTTCCCCTTCAAAGATCAGGGAAGGATCTGTCTGGCAGGTCAGCCAGCCATTTGCCTGCAACTCAGCTTCAAGCTGACCAGGTGCCCAGCCTGCATAACCGAGCGCCAGAAGTGATTTTTTGGGTCCTTTTCCTGCCGCAATTGCGCGCAGAACCTCTACAGTTGCAGTTAAAACAACACCCTCTTCAATTTTGAGGCTGGTCTCTTCAAGAAAATAGTCATCAGAATGGAGAACAAATCCCCGTCCGGCATCCACCGGTCCACCGCGATAAACCTTACGACCTGCTAAATCAACAGCCAGCTGGTCATCGTCGTCATCCTCAATAATATTAAGCTGACCTAAAAGTTGCCCGAATGTGATGTTAGGGGCGGGCTGGTTGAGCACAATCCCCATCGCACCCTCTTCGGAGTGAGCGCACACATAAATGACTGAATGAGCGAAACGGCCATCTTCCATTGTGGGCATGGCAATGAGATATTGACCGTCAATGTAACCCGGTTTTTCACCAGACATGTTAGGGGCGCTCTCCTCATGCTTTAAACGGATTGCCTCTGCGCCAGTGTAG
This sequence comes from uncultured Pseudovibrio sp., assembly GCA_947496145.1. Lineage (GTDB taxonomy): Bacteria > Pseudomonadota > Alphaproteobacteria > Rhizobiales > Stappiaceae > Pseudovibrio. The sequence goes on from CANMBS010000003.1 coordinate 170,687, forward strand.
AGGCAATTTAATTATAGGTACTCACGGATTTTTCTGATGATCAATGATCCTGTAGAAAAACCAGAGATTGTTCACGCATCATTGATTGTCTAAACCGCAATCATAGTGGGAATTTGAAAAGGGACCGTTTAAATAGACCCTATGATTTCTAGATTCTTCAAAATGAGCCTCATTGCTGTGGCGATGACCTTTGCTCCTGCGACAGGTGCTTTGTCTTCAAGTACGTCTGAGTGGGTTATTGTTCAAGGCGGTGCTGTACGCCTCATTCGTGCAAGCGAGCCAAACGCCGACGGTACCTATCGCGGTGGTATCGAGTTTCGCCTTGAAGACGGCTGGCACACTTATTGGAGATATCCGGGTGAAGCGGGCATCCCAACTGAAGCGAGCTTTGTTAATTCAGTCAATCTAGCTAGTGCGGAGCTGATGTTTCCTGCGCCTGAAGCTTACTCTGACGGCTTTTCCACATCTCTGATTTATTCGGATAAAGTGGTTCTGCCACTGCTCATCAAACGCATGGACGAAAAGCGCCCGGCAATTGTGAACGCGAATCTGACTTTTGGGATTTGTAAGGATATTTGCGTTCCGGGACAGGCTGAAGTGTCACTGATCCTGCCAGCAAACGCAACGAAGGATGAAGCTGCCGACAAGATTGTCAGCGCTGCATTTGCAGAGGTACCCATTGCACAGGGAGACATGCCAAGCCTGTTTCCCAAGATTACTGTAACTGGTGAAGGCAAGGACCGTGTTGTGAAAATCAGCGCGAAAGTTCATGCCAAAGATAAGTCCCCTTCTCTTTTCATTGAAGGTCCTGAGGGGTCTTATCATGGCGTACCTGAGCTGACCTCAGTCAAAAAAGGCAGAGCAAGCTGGACACTTCCCTTTATTGGCCTGCCTGAAGACAAAAGTGAGATCGAACTGCGTTTAACACTTGTGACGAATGATGGTGCGTTTGAAGAAACGCAGGTAATTAACGTACCTCAAGAGAGTACTTCTGACTAAGACAGCTTTCTTAGCTGATCAGCTTGAACTCTGTCCGGCATGCGCCGGAACACATGAATGCCACTTGGGAGTACACTCAGACTAAACCCGCTGGCTTTTGCAGCAATCGTACAGGTTCGTTATCTCTGCTATGCTGCTTTCTTCAAGTACAGTTCGATTGCAACTGTTTTCATCTTTATTTCCAGCGTGCCTTTGACAGCTGCACTCCAGGTTCTCAGGCACGCCTAAATGTTTTGGGGGATACTTCTTTGGTTATTAAAGCAGGCGATAAACTGCCAACAGCTACGTTTAAGAGCATGAGCACAAATGGACCGGTCGATGTAAGCAGTGATGAACTGTTTGCAGGTAAAACTGTAGTCCTATTTGCAGTTCCCGGTGCGTTTACCCCAACATGCCACCTAAACCACCTGCCGGGCTTTGTTGAAAATGCAGATGCCATTAAAGCACAGGGTGTTGATGCAATTGCTGTTGTTTCGGTGAATGACGCATTTGTTATGGATGCCTGGGCGAAAGACACAGGTGCAGGCGATAAAATTCAGTTTCTTGCAGATGGAAGCGCTGAGTTTACCAAAGCCACAGGGTTGGAACTGGACGCCAGCGCATTTGGTATGGGAATCCGGTCCAAGCGCTATTCTATGATTGTGAAAGATGGCGTTGTGTCTTCTCTCAATATTGAAGAATCTCCGGGAGAAGCAACCACCTCATCAGCGGCAAACATTCTTTCGCAACTGTAAGCTAATATTTTAAACGACAAAGGGGAGCATCACACTCCCCTTTTAAACTTGAAAATATTTTGCTAAAGCTTAGGTTGCTGTGCCCCCGATAGTCATTTCATTGATGCGCATGGTTGGCTGACCAACACCAACAGGCACGCCCTGCCCTGCCTTACCACAAGTTCCGATACCCGGGTCCAGTTTCAGGTCATTGCCGATCATACTGACGCGGGTCAATGCATCCGGGCCGTTTCCGATGAGCATGGCACCTTTCACAGGTGCGCCGATTTTACCATTCTGGACCCGATAGGCTTCTGTGCAGGAGAACACAAACTTACCAGAGGTAATATCTACCTGACCACCACCGAAGGAAACAGCGTAGATACCATCTTCAAGACTTTCGATGATCTCTTTCGGATCGCTATCCCCTGCCTCCATAATTGTATTGGTCATACGTGGAAGCGGTTGATGTGAGAAAGATTCACGGCGACCATTCCCCGTTGGTTCAACACCCATCAGGCGGGCATTTTGACGATCTTGCATATAGCCGACAAGGATACCATCCTCAATGAGTACTGTGCGGCCCGTTGGGGTACCTTCATCATCAACGGACAGAGACCCGCGACGTTTGGCAATGGTGCCATCATCCACGATAGTGACCCCTTTTGCAGCTACTTGCTGCCCCATCAGGCCAGCAAAGGCAGATGTTTTCTTGCGATTGAAGTCACCTTCCAGACCATGCCCAACGGCCTCGTGAAGCAAAATACCCGGCCAGCCGTTACCGAGAACCACATCAAAGGTTCCTGCGGGTGCCGGAATAGCTTCCAGATTCACAAGTGCTTGCCGGAGTGCTTCGTCAACGGCCTGCTGCCAGCTTGTCTGGGCGACGAATTCACCAAAACCTTCACGTCCACCAGAACCATAGGAGCCGGTTTCCTGCTTATCTCCGTCACCTGCAACAATAGAAACATTCAGGCGGACCAGAGGACGAACATCACGAATGCGGTGCCCATCAGCGCGCAGTATATCAACAGTCTTCCAGCTTCCGGCCAGAGAAACCGTTACCTGTTGCACGCGAGGGTCTTTTGCACGGGCATAAGCATCAATCTCCTGCAGAAGCTGTACCTTTTCTGCAAAGCTTGGGCTGCCAATCGGGTTTTCATCCGTATAAAGCTTCTGATTGGTGCGAGCTGGCGGTGCAGCGTAGGTGCCAGAGTGTCCACCTTGTACAGAGGCCACGGCCTCAGCAGCGCGTTTTAGTGCATCTTCAGAGATGTCATCAGAGTGAGCATAGCCTGAAGCCTCCCCAACAACCGCACGCAGACCAAAGCCCTGTCCGGTGCTGAAACTGGATGACTTCAAACGTCCATTATCAAAAACCAGCCCTTCATTCTGGCTGTACTCCAGATAAAGCTCGCCATCATCGGCCCCTTTCAGCGCAGCTGCAGTAATCTGGCGCGCTTTCTCCTCATCCAGTCCTGAGGTCTGGAGAAGGTCAACCGGTTTATCGCTCATGGGTAAAACTCCGAAAATTGGGCCTGCCTTGTTGTGGCGAACAAAGCGTTCAGTTTCAAGGCTCCAAATCCAATAAAAGCGCCATAGCTCCCAAAGAATTGAAGATCAATGGAGGAATGCCAGCACAAGTCCTGCGCAAACCAGCACGGCACCTGAGATCCTGTCCAGACGAAATTTCGCGGATGGGGCGGACATCCAACTGCGTGAATATCCACCAGCAACAGCGATAAATCCATCAATCAGTATCGCCATAACAATATAGGTGACGCCCATGAGTGCCAATTGAGGATCTGGTGCTCTGGAACTATCGATGAATTGAGGAAAGAACGCTGCCATAAACAAAAGAGATTTGGGGTTGGAAAGACCAACAAGGAACCCAAGCCTCAGATGGCGACGCCCTTTGCATTCCGTCTCCTCATGACGGCCTGCCTTAAGCCAGCTCGATATCCCTAAGTAGATGAGGTAGGCCGCTCCACCGAGCTGGATTATCTCAAAGACATCGGGGTAAGTTTTGACGATCCAAGAGAGCCCTAACACTACAGCTATGATTTGCACTGCCTGAGCCACTGTCATTCCCACCATTACGGTCAGACCAATTACCGTTCCTTCCCGGGTGGATTTAGCGAGGATCATCATGACATTAGGACCCGGGATTGCCAGCAGGATGAATGTGGCGGCAACAAATCCGAGGTAGAGATTCATATTCATCATGGAATTTCACAGGCGCGCTTGTTGATTGCCCAGCCCCACGCCCACAGGTGTTTCAGGCAAACTCAACATGCAGTACTTTTCCCACTAAACCCTTGGCAATCTCATGAGGGTTTTATGTAAAGCGAGGATTATCTGAAAATCAGCAGGCCCATAAGAAAGACGCCTGCGGTGAGCAATACGCCGCCATTGAACCGCTTAAGCAGATTATGAATACGTGGAGAGCGGATCATGTGTTCAGCAATGCCACCCCCCAACACCAAGGGCAAATCCAGCAGAGTGGCTATAAAAAGGAAAGTTCCACCAAGAACAAAAAACTGAGGTGCAACGGGTAGTGTGTGTGTGAGAAAATGAGGGTAAAGAGCTGCCAGAAAAATGAGCGTTTTGGGGTTCGCAATACTGATCGAAAATCCTGTCAGAAAGTCAGACCCTTCTTTACCAGGCTCTACGATACTTTTACTGGCGGCCTGCCATCGACATATCCCAAGATAAATCAGATAGCCCGCCCCCAGCACGGTAATTACTTCAAAAATATAGGGGTAGCTCAGGATCAACCACGACAGTCCAAAACTCACTATAACAACCTGAATGGCTTCGGCTGTTTTGACTCCAACCAATGTCAGAAAACCCGCTGATACACCAGCAGACGCTGAGCGGGATAAAATGAGCATTTTACTGGCATCAGGCACGGACATAATCATCAATGTCGTAACAACAAACGTGATATAGACATGCATTGCTATGGGCATGATTCACCTGCAATGGTCCGAACATGTTTTGGCGGGCCGATGATTTAGCGGCAATCAAACAGAATGAGCTTCTTTAGAAAACACCACATCTAAAATAGGGTCAAAAAACCTTTGCCCCATCAGTACAGTTTTGAGACAATTCATTGAGATCACGATCTGAAAGCTCTACAGATGTCATGCAATAAGATAATGAGATGATTACACTTCAATACTTTAAAGCGCAGGCGAGAAACAATGCCTGGGCAAACTATCGGTTGCTTTCCAGCTGCCAAAGCCTTTCAAAAGAAGAGCTGATTGCGGAGCGAACCAGCTTTTTTCCATCTATTTTAATGAGCCTGAACCATATTATTGCCGTGGACTGGTTCTACGTGAGCGCTCTGGGATGTCAGCCACTTGGAAATGATGCTTTTGACCCTGAAAATCCATTTGAAGACATTAGACCACTCGCGGAGGCTCAAAGGAAGAGCGATATCAGGCTAATTGATTTTATTGAGACTGTGAAGCCGACTGATCTCACAAAACTGCATGTTCTTCGAGACGGCAAGCCTTTGAGTGAGCGAGCAGACAGGATCTTACTGCACCTCTTCCAGCATCAGATCCATCATCGCGGGCAAGTGCATGCCATGCTGAGCGGGACATTGGTGAAGCCACCGCAACTGGATGAGTTCTTTCTTGGTAACAAGTCAGAACAAGCAGCACGCAAAGATGACTTTGCTGCTCTTGGTTTTTCTGAGACCGATATCTGGGAGGATTCTGAGAAATAGAAAAATCAGGAAACACCTTTCACTCGCCAAAATGGAAGGGACCGAGGCAGCTGCGTTGCACCGGCCTTCAACTCATGTTCGGTGAAAAGTGATGGTTCACGGAAGAGATGCAATCGCTTCTTTCAAACCGCCCAGAGTGATCGGAATACCGATTCCCTCTTCCGGGGTTTCAAAAATAATGAAGGTTGCAGTCTGACCAGACGTGAGCTTATCAAGCAAATCCTGCTCCAGCATCGCTTCGGACACGCAGCCGCTTGGTGCAGGCAGGCAGCGGATGAATGGCATGCGTCCGACATCCTCGCCATCTATCTTCAAGCCAAGCTGCATGGGCAAGAGCACTCCGAGGGGAGCCAGCATACGCAGAACTGTTGCCTGTTGATCTGCTGTTTTAAGAATGATTGCTGTCAAACCAACAGTGTCACGTGCCGAGTCGGTCACGCTCTGAATAAGGGCGCACTGCTCTACGTTGGAGCCCGGAGCCTTCGCACAGCGCTTTTGCCAGTCACCATATTCACCAGCAAGCTCGCCCAGAGACTGCTGTTGTGCGTAGCTTGCGGAAGAAAATCCTGCGGTACTCGCCAGTGTCATTGCAACTGTTACTGTCAGCCCGCGTAAAAACTGCTTCAAAAAACCTTCCTCCAATTCACCGGCTCAGAGTCATTTACTTTCCAGACTTGCCGACGAGGGATACTTGCCTAAAATAATGGAATACCGCTCCTGACGTCAAAGCGCAAACTGGCATTATTCGCTGTCCACGTAACACAGGTGCCGCTGGTTCCGACTCATTTTGCTCAGCCCGAGTTAAAGCTTCATTTTGCCAACAAAATGGCCATTCACTGGCGGAATTTGGAAGCAACTGCATAGCGAACCATAAATGGGCATACGGAAAAGTAACTAGGTGAAAACAGCAGATTTCGCCCAAATTCCATTTGCGCCCCCGGAATTCTTATGTTTTTTGTTTCAATCATTGATCAAAGTCAAATTCATCTGCGACCTATAGTCGCTATAACCTAAGGGTAATCGCGTACAGACCCTAAACAGGGTAATATGTCGCAGGTGCTGGCGCAGGTGTGAGCACAGGTCGGACGGGACCAATTGGGCACCTCACATGCGCAGCAAGAAGAGGATAGTCGCTTTGGCGGCAAAATGAGGGACAGGGAGCGCAAGACGTGATGAAGCTCTTGAAGCATCACTCGGCGACCGTTTCTGCTATGGTAATGGCAGTAGGGTTGACGGGTCTTATGGTGGGTGCATCCAATGCAGCACAGCCAACACCATGGCAGATGGGTATGCAGCCTGCGGCCACGCCAGTGATGGAAGACATTCGCTGGTTTAATGATTTTACATTGAGCATTATGACCGGAGTTACGATTCTTGTGGCAGTCCTGCTGCTCACCGTAATCTTCCGTTTTCGCAAGAAGGCCAATCCGACGCCCTCTCGCACCTCCCACAATACCATGATTGAGGTTGTCTGGACCGTTATTCCAATCCTCATTCTGGTGATGATTTCAGTTCCGTCTTTTCGCCTGCTCTTCAAACAACTCGATATTCCTGAGTATGAAATGACCATCAAGGCCACTGGTTATCAGTGGTATTGGGGTTACGAGTATGCTGACGAAGGCATGGAAGACGTGGCCTTTGATGCATATATGATCGAAGATGCTGAGCGTCTTGATATCATTGCGAATAAGGGTCTGACCAACGCAGAACTTCCCCGCCTTCTTGCAACTGACTACAACGTTGTTGTTCCTGTTGATACCACTGTGCGTGTTCAGGTGACTGCGGCTGATGTGATCCATTCTTTTGCAGTTCCAGCCTTCGGCATTAAAATCGACGCCGTTCCTTTCCGCCTTAATGAGACATGGTTCCGCGCAGCCAATACCGGCATTTACTATGGCCAGTGTTCTGAGTTGTGCGGTCAACGCCATGCCTTCATGCCAATTGCAATTCAGGTCGTGACCAAAGAGCAGTACGTCGCATGGGCAGAAGCAGCAAAGTCTGACGTTGACGAAGCCAATACGCTTCTGGCGCAGCTCATTGCTGACGAGAAAAAGGTTGCTGCCACCGCAGCCACCAACGTGAAGGTTGTGTCCCGTTAAACGGGACCACTGATTTAGCCGAGTATGCGCACATCAAGGGAAGCTGCGCATACAAGCAAAAACTTTACGAGGGAGCACAATTATGTCTGCGTCAGAAACGCATGCACATGACCATCCAACCGGATGGGTGCGGTGGGTCTACTCCACCAACCACAAGGATATCGGTATCCTTTATCTGATCTTCGCGATCATGGCTGGCATCGTCGGCGGTCTTCTTTCTGTTGCAATGCGCATGGAACTTCAGGACCCGGGAATGCAATATTTTGCTGATGCCGGTGTGTTTAACGTCTTCACCACAGCCCATGCGCTGATCATGATTTTCTTCATGGTTATGCCTGCGCTTATTGGCGGATTTGCTAACTATTTCGTTCCAATCATGATCGGTGCGCCTGATATGGCGTTCCCACGCATGAACAACATTTCATTCTGGCTGTTGCCGCCAGCGTTTATTTTGCTTCTCCTGTCGCTGTTCGTTCCGGGTGCAGCCGGAGAATATGGTGTTGGTGCCGGGTGGACCGTTTATCCGCCGCTATCCACCTCTTCATCTCCAGGCCCGGCAATGGATTTTGCAATCCTGTCACTACATATTGCTGGCGCATCGTCTATTTTGGGTGCAATTAACTTTATCACCACCATCTTCAACATGCGTGCTCCAGGCATGACCATGCATAAGATGCCACTGTTTGCCTGGTCCGTTCTTGTTACTGTATTTCTGCTGCTGATCTCCCTGCCTGTTCTGGCTGGTGCGATTACTATGTTGCTGACAGACCGTAACTTCGGCACCACGTTCTTTGAAGCTGCCGGTGGTGGTGACCCGATCCTGTTCCAGCATCTGTTCTGGTTCTTCGGTCACCCGGAAGTGTACATTCTGATCCTGCCTGCTTTTGGCATTATCTCTCACATCATCTCCACCTTCTCCAATAAGCCTGTGTTCGGTTACATCGGCATGGCGTATGCGATGGTTGCCATTGGTGTGGTCGGGTTCGTTGTGTGGGCCCACCACATGTTCACAGTCGGCCTTTCAGCCGACACGCAGGCTTACTTCCTATTTGCGACCATGGTGATTGCTGTCCCAACCGGTATCAAGATCTTCTCCTGGATTGCAACCATGTGGGGTGGTTCCATTGAATTCCGCACGCCGATGGTTTGGGCAATCGGTTTCGTGTTCCTGTTCACTGTTGGTGGTGTGACTGGTGTGCAGCTGGCAAACGCAGGTCTGGACCGTGCGCTGCATGACACTTACTACGTTGTGGCTCACTTCCACTATGTTCTGTCGCTGGGTGCTGTGTTCGCTATCTTTGCAGCCTGGTACTACTGGTTCCCCAAAATCTCCGGCTACATGTATTCGGAGTTCCTCGGCAACCTGCATTTTGCAGTGATGTTCATCGGTGTGAATCTTGTGTTCTTCCCACAACACTTCCTTGGCCTTGCAGGTATGCCGCGTCGTTACGCTGACTATCCTGATGCATTTTGGGGATGGAACTACGTTTCTTCAATTGGCTCCTACATTTCAGGTGTCGGCGTCCTCATCTTCCTGTGGTGCGTTATTGATGCATTCTTGAGGAAACGTGTTGCTGGTGAAAATCCCTGGGGACAGGGTGCAACCACTCTGGAGTGGACTTTGTCTTCCCCTCCTCCGTTCCACCAGTTCGAGATCCTTCCAAAGATCAAGTAGGTGGCCTGAAACTTGTCGGGGACGTGCTTATGTCCCCGGCCTTTAGGAAGTTTTTCGGGAAGGAAGCAAAGAACGTCAATCAATGGCGCAGGCTTCAAAAAGCGACAGAGGTACAAGCATGACAATGCTGGAACAAACACAAGCGCTTCATGAGGACGGAATCGATCTTGGAGGTCGAGGGAGCGTTTCAGATTACATCGCTTTGCTTAAACCACGCGTTATGTCTCTGGTTGTGTTCACAGCAGCTGTTGGTCTGGTTATGGCACCGGGCAACCAGCACCCTGTTCTCAGCTTTATTTCAATTTTGTGCATCGCCATTGGTGGTGGTGCATCGGGTGCCCTCAACATGTGGTGGGATGCAGATATTGATGCCATTATGTCCCGCACAAAAAAGCGCCCTATTCCCGCCGGGAAAATCACACGGAAAGAAGCTTTTGCCTTCGGCATGGTGCTGTCTTTCGGTTCAGTCCTGACCCTCGGTCTGGTTGCAAACTGGGTCGCAGCTGGCCTGCTGGCTTTCACTATTTTCTTTTACGTAGCCATTTACACGATGTGGCTTAAGCGCAACACACCACAAAACATCGTTATTGGCGGCGCTGCCGGTGCTCTTCCGCCTATGGTTGGTTGGGCTGCGGTTACTGGTGACGTCACTTTGGTGAGCGTTGCGCTCTTCATGATCACCTTCACCTGGACACCACCACATTTCTGGGCACTCGCTCTGGTCAAAAACGGGGACTATCAGGAAGCAGGAGTGCCAATGCTGCCGGTTGTGGCAGGTGAAACGGCAACACGGCATCAGATCTTGTTGTATTCTGTATTACTGCTTCCAGTGGGGATGGCACCGTACTTCCTTGGTTTTGCCAGTCTTTTTTACGGCATCGGCTCTGCAATTCTGGGATTGATGTTCCTTGGGCATGCGGTTCGGGTGTGGAAGGTGCGTGAAGGAGAAGCAGCGAAGAAGACAGCAATGTCGCTCTTCAAATTTTCCCTGTTCTACCTGATGCTGATCTTTGCGGGCCTGCTTGCTGAAAGCATGCTGGGACTGGTCTAGCGTAAACTGGAGAGAAGAAAATGACTAAAAACAACAGTGTTCTTTCTGAAGAGCAAACAAAGGTTCGTCGCAGCCGCTCTATTGCGCTTGCAGTTACCCTCGGTGTTCTGGTTCTCCTGTTTTACGTGGTCACAATCGTAAAGCTGGGTCCCGGTGTTATGGATCGCCCAATGTAAGAGACCCACATGAGCAAGCAACAGACCCCAGACCTGAAGCAAAAGAACACGCAACGCAGCAATACAATGATTGCGGTGATTTGCGGTGGCGTGTTTTTTGGCATGGTTGGCTTATCTTTTGCTGCGGTTCCTCTTTACCAGTTGTTTTGTCAGGTTACTGGGTATGGTGGAACCACACAGAGGGTTGAGGAAGCCTCCAACAGGGTTCTGGATCGTGAGATCATAGTAAGCTTTGATGCTAATGTGGCCCCGGGGCTGGACTGGGACTTTAAACCGAAGTTGAAGAAGGTGCGTGTGAAGCTCGGTCAGATGACTGAGATCATGTATGAGGCCAAGAGCCTTGCAGCTCAAATTTCCAAGGGGACCTCCACCTTTAATGTCACCCCTTTTGAGGTTGGTGGCTACTTCAATAAGATTGACTGTTTCTGCTTTACTGAGCAACCGCTTGAAGCCGGACAGTCCATAGATATGCCGGTCGTGTTCTTTATCGACCCGGATCTGGATAAAGATGAGAGCCTGAAAAACATCAAGGAAATCACTTTGTCCTATACTTTCTTTGAGATGCCGCAGGACGGCGAGGAAGAAACAGCTGCTGTCGTTGCGCCAAGCAATACGGCGACTGACAAGCTTTAGGTTGCAAGACGGTTCTGCCTTGGCAGAAGCAGCCTTTTTGATATGGGGAGAAAGATATGGCTGGTACTAAAAACCACGATTATCATATTATTGAGCCAAGTCCATGGCCTTTCATCGGAGCTATAGGTGCTCTGGTGATGGCAATCGGAGCCATTGCATTCATGCGCATCAGCGATGGTGGCATCGACTTTTCGTTTTTAAGAGATGCCAATGGCAACACCACTTTAGGGTTTAACTTCAGTGGCTGGGGTATGTTTGCCATCGGACTGGGCGTCGTTCTTTACACTATGTTCATGTGGTGGCGTGACACAGTGAAAGAATCTCGCGAAGGGTACCACACCCGGGTTGTGTCTTTGCACCTGCGTTACGGTATGCTGCTGTTCATCCTGTCTGAAGTCATGTTCTTTGTGGCCTGGTTCTGGGCATTCTTTGATGCTTCTCTTTTTGCTGGCGAAGCTGCTCAATTCGGGCGCGTTGAACACACTGGGGGCGTTTGGCCTCCACAGGGCATTGAGACTTTTGATCCCTGGCACCTGCCTCTGCTCAACACTCTGATCCTGCTGCTTTCGGGAACGACAGTAACCTGGGCACACCATGCGCTGGTTCATGGAGATCGTGAAGGACTAAAATGGGGTCTGATTGCAACCGTGGTTCTGGGTGTGATCTTTACCATTTGTCAGGCCTATGAGTACTCTCATGCAGCCTTCGGCTTTTCTGAGAACATTTATGGTGCGACTTTCTTCATGGCGACGGGCTTCCATGGCTTCCATGTGATCGTCGGTTCCATATTCCTCGCAGTATGTTTGTTCCGCGCACTTGCTGGTCACTTTACCACTACCAAGCACTTCGGTTTTGAAGCAGCTGCATGGTATTGGCACTTTGTGGATGTCGTCTGGTTGTTCCTGTTTGCTGCTGTTTACATCTGGGGTGGTTAACTTTTGTAGAAACAGGCAAGCAAACAATCATTTTTGACGGGAATTCCTAGGGAAGATAAGGGCGGCGCAAGCCGCCCTTTCTATATTTGGACAAAAGAGAGCAAACCAGAATCACTTGTGTCTTTCAACAAACTGCCGTGACGAAAAAAACAATGGCAGCTGTTCCCAATACTGCATTACTTTGCATTGGATGCTGAAATACATCATTGCAGGATATGTTGGTTACGACGTTTTCTTGGGACGCGAGCACTGGTGCAGGATTAAGGGTCCTTGTGATTTGCCTGTTGGGTTTTAGTCTTACAGGCAGCAATCTGTTGACTGCATTGGCAATACAGACAGTGCGGCGGAAAGAAAACTGAATGATCGCTGAAAGGGAGGTTGGCGATGTATCACCTGATGCACGGCCAAAAGGAAACAGAGATGTGGACTGGCACGAAGAGCCAGCATCACAAAACAGGCGCAACAAAGCAAAAGATAAAAGAGCTAGTACTGTGAGAGACGACCTATCCGACCTTGAAGAGGCTGAGACCCCTGAGACACCAGCTGGTTCAAGGCTTCTAGCTTTCTTAAAAAACTACTGGGCCTTACATCTTTGTGCAGCAATAGGCTTGATAATCCTTGCCAATCTCAGTCTTTGGCAGTTCAGTCGACTGGATCAGAAACTCGCTTTAATTGAGCGCGTGGAAACCCGCTCAACCAAACCGCCTGCTTCAGCACCGGGCCCAGCAACCTGGGAGGGGCTGAGCGCTGATGATATTGATTACCTGCCTGTGCAGGTTACCGGGCAGTTCATCATGGGCGAGCTGTTTTATTTTGACACGCTGAACAAGCCAAAGGGAAAGCTTGGTGGGCAGGGGTATTTCATCTATGCGCCGTTTATTACGCAGGATGGATGGACTGTGCTGGTTAACCGGGGCTTCGTCCCTAAAGACCGGAAAGATTTCAGTACACGTCTGGGGTCGGCGCCGCCACGTGGTCAGATAACAATAAGCGGATTAGCCCGACGAGCGGAAGAACCAAGTCTGTTTTCAGCGGAGCCAAATTTTGAGAGTCACGAATGGTATGTGCGTGAACCGAAAGTGATGGCCGATGCCATGGGATTGCTGGTGGAGCAAACTGCTCCCTATACTATCGATCTGCAAGAAACTGTCAGTATTGCAGGCAGCCTTCCGCAGGCGGGTGAAACTCGCATGACCTTTTCAAACAACCACTTGCAGTATGCGTTTACCTGGGCAGGCTTAGCGTTGACACTCTTTGGTGTTTATATTGCTTTCCTCATCAAAGCGTGGTTCAGCCATTCTAAAACGCTCCCTCAAGTGAGCGATGAAGACGACCTGGAGGAAGAAGAAGCTCAAGAGACTGACCGTTACAAGATGATTTCGGATGCCGCGAGAAAAGCACGCAAGTAGTCATCGGGTTTAGCTGAGTTTCAGAAATAAGGGGAGCTCCTCCCCTTTTGGCAGGAGGGTTAATCTCTCTGCGGAACGACTGTATTTTTCTGTGGTGGATATGATCTGCCCAACGGTTCATTTCCAACATGCTCAGGCAATTGCCCCCAAGACCATATCCGCAAAGAGCTTCACGCATGGGGTAAACTGCTTTTGCAGAAGGTTTGCATCAGCTTGTCGCGATTGCCTTCAAGTTGAATTTACGCTGACGCTGTAGCCTTCGTAAAAAACGATAATGAGCCACCCCAATTTATGATTGACGTCCACCAACTGGATTTCGTTGCAGATATCATGCTGTTTCTAAGCATGGCCATTTTAGTTGTGCCCTTTGCCAAGCTCATCAGAGTAGGCACGATTGTCGGCTATCTGATTGCAGGCGTCATTTTGGGGCCATGGGGTATCGGACAATATCTTGGAAGCCCTTTCAGCGCACCAGACGAACTGCGCCCCATTGGTGAACTTGGGGTCGTTATGCTGCTTTTCCTCATCGGCCTTGAACTTAATCCCAGCAGGCTTTGGTCAATGCGAAAAGCTATTTTTGGGTCTGGCTCCTCACAGGTAGGGCTATCTGCTTTGCTTATTGGCTGCGCTGTATACTTAAGTGGATTGAGTTGGCAGCAATCTCTTATCATCGGATTATCGCTGGCGCTTTCCTCTACGGCTCTTGCCCTGAGAATTTTACAAGGGCGCGGTGATCGAACGACGCCAGTCGGACAGACTTCAATCGCAATCTTGTTGTTTCAAGACATGATGATTGTTCCGGTTTTGGCCCTGATGGCAATCGTTGCCCCGGTTTCTATGGATACCGGATACAGACCCGGCTGGCAAACAGCTTTGATCATGGCTTCCACGGTGTTGCTGCTGGTTGCTATCGGGCGTTATTTGCTTACGCCTTTATTCCGTCTCTTTGCTCGCATTGGTGCAAGAGAGATGATGACGGCTTCTGCCCTGCTCACCGTTTTGGGTGCAGCAGCACTCTTGAAAGCGGTTGGGCTTTCCAGCGCACTCGGGGCATTTATTGCAGGCGTGATGCTGGCAGAAAGCTCTTTCCGGCATGAACTGGAGGCCGATCTGGAGCCATTTCGCGGTCTACTGCTAGGCTTCTTCTTCATCACAGTAGGCATGTCCATTGATCTAAACTTTGTATATCTGAACTGGAAGATGGTGTTAGCCTGCAGTCTGGGTCTCATGTTGCTGAAAGGCGTGTCTACATACACTGTCACGCGACTTTTTGGAGTAAATGCTGAAAGCAGTGCTCAGATAGCAGGACTACTTTCGCAAGCAGGCGAATTTGGTTTCGTGATTTTTTCTGCTTCAGTTGCAGTCGGGCTTTTAAATCCGCATCAAACCAGCCTTTTGTCAGCAATCATTTCCTTTTCCATGGCCCTTACGCTTTTGAGTGTTCGATTAACACAATGGCTCGGGATAAAACTTCGACCTGAGCCTGATGTACCAGACATACCCAACGACGTGGAGAAACGTTCCAATGTTCTTGTGATTGGGTTTGGGCGCTTTGGTCAGCTAGCCTGTCAGATGTTGATCGCACAAGGATCTACTGTCACCGTCCTTGATACAGATGCACAGCACATTCGTGAGGCTTCCCGGTTTGGCTACAGGATTTATTATGGTGATGGCAGACGCCTGAATGTTTTGCGCTCAGCAGGAGCAGAGACCGCAAGCATCATTGCGGTTTGCACAGAACGGGCGGAAACCACAAGTCAGATTGTTCGCATGGCTAAATCTCAATTTCCACTTGCTAAGATTTTTGCGAGGGCTCATGACCGGAGACATGCAATTCAACTCATAACATCAGGGGTGGATTTTCAGCTGCGTGAAACTCTGGAGTCTGCGCTTATATTCGGGCGTGAAATTTTGGAGGAGCTGGGTGAAGATGAAGAGCGCACCTTTGAGATCCTCGAAGACGTTCGGCGGCGTGATGCGGAGCTGCTTGCATTACAGCAAGTCGGGGGGCTTTATTCTGGCTATAAACAGTTCAAATTGCCCGAAGTTCCGGTTAAACCACTCATTCATCCAAAATCAGAGAGTACCGCCTTGAATGAGCCTGCCCGCCGACTGGCCGAAGCCGAAAAGCAGGCAGACAACGAGAAAGCGGAGAATGGTGATAAAAGATCAACACACAATCAACGTAAGGACTAGTTATCTACCGAAAATTACGTTCCCCCTTATACTCGTTTAAGGTATTTCCCCCAATATGGAATCAATTTGGTAAATTCCGCTGTTTTCTTGTCTTATTAGGGTGCCAATGGCAGACGCGCACGTTCCTCCGTTTTTTCTTGAAACCATTGTGGTTCTCTCCTCAGCTGTTGTCGCAGTGCCTATAACAAAGCGGCTTGGTCTTGGGGCTGTTGTTGGCTTTCTTGCCGCAGGTGTCGCGATAGGTCCCTATGGGATTGGCTTTTTCAGTGAACCAGAGCGTATCTTAGGCTTCGCAGAACTAGGGGTAGTGCTCCTGCTGTTTGTGATCGGGCTGGAGCTTGAACCGGCCCGGTTATGGCGAATGCGCCGCGATATTTTCGGGCTTGGAACATCACAGGTGCTGGTTTCAGGCGTTATACTGACCGGTTGCGCCATCTTTTTTGGACTGTCCTACAAAATTGCTGTGATTGCCGGGTTTGGTCTTGCCCTGTCCTCTACGGCCTTTGCACTGCAAATGTTACAGGAGCGCGGGCATTTGAGTACCAAATACGGGCAACGTGCCTTTGGTATTTTACTGCTGCAAGATATGGCGATTGTCCCACTGCTTGCGATGGTCAGTATTCTGGCTCCTGGTGAGGCTGATGTAGAGGATGCATCCATTGCTATGCAGGTGGTCACTGTTGTTGCTGCAGTTGGGTTTGTGATCCTTGCAGGGCGATACCTGCTTTCGCCGCTGTTCCAACTTCTTACTGCGTCGGGCGGTCGCGAGCTGATGATTGCGGCGGCACTGCTTGTTGCTCTTGGCAGTGCTGGTTTGATGAGCCTCGTTGGTTTGTCTATGGCGCTGGGGGCATTTCTTTCTGGTGTTATGCTGGCTGAATCCAGCTACCGCCATACGCTTGAAGCAGATATCGAGCCATTCCGATCCATGCTCATGGGCTTGTTTTTCATAACCGTTGGCATGGCACTTGAAATGGACCTGATTATTGCTAACTGGCAGATCATCATTTCTGCGGTTGTTTTGCTGATGTTCACAAAAGGTTTTCTGCTTTGGGGTCTTTCACGTCTGTTTGGCTCTTCAAATTCAGACGCTTTGCGGGTTGCTGTCATACTACCGCAAGGTGGAGAGTTTGCTTTTGTGCTGTTTTCTACGGCTACCGCTGCTGCGATCCTGCCAGAGGCAACTGCCAATATCTTAAGTGCTGTGGTGATCCTGACCATGTTGCTTACGCCACTCGGGGTTGTTGGGTTGGATTATGTCGCTACTCGTATGAAAAAGCATGGAGACACCACCAACCGCGTCGAAAGCTTTGAAGATGCGCGTCCTGGTGTTTTAATTGTTGGATTTGGACGCTTTGGCATGATGGTTGCGCAGATGCTTACCTCTGAAGGTATCTCCGTCACAGCGCTGGATAACAATCCTGTGCGGATTAATGATGCGAGGCAGTACGGTTACAAAGTGTACTATGGCGATGCAACACGCCCTGATGTGCTGAAAGCCGCAGGTGGTGAAAGTGCGACTTTGATTGCGCTTTGCATTGAAAATGATCAGGTTATGAAGCAGGCCATCTTGCAGATCAGGTCGGCATTTCCCAATGCGGCATTGTATTGCCGGGCAACTGACAGAGCACATGCTCTTGACCTCACTCGTCTTGGTGTTGATTACCAAATACGTGAAACGTTTGAATCCAGCCTGATGTTTGGCCGAAAAACCCTTGAGTATCTGGGTTTGCCAGCGGACCGGATTGATGAAGTGGAAGAAGATGTTCGTAAGCGGGATGATGAACGCTTATCCCTTCAGCTTGAAGGGGGGGATCTTGCAGGTACTGACAAATTGCATCAACGCACGCCGCGAGATGATTTACCCTCTAACAAACCGGAGTAAGCTCGCTCGTCCCTGCATTTAACCTGACAAGAATTATCCTGTTTGCCTTGACCTCACCTAGTTTACTGCCATTTAAGATAGGGTGCCTGTGATGGCTTTATGACTTCGCGCAGATTGTTGGCGTTTGACATAACTGGTCAGATCGAACAGTTCTTCATAACGTTTGCAGTCATGCACGCTCAATTTCACTTCGATAGGTCCAAATGGCAGGCGAATATTCAATTGGTGATCTGGCAAAGGCAGCTGGCGTCAAAGTTCAAACGATCCGGTTTTACGAGCAAAAGCAGTTACTGCCGGAGCCACCGCGCACTGAAGGCGGGCAGCGGCGCTATAGCGACGAGCATCTGAATCGCTTGTCGTTTATTCGCCATGGTCGCGATCTCGGCTTCTCTCTGGAGATGATCGAGAGCCTTATGCAGTTAAAAGAGCATCCGGAAGATGATTGCGAAGGTGCCGACCAGATTGCTCGGGCGCATCTTGCTGAAGTGGAAGACAAAATCATTCGTCTGCAAAGCTTACAGGCAGAACTAAAGAAAATGCTGGTTCATTGCTCTAGTGGCAAAATTCAGGATTGCAGGGTGATTGAGGCCCTCTCCTGCGATTGCTACCAGCAACGGAAAAGTGAGTTTTCATGTCCAGACCAACCAGTTCCGGCACACGGGACGCAAAATTCACCTATGGCTCAACCATGAGGCATGTGCTGGTCATGACCTCGACTGGCTCCGTGGGGTTGATGGCGCTTTTTCTCGTTGATCTGGCGAACCTGTTTTACATTGCACAACTGGGTATTGAAGAACTGGCGGCGGCTATTGGTTATGCCGGAACCATCATGTTCTTCAATACTGCGATCGGGATTGGCCTTTCCATTGCTGCCAGTGCTTCTGTGTCACGGCGCATCGGACAAGGGGATGCCAAAGGCGCAAACCGGCTCGTGAGTGTCTCACTCATTTTCTCAAGTTTGATCTCTCTCTTAGTGGTCGCTGGCAGCCTGCCAGTCATGGACGACCTTGCTATGCTGCTCGGTGCCTCGGGCGAGACGCTCGATTATACGCTGCTCTTTCTTTACATCGTTGTGCCGTCCATGCCTTTCATGTGCATAGCCATGGTGCTTGCAGCGCTCTTGCGTTCAGTTGGAGATGCGCGTGGCTCTATGTTTGTTACACTCTCAAGTGGCTTTGTAACGGCAATTCTGGACCCCATTTTGATATTCGGCTTCGACATGGGTCTTACCGGTGCCGCCATCGCTTCTGTCATCTCTCGTTTTGTGATGGTCGGTGTCGGGCTTTACATCCTGATCATCAAGCATAAGCTGCTCGGCAAGCCAGAAATTACGAAGGTTACCTCAGATTGTCAGGATCTGTTTAAAGTCGCACTCCCTGCCATGCTGACCAACCTTGCGACCCCTGCTGGTAATGCCTGGATCATTTCAGAGATGGCTCAGTTTGGTGATGGCGTGGTGGCTGGCTTTGCAATTGTTGGACGTATTATTCCAGTGGCTTTCGGCGCACTGTTCGCATTATCCGGCGCAATCGGTCCCATTATCGGACAAAATTACGGTGCACTTCACTTTGATCGCCTTAGCCAGATTGTAAAGGATGCTCTGTTGCTCATTGTGGTTTACACCTTGTCTGCCTGGGCACTTTTGTTTCTCCTACAAGATCAACTGGTCCTGTTTTTCAATGCTGAAGGCGATAGTGCGGCTCTGGTTTTCTTCTTCTGCACGTTTGCGGCGGCAGGGTTCCTCTTTAACGCAGCTTTGTTTGTAACCAACGCCGTTTTTAACAATCTGGGTTTTCCTCTTTACTCCATGCTGTTTAACTGGGGGAGAGCGACCCTTGGCACCATTCCTTTTACAATCGTTGGTGCTTACGTTTATGAGGCGAATGGCGTGTTAGCCGGACAAGCCATCGGAGGGGTCGTTTTTGCATTTCTGGCGCAGTATATGTGCTGGCGAACAATCAAGCGTATTCGCGCCGAGAAACTGGCAACGGCGGCAGAGTAAAGCTCATGCCGCGTTGCTGTAATTTCACTCTTCTGCATCGCTTTGCATTTGAGCGCTACTCCATCTTCAAGCTGGTGTTTTTAATAGTTCAGCGCTAAGAAGAAAGAAATGAAACAAGTCTGGATGCAAAAACAATGAACCGTTTTGAACAACCGCGCATTCCTACCGAAGCTCGGATTGACTATCTCGACGGAGACTACTCCATCAAAGCTCCGGGTAATTTTGTGAAGTGTGCGATCACTGGCAAAACGATCATGCTTGAGGAGCTCAAGTACTGGAGCGTCTCTCGCCAGGAAGCTTACATTGATGCGGCAGCCGCGCTGGAAGCCTATGAAAAAGGCGGTTTTACAGCTTAGTCCTTAGCTGATTGCAATAGCGGTTTCAGGCGCTCCAGAAGGGCGTCTGGTTCTGCAATCTTCATCTCGACTTCAAGCACACTGGCAACATGGGCCAGCCTTGCGATTGATTGCTCATCGCGCCCATCCAAACGCACATAATCCTTGGTGGTTGTGATAGGCAGCAAGTCCTGATCTTCAGAAACCTGTAAAATTTTCCGCGCATCATCCTTTGTGAAATAGTGATGATCTGGAAAGGACATAGTCTTCACGACATCAGCACCGGCTTCGCGCAGACTGGCAAACAGTTTTTCAGGTCGTCCGATACCAGCAAATGCCAGTACTCGCTCACCTTCTAACGCATCAGCGGAAACAGGGCGTATAGCAGCGCGCATTTGCTCGATGCCAGCTTGTCTGGCAGCTTCCTGCTGCTGGAAGCTCTGCTCTCCCTCACCAATGACCATTAACAGACTGGCCCGACCCAGTTGCCGCTCAAAAGGCATTCTTAGAGGGCCAGCGGGAATACATTTACCATTACCAATACCGGTCTTGGCATCCAAAAGGACAATGGAGGCATCCTTGTGAAGGCGCGGATTCTGGAACCCATCATCCATGATGATGACAGTAATATCCTGCTGCTCCAGCAACATAGCACCAGCGGCACGGTCTGCCGAAATCACTGTCGGCCCGCGTTTTGCCAGAAGCAAAGCTTCATCGCCCACTTCTTCTGCGCGGTACTTAGATTGCTCTACAAGCAGTGGCCCTTTGTTGGTTCCACCATACCCACGCAGCAGAAAACCGGGTTTGTGACCTGCGTCCTTCAACAAAGCATTGAGCGCCAATGCGAAGGGAGTTTTGCCTGTTCCGCCAGCTGTAAAATTTCCAATGCAGATAACCGGTTTACTGGCCTTGTAGCTTGGCTCATAGTCAAAGCGCTTTCCAGCTAGATAGCCGTAAAGTGCACTTAGCGGACTTAATAGACTGGACTGCCAGGTGCTGCCTGATGTCCACCAGAAGTCAGGAGCTTTCATAGTTCACTCCTCACCAGCTTGCTTAGATCTTGCGGGCAGGTATTGTTGCAGTTCAAGCTGAGTAGCAGCTAATGCACCACGTCCAGTTTCAACCAGCGCATTTGCTTTTGCTGCGCATTTCTCTACTTGCTCAGGATTGCATAGCAAGGTTTCAACATTAACTGCCAGCTCATCTGCACCATTGACCAGTATAACACCTTCTTCTTTTGCAAAGTGCCGATAAATCCATGCAAAGTTGTGTGTGTGTGTTCCTGACAAGATTGCGCAACCAATTTGAGCAGGTTCCAGAAGGTTATGACCACCTATGGGAGCAAATGATCCGCCCATGAAAACGACAGGTGCGACACGATAGAACAGCCCCAGCTCTCCCAGTGTATCAGCTATATAAATATCTGTCGCATTCGTGATAGTTTCCCCGCGCGACCTTAAGATACATACCAGCCCCATGCTTTCCAGCTTAGCTCGAATTTCCTCTGCTCTTGCAGGATGACGGGGAACAATGATTGTCAGCAGGTTTTCAAAGGTTTGCTTTAGTGTCTGATGCGCTCTACCGATCTGTGCTTCTTCTTCTGGATGCGTGCTGGCAGCCAGCCATCTTGGCCGACCTTCCAGCTGGTCCTTAAAATCTGCAAGTTCAACCGGGTCACATTCGGGAATATCGCCATCGAATTTGATGTTACCAGTGGCCCTGACAGTGCGGGCACCCAGTTTTTTAAAGCGTTCAGCATCCTCCTCAGACTGCGCTAACACGCAATCAACGGTTCCGAATATGGACCGGGCAAAAGAAGGTAGACGGTTCCAGTTACCAAAAGAACCTTCTGACATACGCCCGTTGGCAATGATCAAAGGGATCTGGCGCTTTTCAAGCTCGTGAAACGTTGCTGGCCAGATTTCTGATTCAACAGTAATTGCCAGACAAGGGGCCCAATGGTCCAGGAACCTCTTGATGTTACCGCGCGTGTCATAGGGAACAAACTGATGAATGACACCAGCAGGTGCAGATGCTTCAACGATCTGAGCAGATGTGAGCGTGGCGGTGGTCAGCAAGACATATGAGCCATTTTCAACCACTTGCTTCGCAAGAGGAAGGATTGCATTAGCTTCGCCAACACTTGCAGCATGGATCCAAACGAGATTTCCCGCAGGACGCGGTTTAGAGGCAACGCCGAAACGCTCACCTTTGCGGTTCTTGTCTTCTTTACCCTGCCGGGCGCGCCATTTGTATAGCCCAACGAGGAGCGGCGCGGCCAGACGGCCGAGACCTTGATAGACTCTGAAGATCACTGAACTCATAGGACCCAGTTCTGCTGGTTTTATTTCTTGCCAGACTTGGCAATTGCATAGGCTTTGTCGGTCGTCTCATTCATTCTGGTTTCCAGAAGATGACGAATTTCCTCAAGCTGTTCATCACTTGCATCTGCCGGAACCGGAATAGGTTCTCCAAAGCATAACGCAATATGGCTAAACGGCAAATTGATGGATGCCTTATCCCAAGTATCAAGGTCATAATGACGGCTGGTTGCTATCGCAACAGGCAACAAAGGCCGGCCAGAGTGTTTGGCGAGCTGGACGATACCCTTACCAGCTCTGCGGGACGGCCCCTTTGGCACGTCCGCTGTCATGGCGACATTTCCGCCTTCTTTAAGAGCACGCATGGCTTCAATGAAGCCGCGCATACCTCCGCGTTTGCTTATCTGGTTCGCTCGCTGCGCGCCAGCGGCCCGGATCAAACCAAGGCCCAGCTTAGATGCACAGATTGACTGCATTTCACCGTCAGTACTTCGGGAAATCATCACCCGTACATCCCAGTTTTTTGGGCGTGCAAAGGGCATCATGAAATGCTGACCGTGCCACATAGACACAACGTATGGAGTGCTGTCTTCGTGATCCTCATAAAAATTAGGAGGATCTAACGTGAACTTACTGCTTTTGCGTACAAAGAGCAGATAATACGCCATGACATTACCCACCAGCTTCATCACTAGCGGGTGTTTGCCTAATTTCTTCAGCATTTCACAGGCCCATATAGTTTCGGGCGGAACGCCCCAGAGGGCGCAGTACTTACTTGCTTTCTGCGCCCGGATCAAGCAAGCGGTGCATATGTACAATGAAGTATCGCATTAAGGCGTTATCAACTGTGCCTTGCGCCTTTGCTTTCCACGCTGCATGTGCTTCTGCGTAGTTCGGGTAGATTCCTACAATGTCCAGATCCTTCAGATCTTTAAAACGAACATTGCTAATATCTTCTAATTCGCCACCAAACACGAGGTGCAGGAGCTGTTGGTTTTCTTCTTGAGCACTCATGGTGTTCGCTCACCTTCTTACAAACCGTCTGAAAGAATACCCATGAGGATTAATCCTCTACGGAGATTCCCTGAAGCCTTTTAAACAATTTGGCAGAAGATGCCACCAGTCCGGGATGATTTGTTCTAGTTTTATTGTAGTAGAGGGTCTGGCCGGACAACTCTACCAACTGGCCTCCGGCCTCGGTTATGATCAAATCTGCGGCGGCAAGGTCCCAGTCACTTGCTCTGGCACGAGCAAGCCCCGCATCCAACTTCCCACAGGAAACAAGTGCAAAACGATAGGCAAGCGATCCAAGATAGGGGCTAAAGCGAATCCCTTCGCGCTTTACACATTGCTTTTCAAGAAAGCTCACTGGTCCGGCAATATATGCTTCGGTGATCTCTTCCCGCTTTGAAACAAAAATCGGTTGTTGGTTCAGGTAGCTTCCTTCTCCACTGGCTGCAGTGAATAGCTCCTCGCGCACCGGGCAATAGATAACACCAGCAACAGGCCGACCATTTCTTACTACAGCCAATGACAGGCACCACTCATCCCGGCCATTTAAAAACACTCGGGTTCCATCGATTGGGTCCACAATGAAGACGGTGTCATGGTCGAGACGGGTCAGGTCATCTTCAGTTTCTTCTGAGAGCCATCCATAATCTGGACGGGCCTTTCGCAAAGTAGCCGCGAGAAACTGGTCCACTTCAATATCTGCAACAGAAACAGGCGAGTCGCCTTCTTTTGTCCAGTTTTTAGGGGATTTTCCAAAGTAAGAGAGGGCAATTTTGCCCCCTTCCAGTGCGGCTGACACCAGCAGCTCCAGGTCTTCCTGCGGATTGTATGTGTTAGCTCCCGGCAATGGTCAGTCCTTCAATAACCACTGTAGGCGTAGCAACTGCATAACGCTCATCCAGATCAGAAGCTGGTGTCAGGTTCAGGAACATGTCCTTCATGTTTCCTGCAATGGTGATTTCGCTTACCGGATAGGCGATTTCGCCGTTTTCGATCCAGAAGCCTGAAGCACCGCGTGAATAATCACCAGTTACACCGTTTGCGCCGTGTCCGATCAGGTCAGTGACTAACAGACCCTCGCCGATATCCTTTAAGATTTCTTCCGGTGTTTTTTCACCCGCCTGAAGTGTCAGGTTGGTTGCTCCCGGAGAAGTGGCTGAACCGGACCGTCGGGCACGACCATTCGAGGTCAAGCCTAATTCCCGGGCGGAGTATCCATCCAGAAACCAATGCCCAAGAATGCCATCTTCGATCATGTTTAAGTACTCAGCACCAGTACCTTCTGCATCAAATGGAGCAGTACCACCACCACGCGCTTTAAATGGATCATCAAAGATTGTTATGCCCTTAGCAAAAACCTGCTCACCCATCTTTTCTTTCAGGAAGCTTGTTCCACGTGCAATAGCTGCGCCGTTAATGGCACCAGCAAAGTGCCCCAGAAGCGAGCGTGCTGTACGCGGTTCGTAAACCACTGGTGCCTTGCGGGTCTCTAGCTGTCGTGGGTTGAGACGACGTACGGTGCGCTCACCAGCAATACGCCCTACCTCTTCTGCACTCATCAGGTCATCCCAGTAGGTGCGGGAGTCGAACTCATAATCGCGCTCCATGCCAGTGCCTTCGCCTGCAATCGCTGTCATAGAGTATCCAGAGCGAGAGCGTTGGTAAGCACCGACAAAACCGTGGCTCGTAGCCAGTACGATACCGGAGAGGCCCCAGCTTGCACCTGCACCGCCAGATTTTGAAACACCTTCAACCGCCAGCGCAGCATTTTCTGCATCCAATCCCATTTTGGTGAGTTCTTCGGCGCTGACTTCACGCGGATCAATCAGATCGAGCTGAGGAATTTCTTTAAGGAGACGTTCTGGTTCAGCAAGGCCAGCGAAGGGATCTTCTGGCGTGACTTTTGCCATTTCGACAGCACGAGCAGCAAGCTCAGCCGGATCATCGCTTGCATTGGAGGAAACACTGGCGACTTGCTTGCCTACAAAGACCCGTAGGGTTACATCATTGCCCTCGGCGCGATCAGTATTTTCAACCTCACCTTCGCGTACAGAAACAGACAATGACATGCCAGTTACTGCGATTGCGTCTGCTGCATCTGCTCCAGCGGCTTTTGCGGCTTCCACCAAGCTCAACGCCTGCTCTTCAAGCTTTAAATTGGCAATTGCGTCAGACATTCGCACGAACCTCCTGTTGTCTTGTTCTTCGTGTTTAGGGCGTGCCTGCCATAAGAGCAAGCGTACCTCCTGAGAAACGAGGGGCTTTACGCAGAAATTGCAAGGTTCCAGCAGACTTCTCTTTCATATTTGGCAGGTCCGGGGTGTTATTCAAATTTTAGCCAGTTCGTCAGGAGTTCGCTAAGCCTCTTCGCAATCATAGTATTTTAACCATTTGAGTTAAGAACTTACGCAGATTCGCCCCTGTAATTTTTCATTAGTTAGAAAAGAATTTGATTTGAGATCTTCACACCTGTGAAGCAAGGGGCAGTTTCGTGATCAACTACACATCGCAGTTTTTCGGTCATGCCAGCAATGACAATCACGGCAGCCACGTGCGTGTCTCTCTACCATTTCGGATGCAAGCAGACTTGCCCGATGATCTTCTTGAAACTCCCGGACTTAACAGATCCGATATCCGCATTGATCCCGACAAGGTCTTAATCCGACGTGAAATGGGTGGCCTCCCGCTTACTCTTACTGTGCCTCTGGGGTCTTATTCTGGCATTGCTGCGAAGATACTGGTCAATGAAATCAATAATGAGCTTGAGTATCAGGTGATGCTTTTGCATCGAGATCACGCGCTCTCGATTCCACTTTTTGTTAGTCAGGACATGGAACAGACTGCTGACTATTGGGAGGAGTGGTCGGACACCTTGCATTTGCCGCTGCTAACAATAGATAGTGACGGCACCTCAAAGCTCGCCCGTCTTGGACTAAATACCTGCTCCAGAGGAGAGCCGCTGCCTCGCCGGAAACTGCGTGCGCTCACGGGAAGACGCCCACGGTTTCTGGTTGATCGTGAAACTGGCAAGCCAACACCACTGCAAAAAGTGTTAGCACGTTCACGCCGGTTTACTTCTTTGCGCCGCAGGAAGCCTTAAAAGTAATAGGTCGCAAGACCGTCCAGAACCAAACCAGCAAACAAGATCAGCCCAAAGGTTGAATTGGACCTGAACAACGCAAGGCACTGGTCCGGATCATTAATATCTAAAACGCGAATCTGGTTGAACAAATGTAGTGCGCCGAGCGTCAGTCCGACAAAAGCGACTGGTCCACTTCCAGCAAACGCAAGAGCTCCGGCAAAAAACAGTAGCGTAGCCCCATAAAGGAAGACTAAGGCCTGACGTGTCTTTTCACCAAACAAGCGTGCAGTTGAACGCACGCCTACGAGCGCGTCGTCCTCTTTGTCCTGATGGGCATAGATGGTGTCATACCCGATTGTCCATAGAACACCGCCGCAATACAGAAGGATCGGAGCTAAGGAGAGACTTCCGAAGACTGCTGCCCAGCCGAACAAAGCCCCCCATGAGAATGCCAGCCCAAGCACCAGCTGCGGCCAGTCGGTGATCCGTTTCATAAACGGATAAGCTGCTACAATGACAAGAGAAGAAGCGCCAAGCACAATTGCAAAACCATTAAACTGCAAGAGAACAATTAGTCCTACAAGCGCCTGTAAAATTGTAAAGATCTTGGCTTGCCTGCTTGTAACCTGGCCTGAGGGAATGGGACGGGAACGTGTGCGTTCCACTTTATCGTCGATGTCCTTGTCAACGATATCATTGTAGGTACAACCAGCCCCGCGCATCGCCACAGCACCAATAAACATCAGCACTGCATACCAGATATTCGGGATCGGAGCGCCGGCAACGTTGGATGCTAATGCGAGAGACCAAAGGCAAGGCCACATAAGGAGATACCAGCCAATCGGGCGTTCCCATCTGGCCAGACGCGCAAAGGGACGAAGTGCTGGTGGAAGACGAGTGTCCACCCAATGGCGCTTTATCGCATCTGCGACTGGTCCAGTGTCTTTGGTTTTGAACATTGCCACCTCACCTACTCCCGACGCTATCAGGATCCTAAAAGCTGATGGGGAACTCCTCATCGCTGTGAATGACCTTTTCCAACAAATCGACGCTTTGCGTCAAGAAGCCAAAATCCTCGAAGAACTGTTTTCTCTCTTTTCCCTGCGTTCTCTTCAGTGAGACTTCCATCTTGATGACGGACTTTTGCGAGAGTTCATCTTCCAGTTCTCGCAGTACTTTGGGCAATAATCGCTCAATACCGTCAATGGAGGCCAGAGCAATTTGCTCTATGAAACCCACCTTCCCTCCTGCCCGGACACTGAAGCGATAATTGACAAGCACGAAACCGAGAGTCTTTCCGGCACTTCTAATCAACCACGCCTGCCCGGCACTCGGGTCTACGAGCAACCTGCGTGCTGTCTCTTCAAGGGACAGGACTGGCTCAGAGAGCGTGTCCTGTTCGCCCCACTTTGCCAGCAGGTCAAAAAATTCTTTCATAAACAGTGGGGTAACCAGTAACAGTTCGACTGATTGACGAGGCATTTTGCTCTCTCCGAAGCGGTTGTTCGTTTACTGACAGCCAGACTCATGGTACAGGCTGCATCACACACTTGACGCGCAACTCGGGGACCTGTTCCCTTCTTAATTTCAGGGTCTACCTCTTATGAATATTCTGCTCATTGGTTCTGGCGGGCGTGAGCACGCGCTGGCATGGTCCTTGGCAAAGTCTCCGGTACTTAACGAACTGTTTGTTGCTCCGGGCAACGCAGGAATTGAGCAGTTTGCTCAGTGTGTGTCGCTTGATGCAACAGACCATCGCAGCGTGATTGAATTTTGCCGACTACACGATGTGCATTTTGTCGTGGTTGGCCCGGAAGCTCCTCTTGTCGAAGGACTTGCTGACAGCCTTCGCCACGCTGATCTTCGCGTGTTTGGTCCGTCTTCGGCTGCTGCACAGCTGGAAGGCTCCAAAGGCTTTACAAAAGACATGTGTGCACGGGCAAACATCCCAACCGCAGCATATGGTCGATTTGATGACGCTGAAACGGCAAAAGCTTATGTCCGCGAGCAAGGTGCACCTATCGTCGTGAAGGCTGACGGTCTTGCTGCTGGTAAGGGCGTCATTATTGCGATGAATGAGCAAGATGCACTGGATGCAATTGATAGCTGCTTTAACGGTGCTTTTGGGGCTGCTGGTGCTGAAGTCGTGGTTGAAGAATTTCTGGAAGGGGAAGAGGCAAGCTTCTTTGTCCTTTCTGATGGTGTCCACGCTCTGCCTTTGGCAACGGCTCAGGATCACAAACGTGCTTTTGACGGTGATGAAGGCCCAAACACTGGCGGCATGGGGGCTTACTCCCCTGCTCCTGTGATGAACGATGACCTGGTGGAACAGGTGATGAAAGAGATCATCTACCCAACCATTGAAGATATGAAAAAGCACGGCAGTCCGTTTCAGGGAGTGCTTTTCGCTGGCCTCATGATCACCAAGGATGGCCCGAAGCTGATTGAACACAATGTACGTTTCGGCGACCCGGAATGTCAGGTCCTTATGATGCGCCTGAAAACTGACTTGCTTCCAATTCTTCTGGGCTGTGCGGAAGGTACTCTTGATCAAGTGGACGCGGAATGGCACTCAGACCCGGCAATCACCGTTGTAATGGCTTCCAAGGGTTATCCTGGGTCCTATGAGAAACT
Source organism: uncultured Pseudovibrio sp. (assembly GCA_947496145.1). Classification (GTDB taxonomy): domain Bacteria; phylum Pseudomonadota; class Alphaproteobacteria; order Rhizobiales; family Stappiaceae; genus Pseudovibrio. The sequence continues at coordinate 199,579 of CANMBS010000003.1, forward strand.
GACAGAAATCAACGGTATTGAAGAGGCGGCGAACGATCCTGACGTTGAGATTTTCCACGCAGGTACAGTTTCTGCAGATGGCAAACTGCTTTCTAACGGTGGACGTGTATTGAATGTGACCGCACGCGCTGCAACCGTGTCCGAGGCTCGTGAGAAAGCTTATGCAGCTATTGAGAGGATTGACTGGCCGGACGGCTTCTACCGCAAAGACATCGGCTGGCGCGCAATTGAGCGGGAAGCGGTAAGTTAACGCAATTATCTGGCATTCTTACAAAAATCCTCCGAAGCATGCTTCGGAGGAGTTCTTGTTTTACACTATCAGGTCAGGCAACGACAGCTTGTACCTAAACCAACAGATTAAATTCATAAAACACACAACAGCTGCATGAAGCGAAAACAGTGCTATGCAGGGCTAAAGCGAAACCTTCAGCCTCGCCAATATGCATAGGCCCACAACTTTTAGCAATGAGGGGATTTCCCTGATATGCTAAAGTTGTAACAGGTTACGGGCACAGCAACTGAAAGCTCATTGCCCTTGCAACTGCATGTGTACGGTTGGTCACCTGCAACTTATTACATGCTCGCTTAATATGGTGTTCAACGGTTTTCTCTGAGAGATTGAGGATGTGGGCGATCTCTTTATTTGCCCTTCCTGCGCTTAGCCAAAGCAAGCATTCATGCTCTCTTGACGTAAAATCAAAAAAAGCTGCGAGTTGCTCAGGTTCCTGCACGCAAGAGTGAAATAGCTGCACAGCCTTCTTGAGACCAGAGTATTTAGCAGCCATTTGCTGCTCAAAATTACGTTGTGTATGCTCGCAGGATGCGAAGCTCACTCCGCCAACCAAGAGCTTATTTGTGCACTCAAGTGGCGTTGTTACGCCAAATTTCAACCCTGCTGCTCTCACATCACTGATAAACTTCGAATCAACTCCATCGGCATTTTTTACAGTGTAATCGGTCCAGAGCTGATCCGCCTTCTTTCCACTGAGCAGATGATCTACACCGGGATCTTTGAAGTAGTAATTGCTGGAATAATAGTGTTCTACCCACTGAGTTGCATGATTGGTCAAACAAATAGGCTGGCGGTCTTCTAACTGCCCTTCGATTTTGGGAAGTACAATATAAACCCCTTTTTCAAAACCCAGATTTCCAGCAAAATCTGTCAGGTGTTGCCAGCGGGATTGTAACGATGAGCAATCCGAGAGTTCCAGAGAAAATTGCAGTAGATTTTTGTCAATACCTGCAGGGTAACCCGTGGCATAGTTCATTGTATGCACCGCATAATTGAAGTTACAATCACCGCGCTACAATTGTATTTGCTGCGTTCAGCAGTTTACAATCCAGCGGTTGATGCGACTTTCCAATACTCTCAAACTTCACTTAAGTGATTTCATTTTAATTATGACCAGAATTTCACATGTTTCAATTGGAAAGCAAGCGAGAACACCTATATTTTCATTGACGGATATTAAAGGGATAAGCTTTCAATGAGTACTCCAAGGATCGGACTTGCTCTAGGTGGTGGAGGTGCCCGTGGCCTTTCCCACATTCCTGTTTTACAGGCGCTGGATGACATGGGTCTCACACCACATGCGATTACCGGCACATCCATTGGCGCTTTGATTGGTGCAGGATATGCAGGTGGGATGAGTGGAGATCAGCTTGAAGCCTTCACTCTCGAAACGCTTGGTGAATGGAAGAAAGTGCTTGGCAAACTGGTTGAGGTTAGCATGCCCAAGCGCTTTGCTGATCTGCTTGGTAGCAAGACAAGTTTTGGTCAGTTTGATTCCAAACGTGTTCTTGAAGTTTTTGTTGGCGATGCCTTGAAGAAGGATTTTTCAGAGCTGTCCATTCCTTTTCAGGCTATTGCAGCTGACTACTACAAGGCTGAGGAAGTTCGTTTTAGCTCCGGTAACCTTATTGATGCTGTTTCCGCAAGCATCGCCATACCGTTTGTTTTCAAGCCAGTACACCTTAACGAGACTGTTCTCATCGATGGCGGCGTCGTGAATCCCCTGCCCTTTGATGTGTTGCCCAATGAGTGCGACATCGTGATTGCAGTTGATGTTGTCGGAACACCAAGAAAAGATGAAAAGCGGCTTATGCCCAGCGCTACGGAAAGTGTTTTTGGCGCCACCCAAATTCTAATGCAGACCATCTCTCAGGAGAAACTTCGGGTTCGCACACCAGAAATTTCTGTATTCCCAAACATCAAGCAGTATCAAGTACTTGATTTTATGAAGGCTAAAGAAATTCTGGATGACAGTGCTATGCTGCGCGAAGAGGTAAAAGTTGAGCTTGACCAGAAGATCGAGAACTACCTAATCTCTCAGGAATAACACAAAGAGATATTGGAGACAGGGTTGTCTGTTCAGGGCACTGAGTGGCAAACACCGGACACCACAGAAAGGCAGCTTCCGCCGGAAGTTCCAGCGGCAGTTACTTTAAATGGTGAAGGGTTTGCTGTGTTCATGGTAACCCCCCGCGATCTTGAGGATTTTGCAATCGGGTTTGCCATTAGTGAAGCAATCGTCTCCAGCTTCGATGATATACAAGCTGTTACTTTGCATGAGCATGGGGCCGAAGGGCGAAGCATCGACCTTACAATTGATGATGATGCCTTTTTTGCAGCATTAAAACGAAAGCGGCTTCTGACCGGAACCACGGGCTGCGGCCTGTGCGGGCTGGATAGCATTCGTGCAGCCATGCGAGCCCTTGCTCCTCTTAGCCCACATCCAGTGCCATCAACGAATAGTATCAGCGCTACGTTTGAGGCGATGCAGTCCCGGCAAATGCTCAACGACATTTACGGAGGCGGTCTGCATGCAGCAGCGGTTTGCTCTGAGGGCAGGCTCATTGCTGTGCGTGAAGACATCGGGCGTCACAATGCCATGGACAAAGCGCTTGGGGCTGGGGCTCGCAGCGGTGAAACTATTGACATGGTCATCACCACCAGCAGGTGCAGCTCAGATCTGGTTCAAAAAGCGGTTAGTGCACGGGTGGGTACACTGGCTGTCATGGCAACTCCCAGCGACCTCGCCGTTCAACTGGCACAAGAGAATTGTTTAAACTTGTTTAGCTGCAACCGTGGATACAGCTTCACACGCTACAGCTGAGCGACTCAGTGAGTTCGCGAGCGTTAAATGCGTGTAGGAGTGCGGTGTGTCCAGCAAAGTGGTTTTCAAGAAATCGGCGACTGCTGCCGGGGGGTGGAGTGCCTTGTGGAGCTGTGCGCAAGCACTGATGCAAAGCACCTCTTTAATCTCAGGCATAAAAACCGCCCTTAAGGTCAACCAGCCTGATGGATTTGCTGGCCCCGGAGCAGCCTTTGCTTCTTCTTCCCCCTCTCCTTCAATCGCAGTCTGTGAAAACGGCGTTAAAGCGCTTGCCTCCGAGATGACTGAAAAACGTGTTACAGAAGCGTTTTTTCAAGAGTATACAGTTTCTGAGCTTCGCACCTTTTCAGATTTTGATCTTGAGGATCAAGGCAGGCTAACCGTACCACTGCGCTACAACAAGATTACTGATCGTTATAACGAAATCAGTTGGGCAGATGCCTTCAAAGAGATTGGGGCGGAGCTGCGAGCACTGAAAAAACGCGGCGACGGTGTATTCTATACCTCCGGACGCATTAGCAATGAGGCTGCTTTCCTCTATCAGCTCCTTGGTCGCATTCTGGGCGTCACGAGTTTTCCAAGCAGCACAGACTTTGGTCACGAAGCCAGCGGTATCGCACTTGAAGAGGCTATTGGAACACGTCAGGGGACTGTGCGACTGGAGGATTTTGAAAAGGCAGACGCTATCTTTGTGTTTGGCCTAAACCCCGGAACTACTCATCCCCTTATGATGCCTTTGCTTCGTGATGCAGCGGCAAGGGGAGCGCAGGTTGTCTCTTTCAATCCCCTGAAAGAGTGCGGCATGGAGCGGTTTTCTGACCCGCACAGCCGGTTGGAGCTGATGCGGTTTGGCTCGTCTCCAGTTGCCAGTCATTTCTTTACCCCCAAACCGGGCGGGGATATGGCAGCTGTACGCGGTATGGCGAAGGCTATATTTGCGTGGGACTATGAGCGCATTCTAACACACAGCATTCTTGACCGCGTTTTCATCGATGAAAACTGTGGCGGATTTGAAGAGTTTGAAAAGATTGCTGAGCTGACAACCTGGAAGGAGATTGAAGATCAATCTGGCCTGACCCGCGACCAGATTGAGGCCGCAGCTTTGATTTATGTGCAGGCTGATCGCCCCATCATCACCTGGGGGACAGGCATATGCCAACACAAACACTCAGTTGCTACCATCCGGGAGTTCATGAACTTACTGTTCCTTCGCGGGAAAGTCTGTAAGGCAGGTGCTGGAGCTGCTCCTATTTCCGGCAATATCAATAGTTCTGGGCTGCATCGCATGGGAGTTACCTCCCACCCCAGCGAAACATTTTTAGATCGTTTGCAGCAGGTGTTCAACTTTGAAGCAGAAACTCAAGGAGGTGCACAGGCTGCTGAAACCGTCAAGCTTATGAATGAACGCAAACTGCGGGTGTTTTTCGGTCTCGGTGGAAATTTCGCACGAGCTGCTCCCGATACGCAACTCACTGAACATGCTTTGCGTCAGTGCAGGCTGACTGTGAACATTGCCAGCAAACTAAACCGCACTCATCTGATGACAGGAGCACTGTCTTACATTCTACCTTGTCTTGGTCACAGCGAAGTTGATATTCAGCGCACCGGTGAGCAAATGGTGAGCATTGAAGATATGTTCTCCAAACTGCATGGCTCTACGGGTGTGAACCAACCAGCCGCTGAGGGTTTAATGTCCGAGCCTGCGATTATTAGCGCACTTGCACGGGCCACCATGGGCAACAAGCACGTCAACTGGTCTGCTTTTCTGGATGACTACGATGTTATTCGTGAAAAGATTGAAGAGGTTGTGCCGGAATTAATCGGACTTAACACCAAGATACGGACACCTGAAGGTTTTACTGTGCCTCACGCTGTGTCTTTACGGCAATGGAAAACGGCGAAAGGCCGTGCAGAGTTTTCCAGCTACTCCCTACCCCTTGCGACGGTTGCTCAAAAAGCCTCCAAAGCTTCTAAACTCACTTTCATATTGCAAGGCCTTCGCTCACCTGAACAGTTTAATACCAGCATTTACAAGTTTGAGGATCGTTACCGAGGCGTTTATGCCAGCCGTAAAGTCGTTTTTGTCAATCCAGCGGACATGCGCCGGGCTGGCCTTGCGCCCGGTGATACTGTTGACATAACCAATGCGAGCGATGACAAGCGCCAGAGGAAGCTTCTGGACTTTCAAGTGGTTCCCTTTAACACACCACCGGGATGCATCGCCTCCTATTTCCCGGAGGTCAATGCTGTTCTCCCGGCAGAGTCGGTTGCTGATCAATCGGGCACGCCAACTGCAAAGTCGATTGCGGTTACTTTATCTAAATCACGCCGGCGGGCCTGACTGTTCGCCCAAAAGGACTAAGATCTGTCGACTTCTGCGAAATCGATGAGCTTATGCATGTAAGGGAGCAGGTCCAGATTTTTGCTGGCGACCCACTCATCATTGTAGAGTGTGTCCAGATAACGTTCGCCGCTATCACAGATAAGAGTAACAATGGAGCCTTGCTGGTCGTTTTCCATCATCTCTTTTGCCAGAGCCAATGCGCCATACAAATTTGTACCCGTTGATCCACCTGTTTTGCGCCGGATCACGCCTTCCAGCCAACGAATGGTCGCAATGCTGGCTGCGTCTGGAATATCGATCATCCGGTCAACAACATCGGGGATGAAGGAAGGTTCCACACGCGGTCTGCCTATTCCTTCAATCAGAGAGGGTTTGTGACGCACAATGCCCGGATCTCGACTGCGATAGAACTCATGGAAAACTGAATTTTCGGGGTCCACCACACACAGCTGTGTTTTGGAATACTCTTCCGTATGCAAGCGGATATAGCGCCCGATCGTGGCCGATGTGCCGCCTGTTCCAGCACTCATCACAACCCATTTGGGTGCCGGAAAACGCTCCAGTGACATTTGTGAGAACAGGCTTTGCGCGATGTTGTTGTTGCCGCGCCAGTCAGTGGCTCGTTCTGCATAGGTGAACTGATCAATGTAATGGCCGTTCAGTTCCTTTGCCAGACGTTTGGCCTCATCATAAATCTGGTAGGGTTCAACGAGATGCACCTCACCGCCCAGCGCCTCAATCTCGCGGATTTTGGTGCAGGCCGTTGCCTTTGGCGCAACTGCGATAAATCGGTTACCGATCAGACGTGCAAAATAGGCTTCAGATACAGCGGTTGAGCCGGAGGAAGATTCCACAATCGGTGTCCCTTCCTTAATCCAGCCATTGCAGATTCCATAGAGCATGAGCGAGCGGGCCAGACGATGCTTCAGGCTTCCACTGGGATGGGTGCTTTCATCTTTCAAGTAGAGGTCGATGCCTGCTCTCGTCAGCTTTGGAATGTCCAGTTTGATCAGGTGGGTATCTGCTGAGCGCTGATAATCCGCTTCAAGGTTCTTGATGGCCTTGAGAGCCCATTCTCTGCCAGAAGGATTGGTGTGATTGGTGTGGCTGTTTAATTCCAGCATGTTCCGACCTGACTTCTCTTTATTTTATTCCGCTTTATCTGAGCGTGCCTACCTGATGGCAGGCATTATTCTCCTGCATAGGCTGCCCAGAGTGAAGGCAATCTGTGAATCTGAAAATAAAACGAAATCATAAGAAAATTATTTTTAATTTAACAGCCATCAATAGGAATTTATGCGAACCATATTCTCATAAATAGAATTATATTCTATTTATGAGAAGTAAAACAAAATCTAAATCTAATTTCATTACGGGGAGGCGAAATAGCATATGTGACGCATTGAACATCGACAGTGTAAACACACTTTCAAAGGCTTCTTAATCGAGAAAAGCATGCAAGCTACAGCTCACTTCTGCTAGGTTTGAGAAAGTCTGTTCAGAACCATTTTTGCGAGTCGATATGAGCGACAATACAATTAAGTTTTATCAGGATCATGCTGCTGAGTATGCCAGTTACAAGACTTCTCCAAATTCCAAACTGAGTCCATTCCTGAAGCGTTGCAGGACAGGTGGTAAAATTCTGGAGCTTGGAACAGGAGCAGGTGTCGATGCGCAGGCAATTTTAGATGCGGGCTTTTTGTTAGATGCAACTGATGGATCATCTGAATTAGCTGCTATCGCCTCTCAGCGACTGGGGCAGACCGTAAAGGTGATGAGATTTACTGAGCTTGCAGCTCAACAAGCTTATGACGGGATTTATGCGTGTGCATCTCTTACCCATGCTCAGAAAGAGGATTTACCTGAGATTTTAAAGAGGATCCATGACGCTTTGAAAGTGGGCGGAGTGGTTTGGGCAAGCTTTAAAACTGGCACGCATGATGGTACCGACAGCTTTGGTCGCTACTACAACTATCCTTCCGTCGATGAGATTCTCGCCTTGTGGCGCGACGCAGGTCGTTGGGCCTCCTTTGACTACGAGTGTTCAGAGGGGAAAGGATATGATGAGAAACCAATCAAATGGGCTTCAGTTACCGCAATAAAATGAGTATCAGATTTGCACTTTGACTTCAGGCAGTGGTAGGCCCCTTAATTGCCAGAGGCGTTTTTGATGAACTCAATCAGTTTTTGATTGACCTCTGCCAGCTCCTCAGGTGTCAGGTTCTTTGCAGCTTCCATTTTGTTTTGAGAAGCATTCATGTCCCCCAGTCGGGCTGCAAGTAAAAACCAGAAGTAGGCACTTTTGTGATCCTGCCGCACACCCTTTCCTTTTGTATGGAGGATAGCAAGATTGTTCTGAGCAGCAGTATGCCCCTGTTCTGCAGCAGCGCGGTACCATCTGGCAGCCCGAACATAATCTTGTGTTACGCCGTCACCGTTCGCATACATAAGCCCCAGATTAAACTGTGCACCTGCCAAACCTCTCTTGGCTGCAATCAGAAACCACTTCGCAGCTTCATCGTAATCTTTGGGTACACCTTGCCCTTCAAGATACAAAAAGGCTAATTCAAACTGCGCCTTGACATGCCCTTGTCTGGCAGCAAGACGCCACCAGCGCCCAGCTTTCGCAAAGTCACGTTTGACAGTTTCCCCTTCACGGTATCTGATTCCAAGATCGTATTGCGATTTCGCATCTCCTTTCCGGGCCGCCTGCATGAGATCACTCACATCAGAGCCATAGGCCGGAAAAAGAAACAGACATACGATTAACGCGGCAAGAGCACCCGAACGTGCAAACGAACATTGCAAAATCATTTTACCTTGCCTGAATCCGAAATGAATAAATGAGTGCGGCTATAATAGCCTTGAGCAAAATTGCCTATTTGCGACCTGTATAGACGCAAAGAGCAGCTTCAGAAAAGACCTCATTAGTCCCGCTTGCGCTGAAAAAACGCCTTCAGCATTTCAGCCGCATCGGTTTCAGCCAGACCGGAATAGACGTCGGGAGCATGATGGCAGGTCGGAGAGGAGTAAAAGCATACACCGTGGTCGACGCCGCCGCCCTTGGCATCTCCTGCACCATAATAAAGGCGGCGGATGCGGGCGAAAGAGATGGCAGCAGCGCACATGGGGCATGGTTCGAGGGTTACATACAGATCGCAACCTTCCAGACGTTGCGAGCCAAGCAGTTTTCCTGCCTCGCGGATCGCCAGCACTTCAGCATGAGCAGTGGGGTCGTTCAGCTCCAGTGTGCGGTTGCCAGCACGAGACAGGACTTTACCGTCTTTTACCACAGTACAGCCAATAGGGACCTCGCCGCGCGCTTCTGCTGCGCGGGCTTCATCCAATGCCATATCCATATAGGTTGAGTTCAATGTGGGTGTCTTCATGCGCGGCAAACTATCCCTGATCGCTCAAGCTGTCATCATTTGTGAAAGTGATCGATGAGTTTACGCAGACAAAATCTCAAAAAAAAGCCAATGATCCGCTTTGTCCCTTTGCCAACCCGCTTCGCTTGCGCTATGACCCGCAAAGGACATTTAAATATTAAGGCAGCTGACAGACTGCTGGATGGCCAAGGCGGTGACGCCTATGTGTGCCTCCCCGGTGTATCTGTTCAGAGTGCAAGCAGTTAAAGGCCCCGGTTCGCCGGGCAAGAGCCAATGAAAAACAGCGGTAAAAAAACCACTAGCTCCCCCCGCAAATCCGGCGAGCAGAAAAAGAAATCTTCCGACGCAAAACAAAAGCAGACAGTTACCGTTTCCGGCGAACGTATTGCCAAGGCGATGGCACGCGCTGGCCTGTGTTCTCGCCGCGAAGCAGAGACATGGATTGAAGCAGGCCGTGTGAGCGTCAACGGCACCGTGCTGGAAACACCAGCGGTAACAGTCACACAGAAAGATAAAGTGCTGGTGGACGGCAAACCTCTGCCAACCCGCGAGCGCACCCGGTTGTGGCTCTTCCATAAGCCTCGGGGCACTGTAACCACGAACAAAGACCCTGAAGGCCGCAAGACTGTCTTTGACATCTTGCCGAAAGATATGCCGCGCGTGGTAACTGTTGGGCGACTGGACATTAACACTGAAGGTTTGTTGTTGCTGACAAATGATGGCGGCCTTTCTCGTGTTATTGAACTGCCTGCAACCGGCTGGCTGCGCCGTTATCGCGTGCGTGCCTACGGTAAAGTTACTCAAGAGCAACTGGACGCACTGAAAGATGGTGTTGCCATTGATGGTGTGCTGTACGGCGCTATTGAAGCGACGCTGGACACAGAAAAAGGCGACAACGTCTGGCTCACCATTGGTCTGCGTGAAGGCAAGAACCGCGAAGTAAAGCGTATTCTTGAGCATCTTGATCTTTCTGTGAACCGTCTGATCCGCATCTCCTTTGGTCCGTTCCAGCTGGGCGACCTTGGTGAAGGTGAGCTACAGGAAATCCGAGGCCGCGTACTGCGTGATCAGCTGGGTGAGCGTCTTGTTTCTGAAGCGGATCTTGATTTTGATGCGCCGATTATCAACCAGATGGAGTCTCGCACCAGCCAGAAAGCTGAAATGAAGAAGAAAAAGAAATCTTCTTCAGGTGGTGCTGGTGCTGGCTGGATCAGCGCTAAGGACGCTGCTGCTGTGCTTGCAAAGCACAACAAAAAGCCGCTGCGCCATGGCAAAGACCAGCGTGACAACGAAAGTGGCGATTCTGAACGCAATCCATTTGGTGACCGTAAGCGCGTTGGCGTGAAGCCCACCTTTGGTGATCACAAATCCTTCGATGATCGCGGGCGTAGTGAGCGCAGTGACCGGAAGTCCTTTGGTGATCGGGATCGTGGAGAGCGCAAATCATTTGGAGATCGTGACCGCAAAGCAGGCCCATCTCGTTATGGCAACAACGAACGTGGTGGCGATGCCAAACCGCGCCGCGTGTTCAGCGCTGACGGCAGCATCGATACTTACACCCCCTCCTTCGATGAGGGAGATAACAGACAAAACGACGATAAGCGGAAGCCCGAAGAACGCCGCTTTGGTACCAGAGCCAAACGTGGCGGCTTTGACCTTGCAAAGGGCGGCACTAAACGCTCAGCAGAATCAGAAGCACCAAGACGCGGCGAGCGCCGCGACGGCGGCTTTAACCCAGCCGAAAACGCGCGCTACACTGGAGACACCGGACCAACTGAAGGTGAGCGCAGGTTCTCTCACCGCCGTCCTCGTGATGAAGGCGCCGCAGATGAGAAACGAGGTGGTTTCAAAAAAGGACCACGTGGTGACAAGCGCGATGGTGGCCGCGACGGAGATAAACGCAGCTTTGGCAAAGGCCCGCGTGAAGGTGGCCGCGATGGCGACAAGCGTGGCTTTGGTAAAGGGCCACGTGAAGGCGGGCGCGATGGCGATAAGCGCGGCTTCAATAAAGGCCCGCGTGAAGGTGGTCGTGATGGCGATAAGCGCGGTTTCAGTAAAGGACCGCGTGAAGGCAGCCGTGATGGCGATAAGCGCGGCTTCGGTAAAGGACCGCGTGAGGGTGGCCGCGATGGCGACAAGCGTGGCTTTGGTAAAGGGCCGCGTGAAGGCAGCCGCGATGGCGACAAGCGTGGCTTTGGTAAAGGGCCACGTGAAGGCGGGCGCGATGGCGAGAAGCGCGGTTTCAGTAAAGGGCCACGTGGTGGAAAGAGCTTTGGTGGCGATAAAGGACGCGGTGGTCGCCCTAGCGGGGATCGTCCGGGCGGACATCGCGGAGACAGAGGCGGCAGAAGATAGTGAGAATTGTTGCAGGACGTTTTCGGGGTACAGCACTGGCTACGCCTAAGACCCAGCAAACGCGCCCAACCACAGACCGAATGAGAGAGACCATCTTTAATGTGCTCGCTCATGCCTATGGCAACCCGGTGCAGGATGCGCGGGTGCTGGACCTGTTTGCAGGCACAGGCGCTTTGGGACTGGAAGCCATGAGCCGAGGCGGTAAGTACTGCGTTTTTGTTGAGGATGCAGTTGAGCCGCGCGGGCTTATCCGTCGCAATGTTGAAACCATGGGACTGATGGGTGCCACAAAGATTTTGCGGCGCGATGCAACTTCACTAGGACAAGTGGGAACCATGATTCCATTTGGTCTGGTGTTTCTGGACCCTCCCTACCGGCAGGAGCTGGGTGAAAAAGCCCTCGCCAGCGCCGCAGCAGGTGGCTGGCTGAGCGAAGGTGCTCTTTGTATCTGGGAGGAAGATGCCAGCGTATCGCCCGTGATACCCGATGGATTTGAAGGAATGGAGGTACGCCATGCGGGTGACAGCCAAATCCTGATCCTCAAGTACACCGGTCTTTGAAGACAACATAAATGCAAAAATTGACGAGGGCCTTCCCGATCTTCGGGCGGGCCCTTTTTATATAATGAACTTATGCGGCGCTTGAGAGGTGCAGCACGGCATGGTCATCTCGCTCCCTTCAACATTCCTTCGAGATAGCACTACATGAGCGAAAAAATTCCTCACAGCTGATTGAGAGATGCGTCTTTCCTGACAAGACGGCATCGTAATCATGCAAATCCAACAATACTTGTTATTACTACTACTTTACTTATCAAGTATCTACACATCTTTTGAGTTTCATGGCGAATGAGTTGATTGATTCGAAAGACGCAAGCTGCACATCAAAACGCTGCAAAACCATATAAATAATTTTTTAATAAACAATAACAATGACTTAATTCGGAGTATTGGCTCCCTTATTTTCTCGTGTCAATTCTACTTAGTTTTGCGCAAAAGCGTTGCAGGAATGAAACAGCGAATTCGATTACTTTGATAACTCTAGGTTATTTTTAGAGTTATTATTGCATCCATAGCAATGTACTGGCATCAATTGCGGCAGGGAATTCGCGTACACAACAATAAAATAAGTTTTGCTTAGGCAGCATCGGGCAGCCTTAAGTAGTTTTGTCAATTAACCTTGTTTGAGGAGTGGGTTTCAACCCGATTTAGGAGTCGAATTATGCGCCACTTTACAACTAGCGCCGCAGCTGCGCTTATGATGAGTGCCACTCCGGTCCTTGCAGCCGATCTTCCCGTTGCGCCGGAGCCTGTAGAATACGTCCAGATCTGTGACGCTTACGGTACTGGATATTTCTATATTCCAGGTACCGAAACATGCTTGAGAATACGCGGTCGTGTACGCGCTGAATATCGTTTCAACAACTTTGGAGCGGGACCAAGCGACTGGTCAGAAAGAACACGAAACTCAACTGCTACCCGTGCACGTGGTTACCTTCGTATGGATTCACGGACGCAGACTGAATATGGCCTGCTTCGTACATACGTAGATCTCTTTGCAACCGTTGATACTCCTGGTTTCATTCAGGATGACAGCTCAGATCCGAACGTTAACAATCCCGTCGGTTCTTTCGGGGTTGAGCAGGATAACACTGTTGTAACTCTTGATGATGCGTTCATTCAATTTGGCGGCATGACGGTTGGTCGTACATCATCCTTTTATGACTTCTGGACTGGTTATGCCTATGGTGCGATCACCACTGTTGCATATTCAGATGCGAAGACATGGCTTGCAGGTTACACCTTCGATTTAGGTAATGGCCTGTCTACGAGCTGGTCGGTGGAAGATCGTACAGCACGTCAGCAAAACCTCTTTGCTGGTGATTACCTGAACTCTACCGGCTTCAACCAAGGTTATGGCGGCATGCGCTTCCCGGATCTGGTTGCAAACTTCCGTCTGGATCAAGGTTGGGGTTCTGCTCAGATCATGGGTGCCTTAACCGAAGTTCGCTACCTTGAATCATATCCATCAGGATTACTGGGCTGGGCCGTTGGTGGTGGTGTTGAGGTCAACCTACCGTTCTTTACCAACTATATCTCTGGGTTCCAGGGTGTGGTTCAGGCAACCTTCTCACAGGGTGCTCTGGGTTACGTGAACAGTGACTGGCAGAACGAAGTTTGGGACGCCACGTCTCTGGTCAACGGCATTGGCGATGGCATTGCAACCGGCTGGTCTATTGCATGGGGTTTCCAGGCAGACTTTACGCCTGAATGGAACGCAGCGATCCAGGCTTCCTATGCGAATGCACGTCCTAAGTTCCTCTGGAACCAGAACCAATGGGATGTTGTTGGTAAGGTTGGCTGGACACCAGTTAGCGGCTTTGAGATCGGTACCGAAGTTGCTTACCGCAACGTAGGAAACGGCAAGCTGTATCCTGACAATGCAGTAAATGGCGGCAACCCAACCCGTCAGCTTGGTCAGCAGGACATCATCTCTATCCTGCTCCGTGTTCAAAGGGACTTCTGAGGCCACTCATCAGAACCCTTCGATTACATCGCGTAATCGAGAATACGAACTGGAAGAGGCGGACCATTGGTCCGCCTCTTCTGGTTCTCACCAAAAAAATGCTGGTAGCTTGCAATGTGAGTCGCAAATCATTGCGAGCACAAGCTTATCCGTTAGTGACGCCCAAACAGTCTTTCGATATCGGAGAGCTTCAACTCAATCCATGTCGGGCGACCATGGTTACACTGGCCCGACTTTGGAGTTGCCTCCATCTCCCTCAAGAGATTATCCATTTCTTCAGGACGCATGCGACGCCCTGCCCTGATGGAACCATGGCATGCCATTGTCGCAGCGACGAGATCGAGTTTTTCTCTGATACGGGTAGAACTGTCGAACTCAGCAAAGTCATCTGCCAGATCCTGAACCAGAGCTTTGATGTTAAGCCGTTTCAGCATGCCGGGAGTTTCCCTCACCGCAACAGCCCCCGGGCCGAAGCGTTCAAGCACAAGGCCAACCTCTTCCAGTTCCGGCGCTCTTTCTTCCAGACGAGCGACATCGTCTTCCGGCAAATCCACAATCTCTGGGATCAGCAGCATCTGTCGGGGTACATCCTGCTTTGCCAGATCTTCCTTTAGCTTCTCATAGACGAGGCGCTCATGAGCTGCATGCTGATCAACAATTACCAGCCCATCTCTGGTCTGGGAGATAAGGTAGGTTTCGTGGATTTGTGCGCGGGCAGCGCCGAGTGGAAAATTCTCACGTCCCTCCGGCAGATCATGGTGATGGGCACGCGCATCCGCTGAAGGCGCATCCACCTGCATGTAGGTTTGCCTATTCGCTTCATCCGGATGACTGTCTTGAGGTTGAGGCGGCGTATAAGGAGCAGTTGCTTCCATCAGGCCCAATTGAGTTTCCTGCGCGCCGGGTTCCGGAATATCTGAGGCACTCCAAACCGAGCTCTGAGTTTCTTCAGGGCGGTAAGAGGATTGCTGCCAGGAGTAATTTTGTGTGTGCTCAGCGTGTCCTTGCGGGGTATGAACTGATGTGCCCGAGTGCACCTTAAAGCCGCCGGCCTGCCCCATTGGGCGGATCGCGTTAATGGCAGACTGGGTGTTGGCTGTTGAGGCCCGGAAACCAGATTGCACAAAGGCGTGTTTTAACGCTGCTATGAGAAGGCCACGCACGAGCTGACCGTCACGAAAACGGACGTCTGCTTTCGCCGGGTGCACGTTCACGTCCACCTGATGAGGATCGAGATCAATATTAAGCACGACGATGGGGTGGCGGTCTCTTGAAAGCACATCAGAATATGCAGCTTTTAGCGAACCAAGCAGGAGTTTATCGCGTACTGGCCGCCCATTCACGAAAAAGAACTGATGCTGGGAGTTTGCGCGATGGAAGGTCGGCAGGCCAGCATACCCGGAAAGGTGCACCCCTTCCCTCAAAGCCTCAATTTCAATCGCATTCTTGGTAAACTCAGCTCCAAGTATCTGGCCGATGCGTGCTAAATCCGCGTCATCGCCTGTACATGCGGGGAGTTCCAGTTGCCTGCGATCTGATCCAGAAAGCGTAAAACGGATACCCGGATTTGCCAGCGCGATTCTCTTAATGATTTCCGTAATGGCTGTGGCTTCAGCACGATCTGATTTCAGGAACTTGAGACGGGCGGGTACGGAGAAGAAGATATCTTTTACCTCAACGCGCGTCCCTGCATTCAGCGCAGCTGGCTCAATCTCGCTATTTTGCCCACCTTCAACTTCGATCTTCCAGGCATGGGGCTCTGTTGCGTGGCGTGTTGTGATTTCCAGACGGGAAATCGCGCCGATTGAAGGGAGCGCCTCACCACGAAAGCCCATGGTGCGGATATCCATGAGATCATCTTCAGGGAGCTTGGAGGTACAATGACGGCGAACAGCTAATTGCAGGTCTTGCTTTGTCATTCCCGCGCCATTGTCGGTAATACGCAATAAGCTTTTTCCACCTGAGGCCGTCACAATTTCAATGCGCGTTGCCCCCGCATCAACAGCGTTTTCAACCAGCTCCTTAACAACACTTGCAGGCCGCTCAATCACCTCACCAGCAGCGATTCTGTTGATCGTTGTATCGTTTAGCTGCCTTACCGCCATATCTGCTCCGCTGGATGACTGAGTATCTTAAAGAAGGCGCTTCAAAGTCTGGTTTGTGACACTTATTGCACCGTTATTCATAGGCTCATGAGCAGGGGTTAAACCAAGTTGTCAACGGCCCTTACTCAGGTTATGTGGGTTTGGCGCAAGTATACCTTTTTTTCAAGGGTAGATCCGAGTTTCCTCAAAGAGAACATTTATGCCCCTGCAATCCCCTATTCACGGTCTGAGCCAAATCGCAAGTCAGTTTAACGGTATCCTTTGTGATGTGTGGGGTGTGCTGCATAATGGTGTGACGGTTTTTCCAGCAGCTGTTGATGCTCTGGAAGCCTACAGGCGTGACTATGGCGGACCTGTGGTTCTGATTACGAACGCACCGCGCCCCTCTCAGGAGATTGAATATTTCCTTAATCAGCTTGGAGTTCCACGTCATTGCTACGATATGATTGTGTCTTCAGGAGATGTTGTTCAGGCGGATTTGCGTGCGCTGGAGCATGCAAAGGTTTTTCATATCGGACGTAGCGAGAATCACGGCCTGTTTCACGGTGTCAATTTTGAGTTCACAGCACCGGAGGACGCGGAAATTATTGTATGTTCCGGGTTTAATGACAGGAGTGTTGAGGAGCCGGAAGATTATCGCTCACGCTTTGAGGGCTACCTGAAGCTGGGGCTTCCCCTGATCTGCGCAAATCCGGATATTGTCGCAGAAAAAGGTGACAAGCTGGTCTGGTGTGCCGGAGCGCTGGCCAGACTTTACAGTGAGATGGGCGGGCACGTCATTATTACAGGCAAGCCTTACAGCCCTATCTATGAGATGGCCTGCACAAAGCTGGATGCACTTGCAGGCAGATCTTTTGAGAAAACAGAGATACTGGCAATTGGTGATGGACTTCCCACCGATATTAAAGGCGCAAATGCTCAGGGGATTCCCAGTCTCTTTCTGACTGATGGCATTCATGCGGCAGATCTTGCAGGTGATGCAGAAGCCGTTCATCGGATGCTTGAAAACGAAGGGCTACAGACACACAGCTTTATGGGGCGCCTCAGCTGGTAGTTTTTTGGCAGCTTGTCATCTGCGCGTGACATATTGCTGCTTTGTCTTCACTGACGCAGGTTTGTGCTGGTGTTAAGCGAATAGTTTATCGATATCGTCCTGTTGCACATCTCCCAGCAGAGCGTCGATCTCGTCCTGCGAGACCCCCTCACCCTCATGCTGCGGGCCGTGCAGAATCAGTTCACGCTTGCGGCGCTCTTCTTCAGTTTCTTCTGCCTTTTGGTCTGAGTGACTTTCGTGCTCCAGACGCAAGCGCTCAACAAAGCTGGAAACACGCTCGTCAATGGTGTTCAGCGTACTAACAACTTTAGAGATTCGCTGCCCGGTGATGTCCTGAAATGCACATGCCTGAAAGATTTCCATCACCTGCATGTTTACTGTGTCCGCATAGGCTTCTGAATCTTCAGGATCAGCGGCCATAATTGCTTCGGCTGCCTCCATAATGGTGTGCGTTGCTTCTTCTGTTGAAGAAACAATGGCGTCCAGCTCCCGACCAGCTTCAGGGATATGATTTTCCCTCATATCAGCGACGCGCAAATTGCTGATCTCTGCCTTCATCTGGGCAATTTCAGCACCAATTTCAGCAAGCTCTCTTGTAACAGCGGGCTGGGCTTGCTCGATCAGGTCGCCAACGGAACCCGTCATGACTTCAGCAAGGTCCATGACGTCGGTCAGGGTGACTTCGTTCGTCTTTTCGCGGTTTTCTTCCAGAAAATCGATAAGTTGCTGAATATCTAATTTACTCAAGACAGTACTCTTCCCTTAATCAGAAGTAGGGAACGTCTCCTCCAGCAGACCTATGATGTCTGTCAGGTACGAGATCTTCCGGTGTTTTGCCGGTCATCAGGGTGCACAAAAGGGTTGGGGCACGCTCGACATGACGTCCTTACCCCAGCCCGTAAACTTAAAATGTACGCAAGCAAATCAGTCAGCAAAAACTGCTTCGATTTTACCCTTCAGAGTTTGCGCATTAAACGGCTTAACGATGTAGTTGTTTACGCCTGCTTTTTTTGCAGCGATCACGTTTTCCGTTTTAGATTCAGCTGTAACCATAATAAATGGCGTCTTACACAAAGCTGCATCCTGTCTAACCTGCTTGAGCAGCTCATAACCAGTCATCGGCTCCATGTTCCAGTCCGAGATAACCAGGCCATAACGGCGCTGTTTCATCTTCTCATAGGCCTCGGTGCCATCAGCCGCATCATCGATATCCGTAAAGCCAAGTTGCTTCAACAAGTTCCGGATGATTCGAATCATGGTCTTATAATCATCGACAACCAAAATTGGCATCTGAAGATCAAGGGCCATGTACAACTCCATATTCTCAAGAGGCTGCCGCTTCCTCTCTGCTATATTTACGGCGACCACGACATCTTATTGGTCACACCGAATGCAGGTGTCCTACCTAGAAAAGGGGTCCCTACCAATTCAACTTAAGCGAAATTAACCGCGCTATGTTATAGTTAGGTTAATTTCTACAACACGATTTCAATAGAGCTAAAAGCCTAATTGTATTTTATAGGCTTGCCTCCTAGCTTTTCCGCGCATTTTACGGGCAATATTGCCTGTGGTTAATCCGAGGAAACACGATGCTAAGCCTCCGTCCGCTTGCCTATGAAGACCTAACAGTCGGTATGACTGAAGTATTTGTTAAGCACGTCAGCTCTCAGGACATTGTTGGATTCGCCGAGGTTTCCGGTGATCGAAACCCGATACATCTTTCCGAGCATTTTGCTGCAAAAACCCCATTTAAAAACCGTATTGCTCACGGTCTTTATACTGCGAGCCTTATCTCAGCCGTACTTGGAACGCGCTTACCGGGACCAGGTGCAATTTATTTATCTCAATCTTTAAATTTTCGCGCACCTGTGTATATCGGCGACGATATTGAGGTTCGCGTCAGCGTTGCAGAGCTGATTGAAAAGGGCAACCGGGCACGACTGGACTGTAAATGTCTTGTGGAAGGAAAAGTGGTGCTTGAAGGTGAAGCCATGGTTAAAGTACCTTCTCAAGCGGAAATGGATATCCCGCTCTGACCTCAGGTTTCATGCGCAAAACTATCAGTTTCCTGTGCTCCACCCGTCAAACCTTAACTGAAAAGCTTGACGAGACGACCTTCTCGCGGCACCGTCTCGCCAAATTCTAATCATTAAGCGGGAAGTATAATTCATGGGTGAGCCGATCAAGCAGGCGCATTCTTTTCAGCACATAACCGACCTTGAGCAGTTTCCGGATAAGTTGCGCGGCGGGGTTGTAGCGATTGGAAATTTTGATGGTGTCCATCGCGGACACCGGGCCGTGCTTGATTTAGCTCGTGATGAAGCTGCCAAGCGGGGCGTCCCTGCCCTTGCCATGACGTTTGAACCGCACCCGCGTACATTTTTCCGCCCAAGTCATCCTGTTTTCCGGCTGTCTCCAAGCCATATAAAGACGGAGATTTTGGAGGCGGAAAAGCTGGATGGGGTTATTGAGCTTGCTTTTACAAAAGAATTTGCAAGTATGCCAGCAGAGGACTTTGTGAAAGAGATTCTGGTGAACCGTCTGGGCATCTCCCAGAGCATTACCGGATATGATTTCCATTTTGGCAAAGGGCGTAAGGGGACCCCTGAGTTCCTGCGGGATGCGGGTAAGGCCCATGGCTTTACCGTTACTATCGTGGGTGCTGAAGGGGATGAAGGAGGTACTGTGATTTCTTCCAGTCGTATTCGTGCTGCCCTTGCAGAAGGGGATCTTGCGCTTGCCAATGGTTTGCTTGGCTATCGTTACTTCATTGAGTCCACTGTACAACACGGCGAGAAACGAGGCCGTGATCTGGGGTACCCGACTGCAAACATGAAGCTTGCCGACAACAGCGAGCTGAGAGAAGGCGTTTATGCGGTTCAAATCAAGATTGACGGTGTCATGCATGATGGCGTTGCCAGTTTTGGTCGTCGCCCAACGTTTGATGATGGAGCTCCGCTGTTAGAAGTGCATGTCTTCGACTTTAGCGGCGATCTTTACGACAAACAGGTCACGGTTTGCTTCATCGGGTTTATCCGTCCCGAGTTAAAGTTTGACGGTATTGATGCGCTCATAGAGCAAATGGACCGGGACAGCGCTGAGGCGCGGGCAATGATTGCTTCTATGCAGCCGCTCTCCCATCTGGACCAGATGCTCAACGCGGACGACTAAATCAGAAAGAAACTCCATGACATCAGCGGTCTCGCGAACCAGCACAGATAACGTGTTACACGGCGTACTGCTGATGGTATGTGGAGTGTTTATCCTATCGAGCACGGATGGGATGGTGAAGTATCTTACCGGGCTCTTTTCTCCTCTCATGGTTTCATTTATCCGCTTTGCTGTACATCTTGCCATTATTATGGCTGTTGCTTCTTTTCACAAAAGAAGCTGGCGTAGCCTTCTGGAAGAGACCACACCACTTCTGTTCTTTCGCGGTCTGCTGTCAGCTGTTGCAACTGTTCTTGTTGTATTTGGCCTGAAGTACCTTCCTATCACGGATGCAACCGCTATTTTCTTTGTGCAGCCCGTTGTTCTTGTGGTGCTTTCTGCAGTTATCCTAAAGGAAAAGGTAGGCGCGAAACGCTGGCTGGCTGTACTCATTGGCTTTTTGGGTGTTCTTGTCATTATGCGACCGGGCACAGGTGTTTTCCAACCGGCAAGCCTGCTCATTCTGGCTTCGGCCTGCGCTGTTGCCGGTTACAGTTTGCTGACACGCAAGATTTCCGGACAAGCCTCGCAACTGGCAATTCAGTTTTCTACAGGACTTGTAAGCAGCCTTTTCATTTTGCCGCTCATTTTTCTGGCGTGGCTTACCGGCTTTGGCGGTGAGCTGGTACTCGCAGATCAGCAAACTAACTTTGTCCTGCCTGTAGTTCTTCTTTTCTGCTTAGGGGCAGCAGGTTTGATTGCGCATGTCTTGATTGTCAAAGCCTTTGAAAGAGCACCTGCCTCTGTGCTTGCGCCTGTCAATTACGTTGAAATAATCTCCGCAACTATAATAGGTTATTTTATGTTCAATGAAGTTCCGGATGAGTTTGTCTGGGCTGGCGTTGGCCTGCTTGTATGTTGTGGCCTGATACTGGCGAATGCGGAGCGCAAACCTGCAACCTCATAATATTGAGGGGCGCAACATCGATTCTTTAGATAACCGCACTGAATAGCCTGTTTCAGGGCGGTTCTTTTTCTTGCGCAAGACGGAAGCCGGTGCGTCAATATAGGCTCTTACCCTCATCGCAGACTTTGATATGTCAGCGTATCCCCCCATTATCCGAGAGCACTATGACAACAACAATCGCCTCGACAACTCGTCATTCAGCTAATGCTGGTCTGCACGGTATCCTGTTTATGGTTGCCGGCATGTCTCTGGCTCCCTTGATGGATGGCACTGCCAAGTACCTGAGTAGCTATATCTCACCTGTTGAGGTATCGCTTGGCCGTTTTCTCTGTCAGGCGCTCATCGTTCTTGTAATTGCGCTTTTCATGGGGCGGTCATTGAACTCCCTGATGAAAGAAGTAAACCGCATTCAGCTGATCCGCGGCGCGTGTCTGGCGATCTGTTCCATCTTCTTTTTCAGTGCGCTGAAATACATGCCGCTGGCTGATGCTATTGCCATATTCTTCGTGCAACCCATGATCCTGACAGTTCTTTCCGCCCTTGTGCTAAAGGAAAAAGTCGGAATCCGCAGGTGGTCAGCCGTTGTTGTGGGCATGGTGGGTGCGCTCATTATCATCCGTCCCGGCTCCAGTGCGCTGGGGTGGCCTTCCCTGCTGCCGCTGGCGGCTGCCACTTCCTTTGCTGTTTATCTTGTTCTGACCCGCAAGCTGGCAGGCAGCGCTTCTTTGCTTGGCATTCAGTTTGCGACGGGCGTCGCAGGGGTTCTGACGCTCACACCGATTATGATTATTGCCAGTGCGCTTGGCTTTGAAGCCGCCGGATGGACAATGCCAGAACTTCCCCATCTGCCACTGTTTGTGATGATGGGCATTATCTCGTTTGCTTCACATGGCTGTATTGTTATGGCGTTTGACCGTGCCCCGGCCTCAGTCCTTGCACCGCTCAGCTATACGGAGATCATCAGCGCAACCATTGTTGGCTTTGTGCTGTTTGGTGATGTCCCGGATATGTATGTGTGGCTGGGCGTTGCGTTGATTGCAGGCGGCGGACTTTACATTGCTCATCGGGAGCGGACCGCAGCAAGGCGTCTGGCGGAAAGTGAAGAACTGGTCGACAGCTCACCCAAGCGTCATTACTGATGCTCTGAGCCTTCCGCTTTCAGGAAAATTGCTCTTAGTCTTGAGAATATTGAGCTTTATTGTCAGAGGCTCTTTATTCCTTGCATAAGCGCTGCTAAAAGCACTCATCATGTTTGCCAAGTTTGAAGATAACAGGACCGCTCCTTTGACCTTATTCAGGGTGTGCCAATTTCGAATTATTGGCCCGGCCTTCAGTTGAGACGCCACACAGGCGCCCTGAAGTACCGGGAGACCTCCAACCGTTGCGATGGCGACGGACTGTTCAAGCTTGCGCACTTTTCTGCGCCTTACCAGATACCATGGGCAAACACGTGCCCACATGAGCGGACTACACAATGACCGATACACCGAGCCGCGATTATTCGGAAACGCTTAATCTGCCTAAAACCGATTTCCCGATGCGGGCTGGTCTTCCTAAGAACGAGCCTAAGATTCTTGCCAAGTGGCAGGATAAGGACCTTTACAAGGCGATGCGTGAGCAATCCGCAGGCCGCCCTAAGTTCATCCTGCATGATGGCCCTCCCTATGCAAACGGCAATATCCATATCGGCCATGCACTGAACAAAACCCTGAAAGACATCATCAACCGCTCCATGCAGATGCAGGGCTTTGATGCAAACTATGTTCCGGGCTGGGACTGTCATGGTCTGCCGATCGAGTGGAAGATCGAAGAACAGTATCGCAAAAAGGGCAAGAACAAAGACGCTGTGCCGATCAACGAATTCCGCAAGGAATGCCGCGAGTTTGCAGACAAGTGGATCGACGTTCAGCGTGAAGAGTTCAAGCGTCTCGGCATTGAAGGTGACTGGGACAACCCGTACCTGACCATGCGCTATGACAGTGAAGCTGTGATCGCAAAAGAACTGATGAAGTTTGCGACAAGCGGACAGCTTTACCGTGGTTCCAAACCAGTTATGTGGTCCATCGTTGAAAAGACTGCACTTGCTGAAGCGGAAGTGGAGTATGAAGATCATACCTCCCACACCATCTGGGTGACTTTCCCGGTTGTTTCCGGCAATGAAGCACTGATCGGCAAAAGGGTTGTGATCTGGACAACCACTCCATGGACCATCCCTGCAAACCGTGCGATCTCCTTCTCTAAAGACATCAGCTACGGTCTCTTCAAGGTAACTGAAGCTGCTGAGGACAACTGGGCGAAGGTTGGCGAAGAATTCATCATTGCGGACAAGCTGGCTCAATCCGTTTTCGAAGCTTCCCGCGTTGAGGCTTATGAGCGCGTATCTGACGCTGATGTGAGCACCATCGAATACTGTGCGCACCCGCTGCGCGGCGTCGAAGGCACTGACGGATATTACGATTTCAACGTGCCGATGCTGGCTGGTGAACACGTGACGGATGATGCTGGTACCGGCTTCGTACATACGGCTCCGGGTCACGGTCAGGAAGACTTCCAGATGTTCCTGGATAACCGCGAAGCATTTGCAAAAGCTGGTACTGAACAAGTTCCAATGACTGTTCAGCCGGATGGCGCTTACTACCCGCATGTGCCGCTGTTTGAAGGCAAGTACATCCTTGACCGTAAAGGCAAGGAAGGCTCCACCAACAAAGCCGTTATTGAAAAGCTGACTGAAGTTGGCGGTCTGATGGCTCGTGGCCGTGTGAAGCACTCCTATCCGCACTCCTGGCGCTCTAAAGCCCCTTTGATCTTCCGTAACACGCCGCAGTGGTTTGTTTACATGGACAAGGAACTTTCTGAGGAAGCCAAAGGTGACACTCTGCGTGCTCGCGCGCTGAAGGCGATCTCTGAGACACGTTTTGTACCAGCTACCAGCAAGAACCGTCTGCAACCGATGGTCGAAGCGCGGCCTGACTGGGTTCTTTCGCGTCAGCGTGCATGGGGCGTGCCGATCACCGTGTTTGTGAATAAAGAAACCGGTGAAGTTCTTAAAGACGATGCAGTCAACGCACGTATCTTCGAAGCCTTCCAGAGTGAAGGTGCAGATGCATGGTTTGAAGACAGCGCGATGCAGCGCTTCCTGGGCGATGCATATGATGCTGAGAACTTTGAGAAAGTCGATGATATCCTCGACGTTTGGTTTGATTCCGGCTCAACACATGCCTTCTGCATGGAACGTCGTGAAGACCTGAACCCGAACCGTAAAGGTCTGGGTGGTGACGATTACGTTCTGTACCTTGAAGGTACCGATCAGCATCGCGGCTGGTTCCACTCTTCCCTGCTGGAAAGCTGTGGCACCCGTGGCCATGCGCCTTATGATGCTGTTCTGACCCATGGTATGACCATGGATGCGCAGGGCCGCAAGATGTCCAAGTCTTTGGGTAACACGGTTGCTCCTCAGGACGTCATCAAGCAGTACGGTGCTGATATCCTGCGTTTGTGGGTAGGGTCAGTCGATTATGCTGAAGATCAGCGTCTCGGCCCTGAGATCATCAAGACCAACGTTGAAGCCTACCGGAAGATGCGCAATACCCTGCGCTTCATGCTTGGTTCCCTCGGCCACTATGAAGGCGAAGAGGTTGCTCTTGCTGACATGGAAGAGCTGGAACTTTTGATGCTGCACCGTCTGGCGGAGCTGGATGTACTGGTGCGTAATGCTTACATGGCATTTGACAGCAAGCGCGTGTTCTCTGCACTGTTCAACTTCATGACTGTTGAGCTGTCCGCGTTCTACTTTGATGTGCGTAAGGATGCGCTTTACTGTGATGCGCCATCTTCCACGAAGCGTAAGGCATCCCTTTATGTGATTGAGCAGCTGTTCCGTCATCTGGTGATGTGGCTTTCTCCAATCCTGCCTTTCACTATGGAAGAATGCTGGAGCTATCGTTACGGCGAAGCTGCAACTTCCATTCATCTGCAGCAGTTCCCTGCTGTGTCCTCTTCCTGGAGAAACGATGAGCTGGCGACGAAGTGGGAGAAGGTGCGTGCGGTTCGCCGTGTGATCACTGGTGCTCTTGAAATCGAGCGCCGTGAAAAACGCATCGGTTCTTCTTTGGAAGCACATCCAACCGTTTACGTTTCTGATGCTGATCTGATGGCTGCGCTGAACGGTCTGGACATGGCTGAGATCGCGATCACCTCCCAGCTGAACCTTTCTGCGGACAGCGCTCCTGAAGGGGCGTTTACTCTGGAAGAGGTTGCTGGTGTTGGTGTTGTGCCGGGTCTTGCTGAGGGTAACAAGTGTGCCCGTTCCTGGAAGATCCTGCCAGAAGTTGGCAGTGATGCAGACTATCCTGAGCTGACCGTGCGCGATGCAAATGCAATGCGTGAGCTGGATGGCGCGACTGTTTAAGCGAAAATGTGACGAGGGAATTGCTTTGAACAAACTGAAGTTTTGGGGAAGTTTCAGCTCCCTCGTCCTTATTCTTGCAATTGGCGGTCTGGTTGTTGATCAGCTCGCCAAATTCTGGGCCGTTGGTCATTTTTCTGGTGGCGGGGTGCCTTCCATTGCAGTTGGTCCGTTTCTGGATCTGGTGCTGGTGTGGAACAAAGGCGTTTCCTATGGTTTGTTTCAGCAGACATCGGAGATTGGACGCTGGGGGCTCGCAGCCTTTACGGTTGTCGCTTCCATTTTTATCTGGTTCTGGAGCGCAAGGTCTAAAGACCGGCTGGAGGCCTTCTGTCTGGGGCTTGTTCTGGCTGGGGCGCTAAGTAACGGATTCGACAGGCTCTACTATGGGCAGGTCGTTGACTATATTTACTTCCATGTGGGGGAATTTTCTTGGTACGTCTTCAATCTGGCTGATGCATGGATTGTTATTGGTGCTGCCGGACTTCTCCTCGACGCTTTATTTATTGGCAAAAATAAGGATAACAGGCCCTAAAACGGCCCGATTTTCAATTATATGTGGGGAATATCGGGTGCTTGTGGGCACATCAACGCAATTAGGGCCTTCATGCCTCTGTGATTCCTGCTTTATGGTGGCATCACAGGATTATGAAGACTACAGATTTCGCAGGCTGTCATATGGTCCGCGATGGCTGTCGCCTATTGGTTTGATGGCAATCGGGAAACAAGGGTAAGAAAATTGCAAAGCCTTAGCAAAAAATTCGTCGTTCGCGCAGCATTTGTGTGTGGGTTATCTGTCGCTCTTTCTGCCTGCATCACCGGCAATGGCGATTACAGCGATGGAACTGAAGGCGAAGATGGCGGCTTGATCAATGAGGTTATGAGCGTTGTTGGACTGGAATCCCAACGCAATGCTGACATCAAGTATAAAGAACGTGCGCCTCTGGTTATGCCATCCAAGGCAAGCAATCTTCCTAAACCAGATACACGCAGCCTGTCCGAGGTTGCAACCAACTGGCCGGTTGACCGCTCTAAAGAAGAACTCGAAGAAATCCGGGCCTTCTATAAGGTTGAACCGGGGCAGCCGCTGAGCGTGGAGCAGATGCGCGGGCACCCGGCACTGAAGAAAACAGCCTCCCGGCCTCGTGATCTTGCTCGTGAAAAACGCGAGAACGAATTGCTGGAAGGCAAGCCTTTGACCCCTTCTGAGCTGTCTGATATGAGCAAACGCTATCGCAATGCGAAAAAAGCGCTTGGCACAGACACAGCTACAGAAGCACCGATCTGTGCGCCCGGAGATCCGGCCTGTAAGCCAAAACGCAACTATCTGACTGAGCCTCCGATTGCCTACTCCACGCCTGTTGCTGGTGTAAAATACGGCACTCCGGAAGTGGATGAAAGCGATCTGGTGCGTAAACGGCGTGAAGAAGCTGCGATTGAAGATGGTGCTCTTATCGATATGAGCAAGCAGTAAGACCTGCTGACTTACCGCCTTTAAAATCTTAGGAAAATATGAAGCAAGCGCGACGATGTTCGCGCTTTTTTCATTATAATTGCAATAGATTACGAATAATTCACGAGGAGATTAACCACAATCACGCTATAGAAGATGCAGCTAAGTCCTGCTCATCTTAAAGGGAGTCCCCTCCGTGACTGGTCGATCTTTATCGCTTAAAGCGCTCGCTTTAAGCCTTGTTGTTTTCGCTGGCCCGATTTTGCCGGTTACTGCGGATACAACAGGGAAAGCCTCTATTGAAGACTTTTCCAAGGTCCGCATTGGCGGTGCTGATGTTTCCGAAAATACGCTTGAAAATGGCCTGAAGGTGATTGTCATTCCCGACCGCCGGGCCCCTATTGTCACGCATATGGTGTGGTATCGTGTTGGCGGTGCCGATGAGGAACCGGGTAAATCCGGTCTGGCGCATTTTCTTGAACATCTCATGTTTAAAGGCACCAAGAATACACCAGAGGGTGAGTTCTCCCAGAAGGTGGCTGAAGTGGGTGGGCAGGAAAACGCTTTCACATCGCAGGATTACACCGCTTACTACCAGCAGGTTGCAAAAGAGCATCTGGAAATGGTGATGGGCTATGAGGCCGATCGCATGTCCAATCTGGTTCTCACTGAAAAGCAGGTTAACCCTGAGCGCGATGTGGTGCTGGAAGAACGCTCTCAGCGTGTTGACCGTAATCCATCAGCACGGCTTTCAGAGACTTTTGATCAGGTACTGTTTCCAAACAACCCGTATGGCACACCAATCATCGGCTGGAAGAATGAAATCATTTCGCTCAATAAAGACGATGCGATTGCGTTTTACGACAAGTACTACACCCCTAACAATGCCATCTTGATTGTTGCTGGTGATGTTGAGACTGATGATGTTTTGAAGCTTGCAAAAAAGACCTACGGCAAGGTTGAACAGCGGGCTGAACCGGGGCCACGCGATCGTCCTAAGGTACAGATTGTACCGGGTAACCGGGAAGTGACGCTGCAAAGCGATCAGGTTGCGCAACCAAGCCTGCGTCACGGTTGGATTGTTCCTAGCTCAACCACCGCAGAAGCTGGTGAATCTGAGGCACTGGAGGTGCTCTCCGATATTCTTGGCGGTGGTGCAAACAGCCGCCTTTACACAAAGCTTGTGATTGAAGACCAGCTGGCGACCAGTTCCGGTGCCTGGTATCAGTCTACCGCCCTCGATGACACACGCTTTATGCTCTATGCCTCACCCAAAGATGGTATTGAGCTGGACAAACTGGAGGATGAGGCTCTTGCTGTGGTCAATAACTTACTTGAAAACGGCGTTACGGCAGATGAGGTAGAACGTTCCAAACGTTCAATGATGGCCTCTGCCATTTATGCGCAGGACAAGCAGGATGTTCTGGCGCGTATCTTCGGCACTGCTATGACCACTGGCGGCTCGGTCGAAGAAGTACAGACATGGCCAGCTCGCATTGCAAAAGTAACACCGGAGCAAGTACAGGCTGCGGCGCAGAAGTACCTGAGCCAGACCAGCGTGGCGAGCTACTTGCTGCCAGCTACAACACCAGAAAATGCAGAGTGAAGGGGGACGCTCCATGAAAACGAAAGCTATTTACGCGACCTCAGCTTATGCTTCGCGCCTTACCGCAAGCCTGTTCGCTTTGCTCGCATTGTCCTTGCTGTTTTTTGCCAGTTTTGTGCAGAGCAGTCAGGCTATTGAGATTCAAGAGATTAGGAGCCCGAAGGGGATCACCGCATGGCTGGTTGAGGATTACACCGTTCCGATCATCGCCCTGAACTTCGCTTTTGCAGGTGGCAGCACGCAGGACCCGGAAGAAAAACTGGGCGTGACCAGTCTTTTGGGCACCATGCTTGATGAAGGCGCGGGTGATCTGGATTCGCAGGCTTTTCAGGGACGGCTTGAAGATCTGACCATGACACTTTCCTTCAATTCTGGTCGTGACTTCTTTTATGGTTCTTTTAAAAGCTTGCAGTCCAACAAGGATCATACCTTCGAGATGCTGCGTCTGGCGCTTAATGAACCGCGCTTTGATGAGGTGCCGCTGGAGCGCATGAAAGCGCAGACAATTGCTGGCATTCGTCGTGGTCTGAAGCGTCCTGATGCGCTGGCAGGCATGACCTTAAGCAAGACGTTGTTCCCCGACCATCCTTATGGACGCCCAAGCAAAGGCACGGAAGAGACAGTCTCCAAACTGACAGCTGATGATCTTAAAGCACAACGTGCGAAGATTTTTGCGAAGGACAGCCTGAAGATTGGTGTTGTTGGCGCGATCAGTGCAGATGAACTTGGCGTGTTGCTGGACAAAGTGTTTGCTGGACTTCCAGAGACCGGGGACCTTACCCAGATTGCAAATGTGGAACCGGTGACAGACAAGAGTGTACATGTGGAGTTTGAAAGCCCACAGACCTCCATTCAGTTTGCTTTGCCTGCTTATAAGCGGAAAGACCCGAAGTTTATGCCATCCTTTGTGATGAACAATATTCTGGGCGGCGGCACATTTTCATCCTGGCTTTACAACGAAGTACGCGAGAAGCGCGGCCTTGCTTATTCCGTGGGGTCTTATCTGGTTCCTTACCAGCACACTGCCTTGCTGATGGGTGGAACAGGCACACGCGCTGACAAAGCGCAGGAGGCGATCAATATCATCGAGCAGCAGCTGGTACGTATGGCGCAAACTGGTCCGACGGAAAAAGAACTTGCAGATGCGAAATCTTACCTGACCGGCTCCTATGCCCTGAACTTTGACAGTTCCGGCAGCATTGCACAGCAGCTAGCAGGTATTCAGGCGCAAGGGTTGGGTATTGATTACATCAACAAGCGCAATGAGATGATTGAAGGTGTCACCATGGAAGGCGTTCGTGAGGTTGCTCGTGATCTGTTTGATGGGGTTGAACCCACAATCGTGACTGTGGGGCAGCCGCTGAACTAGGCTCCAGTACCACCATACATCAGAGATAAGAAAGGCGAGCTGACTGGACTAATCAGCTCGCCTTTTTGTTATGTCAGTATCCGCAGAGCTAAAGGAACTGTTCAGCTTGCTTCTTTTTTCAGCGGTCGCGGGTTCGGAGCGCCTTGCAGTACGTCTGCCCGGACCGGGCGTGGCGGTGAGAACAGGAAGCCTTGTGCGCAGCGGATGTCCATCTCCAGAAGCTCCAGCACTGCGCTTTCAGTTTCAACGTGATCCACGATCAGCTCAATACCGTAGCGTTGCAGCAAGCTGCCAAAGTCTGCCGGATGAATGTTGCTTTGTGCCAGATCGTCTTCCTGCATCAGCAAGCGGGATGCATGCAGCTTGGCAAAACGGAAACCGCGATCAGCAAGTGCCCGGAAATCCATACGCAGATCGGTGATGCGATCTACGGAAAAACGGAAACCCAGTTCTGCCAGTGCAGCTAGGCTTTCGTATTCAATGGCGCTCATAACAGCTACATCTGCCTGAGAGAATTCGAAAATCAGCAGGTCTGAATAGGTATCGTTGGCGCGCACGAATTCCAGAAAACCGGGGAAGAAATTCTCATCCATCAAAGTGCTTGGCGACAGATTGCAGAACAGGCCAGCTTCTCTGTTGCGTGTTGAAAGGCGCTTGAGGATTTGAAGTGAACGGAACAGCAGAATGTTGTCAATTGCAGGCATCTGTCCGGTGCGCTCAGCTTCGGTCAGAAACTCCATCGGTTCCAGCGTATCGCCGTTTGCCTTGCGCAGCCGGGTCAGCGCTTCGTAATAGCGGACGCGGCGCTGCGGCAAGGTCACAATAGGTTGTAGGTAAAGGTCTACCCTGCCCGCCTCAATACTGGCGCGGATTTCTTCTGCCAGAGCTGCATCGGGGTGGTGCATACGTGGAGCAGGACGCTTTACCGTTGCCTGTGAGCGCATTGGCACTGGCTGCTCGGCAGCGGCGGCAGCAAAGGCAGCAGCCGCCTGACTGGTTACAGTCTCAACGGGCTGTTGCAGCTCAACCTGAGGAGAACTGAGGCGCTGCGCTGGCTGCGGCTGAAGCAAAGCTTGCTTTGTGCGCTGGTCTTCAATGGCGGTGCCCTGATCTTCGATCCGGGTTTCCATATCCGCCATAGCTTCGGCCATCTGCTTTACAAGCGAACCAATCACTTCAACTTCTGCGAACAGCGGGTCGATCTCATCGCGGGTGCGGCGCGGAATGGTGTGCTCAACACCCGTCAGGCGTCCTTCTAAATTCCCGACATCGTCATCGATAAGGGCGATACGTTCTTCCAGACGGTTCACCGCTTCTGAGACTGCGGACTTTTCCTGAGCGCGGGTCAGCATGAAATGGATGAAAATCATGGTGCACATGGCAGTCAAAGCGACAGCCACGGCTTCGCCCGCAGGACGCCCGAACAGATAGACCATAACTGTGCCGCAGGATGCTGCGATGGCTGAAATAGAAAACAAAATAGATATGTTCGCCAATCGCGTCATAAGCCTAAGAATACCTGCTGGTCCGAATCACTGATTATCTACCCGAATTTTGCCGCATTTAACGAGGGGCTACGAACCCTATACCCATCATATTTCTAGGGAAAACCCGTGTTGTCCCCGCAAGAATGTCAATATTGCGGCATATATCAGTAGTTACGGTCATTTTGTCATTTTCTGAAATGCTCGCAGGTGCGCGCTTTTGCGGAGGTGCATTTTATCGATACTTCACATTGCGCGAGCCAGACCTGCTTCAACAAATCAACTGCATAATGCAATTAACTGCGAAAACGAAAAGAGTTTATTTACCCTATCTGCACAAACTTGGGATGTCGGAAAATTCTCCGAGCTGTTGGACTATATTTTTTGAGGTTGCCTGCCAATGGGATTCCCCAAAGCCAATCGAGGTTTTTTGAGTGCCTGTGTCGTTGACACAAATCGCGTCGAGGCTCGTAAAACCAGCAGTGCTTTGTCAAAGCATGTGACCTGCGGACAGCCTGCCCATGTCCTGAGCAGTAAAGAGCATGCGGTTGCCTTTTTGCAGCATACTCCGGTGAACATTGCCATTGTGGATCTGGAATGCATTGGCGGCGAAGTCGAACTTGCTGAGATTGTGGCTGCTGCCCCGCGTGCTGTGCTGATTGCGGTAAGCGCGAAAGGCTCAGTGAGCCGGGCCATGAACGCCATGCGCAACGGCGCGCATGATTTTCTGACCAAGCCTTATACAAATGAGATGCTCATTGAAAAGCTTGAGGCGCATCTTGGAGTTTTCAAGTCCTCCGGTTCCTCTTCTTCTCCATCAGTACCTGTTGAGGCGAAAACTCCGGTTGCAAGCAATGTGAGCAGCAACAAGTCTGTGCCAACTCAGTTTGAAGGGTTTGTTGGATCTTCCAGTCGCATGCAGAGCGTGTATGGACAGATCAAGCGGATGGCGACCTCCAGTGCTCCGGCGTTCATTACCGGGGAATCAGGCACGGGCAAGGAGCTGTGTGCACAGGCTTTGCATACGCGCTCGGCCCGAAAGGCTGGTCCTTTTGTCGCAATTAACTGCGGTGCAATTCCAGCGAACCTGATGGAATCTGAAATCTTTGGTCATGCACGCGGTGCCTTTACCGGAGCGGATGAAGCACGGGCTGGCGCGGCGGAGCTTGCGGACGGCGGCACGCTGTTTCTTGATGAAATCGGTGAGATGGAGCTGTGCCTGCAAAGCAAGCTTTTGCGTTTTCTGCAAACAGGTTCCATTCAGCGGGTGGGTGAGCATAAGACACGAGCGCTGGATTTGCGCGTGATCTGCGCAACAAACCGCGACCCGAAGACAGAGATTGCAGCTGGCAGGTTCCGGGAAGACCTGTTCTATCGCCTGCACGTCCTGCCGATCCACCTGCCTGCATTGAGGGACCGGCGGGAGGACATTACCGCTCTGGCCCAAACATTTCTGAAGACGTATGCGGCTGAAGAAAATCGTGGTTTTCTGCGCTTTTCCAACTGCGCTGAAGCGCTTTTGCTGCAATACAACTGGCCCGGAAATGTGCGCGAGCTGGAAAATGTAATCCGGCAGGTCGTCGTGATGAATGACGGGCGTGAGGTTACTGAGGCCATGCTGTCACCGCTACTGCGTGACCAGCGTACTCCGGTGTTTTCGGATGTGGCGCTTACGATGCCGGAGCCTAACATGGTCACTCCACGCAATATTGAGCCATTATGGTTTCAGGAAAAGCAGATCATCGAGACAACTCTGGAAACGTTTGACGGCAACATTGCCCTTGCTGCTGCGGCTCTTGAGATCAGTCCTTCCACCATTTATCGCAAGAAGCAATCGTGGGCGGAGCGGGCGAACGGCTAAGGGCCTATGACAATTGCTTAACCATTGCATGGGGAATGCAGGTGCAACGCAATTCTAAGCTCCCTCAGGACCTGAGCCAGTATTGTCTCCCTCAGATTTAAGAGTTATACCACCGCCAAGAATCGGGTGAGTGCCACAGATTTGTCATTTGTTGGCTTCAGGGGGCGTAAAATGCCATTTACAATGAAACGGATGACAGCCGCTAAGGTTGCAGGCTGCTCCATTTTTGTGACGACTTTGTTGGGAAGCGCCGCATCCGCAGCAGATATGAGCGCCGTAAGCGCTGAGTTTGTGGCAGCAAAGCAGGTCTATGAAGCTGCCTGGGAACAGCAGCCGCTTGCATTTACAGCTGCTACGTTCATCGCATTGCCTGCGAAAAGTTATGGAGCTTACACGGCTTTGGAGCGTGCAGAGTTTCAAGCTGACGATCCGCTGATCGTGTATGCTGAGCCTGTGGGATTTGCTCATAAAGATATTGGCGGCAAATATGCGATTGACCTGAGCGTTGATTTTGAGCTGCGAAACACCACAGGTCAGGTGCTTGCTTCTGAACAGGCGTTTACAACGCTCCACTCTGAGAGCGTTGCCAAGCTGCGTGAGTACCAGAGTTCTCTGAGCTTCAACCTTAAAGGGCTGCAAGCAGGTGAGTATGTGCTGAAGGTTCAGTTCAACGATGAAAACTCTGAAAAATCAGGTGGTTTTGAACTTCCGTTTTCCATGGAAGGCGCAGTTCTTCAGAACTGACTGACCTCGCATACATTTGATATACAGAGAGCTGGCTTTCCTCATGAAGCCAGCTTTTTTATTGCGATTCCATCAAATGCACGCCGGGTGTCAGCTACCATCAGTTCGTCTAGCCCAGATTGCAATCTTTTGCGAATTACCCCCAATTTCTCGCAGTATCCCTACCATTTTTAGTAGGTCAGAAGATTTTTTTCGGCTCACTTCTTGACTATACGGAGACGTGAAACTACATCATTTCACGGTTGTTAGCACTCTGCCTTTGGGAGTGCTAATGACTGTAGGGCCTTTTGGTCTTACCCACTCTCTAAGTTTTTTAACCTTCGCGTCCGGGCGTTGCCTAAAAGGGGCGCTCGCGTATGAGAGGAAGAGCCAATTATGAAGTTTCGTCCGCTACACGACCGTGTTGTCGTTCGCCGTATCGAGTCTGAAGAAAAGACTGCTGGTGGCATCATCATTCCAGACACTGCAAAAGAAAAGCCACAGGAAGGCGAAGTTGTTGCAGTAGGTCCTGGCGCTCGCAAGGACAGCGGTGAGCTGATCGCGATCGACGTTAAAGCTGGTGACCGTGTTCTGTTCGGCAAATGGTCCGGCACTGAAGTTAAGATCGACGGTGAAGACCTGCTGATCATGAAGGAATCCGACATCATGGGCGTTCTGGCTTAATTTAAAGCCATCGAGCACACCCTCGTTCCTTCTTTATTTTCAAGATTTTAAGTGAGACAAACAAATGGCTGCAAAAGAAGTCAAGTTCGGTTCTGACGCTCGTGACAAGATGCTTAAAGGCGTCGATATCCTTGCAAACGCTGTAAAAGTTACCCTCGGTCCTAAAGGCCGTAACGTTGTTCTGGATAAAGCATTCGGCGCACCACGCATCACCAAAGACGGTGTTTCTGTTGCGAAGGAAATCGAACTTGAAGACAAGTTCGAAAACATGGGCGCACAGATGGTGCGTGAAGTTGCTTCCAAAACCAACGACATTGCTGGTGACGGTACAACCACTGCGACTGTTCTGGCACAGGCTATCGTTAAAGAAGGTGCAAAGTTCGTTGCTGCCGGCATGAACCCAATGGACCTGAAGCGCGGCGTTGACATGGCAACTGCTGCTGCTGTTGCAGACCTGACCTCCCGCTCCAAAGCAATCTCCACTTCTGACGAAGTTGCACAGGTTGGCACTATCTCCGCTAACGGCGACACCCAGATCGGTGCAGACATTGCTGAAGCAATGCAGCGCGTTGGCAACGAAGGTGTTATCACCGTTGAAGAAGCTAAGTCCCTTGAGACCGAGCTTGAAGTTGTTGAAGGTATGCAGTTCGACCGCGGTTACCTTTCTCCATACTTCGTCACCAACGCTGAAAAGATGATTGCTGACCTGGAAAAGCCACTCATTCTCCTGCATGAGAAGAAGCTTTCCAACCTGCAGCCAATGCTTCCAATTCTTGAGAGCGCTGTTCAGTCTTCCCGTCCGCTCATCATCATTGCAGAAGATGTTGAAGGTGAAGCACTGGCAACTCTCGTCGTTAACAAACTGCGCGGCGGCCTGAAGATTGCTGCTGTTAAGGCTCCTGGCTTCGGTGACCGTCGTAAGGCAATGCTCGAAGACATCGCTATCCTGACTGGTGGTACCGTGATCTCTGAAGATCTGGGCATCAAGCTGGAAAACGTAACCATCGACATGCTCGGCACTGCTGACAAGGTGAACATCACCAAAGAAACCACCACCATTGTTGATGGTGCTGGCGACAAAGCCGACATCGAAGCACGTGTTTCTCAGATCAAAGCTCAGATCGAAGAGACCTCTTCTGACTACGACCGTGAAAAGCTGCAGGAACGTCTTGCTAAGCTTGCTGGCGGTGTTGCAGTTATCCGCGTTGGCGGTGCAACTGAAGTAGAAGTGAAAGAGAAGAAAGACCGCATCGACGACGCTCTGAACGCGACCCGCGCTGCTGTTGAAGAAGGTATCGTACCAGGTGGTGGTTGTGCCCTGCTTCGCGCAAAAGCTGCTGTTGAGAAAGTATCTTCCGAGAACGTTGACATTGAAGCTGGTATCAAGATCGTTCTGCGCGCTCTTGAAGCTCCACTTCGTCAGATCTCTGAAAACTCCGGCGTTGAAGGCTCCATCGTTGTTGGCAAAATTCAGGACAACATTGCTGATGAGACCTTCGGTTTCAACGCACAGACTGAAGAATACGTCAACATGATCGAAGCTGGTATCATCGACCCAACCAAGGTTGTTCGTACAGCTCTTCAGGATGCGGCATCTGTTGCAGGCCTGCTGATCACTACTGAAGCAATGGTTGCTGAACTGCCTAAGAAAGACGCTGGTCCTGCAATGCCTCCAATGGACGGCGGCATGGGCGGCATGGGCGGCATGGGCTTCTAAGCCAGGCTTCCATAAGCTTATGAGAATTAGGGCATCCTTCGGGGTGCCCTTTTTTTGTTGCAGCTATGCTGGCATAATGATGCCCTCCAGGCGATATCTAATGTGATTGAGGGCGTACCTGAAATGAAAATCAGGTTTACAGATCCAGTCTGGATTGACCTCATTGGGACTTATCGAGTGTCAAAGCAGGCTGGTCTGATGCAGTGAGATGGGGAGAGGACGCGCGCGCCCTTTAAGAAGACTTATTTCACCAGCCTGTCTAAGGCTGGAAAGCACCTATCATATTGTATATTGCCAGTTTCTGATGTTCTCGTGCATACATTGCCCGAAGCGGGAAGTATTCTTCACCTGCTATCATCTGGTATTGCGCAACACTGACCCCATTTATTGTTTGTCCGGGATCATAGATCTGATCCCGCGCACTCAGGTTTAACAGATTGTCCCAAATTGTCGTTCCGGTGACGCCATTTACTGTTGGCACGTTATGCTCATAGTAGTCAGCAAGCGCGGTGGTGAGTATGAGAGCATGACCGGGGTGTATTCTGTGGTAGTCATCCGGGATCAGATTCAGGCTGTTGCGATACCCGTTGCCAGTTGCCTGAGCCTGAGCAACCTGATTTGCATCAATGCGAAAGTCTCTCAGCTCTAACGGCCTGTACATCCCTTCATAGGCACGTCTGCCAAACCCGGAACCCCATCCAGAATGCTTGTGCGCCCAAAATGTACCCGTCAGCTCGCCTTCATTCACGTAAACCACTCGCGTAGGCCCACTGACATTTTTGTTCAGGTTTGCATTTCGCAGCTGATCCGTTGATAAAGTCTGAGCTTCAGCTGTAAGGTCTGTCAGGGTGTTGTTTATGGTGCCGTGCGTGACTCCAAGCCTTACGAAAACATAGTATTTACTTTTATATATGACACCTTCGACCTGCTCGGTGTTATACTTCAGGTCTGATCTGAGAGCGGTGGATGGCAAGCCTGCTACAGCAAAGTAAAGGCGGCAGGAACGCTCAGTTACGGCAAAACCAGCCTCATGCAATGGCCGCAACCTGCAAGACCAGTATGAGTCGGCGGTATCATCTGCAAAATACGTGCTGGGAAGCTGGCCCGCACTGAAGTTCAGTTCCTGATTATAGTCGCTTTGTGCAGCTTCAGCGTCATAACGGATTGTACCAAAACAGCGGTTGTTCGCAGTGATCAGGTTAAGAGTTGGATCAGTTGCCGGCATGTTCCCTCCAAAAGAGTTTCCATAGTCGGACGACGTCACTAAAACCGACCATTTTTTATTGGACGGGCTGACCTGAAATTTGTGAGGGACATAAGAGCTGAATTAGCACCAGAATATTTGCTGGGAAGAATGCGAGCGAGCAGGTTGAGATAAACAATCTTATCCCCCTCTCCTAAAACTACGGCATACTGTTTTCAGGTTCACGCATTCGGGCAACTGGGGGAACGTCCCCCAGATTGGTGTGAGCCGGACGGAGCTACTGTAAAGGGTAACGCACTTTGCAGCGGGTTCGTGGAGGTTCCCCTTTCGCCAACAGTGTTGAGGGATAGCGGATGTCCGGTCAAACCAAAGGGCGCCAGCACTGAGAACTGAGGCTTTCCAACGGTCTTAGCTCTTCCAAGTGTCTTTTGGACCTTGGCCTTAGCCTCCTGCAAAAACGTCCGGGCAAGGCAAATAGCCAATGCCGAAGAAACTTATTTACTCATACTGCGCAGGCATTGCCTGCTTGCCTTGCCCACCTCGTATCCGGGCTTCTTACATATTCAACGCTGCATGGGATGCCATGTGGTGCTTTTGGTGCTGTCATTCACCGAGGATCGATCCGCCCGCGATGCCACGCTTGTGGAACAGGGCATAGATGTCTTCCAGAGAAACGCCTTTGGTTTCTGGCGCACGGCGGACAGCGTAGATGGTGCCAATAAAGCAACAGATGCCGAAGAAGCCGAAAATTTCCGTAATTGAGAACAGTTCGTTGAATTTGGGGAAAACGAAGACCACCAGAAATGTAAAGACCCAGTTGACTGTTACTGCAATGACCATGCCTTTTGCACGCAGGTAGTTTGGGAAGACCTCGGACATGTACACCCATGGCAAAGGCCCCATGGAAAGGGAATAGGAAATTACATAGAGGCAAAGCCCTGAAACTGACAGGGCGGTGCCTATGCCATCGCCCATCAGGACGCCTCCAACGAGCAGGAACTGAGAAAAGCCACAGGCGGGCAAACCATAAACCATCAGTGGCCTTCGGCCTACGCGGTCAAT
Organism: uncultured Pseudovibrio sp.; assembly: GCA_947496145.1. Taxonomy (GTDB): domain Bacteria; phylum Pseudomonadota; class Alphaproteobacteria; order Rhizobiales; family Stappiaceae; genus Pseudovibrio. The sequence continues at coordinate 238,153 of CANMBS010000003.1, forward strand.
CAGGAGCAGGCTTGCGGCGGCGGCAAGGGCGAGTGCTGAACCGAGGCCAACAGTGGCAGATAGCCGGCTTGCCTGAGCAGAAAAGCCCAGATCACCAAAGAGCTCAGGGGCGTACAAAATGACAGCATTGATGCCGCTGAGTTGCTGGAACAGGAAGGTAAAGACGCAGAAACTGGTGATAGGCCGATTTCTTGGATTGATCAGGTCGAGCCATCCGCCCTTCTGATCGGCAACTTCGGCAAGGTCCTGTTCGATCTTTTTGACGTTGCCCTTGATCCATTCTTCAGACCGTTCCGGCTCGATGGTTTGAAAAACGGTTTGTGCTTCCTTCGACCGTCTCGCCATGACAAGCCAGCGCGGGCTTTCCGGGGCGCGCCAGATACCATAGAGCAGAAGAGCTGCGGGAATGGCTGAAAGAAGGAACATAAACTGCCAGCGATTGACGGTTTCAGCGTTGTAATCAAGATCGAGCGTTATCAGATTAGAGAGATAACCAATGAGAACACCGAAGGAGATCATAAACTGGAAGGCTCCCAGCAACCGCCCGCGAATTTTCCTCGGTGCGATCTCTGAGACATATTGAGGGCCAGCCATGGACGATAAACCAATGCCTGCCCCTATGAGGGAGCGGGCGAAGATCAGGAGATAAAGGTCTTGCGCTATGGCTGACAGGCCAGCACCTGTGATGAAAAGCATGGCTGAAATCATGACAGTGTGCCGCCTGCCAAACCTGTCACTGAGGTACGCACTCAGGTAAGCACCTATCAGACCGCCAATAGACAAGGCAGCAACGAGCAGACCGCCTTCATAGGCTGAGAACTGGAATTCTGCCCGGATAGGTTCATAGGCCCCGGCGATCACGCCTTCGTTGTAGCCATAAAGCAAACCACAAAGTACTGCGATGCACGCCAGAAGGATAATCATAGGCTCTCCTGTTACAGACCTATGGCAGAGTATAAGGGGCAGACCCTAACCAACCGGAGGGTGCGGCAAAGTGAATTGGAGCATTTTTTGAAATCTACCATAAGGGTTTATCAGACTAGCAGATTTTATTATGTGGTCTTATACAAGCGGGAACAGGTTCATTTTGTCATCACCGATCAGGATCTTTAAATGATTGTTCTTCAGGATTTTCCAGCCTCACGCTTTGAGGAGTTTCAACTGGCCTCGGTTTATGAGTACGCTCAGGATCTGGTTACAAACCGTGGTATGGAAGAACAGGCTGCCGTCGCCCAAGCCCAGGAAGGCATACACAAGGCGTTTCCAGAGGGAAAGAGTACGGATAAGAACAAGCTGCTCAGCATTTTGAAGCAGACAGAAGAGAGTGAAACTGAGATCGGCTATGTGTGGTACGCACTTCAGGAAGATAACTCAGCTTTTATTTTTGACTTCCTCATTTACTCTGAACACCGTGGCAAAGGGTATGCTTCCAAAGCTCTTGAAGCATTGCATGAAACCCTGAGAGGCCAGGGACTGACCCGCATCGGCCTTCGGGTTGCCCCGGACAATCAGGCAGCTATCAAAGCTTATTACAGAGCCGGTTTCAATGTGACGGGCTGGAACATGTCGAGCAACCTCTAGTGCTCTCAATCACTAACATTTTGTTGATGTGACTTCATTTCCATGTCCAACCAGCGGCAGTTATATTTTGCAAATACCACTGTCTGATCTGATTTAAGGACAAAAGATGATCGCACGCTCCGCTGTAAAAGCCCTTGCTATTTTGCCTTTGCTTTATGCTGTGAACCAGCCTGCCCAAGCTGCTAAACCTGAGACCGCAATCTTCGCAGGTGGCTGTTTCTGGTGCATTGAATCTGACTTTGACAAGATTGATGGCGTTTTAGAGACCACCTCGGGATACACAGGCGGACGCTCTGCCAATCCAACCTATAAGCAGGTCTCGGCGGGCGGCACAGGTCATATCGAAGCGCTGGAAGTGAAATATGATCCGGCAAAAGTGAGCTACGAGGAGCTGCTGACTGCCTTTTGGCATTCAGTCGACCCAACAGATGCTGGTGGTCAGTTTTGTGATCGCGGCGAAAGTTATCAGACAACCATTTTCGCAGTAACACCTGAGCAATTGAAGGCAGCGAAAGCCTCAAAGAAAGCTCTTGGTAAATCTGGTGAGCTGCGCAATCCGGTTGTAACGCCCATCCGAACGGCCTCTGAGTTTTATGATGCTGAGGATTATCACCAGAACTACTACGAGAAGAACCCGCTGCGCTACAAATTCTACCGCTACCGGTGCGGTCGCGACCAGCGAGTGAAGCAGGTTTGGGGCGCTAACGCTTACAAAGGTATCCCCGGTAAGCACTGATGCGCTATCATCATTGACAGGCAGACCAGAAGAAACTTTCTGGTCTTTGTCTGAGGCGACTAAAGCAGTTCGCGTTTAAGTTGAAGCGCTTGATCTGCTTTAGCTTTTGTTTTTGCGTATCTTTATCTGAAAACCGGTGTCCACTTTTCAGAGATACACTTTAGTCTTCCTGATAGGACATACGGTATATGCCGCCTGCTGAATCATCGGAGATCAACAAAGAACCGTCGCCCAGTTCAACCACATCAACAGGACGGCCAAGGTAGGTTCCCTGACTATCTATCCAGCCTGTCGCGACAATGCTGGGAACGCCTGCTTCTTCTTTTTCGTTAACAGGGACGAAAATAACACGTGCTCCGATTGGGACGGAACGGTCCCATGAGCCATGCTGAGCAATAAAGACGCCGCCCTTGTACTCCTCAGGGAACATGTCCCCCTGATAAAAAGTCATACCAAGGCTTGCGGCGTGCGCCTGAAGCTCCACTTCGGGATTAATAACACCGCTTGGTATGGGATCGTTAATGTAAGCTACTGTGCGCACGGTGCCGCCGCCGTACCAAGGGAAGCCATAGTTTTTACCGGGCTGCGTGCCTTTGTTCAGCTCTTCAGGCGGGATGTCGTCGCCCATGCCATCCACCTGATTGTCTGTGAACCACAGATTGCCGGAGACGGGGTGAAAGTCCATCCCGACTGAGTTTCTGATCCCTGTGGCGTAAATCTGACGGTCCATTCCATCTGCGTTGATGGAGATAATTCCGCCAATGCCAAGGCTTTCGTAGAGTTTCAGTTTCATTTTGGGCGGGACATTGTAGGGCTGCCCGAGAGAAATGTAGATACGCCCGTCCGGGCGCTGCACACACACTCGGGCGGAATGATTGTAGCTTTCTTCCCCCGGAGGAATGAGCATGCCCTGCCCGACCAGAACCTTCATTTCGGGCTGGCCCTGCTCTTTGTTTTCCAGCGCATTGGGGAAACCTAAGACACGGTTCTGCTCAGCAAGAATGAGTGTGCCATCCTTCGTGAAGCACACCCCATTGGGGATGATGAAAGACTGATCTGGTGCGAACTGGCGAACTTCCTTCGCTTTTCTGGTGGCCTCATCCTGTGTGATAACCCAGACCCTGTCAGTGGTCGTGCCAACAAAGACAGTTTTGCCGTCAGCAGCGACGGCCATGTGGCGAGCATCGGGTACTGCTGCATAAGGTTCGATACGAAACCCTTCAGGCATTACAACAGCTTGAGTGTTGTCCTTCAGGGTTTTCAGGTCTGCTGCTGTCTGGGGTTCAAACTCCGTTTCAACACCACCGACCATTTGCGTTGTTGTTGCAGCCAATGCACTGGAAAGGAGGAAGGCGAATACACACCCTGCAAGACCACATTGAAGAGCCGTTTTTTCAGTGTGCATTATTATCCTCCGTGAAGCAATTTGCGCTCATCTGCGTTATGTGCTTTTGAGCGCACACTATGCTCAGTTTTAAAGAGTTAGATAATACTCAGATATGACAGAAAAGCTGTTTATGGGACCACAAAAATTGCAGGTATTCCCTTAGCGGAAGGTGCGCGTTGTGATGCTAAACTGTGACACGCGCCAGTTTGAAAGTGTGGACAACAAACAAAGGAAAGGTGCTTACTTGCTTTTGCCTCATTTTCGTGCAAAATCCTGCGCATCATCAAGAGAAGGGCTGGCGCCCTCGCCAACCTGCCTGACCGGGCAAGGTGGTCTCCGCCACAAGGGATGTGGTTGCGAATTGAGAGCATGGTCTCTAACAGTCGTAACAACAAAGCGGTAGTTTCTATGGATTTTGCGCCAGTCCTCCTCGGGAAACCGATGGAGGATTTAATGTTTGATCTTGCCAGTCAGCCACAATCTGTGTGGCAGTCTTATGTCAGTGAATTTGTCCCGCAATCTTTGCGGGAGGCTGTCGCACATCTGGCTGAAGAGTTTACTGTTGCCTACCTTTTAGACTGCCTGATCCTGGAAAAAGGGCTGCGCAACCGCCTGCTTGCCAACTCTACCCGGCAGGCGAACACACCATTGACAAATGAAGACCGTACCGATCGCTTTGCAGTCCTGCTGCGTCTTTGGGCTGAAGGGTGCCACACGGTCGTTGATGAGCGTTTATTTGCAGATACGGTTCGCAGAAGACCAGCCGAACTGGAGGCACTGCGCAAGCACTTCAGAGAAACAGCTCTGCGCACAAAAAAGTAATCCCCCTGAGCAGACCCAAGAGCTAGACTCTTACTGATAAAAACAGAGAGTAAACCCTAAAGCAGTTCGCGTTTAAGCTGAAACGCTTGATCTGCTTTAGTTTTGTTTTTGCGTATCTTTATCTGAAAACCGGTGTCCACTTTTCATAGATACGCTTTAAGCCATATCAGCTTATGCGCAGCCAAATCTGGCAGGAGGGTTAGAAAATGGATCAGCAAGCATGGCAAACCACAGGCTTTGAGCAATCCGCTGCGCAGTAGCCAGTAACAGGGGAGCTGCCTCAGGCGTAAAAATCGCGTGGACCTCTTCTTCAAAAAGATTCATCCAGTCATGAAAATGCCCGGTGTTGATACCTTCAATTCTGACGTGTGCGGGAACCGGTTTACCTTTGTAGGTTCCTGTTTTGAGCAGAACCGATGCCCAGAAGTGCTTCATCTTATGAAGATGCTCACTCCAGTCTTCCCCCATCTCCTTCAGGAAGATTGGGCCCAGCGTCTCATGCTTTCTAATTTTTCCATAAAAGCTTTCAACCAGCCGGTTGATCTGATCAGGCGTGATGGAAGGATCAAGCGGCGTCCGCTCACGTGCTGAAACAACGGAAATTTTTGATGACACGACTTAATCCAATCTTAGCCCTGAGCTTGTTAGGCGCTTTGGTACTTTGCACGCTGCTCGTCAGAAATCGCAATAGGCGTACCATTAGCGTCAACCGCAACGAAGGTAAACTGCGCATTGGTCACTTTCTCGCGCACGCCAAAACGGTGACGCAACGCCCAGGCTTCAATAGCAAGGGCTACCGAGGTGCGGCCAACCCTGAGCACGCGCGTATAAACACACAAAACATCACCCACTTTAACGGGGCGGATAAAGGTCATACTGTCGATTGCGACTGTGACCACGCGCTCCATAGTGCATTGGCTTGCAGCAATACCAGCTGCAATATCCATTTGAGACACGACCCAACCGCCAAAGATATCGCCAGAAGCATTGGTATCCGCTGGCATTGCCATGGTGCGTGTGGTCAACTCACCCTGAGGCTGTTCTTCTTCAGCTGTTTTTGTTGTGTCATTCATTTTTGTTGCTCCGTCAGGCTATTCCTACTCCTGCTTTGCACGGAGACGCCTGACACCTCAAGCAGGAATCATCGCCATATGAAAGCAGTCAACAACCTGGCTTGCACATTTGCGTGTGTCGAGCCGGGCTGCTTCAGGGATACATTCATCAATAGCATTTTCAAACAGATTCAACCATTTGGCAATATCTTCGCTGCCCACCTGCTTTGCAGAGCTGCGGTATTTACCGATTGGGCGACCTGTGTAGCTTCTGTCTTTCATCAAGGCCGCACACCAAAACCGGACTGCCTGCGCCTCGTAATCTTCCCAGTCGCATTTCATATTGTTCTGATAGACAGTCGCCAGTTTATCATTCTGACGCAGTTTTTCGGAGTGACTGACGACCAGAGCACGCACCTGCGCATGGGTCAGGTCCGGGTGGACAGGTGTTCTCTCGTCAACTGGGCGAATGTCAAAATGCTGATAGGTCATCACGGTTTTCAGAGGTCTTGAGCAGCAAGACCCATGCCCTTGTTTTTTTGATTTTAAGCAGTCTGCAATGCCTGAAGGCTACTTGTTGTTATTTAAGATTTTGTGGTCGTGTGTTGAGCTTTAAATCTTACAGGGCAGATACTTGCCCGATGTTTGTTTTGGTTTGCTATTTATGTTACAGCTCGGCTGCTGCCCGTAAAACCTCTGGTTTTTCAAGGCAGTAATACCCAGAGAGGCGGCTGATAACACCTTCACGCTTCCAGACATTCAGGACACGACTGACATTTTCACGGGCACCACCTGCCATATTGGCAATCTCAGCCTGAGAGATTTTGTAGTGAACGAGGATCTTGTTGCTATCAACCTGCTTGCCAAAGGTTTCGGAGAGTTGCAGCAGAGTTTGAGCAACACGCCCATTAAGCGGCAGAAAGGAGCGTGCGGCCAAAGCATCGTTTGAACGGCGCAAGCGCTGTGCCACAATCTGAAGCATATGTCGGTAAACGGCTGGGTTTTCATCTGCATAGCGATAAAAGGCCGCTTTTGAGATGAAGGCCAGTTGAGTGGGTTTCAAAGCAGTTACGGTTGCGGAGCGTTCGCTGCCATCAAGCAATGCGATCTCTCCAACGAGAGTTCCCTGCCCCAGAACTGCAAGGAGCTGCTCACTGCCATCAAGCGACACAACGGAAACTTTAAGGCTGCCTTCAATAATTGCATAACAGCCGTTGCCGGGGTCACCAGCCTTAAAGAGAACTGCCCCGGATTTCAGTGTCATAGGCTGGGCGATCTCGGAAAGGCCATGAGCGTGCTCTTCTGCCAACCCGGCGAGCGAGAAGCTGTTTTGTAAGAGTTCTTTGAACTTAGTCATCTTGCCGAATGATCCTGACGCACAGAAGATTCTGTTTTTAGTTTATGACACATAAATATAAGTGATGTTTTTAATTAGGTCCATGGTGCGGCGATTTTGTGACCAGTGTCACGTAATGGGACCGGTTCTTTAGCACGCTAAACCTGCTCGAAGCTACCAAAAGGCTCAGGCAGGTTCACTCAAGAACAACCTTTTCACCGAAGGGAGGTTTCAGGCAGTAGTTAAAAGAGGAAGATATCTTTCTCCATAAGCAAAAACGGAAACTCTTCGCTGATCAGAAACTTAAGCTGGTTTTCGCGAGATAAATTCAGTCTCAGATTTTTCTTTTTAGCTGGCAAAGACACTTCCTCGGGATAGGATGGACGGCACAATACCATCGCACTGTCCTGCGCCTCGTTGATTCCATGCCAGAAGAAGTCCCTTAAGTCTGTATCCTCATCTGCCATCGGCAGATCAGGGCCTGAGACAATGGTCTCCAGACCAGCTCTGGAAGCCCTTTTCACAAGAGAGTGACCTGCGCGGCTCACACCTGCGGGCAACACAAGCGCAGGTTCGCGATCCGTCATCATGCTGAGAACAGTGATAAGGGCCGAATGAACGGCTGGATGCTTTGCCAGATTACCCTGAATAGCCACAAATGCCGGAGGACGCGCATATACTTCCTCAAACAAATCCACCTGAGCGGCAATTTCAGCAGCAATCGCTTCTTCAGGGAGCATCTTCATAGGGCTGCGGATCGCGTACCACCAGGGTGCAGGGAACAAATCTCCGAATACCGTTCGCCCGAAGTCAGTCAACGGTGCCGCAGGCTTTGTGAGGGTTACAGTGAGGCCAACCATGGTTTCATGTTCAGCCCACGCAACAACGTCGCGCAGCTGATAGAACTCCTTGGACCACATCTCACCCGTGACGACGCACCCAACAGCGGATAAACGACCCGCAATGATAAGATCACAAATCGCCCGGTCGACACCGTAGCTTTGCCCAAATTCTAAACTCGTCAAGAGGATGCGCTTCATCGCGCTGTTCTCCCAATCCCAAAGGTTCAGGAGTACATTTAACAAAGCCTGCAATTTTAACGCAACGGAATCTCGACTATATCAGTCGGATTTCAGGGGCTGTTTCGGTTCTGACAAGCGGTAGACCACTATATTTTCAATGGTAGATTTCCCGAATAATCCCTTATTTTCTCGGGGGATAGTCTCCAGCAGTTCTACATTCTCAAAATCAGATTTCAGCGCATGTGAGTAGTCCCGTCTCTGCTCAGCAACATAAAGCATATCATTTGAACCGGGATTTTGAAGCGTTTCGGGAATCATTGCGTAACGCATTCTTTGAGGGATGGCGTAGACCTTTAGATCAGTCGCTTTGAGCGCGTTTGCCATTTGTCCAGTCAAGCCATAGCTGGTGGTGGCAACCCAATCGATGTCATTTGCCTGCGCCAACCAGGCAAGCTCATCTCCGACCAGTTGCCACCCTCGCATCTGATGTGTGGGATCTTTACGTCCCAGCGAAGTAACAAGCGGCGAATAAGCATGCACATAAACCAGAGCTGCTACAACGACACCGAGACCGACAGCAGTCGGTGCTAATGCTTTAAACCAGCGCCCCACTTTTGCAGGGGGATAAGCAGCTGCAACACCAGCAAACAAAGCAAGCGTTGGATACATCGGCGCTGGCCAGTTGCCCTGCACCCTTGAATGGAGTGAGTGAAAGAGAAGATAAACGAGGAATGGCAGAACTGTGAGCACCAGCAGGCTTGCAGCATTGTCCTGATCCACCGCCTTGCGGATAACGCGCCAGCCACCGACAAGCGCAATGATAAAAACCAAAGGATTAAGCAGGCCTGCGACGGCCCCGATGAACTCGCCAATATACTTGATCGAATACCCGTCCGGCACAGAACGTCCGAACTGCTTTACAAAAGATATCCACTCATGCTGCGCGTTCCAGTAAAGTACTGGAGAGAAGATCATGATTGCTAAAGCTCCGCCGAACCATAGCTGCCATGAGAGTAAGTACCTGCGATTTTGCGGCACCCACAACACCCAGAGGACAATGCCTGCCCCCAGAAACAGAACAGAGTATTTCGAAAGCAGGCCAAAACCTGCAAAAACACCAGTAAGAAGCCACCAGTTTGCATTCTTAGAGGCACTCAACTCTGCCATTGCCCAAAGCGCCAGCCCCCAGAAGAACACGGAGGGGGCATCTGGTGTAGACAGTAAAGAGCCAACGCCAATGAGGAGGCTTGCGTTGAAAAACAGAACCGTCCAGCCAGCAACGCGAGCATCGTATAGTACTTTCGCAGTTCGCCAGAGAACAAGCGATCCAATTGCTGCTGATGCGATGCTGATGAAACGAACACCAAGATTGGTATCGCCAAACAAAAGCTGGCCCAACCAGATCCAATAGGCCACCATTGGCGGGTGATCATAGTACCCAAGTGCCGGATAGAGGCCCCATAAGCGATAGTAGGCTTCGTCTTCAACCAGATTGGTGTTCATCCCAGTTGCCAGACGCACCAAAGAAAGTACGGCAACAATCAGAATAAGGTTTGTCGGACGCAGCCAGAAACTCAGCGTTTTTTCTGCTGATTGCACGTACATTAGGGGCTTTCCTGTTGCTACCTTGCTGTTGCCTCTTCCAACAAGCCTAAAGCAGTTGCTGGAGGCGAATGTTAGCCTTTGCGCCATGTCAGAGCGTTGGACACAACATAGTTCCATACGGCTCCCATGATGGCACCAGCAGCACCTGCGAACCACCAGACAGGCTTGTTCGTGTAGATTAACTCTGCCACACCAACGTTAGCGAGGATACCGAAGCTGCAAATTACGTAGAAAGTAAACAAGCCCCTGATCCAGGCTGCCCCTTTTAAACGGCGATCTCGATAGGTAAGCCTGTTGTTGAGGAAGAAGTTAGAGGTCATTGCCACAAACGTTGCAAAAAGCTGGGCGACGCCAAATGGCAGTGCAAATAAGATCAGCAGAAATTTCAGTGCAATCAGGTGAACGACAACACCAGTCCCGCCCACCATGGAATACATGAGGAAACGTACAGAGATAACATCATTAAACACCTTCGAGACCAGCAGGCCGAGGTAGTCCATGGTGACCAGGGTATCAAGCTTACTCTCACCATGCTGGCGTTCACGGAAGACGAAAGGAAGTTCCTTGATCCGCAAAGCACCCTTACCGCTGGCGACAATATCCAGCATGATTTTGAAGCCCTGTGAGGATAAATTTGGAGCCAGTTCAACAAATTTATCACGGCGCAACATGAAGAAACCACTCATTGGATCTGAGAGTTCAACCTTGAGAAACTTGCGTGCAAGATTATTCGCAAGATTTGACCCCCAGGCACGAACTGAGGATAAACCAGTCCCAACATCCCCACCTTCCACATGCCGGGAGGCAACGCAAATATCATAGTGCTGAGAGCGAAGAGCGTCGAGCATTTTGGGCAGCAAGCTTTCATCATGCTGCAAATCTGCATCCATTACTGCAACATATCTGGCGCTGGAGGCTAGCATGCCTTCAATACAAGCACCTGACAAACCACGACGCCCAATGCGCTGGATAATGCGGACACGTGGATCATTTTGAGCGATATCAGCTGTGACCTGAGACGTACCATCCGGAGAATTATCATCAACAACAATGACTTCCCACACAACACCAGCGAGCGCCTTGTCCAGCAGTTCAACAACAAGAGGAACGTTTTCGCTCTCGTTGTACGTTGGCAGCACAACTGTGAGCTCAGCTGGGGCTGTTTTCTGGAAAATTAATTGGTCGTTTTCAAGCGGCTCAATGCTGGTGTTGGATACCATGGATTCTCCAGTGCTCAGATCCGACTATATGATCGTAGGGTCGATCCATCTCATATCGAGGCGACCTTAGCCGCTCTTGATACTATTGCAAGTATCGATTGGGAATTTTGCGCCGGATTGCGGCAGCTTCGCGCCTTGCCCTCCCCCTCTCAATGGGCTAGGAGACTGACAACAGCATGTTTCTCTGAGGACCTTCAATTTGATGGGGTCTGAGAGAAAACTTATGCAACACTCTTTATTTCATGGATGAGACGGCCTCATGGCAAAGAAGAAAAGTGCCAAACTCAAAGCTCGCTTACCGCGCGGTTTCGTAGATCGTGGTCCGGCAGAGCTGTTGGCGATGGAGCAGATGATCTCGGTCATCAAGCAGACCTATGAGCTTTACGGCTTTGAGCCAGTCGAAACCCCAATGTTCGAGTACACTGATGCGCTAGGCAAGTTCCTACCAGATCAGGACCGTCCGAACGCTGGTGTGTTTTCGCTTCAAGATGATGACGAGCAATGGATGAGCCTGCGGTATGATCTGACCGCGCCCCTCGCCCGTCATGTGGCTGAAAATTTCGAAAGCCTTCCAAAGCCTTACCGCAGCTATCGTGCTGGTTATGTGTTCCGTAACGAGAAGCCGGGGCCTGGCCGTTTCCGCCAGTTCATGCAGTTTGATGCCGATACCATTGGTGCACCTTCCGTCTCCGCTGATGCTGAAATCTGCATGATGGCCTCCGACACCATGGAACGCCTCGGTATCTCTCGTGGTGACTATGTGATCCGCGTGAATAACCGCAAAGTTCTTGATGGCGTGATGGAAGTGATCGGCCTTGCTGGTGACGAGCACGCAGAGACCCGTCTGACCGTTTTGCGTGCCGTGGATAAGTTGGACCGGCTGGGGGTAGAAGGCGTTAAGCTGCTGCTGGGCGAAGGCCGTAAGGATGCGTCTGGCGACTTCACGAAAGGTGCTGGCCTTGGGGATGCCGAAGCGGACAAGGTGCTGGCGTTTGTTGAAGCCGGTGGTGAGACAACTGACCAGACCATTGAAAACCTTCGCGGTTTGATTGCAGACAGCAAAACTGGCGCTGAAGGCGTTGAAGAGCTGGCGACCATGGGTAAGCTGTTTGATGCGGCAGGCTACACCGATGGGCGAGTGCTGATTGATCCGTCTGTTGTGCGTGGTCTGGAGTACTACACCGGGCCTGTTTATGAAGCCGAACTGACCTTTGAAGTGAAAGACGAAAAAGGTCGTCCGGTTCGCTTTGGTTCTGTTGGCGGTGGTGGCCGTTATGACGGGCTTGTATCCCGCTTTATGAGTCAGCCTGTGCCTTCTACCGGGTTTTCCGTTGGTGTATCCCGTCTGATGGCAGCTTTGACCACGCTTGGCAAACTGGGGCAGGAAGAGATTGCTGGCCCGGTTGTTGTCTGCGTTATGGACAAAGACATTGATTCCATTGCACATTATCAGGCGATGGTTCAGGAGCTGCGCACTGCTGGTATTCGGGCTGAAATGTATCAGGGTAATCCAAAGCAGTTTGGCAAGCAGTTGCAGTATGCGGATAAGCGCAACTCTCCTTGTGCCATTATTCAGGGCTCTCAGGAGCGGGAACAAGGTGAAGTGCAAATTAAGGATCTCATTGAAGGTAAACGCCTTTCTGCAGAGATCGAGGATAATAAGACCTGGCGTGAAAGTCGTCCTGCGCAGTTTGCTGTGAAGCGGGATGAGTTGGTTGCAGAAGTGAAAAAGCTGCTGAGCGCTCAGGAAGAAGATCGCGAGAATAACTAGGATGACATTGGGGGATAACCGCAGTCTGGCCCTGAGCCAGCTTTTTCGGGATGCCGGTTATGAAGAGGCTACTCCGCCGATCTTACATCCAGCTGATACCTTTCTGGATCTGGCTGGTGAAGATCTGCGCAAACGCCTTTTCCTGACCACAGGCGAGGATGGACAGGAGCTTTGCCTTCGTCCTGACTTTACCATTCCGATTGCCCGACATTATCTGGAAACAGGTGAAGCGGGACGCACTGCGGCGTTCTCCTATGTTGGACAAGTGTTCCGACATCGACCCGGGCAACTGGGTGAAACCATGCAGGCCGGTGTTGAATCCATTGGCCGCCTGGACCAGGAACAAGCAGATGCCGATATGCTGGCGTTGGCACTAGACGCCCTGTCCAGCCTTGGTCTGTCCTCCCCACGCATTCGCGTTGGCGATGAGGGCCTGTTTACGGCTGTGCTGCAAGCGCTTGAAATTCCAAAGGTATGGCAGCGTCGTTTGCGGGATGTGTTTGGCGAGCGCGATCGTCTGGATCAGGTTATCAACCGTATGGGTGGGTCTGATGCCAAACCGGATGCGAAGCTGGGTTTTCTTGCTGCGCTTGAAGGACGTGACCCGGAAGCGGCGGTTGCAGTGGTTGAGGACGTTTTGTCTCTTGCGGGGATTTCTGCTGTTGGCGGACGTACGGCCCATGAGATTGCAGAGCGTTTCATGGAGCAGGCAGCTCTTTCTGCGGGTTCGGGCATTGATAAGGATGTTATTGCTCGCTTGACCGAGTATCTGAATGTATCCGGCCCTCCTCCCGCAAAAGCGGTTGAGACATTGCATGGATTTGCCAAGGAAACCGGCCTTGATCTGGATGCTTCTATCCAGCGTCTGGCAAAGCGTACCGAGCTTATGGCAGAGCGTGGCATTGATATCACCAAGCTGGAATACTCCGGTGATTTCGGTCGCCGCCTCGATTACTACACCGACTTTGTCTTTGAAATTCATCATGAATCCAGCGCGCATCTTGGGCAGGTGATTGGTGGCGGACGTTACAATAAGCTGGTGGAACGCCTTGGTGCACCGAGCACTGTGCCTGCTGTTGGCTTTACAATCTGGCTGGACCGTGCATTTGAGGGAGCAAACTGATGAGCAACCTTATTCTTGCTATTCCCTCTAAAGGTCGGCTTCAGGAAATGACCCATGCGTTTTTTGCACGGGCTGGATTGAAAGTGAAACGTCCGGGTGGAGACCGCAATTATCGCGGTACCTTAAAGGGCGTGGATGGTGTTGAAATCGCTTTCCTTTCTGCCTCTGAGATTGCCCGTGAGATTGCCGCTGGTACGGTTCATTTCGGCATTACTGGAACCGATCTGGTCAACGAGAACATCGATCGTCCAGAGGAAAAAACGCACATTATCGCACCGCTTGGTTTTGGTCATGCGGATGTTGTGATTGCGGTTCCAACGGCCTGGATTGATGTGTCCACTATGGCCGATCTTGCTGATGTTGCTTCAGATTTTCGGGCGCGGCATGGTCGCCGTCTGCGCATTGCAACCAAGTATGTGAACCACACACGGCAGTTCTTTGCGGCACATGGCATTGCGGATTATCGGATTGTTGAGAGTGCTGGTGCAACTGAAGGGGCGCCTGCGGCGGGTTCTGCGGAGCTGGTTGTTGATATTACCTCTACGGGATCAACGCTGAAGGCCAACAACCTGAAGATCCCTGAGGATGGTGTGATTGCCAGATCTCAGGCCCATCTGGTGGCGTCTACTACTGCCAACTGGGATGAAAACGCCCTGCAAGCTGCTCGTTTGATGCTGGACCGCATCACCGCGCAGGATAACGCTCACAATTTCAAAGAGATGCGCACGGTTGTTGCCAATCCTGCGGATGTTTTGGAGAAGGTTGCAGAGCTTGGTTGTGTGGCTCCGTTCGGCATCGAAGGCTCGTCTTTGCTGCTCCACTGCCCTGCTGGCAAGGTACCTGAGTGCGCGGATAAGTTACGCGCTGAGGGGGCACAAATGGTGACGGTGACGCCTCTGGACTACGTTTTCCATACGGTGAACCCGTTGTTTGAGCCTCTGGCACAAAAGGTTGCCGGGTAGATCTAATAGACTGATAATATTAGGAAAACGCACTCTGGCGACAGGGTGCGTTTTTTATTGCGCTGGTTTGCGTTGTTTAGGGGAAACCTGCGTTTTTTGGGGGTTTGAGGTTTGTCCTCTGATTTTTAGACAAAAACCTTGAAAATATCAGTGTACCGGTTCTAATCACTCAGTCAGATATCAATGCGAATCCCGAACCGCCAAAGGAACCTTTCGATGAACACCACTACTCCCGATGCAGCGCGGATAAGGATCACGCTTCTTGACCTCGATCCAGCTCCTTGGCGAGAAGTCGAGGTTCCACTATCGATGACCTTAAAAGGCTTGCATGAAACTATTCAGGCAGCCTTCTTATGGTTCGACGCCCATCTCTGGGAATTTGATGTGGCAGGTCGGTGTTACGGTCTTCCGTTTGATGACGAGTTTGCAATTGAAAAGATCTACAATGCCACGACAACGCGTCTGGCCAAGTTGGTCGGCGACGACATCACTGAGTTCTTTTACACCTACGACATGGGCGACAATTGGGAACACCACATAGAGGTGTTAGATGTGTTTGACATGACCTCGGGTGCACGCTTGCCTGTCTTCCTCGACGGCAAACATCGCACACCGCCAGAAGACGTGGGAGGAACACCGGGTTTCGAAGCATTTCTGGAGGCAATGGCTGATCCAGACCATGAGGAACATGAAGATGTGATCGACTGGTACGGAAAACGCTTCGAGCCGAACAATATAGAACCGCAGATCATCAAAACAAAGATCAACCGCCTCGCCAGAAAGCGACGACCGAAAAAGTAGTAAAGCGCTGGTAATTGAGGCAAAATGCGGACGAAGCGGTCATCGCTGCTGCACGGTAATTGGAAATAGGCATGACTACTTTGAGATGTGTCGGGCCGTTTGCCGACCTTCAGCAGGCTCTATCAAGAATTAAGAGTTGTCGCTTACCACAACTTTCTGTCGAATGAAGGGATAAATCTTGGTGTAACAAGCGCAGCTGGCATCGTGGAAAAACTTGACGATCAAAGCAATACTTTTGCATGCGATGGCCGATTCTTTCAATTTTATATACGCTTATGCTACTCATCACAGAAGTAGCTCCTTCAGTGAAGGCGATGGAGTTTTACATTGCCGCAACCGGCGGAAACTGTACTACATGTACATGGATAGCGGCTGACGGCACAATCAACCCTGACACCCATTCCAGATTTATCAAATTTCTTGCAGACAATGACCTGCTGGACAAAAGTGGGCTAAACATACACCTCAACTCTCCTGGTGGAGATTTGCTTGGTGGCATACGTTTAGGGTATGCAATTCGCCGTCAGAAAGCAAATACCGTCATCTCCAACGCGCGAAAAAGTGAAATCTATTCTGATGGCATGGTGATTGTTGGCGAGAGCCTGCCATCTGAATGCAGCTCTGCCTGCGCATTTGCATTTGCAGGAGGAGTTAGCCGATTTGCGTCCGGTACAACAATTAAGCGTGAAGTTGGGTTTCAGAAGATCGGAAAACTTGGGGTCAATCAATTTTATGATCAAAGAAGCCTTGGAAGCTTGTCAGAGCAACTCTTCACAACAGCCGACCGTATTGTTGACCAAAAGATAATCGCAATACTGCTGCGGTACCTGTCAGATGTCGATGTATCTGCGGAACTCTTGCAGTTGGCCTCAAACACCCCGCCAAACACGATGTATTACCTAACTGAAGAGGACCTTCTCAGCACCGAAATAGACAACCAAATGGTGCAAGAAGTTTTTATCAAAGGCTACAAGAATGGCGTCGGAGTCACCGAAATTAGATACCAACGCCAAGATGGAGATTATAGACTCGAATTGTTTTGCCACAATGGGAAAATGAGGATGTTAGCTTCTTTACAGTTTAGAGGGGCATATGACATTTCAGGTCATACTCGTTGGCACATATTCGACTCGCTAACTCTTGAAGATGGAACCCCGGTAACAGTTGTCTCTGAGAAATTCCACACCAGAACAGACAACGGCATTACACTAGGCCCTGTTTACATACTTCGAAACCATATCCTAACAGCAGCGATGTGTAAAAACCCCAGGTAGCTAGAAGCCGT
>CANMBS010000004.1 GCA_947496145.1 uncultured Pseudovibrio sp.
TTGATTTGGTCATCAAACATTCAACTTGATACGCTGCCTTCTCAAAAGCCCCCATACACCAGATTCAGTTATAGCTCACCATCTCCAGAAGTCAGACTGTCATTACCTTTGCCGCCAAGCAAAATGTCATAGCCATCTCCGCCATAAATTGAGTCATCTCCCCCTTCACCAAAAACGGTATCATTACCCCCTTCAGCGAAAATCAGGTCATCTGACGGGCCACCGCTGAAGATATCATCTCCATCACCAAGAAACTCTGCATCAGCCATTACAACTAATTCAATATAAATAAACATATAGCAATTCCAAGTTGTAACAAATCATCCTGAAGAAAGCTCGCCTGAACCTGACCTCAACCAATGTCTATATCAGGTATCTACGCCTTAGCAGGGCCTGCGTGCTCTATATGAAAAATTAGCGCGACCACCTTGCCTCACCTACTTCTCGCACACGACAAACAACAAGGAGTAATTGCAAATCAGAATGCACCCATATCTCGGCCCTCAATGAAGAACACAAAACAACGCACACGTGCGCACCACTAAATTTTCTATCAATATCAATGGCCTGAGCGGCATGTGTGTGGAAAAGAAACCGCAAATTGCTCAGATCAAGCACAAATTCACCCGAAAAATTCTCTCCCCTGTGAATTCTTCCAAAATTTTGCATTTTTGGGATTTACAAACCCCGCCAGCGCCCGTAAATACCCCTCCAACGAAGACGACGCCGGTATAGCTCAGATGGTAGAGCACCTGACTTGTAATCAGGGGGTCGCGGGTTCGATCCCTGCTGCCGGCACCACTCTTCTCCTTGATTTATCAAGAGAATTTCAAAGCTTCCTCCGGGAGGCTTTTTGCTTTTCTGGCTTTTGTCAGCATATGGTAAGCAAATAGGCGTTTTGGTAAGCAGGATTTCGCCCCTCCGACCCCCTCCAAATTCCCTTTCAACTTAGTACTGGAAAAGCTGTGAATGCCGTCACTAGCCATCAGACGCTAGGCATTCTGTGAGGTCTGTAGAGGCAGAAGCTGTAAGAGAGGTGTAAGACGTTGTAAGCCTACAATAGCTTATTAAAGATATATTTCGGTGGAAGGCTACTTATGATTAGATCCAATAGTACAGTCGTTTGCGATACCATTGTTCTT
This sequence comes from uncultured Pseudovibrio sp., assembly GCA_947496145.1. Lineage (GTDB taxonomy): Bacteria > Pseudomonadota > Alphaproteobacteria > Rhizobiales > Stappiaceae > Pseudovibrio. The sequence continues at coordinate 1,143 of CANMBS010000004.1, forward strand.
CGCAAACGCATCACCTCATTTCTAGTTGAAATCTGCAATCGGTAAGGTGATAGGCTCAGAGTATTTTTAGCTAGAACTGTAAGTAGCCAGTTTGTGCTTTATGTGTTGCCGCACCAGAGGTCTTGGTGGGATGATCAATGAAAAACGTAAGGCTTTATTCTTTGTTAGGTAGAATAGCTTTCTGAGTACTTATCGCAGATAGCGTTTCACGCAATATTTCAGCGGTTGCACGATCTGAGTTCTCCAGAGCATCAATCATGCGTTCATTGGCTGAGTTTTGCTCCTCACGCAAAGCCAATATCTCCGATTTAAGATCAATAACGGTTTGTTTCAACGCTTCCGCCTCTTGATCTTTCAAGAACATCGGAGCAAATATTTGGCCCGCCCCTACAACAACGGCAATTGCTAAAGCCAGCCAGCCAACTTTAATCGCCTTACTACCTGATTGGTTCGTTTCTTCCGCCGCTTTCTCAAACTTCAGCAAAAAATCAGCTGCGTAGGCCTGTAAACCCGTAGCAACTTGTGCAGAATCATGCGCTATTGTTGACACTTGAGAAAATTGCTTCTCGATCCGATCAAGCTTGCGATTTGTTTCTATAATGGGATTTTCTGGAATTTCCAAACGGTCTATGTGCGGTAAAACTGGCTCTGGGGCTGTCATCGCGTCTAAGGTATGTTGCTGTTTTTCAATACCTCGGATTGCATTCGCCAATGCAGTGTTCCCAACAGCAGCATCTGACAATGTGTCAAGGCGATCATAAACTCTCCCCACACTTAGCTGATCCACTGTGCTTCGTGCTTGTTCAGCCAACTTTCTCAATTCATCTGCTGCTGATGAATGCTCTTGGACTGCGTCAAAGTTATCGGTGAATGATTTGGTGGCTTCGAGTGTCGCCGATACACCACTATTCGCCATCGCCTCACGTATGGAATTTTGAGTGCCCAATATCGCACTTCGATCAATAGCTTCTTGCAGGCGCGGATTTATGCTTGCAAATTGATGTGCAATTTCAGCAGTCCGCTTACTAAACTCAGTGTCAATCGTACTACCCTTCGATACATTGAAGCTTTTTCCCACTTCATCATCATCATTACCTGACATGGTAGTACCTCTCACAACGCTATATGCGTCCTACAAACTATAATCAAAGTAGCACTTTGTTAGGTTGGAAACCCATGATGTCTTTAATCTTTCACTGTTCCCAGCCTCCAAATCATTTACAAAATAGCCTTGACATTGCAACGTTACCCGCCTGACCCTAGAAAGAACATCGTAAGTTGGAGTGAGCTAGATATCAGTTAGCTATTGAATGCATAAAGCAACGAAAACACTCCCATTAATGTTCCCACCATGCCTAAAGTGAGGGAAAGTAGACCGATATATGCAGGCACATAAACATAAGGATCTCGATGACAAGCATACCAGAAGACTCTTCGCCAGCCTTTTATTAGTTCAATCTTTAGTACTGAAGAACTTCCTATAGATCCAACTCCAAGATGTTCCCTAACATCATAGTCCATTTGAACCACTTCATCTCCTAGCTCATGGCCGAGCCCGATAAAGTAGCCTGATCTTCCAGCATGAGTAACACGCAATAAGCAGTGCCGATCGGCTCCCAACCGATTTGCCTTGCTAAGTCGTATTCGCCATGCCCCAATATCGCGAGCTTCAGGAGCCCGAATATTAAACTTCTTTTGCTCTAACTGGTGAGGCTTCACGCGTTATCTCCGAAGGTCTTTTTTTCATCAACCATAATCAAAGAGCACTTGCTTCAGAGCAATACCTTTGTATGTTTGGCTTAGAGTTCTACTTAGCTCATCATGGGCTGCAAATTCGAGATTAATCAACTTTAAATGGATAACATCCAATTCCTGCTGCGGACCCTTAAAGTCAGTAACAAGCAGTTGCCGTCCAATTTTTTACATCTCCACCAACGACAGCAAAATCTGATTAACTAACTATAAAAAAAGCCTGAGAAGCATCACGCTTCCCAAGCCAGAATATTCTATCAGAGGCAAAGCCCCTTCATTCCGTATTTTTAGTCTTTGGAGATTTCCAGCGCACAAGGTTCAAGCAGCTCGGAAATCTTCTCGCTACTTCCCTGCACATCTTCAATGTGATTGCGCACAGTATCAAACAGCGTCAGCAACGCTTCATATTCCTGTGTGCGCTCCATACGCTCACTCAGAATCACACTCATGGAATAAATCAGATTTTTGAGGTGGTCGCTGGAGAGCCGGAGTTGATCCACTTCATTGCGAAGGGACATATGGGCACACTTCTCTTTACCAGTATCAGTCATCTAAAAACCCTCGTAAGTAGTTAGAACACCACTCAACAGAAGGCTTCTGACGGCCCACTGGTGAGCGGGAGGTTCAGAACCTGTACGAGGCAGGCGGGTTTATTCCCCCGCAAAGGGTATTGTATTCACCGCCCTCCCGCCCATAAGCGAGAGTTTGCGACTGGAGACCTAACTCCAGACACAAAAAAACCGCGGATTAACGGTTGCGGTGACCGCTCGTACATGAGGTTCTGACGCCTCAAGATGACCATGCGATGTATGAGACAAGGTGTCAATGCAAGGAAACCATATTCCTCCACAAACCCATAGGATTAGCGAGTTTTAAAGTGCCGGGGCAACATAAGCACTAAGCCCACGCCAAAGCTACAACGCAGCTGGTGCAATAGCCTCAAGCTGGCCGCAGACAGAAAGTGCCCTGTAAAGCCCGGCATTCATTTACTGGGAGATGAAGCAATACCTTGAGGGTATGTGTCAGTTCAGGTAACGCACGCCAAAACCGCTCAAAGCCTGCAAAAAGGTTTCCTGATCGGCAAGATGCTGATTGCTTTCATTTTCATGAAAGTCCAGCTGTGGGCTTTCCTCACTCATACGCAGATGGTCATCAGAGCTTTCCCGAATTTCGGAAAGGATATGCTCAAAAACCTTAAGCCGCTCCGATCTGGTATGCTCTCCCCGGTGCACGAGGCACTCCCGCAACCGGCTCAGCTCTTTTTGCAAAATAGAATTGCCCGCAATCTCAGCAGCATACGTGCTTATGATCCCGTTTAGTGCATTAACATCTTCACCAGCATTAGGGTTCTGTAAGCTCATGTGAGACCTCTTGTTCCAAAATATTCCTGACCGCCAGCCAAATTTGCGGGTGAGTTAATCTAACTAAATGTAATAGAATAGGGTGCCCCGGTTTGGTTTGAGGTGAGCGGTCTCCTAACCAAACCCGTTAAGTTCGATTAAAGCTGTTCCAGTGCAACTCTGATCGCTTCCTGCCCTCACAGCACAAGGAGTGCAGATTACTCCTTCTTTAACCATCCCGCTCAGTTGCCCGCCAGCGCTTTTCACGTCTGCCTGCGCACTCCGTCATTCCTCACATGGCGCACAACGCGAAAGAACTGAGGATTTTGGCGTGAAAAAAACAATAAAAGCAAAGGACCTTGATCCGGCCACACTGGAGTTCGGCCTCCTTGTCGGATTGCTGATCCCACTCGGGAAAAACCCGGAAGAATACAGACTTAATCAGGACTGGTTGCAGGACCCGGTTAATCAGCTGCGCAAGCAGATCCAGACCATCAATGCAGATTTAAACACCTGTCTGAAGGATGCCCTGCATAGCATTCGCACTGGCGACACAGGCAAACCAGACAAGTCCGACAAAAAATCTACCGACCCGAAGACCTCGTCCCCGGCAAAACCCGCAGTGTCGACACCTGCAAGCACATCGGTAGATGACAAGACAACAAAACCGGACGCCTCCCCTGCCCCGCCAACAACCGGCAGCACCCCAGCAAGCGGCGACACGTCTGCAAGCGGCAGCACTTCTGCAAGTGGCGGCACGTCTGCAAGCGATGGCACGTCTGCAAGCGGTACAACTGAGCCAGCTAAGCCAGAGGAGCTTGCTGTAGGCTTTGAAAAGTGGAACCCGCTTCTTTTCCCCGCAATCGGGTTTGGCGGCACAGTCCCCGGAATGGGTCATGTCCCGGCAGTTGACTGGTTCTCATTGATTACAAACGGTTTCAACCTGCCGGAAACTATTGAGGAATGGGTACATAAAATAGCAAGTAACAAAGAAACCCTGAAAGCCTGGGGCTCAGCCCTGGTCGGACTAGCCACCGGGCACACACCTGATCCCACAGGTGCAGGCACTCCGGATGATCCCTTCATGTTCGCCGTTAGAGAAATGGGCGATATGGGCACCCTGTATCTGGCGCTGGCAGGCAAAAAGCGCAAGAATGGCAGATATGTCTTAGAACCGGGGCTGACCTTTGACAGCCACTCCGTGTAAGGAAGTAGGAACCGGAAGAACGCAGATAAAACAAAACACCCCGCCCATTTCTGAGCGGGGTGTTTTCATTTTTCAAAGCCTGTGAGCGCTTTACCCAAGCAGGTTGGAAACCATAACCCACAAGACAGCTGCAGGAGCCACAATGCGCATCAGCCAGGTGAAGGCAGGCATCGCGCTAAACCGCAACTTGCCCTCATTGGTCAGCTCAGACCCAAGTCTTTCAAGAATAACCCAACCGGCAAACAGAGAGGTCAGGATACCGCCAATTGGCAAGGTGTAGTTATCAACTGCATAGGCTGTGACATCAAAGATGTTCATGTCGAAGAACTTGATGTCACCCCAAACACCCATCGCCAGAGAACATGGAACGCCCATCGCAAAGATCACCAGACCAACCAGGGTCGTGGACACACTGCGGCGAATACCAAACTCCTCAGCAAAGTATGCAACCGGAATTGCCAGAAGCGAGATAGAAGAGGTCAGCGCAGCAATCAGAAGCATCACGAAGAAGATGATCTGGAAGATATAACCGCCAAACATTTCACCAAACACAGCTGGAAGAGTGATGAAGGTCAGGCCCGGCCCCGCAGCCGGGTCCATACCAAAGGCGAACACGGCAGGAAGAACCAGCAGGCCACCAAGCACCGCAACCATCGCAGCAAGAAACACAACCCAGTAAGACGCATTTGGAATATTCGCGCCCTTATCAAGGTAGGAACCATAAGTGATCATAGCACCCATACCCAGCGACAGGCTGAAGAATGCCTGCCCAAGAGCAGCACTGATCATCGGACCATTCACCTGAGACCAGTCCGGCATCAGGAAGAACGTGATCCCTTCCCACGCACCATCCAGCGTTACACTGCGCACAACCAAAATCAGCAAAAGTGCAAACAGCAGTGGCATCAGCACTTTAACAGAGCGCTCAATACCATCTGCAACGCCAGCAAGCACAATACCTGCGGTCATCGCCATGAACACACCGTGGTAGAAAATCGGTTCACCAACAGAGGTCACAAGATCATTAAACTGCCCCGGAAGCAGATCAGGCTCATTCACATGCAATGTGCCGAAGATGCTCTTCACAATATAGGCAACGGTCCAGCCGCCAACAACAGAGTAAAACGCCAGAATCATAAAGCTGGTGGTCACGCCAATGATGCCGGTTACCATCCACTTCTTGCCGCCAAGAATACTGAATGCGCCAACCGGATTCCGCTTTGCCGCACGACCCAGACCGATCTCCGCCATGATGAGCGCAACACCGATCGTCGCCATAATAATCAGGTAGACCGCAAGAAAGGCACCGCCGCCCTGCGTCCCTGCCAGATATGGGAATTTCCAGATATTACCCAGACCAACTGCTGAACCAGCAGCAGCCATAATGAAGCCGAAGCGGCTTGCCCATTGCTCACGTTTCATTCTTATTATTGCCAATCAACATGTGATGGTTTGTTTCAATCAAGCGCAAAAGCTTGAAATGAATTAGTAGTCGACGCTCTTTTGACGAAATTTTTAGCCTTGTTGACATGACAATTTGTCACAAGCAATTTTACATATACATGTAAACGAGCTGCACAGGCAGATAACAACTCTGAAGAGAGTTCAAAATATAGCTAAATATACTCATATATGAAGTATTATAAGCAGATAATTGCTATTATTATATATTAGTTAGAATTACTCGCTAAATCTCTGCCTGACAAAGATACGAAAACGCAATTTCCTGTCCCGCTCCGAGGCCCACATCTTTTTCATAGGAAGCGGCAGTGAGTGTACTATGCACCACATTTCAGACACAAAAAAAGCACCGCGCAAACGGTGCCCTTTTGCTCTTACTTCTTTCACCCAGCCGCCTTATGGTTGAGGCCAGCGTTCCCTTACACGGCGGTATCGGGCCTGTTTGTCTTCGTCAAGACATGCCAGCTCTCTTGGCAATCTGGCATTCATAGATTGCACCCAGTAGCGTTTCAGTTGCTTCAGCATAACAGCTTCCTCATCAGGACAAATACCAGCGAACCACAGCCGCTGAGTGACTGCATAAAACACTTACTTTCAGCCCAGATTAAGTTCATCAAACAACTCTTGCAGTCATGATTAAAAAAAAGGCCAGCACACTTGCTGGCCTTTTTCTCATATTTGATTGAAGTCCTAAAGCGTATCTCTGAAAAGTGGACACCGGTTTTCAGATAAAGATACGCAAAAACAAAAGCTAAAGCAGATCAAGTGTTTCAGTTTAAACGCGAACTGCTTTAGGAGAAGAAAATGGAATGGATCATCACCCACGCAATCGCTGCTGGCGCAACCACACGGCACATCCACTTCCAGACAGTCAGGTAGACGAAGGGACGCTCACCCTGATTGGTTATGTCAGCTGCAAACTTCTCAAAGCCCACCCAGCCAGCAACCAGACAAGTGGCAATTGCACCAAGTGGCAGGAAGTAGTTGTCGGTAATATACCCGAGGAAGTCGAAGATATTCAGCTCAAAGAGCGTGACATCACCCCAAACGCCCAGTGCCAGAGAACTTGGAACACCAACCAGGAAGATCACAAAGGCAACCCAGATCGTTGTCACCTGACGGCTGACCTTGAACTCCTCGCAGATAAAGGCAACCACAACCTGCAACAGGGAGATTGCTGAAGTGATCGCAGCAACAAACAGCAGCAGGAAGAAGCAAAGCTGAATAAACTGACCGAATGGCAGCTCAGCAAAAATAGCCGGAAGCGTAATAAAGGTCAGTCCCGGCCCTGCACCCGGGTCCATATTAAATGCAAACACTGCTGGCAGAATAAGGAAGCCAGCCAGAACAGCCACGAGCAGATCAAGTCCCACAACCCAAAGGGCCGCATTAGGAACGCTTTCTTTCTTACCAAGGTAGGACCCATAAGTGATCAGCGCACCCATGCCCAAAGAAAGGGTAAAGAACGCCTGTCCAAGCGCAGCAGCCACCATATTAGCATCAAGATGAGACCAGTCGGGCAGCAAAAAGTACTCCACACCAGCCATTGCCCCTTCAAGCGTCAATGAACGCACAACAAGAAGAGCCAGCAAAATAAAGAGCAATGGCATCATAATCTTAGATGCCTTTTCGATACCGCCGGAGATCCCGTTTATGACGATAACAACACCCAGCGCCATAAAGGCGGCATGATACACAATTGGTTCAATCGCATTTGAAACCAGTGCACCAAAGTGGCTTTCAAACTCCGCACCGGAATAGCCGGCAAACCCGCCGGTTATCGTCTTGACCACATACGCGATGGTCCAGCCACCCACCACTGAGTAAAATGAAAGGATGAGAAATGCTGTTAAAACCGCCAGGAATCCAAAGACAGACCAGCCAGTACCACCAACACGCTTGAAAGCTCTGAAAGGGTTCGCCTGCGCTTGTCGGCCCAGCGAGATTTCCGCAATCATCACACAAAGACCAATCGCAATCAGAAATGCGATATAAACAATAAGAAACGCGCCCCCGCCTTCAGCGCCGACCAAATATGGAAACTTCCAGATATTACCAAGTCCCACCGCAGACCCTGCTGCGGCAAGGATGAAGCCAACCCGGCTTCCCCAATGCTCTCGTTGCATATGACCTAAGCCAATCCTGTTTTTATTTTGCTTAAGTGCGTTTGGAATTAAACTTTCACAAGTCACCCAATTCTAGCAATATTCCGCTAGACTAACACTAGTTTTATGCAACAGAGTTTCTCATAAGTGACTAACCTGTGTCACCGTCTCCTGAAAAACGTAACATTGATTACTATCAATTAAATCCGGAGATTAACTCAACATGATAAGTAGTATTGATTACAAAGTACTATCGTAACCAATACCACCCCTGACATACCTATCGTGTATTACAAGAGGTACACGACCCAGGCCAAAGCTCAAGATTACAAAGCGACTGAACATTCTCCACAATCGCATCCGCACCGTGCTCATTCGCACTGCCACACGCCGCATTCGCGTTGCTCTTGGAGAATCTGCCATTGGTCACGATCGGCAGCGGAAAAGCCATAGGGCTGCGCTGATAGGTCAGGCTGTTCTGAGTACACTTCAACATGGGAAAAGGCCCGTTTTCATTGCTCCCATCCGCATAAAGCGCATTTGCACGGTTGCAATAATCGGTCATTGGACGCGGAACCTGCTCAGCATTACTCTCTGACACAACCATAAACGCACTGGCCAGCAGAAGGCCAAGACACCAACTGATACGCATAATTCTTCCTTTATTCTTGTTAGTCCCACACACGCCTATTCATGGCGGGACAACTTTAAGGACGAAAAACCACGCACTATGTGAAAGAAAAGGCTGCCGACCCAAAGCCGGCAACCACTTAAACACTCTTTTGATGTTGCTTTAACCTGCCTTCAGCAAGCAGGCCAGGGAGCAAACTACTCAGCTGGCTCCATAGCAGGCGCTTGGTTTAAAACCCGCACACGCGCTTCCTCATATTCACCTGAAAGCCGCGCAACCAGCTCACCAGCACTACCGATGGACTTAACGGCTCCGATACCCTGACCACAGCCCCAGATCTCTTTCCAGCTTTTCGGCTTGGAGGCCTCGCCACTGTTAAAGTCCATCGTCTTTAAATCACCCTCCGGCAAATTATTCGGGTCCATACCGGCCTTTTCAATGGAAGGTTTGAGATAGTTTCCGTGCACGCCGGTGAACAGATTGGAGTACACAATATCATCAGCGCCGCTGTCCACGATCATTTGCTTATAAGCCTGCTCCGCATTCGCCTCTTCCGTCGCAATAAAAGCAGAACCGATATAAGCCATATCAGCCCCCATCGCCTGCGCAGCCAGAACAGCTTGCCCCGTTGCGATACTGCCGGAAAGCAAAAGCGGACCATCAAACCACTCACGAACTTCCTGTACCAACGCAAAGGGAGAGGTCGTTCCTGCATGACCACCTGCCCCGGCAGCAACCGCAATCAGCCCGTCAGCCCCTTTTTCAATGGCTTTGCGGGCGAACTTGTCATTGATGATGTCATGCAGCACGATACCGCCATAAGAATGCACAGCATCAAACACTTCTGGCCGAGCACCAAGTGAGGTAATCACGATTGGCACTTTGTACTTCACGCAAAGCGCCACATCATGCTCCAGCCGGTCATTAGAACGGTGCACAATCTGATTCACCGCAAAAGGTGCAGATGGTTTATCCGGGTTCACCGCATCATAAGCTGCCAGTTCCTCTGTAATCTGGATCAGCCACTCCTCCAGCTGCTCCTTCGGGCGCGCATTCAATGCCGGAAATGACCCAACAATGCCCGCCTTGCACTGAGCAATCACCAGATCAGGGTTGCTTATAATAAACAAAGGACTACCAACAACTGGCAGACGCAGGTTCTTCTTCAAAATCTCAGGTAATGCCATTCTCAAAACGCTCCCTTAAACATCCGATACAGCCCCCTAAAAAGCCACTAAGCTTTTCAGGGGGCACAAATTCCCAGTTGCACGCATCAGCCATCTGTCCCTATCCACTCAGACGGCATTGCCTTTGCGTCTTCGCAATCGTTCTTTGATGTCCAGCATCATCGCCCCACTGCGATCATCAACCAGCGCCAATACGTCCCGGGCACCAAGTTCTCGGTAATCTTGCGAAAGCACACGCACATCTCTGACAGGTTCGCCGGATTTCTTATCCAGCAACTCAAGGCGCGGACCATCCTCACGCGCCTCCCAACGCTCGCTCCACTGGTGCAGCGCAATCATCACCGGATAAAAATCCAGACCTTTTTCTGTCAGCAGATAAACAGTGCCCCGCTTATCCCGCGCATCTTGTTCTTTCCGCAACATACCTGCCTCCACAAGACGCCGTAGTCTGTCAGTCAGTACACTTGTAGAAATTTGCAGATGCCCCTGAAAATCATCAAACCGTTTGATACCCTGAAACTGACAACGCAGAATAAGCAGAATCCACGGGTCCCCCATCTGCTCTATGGCTTGAGCCACCGCACAATCCACCGCAGCAAAACTCTTCCGCGCCCCACTCATGCCCCGCTCCAGTCAATTTAACTTCGTTAAAGAAAGTTATTTCCACTTTACCTAATCGGCAACCTAGCCATTTGACCTAACAAAAGACCAGAGACGAAACCATGCTCCAGAACTCAGACACAAAAAAACCGGAGCACCTGAGCGCCCCGGCTTTTAAAATCATATTGACTTCAGATTAGAAGCGATAGGTAACACCAGCACCAATCAGCCATGGATTGAGTTCAGCAGTACCTTTTACCTTGTTACTGCCCACGACGGTCGTAGCAGTGTAGTCCGGCTCCAGGAACAACTTCTTCACATCCAGATTGACACCCCAATGGTCGTCAATCATGTAATCAAAGCCAACCTGAAGGGCAGCACCAAAGGTATTGTCGATATCAACATCTTTAATAGCGCCCTTGCCCTTCTGATTATAGAAAATCGTATAGTTCACACCAGCACCAATATACGGCTTAAACTTACCAAAATTGGTGAAGTGATATTGCAGCGTAAGTGTTGGAGGTAAAATCCATGCCTCACCTATAGTACCGAGGTTAGAAGCCTTATCTTCCCCATGAATCTTGGCGAAAGTGGTACCTAGAATCAGCTCTGCAGCGATGTTATCAGTGAAGAAATACGTGATATCCAACTCAGGAATCACGGTGTCTGAATAAGACAAACCGGAACCGCTGATCTCATTGATATAACCTTTATCTTCGGTCACCACACCAAGCGCGCGCACGCGAATCTGCCATGGGCTTTTCTCAGAAGCTGCCGCTGCAAAAACTTCTTCCTGCGGCGTTGGTAAGTCCGCAGCAAAAGCCTGTCCAGCTGGCACCATAATTGCCACAGAGGCCATCAGGCCCATCACCCAGTTAACGTTCATATCCACCTCCAGTTGTACTGCGCATTATCTACATGCATTCCAACTAGGCAGAGGCAGTTCCCAAGGCATTGAGGTGCATCAAATAAAATTGAGTTATATAAGTAATATTTATAATAGTATTTTTTACATTGTAAAAATACCACAATTACACGCTCAAAACAGGCACACACCAACCGGTCAATCCAGTTCACTGCGGATTTCCGACTTTCAAAAACATTTTCATCAGACAAATCATCAGTTGCATTGATATGCACTGTGAATTTTAAAACTCAGCAGCCCCCTCCCTCATCACCAGTCCTGACCAGTTTCCGCACACACTGCATTTGTAACCAACTCCCGAACACGATAAGAAGAACACCAGCAAGAACAGGCCAGCTCTGATCTCGCAACACACTTTCCAGTTTCAAGTTTACTTCGATTTTCAGGTGGGGGAATAAATGGCGTCACAATGGTGTATTGGCCTCATGACCGGAACAGTCATGGACGGCAATATAGATATCGCCATGCTTAAAACGGACGGCAACACAATCGATGAATTTGGTCCTTACACGCTTGCAAGTTATCCCCCTGAAACCAACCTGCTGATTCACGAGGCAATGGCAGCGGCTCAGGAGTGGAACTTTGCAGACACAGAGCCAGACATCTTTGCAAAAGCGGAAAAAGCGCTGAGCGAAGGTCACGCCCATGCTATTTCTCAATTCCTTTCAAAAAACCACATTTCAACGCAAACCATTGCATTAATCGGCTTTCACGGTCAAACCGTGCTCCACCGTCCACCTCAAGATGGGGTAAGGGGTGCAACCCGTCAGTTAGGTAATGGCCAAATCCTCGCTGATATGCTTGGTATTCCAGTAGTTTACGACTTCAGAACACAAGATGTCGAAGCAGGCGGACAAGGAGCACCACTCGCAGCCATTTACCATCAGGCCCTCCTGCGCCACGCCAACATCACTGACAAACCAACGCAAACCGCCATTCTCAACCTTGGCGGCGTTGGCAATATCTCTTGGTGGGACGGGAATAACACCCTGATTGCCTTCGACACAGGCCCGGCCAATGCTCCCATAAATGATTGGATTAACATACATAATCTTGGAGAGATGGACCGCGATGGCCTGATAGCAGCCCGTGGACAAGCAGAGGAAGCCCGCCTGCAAAAGCTATTGCAGCACCCTTACTTTTCCGAGAACTTCCCAAAATCACTGGACCGCAACAGCTTCACCCAAACCATGGCCTCCGGCCTTACCTTAGAAAATGGCGCAGCAACCCTCACCGCATTTTCTGCCAGCGCTATCAGCAAAGCCCTCGACCTCCTGCCAGAACGCCCCAAACGCCTTGTCGCCTGTGGTGGCGGCCGAAAGAACCCTCAACTCCTTCAGGAAATCGAAGCTCGCGCGAGTGTAAAAGTTATTCAGGCAGAAGAGCTTAACTGGAGGGGTGACGCTGTGGAAGCAGAGTGTTTTGCGTTCCTCGCTGCCAGATGCAACCGTAACTTACCAATCAGCTTCCCCGGTACGACTGGAGTTCCCCACCCAATGTCTGGTGGCACTCAGGCACATCCACACCAGCGTAAAAGCTGAAAACCACCTCAAGAAAAAGGTGGAAGCACCTGCCGCCGCGCAAACGCTTCCACCAGCCTCTTGCGTTAGGTTCAAAAGGCCTGCTATTAAAATAATCACAAGAAAATTCAAGAAATATACTTCAGTCGCAACGCCAAAGACAGTTATATCACCGCGACAAATCCAACCACCTTCAACACATTGAATATACGGCAGGGCTTTACTCTTTAAAACCCCTCGCAACGAAGCATAAAACGGACTGTTGCAAATCAGTATCTTGATGTTTATCCGAACACCAACAAGTAATATTGCATAAACGACCAACATAGCTCCTTGTTAAGCTCTGTAGTTTAAACAAGGAGCGGTATGAACATTGCTTCAACAGCATTGGTAAACACACCAAGAACGACAGAAAGACAGTTTGATTTTCCTAAGAGTCATGCTACCCCCTTTTCATAAGGGAGGAGCCGTCTTTGAAGAGAAGAACTATCAACCGCATCGCTTTTGTTTCCAGTGACACACCAGAAGCACTTGCAGCACGCCAAGCTCTTGAAAAAACGTACGGATCTGCTCCTCAGGAAGAAGCCGATGTTGTCGTTGCACTTGGTGGCGACGGAGTTATGCTCTCTTGTCTACATAAGTTTATGAACACCGGCATGCCCATTTACGGCATGAATCGCGGCTCAGTCGGCTTTCTTATGAACGAGTACCGTACGGAAAATCTGATTGAACGCCTTGAAAAAGCAGAGATAACTCCTCTGCATCCTCTCAACATCGAAGCAGTCGACAAAAACGGAAACGAATTCACAGCTCGTGCCATTAACGAAGTCTCCTTCCTGCGCAAATCCCACCAGGCTGCAAAACTCCGCATTTCCGTAGACGGCCGCGTCCGAATGGAAGAACTGGCTTGTGATGGCATCATCATTTCAACCCCACAAGGCAGCACAGCATACAATCTTTCTGCACACGGACCCATCTTACCCATCGACTCTCCGTTGATGGCGCTTACCCCCATTAGTGCGTTTCGCCCGAGACGATGGCGCGGTGCGTTACTCTCTACGCAAAATACTGTTAAGATTGAAGCACTTGAAGCTGATAAACGTCCTGTGAACGCAGCAGCGGATCACCGTGAATTCAGAAATGTTATCAGCACAACAATTTATCAGGATGCTACCACACAAAGCTGCATCATGTTCGATCACGAACACAGTTGGGACGAACGCATCCTCTCAGAAATGTTCAAGTACTGAGCGGCTCATCAGCTAAGCAGTTTAAAATGAGCCGCTTTAATGGATTTATGCCATTTATACGCTGGTAACCCATGGGTTTTCAGAGTAAAATCGTTAGATATTAGTACGAATTCGAAACATAATCGGGCCCGCGATGATCTGGGCTCAGGAATTGCGCAGGAAAATGTCTTCTTTAACTGGCACTGAAAAACCTAAGCAGGAACGAATCAAGGTTCCCAATAACCTTTCCCACAAGGTTCGCAGGATGTCGCCCGTTGAAGCCGCCAGGTTTGATCCGGTTAAAGCTGCTGAAGAAGCTATCCAAAAACTTTCTGAGAAATTTGAAGGCTGGATGACTTCCGAGGTAGCTTGCCTGAAGCAAGCCAATAAATCTGCGCAAGATTCTGATTTCACAGAGGAAACCTATGATGCGTTGTTCCGCTGCGCACATGATATCAAAGGGCAGGCAGATACACTTGGTTTCCCATTGGTAGGCCGCGTTGCAAGCAATCTGACGCTCCTGCTAGTCGCAGCTAAGATGCAGGCTACCTTCCCAAAAAAGATTATATCTCAGCATGTTGACGCAATATGTGCAATGATCTCTGAAGATGCACGCGATGAAACCAACAAACTTGGTACGGCACTTGTCACAAGGCTGGAAGAAGCAAGCCGACCGCTTACTCAACTTGTTGATGCAGACGTCCCGGACAGCTAGCCTGTCGAGAGCCACCACCTTTTAAGCAACCTCACTCAGCATTTCTGAAACACGGGCACGAGCACTCTCACGCGCAGCCTCATTTGAAAGCCGATGCAGCAAGTCCTGCAGGTCTCCAAGCTCTTCAATACCAAGCTCATCTTCAAGTGCAATAAGATCACCAGCAACTATGCGAGACTTCGACCAGTGATCAACCTGCATCGTTTCCACACGCTGCCAGCTTGCAATACACTCCTGAAACAGAGCATGCGTGCGATCCGGCAAACCTGCTGCCGACAATATCCGGCGAAGCTGATTGCCAAACGGTGTCGCTAAAGCATCAAACACTTCGTCTTCATCATAGCCGGAAAGCCGCATCAAAGAACTTGAAAGGAAGTTGAAGCACCCGGTCACAGCAGACCTTAGCAGTAAAACACTCGTCATTTGAGCTGAACCGATCAAATGCTCAATCAGGCCGCTCAGTTCCTTATCAGAGGCACTCCAGGCCAATGAAATCGTTGAACGATCCTGCGCATCAGCAACCAACTGCTCTGGAGCGCGCACATTGTGAGCACCCAACACTTGAGGATGCTCTCCCAGGCTCTCTGTGTACCGGCGAAGCATCATATGACGGATCTGTAAAGGAACGTCATCTCGGGACATCAGGGCGTCTTTCACATCTCTGCTTTCACCGAAACGCTCCACCACCCGCTCCATACTGCTTCGTGTGATTTGAGCCGACCGATTTGAAAGTAAAGTTGCACAAACCTCTTCACTCCCAACTTCACAAATTGCAGCTGATAACCCAACAGAAACAGCTTCTCGATCCGCAACAGCAACACAGCGGCGAACCGATCCGGTTGCGACCAGATCAATCAACTCACCATCTGCAATATCTGTTAGCCCTGACAACAATGGCAAAGCGACCTCATCCTCATCCACCAACAAAGCGGAGATGATATGCGCTGGAACTTCTTTTGCAGCTCCCAAAGCTTCGGAAAGAGCAATGCGCACTCTTACATCACGATCATCAAGAAGGTAGGTTAATGCTGCCTCAGCTTCGCTGTACTCAGTGCCGTCCAGTTCTGAATACAAGAATGCTCGCGCCAAAGCACCAGCCGCCTGTGCGCGGCTACCACTTGGTGCATATTGCACCCAGCTCAAAAAACTTTTGATAATCATGGTACTCAGAAACCTGCATCCATCAAATACTGATAGAAATAATTAAGCATAATTCTTAAGGCTTCGTTCACTGCAACGACAGTTTCTCGCTAAAGTTGAATATTGACTACGAGCTTAACCTGCACCACTAACTATCTTAAAGCATTAAACCTTTTTGCTCAGTGATTTACCGCTCACCTGCACAGGACTAAGAAATTTGGTCAGATCGAGCGGCTCCCCTGAAGGACGCGCCAGCGGACGAGGTGCTTGAAACTGCTGACTGATCGTTTCCTGAACTTCAAATCCGGATTGCTTCGTTGCGCTTACGGCCTTCGATGCAGATATTGTCGCTGCTTCATCTGTGCGGAAAAGGGATTGAAACGGTTTTTCATCCCGATCAGCAGTTGTTGCCCGCCACGCTGTCAGAATTCGGCTTTCTACACGATGGCTGTCGACAGGCTTAGTGATAGGCCCTTCACGCAAACCAACAACGGCTTGTCTTGCTTCTGCTATAGTATCGTTGAAACGACCAACTAATCGATCATGTACGTCAACAACAGAACGGGCACCGCCATTTCTCTCATAGAAAACAGCCTTATTTGCCCGTGCCTGAACCGGAAACAAATCAGCTGCTGCCTGTTGTGGCTGATCTTTTACAGCACTTAACAGACGCAAGCTGCCTTTAACACCTAAAAAATGCGCGAGGTAAACTTCACCAGCAGACGGTTCTCGCCCTAAATTGGAGGAAAGGCTATTTGCATTATCTTTCGCAAAGGCACCAGCCACAAGAGCGGAAACCTCAGGATCATTTCTGAGATCAAGAAGCTGTTGTCTTAAATGCTTGTTATCAACCCGGTACTTACCATCAGAGTCGACCCGAATATGCTTGGCATAGTCAGCAAGCCCCAGTTCCTCTCCATTTTTCTTAAGGGTTTCAAGCCAGGTAGACTCAATGAATTGAAAAAGACCAGAAGCCGATGAAGTCTTTGCTTTTGCATTAGGATCAAAAGAAGACTCACGTGCGGCTGCCTGTACAAGAAAATCAAAGGATGTTCCTGTTCGCGAGCTGGCTTGCTTGAAAGCCAGCTCAATCCGTCCGGCAATTGAAGAATCACCTGCAACCTTCACGAGATTTCACCCCTTAAAAAACTGCTGGTTAATATCCCTTAATATTGGTTAACAATTAGTTAATCAATAAATAGAACCCACTGAAAACAATCTGTCTTTAAAGTTCAAACGAAGATTTTCACTATCTCGTTTACTAGATTATATGCGGTAATATCGAACACCTTTTTTGCCTAGGGAGACCATAATGAACTGCCTGCTCAGCATAACAGTCTCGCAAATTATGCAGGATACATCCGTTCTTACCTTTGAAAAGCTGATACTCGCTGTTACACCTGAAAATTCGATCACAAGCCCTGAAGCCTATGGTCCCCCGGCATTTCTTGACAAGATCAGCAGACAACAACCGACTTACCTCATGCTAAACGAGCAATCCGAGGACATAATTCTCTCCCAGCTAAACTCCTATGCTTCCACGAGCTTTCTGGGTGTACTTCCCACTTTCATTAAGAATGCAGCGGACATAGAGCAATTACATGCGATCCTCGCGGTATTCGAAGCTAAGAACGGTCTTCGGGAGGAGGCATTAAAGATCTTACCTGAGTTTGGAAAACATCCGGCAGCCTTTAACAATCTCACAGCACTTGCAGGCAAGAGTCCACGCCTCACAGCTATAACCTGGAACGAAGATACACTCAAAGCCGCATTAGATGGAAAACGCACCAGAGACAACAGCGAGGCTCTTCTGCCGCCCTATCAGTTTGCACAAACACAATGCCTCCTCGCGGCAAAAGCAGCTCGGTTAAAGGCAATCGATTCAGCTGGACCAGCGACCTCTCCCGAAATCCGCAACACCATCAACCTCGGCTTCGACGCAAAAGCTGCAAGCACTTTAGAACAAGCCAAGCTAGTCCTACAGACATATAATGCTTAAACGAGCAATGGGCACCTTAGCGCCCAACTACTTAAATCATACGGATAGCTCAGATTACCCTTAGGCTTTCTCAGGAAGCACAGGCCGATCCATCTGAAACACCGAGTCCACAACCGAGTAGTCCATGTAACCCAGTCGTGCCAGCGGCTTCATTTTGGCCACATCGAGAATACCATTTTCCAACACGCTCTCGTCGATATGCACACCAACAACTTGTCCCAGTATAAGCCAGCTATTGGTCTCATTTCCGTCAATATCGACCAATCGCTGCACGTTGAGCAGCTTGCATTCCAGCGCAGTCTTGGCCTCCAGAACACGTGGAGCATTCACAAGATTGCTTGCACAAGCCGACAGCCCGGAAAGCTCAAACTCATTCACATCAGAACCAACCATGGCAGACGACATATTCATCGCCTCTGCCAGATCCAGTGTTGCCTGATTGCACACGAACTCGCCAGTCTCTTCTATATTTCTAACTGAATCCTTGTAGCCATTGGATCCAATCACCACCATTGGAGGCGTATCGCACACTGCATTGAAAAAACTATAGGGCGCAAGATTTTGAACCCCGTCCTTTGAAACACTTGAAACCCACCCAATAGGACGCGGTGCCACAATTGCTTTAAATGGATTGTGCGGCAATCCATGCGGCTTATTCGCTTCATAAAACATATGCTTGCCTCAAACCTTACGCGTTCACATCAATAGATGCTGCTTCAAAGTACCCACTCAAACCAGCTACATCAGGCCGTGGGCGCTCATTAGGTTTCACGCTTGGCGTACCAACATAAATGAACCCTGCAAACCGTTCACCATCCCGCGCACCAAGGTATGAAGCTGCTTCTTCATCAAATGCATACCATTCAGTCAACCATTGAGCAGCAAAACCCATAGCAAAACAAGCATTTAACAATGAGATACACACCGCTCCAACAGCAAGCTCTTGTTCCCAAACAGGCACTTTGTGCTCCCGATCAGGAGAAGAAAGCACGCCAATAACCAATGGCGCACGATCAAAGCGGTCCAGCTCCATCGCCCTTGTATTTTCTCCAAGAGGCCCTTGCCGCTTCTCAGCAATCACTGCGAGCCGCTCACCAATAAGTTTCGCCTGCGCAGCATCATAAATCACAAATCGCCAGGGAGAAATTTTCCCATGATCTGGAACACGACAAGCCATTTCAAGCAACTCAGAAACTTGTGCCCGGTCCGGACCTGGATGTTGAAGCGTCGCCGCCAGATGGGAACGGCGAGATTTCAGAAAATTCTTCAATTCGGGGAGGTCTTTAATTTCCACAGTCTCGATTCTTTTCAAGATATCAACGTTTAAAGCTACGCAATAGTCCTATACAGAATATCAACTCTGTCAATTAAAGGATGGCTCTGCCGCATTCTTGACACAATCATAACCAATCCCCAACCCACTCAGTAAAAATTTACAAAACACTTTCAAATCACAGTTTGTCACTGTAATCTGATTTCATCTGAGGCACTGACGGTTTTGTATTTACTGTCGCACTCGGGTAACACTTTCGGAAGTAGTAGCGAGAGCACACGTGAAGTTAGAGCGGATATCGACGTTCAGCAAAGCGCTAAAACGCGCAGTAAGCATCACAGCCTTTGCCGCTGGAGTGGCTTTGCTTAGTAGCGCCGCTCAGGCTGCTGGTCCTGTTCCGGTATCAAAACCCGCTTTACCATTCTCAAACGAAGTGCTGGATTTAGGCGCTAAGCCGGACAAGAACATCGCACCACCAATCAGCTATGACCCACTCAGCGGTTATCAGGGGCAGTCTCTTTCGCCAACGCTTGGAACAAGCTTCCTGCCCTATGCTCCTCCTTCAGTAGGAGCTGAGCAAACGCCTGTCGGAGCTAAACCAGTTCTTTATCTGGTGGCAAAGCTGGCAGAAGGTACACCAAACCTCACAAAAGGGCTAAAGTGGCGCGTCTACTCTTCCGATGAAAATGATGATGGTTCACTTAATATGGTCGCCTCATCACAGGATCAGGATGCAGAGTTTCGCCTCGATCCGGGCACTTATCTGGTGCATACCTCCTTTGGAAAAGTCACGGCAACCACACGCTATGAGCTCAAGAGCGGCGTGAAAACCGGCACGATCATTCTGAACGCAGGTGGAATTCGTCTGGATGCTGCACTGGACAACGACCAGAAGATGCCTCGCGAAGATGTCCGTTTCAACATCTACGATATGACTTACGATGCCACTGGCAACCGTGGCCTTATTGCATCTGACATCAAGCCGGGCCAACTTGTTCCAGTAAGCGCCGGCACATACCATGTTGAAAGCCGTTACGGCGATATCAATGCTGTTGTACGCGCAGATATTCACGTGCAGGCAGGAAAACTCACAGAAGCAACCTTGTACCATCAGGCGGGCAATGTGACCCTCAAGCTGGTGAGCGCAAAGAACAAAACGTCTTTAGCAAATACGTCCTGGACCATCCTGTCACCGGGTGGCGACACAGTCGCGAGCGGCAACGGAGCATTCCTTGATCTGACACTTGCAGCTGGCACCTACACAGTCATGGCTCGCAACAACGGCGCAATGTACCGCCATGAGTTTACTGTCAACCCCAGCGTGAACAGCGTAGAAGTAGAAGTTCTTGCTGAAAATCCCCTGTAAGGCATTACCAGCAGAAGCGATGATCTGCTCTTCAAAGTGTAGGTTCAGCTATTTCACGTCTTCATGAAAAACGTGACTAACGAATGAAGGCAAGCCGTCATCTTATACTGACCTTGCAAAATCACATGTTTTAATAGACAGGTAGATTTGTCAGCACTTCGCAGGCACTCAATTTCATATATGAAACCGCCCTTTCAATGGGCAGTTTATCCTTGCCAGGCATCAGAAAATTTAATCCAGCAAGAACACAAGCAAGCTACCGCTTAAAAAGCGAGTGGCTGTCATTTATGAAACTTAAAGATTAACGCAAGCAGACGAAAAGGGCTGGCAACAGAAACCTATTGCCAACCCTCAAATTCAAGCAATCTGAAAAGACTTAGGAAGCCAGTTCTTTAAGGTCTGGAGCCGTTGCTTCATCCACCAGATTTACAATAGCCTCATCCAGCCCCAGAATTGTCTGGTTTCGAGAACCAAGACGGCGAATGCTCACTGTGTTTTCTTCCGCTTCACGCTTACCAACAGCGATGATCACCGGAATTTTTGCGTGAGAGTGCTCGCGAACCTTATAGTTGATCTTCTCATTGCGAAGATCCAGCTCACCACGCAGACCAGCTTTCTTCAGGGCAGCATGAACCTCTTTCGCATAGTCATCCGCATCAGAGGTAATGGCAGCAACAACGAAGTGCTGAGGTGCCAGCCACAATGGGAAATGGCCTGCAAAGTTCTCGATCAGAATACCAAGGAAACGCTCAAGAGAACCACAGATCGCACGGTGGATCATCACCGGCTGCTTTTTCTCGCCATCGCTGTCTACGTAAAACGCACCGAAGCGTTCAGGCAATGTAAAGTCCACCTGAGTGGTACCACACTGCCATTCACGGCCAATCGCATCACGCAGAGTATATTCAAACTTCGGACCGTAGAACGCGCCCTCACCTTCCAGAATACCCGTCTTGATCTTACCGCCGGAACGCTCTTCGATCTCATTAAGAACCTCGGTCATCACGGCTTCAGCGTGGTCCCAAACTTCATCAGAACCCACACGCTTTTCAGGGCGAGTGGAAAGCTTCACGACGACTTCTTCAAACCCAAAATGCTTGTAAACAGAGAGAATCAGATCGTTGATCTTATGACACTCTTCCGCCATCTGTTCTTCGGTACAGAAGATATGCGCATCATCTTGCGTAAACGCACGCACGCGCATCAGGCCATGCAGTGCACCAGATGGCTCGTAGCGGGAAACTGCCCCAAACTCAGCCATGCGTAGCGGCAAATCACGATAGGACTTCAGGCCATGCTTGAAGATCTGCACGTGCCCCGGACAGTTCATCGGCTTGATCGCAAATGTGCGATGATCCTCTGTCTCAGTCACAAACATGTTCTCGTGATACCATTCCCAGTGACCGGAAGTCTCCCAAAGAGACTTATCCAGAATCTGAGGTGCATTCACTTCCTGATAATCACCTTCCAGACGGCGGCGCATGTAGTTGGTCAGGTTCTGGAACAACTGCCAGCCTTTGTGATGCCAGAAGACAACACCCGGGCCTTCCTCCTGGAAGTGATAGAGATCCATCTCACGGCCGAGCTTGCGGTGGTCACGCTTCTCAGCTTCCTCCAGCATATGAAGATAAGCTTTAAGCTCTTTGTCACTAGCCCATGCGGTACCGTAAATACGGGTCAGCATTTCATTGTCAGAGTCGCCACGCCAGTACGCCCCAGCAACCTTCATCAGTTTGAAAGCTTGACCGATCTGACCAGTGGATGCCATATGAGGGCCGCGACATAGATCCAGCCAGTCACCCTGCTTATAGATCTTGACAGTTTGGTCTTCAGGGATCGCATCAACCAGCTCAACCTTATAGTCTTCACCTTTTGAAGCGAAATACTCTTTAGCTTCGTCACGGCTCCAGATCTCTTTAGTGAACTTGGCATTACGCTGAATGATCTGCTGCATCTTCTTTTCGATTTTAGGCAGATCTTCAGTTGTAAATGGTGTTTCTCGCTTGAAGTCGTAATAAAAGCCGTTCTCGATAACAGGGCCGATTGTTACCTGTGTTTCAGGCCACAGTTCCTGAACAGCTTCAGCCATCACATGGGCTGCATCGTGGCGGATAAGTTCCAGCGCACGAGGGTCATCACGGGTTACAATTTCAATAGCAGCATTCGCTTCGATCGGATCAGAAAGATCGCGCAGCTCACCATCAATCGCAACAGCAACAGCTTTTTTCAAGAGAGATTTAGAAATGCTCCCTGCAACATCAGCACCGGTGGCACCAGCGTCATATTCGCGAACAGAATTGTCAGGGAAAGTCAATTGCAGCATATCAAGTCTCCAGCTCACTCCTGCAAACAAGGCAGGTAAGCGGTTTAGTGTTAATCATGGCAGTCTGAATACCTAATTCCATTGCGGGCGTCCAGATTATTCTCTGCCCTCATACCCGCCTTTTCTATGGGTGATTACTCCGATATTCAAAGTTACACACCTTCAAATATGAAGGTATAGCAAGGCTTTAGCTAGCCACCCCATAAACACAGACGCATACTACTGCCACAAACGGGATTCGCTTGCCTCACTTTAAATAATGCATGCAGCACATTTTATCTTTTTGCCGGGAGCTAAGCATGACACCAGCAAAACCAAAGCTCTATTTTGATTTAACCACCTTAAGGCAAAACCGTTCTACTTCATTGCAAGCTAATGGCGTCACCAGGACACTCTTTGAAACTGCGAAGCGATTTCATGAAAGCGACATGGAAGTCACCTTCATATGCCATGACGCTCGCACAAACGAATATGTGAGCGTGCACCCCGCCCCCCTCCTCGAAGCCGGAGACCTCACACCTGCCCGCTTGCCCGATTTACTAGGCGCTCCAGTCAAAACCTTTCAGGCAGAAAAATACAAGCAGCGAAAGTTTAGAAAATTCTTCCACCGCCTTCGTCACGTTTTCCGGTCCCAGCGCAGTAAATTAAATGGAGCCTTGTCAGGCGAAATACTCGACGCCCCCCTTAGCGACATCGATGCACCTTTTTTATCATTAGGAAATCTGGAAGAGGCACAACTGCTTTCAGAATATGTAAAGAGCAGAGCCCCTTACGTGCCTGTTTACGTCATGATCCACGATATCTCGCCATTGCGGCTTAATGATCTTGAAGAGGATCTGGGAGCAAAGCTTTGGCTCAAAAAGCTCACAAAAACAATGACAGCCCGCCCACATATTCTTACAAACTCAGAATACACAAGAAACGACCTGCTCCAGTTTCTGGCAGAGCAAAAGCTGCCTGCCCCACAAAGCACGAGCGTCGTGCACCTCGCCCACGAGTTTCAAGAGGCAGAGCCACTCTTTCCATTAAGGCAACGCCCTAAAAATGGTTTTTTCTTGCTGCTTGGTGACATCAGGTATCGAAAAAATGCAAAGCTGGTCTTTGACGCCTATTTACACATTATACAAACTGAAGAGAATCCCATACTCCCGCAGCTTATTTGTGCTGGCGCCATTCCAAACGGCGCATTTGCCAGCCTCAATCAGGAGCAAAAGTACACGCCAATAGGAAACTATGTAACTATTGTCCAGTCTCCTACACAGGCCCAGTTAACCGCTCTTTATAAAGAAGCGATCGCGCTTATCTATCCAAGCCTGTTTGAGGGTTATGGCCTGCCAGTCGGTGAGGCCCTTTGGATGGGCATCCCAGTACTAGCTTCAAACGCCACCTCCATTCCAGAAGTCGGCGGGGACTATTGCAGATACTTTGATCCACGTAATGAACAAGAACTCGCAGAACTCATCCTCACAACACTCAGGACAAAAGACGCCTTGCGTGCTGAACTCCCAGGACACTCGCAATTACGAACATGGGAACATGTAAAACAGGATATCTGGCAAACGATAGAGACCCACAGCGCCTCACCAGAAAAACACTCAAATACACCCGACGCCAAAGCGGAAAAACTGGAAGAGACTTAATTCGGCTTTAATGTAGCCTGATCGCGTTTAAAGATTTTCACCAATTGGAAGTATTCACAAACCAGTTTCATGTCCGGCGCAAAAACACCATTACGCTCAAAGAACTCTTGATGAGCATCCTGCCAGAACTCAAGACTGAGATCACCTTCGCCTTCCAGAACAGCCCAAACCTCATCAATTTCGTTGAATTGACGCACATCAACTGCAACCATCTCAACGATACAGGCAGCCTGTCCCCTACCATCCAGAACAACGTATTGATCACCAGGCCGAGGGATTGGCTCCCCTTCCTTCTCATAGGAATGCAGATCACTACAGGTCGCTGTTTTGGTTCCATTCAATACCAGCTCAAGCAAGCTGTCAGCCAGTTCAGGGCTATCACCAAATGTGAAACTAGGGAGTTCCTCGAAGTCTTCTGAAGACATGCGTGTCCACCGTAACAGATTGATTTCATGAAAAGAAAGGTGGTGGAGGAGGTTGGATTCGAACCAACGTAGGCATAGCCAGCGGATTTACAGTCCGCCCCCTTTAGCCACTCGGGCACTCCTCCGTCGCATTGGCCAAGCTGGCCGCGCCGTGTGAGGACGGGTTATCTTCATTTGGGCACCTCTTGTCAACGCCCCTTCCAAATTTGCTTCGGGAAAACCTCGGAAAAACGATAATTAGTGCTCTTCCTGTGAACAAAGTTCTAAACTGGCTCCGCCCAATACGTAACTAAACTTATTCAGTCCCAGGCGTTTTCAGAAATTCGATCGCACAGTAGCGCTTTGTTAAGGTCAGCCGGCGGAACCACTTCAGGTTGCTGGACCCACCTATATAATTTGTCATTATCTTTCTAAGGATTACGTGTCCGGTATTGGAGTAACTGTCGCGCTGTATTTTAAAAAGGCACTCAATGGCTAACCGTGGCAAATCTGCGTTTTATTTTGGCGTTGCCGTAGCACTGGCTTCGCATTCTTCCCTGACGCAGGCACAAATCTCAACCCACCCCTCTCTCGGCACAACTTCCACAACCGAAGCGGAAAAAGACAGCATGGAGGAACCTCCAGCAAATTTGACTGAGCTTCCAATTTATGAAATCGCACCCAACCAGCCTCTCTCTCCACCGTTAAAAACGCACGGTAGTGAAGAAAACGAAGATGAAACTGACAGCAGCCTTACCAAATTTCTGAACAACATTTTGCCCGAATAATTTTCACAGTGAAATCAGGATAAACCCATGAAAGTTCCGGTCGTTCTAACAGTGTCAGCTTTGCTTTTTTCTCAGTTTATTGCAGTTGGCGCAGCAACCCATCACAAGACACAAATCACTGCAAGTGGCACCCCAATTCCCAAAAGCAAAGCTGATCAATCTGGATCAAAGCAACTGGATGCCACAAAAGACACTAAAACAGCCGACGAAATTGAGAAATGGCTGGGAAAGTCCATCCACTTTGTATGGACCGTCACCGTCAAAGGGGCAGAAACAATTGAGCAGAACTTCGCCACTATTATTTGCAGTGCCGAAAATCTTGTTTGGCAAAGCCTGTCTAAAAACGGCAAAAGCAACGGGAGAGCGACTTATACCTTGCAGCAGATAACCCCAGAGATCACACAGGTCTCTTGGAAAGACAATCCTCAGGAAAGCAATCTTGGTTGGGTCTGGACTTTGGATAGTTCAACCGGAAAGGCCTACGGTGTCGTCATCAACGCTCAACCCTATGAGAACCTTACAATCGCCGGAAACTTTTCCGTTCTCCCCTTACCAACCGGCGGAGAGGAAGAAACAAAATTCTCTTGCCCTTGAAATTTGATGACAATCTGAGCATGCAAAACACATACGCGAGCATACCTACTAATCTTCTAGGTCAAACCGGGTTTTGGGATCAATATGCCGTCCATTCCAGTGGCCGTATCGCCAGGGCAAGTACCATTTTGCTGCCTTAGGTAAGTTTTCAGGGACAGGGTCATAACCACTGGCCCCATAAGGATTACAGCGCAAAATGCGAGACAATCCAATCCAGCCTCCTCGCCAAAAGCCAAAGCGCCCCATGGCTTCCGCAGTATACTGCGAGCATGAGGGTTGATAACGACAAGCCCGCCCGATAAGTAATGAGAGGCTGTGCTGGTAAAGCCAGATAAGCCCAATCCCGAAGCGAGCCATGAGGCCGATGGGCTTTCCTTTTGGCAATGGCGCAGGTTTACACATTACAAATTGCCCTAGGCAACAGCAGCTTCAACATCATCAAGCGCTTTCACCAAAGCTTCAAATGCAAGCATTGTTGAAGCATGACGCGCCTTGTAATCTCGCACGGGTTCAAGAAACGCCAGCTCAGAAAAACGCCCTGTAGGTACTGGCCCATTTTCCTTAAGCATCGCTTGTAACTGCGCATAAGCTCCCCGTATTTCGGCGGGGGTAGCTCCAATAACATGCTGTCCCAGAATGGAAGCTGACGCCTGCCCCAAAGCACATGCCTTCACATCCTGCGCAAAGGACTGGATGACCCCGTCAGAAACACAAACCTCTACGCTTACGGTCGAGCCACACAATCGCGAATGCGCCTTTGCCTGTGCCTCAGGGGCATCGAGATGACCCAGTAGCGGGATATTTCCTGCAAACTCCAGGATCTTACTGTTGTAAATGTCGTCCAGCATGCAAAACTCTAGCTTCCGATTTAGAACCCGCTTTATTACCTAAAGCGTTTTGGTTCACTCACTAATAAGGGAAGACCCTTTCCTAACCAAGTCATCTACCCTATATAGATGGTGCTGCTGAGACCTTGCTTGAGGTCAAAAGCAGATAAACGCAACCTAACACACATTACCTAGAAGAAACCATAGGTGCCAATTTATTGGTTGTCTAAACGGGTTGTCGCAGATGTTCCACTGCGCCATACTCGGGTCTCCTAAGGTAAGCCATAGAGTTGCCATAAGAGTTTGAGAAGAGCCTGCCCACAAAACAGGCCTGTAAAATAGCAGTTGCGCAGGAACCTTTGGCAGGTTCAGTGCTTTAAAAAGAAGCATCTTTAAACACCGCTGAGCGCCTGCGTATTGTTGGAGACATAATATGGACGCTGTTTTGAGACCGGTTTCAGAAACCGATCCCACGACAACAGAAGAGAAAAAGCTCCTCAACCGCCCCAGCCGGGCTGAAGCTGAGGCTGCTGCGCGCGTACTCCTTCAATGGATCGGCGACGACCCGGAGCGTGAAGGTTTGCTGGACACACCAAAACGTGTGGTGAAGGCCTATGAAGATCTGTTTTCAGGCTATACCGAAGATCCGCGCGAGCATCTGGAACGCACGTTTGAAGAGGTTGGTGGTTACAACGATATCGTCCTGTTGAAAGACATTTCCTTCACTTCATTCTGTGAGCACCATGTCCTGCCTTTCACCGGGAAAGCTCATATCGCATATTATCCAGACCATGCAGTCGTGGGCCTGTCTAAGATTGCTCGCGTCGTAGAAATCTACGCACGCCGCCTTCAGACACAAGAACATCTGACTGTTCAAATCTCCACTGCGCTGGAAAAGTATCTTGCACCACGCGGTGTTGCTGTCATGATTGAAGCTGAACACCAGTGCATGTCCATGCGTGGCATTCAAAAACAGGGTGTCTCCACACTCACTAACCGGTTCTCTGGTGTTTTTGAAAATGACCCCACCGAACAGGTTCGCTTTATGACAATGGTCCGCTCTTAAAACGGACCACACATCAATAAACACGAGCATTTCATGTCGACGAATATAAAGGCCGACGGCTTTGCCCCGCGCGCCGACAAAAAAGCAATTGAACTGGGTGATGAACTTTGCCCGAAATTTGACGATAGCGGACTTATCGCAGCAGCAGTCTCTGATTTTGACAGTGGTGAACTGCTAATGGTTGGATATATGAATGCCGAAAGCCTGCGCCGCACAATCGAAACTGGTGAGGCTTGGTACTGGAGCCGCTCACGTCAGGAATTCTGGAAAAAGGGGGGAACTTCCGGCCAGATCCAGGAAGTTAAGGAAATCAGAACTGATTGTGATCAAGACGCAATCTGGCTTCGTGTAAAGGTACATGGTAATGGCGCAACCTGCCACGTTGGATATCGCTCCTGCTTCTTCCGAAAAGTAAGTCACAACTCTGACGGACAAGTCTGGCTGGAGAAAGCAGAGGTGGCTCCCGTTTATGACCCCCAAGAGGTTTACGGGAATAACCAATAGATCTCTCTTTTCCCTGATTCAGTCTTTTTATAGGTTTAAACTGCATAGTTACCCCTAAGTAACTTTCTAAGTTAGCCCATTGAATGACAATCGGGGAGAAGGCAGTGCTGCATAATCTACCTCTGTGGTCAAACAGCAAAACTCCAGTAGAAGAAACACCCGAAATCCCAGAGAACACCGCTGAACCTGACTTGACACCGGGTATAGGAGTCGCCTTGGGTGGTGGCGCTGCTCGTGGCTGGGCGCATATCGGCGTTCTTAAAGCTCTTTCTGAAGCTGGCATTCAGTTAGATTTCATTGCTGGAACATCAATTGGCGCAGTTGTTGGCGGTTGCTACCTTTGTGGCAAGCTGGACCAGCTTGAAGAATGGGTTGTCTCACTTTCGCGCCGCCGTGTCTTCTCCATGGTTGATCTGTCTTTTGGCGGCTCTGGCCTTATCTCTGGTAATAAAGTCCTCTCTCTGTTTGAAGATCATTTCGGCGGCATCATGATTGAAGATCTTGATCGCCCTTTTGCAGCCGTCGCAACCGAGTTAGGGACAGGCCACGAAATCTGGCTTAAAAAAGGTCCACTCGCACAGGCGATGCGCTGCTCAACGTCCCTTCCCGGGGTATTTGAGCCAGTGGCATATGGCGGGCGCTGGTTGGTTGATGGCGCACTGGTAAACCCAATCCCGGTTTCTGTTTGTCGCGCTCTGGGGGCAAGGGCCGTTATCGCAGTCAATCTGAACTCTGACACCTTTGGACGTGGTTCAACTGTCGTACATGAATTGCCACCAGTTCCAAAAGATATGATTCCTGAGATTGACAGTAAGCTGCAAAAAAATCCGGGAGGAGCGATCAAGCGTGCATTAAGGCGCCAGATTTTCGGCGACAAACCAAGAGGACTACCCGGCATCTCTGGGGTAATGATGGACAGTTACAACATCATTCAGGATAGAATAGGACGCTCTCGCCTTGCAGGTGATCCACCAGACACCATCCTTACTCTGCGCCTGTCACATCTGGGCCTGTTTGACTTTCACCGTGGAGAAGAGGCAATCAAAGTTGGCTACGAAACCACTTGTCGTGCCCTGCCAGAAATCCAGCACCTTGCAGAAATGAACCAGTAATAACATCGCTGCAAGGCATTAAGGCAACAGAAAATTCATTCGCATTCTGCCCAGTAGTGCAAAGCACCTGAGTTCAGACAGCTTGAATGTAGCTTCTCAGGTCTTCAGCTTCACGCTCAACCTGCGCAATCCGGTGCTTAACAATGTCACCGATAGACACAAGACCAATAAGCTTGCCATTTTCGACTACAGGCATATGACGGAACCGCCCTTCAGTCATGCGCGCCATCACGCCATTCACAGAATCTGCTTCCGCACAAACAGCAACCTCTTTGGTCATGTATTCGCTGACGGGTTGAGAAAGAACGTCTGGACCCTCCATGGCAATTGCCTGAACGACATCTCGTTCTGAAACAATTCCCACGATCACTCCGGGTTCATCACACAGCACAATCGCACCAATGCGACGACCACCGAGACTTGCACAAATCTCACTCAGACTGCGCGTGCTCGTCTCAGTATAAACCTCCCGCCCTTTGCCGTTCAAAATGGCAGCAACTGTCATGGCGACCTCCTCATCTAACTATGCGAACTTCCCCTTAAAAGGAAAGAGAGAACACCTTTGACTTTACGTCATCACACAGCAAAATCGCAAGACTTCCCTGAGCATCAACACATATGCTGTTAACACCTGTAGTTATCTGGAGGTTAACGGGCCTTGTAATGCCTGGCCACCGGATCCATTAAAGGAAACAGAAGTAATCCGGCAACGAAGCCACCTACGTGAGCTTCCCAGGCAATACTTACCCCCTCTCCCGCAATAACAGCAGGAAAAACACCAAACAAGAAATTCAGGCCAAACCAAACCAAAATAAAAGTAAGAACCCGACGGTCACTCAAAGCTGCTGACAGGGAACGTGCTGGCACGGCGTATGCAGCCTTATCATGACGACGAAACGCCCCCATTGGCCCACCTGCTTCAAAAATAAATCTCAGTGAAGCAGCCATTTGCCCGGACACAGCAGCAGACGCTCCGATAACCGGATATTCCTCCCCCCAATAAACACCCAGGTGCACTGCAGCTCCCGCCACAGCGCAAATTGCAGACAAAAACAAGAACCGCAACGCTCCAAACCTACGCGCAACGGCACTTCCAAACGCTGCCATCCAGAACACATTAAACCCAAGATGCTCCAAACTGCCGTGTAAGAAGCCGTAGGTGAGGAAACTCCAAACCGCTGATGCTTGTCCCGCCGGCCAGACATTAGCTTCCATGACCTCACTAAGATAACGAACGGGCCAGAAGGCAAACAGCAAAAGTGTTTTCCATTGAGCCTCTGGCGTCAACACATAGTTTCTAACCAAATGAACCGCTATGAAGACCAATGCGAGAGCCACAATCACGCGAGGTAGATTAAACATTGGCTCTTTGACAGGCCGGTGGATGTCAGAATTGGGGCTACACTGCGGGTCTTCGTTGCACTGGTTCATTTCACTACAATTCTTGATGATTGGTGTCTCATTCTGACCTAGGCCAACTTGACGCACTCTGCAAGCATCACAATCAAAAATGACGAACAGGTGAAAACAATAAACCGCCAGTTCTCCCTGTCAGACCTGTTATTCGCCTTCATCAGCACTCATTGCAAACCATAGAAAACTGAAAGACTTTAGCCAACACAAGCTCAATTTGAGTAGACCTCAGGGTTCAGGTGAGGCCTTACAAATCAAGATATACGGTTCCGCTCTCTTCACAATCTCACCCCCTTCATTAAAGTTAATTTTTAATCTCTTTTATGCAAATCCCTAACTTGGCATAGTCCCTGCTTATTCCCCACCACAGACCAGCGGATAGTTAAAGTTGTCCATAAAAAGGACACTATCCCTAACGGATAGATCCAATGAATGGACTGGGGCGAAAAAATGAAACACGGTGCATCAAGAATTCTCTTTGAATATTGGGACGAAATTCGCGCTAAACGACCCGCTCCCGAGCGAGGAGACATCCAGCCCTCTGCAATCAAGAGCGTATTAGGAGACACCTTTATTCTGGAGCTCACACAGAAAGAAAACTTTCGCTTCCGTCTCGCAGGAACAAGACTTTGCTCTTTGTTCTGTCGTGAACTGAAGGGGCGTAGTTTCCTTGATGGTTGGGATGAAAAAGACCAGCAAGCCGTAACCGCAATGCTATCTGCAATCACGCAGGATGGGGCCGCTGCGGTCATCAGTTTTACAGGAATGACCCAGACTGGCCAATCTGCCGATCTTGAGCTTTTATTGTTGCCAATCCGTGTTCAGGGGGAAGGCTGCACCCGCATTCTCGGTTGCATGGCCCCGCTGAAACGTCCGTTCTGGATTGGCGTTCAGGCTATCACCAAGCAAAAAGTCAATAGTCTCCGTTTGATCTGGCCAGATGACGAGGCCCCGTTGTTTGGCGATGAACATGAATGCATCCCACATTTTGGCACACCAGCGCACCGTACAGTTGGACCAATGGAACCCAGGGTAAATCGGGAAGGACGATCAACACGCCAACCTTTTATAAAGTCGATTGAAATACCCCACTCAAGACATGTAGCTCACCTTAGGGTTGTTGACGGTGGAAAAATATAACCGCCAGCGTTTGATCAGAGTTACGATTCTGTTAACCAAGTTTTTCTAGGGTGTCTCTCAAGTATATTACTAGTCAATAAATGCGTACTTGGGGTTCCTGAGAAGATGGCAGGGCGCACAGCGACCAACAGAATTGCCGCACTGGCGGCAAAACAACCTGACAAACGCCGTTTTTCTCGCGTTGAAATCAACGTGCTGGGCCGGTTTATGCTAGAAAATAGACGCGAATACCCCTGTCAGGTCATAAACATGTCACCGGGAGGCGCTGCTTTAATCTCACCAGTAAACGGGGAAGTTGGTGAGCGTGTCATTGCCTACTTAGATCATATTGGACGAGTAGAAGGGAAAATCACCCGAGAGATCGACGGCGGTTTCGCCATGACCGTTAACGCCAGCGCACGCAAACGCGACAAACTGGCATCTGTACTCACATGGCTTGCTAACAAGGATGAACTCAACCTGCCTGAAGATCGCAGATTTGATCGCTTCATTCCGAAGAATCCAGTCACCAGAATCATACTACCAGACAACAGAGAATACGCTTGCCGTATTGTTGATGTCTCCCTTTCTGGTGCCGCATTAAAGACAGATGCGCGCCCGGCACTAGGAACTCCGATCACACTAGGCAAAATGCGCGCCCGCGTCGTTCGCCATTTCGAGGAAGGCGTTGCCGTAGAATTTGCAGCAATCCAAAACAAAGAGTTATTAGAGCATCACATCTCAAACAGTGAAGCGAGTTAATCTAAACTCGGATGCTTCCGTAAAACAGGGTTAATATCCGCAGCTTTTCAGGAAAATTCCCAAAAAAGATTCCTGACGAGAACATGTGCAGTGAACACGTTTCTAGAGAAAGCTCTCAAATGATTTTGCGACACTTTGATACTTTTTCTTGCACAGAGACTCCCAATCTCTTTATTTTCCGTCGTATTTTCATTTAGTTAAAATTTAATTCAATTCAAAATCTAATTAAAGGCAATTTAGATTAAATTACATTTTTAATTAGATCTAAATACCTATAAATATTGAGTAAAAACTGAATAGAAAGATTATGACCAAATAAAACCGCAGCCAAGAAAGTAAGGCCATCCAAAGTTGGAGGGCGCTTCTTGTGTTTGAGTATAAGCGGTTCAGAAATGGAATATTTTCACTCGCATTCTGTGCTATCTTGGGTCTGCCCCAAGCAGATGCTGAACAGATTCCTGGACGTTTTATGCCCACGATTGGAGAAGCTAGCGCACCTGTAGGACATATAGAATTCTGCCAAAACTACCCGCAGCAATGCCGATATGGAACCGCCACACCGTTAGTTGTTCGCCTGACGAAAGCACGCTGGCAAGAACTTCTGGATATAAATACGACTGTCAATGCACAAGTGCAGCCTGTAACAGATGAGCAGCTTTTCGGTACTGCTGAGTTTTGGACATATCCGCAAGGTGCAGGAGATTGTGAAGAGTACGTACTGGAAAAACAACGCCAACTCATCGCATTAGGTTGGCCTCCGAGTGCCCTGCTTATTACTGTCGTCAAAGATCTGAATAATGGCGGACATGCAGTACTCAGCGTGCGTACAGATCAGGGTGACCTCATTCTGGACAATCAGGCTTCCTCTATTCTACCCTGGTACTCAACTCCTTACAGATATGTAAAACGTCAATCTGCTCGGCATGCCGCAGCGTGGTCTGCAATTTCAGATAAGCGCATAACAACCGTAGCAAGCATTCCTGATTAGCTACACGCAACACAGAAAAAAGCCGCAATCATTCTGCGGCTCCTTTTAGCTTTCTGTTATCAGAACTTTCAAGTTTCAATGAGTTGATCTTTAAAGCGCTTTGCATTCATCACATACCCGTCTGCGGATCGAATTAAGCTCGCTTGTGCATCAGCATCAAGTTGCCGAATAATTTTCCCCGGCATACCGACGACTAAAGAACCATCTGGAATAACTTTTCCTTCAGGGATAAGCGCATTTGCACCTACAATACAGCCTTTGCCAATCTGGGCACCATTAAGGATTGTCGCTCCCATGCCAATCAATGATCCGTCGCCAATTGTGCAGCCATGCAGAATCGCCTTATGACCAACCGTACAGTTCAAACCAACCACAAGAGGAAATCCCATATCGGTATGTAAGACAGAGCCGTCTTGAATGTTCGACCGCGCACCAATGTGAATGAGCTCATTGTCACCACGTATTACGGCACCAAACCAAACATTGGCCTCATCATCTAACTGCACTTTCCCAATCACACTGGCACAAGGCGCGATCCAATGACTGCCATTTTCAGGAAATTTCGGGACCCTGTCTCCTAGCTCATAAACTGGCACATGCATTCTCCAAGATTGATTATTCATATCTGGGAGTAACTTAGCACAAATCAGAGTTAGAGCGCGAAAAGAAAACTTAAGACCATCATCCCAGAAAGAGTGCTCCACATCGCTGTCAATCCACCAGCAAAGGCCAACATTTTTATACTGAAAGTCTCATGATAATACCCCTGTACTGCATTGCGCATAAAGATGAACGGCCCCGCAACCAGCCACAAAGTAACAATAACAATCAGGGAAACCGGCCCTTTCATTTCTGCGATGAAACGAGGAGGCTCCCCAGTCAGAAACTGATAAAAACTACCGAGAACCCCGGCTGCAACAAACCCCGAAGCCGCGATAAAGGCAGCAACAAACAAATCGCTTAACATAAACTCCCCCTCCGCTATCTCCCGATATAACTCGCCGAGTAGATAAGACAGAACAAAGCAAAGTTTATGCCGCTTGCCACTTCCCAATTAACTTCTTGTAAATAAAACACCCAAGGAACAAGCAGTAGACACGAATGAACCAGAGGCCTCAGCTTGTCTCGAAACAAGACACCCAAACCCGCACTTGCACCAAAATGACGCGAGTACGCGAGAAACAAAAAAGGCCCCCAAAGCAGGGAGCCTTTTAAGCATGTCTCAATCAGCGAAAGACTTAGAGGCCTTCAACATCAATATCAAGAATAGCCATCTGGAAGTTCCAGCTCAGTTCGCCATCTTCTTCATCGCGGAAAATCACGCCAAGAAACTCGTCGTTGATATAAACTTCTGCGGAATCGTCTTTACGCGGGCGTGCGCGCACTTCCAGATCTGGTGATTTGAAAGTGTTGCGCATGTAGGTTTGCACCTTACGAATTTCATCAGGCTTCACAGCCGTCTCCTTACCAGTTTCACTTCAAACTTGGGGCACAAACTATACAAGTTTCTCCCGCTGCCAACCCTAGGAAACCAGTTTATCCTTGTTTGTTTTGTGAGGAAAGTCCTTGACCTTGGCCTAACATCTGATCCATGGCCCGCGCTGGCTGGGCGCAGCCAGCCTCGCCCACAACCTTAGCAGGAACACCGGCTACCGTCGTACATGGTTCCACCTCTTTTAGAACCACTGATCCGGCAGCTACACGAGAGCAATGTCCGATCTCCAGGTTACCCAGAACCTTAGCACCAGCTCCTATCAAAACACCCTGGCGAATCTTGGGATGACGGTCACCTGTCACCTTGCCGGTTCCACCCAGTGTAACCCCTTGCAAGATAGAGACATCATCTTCAATAACCGCAGTACTACCGACCACGATGCCTGTCCCATGATCAAAAAAGACACCACGCCCCACAGGAACCTGCGGGTGAATGTCCATCTGGAACACCTCAGACTTGCGACTTTGCAGGTAAAGGGCAAAATCTTCACGTCCCTGATACCACAGCCAGTGTGCCAGCCGGTGAGTTTGCAGCGCATGAAACCCTTTAAAGTACAGCAGTGGCTCTAAATACCTGTTGCAGGCAGGATCACGATCAAACACCGCAGCAAGATCAACCCTGAAGGCTTCAGCAATTTCAGGTGCCTGCTCAAGCGCATCCAGATACGTCTGCCGGATAAGAGAAGAAGAAACAACAACATGCCCAAGTCGGTCAGCAACACGATGAACAATTGCTTCTTCAAGGCTTGAGTGATTAAGGACTGTCTCGTACACAAACGAAGCAAGCGCAGGTTCCGAACTCGCCATGGCCTGGGCCTCGGCCTGCACCCGATCCCACACAGGGTCGTGAGACGCAATCTCTTGAGATTTGCTTGAAGAAATTTGTACCATAAAAGAACGTTCCTTCCTTCCTCCGATGGATCCTGTCAAACTACATAGGTGCAGATGCGGTGGTTCCAAGGCTCACTTAGATGTAACTGGCAATCTGCGTATAATACATCACGCAACTTCACCATTAGAGATAGCACGTACCAAACCCGGCAGATCCTATAGAATTTAAATCCAACATTATTTTGCTAGGTAGAATTGCATTCTAACTTTACGCCGCCGCTTGGTATTCCTTTAGAAACGGCATAATCGCGGCGGTAAAGACATCATTCACATCTCCCGCTACCATATGACCAGCCTCTTTGACATCCGTGAACTTTGCGTGTGGGACCAATTGAAGAAATTCATCAATATGCTTTTGCTTAACAAGTTCAGAAGCAGCCCCGCGAACCAGCATACTCGGAACTTTTAGATTTGCAGCAGCTTCCAGAAGCTCACTCTGCACTTGTTCTTTCATATCAGCACGGTCTGCATGGTGTGTAATGAACCGGGGATCCCAATGCCAGCGATAGCGACCATCCTCTCGCAAACGAAGATTTTTTGAAAGACCTTCCAATGTTTTTGGACGTTTCCGATGTGGCAGATAAGACGCAATCATATCAGCAGCTTCTTCTACACTACCAAATCCGTCGTCTACCTTCTCCGCCATGAACGACAAGATCTTGTTCACTCCCCCCTCATCCAGACGAGGCGTAACGTCAACCAGAATAACACCGGCCAGAGTCCCCGGCTGTAAAGCGCCCTCTGCAAGGATAGACGCCAGCCCCCCTAAAGAGGCACCAATCGCGATTGGCTTGATACCTGTTTCCTCATAAATCTGAGCGGCGGCAACAGCAACATCAGCTCCAAAATCCGAAAAGAAATACTTCTCGCCATCGACCCAGGCACTATCACCATGACCGCGCATATCAAGACAGAATGCCTGCATACCAGCGCCAGCAATCATCTGGGCAGTTTGCCCCCACGAATGTCGCGTCTGACCACCACCATGCATCATCATAACAGTCTGGCCTTTTGTGCCATACCGGTCTGCAACAATGCGGTTTCCATCAGCGCCAGTAAACTCGTGGGTGCCTTTAATCATGAAAATTGCTCCAAAAATTCCAGAGTGCCTTTTTTAAAGATTTTATCGCCAACAGCCGTCATGTGATCACGATTTGTGATTTCCAGACAGCTGGCATTCGGCATAAGGTCAACCAGCGCTTGCGGGTCTCCTGCCACATCATCCTTAGTCCCGACAGCCACCAGTGTGGGCACTTCAATAGTAGAAACCATTTCCTCAGAAATCGGTTTGCGGGCAGATTGCATACATGCAGCCAATGCATTTCGATCAGACTTGGTTTGCTCTGCAAATGCCCTGAAAGCACGCCCTGTCCGGTCTTTTACGTCGGAGATCTTCTCAGCAAGCAAGCCTTCGATGATCGGCTCAGGATTACCGACCCCGGAGATAAGGCCATAT
The DNA here is from genome assembly GCA_947496145.1 of uncultured Pseudovibrio sp. Taxonomy (GTDB): domain Bacteria; phylum Pseudomonadota; class Alphaproteobacteria; order Rhizobiales; family Stappiaceae; genus Pseudovibrio. The sequence goes on from CANMBS010000004.1 coordinate 38,974, forward strand.
CCCATCCCACCTAGTGTTAAGGAGCGAACACGGTCTGGTGCCTGCAGCGCACAAAAGGCAGAAATACGAGTCCCCATTGAGTACCCTAGCAAGTCAGCCTTTTCGATATAAAGATGATCCAGCAGCTTCAGCGCGTCTTCAGCCATAATGGGTGCGCCATAATCCTCTGCATTATAATATTTATAGCTCTCACCATGTCCCCGGTTATCAATGGCGATCACACGACGTCCGTCCTTGACCAGAAGATCAACCCAGCCCGGATAAACCCAATTCACAAATTTATTGGAGGCAAACCCGTGAATCAGTAGGATCGGGTCACCTTCCCCTTCATCAAGATACGCGATTGGGTGGTCGTTATTGTCGAAAATTGGCATGTTATCTGGTATTTACGTTGAGGAACACAATAGGATCACGGGAGCGTAATTGCTCATTCTCCGAAAGGAAAGACCAAAGACCTATCAATTTAGATTAGTCCCTGAGCAATTCACATGAACCCAGATAAAGGCTACAAGCCTCAAGCTAAGTGAAAACCGCAGCACAGTTGTGGACCGCGCGGGTTGCGATGCAATCAATCAGCGCTGAAACCTGTTTTTTTTTGATGAACCTATCTATTGTCACCCTCAAATCTCAGTTCTATGGAGCCTGATAGTCAAATGGCCGAAAAAGTCGTACCTCACTTTCACAACAGCAACGGTATAGATGCAATCAAAATCGGTGCCAAAGAGTTTATGTGCATCGGAGCGAAGCCACCTTTAGACCACCCGCATGTATTCTTGGACATGGGTGCTGACGATAATGCCATCTGCCCTTACTGCTCCACGCTCTTTCAGCATGATCCGAACCTGAAATCCAATCAGTCCAGCCCGGCTGATTGCGTTTGGACCCCAGATGCGGCCTGATAGCTGCATTCATAAATGACTCGTTAAGTAAATCCGCTGCTTTGTTGGATCATAGTTTTCTGACAAAGCACAGCAGGCAAACTGCGAAATGATACACAAGAATATCGCCATAGCAGGTGCCGGGATAGCCGGACTTACAGCTGCACTTTATCTCGCTCGCAAAGGGCACAGTGTCTTCCTGTTTGAGGCAGCAACAGAGCTTTCTGAAGTTGGTGCAGGGCTTCAGCTTTCACCAAATGCGATGTCGTGCCTGACGGCGCTCGGTCTTGGACCTGCAATCAGATCCAGAGCGGTCTCCCCTTCAAGTGTCATCATTCGTGCAGGAACAGATGGCGCAGCACTTGCAACAGTCCCCCTTGGACGCATTGCAGAGGATCGGTACGGAGCGCCATATTACGTCATCCACCGAGCTGATTTGCAGAAACTTCTTTTAGACGCAGTTCGCAATACACCAGAGATAAGGCTGCATCTTGGAACTGCAATCGAAACTGCAGAAATCACTGGTGATACGGTTAAGCTGACCGGGTCCAGATTTGCAGATCATCTGAGCGACATACCATCAACGTTTGATTTGTTGATTGGTGCCGATGGCGTACGTTCTAACGTTCGCCAATACACTGTGGGCGGTGCACCAGCCAGGCAGACAGGTTACGTAGCCTATAGAGCAACCGCAGAACCGCCCTTTAATCTGCAACATCTGCTCAGTACAACAGGACTTTGGATGGCTCCCGATGCTCATCTGGTTCAGTATCCGGTTAAGAACGGTAACCTGCTGAATATCGTTGCCATCACGAAAGAAGACTGGGTATCAGAAGGCTGGTCTCACCCTGTCGGACGCGGGCATGTACACAGACGGTTCCGCAAATGGGCACCATCCGCATTACGCATCGTCTACCTCCCCGACACCTGGACCAGATGGTCTCTTTGTGAAGTTGACACAAGCCTTCCCTGGACTAACGGCCCGGTTACTTTGCTGGGTGATGCCGCCCACGCCATCCTCCCCTTTTCCGCTCAGGGGGCAGCCATGGCAATCGAGGATGCAGCAGTTCTTTCCAAAATGGTCGACTGTTACGGAGCAACACCGCACGCACTTCAAGCTTATGAAACTGCTCGTAGACCGCGTATTGAAAAAATGGGCAAGCTGGTAAAGCGCAATGCCTGGATTTACCACATGGGCTTTCCCATGCGAGTTGCGCGCGATTTGACCATGAAATCCAATAGTCCGAGCCAGCTTTTGGACCGTTTCGACTGGATCTATCAGTGGAAGCCTGAAGACGATATTAGTTAAGCCAACATACGATACTGTCAGGAATGCAAAACCATGAGTAATAAGATCATCACCGCGGGCTACGTTGTCATTGGCGACGAAATTCTTTCAGGTCGTACCAAAGATAAGAACATCGGGTTCCTGGCTTCCTACCTGACAGAAATCGGCATCGAACTCTCTGAGGTTCGGGTTGTCCCCGATATTCAGGAAAAAATCGTCGAAGCTGTTAATGCACTGCGCGCGCAATACACTTATGTTTTCACATCTGGCGGTATCGGTCCGACACATGATGACATCACCGCAGACGCAATCGCGAAAGCTTTCGGCGTTTCTATCGATTTGGACCCTCGCGCCTTTAAGCTACTGGAAGACCATTATGGCGCAGAAAGCTTTACCCCTGCCCGCCAGCGTATGGCCCGCATCCCGGAAGGCGCAGACCTGATTGAAAACAAAGTCTCAATCGCGCCCGGTTTCAGAATAGAAAACGTACACGTCATGGCTGGCGTGCCAGCAATCATGCAGGCCATGGTCGACGCAATTGCTCCAACGTTAGAAACAAGCCAGAAAATGCTCTCCGTAACAATCGATGCCCCTCTGCCGGAAAGCCGCATAGCAATGGAGCTGGGGGAAATACAGGAAAACTACCCTCAAACCTCCATCGGCTCGTATCCACAGGCAAAAGATGGAGTATTTTCCACACAGGTTGTTGTGCGATCTAGGTCAAATGATGTACTGGAACAGGCCAGTGAAGCCGTTCGAGCAGCTGTAGAGGCTGCAAAGACAAAATTTCTTTGAAAGAAGACACATGGAAAACCAGCAGCAATCCAAAGCATTCCCGGTCTCCTGGGACCAATTCCACCGCGATTGCCGTGCCCTCTCTTGGCGCCTGGCCGACAAGGGCGAGTTTAAAGCGATTGTAGCCATCACCCGTGGCGGCCTCGTACCAGCAGGTATCATTGCCCGCGAACTGGGCGTTCGCACAATCGAAACCGTTTGCATTGCATCTTATCACGACTACGACGATCAGGGCGATCTTGACGTCATCAAACCAATCGACCCAAAGGTTATTGGTTCTGACGGTGGTGAAGGCATCCTTGTCATCGATGATCTGGTCGACACAGGAAAGACTGCAAAAGTCGTTCGCGAAATGTTGCCAAAGGCGCATTTTGCAACAGTCTACGCAAAGCCAATGGGCCGCGATCTGGCTGATACCATTGTGACCGAAGTTTCTCAGGACACCTGGGTCTACTTCCCATGGGATCTGGGCATGCAGTTCCAGCCACCAATCTCTAAGGATACCGCAGGCTGATCAAGCTCCGGCATCCTTGAGAATGAGTTTCAAAAGCCTCGGCACAGCAGCCGGGGCTTTTTTTTTGCATTATGCGTCTTCATTAAGTGAACACCGCAGATCAATAGCGCGATCTGCAACGATCTCTTCAGCACTCAGCTGGCAGCCGATAGCATAAACCTCAACACCTGCCTTCACAGCCGCATCAAATGCCTCACCATATTTTGGATCGATATCCCGAGCCAGAACCAGAGCATCGCAATCATCTCGCTGGATCAAAAACACCATGGCGGCCCGATGTCCTTCACGAACCATATCCGCCAGCTCATCCAGATGTTTGGCACCGCGTGCTGTCACCGCATCCGGAAACTCAGCAACACCAGCCTCACGAGCTAATGTGACGTTCTTCACCTCAACATAGGTGCGAGAACCATCCTCTCCCTCCAGCAGAATATCGATGCGAGAGTTCTTTCCGTATTTCACTTCTCTGCGCAGTTTTTCATAGTCAGCCAGTTCGGGGAAACGTCCTGCCTCAATCGCTTCTTCAACAAGGCCATTGGGACGACTGGTGTTGATACCCACCATCGCTCCATCAATCTCAAGCATTTCCCAGGAGTACTTCAACTTGCGCTTGGGATCGTCATTGGGTGTCAGCCAGACTTTGATACCCGGTTCTTTCAACCCCATCATGGAACCGGAATTGGCACAATGCGCTGTCACTTCAGCGCCCCCATCATCCAGCGTCACATCAGCTAAAAACCGTTTGTAACGCTTAATCAGCCGGCCTGTCACCAGCGGCACATCAAATCGCATCGCGACCTTCCAACAACTAGATTACTTGGACCAGAAATCAGGGTCCAACAGAATAAGAACCGTAAACAGCTCCAAACGGCCAAGCAACATAGCGGAACATAAAATCCATTTCACAGGATCGGGCAACGGCGCGAAGTTACCAGCAGGGCCAATCGTGGTTCCCAGGCCCGGCCCAACATTTCCCACCGAAGTTGCCGCCGCAGACACAGCCGTTACCAGATCAAGATGAAACAGAGACAGGATCAGCGTCAAAATACCAACCGTGCCAATATAAACCACCAGAAAGGCCAGAACGGAGAATGTCAGTTCAGGCGTCAGATGCGTATTGCCGTAACTCACTGAGATCACACGGTTCGGGCGCACCATGCGGCGCATGTGCGCGATCACAGTGCCAAAGAACACAAGAAAACGGAAAACCTTGATCCCGCCAGTAGTTGACCCGGTACACCCACCCACAAACTTAAGCAGGAAAGCCAACCCGATCACTGGCGCCCCCCATGACGTGTAGTCTCCCATGGCATAACCAGTGCCAGTCACCACAGAAATTACATTAAACGCCGATTGCAGGATCGCTGAACCAAACGTCTCTGCGTTCCCAGAGGCTCCCAGATAGATAGTTAACGCCAAAGAGACCAGCCCGACCAGCCAAAGAAACGCCCTCGCCTGAGGGTCGCGCCACAACAACAATGGCTGACCACGCAAAGCCTGAATAATCAGCACAAACGGCAGCGCTCCAACAATCATGAAGACAACTGCAATCCAGCCAGTAACTGGATTGGTAAAGTAACCAAAGGAAGCATCATGGGTGGAATAGCCACCAGTCGCGATAGTAGTCAACCCGTGGTTAAAGGCATCAAACATTGTCATGCCCGAAAACCAGTATAGCACAATGCACAGGCTGGTGAGCATGAGGTACGTCATTGAAATCAAACGGATCAACTCAATGGAACGGCCAACGATTTTCTCGCTCTGATCCGAGCTTTCCGTCTGGAATAGCTGCATCCCACCAACACGCAAAAACGGTAGCAGAACGATCGCCATAACCACAATTCCAACGCCGCCCATCCACTGCATCAGCGAGCGCCACACAAGCAACCCCGGTGGAAGTGAATCCAGCCCCGTCAGTACCGTGGACCCGGTTGTTGTAAAACCGGAAACTGCTTCGAAAGCAGCATCAACATAGGCAATCCCAAGCCACAAAAACGGCAAAGCGCCAAACGCAGGCAGAGAAACCCAGCATAATGTTGTCAGAATAAATGTCTGGCGCGTGTCCAGCCCATCTCGCAGAGCACCGCCCATTGCAACGATAAGCAACATGCCCACCAGCCCAGTGATCAGGGCTGAAATGATAAAGGCTTGCCAGTCAGCATTACGCGACACAACATCCACGAGAGCCGGGATCAGCATGGCAGCAGCAAGGCCGACATAAAGGTACCCAAGCACACTTAAAACCGGTCGTATGGAAACCAACATCAATACCGCCGAGATCAACCCAAATTTCGCTCGCCCGCGCCTTACATAGTGTCCCGTCGCGAACGAGGGAGGAACGGTATGCTCACAGACATTTATGAAACATTGGTTTTAGGCCACTTAGTGATATCTGGCAATGAGTTTCCTAGGGCAACTACCTATCTCAACCTGACGAAAACCACTATTCACACAACAAGTTGCAAATACAAACCTGAGTGCAGCCCTTCCGAGAGTAGTTTTCATCAATGACGGGAGGTGATTCAACGCCAGAACTCCGGATTAAACAGGATCAGAACGGTAAACAGCTCCAGACGCCCAAGCAGCATTGCCACAGACAAGACAACCTTCGCACTGCTTGGCAGATCCGCAAAGTTCCCAACCGGCCCGACCACATCACCAAGACCCGGACCAACGTTTGAAATTGCAGTTGCGGCAGCACTCATGGCAGTCACCAGATCCAAACCAAGACCACCCAGGATCACAGTGATTAGACCAACTGTACTCATGTAAACCACTAAAAACGCCAGAACGGAAAATGCCAGATCGGGAGTAATCTTTGTGTCTCCATAGCGCACCGGTACAATCTGATCAGGTCGGATCATCTTGTTCATATAAGCGCGAACCGTCCCGAAAAAAACGATAAAACGGAAAATCTTGATACCGCCACTGGTGGAGCCGGTGCATCCGCCAATAAACGTGAGCATCAGAAAGAACCCCATCATAGGAGGGCCCCATGCTGTGTAATCGCCTAATCCGTAACCTGTTGTCGTGATGATGGAAACCACCACAAACAGAGCCTCAACAACAGCCCGGCCAAACGTAAACCTGTTTTCGACTCCCAGATACAGCGCCGTCAGACCGGAAAGTACAACCACCACAATCAGAAACATGCGTGCTTGTGGATCCTGAAGAAGCGCCCTCGGGTTCTTCGTAAGCGCCTTAATCAAAACAACAAACGGCAAACCAGAAGCGAGCATGAACACAACAGCCACCCATTCCGCAGCCACACTTTTAAAGTGGGCAAACGAAGCATCATGCGTGGAAAAACCACCTGAAGACAGCGTTGTCATGGCGTGATTGACAGCATCAAACAGCGACATGCCTGAAAACACATAAAGAATTGCACAGGTTAAGGTCAGCAGAATGTACACGCCACCAATCAGGCGGGTCAGGTCAGTTGCCCGAGCAACTATCTTCTCACCGCGGTCAGAGCTTTCAGTTCGAAACAACTGCATTCCACCAATGCGCAGCAACGGCATAAGCAAGATCGCCATAACAATAATGCCGATACCACCAATCCACTGCGTCAAAGACCGCCAGAAAAGAAGCCCCGGCGGCATTCCATCCAGTCCGATCAGCACCGTTGAGCCAGTTGTCGTAAATCCTGAAACACTTTCAAAAAAAGCATTCTCAAAACCAATTCCCAGACTGAGAAAAGGCAGAGCCCCACAAACCGGCATCACAATCCATGACCCGGTCGTCAGCAAGAACGCCTGACGGATAGATAGTTCATTTAATTGATGATTCCCGGTGGAAACAGCAAGAAGTAAGCCGATCAGCCCCACAAACAAAGAGGAGAGCACAAACGCAATCCAGTCAGGATTACTGTAATAAATATCTAGCAGTGCTGGCGTCAGCATTAAGACCGCCAAACCAACCATAAAATATCCTAGCACCCGTAATACGGGACCCACCAGCGCCATAACCTTGTCTCATCTCAAACGGAACACGCCTCAAGCGCATGCACCAATAAGCTTTACTCTCAAATCCTACAGACCTCCGGTTAAGTATCTCGGCAAAAGGGCACAACAATCGCGCACAATGAAACCTGAAGGTTACCGGAGGGTGAAAAATGAGAGCGTACAACGCTCCAAAAAGAGCATCTGCCAGAACGGCGAGGCCTGTCTACGCCAAAAGGAGCAGTTCGCCAAGTTTTTCTTCTCTGCCTCAACTCAAAGGAGACACAATCAGGGTAATATTCATGGTCAGATTTGCACCAAACCAGCAACCCGCGAGTACTTGGTGCATCAAACTCATGTTTTAAACCCGTAAAAACCCGTGTCCGGTGACTTCCCACAATACTGCGACAATACTTCCTATACGTCATTCTCCCATACCGATATGTACTGATCACCCTGCAGTTTTTCACGTGCATCACTTCATGAAAAAGCCAAATTAAATTCATTATACTATTGTTTTAAATGAGATATTGATCTCTGAAATTTCACAGCACTAAAAATCGATGCATATTAACAAAATCAAATAGATAGCTCATATCGTCGCAGTTTTTCTCTTTATAGATTTCATCAATAATAAAATAGACTGATACGATTTTATTTAAGCTGCAACATTCTGCAAATTCCGCCCGAACACCGTATGCGTCCCTACGTTATTTCAATTAGACGCCGACGGAACTGAAGAACAGGAGAAGGGTATTCATGAGCTGAATTTGTGGTTTGCAAGGTCCCACCCAAAGGCCGTGGAAGAGCACCGAAGTTCGAAAACGCCATCTATTTTAAGGACTTCAGTTTACCCAGAGCGGCAGCAACCTGAATGTGCTGCAATCGGTCCCAGCTCCTCCCTTACAAACCAGAAATTAAGGTCATGAATAAGAGACGCCTTCAGGTGCTTTGCCAATATGCCAGCAGCTGAAGCCAGCTCGTCTTCCCCCGTCAGTTTTATGGAGAATGGCTGTTATGCTTCAGCAGACAGACAAGCAAGAACAATCCTATAGTGAGGCACATAAGCCTTCCAGCGAGTTTGAAACCCGCTCTGATTATCTGGATCATGAACTCCAGATCATGAAACCACGTATCTGGGGTCTCAACCTTCCAGGTCGTGACTTCCGCTTTGAGCTGGAAGACTTTGTTCCTGCAATCGCAGGCACCATCGGCATTTCCGTGATGTATTCTGCGGTTATGACCGCATGGGCATCTGGTCTTACAGAAAAATGGCCTCATGTTAATCTGGGTGCAGAGTGGATCATCGAAGTGGTTCGCATCGAGATGCTTATTCCAGCACTCATTTTCTGTATCATTGGTTCCGGTTTCCTGAACCCGCGTGCAAACCTTGCAGGTAACCATGGCCCGATGATCCCACTCATTGGTTCCATCGCGCTCGCTGGTGCTCACCCGCTTGCTCTTGCAGCTCTGCTTTGCGTCTTCGGCTTGCTCCTCAGTTACTTCAAAGGTGGCTCCCGTCTTGTGAACTTAACCTCACAAGGTGTTGCAGGCGGTTTGCTTGTGTTCCTCGGTTTTATGGGGGCAAAAGGTCAGATTACCTCGCTCTTCAGCTGGGCAGGTGGCCTTCAGGCGAAACATGATCTTGCCTACAGCCTCGGCTACGTTGCTCTTGCGATCTTTGCAGCAAACATCGTTCTTTACGCATACCTTGCAAAGATCGGTAAGCGCTGGCTTGCAATTCCGGCATGTTCTATCGTTGCTGTTGTTCTGGCTCTTGCACTGGGCGCGGGCGTTGACCTGCAGTTCACCACTGCTCCCGGCCTGCCAAACATGAATCCATGGTACTGGTGGGGTTCCACTGAAGAAGGCTGGCAGCTTGGTCTTCCAAACTTCAGCCATTTCATTGCATCTCTGCCCTGGGCTATTCTGGCTGTTGCAATGTGGTCCCCAGACTTCCTCGGTCATCGCATCTTCCAGGAACTGAACTACCCGAAAGGCACCGACAAAGTGCTGATGGACGTTGATGACACCATGACCTGCTGCTCTTTGCGCCAGTTCACCGGCACGCTCTTCGGCGGCGGTAACATCACTTCTTCCTGGGGTACCTACATGATCCCGGCTGCTATCGCGAAGCGCCCGATCCCAGCTGGTGCAATCCTGCTCGGCTCCCTGTGCATCATCATCGCGACCCTTGGCTACCCAATGGATGTGGCTGTATGGCAGCCAGTGATGTCTTGTGCTCTTCTCGTAGGCGTGTTCCTTCCACTTCTGGAAGCTGGCCTGCAGATGGTAAAAACAAGCAATGATACCAACTCCGCTGGTATCTGCATCTTCGCAGCGATCGTAACCAACCCTGTTCTGGCATGGGCACTGACCATGTTCCTCGACAACAACGGTTTGATTGGTGACAAAGAACGCGCAGAACGTCTGAGCTTTGCAGACCGCATCATCATTCCAGCAGGTGCAGTGATCATCTGTACTCTGGCGATGGCAGCGGTTGGAATGCTTCCGGGCATCCCTGCTCTGCTGTAATCAGCATAAAAATAAATGAAGAAAGCGCATCGATTCCGGTGCGCTTTTTTATTTTACATAACATCTGCGACATTACGCCAGCCATGAAAAGTTAAAGACTGTAACGATGAGTACCGGCAGAAAGTGCAGGTGCTTCCCCGGTTAGGACAGAAAATTCAGCGTTACACCTATGATTTTTGAGAGATATTTAGGAGCGCCCGGTTCTCTCAAATTCATTACGTAAAAACCTATCCCTAAAATTTATTCATCTAATAGTTTATACTTATAATTCAATAGACAGCGTCTATTTCATTCTTTTGATTAATCATCGCAAACTCAACTTACAGATGCACGCTTGTTCTGCGCATCTGCCTTCAAGCCACACTCCCATAAGACCTCAGTTTTAAGAGGCATGGATGTGCTTTGACGAACTGGGGGGTCGCCGATGTTTAAAATACCAAAATTCATGCTCAAGGAGGCTATTGTTGCCAAGCCCGGCTTCAATCGCTGGCTCGTGCCACCAGCCTCTATAGCCATTCACCTGTGCATTGGCTCAGCCTATGCATGGAGTATCTTTAATCCTGCCTTGATCCGCGAGATTGGCGGAATAGCTCCTGCCGCAGACGACTGGTCGCTCAGCTCAGTGGTCTGGATCTTCTCTGTAGCTATTTTGTGTCTGGGCTTTTCTGCTGCTGTTGCAGGCAAGTGGCTTGAGAAAGTCGGCCCACGCTGCGTTGGTACCACAGCAGCCATTTGCTGGGGCGGTGGTTTCATCATCGGCTCCATCGGCATCATGACCCATCAGCTTTGGCTGCTATACCTTGGCTACGGCGTTATTGGCGGTTGTGGTTTGGGACTGGGTTATGTCTCTCCTGTCTCTACCTTGATCCGCTGGTACCCGGACCGCAGAGGTCTGGCAACCGGCATGGCCATTATGGGCTTTGGCGGCGGCGCAATCATCGCCGTTCCACTCAAGAGCTGGCTTCTCAACCTTTATGCCAAAGCACCCGCTTACCTCGGACCTCTGGCAGACATTGAAACAACCGTAGAAAATGGCATTCGCTACGCGCAAGTCGCAGGCCAGAAGGTTGAGGCAATCGTCGTCAGCGCCTCACAAGCAGCAAGTGCCTTTGAAGGTGCTCAGGCGGGCGTCTATGTGGCTGGAACAGGTAACACCGGAGCAGCATCCACTTTCCTTACTCTGGGCGTGCTCTACTTCTTCGTGATGCTTGCAGCTTCCTTTGCCTACCGTATCCCTGCACCGGGCTGGAAACCGGAAGGATGGGAACCTCCGCAGGAAGACCCTGCAAAACAGGGCCTCATCACCCGCAATCACGTCCATATTGATACCGCCCTGCGCACCCCACAGTTCTACCAGCTCTGGATCGTTCTGTGCTTCAACGTGACCGCTGGCATCGGTGTGATTTCCGTTTCCAAAACCATGATCTATGAGATTTTTGGCGACGGCATGCCAACCATCGTGGATGGTGCATTCACAGCAACTTACGTACTGATGATCTCCGTCTTCAATGCTCTTGGCCGCCTTGGCTGGTCTTCTCTTTCTGACTATATTGGCCGCAAGAATACATACACTGTCTTCTTCGTCCTTGGCTCATTCCTGTATCTGTCCATTCCACTCATCGCAGCAGAAGCCGGGGCGAGCGCCTCCGTCATGTGGCTGGTCATGTTCTACGCAGCAACCATGACAATCTTCACCATGTATGGCGGCGGCTTTGCGACAATCCCGGCCTATCTGGCAGATATCTTCGGAACCAAGTTCGTTGGTGGTATTCATGGACGTCTGCTCACAGCATGGTCCGCAGCAGGGGTTGCAGGTCCATTCCTCATCACCTTCCTGCGCGAACGCTCTGTAAACAACAAAATCCATGAGCTTTCCGAAAAGATCGATCCAGCGCTGTTCCTGCAAACATTCGGCGAAGGCAAAGACAAGCTGTCAGAACTGATCGCCGCAAAATCTATCTCGGTCTCAAGACTAATGGAAATTGCACCGGAAGGCACCGTTGACCCAACGCCCGGCCTTTACAACACCACCATGTATGTAATGGCAGGACTTCTCGTTGCTGCTCTCATCTCCAACCTTCTCATGAAACCGGTAAACCCGAAATATCACATGGCAGAGGATGCATTGGGAGAAGGAGAGGCAACAAAACCGGCTGCATCAGGCAAGCAGACATCTGCCCCAATGCCAGCTGAATGAGAAGACAGTAACTGAAAGCAAACAAAGCTCTCAGTAGAAACGACAGACAAAAGCCCGCGATCTTCGCGGGCTTTTTCAATAGAACTTGATTGTCTGCATTCACGTTAAGTTCGGGCGCACTGGAATCACCGGTTTCTTATAATGGGCAGCACAATCTGCCAGTTGCGTAATAATCGCAGGCTCCAGCTCACGCTTTGCCATCACCATACCAATGCTATGCGACACCACCGGCTTCATCAGCGGTACTGAAGCAATGCTCGGACCGAGCGAAAGCACCGAAAACTCAGGAAGCAAGGCACAAAAGCCCCGACGAATGAAGCCACCAAGAGAAGGGATTGTCTCCGCCTCCACCTCAGGCTCAAGCTCAACGCCAAGAAAACGAAGCGTGCTGTCCACCATCACTCTGTTTTGCAAGTTGGGAGCAAGCGCCACCATAGGCCCCGCATTGACCGCAGTCTCCCACTCAACAGATTCTGCCGCTTCAAGGCGGTGGCCCGCTGGCATAAACAAACGGTAATCCTCCTCATAGAGCGTAAAGCTCTTATGCTTCTTGGCATCACTGAACTGAGTGTAAGTTATACCCGCATCAATCTGATAATCTTCAAGTGCCTTATGAATCTCATCATGTGTCATCAACTGGATAGAAGCGTGGGCATTGGGAAGCTTCTTTTTCAAGTCCAAAATAAGCGGAGCCACAGCAACATCTGCTGATGGGATTACGCCGATGGTCACCTTACCAAACACCTCAGCACTCTTGCCAGCAACCTCGTTGCGCAAGCTGCTGCAATCGGAAATGATCTTCTTCGCCCAGATAAGGATACGCTCGCCTTCCGGCGTCAGTCCGTGAAACTTTTTGCCGCGCTCAATAATCGGCACCCCCAGCTCAATTTCCAGCTGACGAATACGGCCAGAAAGGGTGGGCTGAGTTACATTGCAGACAGCCGCTGCACGGGTAAAATGCCGCTCCTCCGCCAATGTAACAAGGTATTGTAACTGCCGAATATCCACGCACCTGCACCCTTCACACACCGCATCATAGACCACCTCTATAATACGATAGAACACTCACATTAAAATCGGCAGGAACACTATCTTCTTTTTTCTCAAAGAAAAGCAAAACAAAGCCGCCACACTTTTAGCTCACAGAAAACTCTGGAGTTCACCAACCTCTTCAAACGTTTCACAGAACAATACAAAGACAGAGCACATCGACATGCTCTAGCCATATTATCACTCTTATCTGCACCTCAATTTTTGGTGAACGACCCTTGGACCCTTCATGGTAAAAACCATTTCCCGACCTCTGTTTTGGGCAGTTGGCGCAGCATTCCTCGTCTTACTGGCAGTTTTCGCAGCTTACCTGTTACTCCCCTACGAGCTGCCGGGTTCCGCGAAGCTGGCACAAGTAAAGAAAGAACGGCTCCCGGCCCTCGAAGCAGACCTCACATTCAAGGGCCTGCGCCTCGGAGCCCCCGTTTTCCTGCGTGTGTTTAAAGAAGAAAGCCGCCTGGAAGCATGGATCAGATCTGGTAGTTCATATCATCCTTATAAGTCCTGGGCGATTTGCAAATATTCCGGGAACCTTGGCCCAAAACTGAAAGAAGGCGATGAGCAAGCACCCGAAGGCTTTTACTCAGTCTCCAAAGAGCAGTTAAACCCAAACAGCCGATATCATCTCTCCTTCAACCTCGGCTTCCCCAACACCTATGATCAATCCTTAGGTCGCACCGGCTCCTACCTGATGGTGCACGGAAACTGCCTGTCTGTTGGCTGTTATGCCATGACCAACAAACACATCGAAGAAATTTACCTACTGGTAGAAGCCGCCCTGCAAAACGGTCAGGAAGCTGTGCCAGTTCACATTTTTCCCTTTGAAATGACGGCGGAAAAGTTGCGCGAACACGCGCACTCACAATGGCTTCCCTTCTGGCACAACTTGAAAAAAGGCTACGACTTGTTTGAGGATGATCATAACCCGCCGCGCGTTTCAGCCCGAGACGGGAACTACACTTTCAGCAGTTGACCTGCGTTCTCAATTCAAAAGGCGTCAAGGCGATACCCTAACGCCTCTTTGAAGCTGCCATCAATGGCAATGATGGGTTCCTCGTTTATGATCTTTATGGCAACCAGAGCTGTTGGTTCTGCCACTATGCGCTGCCGCGACACCAGCACCCAACGAAATCATAAACATAGCAACAACCACACCAGCAAGAATCTTCTTCACAGTCCACTCCATTTGCTCTCATCCAACAAAGCGGAAAATACATTTTCTCTAAAATCATCCATCCGCTAAACTGACAATATGCAACAAACAGATGAAGTACTCTAAACGTCTGCTTTAGCGGGTTTTCTGATAGATTGAGCAAAAGCCCATTCCGCCAATAGTCACTGAAAAACCATCACGTATTTCGCGCGAAAAACTGTGCAGACATTGCTAAACCGACAAGCGGACAACTAAATTGTAAGGAGAAGAAAAATTGGTGCGGACGGAGGGACTCGAACCCTCAAGCCTAATCGGCGGCAGATTTTAAGTCTGCTGTGTATACCAATTCCACCACGACCGCTTGTAGGCCCTTGAGTACACGAGCTTGTCTGTATCGTGCAAGTGCCTGTTTTCTGTTATCCAAGACGTTCCGTACATCCCCTGCAAATAACTAAGCCCAAATCGCGTCTTCAACTCCCGTCAATGCAGGAAATAAAGCAAAGCACACAAATGCGTGCGCACTTGATACCCTGCCTTACTTTTTCCCCTAGTTCTTTAAAAAATACCGGATATAAGTGGGTAAACATGAGATCACTCCACAAAGTTCCCCCAAGAAAATGGGAGAAGCTTCTACGGAGAAGCAGGGCTTGCGGGCACGCACAGCAGCATTTTACAGTTCCTCATGATGTAACTTGCGCTGATCCCTGCGCTAAAACGGAACAAGGAAAAACCGGGACATGATTGAGTATGTAGACGCTGCCAAAGCGCCCCTGAAAAACACTGGCCAGATTAAAATTTACAGCCAGGAAGATTTTGAAGGTATGCGCAAAGCGAGCCAGATGACAGCCGAGTGCCTTGATGCACTGGTGCCACTGGTACAACCGGGCGTCACAACACAAGACATTGATGACTTCGTTTTCAAATTCGGCAAAGAGCGCGGTGGCGTTCCTGCAACTTTAAACTATCGCGGTTTCACCAAATCCTGCTGTACGTCCATCAACCGGGTCATCTGCCACGGCATCCCAGACGCAAAGAAAAAACTGAAAGAAGGCGACATCGTCAACATTGATGTAACCTACATCGTTGACGGCTGGCACGGCGACAGCTCCCGGATGTATCCGATAGGCAAGCTCAAACCAGCAGCCAAACGCCTGATTGAAGTCACGCACGAATCTTTGATGCGTGCACTGGAAGCTGCAAAACCCGGCAACACAACGGGTGACATCGGTCATGCCATTCAAAACTACGTGGAATCGGAGCGCTGCTCAGTCGTGCGCGACTTCTGTGGTCACGGTGTAGGCAAGCTGTTCCACGACATGCCAAACATTTTGCACTACGGCCAGAAAGGCACTGGCATCAAGCTTATGCCCGGCATGATCTTCACCATCGAGCCAATGGTCAATCTCGGTCGCCCAGACGTACGTGTCCTCAAAGATGGCTGGACTGCCGAAACCAAAGATAAAACCTTGTCAGCCCAGTTCGAGCACTCTATCGGCATCACCTCCACAGGCTGCGATATCTTTACCGCTTCGCCTGCTGGCCTTTTCAACCCGCTGCACCCCGAAACCGGAGCAGCCGCTTAATTACAAAAAGGAGGGGGAATGAAGCAGACCAGTTTCGGGTTTCATGAGGCAACTCCCTCCCCTCAGGAGCAGGCACCCAGTGTGCCTGCACTGCCAGCATCAATTCCGCTGAGTACACCCGACAGCAAACCACAAGAGGCTCCCACCTCTCCGCCCGTTAAAACTGGACGCAAAAAAGCTGCAAAATCTCCTGCAAAACACTATCACGGGCACCGCGCCAGATTGCGTGAGCGTTTTGAGGACACTGGCATAAACGGTCTCCAGCCCTACGAGATACTGGAGATGCTGCTGTTTTCTTCCATCAAGCAGGGAGACACAAAACCACTCGCCAAAAACCTGCTCACCCAGTTTGGTTCGTTCGCACAAGTCCTTGCAGCCCCAAAACACAGGCTGGAAGAGATCCCCGGCTGTGGCCCTCGCACAGCAAGTTTCATTAAGGAAATTCAAGCCGCAGCTATCCTCTACGCTAAAGCTCAGGTTGTAGAACGTGACCCGCTTTCCTCCTGGAGCAAGGTGCTGGAATACGTGCGCGCTGCGATGGCCCATAACGATAAAGAGGAATTTCGCATCCTGTTTCTGGACAAAAAGAACAGATTAATTGCAGATGAAGTCCAGCAAACAGGAACAGTGGATCACACACCCGTCTACCCCCGTGAAGTGACCAAACGAGCGCTGGAACTCTCAGCCTGCGCCATAATACTCGTCCACAACCACCCCTCAGGGGACCCTACACCATCTCGTCAAGACATTGAAATGACTTCAAAAATATCAGCAACACTGGAACCGTTAGGCATTGTACTGCATGATCATATTATCATTGCAGGGTCCGGTCATGTCAGTTTTAGAGGACTTCAGCTCATCTGACCTATCCCCAGGTTGCATACAACATGCACATATATCTTATTGCTCCTTGCGGAAAGACTCAGGCAATACAGGCTCACTCAAGCAAACTCCCTGAACATAAGACTGGGCGAGTATGCCCGGTTTCAATCAAGGGTTTTAGATAGGTCGTATGAGTAAGGTGCCGATGGCGGGACAACCTGGTT
This sequence comes from uncultured Pseudovibrio sp., assembly GCA_947496145.1. Taxonomy (GTDB): domain Bacteria; phylum Pseudomonadota; class Alphaproteobacteria; order Rhizobiales; family Stappiaceae; genus Pseudovibrio. The sequence continues at coordinate 55,954 of CANMBS010000004.1, forward strand.
CGAATACCCCAATGACCTCAGCGGTTCTGGGCAGTGCTTTCGGCAGTACAATCACCACAGGCAAGAAGGTCGGCGCCCGCATGACCGCGCTCCTGATCCTTGGTGTGGTTGGCGCAGCGCTGGCCGTTGGTTATGTAGCATTCTACTGGTCTACACAGCGCGCGCTCGATTTTGAGGTCGAGAAAGAACTGCGCCTCGTTCAAAGTAATCTCACTGTTTTCCGAAATGGCCTTGCAAATGAGGCTGAGCGTATTGCCATCTCCAACAAGGCATATGCCGCCGTTCTTTCTGAAGAAGACAACATTCTGCTGGATGAAGATCTGACACCCACACCCAGCACCAGAGGTGATCGGGATATCTTCGTTATCCTGAACCGGGAGATGAAGCCGCTTTATACCTACCGCCGCGACCTTCCCTGGCACAGCGAAGTCTTTGAAGACCAGTTGCGCGGTCAGCTTAAAGACACACTGGGGGAACTTCAGGAGAAAGCCAACACCAAGCAACTGAAGTTTCGTGTTCCGGAACCTTTACGCAGCCATTCCCCGCTCTCTTTAAGTCTTCGTGACGTCGTGCTGGTGGATGGAGCTATTGGCCTTGTAACCGTCGCTGCAATCACGCCAATGACAGCACCACCTGAAGGTATGCCAGCCGTCGCCGGTTACCTTTTATGGGTTCGCTCCCTTGATATCCGTTCCATAAGATCCTTTGAGGAATCTACTGGCTTGTCGGAGATGTTCATCACCACCAACAAGCCTAAAGCAGATTTTCAGCGCGTATCCCTGCCCCTGCTCAGACGCAATGGCGAAGCAATCGCGAACCTGAGCTGGAAGACAACAGCGGCATCTGGGACAATTTTTACAAACTCCTCGCCCTACTTCCTTGGCACAATCGCAGCAATCCTGCTCGTAACTCTTTTGATCCTGTTCCGTTATATCAAAATGACAGATCGCATTTTGCAAAATGAAGCAGATGCAACCTACGCCGCTCTGCATGACGCTCTGTGTGGCTTGCCCAACCGCACATGGTTTGAGATTTTTGCAGCTGACGTTTTGCGCCGCGACAGACACAAGCAGTTGATGACCGGAATTGTGTTCCTTGATCTGGACCACTTCAAGCAGATCAACGACAGCCTCGGGCATTCGATGGGCGATGAAGTGATCAAGCTGGTTGCAGAACGCCTGCGGGCGGCGATCAATCAGGAAGACCGTGTTGCTCGTGTCAGTGGGGATGAGTTCCTGCTCGTGCTATCTCATCGCAGCAGTATCGAAGAAATCATCGAAGCCTGTATGTATATTGAGAAAATGCTCTCAGATGCCTTCAAGGTTGAGAAGCATAAGATTCTGACCACTGCCAGCATGGGCGTTGCTTACGCGCCTGCTCACGGTCATGACCTGAAAGAACTGCTGCGCCGCGCTGATATCGCCTTGTATCAGGCTAAAAAGCAAGGTCGCGGGCGATATGTACTCTTTGAAAAGGATATGGAAGACACCCTTCAGATTTCCCGCGAAATCGAAGAGGACATCAAACGTGCACTGGTCGCAAATGAGTTCCAGAACTACTATCAGCCGATTATGGACAGCACGGGTAAGAACATCTTAGCCGCAGAAGCCCTGATCCGCTGGAACCACCCGAAAAAAGGCCTTTTACCACCCGCTGCATTCCTGCCAGTTGCTGAGGAATCCTTGCTTATCAATCGCATTGGTGAATGGGTGCTGGAAAACGCAATTAAAGATGGCTCCACGCTGGACAACGTTACAATGTGTGTGAACGTTTCTCCCACACAGTTGCGTCACCCGGAGTTTCCTGAGCTGGTGCGCAGCCTGCTGGACAAACATCAGCTGGAACCAGAGCGTCTGGAACTGGAAGTTACCGAAGACGTCCTCCTGAACTACTCTGAGACCGTGGTTGAAGTGATTGAACGCCTGCGTAATCTGGGTGTCAAAATTGCTCTGGATGACTTTGGCACAGGCTTCTCATCTCTCAGCTATCTGCGCCGCGAGATCTTCGACAAGATCAAGGTGGACCGTTCTTTCGTTAACGGTGTTGTAAACGATGAAAAAGCCCGCGCAATCCTGCAAAGCACAATTGCTCTGGGTTTGGAAATTGGCATGAAAGTATGCGTTGAAGGTGTCGAAGAAGAAGAGCAAAGAGACCTGCTCATCTCAATGGGCTGCCCAATGATGCAAGGCTACCTGTTCTCCCGCCCGATCCCGCTTGGCAAGTTCCGCTTGTGGCGTGATGATATGAACGAAGAACAGGGACAAACACAACGGCGGGTTAGAGCAGGCGCAGCTTAGCAAGAGGCATCAGGAGGCTGGCATTCAGCCTTCAAAGCCCTGCCAGAAACGGGCAAAGTGCTCACTTGTTTCCTGTTTAAAGGCAAACGGTTGCACAACAGCAGTATCCCACTCAGGCGAGAGACTTTCCAGCACTGCCACACCTTGCGCTCCAAACTGCACTTTAAGCTGATCCACGAGCCATGCCTTCACTTGCGCACCGCGCTGTGCCTGAAGCCTGTCATGGCTTGTAAGCACCGCAAAATGCTTACCACAAGCCTCAATCAAATCCGCAAGCCCGGTATTTTGAGCAGCACTTAACATAAGCACCGGCACCTTCCAGTCCTCACCTCGTGCACTCAGGCTCATGGCTCCTTCCACATCCGCACGCGCACGGCTGGCTACACCGCCCATATCGGCTTTGGTAACGCAGATAATGTCTGGCAATTCCATGATCCCCGCCTTCATAAATTGAAGGCTGTCACCAGACCCCGGCTGAATACATAAAACGCATGTGTCTGCAACAAGCGCCACATCTGCCTCTGACTGCCCAATCCCAACACTCTCAACAATCACACGGTCCATCACCGCCCGCATCAAAATCACAGCAGCAATGGCATGCTCAGAAAGCCCGCCAAGGCGGTCACGCGCAGCCATGGAACGCACAAACACCTTTTGGTCTTCAGGATCAGTGGAAAGCCGAGTACGATCCCCCAGCAAAGACCCGCCCGTCAGCTGAGAAGACGGATCAACTGCAATCACGCCGACGCTTTTATCCGCGCTGCGATACTCTGCAATCATTGCATTGGTAAGGGTGGATTTTCCAACACCGGGAGGACCAGTTAATGCGATCACATGCCCGATTGGATTTTGCAGCGCCTCGTCAAGCAAGGCAATCAGGTTTGGATGCCCTTCAAAGCTCTCGATAGCGCTGAGCATCCGGGCAAGAGCTGGCTTACCGCCAGCCCTCAGTTCAAGCAGGTTCGCAGGAGCTGGCGCAGGCCAGCTCCGGCGTATTTTTGTTAGGCCACTCAATCCTTAGCCCGCTGTGCCAGCACAGCTTGCGCTGCTGCAAGGCGTGCAACAGGAACGCGGAATGGTGAACAGGACACGTAGTTCAAACCAACAGTTTCGCAAAAGGCAATAGAGGCTGGATCACCACCATGCTCACCGCAAATGCCAAGCTTGATATCTGCCTTGGTCTTACGTCCATTCGTCGCCGCAAGCTTCACCAGCTGCCCGACACCATCCACATCCAGAGAAACGAATGGGTCCTTTTCCATCACCTTGCGATCCTGATACTTACCCAGGAAGGACGCAGCATCATCGCGGGAGATGCCAAAGGTGGTCTGTGTCAGATCATTGGTGCCAAAGGAGAAGAACTCCGCTGACTCAGCAATATCTTGAGAAAGCAGCGCAGCCCGTGGCAGCTCAATCATGGTACCGACGGAATAAGATGGCTTTTCACCCAGTTCCTTCGCCACAACCTCAGCCGTGCCATCAATGCTCTTACGAACGATATCCAGCTCACTCTTCAGCCCAACCAGCGGCACCATGATTTCAGGCGTCACCTTGCGGCCATGGCGTTTGGAAACATCCAGTGCAGCTTCAAAGATCGCCCGCGCCTGCATCTCCGCAATTTCCGGATAGGAAATCAGGAGGCGACAACCGCGATTGCCGAGCATCGGGTTGAATTCTTCCAGCTCTTCCGCACGTTCACGCAGCTCTTCCGGATCAATGTCCATCTGTTTGGCAACTTCTGCAATGTCCTCTTCCGTCTTGGGAAGGAACTCGTGAAGGGGCGGATCAAGCAGACGAATGGTGACCGGACGATCAACCATCAGCTCAAAGATATCGATGAAATCCTGACGCTGGATCGGCAACAGCTTCGCCAGCGCAGCTTTGCGTTCCTGAACCGTGTCAGACAGGATCATCTCGCGCACCGCAAGAATGCGCTCTCCTTCAAAGAACATATGCTCTGTGCGGCAAAGACCAATACCCTCAGCACCGAAGGAAAGGGCAACCTTCACATCAGCGGGTGTTTCCGCATTGGTGCGAATATTCATGCGGCGAATATCATCCGCCCATTCCATCAGTTTTTTGAAGTCGCCGGAAAGCTCAGGCTCCAGCATCTGGACCTTACCAGCCAGCACCTGACCATTACCGCCGTCAATGGTGATAATGTCACCTTTGCCAAAGCTGCGGCCATCAACCGTCATGATCTCGTTGCGTGCATCAACGCGAATAGCACCAGCACCGGCAACACAGGGCTTACCCATGCCTCTGGCAACAACAGCGGCATGACTGGTCATACCGCCACGGGTTGTCAGAATACCTTCAGCAGCATGCATGCCGTGAATGTCTTCGGGGCTGGTTTCTGTGCGAACCAGAATGACAGAGTTGCCATTTGCTTTTTCGGTTTCCGCATCATCAGAGTTGAACACAATGGCACCACAAGCCGCTCCCGGAGAAGCTGGCAGCGCAACCGTCAACTCATCACGCTCGCTGCTTGGATCAATAGTTGGGTGCAACAACTGATCAAGAGAAGACGGCGCAATACGCTCAACGGCTTCTTCCTTCGTGATCAGGCCGTCCTCGGCCATATCAACAGCCACCTTCAGCGCCGCTTTCAAAGTACGCTTGCCGTTTCGGGTCTGAAGCATCCAGAGCTTGCCGTGCTCAACGGTAAACTCCAGATCCTGCATATCGCGGTAGTGGTTCTCCAGCTTATCACAGACAGCTTTGAACTCCGCAAACACCTCAGGCATGGTTGCTTCGAGGGATGGCCTTTCCGAATGCGCTTCAATACGCGCTTTCTCAGTGATGTCCTGCGGTGTGCGAATACCCGCCACAACATCTTCACCCTGCGCATTGATCAGGAACTCACCATAAAGTGCATTCTCACCGGTAGAAGGGTTACGGGTAAAAGCAACACCGGTTGCAGAATCTTCACCCGTGTTACCAAACACCATCGCCTGAACGTTCACCGCAGTTCCCCAGTCCTCAGGGATTTCATGCAAGGCACGATAGGTTTTCGCCCGTGGAATCATCCAGCTTTTGAAAACGGCCCCCACCGCTCCCCACAGCTGCTCCTCAGGATCTTCCGGGAACGGACGACCAAGCTCTTCCTCTACCTTCTCCTTATAGGCCGCGACAATCTGCTTCCAGTCGTCACCGGTCAGGTCCGTATCAAGGGAGTAGTCATGCTCATCCTTGAAGTCTTCCAGAATTTCCTCGAAGTAGTCATGATCGACACCAAGTACCACATCAGAATACATCTGGATGAAACGGCGGTAGCTATCAAACGCAAAACGCTCATCATTTGCGTCTTTGGCCAGCGCTTCAACCGTTCTGTCGTTTAGTCCCAGATTGAGAACCGTGTCCATCATGCCAGGCATGGAAACACGCGCGCCGGAACGAACCGAAAGCAACAACGGCTTGGTTGTGCTGTTGAACTTACGACCTGTCAGTTCTTCCACGGCAGAAATCGCAGAATGAACCTGCTCTTTCAACTCAGAAGGATACTGCTCACCTTCCTCATAATAGTGCGTGCAAACCTGAGTCGTGATGGTAAATCCAGGAGGGACAGGCAACCCTAGTCTGCTCATCTCAGCAAGGTTGGCCCCCTTGCCACCGAGCAGCTCCTTCATAGAAGCATTACCCTCGGTTTTGTTTTCTCCAAAGATGTAGACCCACTTGGTCATAACACCCCCCTTTTATTCAATGGGACTTTCAAGGAAAGTCACTTAGAATGTACCCTTGCCCACTATCTGCAATGAACACGGCCAGTATAGCAAGAGACTCAGACCTCGACCTTAGTGCAAGTGCGTAAATCTACACAAATAACTAAGAAATATCAAAGCACTTAGTTATCCGCAGATACCTGAAAAAATAAAGCTTCAAATGCTGGAATGTTGCGATACACTCAACCATAAACAGTGAGTTGCCCCGGCGCTATAAAAACGCCATGCTTCGCTACTAACAATTTGACGTAACATTGAGTCGCCACCGGCTCCTAGCGAGAGACACATATGACCCAGACCCGCAATTTTGCACTGTTTCGCTCCAAATCTTTGATTTTAAAGAGCCATGGTCCTGTGAGTCGTCCTCTGTCCGGTAAAAGTCTGCCTCTCAGAAAGTATCTCGTTGCATCCGCGCTCACGCTGGCGTTGATGGGCGCACCTCTTTTGCCCACGACCCACGCAAACGCAAATTCACAGTCCCTGCCCGTCGCAAGCTCATTATCAGGCAGTTACCTTTCAGGCAGAAGCGCCCTCCTTTCGCAGGATATAGCCGCAGCTTCCAACTACTTCACATCAGCTTTGCGGCGCGATCCTGAAAACTTTTATCTTCTTGATCGTGCCTTCGTCACGTCGCTGGCCAACGGCGATGTACAGCAGGCTCTGCCTTTAGCTGAGCGCATTCTGGAACAGGACAGCGAGCACTTTCTCGCCCAGCTTGCAGTGATCACACAGCACGTGAAGCAAGGTGGTTTTTCACCCCAGCTACCAGAAGCTGCCACGCAAAATGTAAACCCGCTATCACGCCTCACATTCGCCCTTGTCTCCGCCTGGGAAATGGCCGGTCAGGGCAAAACCGATGAGGCAATAAAAGACCTCACCAGCACAACAGGTGCCAAGTGGTTTGAGTTGTTCGTCAATTTCAACGCCGGCCTTCTGGCAGAATATGCGAATGATACCCGTCAGGCAGCTGACTTTTACAAGCAAGCCTACGAGATTGACCGCGGCGCATTGCGCAATGCACTGTCTTACGCCCGCATGCTGGCCGCTTCCGGTCGCCAGAAAGAAGCACTCGACATCATCTCCGAGTATGAGCAGCTCATCCCGGAACATCCGCTCCTCCTCTCCCTGCGCCAGAAGATCGAAGCCGGAGAAGTGATTGAATCAGCCGCCGCAACCCCTGCTCAGGGGCTGGCGGCAGCCCTGCACGGCCTTGGCATTGCTGTAAGCAAGGAAGGCGAAGAGCTTTCGGCAAATTACCAGCAACTCGCACTTTATCTTGACCCGCAAAATGACAGCGCACTCATCGGTCTGGCCTCACTGTTTGAGCAGCTTGGCGACAACAAGCGCTCCATTGAGTACCTCAGCAAGGTTGCAGATACCTCACCAATGAAGCGTGAGGCAGAGATCCAGATTGCCTTGCATTACAACATTCTCGACAACCTGGAGGAAGCACGCGCTCATCTGGAAAAGCTGGTTGAAACCGACCCGACAGATCTGGAAGCCATTACTTCTTTAGGCAACGTTCTGCGCGGGCATTCGCTCTTTGAAGAAGCCGAGACCTCTTACAATCAGGGCCTCAGCTCCCTAAGCAAAATACAGCCAAATCACTGGACCATTTTGTACTTCCGTGGCATCACCCGCGAGCGTCAGAACAAATGGGAGGCCGCTGAAGACGATTTCCGCGAAGCGCTTACCCTGAAGCCAGAACAGCCAATGATCCTCAATTATCTGGGCTATTCGCTGGTTGATCGCGGCCTGAAACTGGACGAAGCGCAAAAAATGATCGAACGCGCCGTGCGCCTGCGCCCGACAGACGGCTACATCGTCGACAGCCTCGGCTGGGTGTATTACCGTCTCGGTCACTATGAAGAAGCCGTAGAGAAACTGGAGCGTGCTGTCGCTCTGCGTCCTCATGACCCTATTATTAACGACCATCTGGGCGACGCCTACTGGCAAGTGGGACGCAAGCTGGAAGCCCGTTACAAATGGAACCATGCCCGCGACCTTAAACCAGAACCCAAGGACCTTGAGCGCATTCTGGACAAGATCGAAAACGGCATGGAAGACGCAATCCCTGTCGTGGCGAGTAAGTCAGACAGCAATTAATAAAGAGCGTGCATTGTATGACTGTGGAAGCAACCAGGCCAGCACAAGTTAAAGAACTGGCTCGCGCAAAAGTAAACCTTGCACTGCATATTACCGGACAGCGGGAAGACGGGTACCATACGCTCGACAGTCTGGTACTCTTCCCCGAAATCGGTGACGTGGTCACAGTCGAAACCGCACCACGCCTTGCACTGGAGATTTCAGGAGAGTTTGCGGCTCAAATTCAGGGCAACTCCGCTGAAAACCTCGTCTTCAAAGCCGCGCAAGTACTGGCAGAGCATATTCCGCTTAACGAAGCAGCACGCATAACATTAGAAAAATCCTTGCCCGTCGCCGCTGGCATTGGGGGCGGTTCAGCCGATGCAGCAGCAACTCTGCGCGCCCTTTCAGAACTGTGGGGCACATCCCCAGCCCCCTCGGACCTTGCCAAACTGGGCCTGACACTCGGTGCAGACGTGCCCATGTGTCTGGAAGAAAAACCCGCGCGCATCCGGGGCATTGGCGAGATCATTGAGCCCCTTCAGGATTTTCCGAAGGGCGCAATCGTGCTGGTCAACCCACGCATTGAAGTCTCAACCCCTGCCATCTTCCGGGTGCTGGAAAAGAAAGACAACTCGCCATTGCCTGAATTGCCAAAAACATTCGAAAGTATGAAGGCACTGGCAAACTGGCTGAAGTCCTGCCGAAACGACCTGCAAGTCCCGGCCATTTCACAGGCTGGCGCAATCTCGGAAGTTCTTGATGTCCTCGCTGCCCAGCCAGAAACCCTCCTCGCCCGCATGTCCGGCTCAGGAGCTACCTGCTTCGCTCTCTGTGAAACCTTTGATGACGCGGCGGCTGTTGCCACCCGACTAAGAGAAAGGCACTCAGACTGGTGGATAAAAGAAGCGCAAGTTTAATAAAATTCTCAGCATAATGCGCACAACTTATGGCTTTATTTAAACAATAACACAATTGCTTACACGACAAGCTGCGACTAACTTCTCCGTGATTTCACTTGTATGTTTCGGAGAAAATCGTGCCTCATATCGGAATAGACCTCGGCACCACAAACTCACTTATTTCCGTATTTGAAAATGGCAAACCACGCCTTATCAAAAACAGTGTAGGGACTTACCTAACCCCCTCTGTTGTCAGCGTGGACCGAAATACATTGCTCACCGGAGAGGTGGCCAAAGCACGTCTGGTAACACACCCTAAGGATACAGCAGCCGTTTTTAAACGCACAATGGGTGCTGACAAAACCTATATGCTGGGCAAAAAAGCGTATAATGCGATTGAGCTTTCCGCCGCCATATTGCGCAGCTTAAAAACAGACGCAGAGGCAGAACTCGGCACTGAAATCAAAGATGTCGTCATCTCCGTCCCGGCATATTTTAACGAGCTTCAGCGCAAAGCCGTTCGCTCAGCAGCGAAACTGGCAGAGCTTAAGGCTGTTCGTTTGATCAACGAACCCACAGCCGCTGCCCTCGCCTATGGTTTTCAGGATCTGGAAGCGGAAAGCTCCTTTCTGGTGTTTGACCTTGGAGGCGGCACATTTGATGTCTCAATCATGGAAGTTTTTGAAGGCGTCATGGAAGTAAAGGCCACATCTGGCGATGCCTATCTGGGCGGTGAGGACTTCACAGAAGCACTCATCAAGGAGCTGATCACAAAACTTCCAAAAGAGCAGCAGGCTAAACCTGACCTGGATGCCCTCACAAAACTGGCAGAACAGGTAAAGCGCGGATTAACCGAAAAAGACAGCGTTCACATCAACTTAGACACACAAACGCTAAAGCTTGACCATCACCTGTCACGCACGGATTTTGAGCAGCTTTGCACAGCGCTCACAACACGCCTGCGCCGTCCGATTGACCGCGCGATTTATGACGCAGGGTTAAGTCCGGACGAACTTGAAAAAGTTATTCTTGTTGGCGGAGCAACCCGCATGCCGCTTATCCGCAGTCTCGTCGCCAGGCAACTAAGGCAATTCCCGGAAAGTCATATCGACCCGGACCATGCCGTTGCATTGGGAGCCGCAGTTCAGGCAGGTCTGATCGGGAAAAACGAAGCCCTCAAAGACATTGTCATGACCGATGTCAGCGCCTTCACGCTTGGTTTGGAAACCAGCAAAGAAGTCAGCAGTACGCGCCGGTCCGGTTATTACATGCCAATTATTGAGCGCAACAGTGTTGTCCCTATTTCAAGGGAGGAAGTTGTATACCCAGTACACCCGAGGCAAGAGCAGCTGACCATCAAGGTTTATCAGGGAGAAGCCCCGGACGTTGCCTCTAACATCTTCCTTGGCGAGCTAACTATCGACCTTCCAAAATCGGCAGACCAAACCGCTGAACCTGCCACAGTCCGCTTTACCTATGATGTGTCAGGCTTGCTGGAGGTGGATGTGACAACTCACGCAAACAATAAGAAACATAGCCTTCTCCTCAAAAACCTTGCGGGCGATATGTCCGAAAAGGAAATCGAGAGCCGGTTGAGTAAACTTAAGAAGCTGAAGGTTCACCCACGTGATGATGCCCAGAACTTGCTTCTGCGTGCTCGTATTGAGCAATGCTACGCCATGGCAAGGCTGGATGACAGAGAACAGATCGGTGAAATGCTGCTGGCTTTTGACAGCGTCCTAACCACACAAAACCTCTCTGAAATCGCAAATATTGCAGAACAGATATCTAAGAATCTCGATCTGTTTGAGGCGGCCTATGTGCAGTGATAAATCAACTGTGGACTGGCCTTACAGCGCACTGGGGTTGAGCGAATTCCCTAAAGATCAGAAAGAAATAAAGCGCGCTTATGCGCGAAAACTCAAAACCATTGACCAGTCCACGCAGGCAGAAGAATTTCAGGAGCTGCGAGCAGCTTTCGAGGCGGCAAAAAACAACTTTGCATATGAGCAAGGCAACCAGTCAGATGAGCCCGCTCCATATTTGGAGGCCGTCAGTGTTTCCGCCCCTTCAACACCGCAGCTCATTGAGCCAGAAGAAGCAACAATTCATGGCGAAGCAGACGGTGAACCACTTCAGCTGGACCAGCTTGAGGATGAACGGCCTGTCTCAAACCGGCAGTTCACATCATTGGAGCTGACCGAGCTTGAGCAACCAGCTCTTGCCGGGCATCCAGTCCCCCTGCCTGCAACGGATGATTTCGACCCTCAGACACTTTATGCCCTTGAAAGCAAAATCGCTGATCTGTCTAAGGATAAGACAGGTGTGACTTTTCTGTTGGAGCTGTTGGGTTCCCCAATCATGGAAGAGCCGGAAGCACGTCCAAGGATCGAAACTGCACTGTATCGCTATCTGCAGCAATGCCTGACAGTTGACGCTGAAAGCCACCCCAAGTTCCGCTTATTCGTGAGCAAAGAACTGCTGGACGCAGCTGAGCTTCACTTTAACTGGCAAACCGATGTCTTTTCGCTGCAGCGTAAGTTCTGGGACTCTGAAGAATTTGTTGCCGCATTGCTTTACGATACAATACAGCGTCACACTCAGGCAGAGGCTGAAGAAGAGGGGTATGATATAGGCCCCGTCGGCAGGGCTGTCGTCAAACTGGCGCTAGGCGGTCTCCTGCTAAATATCCTTAATATGCTGTTTCTGTCGAGCTTTAGTGCCGCAAAGACCATCGACCTGATTGTTTCTTATTGCACACAGTTCATCGCAATTGTGACCAGCTCCTATCTCATCTACAGAGTCGGGCTCCTGATCTGGGAGGCAATCAAGTATCTCTTAAAACCTGTTATCCCATCGCTGAAACCTCAAAGAGAGTGGGGTGAAATCCTGTCGTTTTCTTCAGTAGGGTTACTCTTTGTCTGTGCTCTGTCATTGCGATATGCCTTGCCGGAAAACACCGAACTGCACAAATACGCCTTAGCGACTGTTTTCTTCCTTACTTCATTGATGATCGCGCTCGTGGCTATCTACTTCATATTCAGTGTCATTTTTTCTCTCCTGAAAAAAATCTATTTCACAGGCCGTGCACTTTTCACAGGCAGGTAACTCGTAAACGACAGTCAAATGCAAGAACCCCTGAAAAACAAACTGTTATCCCTGCTTGATCTTGAGCAAATGCCTCAAGACCATAAGGCATTGAAACGTGCCTATACCCGTAAGCTGAAAAGTATTGATCAGGATAAGGAAGCAGGCAGCTTTCAGGAGTTGCGTCAAGCCTTTGAGAAACTGGAAGCCCTCTTAAAACGGCAAGGCACCCCACAACCAAAACCAGTGATGAAAGAGCTGACCACACAAGGCCGCTCTCAATCTTGGTTACCTGTTCTGGAGGCAGAAAATCCAGATGATGACCAGCAGGCAAACCCAGAGAATAAAGAGGCTGATCCGCTCTCCCAAATCGATGGTGTAGACTGGGAAACGGTAGTTCAGCTCGAGCACCTCATAACCTCGCTCGCGCCTGATGACGCCGCTGGCAAGGTCATTTCAAAAACTCTGCAACACGCGCAAATGCAATACCCTGAAGCCCGCAGCAGCATTGAGTATTGCATTTTCAGCTATCTGAACAACCACCTCATAAAAGATCCCGGCGGGCACCCTGATTTTCCAGATTTCGTAACTCCCGAACTGCTGCAAGAGCTGGATATTCATTTTGGATGGCACAGCGACATTGTGAGCTTTCAACGCAGATTTGCGCATGCTCATAGTTTCACAGAAGCCATCATGGCGAACATTGATTACAAGCCCCAAAGCACAAATAGTAAGGCGAAGCCCAAACTCTCGTCGTTCACGCTCTATATTTTGCTGTATGGTCTTCTGATTTTACTCATTAATGTTGTACTTTATTTCTTCCCACTGGACTTGGCGGGAATGGCTCAGGCGCAGCAACTCGCGTCACTTCACAACCAGTTCTGTGCAGGCGTATTCCTCATCTACTTTGGAGGGAAAAGCGCGGTACTTGCCTATGGCAGCATTCGCAAGGCCTTGAGCAAAATATCAAGACAGCTTCACGCGGACGACGCGGAAGGCAACAGAACGATGCTTCTGTTCGCTCTGGGTGTTGGTCTGTTCGGCCTGCTTCTGCCTGCGGGCAGCTTGTTTCAGTTTATCGTAGTTGGAGGTGCAATCCTTCAAGCCTACAGTTACAACATGGGCAAATATGCACTCACAGCCTTTGTCTCAATTAGCGATGATATCATCGAAGGCATGGAGTATATGGAAGCGCTCATAAGCAGGAAATAAGCACCGATCTCTTTGTTGTAATCTTCTACCATATAAAAAGGCACCGTGGCAATCAAGCCCGGTGCCTTCATCTCATCATGATGTAAACTCTGATCAGCTCACACGCGCAATGCAGAACTCAACAGCGTCTTTAAGAGCATTTTTGACATCACCATCCGGCAAATCCGCAAGCGCCTCAATAGCAGAAGCACCGTAGTCACGAGCCTTCTGCACGGTATCAGCCAAAGCGCCGGTATCTTTCAGCAGCTTGATGGCGTGGTCCAGATCGCCTTCTTTGATATCACCGTCTTCCAGACAACGCTTCCAGAAAGCTTTGTCTTCATCATTGCCGCGTTCCATGGCATAGATGATCGGCAGGGTAATTTTACCTTCGTGGAAATCATCACCAATGTCCTTACCAAGGTCCACGGTTGCCCCGCCATAATCCAGCGCATCATCCACCAACTGGAAGGCATAGCCCAGCTCAAGGCCAAACTTGCGAGCAGCCGCGCGAACCTCATCACCCATATCAGCAATCTCAGGGCTTACTTCGCAAGCCGCTGCAAATAGCGCCGCTGTCTTCGCCTCAATCACACGCAGATACATGTCGTAGGTGGTGGAGGTGTCCTGAGCAGCACCCAGCTGAAGCACTTCGCCTTCAGCAATAATCGCAGAAGCTTCAGAAAGAATGCGCAGCGCTTCAAGAGAGCGGACGTCCACCATCATCTTGAAGGCCTGACCAAGCAGGTAATCACCCACCAGCACGCTCGCCTGATTGCCCCACAGCTTACGAGCTGCCAGCTTACCGCGGCGCATATCGCTTTCATCCACCACATCATCATGCAGCAGAGTCGCTGTATGCATGAACTCTACAGACGCCGCGAGAATGACATGGCCCTCGCCCTCATAGCCAAACATCTGCGCAAATGCCAAAGTCAGCATGGGGCGCAAACGTTTCCCTCCTGAATCGATCAGATGGCGTGCGATTTCCGGGATCAGCTCAACGTTAGACCCAGCTTTGGACAGGATGAGTTCGTTCACTCTCTCCATATCACCGGAAACGAGCTGCACAAGACTCTGAATTCCAGCTGGTTTGGCTGTCTGTGTTTGAAGACCAACTACACCCACGGGATACCTCTGTTTTTGATTCCAACGGGACAATAGGTTGCTGACCCACTGCGGGCAAGCCTTAGTGAAAAATTGGTGCTAATAAAGTCTTGGCAAATGGATATTTTACCAATCACAATTAGTTTTTTTCACAAGAACAGCCCTGACTGGCATAAATTAAGGCCAAATCTCCCTCTCTGACAGGAAAAACGAGCTTGGAAGAACTCATAAGAACAACTGATCCGGTCCTGATTTCACACGTGGAAGCGCTACTGAGCGGAGAAGAAATCATCTACTTCGTCGCAGACACCAATATGAGTATTCTGGACGGCTCCCTCGGCTTTCTCCCCCGCCGCATCATGGTCGAAACTGACCGTTTTGACGATGCCCGCGCACTCCTGAAAGAAGCCGGATTAGAACACTACCTAAAAGAGGCGTAAAAACTGCCCCTTAGCAAACAAATAAGTATTGCATGAAACCCGCGAGCCTGTATCAGTTCGGTATTGCGACTCTTTTTAATCTGGCACGTTTATGACCGCTCCTGAAACACCCGAGACTCCACTTCCCACCACAAGGGACAAGTTCCTTGGCGGAAAAGTCATGGTGGAGCAGCCCGCAAAGGGCCGTCACCGGGCAGGACTGGATGCAGTCTATCTGGCAGCCTCCCTGCCGGAAGGAACAACCGGAACCCTGTTTGATCTGGGAACAGGGGTTGGCACCGCAGTCTTTTGCGCCGCCCAGCGCCTGCCAGACATCAAAGCAGTTGGAGTGGAGGTCGACCCTGTCACCGCATCACTGGCACGAAAAGCCCTCACCCTGCCGGAAAACAAAGATTTCGCAGACCGCGTGTCCATTCTGGAAGCAAACCTCACCGCAAAGGGCAGTATCCGTCACCAAACCGGTCTTAGCTCATCCATTGCTGACCATGTGATCATGAACCCGCCCTACTACGACAGCACCCGCTTTCGTGTAACCCCTCACTCCGACCGTGCCCCGGCCCATGCACTGGACGAACGCGGTATTGAGCCGTGGATCAAAACCGCAAAAGACTTGCTGAAAGACGGCGGAACCCTCTCCATCATCTTCCGCGCCGACGGTCTGCAAGACCTGCTGGGGCCGATGCAACGCCGCTTCGGCGCCATCGACATCATCCCAATCCGCCCCACGGCAGAGGCTCCGGCAACCCGCATCATCGTGCGGGCGGTTGCTGCCAGTAAAGCCCCATTACAAATCCTGCCGGGTTTCACCCTTCATGAAGAAGCTGGTGGCACCTTCACACCACAAGCAACAACAGTTATGCGCGATGGCAAAGGTCTGGGGCTGACAAACCGCTAGCAGCGTCGCCCCAACAGCCAGCACAACGAAAAAGAGCGCCCTGTCATAAGGCGCTCCTTGAATCTCGCTTAAACCCTAAGACCTGAAGTTCCGCATCAGAATGACAGGAACACCGGAATAAGGAACGTCGCCACAAGCAACGAGAGGATCTGAAGTGGCACACCGATCACCACATAATCCTTAAACCGATAATTCCCCGGTCCCATCACCAGCGTGTTGATTGGCGATGCAACGGGCGTGCAGAACGCAGTAGACGCAGCAATCGCAACGCTCATCAAAAACGGCTCAGGTCGCACGCCCATAATTGCCGCCACCTTAAACGCAACGGGCGCAATCAGCACCGCTGTCGCCGTGTTTGACGTAAACTGACTGAAGACCGAGGTCAGCAGAAACAGCGACATCAGCATGACGTAAGGCGGACTGTCTCCGTAAAGAGAGACGATCTGATCCACAATCAGCAAAAGACCACCCGTCTTATCAAGCGCTGTCGCCATGGGGATCATGCCCGCAATCAGCACCAGACTGGGCCAGTTAATACAGGAATACGCCCGGTTAACGGAAACACACCCGGCACAAACCATCGCAGTTGCTGCCAGAACAACAGCCGTAACACTCGGCACCATGCGGAAGATAATCAAACCCAGCATGACAGCCAGAATACCAAGAGCAACGGGAGCCAGCCTGCGCCGTGGCAGGTAGTTCTTGATCTCCTCAGGAAACGCTAAAAGCATGAAGTTGCTTCGGGCCGCCTGCAACTTGCCAATGTCTTCCCAGTCGCCCACCACAAGCAACTGATCACCAAACTTCAGCTCGATATTACCAAAGTTACCATGCAGCGCTTGCCCCTTGCGGATAAGGCCAACAACACTCAGCCTGTGGTTGGTGCGAAAGCCTGCCCCGCTGATTTTGCGACCAATAAGCTTTGAGTCAGGCGTAATGATCAAATCCGCCATGCCCAACTCACGAGCTGAAAGGTGGTTCCCCTCATCTCCCATGGGAAGCTGCTCCAAACCAAGCGAGCTTAGCACCTTATGGCAAACGTGCTCCTTCATCACACCAAACAGAATATCCCCCTCACAAAAAGCGCGGGTTGTTCTTGTTGATGTTACCTTGAGCCTTTTCGTCCGGGTTGAGATGTATTCACGACCAAACAGTGTCAGGCCAATCCTGCGCCGCAGCTTGGCGGTCACAACCGTTTCACCGATCAGTTCTGAACCTTCGGCAACCCGCAGACGAACGATCTTGTCTTCAATATCATAAGCTTCCAGAAAACCCTGAAGTGTGCGCCGGCCATCCTCAGTAGCCCCTTGCGCACCGGTGCTCTTTGGCAAGAACAGACGGCCATACGCAAGCATGTAGATCACCGCCATAATCAGAATAACCAGACCAATAGGGGTGAAGATGAAGAAATTGAAAGACTCCATACCCGCATTTTCAAGCTGCGCATTAGCAACCAGATTTGGCGGCGTTCCAATCAGGGTCAGCATCCCGCCAATAAGTGCACCATAGGCAAGTGGCATAAGAAGCCGTGAAGGAGGAAGATTAGAGCGCGTTGCGAGGCGGATAGCCACCGGAATAAAAATCGCACCTGCACCCGTCACACTCATAACAGAAGCCAGCGCCGCAACAGAAAGCATAAGAAGCGTGATCAGCTTCCACTCCTGATCCCCGGCAATCTGAACGATCTTGTCGCCCACTGCGTAAGAAATACCAGTCTGCGCCAGCGCCTCACCGACAATGAACAGACCCGCAATCAAAATGACAACGGAAGAGCCAAACCCTCCCACCATCTCGGCAGGAGTAAGGATACCGGAAAATCCAAGCGCCAGCATGACCATGATCGCAACAAGGTCCAGCCTGAGCTTGTCCGTAACAAACAAAATGACTGCTGCAAAAAGTACGAAGAAGGTGAAAAGCATCTCCCAAGACATAGTCTCAGTGTCCTTCGTGAAGTAGATGAGCTTTCTCAGGCACCATCAGAAAGATAACGATTAGAAGTCACCTTCAACAACGCCTAGAAAATAAGAGGTTACCAAAGTCGCCGCTTAGTTTATCTCGAGATAATTGTAAACAGCCCGCAACCATCATGCGTACTTGTTGCTGTGGAAACGACATATGTCGTTACACCTATATCTGTTCTTTTTCTTTATTCTCGCATCAACAAATAACAATAATCTTGAGTGAATATAATAAATCCCTGAAGAGAACAGCTCGTAATATTGCCGGAGTTCTCCCCGAAAGATCATCAGGGAGAACAGAATGCAGCATTTATTTGCTCAGACTCATCCGGTCAACATACTCTTCCTTCAAAATTCCAATCACACCGCGCATACTGTTAATGACGCTGTCAGGCACACTGGATTCATGCGGTGACCCGATAAAGTTTGCAATCCCCGCTGTCGGACCAATCCGCCAGATGCTCAGATCTCTTTTGGCCCCGCTGCCAGCATCTTTCCAGACCCAGCCAAGAAGGTCCTTCCGCTCAACATCACGGCACAAGCTTTCGTGCACGCACATCACGCGCTTTTTCAAAGCCTCAGGAAAACTGCGACTGGACCGCCCAAGCACCATAAAATCCCCCAGAGCCCGATAACCAACAGGAGGCGCTGGCCGCCAGCAGGAATAATCCTTGTCTTTTTTTGATCCCGCATCATCCCAGATTTTCAGATAATCAACCGGCTCTTTAAGCAGCCCCAGATTCAGCAGGTCTTTAAAGACGATAGCGCGCCCAATCGCTGTTGGGCCATGACCGGGCTGCGCCCACTGCCCCCCATAATAGTACTCACTACTATCAGAAATAACGGGAGCCCAGACCGAAACGCTCATTCTGGCTCCGGACCCCTTATCATTCCCCACTTGCTTCATCGCGGGAAGCGGATCAATAACGAGGACATTCTTGTCTTTCTTGACCTCAGTCATGTTTTTCTTAACCCAGACAGGAAACTGCTTCTTCAGCTCCTCCCGGCGGGTTTCATCCTCCACCAGCTCCCAGATCGGTCTTAAGCTGTCAGTGGTGAAGTCCATCAAGGCACCTTGCGTATAAAGGCTACCCGCCCAGGCATCTCGCGCCGCCTTATCACCCTGAAAGATCTTGGAGGAATAAGCAGCACTGCCACCAATCCCATAGCTTTTGCTCTTTGAGTGCTCGCGGAAACTCTCAATTTCCTTATGACGTTCGCTGTTCCTGTCCAACTCCAGCTCTCCGACCAGAAACTGATAGGAGGCTTTTGCGATTACCTTGATATCGGTCTTGCTGTTCATCTTAAGCGTTTTGGTGGCTGAGCTGGAATCCAGTCGTCCACCCACAACGACCTCGCCCAGATAAGCACCGCCATACTTGTCAAAAACGGCAAAGGCAGACAGGCTCTTATTCTCAAGGTCCGCCTTGATCTCTGGTTTCAGATACTGTCGCAGCGACTGTGACCGTGGCAGATTAATGGACCACAGCTTATGGCTTTCGCGAATTGTTGAATAAGTTGTTTCTTCCTGACGAAGCGACTCACTGCTGAAGTTTTTCGTGAGTGAGCCGGAAAACAGCTTGTAATCCCCCTCAATCCCAATCTCACGATCTAAAGACTCCATGTACTTGTCAATGGTGCTGCCATAGACCTCATGGTATTCGGAGCGGCCAATCTTATGAAATTCGAACAGCTCATTCAGGCTGAATGTGAGTCTTTCAGAGCTGCCACCAATGCTCACAGTCATCGAGACTTCTTTGAGCTTATCTGGAAAGTCAAAGAGACAACCGGGTAAAATACTTTCTGGCTGAGCATAATTGCCGTTTACATCGTATCCAAAACCAATCTCCCCGCTTCCGGGAAGAATTTGAAGCGTGGAAAGCGCCTGCACAGGCTCACGAAGTTTAACTGAAATGTCTTCCATCTTATTCTCCAGATTAACCACCACATATCTCTGATGGCCCCACAAATAACTTTAGGTAACAACACACTATCGACAAACTGATACCCTCTCAAACATCGCCGGAACACAAAATCCTGCGGTATTCCGTGGGATTCGATTGGCTACCAAAACATTAAGAGAGCAAAAAGAAGCGGTAACACCACATGATTAATATAAAGCTATCTGAAACCGACCCCACAAACCATGAAATACAGAGTAAAATTATCGATTATACTTGAGTTTTATTACTCACCCGCAGTTTAGGCATCTCAACTTACCTGACAAACCTCGATGGTTATAATAATCTCAGTAGGATAGAAGCTGAGCCCTCAGGAACAGTTGCAAATGACAAACCCCGGCTCCCTCCATCACGTCCTGCCTCAACTCTCCACTTTCAATATAAGTTTTTCCCCCTATTATGATTGGGATGCGCGCAGGAACAGCGCAGGCCAGAACAGGGCGGGAGCAGATACATATGAGCGGCAAGGTCAACCTACCAAACTCCATTGAAGACACTCTCACGCTCCTGCAATCCGGCGGGTATCTGGCAGACCGTTCTCTGGCAACTGTTTTGCACCTGTCTTTGCGCATGAAGCGCCCTTTGTTTCTGGAAGGTGAAGCCGGTGTTGGTAAAACTGAGATCGCCAAGGTCCTTTCAGCCACACTCAACCGCCCGCTGGTGCGCCTGCAATGTTACGAGGGACTGGACATCTCCTCCGCTGTGTATGAATGGAACTATGCCGCCCAGATGGTTGAAATTCGCATGGCGGAAGCTTCAGGAGAAGTGAACCGGAAAAACCTTAGTACAGCACTTTACAGCCCTCGCTTCCTCATCAAACGCCCGGTCCTGCAAGCACTGGAAACCACTGAGGCAGGCTCCCCCATTTTCCTGATTGATGAGTTGGACCGCACCGACGAAGCCTTTGAAGCCTTCCTGCTGGAAGTGCTGGCAGACAGTCAGGTCACAATCCCGGAACTGGGCACCATCAAAGCCGATGAGCCGCCAATCACCATCATCACCACCAACCGCACACGAGAAATCCATGACGCCCTAAAGCGCCGCTGCCTCTATCACTGGGTGGACTACCCGGATGCCCGGCGCGAACTGGAAATTATCAGGACCAAACTGCCCAAAGCAGCAGAAACGCTAGCCGCTCAGGTGGTCGCTTTCGTGCAAAAACTGCGAGAAGATGAGGCCCTTTTCAAAAAACCCGGTGTTGCCGAAACTCTGGACTGGGCCACCGCCCTCACAGAACTGCAAGAGGTCGCACTAGATCCCGAAATGACCTCAGACACACTGGGCGTGCTCCTCAAGTATCAGGAGGATATCGACCGCATCAAAGGCTCCAGAACCCGCGCGATTCTTGACGAAATCCGCATGGAAGCCAACACGCAAGCCACACTGGCAGGCGGCATACCCGCTCCTTCAGCATAAGTTCCCTGTCATGCCAGAGACCGCCACCCCGCGCCCGCCACATGGACGATTAACGGAAAACATCGTGCACTTCGCCAGAGTCCTGCGCAAAGCCGGTCTGCCAGCAGGCCCTGCATCCGTGGTTGACGCAGTAAACGCAACCCTCATAAACGGCATTGAGAACAAGCAGGACCTTTACTGGACCCTCCATTCTGTCTTCGTCCACAAACGGGATCAGCAACCCGCTTTCGATGAGGCTTTCCGCCTTTACTGGCAAAGTAAGGGCCTTGTTGAGAAAATGCTGGCCTTGCTTTCCCCGGTTGCCCCCGCAGGACAGCGCGAACCGGAAAAACCCCGCGCCGCCCAATCCCGTGTCGCCAATGCCTTTGAGGCCACAAAACAGCGTCAGGCCAAAGAAACCAAGCCGCTTGTAGAGGTAGACGCCCGTTTCACCGTCTCAGAAAAAGAACTCCTTCAAAAGAAGGACTTCGCCCAGATGAGTGCAAAAGAGATTGCAGAAGCGCGTAAGTCTCTGGCTCAGCTCACCATGCCAGCAGATCTGGTTAAATCACGCCGCTTCAAACCCGTTCATTCCCACAGCCTCGCCAGACAAGTGGATGCCAGAAGAACCATGCGTGCAACCCTCAAAGCAGGCGGCTCCATCATTGACCTGAAACACAAGGCCCCCGCGCAGGTACACCCGCCCGTTGTGGCACTCTGCGATATCTCCGGCAGCATGAGCCAGTACTCTCGCATCATGCTTCACTTCCTGCACGCACTCTCAGAAAAGCGCAGGACTCATACATTTTTATTCGGCACACGCCTGACCAACATCACTCGCGCCCTGCGCATGAAAGACCCCGAAGAAGCCCTGAGCACCTGTACAGAAGAGGTAGAGGACTGGTCTGGAGGCACACGCATCGCCAGCTCCCTCCAAACCTTCAACCGCACATGGCTCCGGCGCGTATGTCATGGCGGTCCTGTCGTTCTTCTTATTACAGATGGGCTGGAGCGAGAGGCCTACGACCAGCTCTCCATTGAGATGGATAGACTGCACCGCTCATGCAGACGGTTAATCTGGCTCAATCCTCTGCTTCGCTACGACAAGTTTGAGGCAAAAGCCCGTGGCATTCAGGCCATATTGCCCCATACCGACGAATTTCGCGCCATACACTCTCTGGATGCGGTGAAAGATCTTTGTCTGGCGTTAAATGACAAACGCACAATTTCTGCATATGATGCCTCGCAGAGATTCCTCTAGCCTTCACTTGTTCCACACTGAAATTGACTGAGTACCCACCCGCACTCACCTGTCTCTCATAATTAGTGAGTTTCAGAGACAAAACAGCATAGCCACCATTGTCATGACCCTTAAAGTACTTCTGCACATCGTAAAAACAGTCTCTGTCATCTACGCCAAACGGTTCAGCATCAGCAGAGATGAGATCTGGTATCTTGCCAAACTTCAGGAAGAGCTTGGAGAGCTGACGGCTGCACACATGAAAGCCAGCCGCCGTGGCCGCGCAGGCAGCGCCACACCTCAGGAACTACATGCACAGATGGAAGACGAAGCCGCAGACCTGCTGGCACATCTTCTGCTTTATGCAGACCGGAATGATCTTGATCTGGAAAAAGGCATCCGCCGCAAATGGATGGCACACCTGCCCAAAGAAGTCTTAGACAAACACGCCTGAGGACGGAAAAACCAAAGCAACCAGCTGCTCACCGCGCAATGGTAATCGGCTGGGCGCTTGCTATCTGTCCTTCCCAGCGGTTCCGCTCACTCATGCGCATGCTGGCTTTTGCCCGGGAGAAATTGTCAAACAGAACCAGTTCCTGTCCCTTCATGCGCCAGCTGGAAACGAAGAACAAATCGCCATTCATACAATTATTGAACGTGGCAGCATAACCATCGTCTTTTTTCTCAGTGTCCAGCGTAAGATCGCACACACGATCATCATCCTGAAGATAGACCGTCCATTTTCCGGTCAGGTCATCCAGCTTAACAAGTGGCTGAGCGTTAGTGC
Source organism: uncultured Pseudovibrio sp. (assembly GCA_947496145.1). Taxonomy (GTDB): domain Bacteria; phylum Pseudomonadota; class Alphaproteobacteria; order Rhizobiales; family Stappiaceae; genus Pseudovibrio. The sequence continues at coordinate 79,021 of CANMBS010000004.1, forward strand.
TGTTTTGCTCGTCAGGCGCAGTTGCCGCCACAACACCATCAGGAAACGGCGTTGCAGCCTCATGATCAGTACTCACCTCCGCAGAGTTGCTTTCACTTCTCTGAACAATGGTTCCATCTGCCCTGCGAGAAGCCTTGCTCTGCATATCATGCTCCTGCGCATCATCAGCAGACTGCTCAGATAGTGGCTGTTGTGCAGATTGTGCTGCGGTGTAAGACCCAGCTTCCCCTCCTGCCCCCTGACAAGCAGCAAGCCCCAGCAGGCCCGCAGCAACAACAAACCTCTTCATAACGTCCCCCCACAAACGTGATGGTTTGCTCAGCTCGCTCACATCATCAAATGATGCATGAACGCACAGTGCTCCTGTTTTTGCAGGTATCAGTCCTGCCCGACAGGCGATCACCTCCCATACATGATCGCCTTACAGCACAACCACCATCCCCGTATTCTGCTGTAATCAAATCAGCTAGGCATTCAGTTTAGCATTATCGCGCAATAAATTTGCCTGAAGAATACAATTTAATTTAAATTCTTATAGCAGCCTATTAGATTCCATAGGCACTTGAACAGCAAAAACTCACAGGCACTAACGATTAGCAGCGGTTTCGGCTGCCCACACATCCCGCCCTGCCTTTAACAACCAGAGAACACAGCCTTAAACAACTTCATCAATACCCCTAAAAATCATCCCTCTTGTATCGGACGGCAAAAAGACCCTTCTCGCTGCAACGCTTCTATCGGAACCATATTCACTAAAAACTCTTCGGGCTCAGAATCATCTGAGTGCCCAAGCGCGACGAACTGAAAAACTCCATCCAGCCAGCATTCGTCTTTCACAACCGCAGGCACCTCATAAAAGTCCAGCGAACGCACATCATCCGGTGCGCCCCTGTCATCAGCCTTCCACTGCACCACAATTGGACCTGTCTGCCCGGTATCCCGGCTTGTTTCCCTCAACCGTTCAATCAAAGCAGAGCAGGACGTCTGATCCAGGCCCTCAAGCTTCACCCGCATATGAGCCAGCACACCATGAGCCACAGGGGGCGGATAAGGAACCGAATACCGGTCGAGAAAGACCCGCCCGTTATTTCCAGTCAGAACAGGGCTTGCATTCACCTCCCAGCGCGGCACAGGCGTTTTGCCATCACCTGAGTTGCAAATCGGAAGATCAATCTGCTGCGCAGCTCGGGTACAACTCATACCAAGCATCAAGAACACAATAGCAAGCCTGGTTATCTTCATGAGCATCAATTCCCCATAGGCGTTGCAAACTCAGAAAGCTGAAGTGCCCACAACGCTGTGAGCCGGCTAAAACACTCCATGCCTAAAACGGGGCCGATGGTCCCCCCCTCATACATGGTATAAGGGATGTTGCAGGCATTGTTTCTAAAAGACTTCCAGTTCAGCATAGCCTCGCTCAGTTCCGTTCTGGTCGCCTTGCTTTGCTTCCTGCGCAATTTCTTTTCAGAATCAGAGATCAGCTTCTCCCAAAGCACGGTTTCGCGCGAATAACACTCTCGCATTCCAATGCTGCTTTGATCTTTTGCAGACATGACGCAACTATCAAACACTTTGCCAATACACTGAACCCGGTCATTAAACACCAGCCCAGCCTTTTGAAGACACTGATGAAACACCTTCACCTCCTCAGGTCGCGGCGTATTCACCCCTTGCGCCAGCGCATAGCCTGAGAAAACAAACATAACAAAAAACAACAAGCACTGAATACGCATAGGACACCCTGATCTGAACCGCATCTGTCTGGCCAAAGCCAGTAAAGAGAACTGCGCTACCCTACACTCAGACCCTTAAAATTGCCGTCCGTTAAAACCACACTTTTTAATAGTGCTCACCTCAAACAACCAGCCCAGCCGGGGCTTAAAGTTATAAAAGGCTATCCCGTGCGCCTCCTCTTTTGCAAACACAAAAAAGGGTTTCGGAACAAGGCCCCGAAACCCCTGAAACTCTTAGTTTTCAGATGTCTTAACGATATCCGTAGGAACCGTCTTTCCACTCATACCAGACATAACCTGGCAGGGTCACGTCACCTTTTTCATTAAAGGAAACCTTACCCAGAACCGTGTTGAATTCTCCGGTATTCAACTTCTCAATGACAGCGTCAAAGTCAGGTGAACCGGCAGCAGTTGTAGCAGCTGCCCATGCCTGAATTGCAGCATAAGTATAAAGCGCATACCCTTCAGCAGTGCGGCCAGAAGCTTCAAGAGCAGCAACAACAGGAGCTGCTTCCTCATTCTTACGCGGATCTGGAGAGAAGGTCATCAAAGTGCCTTCACCAGCTGGCCCGGTGATAGACCAGTATTCATCAGTCACCAGAGCATCACCGGAAACCAGAATGGTGTCCATACCCTGATCAACCATCTGACGTTTCATCAGACCAGCTTCAGTGTGGTAACCACCGACATAAAGAATATCAACTTTTTCAGACTTCAGCTTGGAAACCAGCGCGGTGTAATCTTTTTCACCAGCAGTGTATGCCTCGTACAAAGTTTCTTGCTTACCAGCCGCATTCATCACTGCCTTGGTCGCATCAGCAAGCCCCTTACCGTAAGCAGTTTTGTCATGGATCACAGCAATGTTCTTGTCCGCAAACTCTTTTGCAAGAGTAGTACCAGCAACCTGACCCTGCTGGTCATCACGTCCACATATACGGTAAGTTCCCGGCCCCGGACGCTCATCAGTGAACTTCGGGTTGGTGGATGCCGGAGTGATCTGAACGATACCCTCTTCAGCATAAACCTGAGAAGCCGGGATGGAGGAACCGGAACAGAAGTGACCTGCCATAAATACGACGTTCTTACCAACCATCTGGTTCGCAACAGCCACCGCCTGTTTAGGGTCACAGGCATCATCGCCAACTTCTAAAACAAGCATCTCACCATTAATGCCGCCAGCAGCATTGATGTCAGCAACAGCCTGTTCTGCACCAGCCTTCATCTGTGCACCAAACGATGCGTACTGCCCAGTCATTGGGCCAGCAGTCGCAATAACAATTTCTGCCAGAGCCGCACCGGAAACCGCCATCGCAGCAACACCGGCAACGCTTGCCAAAAGATACTTTTTCATTAAAAAACTCCCCGAGTCAGGTGTATTTTCTCATTTTAAAATAGAGCGGGACCCAACAATGCCCCACAAAAGCAGGCAAACCCCTCGCCTGCTCGATGCCTCCGGCGGCAGAACCTCTCCGCTCCCGCCGCTCAGAAGCCTAGCCAGTCACCAGTTTGGCCCAGAACTGACCAGATACGCAACAATTATATAAGTATTTTTGCGAATTAGTAATTATCTTGCTGTCCCGCCTTCAACTTCCAGCTAAACGGGCCTGCCTTATCATAAAGCCAGCTGTACTGCGTCACCATCTGGTTCGTGCGGGTCACCCGATAACTTACCAGCGCAATGCCAAGCAGGATGGCATAATCCACCAGCCAGTACTGTACGGAAAGCAAAGGCTCTTCGAACAGCGCAAACGATAAAAACCGCATGGCCAGCGACAACAGAAAGATAAACCAGAACAGGATCGGCAAAGGCCGCCACGTAGTTGCAACAGAACGCCCCGTTGCAGCCGCAGCCAGTCCGCCCAGTACAACAACCAGCATGATAAAGGCAGGTAAAGAGCTGCCATAAAGAATAGTCATCTCATCGCCTCCTTAGTGTGCGCCGCCTTCAAGATAAGCCGCTTTCACCTCTTCACGAGATAAAAGCTCCTTACCTGTACCCGTCATGGTGATTGTGCCGTTGACCATCACATACCCTCGGTGAGCCAGCTTCAGCGCGTGATACGCATTCTGCTCAACAAGGAACACGGTCAGACCATCAGCCCTGTTCAGCTCCGCAATCGCCTCAAAAATCTGCGAGACGATAATCGGTGCCAGTCCCAGAGACGGCTCATCCAGCAAAAGAAGACGCGGACGGCTCATCAGCGCGCGGGCAATCGCCAGCATCTGCTGCTCACCACCAGACAAGGTGCCACCGCGCTGCTGTTGGCGTTCTTTCAAACGCGGAAACAACTCAAACGCACGGCGCAGGTCTTCTTCAAAATGCTCATTGCCTGCAACCATACCGCCCATCATCAGGTTCTCTAAGACCGTCATGCGTGGGAAGATACGACGTCCTTCAGGAGACTGTGCAATACCAGTACGCATAATCTCAAAGGTCGGCTTGTAGGTGATGTCCTCACCGCAATAAGTCACGGACCCGTTACGCGCCTGCGGCGTGCCGCAGACAGTCATCATCAGGGTTGACTTACCAGCACCATTGGCACCAATCAGCGTGACAATCTCACCATCATACACATCAAGATCAACACCATGCAGCGCCTGAATCTTACCGTAAAAGGTTTCAACGCCGCGAATGCTCAGAAGTGGTTGTTGTGCGCTCATACTATGCCCACCTCCTCTTCAACCTGCTCCACTTCATCATCCTCAACACCCAGATACGCCGCAATCACATGCGGGTCATTCTTCACGAACTCCGGGGTGCCATCGGAAATCTTCACACCGTAATCCAGCACCACAACGTGGTCGGAGATTTCCATCACAACAGACATGTCATGCTCAATGAGCAAAACAGATGTGCCATGCTCTTTTCGGATAAACTGAAGCAGTGTATTCAGTTCCAGACTTTCCTTAGGGTTCAGACCAGCAGCCGGCTCATCCAGACAAAGAAGCTCTGGTCCCGTGCACATAGCCCGGGCAATTTCCAGTCGGCGCTGATCGCCGTAACAAAGATCCGCCGCAGGCACATCTGCACGATCAATCAGATCAGTACGCTCCAGCCAGTATTTGGCAGTCTCAATTGCCTCCACATTGGACTTCTTGTAGCCGCCCAGACCGAGCAAACCACCAATCGTCCAGTTGGAAGCAACCATCAGCGGATTATGTTGTGCCACCATCAGGTTTTCCAAAATGGTCATGCCGCCAAACAGACGGATATTCTGGAAGGTACGGGCAACTTTTGCATCTGCCGTGATCTTAAAATCCGCCATCCGCTCCAGAAGGTGCTTATCACCACTGGACCGGTTCATGACCAGACGGCCTTCAGTGGGCTTATAAAACCCGGTGATGCAGTTAAACACGGTGGTTTTACCCGCACCGTTCGGCCCGATAAGCGCAGTAATATCACCGCGCCCAACGTTGAAGCTCAGGTCGCCAACAGCAGTCAGACCACCAAAGCGCATAGTCAGGTGTTCGACCTTCAGAACAGGATTGTTGTCCCAGGTGCTCATCCGTGGCCCTCCTGAACAAGATCGGCAGATATGCCTTTTGCATTTTTGGAAAGTGCCACACTCGGTGTTCTGCTGGAGACAAGCCCACGGGGCTTCCAAACCATGATGACGACCATGATGATACCGAAGACCAGCATGCGATACTCTTCAAACTCGCGGAACATTTCGAACCCGCCAATCATCACAATAGAGGCTATCACAACACCAACCTGCGAACCAAGCCCACCAAGCACCACGATCGCAAGGATGATCGCAGATTCAAGGAAAGTGAAACTTTCAGGAGAAATAAAGCCCTGACGTGTTGCAAAGAAAGACCCGGCAAAACCACCAAACATTGCGCCAAGAGCAAAGGCTGTCAGCTTGGTATTGGTAGTGTTAATGCCAAGGGCCCGACACGCAATCTCATCTTCGCGTAAAGCTTCCCATGCACGACCAATCGGCATCCTGCGTAAACGCATGGTCACGAAGTTCGTAAACATCGCCATGATAAAGATGAGATAGTACAGGAAAATGATCCGGTGAATACTGTTATACTTCAACCCGAAGAAGTCAGCAAAACCGCCCTCACCACGAGTGAATTCCAGACCAAAGAAGCTTGGGCGCGGAATACCGGAAAGACCATCAGGACCACCGGTAAACTCATACCAGTTCAGCAGCACAACGCGAATAATCTCACCAAACGCGAGCGTCACGATGGCGAGGTAATCCCCTCGAAGTCTCAGAACCGGGAAGCCCAGAATGATGCCCCAGAACGCGGCCAGAATACCAGCCAGCGGAAGACAGATCCAGAAGGAGAAGCCAAAGTAGTGCGCCAGCAAGGCGTAGGAATAAGCACCTACCGCATAAAACGCCACATACCCAAGGTCCAGAAGACCAGCAAGGCCGACAACAATGTTCAGGCCCCAGCCCAGCATCACATAGGTGAGCACGAGGATGGCAAGGTCGATATATTGACGTGAACCACGAGAGCCGAGGTAATACATCAGAGCAAATGGCAGCGCCACAGCCAACACCAGCATACCATACTTTAGCAGATTGGTTGAACCATCCCCCAGTCCACCCTTTGGCAAAAAGCCGGAAAGTCCCAGACTTGGCGCATCTTCCCGCTTCCAAAAAAACATGTTCATGCCAAGACGCACAACAAAAACGAGTGCGACAGCAATGGCAACGGCAAGCCAGCGATGTTCAAGGAAGAGTTCAGCACCACGGCCTGAAGCAACATCCACCTTCAGACCAACCATCACACACGCCAGAGCAAAGGCTACCAGAGCACCGCCCAGACTGTCTTTGACGCTTGCAACAAACAAGCTATCTCTTTGTCTTGCTTGCATCATACCTTCTCCACCTCAGGTTGGCCGAGAAGACCTTCCGGCATGAAGATAAGCACAATCGCCAGAATTGAGAATGCCGCTACGTCCTTGTACTCAACGGAGAAATAGCCGGACCAGAAGGTCTCAATCAGGCCAATCAACAGTCCGCCAAGCATCGCGCCTGGCAGAGACCCGATCCCCCCCAGCACCGCAGCGGTAAAGGCTTTAACACCAGCAAGAAAGCCAATGTAAAAATCAACAACACCATAATAGAGAAGGAACATCAGACCTGCGACAGCAGCCAGTGAGGCACCCATCACAAAAGTAAGCGAGATGGTGCGGTCAACGTTCACGCCAAGTAACGCAGCCATCTTACGGTCCTGCTCGCATGCGCGTTGAGACCGGCCAAGACTTGTCTTGTTAATGATGTAGGTGAAGCCAGCCATCAGAACAACGGTGGTTACGACAATCAGTATCTGCATATAAGACAGGTTCACGATAAAACCGGAGCCATCAGCCCCACCGTCTGTCAACTGAAAATCACCTGAAATCAGCGGCTGAAGAGGCTTGTTTTTTGCGCCCTGAGAGACCTGCACAAAGTTCTGAAGGGCAATCGATGCCCCGATTGCAGTAATCAATGGCGCAAGACGGAACGATCCGCGCAACGGCCTGTAAGCTACCCGTTCAACTGTCCACCCCCAGACAGCTGTCAGAGCCATGGCCACAACAAGAACAAGGGCCAGAGCAAGAATCAAAAGCAGTACCGGCGTAGCAGCAGTAATGCCAAGTGCAACAATAAGGATAAGCGAAATGAAAGAACCAACCATGAAAATATCGCCGTGGGCGAAGTTAATCATACCGATAATTCCGTAAACCATCGTATAACCGATGGCGATAAGCCCATAAATGGACCCCAGTGTTACCCCATTAATAAGTTGTTGGAGAAAGTAATCCATGTTTTATTTTGTTCCCCGCATGAAGTCAGCTTTTATTTGCTGTTGGTCTGGATACCTCCGAACCCAGACAAGATAATTCTATAACAATCCTATAGGTACGTATATTACCCATACTTATTATCCCTTATTTTGGAATAATTATATTGTTTTGTCACGCAAAGCGCACTTTTATTTCACAGTATCTCAAAGCATGGTGCTCTTCCCACTCCCCAACTCCAGCCGGGCGGGCCTGAAAATTGCTCAAGACGTGCATTCAGATTAAATGAATTCATCATATTACAGCTACGTAAGTAACTGTAATATATCACTTACAGGTATATCCTGCCCAAAACACCCAAAAGGCACAGATATTTTTGAAAAAATTAAAACCAGATATGCGAAGTGAACGTGTTTTACGACATCGTGTTCAAACAAAATTCGAAACTGATCGATTATTGATGTTTTACTAGAAGACGCACTCTGTTTTATTGTCAAAATCAGGCGGTCAGACTAAATTCAGAAACCAGCAGCACTATGAAAATTATACGAAAAACAATTTTCATTTGACCGCTGAAAACTGCTAATGAGTATAGTATAATGGTAAACACTGATCATAACTGTGGGTATAGTTCGGAACAAACTGGATGACGACAGCTTTAACAATGACGCCTTCGCAAAACACAACAACAAGTTTGGCAGCTCATGAATTTCGCGAAGCTATGAGTCGCCTTGGTGCCTCAGTTCACTTGCTCGCGAGCGATGGTCCGGCAGGCAAAACAGGTGCAACAGTTTCTTCTGTCTGTTCAGTATCAGACGAACCAGCCACCCTTCTGGTATGCCTGAACCGCAATGCAAGAATGAACCAGATAGTAAAAGACAACGGTGTTTTCTCCATCAACACACTCGTTCATGATCATACAGAACTCTCCAATATCTTTGCGGGAAAAGGTGACCTGTCCATGCAGGATCGCTTTACCAAAGGCAGCTGGACACAGTTGAGCACTGGTAGCCCAATTCTGGAAAGCGCACGTGTGAGCTTTGATTGCCACATCAAAGAAGTATCAGAAGTAGGCACTCACTCGGTGATTTTCGGCGAAGTCGTTGCTGCCAGATTGGGAGAATTTGCTCCTGCACTGATCTATCTTGATCGCAATTATCATTCTGTCTAGCTGCTGCCTCCTCCTCCTTCTGGGGATCCCGGTCCAAAATGCAAATAAATGAGTGCTGTGGAATGGCTAACGTGCCAATCTGCCTGCAACCTGCCTGGCCTGACCGCTTCGCAGAGCAACATCATTTTCCTTGACGATTTTTAGGACCATCATGACACCAGGCCCACGCAATCTGATAACCGACGTTCCCGGCTTAAAAGTCGGGAATGCCCACTGTGAAAAAACCAAGTCAGGTGTCACCGCCCTTATTCCTGATAAACCCGCCCTCGCCTCTGTTGCCATCGCAGGCGGAGCGCCCGGCACCCGCGATATTGCCCTTCTGGAACCAGAGCAGACCGTCAGCGCAGTTGATGCGCTTGTACTCTCCGGCGGCTCAGCCTATGGCCTTGACGCAGGCAGCGGCGCACAAATCCGCCTTGCCGAGCTTGGCAAAGGCTTTAAGGTCGGCAACGCAATCGTTCCAATCACCCCGACAGCTATTTTATTCGATCTTCTTAACGGGGGGGATAAGTCCTGGGGCAGAACACCAATCTATCGCGAGATGGGCATCAAGGCCGTCGACAACGCAAGTGAGCAGTTTGAACTGGGCACAGCAGGCGCAGGCTTTGGAGCAACAACAGCCGACCTGAAAGGCGGCCTCGGCTCAGCTTCTCTCATTCTTCCTCAGGGCGGAACCGTCGGTGCCATGATCGCAGTCAACGCACTGGGACGAACCACAATCGGCGAGACCCCCTGCTTCTGGGCAGCTCCGCAAGAGTATAATAAGGAGTTTGGAGGCCTCGGCTGGCCAGCAGACACAGCTCAGATCGACCGCTCCGTTCAAACCAAATACTCGCTGGGTACGGTAGATTTAACACCCGGCACAAACACCACCATCGGCATTGTCGCAACCGACCTCATCCTGACCAAGGCTGAAGCCAAGCGCATTGCAATCGCAGCCCACGACGGCTACGCCCGCGCAATCTGGCCCGCACACACCCCAATGGACGGCGATCTGCTTTTTGTCATCTCAACGGGTAAAAGAAAGATGCAGGACCCTATCGCTGAACTTCTGGAGCTGGGAGCCTACGCTGCGCAAACCGTTTCACGCGCAATCGCTCGCGGTGTCTACTGCGCAGCCGCGTACCCTGATGACACGGTACCAACCTGGAAGGATCACCATGCCTCATAAAAAGGCATGAGTGTTCATCTCAAACGCAAATAAAACAGCGACGCAATAAATCACGTAAAAAACGCAGAACCGTTCAAATCAACGCATATATCCGCGCAGACCTGTGAAAGCCATGTCTCTTTCGGCATTTCATTTGAAATTTCAGTGATCTGGTGGATTATGGGTGCCCTTTCTTATATGAAAGGAGGTGCGCCGCCCCTGGTGTTGGGGGCAGAGGCGACGCGGGGGATGCAAAGCGCGGTGTTCTTGCGGTAAATATCACACCACTCTTTGCGGGTCTCTGCGGCCTTCCCGGTTTCCGTGTACCGGGAAGGCCTTTTCTTATGCAGGTTCCGGCTGTTCTTCCTGAGCAGATCCGACAGATTCCTCCAGTTCTTTCATAGAGTTATTTGCTTTCGACGCCTTATCTCCCTCACCCGGTTTGATGCGGTAAAAGAGAGTGAACAGCAGCGGGACAGCAACCAGTGTCAGCACAGTCGCGAACGCCAGACCACCCATAATGGTCACAGACATACTCGCAAACATCGGATCAACAATCAGCGGAGCCATCCCAAGGATCGTCGTAATCGCTGCCATAGAAACCGGACGCAAACGAGAAACACTAGCACGAACAACGGCTTCGAAGCGGTCTCCACCATGCTCCAGCTGAAGGTCGATCTCTTCCAGCAGAACAATCGCATTCTTGATCAACATGCCCGACAAGGACAACACCCCAAGGATCGCCATAAAGTCCAGCGGAAGACCTGTTCCAAGCAAGCCAATCACAACACCGTTGATAGACATCGGCACGATCAGCCAAATGATGAGTGGTTCCCGTACCTTAGAGAACAGCAGGATGGAGATAATGATCATCACAAGGAATGTAAGTGGCACCTTATTGCCCAGCGATTCATTCGCATCCTGAGAGTTTTCGTACTCACCACCCCACTCCATGGAATACCCATCCGGTAGCGTAACAGCCTCAACAGCCCCACGAATACGAGCATGAGCAACCGACGCCAGCTCATCCGGCGCACTCGCCCCAAGCACACTCAACGTCTTCACCCGGTCCCGACGACGGATCAAGGTATCCTCAGCCACCGTAGAGATACCCGTTGTGACCTGATCAATCGGCACATACTTGCGCTGCTGAGAACTCCAAACCAGTGTGTTTACAAGAGCTTCAGAGGCACTTTCACCTTCTCCACGCTTCCGTTTCACAATAATCGGAATGTCTTCTTCCAGATCACGGAAGCTACCAGCGCGAATACCATCGGACGTAAACTGGATCGCAGTAGCCAGATCCTGACGAGTGATTCCGGCAATACGAGCACGCTGTTCATCGAACTTAGGCTGCATCACCAGCTCACGTTCACGCCAGTCCGTTCTCACATCACTCAGACGATATTGAGGATCTTTAAAGATCTCGACCATCCGCTCGGATATATCACGCAAAACATTTGCGTCAGGACCAGTAATACGCGCCTGAACGTCAGCACCAGACGGAGGACCAAAGACCAGACGCTCTGTGTAAACCTGTCCCTGAGGCAACTCAGTCACACCAAATGCACGGATCTGCACAGCAAGATCATCAATAACATCGGTGTTTTCAGTGCGAACAATCACCTGTCCATAGTCAGAACTTCCATCTTCAGGCGCATAAGTAAGCATAAAGCGTGTCGCACCCTGACCGATGAAAGTATTCGTGGAAACCACCCCCGGCAAGTCAAGGATTTTCTCCTCCAGCTTGTCCATATCCCGTGCGGTCGCATGAATATCCGTACCATGCGGTAGCCAGTAGTTCACATAAAACAACGGGGTTGCTGAGTTTGGGAAAAATGAGTTCGCAACAAACTGGAAAGACCAGAAGCATACTACAGTCACGCCAATCAGTGCTGCAAGTGACAGCCAGCGTAACTTCAATGTCATCACAAGGCTTTTGCGGAACATGGTGTAAAGGAAGCCACGGTACGGATCGTGTTCATCTCCAGAGATGGAAGACATCTTGAAGAAGTACTTGCCAAACAGAGGAGTAACAAGGATCGCGAACAACCATGACATCAGCAGAGAGATACCAACAACCGCAAATAGGGAGAACATAAACTCACCTGTACTGTCACTGGAAAGACCGATACCGGAGAACGCCATAATACCAATCACTGTTGCACCCAACAGCGGCCACTTAGTTTGTTCCACAACGGTCGACGCAGCTTTAATTGGTCGCATACCTCGTTGCATGTTGATCATCATGCCTTCAGCAACAACAATAGCATTATCAACGAGCATTCCCATCGCAATAACAAGCGCACCAAGCGAAATTCGCTCCAACTCAATGCCGCCAAGTTTCATCAACAAAATCGTAGACAAAACCGTGAGCAACAGCACAGAACCTACCACTACAGCGGCGCGCCAGCCCATAAAGATGCCAAGAACCACAATCACAATGGATACGGACATCACAAGGTTCCAGACAAAAGCCCCTACAGCCTTGTCGACAACATTGTGTTGTTCGTAAATCGGCACCACTTCCATGCCAATAGGCAGTCCCGCTGCAAGCTCTTTGAGATGAGCTTCAACCTTACGCCCAACAGCTACAACATTTGTGTCTTCCACAGCAGCTACACCGAGTGTGATAGCACGCTCACCATTATGGCGTACAATTACACTTGGATTTTCAGGCTCTTGCACCGACAGCGTTGCCACATCAGACAAGCGCACCATGGCGGTTGAACCCGGATTACCGATCATCAAATCCTGAATACTTCGGTAGTTATCAAAAGCCGACACAGTTGAGATACGAAGCCTCAGATCTCCGGACACCGTTGTACCATTCGCCTGAATAGCATTTTCCGCATTCAGTACGTTCTGCACGTCAGCAATAGTAATGCCAAGTTGCGCAAGACGATCCTGATCCATGGAAATCACAATTTCATCCTGCGGAGCCCCGAGGATGTCAACCTTAGCAACATTGTCGACAGTTAACAGCTCCCTGCGTAAGGTCTTCGCAGTCTTGCGAATCTCCCGATTGGAGTACCCATTCGCGGTCAGCGCATAGTACATCCCGAAAACATCACCAAAACTGTCGTAAACAAGCGGTGTGCGTACACCATTAGGCAGATTTCGGGCTTCATCATTTACTTTACGACGCAGCTCATCCCACACCTGAGGCAATGCAGTACCATCAAAGGTGTCCTTCATCTCAACCTGAAGACGAGAGAGCCCCGGTTCGGATGTACTGCGCACTTGCTTAAGCTGAGGCATTTGCTGAATGGCACTTTCAAGGCGCTCAGTGACTTCTTCCTCAACTTCAGCCGCACTTGCACCAGGATATGATGTAATAACCTGCGCTTCTTTAATGGTAAATGCCGGATCTTCCAGTCGTCCAATGCCGCCTAGCGCCCAGATACCCCCGAGAAGGGCAATCAGAACAACCATCCAGACATTGACCGGCTTCTCAATCGAGTAGCGTGCAATATCCATTTTAAAAACTCCTAGACGCCACTCTTACAGCTTCGGAACAATCTGCTGATTGTTACTGAGATGGCTCACACCAGCCGTTACAATCATTTCTCCGTCATTCAGACCGGAAATGACTGGGATATAACCACCAAGAACCTTGCCAAGCTCTACACTGCGACGTGCAACGCGCTTCTCCGATTGATCAACCACCCAAACAAAGAAGCTTTTATCCGCCGCAGAACCCACCGCTGATGTTGGCACAACAACAGCAGCCGCTTTAGACGCACCCGGTGTATTAAGCCGAACTTTTACGCTGGCGGTCATACCCGGAATAATATTCATCCCCGGTTCGCTCTTTGTCGCCAGCGTGACACGGTAGGTTTGTGCAACTTTATCTGCTTCGGTGCTGTGCTCACGATATTCCAGCGGGAAGACTTTACCTGGATGGGAAGGAAATTCTGCGGTCATCTTAAGAACTGAAGATTCAGTTGCTTGCGCGAACAGAGTTTCAGGAACGTTGATATTTACCCGAATTTCACTTACGTCTTGCAGCCGCACGATGCTGGTGCCCGCATTGATAATAGCGTAGTTATCAAGACTACGAGAGGTCACAATCGCATCATATGGAGCTACGATTTTGGTATATCCGAGGCTTTGCTTGGCTTTATCAAGTGTCACCTGAGCAAGGTCAAATGCAGCTTTTGCATTGTCATAATTGCCTTCAGAAACGACTTGTTTTTCCTTGAGTGTCTCAATCCGCTTCAGTTCTTTCTTCTTCTGTCCATAATTGACCTGAGCTTCACGCACTGTATTCTCAAAATCAGTGGGATCCAGCGCCCCGATAAGATCACCCTTGGCAATGCGCTGCCCCTCGACAATAGGCAACTCCACCAGCTGGCCAGAAACACGGAAAGCCAGATCAACCGTTTGCACAGCATCAACACGACCGGTGAAGCTGCGCGCAAACAGATCTTCAACTTCAGAAACGACCATCACACGAGCTGGACGAGGTGGAAGCTCTTTAGGTGCTTCAACAACCTCTTGTTCCTGACAACTTGCAAGGAGCAGAGCCAACGCCCCAACAAAAACAGGTGCATTCACGCGCCTGATCAAACTTTTACCGCTTAATTTCTGCATTTTATCTTAGTTTCCAGCTTCGGCTTAGGATCTTGCGTGCTTTGAATTTTGAGAGGCAACTTCCAACACGTGATCAATTAATTCATCAACTTCACCAGCACTCTTTGGCTCAATATCCATAGCCTGGCGATAATAAAGTCCATCTAGAATGAGCTCACACATTTGCCCTAAAACCGGGTCAGACATTTCATCCCTGATTGCCTGAGCAAATTCACCACTCATTTCTTGAAACTCAGCAACAAGTCCCGGTTCTTGCAAAACAAGCGCAAACAGAGCCTTAGGTGCTGTTTTCTCACGGTATTCCTTGTAGATTTCAAAGCACGCAGCCAACATCGGACAAGCGGCGCCTTGCTCTCGAAATTTCTCAGAATACGCATATGTTGTTTGCCGAATTTCCGAGACGACTCTTCTGACAACACCGAGCAATAACTCACGCTTACTGCCAAAATTGTAAAGAACCCCACCTTTGGACATCCCTGCTTCTGCAGCGACTGCGTCAATGGTCAGTCTTTTGGTGCCCTTCACACAAACAAGACGCTCAACTGCATCTAGAATGTACTCTGATGTTGTTTCCACGTGAGTACCCCTCTTCTTCGCCGGAACTTGCACCGCCCAGTCGGTTTTTACACCGTCCAGTCGGTTTTTGTACCGTCCAGTCGGTTTTAGTAGAGGTAAAGTGAAAACGCAAGTTCCAATTTTGAGAAATTACAGAGCAAAGTACGCACAAAAGCGAATACCAATAAATTGGTAGTACAACTGTGACGTGCAACACAAAAAGACCGACCCACAAAGGGGCCGGTCCTGTAAAACTCTGGAGCAAAAAAGCAGGGTTACTCTGCTGCTTCTTTAAAAGTTACCGTAGTCGGGTCCTCTTGCAACCTCCCAAGCAACTCCTCACGCCGCTCTTGTGCCTGCTTAAGCTTCTCATCTTTGATTGGTCCATAACCACGGATTGAATCTGGCAAGTTGAGAAACTCTCGGAGCAAACCATAGTTTGCAAGTCCAAGTTTCCCACCAGCCAGCTTCAGATCATCAACATATTGCTTCATAAGCGCACGTTCATCCTTCCGCTCCTGTGCGTACCCAAATGGGTCAAGCGCACTACCACGCAAGCTTCGAAACCGCACAAGCACATCAAAAGCCTTAAAAATCCAAGGACCAAATGCCCGCTTCTGCGGTCGCCCGGTTTTGGGGTCGGGCTTTGCAGGTAAGAATGGCGGAGCCAGCATGACTTGCAGCTCACCCGGATCAGCAAATTGAGCCTCCAGTTTCTTGCGGAATGCTGGATCGCTATACAGGCGAGCGACCTCATACTCGTCCTTATAAGCCATCACTTTGAAAAGCATTTCAGCAGCTGTATGCGTCACCTCCAGAGAACCCGGTCCAAATTCTTCATCACGACTTCGGATCTCAGAGATCTGCGAAAGATACTGCTGGGCATAAGCGGCATTCTGATAATCTGTAAGCTCCTTAGCAAAGAATGAGATTTTCTCATCCAGCGTCATAACCGCAACAGCGTCCTGCCGAGGCAATGCGGAAAACACCACTTCAGGATCAGCGTAAAGCACACGTCCCGCATGGAAGGCCTTGATGTTTTTCTCAACAGCAGCACCATTTAACGTAATCGCATGTTCGATAGCCTGTGCTGAAATCGGTAGTGTACCTGCCTGATACGCCAAACCAATAAGCATCATGTTCGTGTAAATGGCATCCCCAAGTAGCTTTTCAGCAATATTTGCAAGGTCATGTGCTCGCAGATCAACGGTTCCCTGCTCCAGTGTCCGCTTCATCTTGTGCTCGTTAAAGGACAGTTGCTGCTTCATCACAAACTCAGATGTCGGTGTCACATTGGTATTCACAAAACCGTATGTCCGACTCTTTTGATAAAGCGAAAGCTGTTCTGCCTTACTTGCAACCAGCATGTCGCTGGCAATCAACACATCAAGCTGAGCAGGAGGCACACGCGGACCTTCGATTCTGTCATTTGCAGCGGCAAACCGAACATGAGACGTTACAGGCCCTCCCTTTTGGGCAAGACCTGTCATATCCAGCGTGGATGCCTTAATGCCGTCAATATGCGCTGCCATCGCTATAATCGCAGAAATGGTTGTTACACCCATCCCACCAATACCAGCAACGAGCAGATTACGTGTATTTTCAAGTGATGGAAGCTCAACCACCGGCAGCTGCTTTACATGCTCCTCAAGAGCAAAATCAGCAGGTTTGGCTTGACGCAACTTGGAACCTTTCACATACACGAAGGAAGGACAAAATCCCTTCACGCATGAGAAGTCTTTGTTGCAAGAGGATTGATTGATGCGACGCTTCTCACCAAAGGGGGTTTGCTCTGGTTCGACAGATAAGCAATTTGACTGGACCGAGCAGTCACCACATCCCTCACAGACGCGGTCATTGATGAACACACGCAAATCAGGATCAGGGTAAAGTCCTCTCTTTCTGCGCCGCCGCTTCTCAGCAGCGCATGTCTGATCATAAACGATAGCTGAAACGCCTTTGAACTCCTGTAGTTCCTTCTGCACCTTCATCAGATCATCACGGTGATGCACCGGCTGGCTCAATGCCAGATCCTGACGTCCTTCATAAGCTTCAGGGTGCTCTGAAAGCAGAACAACTTTCTCCACGCCTTCAGCATGAAGCTGGTTAAGAAGCTGCGGAACGGTCAACGACCCATCAATCTCCTGACCACCAGTCATCGCAACAGCATCATTATATAGGATTTTAAAAGTGATCGGCACACGAGCAGCTACAGCTTGACGGATCGATAAAATCCCCGAGTGGAAATAGGTACCATCCCCCATATTGGCAAACACGTGCTTATCGCGTGCAAAATTTGCCTGACCAACCCATAAAGAACCTTCGCCCCCCATAGCAATCTGGCCATCTGTCGTTCTGCCACTCACCTCAGTCATGGCATGGCAGCCAATCCCCGGCATGGCACGTGCGCCTTCAGGTACGACCGTCGAAGTGTTGTGTGGACATCCCGAGCAGAAATAGGGTGATCTTGCTGCATGTTCAGCATGCCCCTGTGCCCACATCTGCTGGCGCATCATCGTATCAGCAACCGCACGCATCTCATCATTGATGTATTCCTGCGGGAGGAACATCATGATCACACGAATCAACTCATCGATAGAAAGCTCCAGAACATCGGAGAGCAGGGCCTCACCCTGCCTATCTTTTTTGCCTAGAATCTGAGGCTGCTGGTCACTTGGCCAGTTATAGGCGATCTCCTTGATCTGCGGTTCCATAAAAGCACGCTTGTGCTCAACCACAAGCAGCTTCTCAATCCCACGAGCAAAACTGGAAAACGCTGTTGGCTCCAGAGGGTATGGCATCCCGACCTTGTAAACCGCAAGCCCGATCTCCTTCGCCCGCTGGTCTGTAATACCCATCAAACGAAGGGCCTGGCATAAATCACGAAAGGCCTTGCCAGTCGCCACCATCCCGATTCTTGGCTTTTGAGCACCATAAGCCACATGATCCAAACGATTCGCCTTTGCATAGGCAAGAACAGCAGGCATGCGGATATCGCGAACCAGACGCTCTGTTTCCAGACGATTGCCCAGCAACAGCATCCGGTTCAGTTCTGCATTCTTTCTCGGATCAAAAGCATCAGGCCGGGAAAAAGATAACCGTTCGGGATCAACACGAACAACACCAGAGGCATCCATCGTATCAGCCAAACAGATGAGCGCACTCCACAACCCCGCATAACGCGACATCTCCAGTCCATGCAGACCAAAATCCAGCACCTCCTGAATATCCGCAGGATTAAGAACAGGTATCTCTGCGTGCTGGAAGAAAAACTCACTTTGAGCCGGCAAAATGGAAGATTTTGCCAAGTGATCATCACCAGCAAGAGCCAGAACGCCGCCATTCGGATCCGTCCCGGAAGCGCTTGCCTGATGCAAGACATCTCCAGCCCTATCAACACCCGGTGCCTTCCCATACCAGATGCCATAAACCCCATCGAAAGCAGAACCTTTGCCGTGTTGCCTGACCTTTTGAGATCCCCAGACGGCTGTAGCACCCAGTTCCTCGTTCACGCCCGGTTGAAACTGAATGTCTAACGGATCAAGATACTGCTGTGATCTTTGAAGCTCTGTGTCGTAACCAGCTATTGGAGAACCGCGGTATCCAGAAATAAAACCGCCTGTTTTCAATCCCTTAGCTCTATCTAGGCGACCTCTGTCCAGCGCCAGTCGCACCAGTGCCTGAATACCGGTCAGGTACACATTGCCTGCTTCTGCTGTATATTTATCATGCAAGCTGATCGGTGGCACACTTACGTTCATTCAATGAGCTCCTCTCCCATCATGGCTGTGGACGGTCCCCCCGCCAAAACCAATTCTTTCGTCCTAGCCCATAGTGATCCTTTTTTTGCGTGCTTTCTGTGCTATCCTACTAACAATTACGTACTCAGTCGAAAAAAAAATTCCTAAGAGGGCATATGAGCGAAAATTCCTTATTGGACCCATCAGACATCCGTGTTCTTCGAATTCTCCAAAAAGACGCCTCCCAATCCATTGCCGACATCGCCAAAGAAGCCGGTATGAGTCAGACACCTTGCTGGAGACGCATTAAGAAGCTCAAAGAAACCGGCGTCATCAAACAAACCGCTGCTCTAGTTGACCGTGAAGCCGTCGGCCTCGGCTTTCTCGCGTATGCCTTTGTAAAGCTAACTGTACCAAGTCGCGAGAACATGGAAACATTCGACAGGCTGATCGGGGTATGGCCTGAAGTGGTCACATGCGAACGCATCACGGGCGCAGTAGACTATCTCATCAAAGTGGTTGCTTCAGATATTAAATCCTATGATGATTTCTTAAGGTTGAAATTACTGGACAATGCATTGGTCTCTGATGTTCAGTCCCGCATTGTAGTCTCAACAATTAAGGAGACAGTTGCGCTGCCACTCAAGGATTTCGTCACCTGAGACAACTTAATCAATCTAATCAGAGTTAGTTTATACTCTGCCTCTGAAACCTTGAAAGGTTTGCTCAAACTCGACTGATATGGTTTAGTCCCGCGATATCCTGCAATTACAGATTTCGCGTGGACTGAACATTGCCCTCTCCCACATTTGCTATTGGTTTCCTGCAGCTGGTCAGCTCATTCCTGAAATTGCTTGGACGCGCTGGAACAACAGCCGTAGCTCTTTCTATTTTCCTTGGATTGCTTCTGCCCGGATTAGCTGAAACTCTGCGTTTCCTGCTGACACCCGCAATCTTCATCCTGCTCACGCTGAACTTTATTCGCGTTGATGATAAAGCGCCTGCCCAACAACTTCGCCATCCATTGTCTGCTGTTGTTGCAATGCTCTGGCAGATGTTTGCACTTCCACTGCTGGTCGTGCTTGCCGGCATTATGGTCGGCTTAGACCACATAGATACCGGTGTTCTCACAGCATTGTTCATGGTGTCTGCCGCCCCTCCGGTGATGTCCACACCCATTTTCATCTGGATGTTTGGCCTGAATGGTGCGCTTTCACTTACAATCTCCACACTGGCATTACTCGTCGCACCATTCAGTACTGCTTTATTTGCCTATTTGCTTCTGCCCGAAACACTGCAGGTCGCTCCATTTGCGCTGGCTGGAAATCTTATCATGTTCTTGATCGGTGCTGCTGGTTTAGGACGCTTTATCTCATTCATTTTTGGGGCGGACCGCATCTATAGGGCAACTGATCACATTAACGGGACCAATTGCATAGTCCTTTTTATCTTCGCAGTTGCAGCCATGGACGGAGTGACAGACTTTGCCTTTAATACGCCGATTAAAGCAGTTGCTCTATTTTTGGGCGTCTTTGCAATTGCTGCATTGCAGTTCTTAATTACATTCCTCGTTTTCTTTCCATCAGGTCAGCAAACGGCCTTCATCGCGGGCTATGGCACTGGAAACCGGAATCTGGGATTGATGGTTGCCGCTCTGGGCGGAACCCTGCCAGAACTTGCATGGCTCTTTTTTGCTTTTGCTCAGTTTCCGATCTATCTGCTGCCATGGCTGTTAACGCCCGTTGCTACACACGTCGGTAAAGCCGACCCATAGTTGTCTTCACTGTTCGGCTGACTTGCTTCTCATCAAGGTCCATGCTAGCCGCTCTGCAAACCGGGCACACCAAGGAGAATCCCTGTAATGGCACAGCCGCTCGTTATCGCCCCTTCCGTCCTTGCCTCCGACTTTTCTAAGCTCGGGCAAGAAGTTCGTGACGTCGTAGAAGCTGGAGCGGATTGGATCCATCTGGATGTAATGGACGGTCACTTCGTTCCAAACATCACGTTTGGCCCGGACATCATCGCAAAGCTTCGGCCACACACACACAAGGTGTTTGACACACATCTGATGATTGAACCATGCGATCCTTATCTGGAAGCTTTTGCAAAAGCTGGTTCAGACTACATTACTGTCCATGCAGAAGCCACAACCCATCTGGACCGCTCACTGCAAGCTATTCACAATCTGGGTAAGAAGACTGGTGTATCTTTAAATCCGGCAACAAACGAAAGCTGTCTGGAGTATGTACTCGACCGCGTTGATCTGATTCTTGTAATGACCGTGAACCCTGGTTTCGGCGGACAAAAATTCATAAAATCTCAGATTGATAAAGTTGCTCGCATTAAAAGCATGATTGGTGATCGCCCTATCCGCATTCAGATTGATGGTGGCATTACCCCGGAAACAGCACCACTTGTCACCAAAGTTGGCGCAGACACCCTTGTAGCAGGCTCAGCAGTCTTTAAAGGCGGCACGGTAGAAAGCTATAGCGAAAACATTGCAGCAATCCGCAAAGCTGCGCAGGTCTGATAACTGAGTTCAGTCCTCGCAAGGCCGCCACCAAGGCGGCCTTTTTTGCAAACACACAACCTTAATCGAGCACTTTGACCGCTTCTGATGCAGCACCGGCAAACAAAGCCGAATCCGTGCCAAACGTCATAAACTGATACCCAGCAGCTTTGGAATGCTGAAGATGCCCCTTTGAAACGCAATAGATTCCCGCAATTTTCCCGGCCCTGAGTGTTTTCTTAGCAATATCCTTCTGCATCTTCAGTGACTTTTCAGCAACCGGTTCCACGCGCTCACCTCCTGATACGGTGAGGGACAAATCCGAAGGGCCTACAAAGATACCATCCAGTCCTTCAACTTCTAAAATTGCCTCCAGGGTGTCATAGGCTTCTGGCGTTTCAATCATTGCAATTGCGAGTGTCTTTGTATTCGCATGAGCAAAGTAGTCATCCATGGAAACACCTGAGGCCATAGTTGCCCCTACAGCCCCATAACTTCGTGCACCCACTGGTGGATACTTACAAAACTCCACCAGTTCTTTCGCATCTTCTGCAGAATTGATCATGGGCGCAATAATGGCTTCGGCCCCCAAATCAAGCAACCAGCTGGCATTCTTGAAATCACCAACGCGAACGCGCGCAACAGCGTGCCCTCCACCAATAACGATTTCTCTGATAGAATCACGAGCATCAGCAGCACAAAGCAAGCCATGTTGCAGGTCCAGCGTAATTGCCTCATAGCCACTTTTTAAAAACAGGTTCGAAAAGATCGGCGAAGGTAGGGTGGCCCATGCACTTACAACCGATTGCCCTGCACGCAGTTTCTCTGCCAAACACACATTCTCAGTCATTCACCACCCCATCAGATTGAGCATAGGCACCACCACTTTGTCCGGCACCAACACCAAAACATAACTCTAGCCAAAAACAAAAAAGCCGTCTCCCCGACAATAACAAAGGGAGACGGCAAATTCTCTAGTTAAGAATACCCGGAAAGGGCCTGCTTGAGCATTTGAATTTATGCTTCTTCAGCAACTTCCTTTTTCGCAACAACCATCAACTCTTCCATAGTGCGGCGAATCTGGTGCTCAGACTGCTCCACACCTGCATCTGCAAAGTCTTTAGAAATACGAGCGAAAATATCTTCATCGCCTGGCTCTTTTAGATCGGTCTGAACGATCTTGTTAGCGTAATCTTCAGCAATGTCCCCTGCTAAACCAAGCTTTTCAGCTGCCCACTGACCCAACAATTTGTCACGCCGCGCAGTCGCCTTAAAAGCAAGCTCAGAACCCATTGCAAAACCGCCTTCAAACGCATCAGCCCGTTTGTCAAAAGTGGTCATCTATTCCCTCCTAGCTCAGACACTGTAAAAAAGGTCCCTCCCCCTCTTACAAGTCACGCTATAACCTACGCAATTCATTGTACGCAACTTCTATTTGCAGGTCAAAAGCCATTAGTTGTAGTCGAAGGCATCTCCCACGCTGGTAACGCCAACTGAATTACCTATTTGTGCTTTGACAAAAAGTCGGTTAAGTTCCGCGCCGCATAGCGGGATCGTGATTTTCGCGAAGACGAAAGATGCGTGCACCATTACAATTAAGCGCAAAAACTCTTGTGTTTGCGTGCTTTGATCTGCTTTTGGCTCCGCCCCGACGTCACCCGCAAGATTTGTCAACAAACGCGAATGGTAAGTACCTATGAACCGCCGGCGGCGAATTTATGAAGGCAAGGCGAAGATTCTTTATGAGGGTCCAGAGCCAGGAACGCTGATTCAGCACTTCAAAGATGATGCAACAGCCTTCAACAACGAAAAGCATGAAGTCGTTGATGGAAAAGGTGTCCTGAACAACCGGATTTCTGAGTACATTTTCAACAACCTGAACAATATGGGTATTCCAACCCATTTCATTCGACGGTTGAACATGCGCGAGCAACTCATCCGTCAGGTGGAAGTCATCCCGATTGAGGTGGTTGTCCGCAACGTTGCAGCAGGCTCCCTGTGCAAGCGCCTTGGTCTGGAAGAAGGTACGCAGCTTCCGCGTTCTATCATCGAATTCTACTATAAGAACGATGAGCTGGGCGATCCTCTGGTCTCTGAAGAGCACATCACAGCATTTGGCTGGGCAGCCCCTCAGGAGCTTGATGACATCATGGCGCTTGCCATCCGCATCAATGATTTCCTGTCAGGCTTGTTCATGAGTGTCGGCATCCGTCTCGTTGATTTCAAGATTGAACTTGGACGTCACATCGAAGGCGACCTGATGCGCATTATTCTGGCTGATGAGATTTCTCCGGACAGCTGTCGTTTATGGGATACCACTACAAACGATAAGATGGACAAAGACCGTTTCCGCCAGAACATGGGCGGTATGGTTGAAGCCTATCAGGAAGTCGCACGCAGACTTGGCATTCTGATCGACAATGATCGTTCAGGGCAAACCGGCCCGGTGCTGGTAAAATAATTTGAAAGAGCGGGCCTTCATGGCCCGTTTTGTATTTTTGGGGCACATCAACTACCGCAAAGGCACGAGATATTCTCTCAGTTTCTTGCCGTTTTTACTTTCCCCACACAGATTCCCGCGTTATGAACGCGCGCAGAATTAAGGTTTCGGCAGCAGACAAAACTCTGACCGCTTGAACCTCCCAATTGGTAAGGAAGGACCAGTTAGAACCATGAAGGCACGTGTGACCGTCACTCTTAAGAACGGTGTTCTCGACCCCCAGGGCAAAGCAATCGAAGGCTCCCTTGGTTCTCTCGGTTTTGAAGGCATTGAAGGCATCCGCCAGGGTAAAGTGTTTGATGTGGAGCTAACCGACCGCAGTGTATCTGAAGCAAAAGCCGACATTGAGGCGATGTGCGAAAAGCTGCTGGCAAACACCGTCATCGAGAACTACGCAATCGAGCTTCTCTGATTTCTGGCAGATAGCTGAACCTATGAGGGCATAAAGGTGCAAGACGATACCAACCGGATTATTCGCTTTCTCATTATCAAGGCGATAATCTTTATTGGACTACCTGCTGCCCTCTCTGTTCTCGCAGTGTTTTTACTTCTGTAAAACCTCAGCTCCGCTGCCCGCCCCTCCACCCAAGAGGAAACATTCATGAAATCCGCAGTGATCCTATTCCCCGGCTCCAACCGTGACCGCGATATGATCAAAGCGCTGGAGCAAATCTCCGGCCAGCCTGTTGCCACCGTATGGCATACGGAAACCGAGCTACCCGACGCAGACCTTTACGTCCTGCCCGGCGGTTTTTCCTACGGTGATTACTTGCGTTCTGGTGCAATTGCTGCCCGCTCGCACATCATGCCAGCTCTGAAAACTGCTGCTGATCAAGGCCGCCATGTTCTGGGCGTTTGCAACGGCTTCCAGATGCTGACCGAAGCAGGTATGCTCCCCGGTGCCCTGATGCGCAATGCCTCCCTCCACTTCGTGTGTAAGGAAGTTATGCTGGAAACCACCAGCACGAACAGCCCTTTCACATCCCACATGGAAAAAGGTAAAGTTTGGCGCTGCCCGGTAGCTCATCATGACGGCAACTACTTTGCAGATGCTGAGACCTTGAAAGCACTTGAAGGCGAAGGTCGCGTAGCCTTCCGATATGCTGAAGGCACCAATCCGAACGGCTCCATCAACGACATTGCTGGCATCACCAGCGAAAAAGGTAATGTGCTTGGCATGATGCCGCATCCTGAAAACCTCATCGAGGATCTTCATGGTGGCATTGAAGGCCGTGCGCTGTTTGAAAGCGTTATGCAAAGCCTTGCGGCATAGCCGGTAAGCAAACTATGATCTTAAGGAACCCGGATGCTAAGCACTCCGGGTTTTTATTTGCTACACAAACGCAAAACCAATCCCGGTCATGGCGAGAAACACAACAACCACCCAGGGCGGAGCCTTGAAGGAAACCAGCAACACAAAGCCACAGAGTGCAGCAGCAAAGTCTCTTGCCTCCAAAACGGCGCTGGTCCAGACAGGAGAATACAACGCAGCTCCAAGAACCCCTACCACAGCCGCATTAGCTCCAGCCATAACACCACGCGCAGAAGGCGTCCGGCGCAGCACCGCCCAATAAGGCAGTCCAGCAATAAGGAGCAAAGCTCCGGGTAAAAAGATACCGATCAGTGCAACACATGCACCAATCCACGCAGCATGCCCCGTCTCCATCACTGCACCCAAGTATCCAGCAAACGTAAACAGCGGCCCCGGAACAGCCTGTGTCGCCCCATACCCAGCCAGAAATGAGTTCTCACTCACCAGTCCATTGCCAACAATTTCCGCTTCCAGAAGTGGCAAGACCACATGCCCGCCACCAAACACAAGGGAGCCGGAATGATAAAAACTCGAAAATACACCAAGCAGCGGATCAGTATACCACTCTGTCAGGAACGGCAGACCGAACAGCAACACGGCAAACAAAACAACAGACAACAAGCCAAACCGGTGACGAGGAGCAAGCAACACCTCCTGCGATTGCTGGCGAATTTCGGAACGACAAAACAGGAAGCCCCCCAGACCGCCAGCAACAATGGCTGCAATCTGCCCACCTGCACCACCAAGCACAACAACAAGGACAACCGCGAGCACCGCTAAACCAGCACGTAGTTGGTCGGCACAAAAGTTCCGTGCCATCCCCCAAACAGCTTGAGACACAACAGCAACTGCTACGAGCTTTAATCCATGGATCAATCCAGCCCCCACCGGCCCGTCAAATGCGCTTGCCCAGTAAGCAAAGGCAAACAACAAAAGGGCAGAAGGTGCTGTAAACGCAAGAAATGCAGCCAATGCCCCAAACGGACCAGCACGCATCAGTCCCAGACCAAAACCCACCTGACTGCTGGCAGGACCAGGTAAGAACTGACAAAGAGCAACAAGATCAGCATAAGCTTCTTCTGAAAGCCAGTTACGCCGCTTTACAAGTTCCTCACGAAAATATCCAAGATGGGCAATCGGTCCTCCAAAAGAGGTCAATCCAAGTTTTAAAAATGCAAGAAACACCTCCATAACATGCCCGGTGGCATGCTCATCATGAAGGTTGTTTGGGCGCTCAGCAAAACTCATGGGTAGCTCAATTATATTTTCGCCTAAAAGAAGAACTGCATATACCGCAGGGATGTGACACTACGACAAACCCATTAGATGCAAAACCTTAGGCAGCCTCAAGAGTTTTATGCACAACACGGCGTGGCAACTCATTGTAACGCCGCTGATAAGCTCGTGACAAAGCTGCAGGCGAAGCAAACCCGACACGCCCGGCAATACTCTTCAAAGGTCGTCCGGCTTCAAGGTCCAGCTTTGCCAGAGCCAGACGCCAGTTACTCAGATAAGAACCCGGCGTTTCTCCCATAACTTTTTTAAATCGCACCGCAAATTGTGTGCGAGACATGCCTGCCACTTCAGCAAGGCTTTCAAGCCGCCATTGGCGTGCCGGGTCTTCATGAATAGCAACAAGAGCCTGTGCAAGATTCGGGTGAGCAAGACCTGCGATCAATCCGCGTCGCACTGCACCAGAACCGACAGCATGCCGCAGGAGCCTGATGACCACAACTTCACAGAGACGATTAATAACCGCAGCCCCTCCACATCGTGGCAAAAGCACCTCTTCCACCATAAGTCCTGCCAGGCTCTCCAGTTCTGGCGCATCCTTCAGATAGATCTCAACATGTTCAGGAAGCGCCGCACTCAACTGAGACCCTGCCCCGCCAAACTCGACCCGAGCAGCAGCCAGTACATCCATACCTTTACAAACCCGCTTCGCTCCCATCTGGTTGTCTGGGGCAGAAGGAAGAAACACAAGCTTTTGCAATCCTGCCGTACATCTCAGAATGAAAAAGTTGCCTGCAAGAATAGTATCATTTGAATTTTGTAAAATAGCTGCTTGCACCTTAAATCGCTCCAGCAGCGAGGACAGCCGGTCATATTGCAGCCCACCCTGCTCTTCTGTGGCACTCTTAGAAACCATACCCGAACTCTCAAGCAGTTATTACGAACAAAAAGCAATTCAACGTTCACTACTATATCAGAAATGAAGTAACCACCACAGACTGCCAGTTCAAAAAAGAGCTGAGCAAACACATAAGATTAATCAGCTCAGGAGAAGAAAATGCTCATTCCTCGCAAACCCGTCCCAGGCCTTGAGGTGGACCTCCTTGACGGCAGTAAGTTTGATCTTTCAAAAGACGGTTCAAAATTTGCAACTCTGGTTGTGTTTTACCGTGGTCTGCACTGCCCCGTCTGCGCAACCTATCTGAAAGAACTGGAACGCCTCACTCCTGAATTCGAAGAGCGCGGCGTGAAAACCATTGCACTTTCAACAGACACAAAAGAGCGTACGCAAACATTTGCCAATGCAATCAAAGCCGACAAACTCCGCATCGGTTATGATGTACCTCTTGAAACTGCGCGCAAGTGGGGCCTTTACCTTTCTGAAGGTCGCGGCAAAACATCAATTGGAATTGAAGAACCAGCATTATTCGCAGAACCAGGCCTGTTCTTTGTAAAACCAGATGGCACATTGTATTTCGGCAACGTTCAGACAATGCCGTTTGCCCGTCCTGATTTCAAACCAATGCTCGGAGCACTCGATTTTTGCATCAAGAACGATTATCCGGCACGCGGCGAGTATACTGGCGCACTTTAAAGCCAGCTTGCCGAGTAGACTCCATAAGGGGCTGCAGATCAGCAGCCCCTCTTATGTGCGTTTAGTCTTTCTGCGACGAGACCTTTTGCTTTTAATGCGCTCAATCTCTGGAAAGTCTGCTCCTTGCCAGACACGCACCACAATCAAAACAAAAATTGCTATAATAGCGCCAAGAATAACGCCAACCAGCCGGTCAATGACCTGATTGAAGTTATCAACTGGTCCGGCAGAAGCCAGTGCAGCAATCACAAACGCATATCCACCTTGAGTTCCGGCATAGGCCCAATAGCTCTTGCCATGATGCACCGAGGCAAGAAAGAACAGTCCGATTCCCATAAGAAGCGCCCACCAGAAAAACGACTGTAACCCAAGGCCGATAAGCCCAAAGCCCATAAGCCCGCCTACAAAACAACCTAGAATACGATTCAAAGCGAATTTTTTCACAGACACAACAGGTCCATAAAGAACAACGAGAGAAGTAATGATGATCTGCACCATGGCAGCCAGGTCATGTCCCACATAAATAATTGGAGCTAGAATCGCTACTGCCGCGCCACTTAAGCACAAGGCGACAACCCAGCTTCTGTCCATGCTATCTATGTTAGGCGACAGATATGGTCCAACTCCAACACCAATCGAGGTTTCCTCAAGAAAGTAATAGGAGACCGCCGCCGCTGTCATGACACCAATAGCAACGGTTATAGTTCGATCAACCATCAAGTAAAACAATCGGTCAATTTCGATAAGTGAAATGTAAATTGCCAGCATTGCGGTCACGATTCCCATTAGCCATGCATAAGCATAACTGGGACTGGCCATTCGTTTGTAAATTGCCAGTGCAGCAAGAGATCCAACCGCAACTATCTGAAAAATCTCGTAATTCTTGACCGCAACGGCAATCCAGTAACCAGAAAATCCGCCCGCAAATGTGCCAATCACACGCTGCATACCCTTGCGCCACACATTCGTCCAGTCAGCATTCGCTACCGTCATTGCAGACATAGCAGCCCACCAGGGATCATCCGCATCAACAACAAGCGCAATGATAGAAGCGAGCATCACCATAAGGCTTGTGCGAATTCCAAAAGCGTAGTTGAAGAACATTATACCTCCCTAATGCACAAGGAAGACGCGCGCGTCTCCCCCATGCATTGGTCTGTGACTCTTCAAAAACTCTCCCATATCAATTTCAACGGGAAATCGTTGAGACAGGCGAATCCAATCTGTCGTTAACGGGATATAAGGCAATACACGCGGCATCTCATCCATACGCGAAACACCCCGGCCAATAGAACGAACTGTGCCTTTATGGATGCGATATGGGTCGCTGGAGACTTGAAAAAAAACTGTTTGACCCGGCTTGAGCCGTGCAGCATGCCGTTCCAGCAAATTTGCAATGATACGCCAATTGCTATTCGTGATCAGCGCTAGTTGAGGGACACCTTCAAGCACATAATTCCCAGGGTTCACAGAATACTCACTCACAATCCCGTTAACCGGTGAGAGTAAAGAGGATTTTCTGAGATTGTACTGTGACAGCGCAGTCGCCGCCTGTGCCGCTTCATGAGTTGAGCGCATCACTTCCACCTGATGGGCTGCCGCCCGCAAAGTATCGCGCGCACTGTCTGTCTCCGCATTTGCTTCTTCTAAAGACAGTGTAATGTTGTCGAGCCGCTGCTGTGTCACAAAACCATTATTGGTCAACTCTTCAAACCGCTGCTGCTGGGCTGAAAGATTTGCAACTCTGGCAACCGCTGCTGTAACTGCCGCTTCAGCTACCTGCACCTCAGCTTCTGACCGTCGCAGATTTGCAAGCGCCCTTGCCTCTTCCGCCCGAGCTTCCTGAACTGCCAGAGCAAAGGGTTCCGGGTCAATTTGCATAAGCAGTTCTCCAGCGCCAACCTGCTTGTTGCGGTCCACCGGAACCTCAGTCACAAAACCAGAAATTTCAGGTGAGACGAGCACCACATCGGCGGACACATAGGCATCAGCTGTATAGGTGAAGAAATAGTCAATCACCACATAAGCGCCGATCAAGGCACATGCGCCAATGATCACCTTGATCGGACCACTTATGTGAAGAATGCCTCCGGGCACCTTTTATCTCCGCTCACCTGACGCACACCAGCATCGGCGAATTCTTGTTAGACATGCCAGCTTTAACCACCAGCAAAAGGCACCTTTAAGGAGGCACGAGAAAGCATCGCATCAGAGGGTTTTGAAATCATGAAAATCATGCCTATAAATTATAAGTAGCTAGTAAATACAGTGAGTTAACCAAAGTTTCTAATCCGTAAAAAATCGGCAGTGCTCCTTGCAGAACGCGAAGTAAAACCCTAACCAAATCAAAAGGACAAGATTGAAACAGGCTTTGTAAATGTGGTTGCATCAGAAAAACGTAGTCCTTGGCACTCAAACCAAGCGAACTCTAAAGGATCCTCTGAAATGGCAGTCCTCGGAAAACGCCTTGCCGTCCTCGGAACCGTCTTTACCATCGCACTTGCATCAAACGTTGTGAGCGCGTCAGCACAGCAGGTAAACGCCAAAGCTGCTGGTTTTTCAGATACCGGAAAGCTCGCGACCTTCGGTCTTTATAACAACGCAATAATCACCGATCAGCTCAACCTAAAACGCATCAATGCGGACTACGTCTTCTTAAGCAACTCCCCTGACGATCCGTTTGATCATGTTTCTGGCAGTTGCTTCGGTGGTGCTGTGGTGAAAAATATGCAGGTTCAGGGCGGAGGAGTTTGCAGCCTGAAAGATAAAGACGGCGCTCCATTCGCACTCAGCTATGAAATAACTGAGATCAAGAACGGTATATATTCCGGTAACTGGGCAATACTGGGGGGTGACGAAAAATGGTCCACCGCAAAAGGCAGCGGCACCTGGACCAGAGAACCTTTGCCTAACAAGCACCTATCCATCACAACACTTCTGGGTGAAGTTACTTTCTGATTTGGCTCACAAACAGATAACTACATAGAGTACGAGGCTTGAATTATTTTTCAGCCAACTAGATTTTTTTCAATTACCTTTAAAATGTGCAGCGCGACTTAACGTCAACCTGCATAAATCTCAAAGCGTCAGGAAAAAATCCAAAATTTCAGCCTCAATTGTTTCCATTTTCCTATGAATCCTGTTAAGCAGCCCCAGACATTTGGCCCCGGCGCACTGCGCCCAAATTTTCTGAGTGTGATGATCCCAAATACTGTCCAGATCACCCCCGAACTCATTGAGGCCCACGGTCTTAAGGAAGATGAATACGCTCGCATTCTGGAGCTGATTGGCAGAGAGCCAACCTTCACCGAGCTTGGAATTTTTTCCGCAATGTGGAACGAGCATTGCTCATACAAATCCTCTAAGAGATGGCTGAAGACCCTGCCAACAACTGGCCCGCGCGTCATTCAGGGTCCGGGCGAAAACGCAGGCGTCGTCAACATCGATGATGGGCAAGCTGTTGTTTTCAAAATGGAAAGCCACAACCACCCCTCTTACATCGAACCGTATCAGGGCGCAGCAACTGGCGTCGGTGGCATTTTGCGCGATGTGTTCACCATGGGTGCACGTCCGGTCGCGGCTATGAACGCTCTGCGCTTCGGCGAACCAGATCATCCACGTACACGCCATCTCGTGTCCGGCGTTGTTTCTGGTGTAGGTGGATACGGCAACTCCTTTGGCGTTCCTACAGTGGGCGGCGAAGTCGAGTTCCACAAATCCTATAACGGCAACTGTCTGGTCAATGCATTCGCAGCCGGTCTGGCTGATTCTGATAAGATTTTCCTGTCTGAAGCCAAAGGTGTTGGTCTTCCGGTCGTTTACCTTGGCGCAAAAACAGGCCGTGACGGCGTTGGCGGTGCAACCATGGCCTCTGCGGAGTTCGACGATTCTATCGACGAAAAGCGCCCAACCGTTCAGGTCGGTGATCCGTTCACCGAAAAGTGCCTGATGGAAGCCTGCCTTGAACTCATGAAGACTGGTGCGGTTATCGCAATTCAGGACATGGGCGCAGCTGGTCTCACCTGCTCCGCAGTTGAGATGGGCGCAAAAGGCAATCTGGGTATCGAGCTCGACCTTGATAAGGTCCCTGCCCGCGAAGAAAACATGACTGCCTATGAGATGATGCTCTCCGAAAGTCAGGAGCGCATGCTCATGGTGCTTGAGCCATCCAAGGAGAAAGAAGCTGAGGCTATCTTCACCAAGTGGGGCCTTGACTTTGCAATCTGTGGCATCACCACCGACACCCTGCGCTTCGTTGTAAAACAGCACGGTCAGGTTATGGCTGATCTTCCGATCAAGGAACTGGGCGACGAGGCCCCTGAATATAACCGCCCCTGGACTCAATGGCCAGAACCGGACACAATTGCAGCAATCAATGTTGAAGAGCCCTCTGACTATAAAGAAGCGCTTTTGAAACTGGTTGGCGGTGCAAACGGTTCCTCCCGCCGCTGGGTTTATGAACAGTACGACACCCTCATTCAGGGCAACTCTGCCGCAACACCGGGCGGCGATGCAGGGGTGATCCGCGTAGATGGAACAAACAAGGGGCTTGCGTTCTCCGTCGATGTAAACCCACGCTACTGCTACGCAAACCCTTACGAAGGCGGCAAGCAGGCTGTTGCTGAAACCTATCGCAACCTGTCCGCAGTTGGTTCCCTTCCGCTGGCAATCACAGACAACCTGAACTTTGGTAATCCTGAAAAGCCGGAGATCATGGGCCAGTTCGTAGGCTGCCTGAAAGGCATCGGAGAAGCCTGCGAGATTCTGGAGACCCCAATCGTCTCAGGTAACGTTTCCCTTTACAACGAAACTTTTGGAGAAGGCATCCTGCCAACACCTGCCATCGGCGGTGTTGGCCTGCTAAAAGACGTTACCAGGCGCGTTGGAAGTGCCTTTACAGGTGAAGGAGACGTTATCGTCGCACTGGGCGGTCAAGGCACGCACCTTGGGTCCTCACAATACCTTCAGGAGATTCTGGGCCGCGAAGAAGGTGCTCCTCCTCCAGTCGATCTGGAAGTTGAAAAGCTCACCGGCACGTTCGTTCGTGAGGTAATTACCGAAGGTCGGATTACTGCTGCACACGACATTTCCTCTGGAGGTCTTGCTGTCGCGCTCGCTGAAATGGCAATCAAAGGCAAGCTCGGCGCTCATGTCAAAATCGACGGCGAGCATCCTCATGCCATTCTGTTTGGCGAAGATCAAAGTCGGTATATTGTGACTGTGGCAGAGGAAAAACTCGCTGCCTTCTTGGAAGATGCGATCGACGCTGGTATCAGCACACAAGAAATCGGTAAGACAGGTGGTGATACGCTTGTTCTTGGCGATAAGATTAGTGTGTCAGTTGAAGAGCTGAAACAAGCTTTTGAGGGATGGTTCCCGCAATTTATGCAGGCGAGCTGATACTCCTTCGCTGAACTGCTAAACTGAGTTCTAAATAAGATTCGCTTCTCTCTTCATTGATAAAGAGAGAAGCAGCTAAACAGGATGAAACCCAGTCGGGCAAGGAGGCTCCTCATGGCCATGGACGCAGGCGAACTACAATCCCTTATCAAAGAGGCTTTGCCGGACGCACACGTGGAAATCAGAGATCTTGCAGGTGATGGCGACCATTACGCTGCTGTTGTGATTGATGAAAGTTTCCGCGGCAAATCCCGCGTACAGCAGCACCAGATGGTGTATCAGGCTCTTAAAGGTAAAATGGGCGATGATTTGCACGCACTCGCACTTCAAACATCTGCCCCGGAATAACATTCTCTTGGTGTGACCATATTTTGCATTTACTATGCAAGCTCCCATATATCTGGTCACACCATATACAAAGTACAATCACGGTCACCGGGCTTTGACCCCGGTCGAGCGAAAGGAACGCGACGAAATGAGCGATATCCAAAACTGGATCAAGCACGAAGTAGAAAACAACGATGTTGTCGTCTTCATGAAAGGCACCCCAAGCTTCCCACAGTGTGGCTTCTCTGGTCAGGTGGTGCAGATTCTTGATTACGTTGGTGTAAAATACATCGGCCACAACGTGCTGGAGGACGACAGCCTCCGTCAGGGTATCAAAGACTATAGTCAGTGGCCTACAATCCCACAGCTCTATGTCAAAGGTGAATTCGTCGGCGGTTGTGACATTATCCGCGAAATGTTCCAGTCTCAGGAACTACAGACACTGTTTTCAGACAAAGGCATCGAGACCGCACCAGCAGCATAAGTCTCTCTGCAACAGTTTTAAGAAAAACGGACCTTCCCGCGAAGGTCCGTTTTTTTATTGTTAAACTGCCGGAAACCTCTAGTGTAATCTTGGGTGAGCAATTCAACAAGCACAGCAATATCTGGCTGCGTCATATGACGCAAAATGGTGAGCACACCGGCCTTGAAGCTGTCCAGGCCTGTTTTCCTGATATGGAGCCTCACAAACAACGAAGAGCTCTGGATACCTTCACTCAGCGATGGGCAGAGGCACAAGAGCCATTTTCTGGTGTTTTTGAAGCTATGGCGCTTCTTAAAGCCAGCTTTGGCTGTCAGATTGGCGTCATGACCAATGGTCCCTCACAATTTCAGTGGACTACCATGAACAAGCTCGGTGTTTCAAAGCATGTTGACTTTGCTTATGCCAGTGGAGATGCATTTCCGGCTGAATGCAAACCAAGTGTCACCCTCCTCCGCAAGCTACAAAACCAGCATAACTTTACTGCAGATACCGCACTCTTCATCGGCGACAATCTGGACAAAGACATCAAACCTGGCCGAGAAGCAGGATGGAGCGTACTGCACGTTTCCCTTCATGAAGAAAAAACCGCGCCATTTTCTCTCTTCGATTTTACAGAAGCAACAAGGCGGGGCACCCTCTTAAAGGTTAACTGGAGCAGCCTGACAGCTTAATCATCCTGAACACCAAATGAATATTGCTCTCAGAGCTCTCTCACATTCCCCTTGCTAGAAACGTCTCATCAACAGATCATCGGGGGGATGAAAGATGCAGGTTTACGTAAGAGCTTTGCTCCTTAGCATAATCATCGGTGCCACCATGGGGGCGGTTGCTGCGAGTATTGCACCGGGCACACAGGACGGTCTGGCACGTTACGAGTGCAACCACATGATCGTCTTTCAGAAGTCATCCTTACTGAACGCACCAGATGCCTGTAAACACCATGGAGGAGTAAAGTAGGAGTTCAGCTACACTCATACTGGTGCTTCAGCACGGTGACCACACCATCTTTAAGATTAAAGTGATCAGTCTTCTTGCTACAGTGATTGCAAAGCGGAATGATTTGAGGACGGCTGCCACTTAGCCACCTCACATCAACACCTTTAGTTGGCTTTCTATGACAATCTGCATTGCTGCATTGAGACGGCCAGTCACAATTGGAGTGCTTGATCCAATGCAGTTTCCAGGAACCGCACTGACAGGGTTGATCAGCAGTATCCCTCCGTCTTTTCCATCCGATGCCATCCAGACCCTCGATCACCATATTCATAGCTACCTCCAATGCTTTTGGTGAAAAATCGCATAGAAAAGCAAAAATTATCGTCCCTTAACCCGGGACCTGACCGCTGAAATGTTTGTCCTGAACAGAAAGTAACCATAGGGTTCTGGATATAATCTTTATTGAATAGGTAAAATATAGCATCTTTAGCAATTATTTTCGCCATTTTACGTATTTTTATTACCTAACAAGAAATTAAATTTCTGCAAGAATTCTCTGGGAACTTACAGTTTCTGCAATTGCGGGAACATAACAGCCAGCCACATCACAAACCTGAAAACAAAAAACCGCCACATCAAATGATGCAGCGGCTCAAATCAGATAACGTATTCCGGTTGATCAAAACTCATTGCCAAACAGCTTTTCAGTCATCGCCTCTGCTGCTGCACAAGGCTCCTGATCGCTCTCACCCTTTTCACCTGTGTTTGGACGCAGCCCAACAAAGTCAAACGCCTTCGCATCGTGCAAATGAGAAGGCCGCACATGTGCCAGCGCACGTGCCATAATGCCGAGACGGCCCGGGGTTTCCTTCTCCCATTGCTGCAACATGTTCTTCACCTGAACACGCTGCAGGCCGTCCTGAGAGCCACACAGGTTACAAGGAATAATCGGAAACTCCATCGCTCTGGAAAACTTCTCGATGTCTGCCTCAGAGGAGTTCATCAACGGGCGCAGCACCATCAGATCTCCTTCATCGTTCACCAGCTTCGGCGGCATGGACGCCATGCGTCCACCGTGGAACATATTCATCATGAAGGTTTCCAGCGCATCGTCCCTATGGTGACCAAGCACAATCGCTTCACAGCCCAGCTCACGCGCAGTGCGATATAAAATGCCGCGGCGCAGACGGGAGCACAAAGAACAATAGGTCGAGGTCTCTGGCAGCTTGTCCGTGACAATGCCATAGGTGTTCTCGCGCACAATCTTGTTTGGGATCTCATAGCGCTCGAAGAACTCAGGTAGAATATGCTGAGGGAAGCCCGGCTGGGATTGATCCAGATTGCAGGCGATCAGGTCAACCGGAAGAAGACCGCGCCACTTCAGATCCATCAGTACAGCGAGCAGAGTGTAGCTGTCTTTACCGCCAGACAGACAGATAAGCCATCTTGTCTTTTCCGGACTCGCACCATCCGGCACCATCTTATAATCAGAAATGGCCTGACGTGTCTCGCGCAACAAGCGCTTACGAAGCTTTTTAAACTCAACCGAACTCGGCACCTCACGAAACAAAGGATGGCAATCTGGATCAAAGGTCTTGTCTTGAGCAATAACCTCTGAGGTTTGTTCTGCGTTTGGCTGGCTCATAAGCTTATCTTGTCTTTGCTTCGTCGAACTTCAAATGACGGTGTTGTGCGGGAGAAATAGCACCGGAAAATGAAAAGGGCTACCCAAGGGCAGCCCAAATCAAACCATTCAGGTTCAAACCTATTAGCGGGAATAGAATTCCACAACCAGGTTTGGTTCCATCTGAACTGGGTAAGGCACGTCACCAAATGCTGGGATGCGGCTGTAGGTTGCAACCAGCTTGTTGGTGTCAACGTCAATGTAGTCAGGAATGTCACGCTCAGCGGACTGTACTGCTTCCAGTACGATTGCCAGCTGCTTGGACTTTTCACGAACTTCGATAACGTCGCCTGGCTTACACATGTAAGAACCAATGTTTACACGACGACCATTTACGTTCACGTGACCGTGGTTGATGAACTGACGAGCAGCAAACACGGTTGGAACGAACTTCGCACGGTAAACAATCGCGTCAAGACGGCACTCGAGCAGACCGATCAGGTTTTCAGAAGTATCGCCGCGCTGACGGGAAGCTTCATCATAAACTTTGCGGAACTGTTTCTCGGAGATGTTGCCGTAGTAACCTTTCAGCTTCTGCTTTGCGCGCAGCTGCACGCCGAAGTCAGAGAGCTTGCCTTTACGGCGCTGACCGTGCTGACCTGGACCGTATTCACGGCGGTTAGCTGGAGACTTTGGGCGACCCCAAATGTTCTCACCCATACGACGGTCGATTTTATACTTGGCGCTCTGGCGCTTAGACATCGCAGTTTCCTTTGCGTTGATCTATAATTTTAAAGGAAACGCGCCCTCCTTTTTCACTGCAAACCAAACAGCTTCCAATGACTGACAGCGGTTACGGCAAAGTGCGCATGCCGAACCACACGGGTGCGTAAAATCAAAGCGGCTCCATCGGGGCCGCCCTGAACAGCGCATTCCTATTGAAAATACGCCCAAGAGTCAATGAAATAACACAGCAAAATCAATAGCGTTTTTGCGCTGTTTCGCCACGCTCTTTGCTCCAGATCGTCGCATCAACACCCTCTGCCAGCTCAGGATGCTCGGAAACATCAAACAATGGTTCTTTGCCTTCCTTTAGTTGTCTCAGATAGTCCTTTGTAATCAAAGAAACTTTGGGAGCAAGAAGAGCAATTGCGATTAAGTTGAGAACTGCCATTACGCCCATAGCTGCATCCGCTGCGTTAAACACAGTGCTTACGGTCTGCAAGGTTCCCCAAAAAACCATAGCCAACGAGAGAAGACGCAGGATCGTCAGACCGGGTTTCCACCCATGCTCCAGATAAATCATAGCGTTTTCCGCATATGAGTAGTTCGCAACGATCGATGTAAAAGCAAAAAACAAAATAGCTATTGCAATGAAATAAACACCAAAATCACCCAGATGTGCCTTCGTGGCATGTTGCGTGAGATTAATCCCCGTTTCACCCGTTGTCGGATCATAAACACCAGAAAGCAGAATAATCAGTGCCGTCGCAGTACACACCACAATCGTATCAATGAAAACGCCCAGGGCCTGCACAAAGCCCTGGGAGGCTGGATGATGCGGATCAGGCACTGCTGAGGCAGCAACATTGGGCGCAGAGCCCATACCTGCTTCGTTGGAATATAGCCCGCGCCGCACTCCGTTTAACAACGCTGCCATCACACCGCCAGAAACGCCGCCTACGGCCTCTTCAAAGCCAAAGGCATGAGCTACGATGCTCCAGAGAACCCCCGGCACAGCATCAAAATTCCATGCCAGAATACCAAGCGCAATCGCCACATAAGCAAACGCCATAATGGGCACAACAACTTCAGCAAAATGGGCGATCTTTCGCAGCCCGCCAAAAATCACAAGCCCTGCTGCTAATACGAGTACGATCCCTGTCACCACTTCCGGCACAGCAAACGCGCTATACATGGCATCGGCGATGGAGTTTGACTGCACCGCTGAAAAAACAACACCAAACGCAAAAATCAGAGAAATCGCGAAGACATGAGCAAATACAGGGCTTTTTAGCCCGGCCGCGATGTAAAATGCCGGACCGCCACGGAACTGCCCGTCTTCGTCTTCAACCTTGTACAGCTGAGCTAAGGCGCTCTCTGCATAAGCAGTTGCCATGCCAACCAAGGCAACCACCCACATCCAGAAAATCGCTCCGGGCCCGCCAAGCGTCAGCGCGAGCGCGACACCAGCGATATTACCCGTTCCAACCCGAGAAGCCAGACTGGTACACAAAGCCTGAAATGGGCTGATACCATGCGTATCTTCATGACGGGATTTTAACAGAACCGTAAAACACTCTCCGAAATACCGGAACTGAATGAACCCTAAACGTAGAGTAAAAAACACACCAACAGCCAAAAGGCCGTATAGCAAAACATAGTTCCACAAAACGGTATTGAGGAAATCAACGATAAGATCGACCAAAGCGGCTATTCCTGTCTTGCGCGGGCCTCGATTACAAGCGCAGGGGTATACCACTATGATTTTAATCCATCCTAGAGTTAGCCTCGGTATTTTCTCATATATTTAAATAATTAAAAGATATATCTTACATTCCGGCGGGTTATACCAAATATATCAAAGCAAAACATCTGAAGACTGAACAACTCATGTACTCTTGACACTCTGAAAAAAGATATCACAACAGTTCATAGCAAAGCTGTCCCGCTCAAGAACATGAGAAAGCCTGCTTGCAATCGCTGAAGAAGGATCAATCCAGTTTACAGGCCATGGAGCAATCTGTTCCATCTCTTCTTGCAAAAACGGAAAATGAGTACACCCCAACACAACAGTATCAGTTTGCTTTCCGTCTCTTTTGACAAAACACGGGGCAATTTCCTGTCTGAGACGATCAAGATCCACGCTGCGCCCAGCGAGCTTATCTTCTGCAAGTCCCGCAAGACCTGCTGCCCCGACAAGAGCAACATGATGTTTAGGAGCAAATTCCGATATAAGGGCTTGGGTATAATCCCGTTTCACAGTACCGGGCGTTGCCAGTACTGCAAATACACCAGTGCGCGTCCGCTCAGCCGCAGGTTTAACGGCAGGTACTGTGCCAACCACCGGAACAGTAAGGAAAGAACGTAGCCTCTGCAAAACCAGCGTAGACGCAGTATTACAGGCAATTACAACAGCACTGGGTTGCCAGATATGAGCAACACTGCGCACCAGATCGCATATATGATCCCGCAGTGCATCCGCGTCCCAGTCACCATAAGGAAATGCGGCGCAGTCGGCCAGATAAAGTAGTCCGGCATCTGGCAGAATGCGTTTGATCTCACGTACTACTGATAGTCCTCCTATGCCGCTATCCAGCACCAGCACACGCCCCGGCACATCTGCCTGCATATGTAGGGGTGGAAACGGCAATCTGAGAGAACGTGAAAACATCAGTCTTTGCCCTTCACGCCATACTTTTCAAAGCATGAAATCACACCACGCAAAATCCGCACTTCATTATCTGTCAGATCCGCTTTCTGGAAAATATTGCGCAACCGCCGAACCGTTACAGGTTTCTTTTCGGCTGGACGGAAAAATCCGCGTGCATCCAGATTGCTCTCCAGATGATCAAACATCCTTTGAATGGACTCCTGGCTCGCAGGTTCCCCTTCATAATCATCCAGTGAAAACGGCAGGGCACCGGCAGTTGCAACCCGCCGCCACTCATAGGCACACACCAGCACAGCCTGCGCAATATTGAGAGAAGCGTAGGTCGGGTCAACGGGTAGCGTAACAATCTTGTTCGCTAACGCCACTTCATCGTTATTAAGCCCCCAGCGCTCACGTCCAAACATGTATCCGGAAGGAATACCGCGCACTCCCTGCGCAACACTCTCGCCAGCAGCTTCATCAGGTCCCACAACGGGCTTTGGAATATCGCGGCTGCGTGCTGTGGTCGCAAAAACCAGCTTCAGATCAGCAACGGCCTCTTCAACACTATCAAAAACGCGGGCAGCATCAATAACATGGTGCGCTCTGCTGGAGGCAGAACGGGCTTTCTCACTTGGCCATCCGTCACGCGGATTGATCAGGCGCAGATCATGAAGGCCAAAGTTAGCCATGGCACGGGCGACCATACCGATATTCTCACCAAGCTGCGGTTCACAAAGAATAACAACAGGAGGAATAGGATTGTTTGTTTCAGGAGCATTCTCAGACATGCCGATCCTCTAGCCGATCACGCCGAAAATATCCAGAGCCGTTTTGAAATGCCAACTCAATCACATGCCATTTCTCTTCGAACGCAACTCACCCCTGATACCTTACTCATGCAAAATGGCTTAGCAGCTCTGACCATTCAGCTTGAGAGGGTAAAATTCGGCGAATTCAATCAAGAGTAAAGCTGTGATTTGCTGATAAGCAGAGGGTAGCCCTTTTAATGCAGCCTCTGAATGGCCCCTCTGAGAAGGAGACCCCGACGACTATGCCAGGACAACAACACAACACAGGCGGCACCCCGCCTCCACATGTCCCGGATCCGGTCCCAGACCTCACGCAACTTGTGCGTGACAACTGGTGGAAGTTTCTGGTGCTCGGTGTATTGATGGTGATTGGCGGTATGATTGTGTTGATCGCACCCCATGCGTCCTCCATCGCAGTAGCACTGGTGATTGGACTGGTACTCATCGTTGTCGGGGTTCTTCAGCTCATTCATGCCACTCAGGTTAAAGAATGGGGCGGTTTCTTCTCTCAGGCGCTCATGGGCATTGTCGCACTCATTGGTGGTGCAGCTATTTACATGAAACCCGTTGCCGGAACAGAAGCCCTGACACTCTTGCTATCGCTTGTCTTTATCGCACAGGGCATTGCACAGGCCGTCTTCTCTTTTCGGCTCAGACCGCACAGCAGCTGGGGGTGGATATTAGCCTCCGGTATCATTGCGATTGCCGCAGGCTTAATGATCCTTCTCGACTTTCCTGAATCAACAGGCTGGGCCCTCGGCCTGGTGGCAGGCATCTCTATAATGTTCAATGGCTGGAGTTACATCGCCATTGCCTTGGCGGCACATAGAAAATGATAGCAAGTCGCTAACCTATATAAATGCCGCGCAATCTGTAAACGAATGCGCGGCAGCCTTCATCATTCAATAAACCTGCATTTGCCATTCCTTGATGGCATCCAGTGGATAAAGAAGCATAATCACGTTCAGAGTAAGATTATCTCGAATGATTGCTCCAACCACAATTTCCATAGCAAGAATTAAGATAACCGTCAGCCAGACAGGCAACCGCGCTGCCAGCCAGAACCCTATAATCATCCAGATGATATCAAAGACGGAGTTGAGCACACTGTCACCAAAATAGTCCAGCGCAATAGTTGCTTCCCGGTATCGGTTAATCACCCAACTGGAATTCTCCAGAATTTCCCAGGTTGCTTCCACAATGATTGAAAGAACCAGCCGGAATCCCATGGGCCAGCCCGCACCGCCAGTAAACAAGCGGCCCATCCACCAGAATAACCCATAAAACAACATGCCATGAATAATATGAGAAGGCGTGTACCAGTCTGCGATATGCTGACTGCTATCAGAGCTGTTAACGTCCCACGTCCAGAACTTGATCTCACCACATTTACAAATCGGCTCACGCCCCATGGCAAGCAAAATAACCGCCGTCAAAACAAGCAGCAGGACCGTAATCACAGCATAATGCTTGTTATTCAAACTTCTAAGCATCAATCAAACTTCCAGTATGATCCACAAAATCAAGCGCAATGGCTAGAGGAGCAATGTGGCAAAAAATAAACGTCCGGTTGCACTATCGCACATTTCCTAACCAATATTGCTTTCAATCCTCACACCGGTTTCCCAAAAATCACTGAGGCGTTCACACCCCCAAAACCAAATCCATTGGACATCACATAGTGCAGTTCTTTTTCCTTTGCAGAGTTTGCAACCAGATCATATTGCGAAGCCGCCTCGTCAGGCTCCTCCAGATTTAAAGTCGGCGGAAGCATACCTTCTCTGAGCGCCATGATCGAAGCAATTGCTTCGATCGCGCCCGCAGCCCCAAGCAAATGACCTGTAGCAGACTTCGTGGAAGAAATAGCCAAATCTTTCCCCCGATCTCCAAAGATCGCCTGAATACCTGCAATTTCTGCCGCATCTCCAACAGGTGTCGATGTGCTATGGGCATTGATATAGTCAATCTGATCAGGGTCTACACCAGCCTGCCTCAAAGCTTTGCGCATAGCAGCTTGCCCACCAGCTCCATCAGGTGGAGAAGCTGTCATATGATGTGCATCCGCTGATGTCCCGTACCCCAAAATTTCAGCAAGCGGCTCTGCCCCACGAGCCAGCGCATGGTCAAGTTCTTCAATAACCAGAAGCGCAGCGCCCTCTCCCATTACAAACCCGTCCCGGCCCTTATCAAAGGGACGAGAAGCTTTTTCCGGGGCATCATTAAAACCACTGGAAAGAGCACGCGCTGCCGAAAACCCGGCAAATGAGACCGCATCGATACAGGCTTCAGTACCACCTGCTAAAGCAACACGCGCCTCTCCATTCTTTATAAGCCGCATCGCATCACCAATCGCCTGCACACTTGCAGCGCAAGCTGTGACTGGAGTACCCAAAGGTCCTTTAAATCCATTAGCAATTGAAACTTGTCCCGCAGCAAGATTAGCAAGGAAACTAGGGACAATGAACGGGGAGAGACGCTTTGGCCCTTTACTCTCAACTGTCCTGGTTGCACCAGTCATTGCCGGAAAGCCCCCTACACCAGAGGCAATAATCGTTGCTGTCTCTTCTTTGTCCGCATCTGTTTCAGGATGCCAGCCCGCCTGATCCAACGCTTCTTTAGCCGCAACCAAGGCATAACGGATAAACAAATCCATCTTCTTCTGGTCTTTAAAAGGAATCGCAACACAAGCATCGAACCCAAACTCATCTTCATCAATGCTGGGAACCTGACCAGCCACCCGACAGGCATGTTCGCTCCCGTCAAATCTGGAAAGAGCGCGGATGCCACTTTTTGAGGCTATAAGCCGCTCCCAAAACTTACCGACCCCAACACCTAATGGAGAAACCGCCCCCATACCGGTCACAACAATGCGCATCTCCCAAACTCCTAACTAAGAAAGCGCAGGAACGTTAGATAAATGCGCTCTCCAAATCCCTCTTGCTTCATTTCAACAACCAGCAAGACGCAAGTTCACACGGGCCAGTTTGCGAATTATGCACAAACTTGGCAACCGCGACTCTTAAGGGAAAGCGTCAACAAGGTTTGGGGCATCACTTCAACCATTCATAAGCGCAAATACGGCCTAAATTGCAATTTGTTAGCAACCAGCTCTTCTGCTCGCTCTACGAATTTGGTAGTACTTACTACCCAACCGCAGATTTCCACTGGCATTAGATTGCGCACATGTGTATACACATGGCAACTTGAGCCTGAAACGGCTCCCTCTTCACTACCTAAAACTACGAGGTCTACTAGAATGGCAAAGATCAAGGTAGAAAATCCGGTCGTCGAACTCGATGGCGATGAGATGACACGCATCATTTGGCAGTTCATCAAGGACAAGCTGATCCACCCTTATCTGGACATTGATCTCAAGTACTACGACCTCGGCATCGAGTCTCGTGACGCAACTGATGACCAGATCACTGTTGACGCTGCAAACGCGATCAAAGAGCACGGCGTTGGCGTAAAGTGTGCAACCATCACTCCGGATGAAGCTCGCGTTGAAGAGTTCGACCTGAAGCGCATGTACCGCTCTCCA
This sequence comes from uncultured Pseudovibrio sp., assembly GCA_947496145.1. Classification (GTDB taxonomy): domain Bacteria; phylum Pseudomonadota; class Alphaproteobacteria; order Rhizobiales; family Stappiaceae; genus Pseudovibrio. Next base: position 123,360 of record CANMBS010000004.1, read on the forward strand.
AACGGCACAATCCGCAACATTCTGGGCGGCGTTATCTTCCGTGAGCCGATCATCATGTCCAACGTTCCACGTCTGGTTCCGGGTTGGACCCAGCCAATCATCGTTGGCCGTCACGCATTTGGTGACCAGTATCGTGCGACTGACTTCAAATTCCCGGGCAAAGGCAAGCTGACTGTTAAGTTCGTTGGCGAAGATGGCACCGAGATCGAACACGAAGTATTCGACGCACCATCCTCCGGCGTTGCAATGGCAATGTACAATCTGGATGATTCCATCCGCGACTTTGCCCGCGCTTCCATGAACTACGCTCTTGGCCGTAAGGTACCTTGCTACCTGTCCACTAAGAACACCATCCTCAAAGTTTACGATGGTCGCTTCAAAGACATCTTCCAGGAAATCTACGACGCTGAGTTCAAAGAAAAGTTCGAAGCAGAGAAGATCTGGTACGAGCACCGCCTCATCGACGACATGGTTGCTGCATCCATGAAGTGGTCCGGTGGTTACGTTTGGGCTTGTAAGAACTACGACGGCGACGTTCAGTCCGACACCGTTGCACAGGGCTTCGGTTCCCTTGGCCTGATGACTTCCGTTCTTATGTCACCAGACGGACGCACCGTTGAAGCAGAAGCTGCACACGGCACCGTGACCCGTCACTACCGTCAGCACCAGAAGGGTGAAGAGACCTCCACAAACTCCATCGCATCTATCTTTGCATGGACCCGTGGTTTGGCTCACCGCGCGAAACTGGACGACAACGCTGATCTGAAGAAGTTTGCTGAAACTCTTGAGCAGGTATGTATCGACACAGTTGAAAGCGGTTACATGACCAAAGATCTGGCACTGCTCGTAGGTCCGGACCAGAAGTGGCTCACCACAACCGGCTTCCTCGACAAAGTCGACGAAAACCTGCAAAAGGCAATGGCAGCTGTATAAGCAACGCCAAAAGCTATCGATGAAAAGGGTGCCCAAAGGCACCCTTTTTGCTGTTGCCCCTCACAAACAAGGGGAGCCTTTATAAGGTCCTGTTCATCTCTCTGCTTTTTTCTGGAAGAAAAAGGAGAGAAAATGAAAACCCAACTTCTGTTAATCGTGGCATCTGTACTACTGAGCAATGTGGTTCAGGCCGCAGATACCCCCATCACGGCTGAACGAAGCAGTAACTTGTACCGGCTTGAAATTCACACCAAAACTGGAGAGAAATCTCGTTTTGTTATGGATACCGGGTCAACTGGTATCATCGGTTCGGCTCCCTTTTTCGGCTTGTCAAAAACTGAGCAAGACCCCCAAAAATGCCAGAAATTTCACTATAGCAGCTCAGGTAATAAATACGCTGGCTATATCGTGAACAGAGATCTCACCTTCGGCACACCGGACAAAACACCAACTAAGCACCTGAAGGATTTTCCAGTCTTCGCAGCCGTACAATGGTGCCCCCAAAATGCTGGTGATCCGAACTGCACCACCAAGCCACCCAGCAGCAAATGTAAAGTTAATCCGGACGTCTACATGATGGGTGTGGGTTTTGATCGGCCCGAAACTTTCCCGACGAAAATTACCAATCACATCAACAAGGCGAATCCCTTCCTCAATCTGGTAGACGACAAGGGAGCACCGCTCAAAAATCAGAACTACGCACTAAGCAAAGCAAAATCTGACAAAGGTAATATCGACGTCTATCTCGCATCCGAAAAAAATCCACTCCCGGACTTGGGCATAACACTCGAACTTCCGCTCGCAGACTCCAACATTGTTCCAAATGATCTGGCTGCCCCGGAAATCCCGTTTGCCATCGTGAAGAAGTCCGACCAAACCAAAGTGTTCCCACAAGGCAAGACAGAAAACGCCCGCCTTTTGCCAGACACAGGCATTCATTTTGGCATTGTGTCGGTCTCAGAAAGCAAAGCGCCTTGCTGCCTTTCTCCATCAAACAGTAAAGCTAATTCGATCGACACAAAAAGCTACGAGATGCAGCTTTTCAAAACTCCCACAGATAAAAAGCCTTTTACAACATTAGAGTACGGCCCAAAACAATCATTGGGCCAGTCCGCAAGATGGTCGCTCGGTCATCCGAAGAAGAACTCCATGCTCTTCAACAGCGGTCAGTTGTTCTTCGAAAACTGCAACTACTTTTACTCCCCTCAGGAGAAACAAATCATCTTGAGCTGCGACAAAAACTAACCGAAGCTGGCCGGCTACCTCATGGAACCCGGCCAGCCACAACATCAAACTGAAACCGCATTCGCAAAGCAACCTGAGAGCAGTTTCTTTCCATACTGGCACTCAGTTCATGCTTAAGAGGATTTCTATCATCTATTTTCAGAAGTCACTGTTATCAACGTATATAACGCCTCGTGGTTTTCTTGGAGCACACCCATCGGTTCTCAAAAATTCATTTCCCATCGCGGCGTGCACCAAACCTACACACGTGAAAACCTGACAAACGAGACCTGCACCGCAGAACGCATATTTCCCCCCACCCGTTTCTTACTGGAGAACACTCTTGATTCCATGCAAACCGCATTTGATGCTGGTGCAAATGTTATTGAGCTGGTTCCCGGCGTGTTAAACGGTAGAATCACGGAGTAAACTCTGCATCTTCATGGTGGGTTTCACGTTCATCAATCGCTTCATCAATAATTTTTTTTGCAATTGCAGGCTTGCGCTCCATAAAGCGTCGCAAGTCTTCCATCTTTAAAACCATAACCTGAACAGGCGTCTTGGCAACTGCACTGGCACATCGCATCTTGCGGCTGAAAAGTGCAGCTTCGCCAAAGTGCTCTCCCTCCCCATGTAAGATGCGATGATCTTCAAAGATCTCCTCCACCTGACCGGAGGCAATGAGAAACAAACTATCCCCTTCTTCCCCCTGCTCGCAAATATATTGCCCCGCAGGTACGCTGTGCGAATGCAAAAGCTCCGTGACAGCTGCAATTTCAATAGCCGAAAGCCTTTCAAACAACGGGATCGTTGCAACCATTCCCCAGGTAATCACAAAATCACGGCTATGGATTTCACGGGCAAAAGCAGTTCCGATAATGCCAACCGGAAGCGCAAACAGACAGTAGCCCATCAACATCACCACACTGGCAATCACCTTACCCAACGCAGTAATCGGCACCACATCGCCATACCCAACCGTTGTCAGCGTCGCAAACGCCCACCACAACGCACTTGGAATACTGCCAAAATATTCAGGCTGTACAGCATGCTCGACACTATAAAGCAGTGTGGCAGCAACAAGAGCAACACCAACAATGAGAATAAGACTGCCAATAATCGCTTTACGCTCAGCAACAACAGCAGAAACTAAAGAACTCACCGCCGGAGAGTAGCGTGCAATTTTCAAGAATCTGAAAAGACGCAGAATAACAAGAGATTTCCAACTGATGCTTGCAAAAAACAGAGAAAGCCAAAAGGGAAGCACTGCAATAAAATCAACAAGCGAAAGCGGCTGAATTGCATAAATCACCCGCGCTTTCAAAGCCCCATACTTCTTTAAGGGAGGATGCAGATCAGAAACCCACAAACGCAAAAGATATTCAACTGCAAAAACCAGTCCCGCAATAAAGTCCAAAAGAAAGATCTGAGAAACATACGCCTCCCCGATACTTGCTTCTGTCTCTAAAACCGCCAGGCCCACATTCAGCAGAATAAACATGATCAATATGGCATCAATCCGCTGAGCGAGCTGACTTCTGGCACTACTGCGCTCCAGAAGATTATAGACCTTCAGTTTTATAGAGCTTCCCACCTGACCCCTCACAGACTAACCGCAACTCTAAAGACAAGAATAAGCGCTTCTGTGATCTTCTGGCACTTATCTATCAATAGGATATGATTCTCCAACTTTACCATTTCATCGAATCTGGATGCAGCTGCCTGCAACAGACACAAACAAAAAAAGGGGAGCCCAAAGCCCCCCAATTTCATTCACAAAACTGGTATGCAGTTTTAAAGTGTTTCAAGATGATCCTTGATTGCAGCAATCGCGTCTTCAGCTTTGCTTGCATCAGGCCCGCCCGCCTGCGCCATGTCCGGGCGACCACCGCCGCCACGGCCACCAAGAGCTGCAGAGCCAATACGCACAAGATCAACAGCGCTTGCAGCCTCACTCACATCCTTGGTCGCACCAACAACAATCGCAGCTTTTCCATCTTCTGCTTTGCTGATCAGAACAACAACACCAGACCCGATTGCCGTTTTGCCTTCATCAGCAACAGACTTAAGATCTTTAGGGTTGATACCTTCAAGAACACGCGCCATCAGCTTAAACTTACCAGCTTCAGTAACACCAGCGTCACCGCCAGCGCCGCCTCCGCCCATCGCAAGCTTCTTCTTCGCTTCAGCCAGCTCACGTTCAAGCTTCTTACGCTCGTCCAGAAGGCCAGCGATACGGGAAGGAACATCAGCGGCAGAAACCTTCAGCAACCCAGCGGTCTCGCGCATCAGCGCATCCTGTTCTGCCAGATATTTACGCGCTTCATCACCCGTCAAAGCTTCAATACGGCGAACACCAGCAGCAACAGCTCCTTCAGAAACAACTGTGACAAGACCGATATCACCAGTGCGCTTTACATGCGTTCCACCACAAAGTTCAACAGAATAAGCCTTACCGGCCTTTTCGCCCATTGTAGCCGTACCCATGGAAACCACACGTACTTCATCGCCGTATTTCTCACCAAACAGCGCCATCGCACCAGCTTCAATCGCCTCATCAACTTCCATAAGAGAAGTCTCGACAGGACCATTTTGAAGCACGATCTCGTTAGCCAAAGCCTCAACCTTTGAGGTTTCATCAGCACTCACAGGCTTTGGGTGAGAAAAGTCAAAACGCAACCGCTCTGGTGTGACCAAAGATCCCTTCTGCGCCACGTGTGTTCCAAGCACCTGGCGCAGCGCTTCATGCACAAGGTGAGTTGCGGAGTGATTGGAGCGGATTGAACTGCGGCGGGCATGATCCACGACCAGCTCAAGCGCATCATCCACTTTAACTTCACCGCTTTCCACACGCACTGAATGCACGAACAGGCCATCTGCCTTTTTCTGCGTATTGGTGACCCTAAGAGACACGCCTTCCCCAGCCATTGTGCCGCAGTCGCCAACCTGACCGCCAGATTCGCCATAAAACGGTGTCTGATTCAGGATCAGTGAGCCCTCTTCCCCTTGTTTCAATGAGGTTACTTCCTCACCATCTTTAACAAGCATCAGAACCACGCCCTCAGCTTTCTCGGTTTCATAACCAAGAAACTCAGAGGCACCAGCCTTCTCTTTGAGAGCAAACCAGATCGCATCCGTCGCAGCATCACCAGACCCGGCCCACGCAGCACGTGCTTCCGCGCGCTGGCGTTCCATCGCAGCATTAAAACCTTCAGTATCAACCGCAATCTCTCGACCACGCAGTGCATCCTGCGTCAGGTCCAGCGGAAAACCGTAGGTGTCATAAAGCTTAAACGCCGTCTCGCCATCAAGTCGATCACCGGACCCAAGTGAACCGGTTGCATCCTCCAGCAGCCCGAGACCACGTTCAAGAGTTTTGATGAAACGCTTTTCTTCAAGTTGAATGGTCTCTTCAATGAGCTTCTCAGCACGGGGCAACTCAGGGAAAGCCTGTCCCATTTCACGAACAAGTGTCGGCAACATCTTAAAGATAACCGGCTCTTTAGCACCAAGCAGGTTGGCATGACGCATCGCCCGGCGCATGATACGCCGCAACACATATCCGCGTCCTTCATTGGAGGGAAGAACACCATCTGCAATTAAAAACGCCATAGAACGCAGATGGTCTGCAATAACGCGATGGCTGGCCTGTGCCTTACCTTCAGCTTCTACACCAGTAAGATGTTCGGAATTCGCAATCAGGGCCTTAAACAGGTCGATCTCGTAGTTATTATGCACTCCCTGCATAATAGCCGCAAAACGCTCAAGCCCCATACCAGTATCGATTGAAGGCCGGGGCAAGTCGATACGCCTGTCCGCCAGCTGCTCATACTGCATGAACACGAGGTTCCAGATCTCAATGAAGCGATCACCATCTTCCTCCGGAGAGCCTGGAGGACCACCCCAAATCTGTTCGCCATGATCATAAAAGATCTCGGAGCATGGGCCGCAAGGACCAGTATCACCCATTGCCCAGAAGTTATCTGATGTAGGAATACGAATGATCTTATCATCCGCAAAACCAGTCAGCTTCTTCCAGATTTTAAACGCTTCATCATCCTCAGAATATACGGTTACAAGAAGTTTCTCAGCAGGAAGGCCGTATTCTTTAGTGATCAGATTCCAGGCGAGCTCAATTGCGTTTTCCTTGAAATAATCGCCGAAGGAGAAGTTTCCCAGCATTTCAAAGAAAGTGTGGTGACGCGCTGTGTAGCCAACATTGTCCAAATCATTGTGTTTACCACCTGCCCTAACACACTTCTGAGAGGAAGTGGCGCGTACGTAGTCACGCTTTTCCAGGCCGGTAAACACATTTTTAAACGGAACCATACCCGCATTGGTAAACATCAATGTGGGATCATTTCGTGGCACCAATGGGCTGGACGGTACAACCTCGTGCCCGTTTCTTGCAAAGTAGTCGAGAAAAGCCGACCGAATTTCGTTGACGCCACTCATAGGTCTAGATGTCCGTCTCGTTTCTTAATGGGCAACCTTGTGAACAAACACAGCCGCCAGATTGCAGGGGTATGTACATCGAAGCAGACGCACAAAAATTAGTATCTGCCGCGTTTTAGCCATCTGTGGCAACTCTGTCCATAAATCCCTACAAAAAAAGAGGCTGGATCAATCCAGCCTCTCAAAACTCTATTGGTTTTCCGCAGTTTTTTCCGGGTCATCAATCGCCTCAGCAATCAACCCCGCGTTTTGCCGGATAGCAAGCTCAATTTCATCAGCGAGTTCAGGGTTTTCTCGCAGGAAGGTTTTAGAATTTTCCCTGCCTTGCCCAAGTCTCTGACTGTTATACGAGAACCAGGCACCAGATTTTTCAACAATGCCCCCTTTAACACCAAGATCCAGCAGTTCTCCCATTTTGGAAATGCCTTCACCATAAATGATGTCAAACTCAACCTGCTTGAATGGAGGAGCCAGCTTATTTTTGACAACCTTCACACGGGTCTGGTTACCAACGATTTCGTCACGGTCCTTAATCGCGCCAATACGGCGGATATCAAGACGTACAGAGGCGTAAAACTTAAGCGCATTACCACCGGTCGTTGTCTCAGGGGATCCAAACATCACACCGATCTTCATGCGAATCTGGTTGATGAAGATCACCATAGTATTCGATTTTGAAATCGAAGCCGTCAGCTTACGCAAAGCCTGACTCATCAGGCGCGCCTGAAGTCCGGGAAGCGAGTCGCCCATTTCCCCTTCAAGCTCAGCTTTTGGCGTTAGTGCTGCAACAGAATCGATGACAAGAACGTCAATCGCACCTGAGCGCACCAGCGTATCAGCGATTTCCAGTGCCTGCTCTCCAGCGTCAGGCTGCGAGATCAGCAGGTCATCAATGTTCACGCCAAGCTTTCGCGCATAAACCGGATCCAGCGCATGCTCCGCATCAACAAAGGCGCAAATTCCACCTTCTCGTTGTGCAGAAGCCACGGTATGCAACGCCAGCGTTGTCTTACCAGAACTCTCAGGCCCATAGATCTCGATAATCCGCCCTTTAGGCAATCCGCCGATACCAAGACCAATGTCCAGGCTCAGCGATCCGGTCGAAACACTCTGTATCTCAACCGCCTGGCCCTGCCCCATGCGCATAATGGAGCCTTTACCAAAAGCTCGTTCAATTTGGGAAAGTGCTGCATCCAGCGCTTTATTTTTGTCCATCTGATTGCCCTCAACAAGGCGAAGTGAAGTTTGTGCCATACGTTCTCATCCCTTATTTCATGATGGACGTGCAGTTTCAAAGTCAGTTATTTGTACTCATTTTGTTCCAATTTGACAACACCATATAACTCACTAATAAAAATACATGATTTCCAAAGCGTTCTCTTCCTGTTCAGTATGTAGATAACTTTTCATTGCAACCGTCAGGAACGTAAAGTTGGAATCAGCAGCAGCAAAACACCATCTGGTACATCACCCACAGTCAGTATTTATTCGCCCCTTGCACAGGTCAGGTCTATTGCATATCAACGATATTTTAGTGCCGGGAGGGTGAGTTGGCCTTAACAAATAAAAAAGTCGGCGTGATTGGTGCCATCCACCTGGATCGAATAGCTCATGCTGACCGTCCATTTAAACCTGACACATCAACACCCGGCAAAATCACGGCTTGCGCTGGTGGTGTTGGCGCCAACATCGCACGCGCGATGGCAAGACTCGGCATGAAGCCGATCATGCATGGTTGTCTGGGAAGTGATGCTGATGGCACCTACCTGCGCGAAATTCTCAGTAATTGTGATATTGATACATCCTGCATAAAGACTATTGATGGCGGGCGGACTGGCTCTTATCTCGCGCTCCATAACCCGGATGGAACCCTGTTTTCTGCAATTTCTGACAGTGAGATTACATCAGAAGTCAAATTTTCAGAGGATCACCCGATTCCTCAGGCGCTCCAGAACTGTAATGTCTGGCTTTGTGAGACCAATCTGGAAGAAGAAACGCTTTTAAAGCTTGCTCAGGCGAAAGGTCACCGGACCCTTGCCGCAGATACCGTCTCCATAGCCAAAGCTCCAAAGCTTAAGCCATTACTTTCAAAGATCGATATTCTCTTTACCAACACTGATGAGGCGGCAGCCTTGTTAAACTGCAAGCCAGACGACCTGCCCCCCGAAAACCTTGCAGAAAAACTTGCGGAAACTGGGGTACGCACCGTACTGCTAAGCAATGCAGACAAACCTTTAACACTGTTTAAAGACGGTCGCATCAGCACACACACGCCTCATCCAGTCATAGCGGTAGATGTGACTGGTGCTGGCGATGCATTTATTGCTGGTTTCCTTTATGAATACTGCCTTAAAGAAGACCCTGTTTGCGCAGTAAACAGCGGTTTGGCCGCTGCATCAATTACAGTGGAGGCAACTGGCGCAGCTCCTCAAACCCTTTCACCTCAATCGCTTAAAGCGCGCGTATTAGAGCATATCTAAGCATCAGCAACATACAAACACTGGGAAAACCATGGGAAATTCAATAAAAATTCATCACTCCAAAGAAGTCGCAGACGCTCTGGCCAGGGGTGTGCCAGTCGTAGCTCTCGAATCTACAATTATTACCCATGGCATGCCATACCCACAAAATGTTGAAACTGCGCGGGAAGTTGAGCAAATCATCCGCGACGGAGGTGCAGTGCCAGCAACTATTGCTGTACTTGGTGGGCAACTTCATGTTGGCCTCGAAGACAGCACACTTGAAGAGCTTGCAAACGCTAAGAATGTAATGAAATGCTCCCGCGCGGATCTTTCATTCGCGATGGCGCTGGGGAAAAATGGCTCCACAACAGTCGCAGCAACCATGATGGCCGCCCATGCAGCAGGTATTAAAGTGTTTGCGACAGGCGGCATCGGCGGTGTTCACAAAGGAGCAGAAGGCACCTTCGACATCTCCGCCGACCTTGATGAATTATCACGTACACCCGTCTGTGTGGTTTGTGCCGGTGCAAAGGCTCTTTTGGACATTCCTAAAACACTTGAAGTTCTGGAAACACGCGGTGTTCCGGTTGTGGGCTACGAGTGCGACAATGTCCCCGCTTTCTGGTCAAGAGACTCAAACATCAAGGCACCATATCGCCTGGACGAGGCAACTGACATCGCCAAATTCATCCAGTTTCGCGAAAAGTTTGGCGATCACGGCGGCGTACTGATAACAAATCCGGTCCCGGTTGAAGACGAAATCCCTTCCGAAGAAATGCAAGTCTTTATTGATGCGTCCATCGAAGCGGCGGAACAGCAAACCATAACAGGCAAAGCTGTGACCCCGTTTGTTCTGCAGGATATCTTTGAGCGAACTAAGGGACGCAGCCTGGCAACCAACATTGCGCTGGTAAAAAACAATGCGAAACTTGCTGCAAAAATCGCCTGCGGTCTCTAAACGCTTCAAAGCTTAATTTTGCTTTATTCACCCATACCGATAGGATGCGCTCAGCTTAAAAGTCGTGCGCATCCTTCAATACATTAAACATAATATATAAAACAACCAGTTAACTCGGAAATTTGCAAGTTTGCAATGCTGCTATCAGAGACAGAAACACCTCACCAGCACTGATATGACGCCCCCCGGCAATAAAGATTACGTTGTTTTTCGCCACTAATTATTTTAGTTGTCTTGTTACTCGCAAATTTAAATCACTGTGTTTTTATTGGTGCATCTGCATTGTAGCCATCGAGTGCTCATTAAAACGCCATCAGGCAAGCATATGCGAAAAGGCTAACCTGATAATTTGGTTGGCTCTTTAAACTCACGCCTAACAAAATTTCGCGGTTAGCATAACAACTCGATCTGTGCTCCGCAGGATTTACGCTATGAAGAAACTTTTTTTTCTAGGACTAACAGCCGCTCTTGCCGCTTGTCAGGCAGGCCCATCAAATCGAACCGGACAACCTGTCCTGCGCGCAGATGCTGACTCTCAGACTATCCAAATCAAAGCATCGCCGGAAGCTGTAAGAAACACACTGGTGAGCAGCGCAAGCGCTCGTGGCACTATTGTGCAGCAAAATGAACCCAACATGGTCGTTATGGAAAGCTATGTTCGCAAGGGAGATCCTGTGCTCGATAACGAGTTTGGACCATCAGATGCAGGCGAGCGTGCTTATCGCATCCGTGTGCGCTTTTCTGGAACTCAATGCACGACGAATGTTGTTCAGGATCTGGCATTGGTCAACAATATCTACACCTCACAGGAGCAGTCCTTCCGCCTGCCTGGCAATCCCGGCTCCATGCAGAGCCTTCAACGCCTGAAAGCCAACGCAGAAGCCACTTCTAGCTGCTGATTGCATCACAAAGGCACCTTGCCTCTGACAGCACAAAAAAGCCGAAGCGCATATAACGCTTCGGCTTTTTGAGTTTTTGCGCCCTCGCACATTACTCAGGCACGTTCTTGCATCTTGGTTTCCAGCGTTTCTTTAACCGTTGTTGCTAATTGCTTCAAAGTAAACGGCTTAGGCAGGAAGGTGAAACTTTCTTCCGCAGGTAGATTCTTCTCAAATGCGTCCTCAGCATACCCGGAAACAAAGATAATCTTCAGATCAGGTCGTGTTTTACGAAGTTCAATAAGAAGGCTTGGCCCGTCCATTTCTGGCATCACCACATCTGAAACCACCAGATCAATCGCCCCGCCAGTTTCTTCCATCACTTCAAGTGCTTCTGTACCAGACCCAGCCTCATGCACTTTATAACCACGTCCACTGAGTGCTCGTGCCGCGAAAGCCCGCACCGCTTCCTCATCTTCCACGAGCAAGATTGTAGCAGAACCGGTTAAATCAGCATTGCTGGCTTCCTGCTCTGGCTGAACGTCGACCACCTCTTCTTTTTCATTACTGATATGGCGCGGTAGGAAAATCCGGAATGTTGTCCCGACACCTTCTTCACTGGTGCAGAAAACATACCCACCTGTCTGCTTAACAATCCCATAGACGGTCGAAAGACCGAGACCAGTTCCTTTACCAACATCCTTGGTTGAGAAGAATGGCTCAAAGATCTTGTCCATGACCTCCTGAGACATGCCATGCCCACTATCAGCAACCTCAATCAGCACATATTCGCCTGCTGGCATGCCCCGCGTATTTTCGTAGGTCCGGGAAGCCGTTTCATCCACGTTCAAAGTACGAATAGAAACGTCACCACCACCTTCCATGGCATCACGTGCATTCACCGCAAGATTGACAATCACCTGCTCAAGCTGGTTGACATCCGCCATCACGGGCCACAAGTCACGGCCATGAACAAGTTTCAGTTCAATCTTTTCACCCAGCAAGCGATCCAGCAAAATTGAAACATCGGCAAGAACATCAGCCAGCACCAGCTCTTGCGGCCGCAAAGTTTGCCGACGAGAAAATGCCAGCAACTGACGCACAAGCCCGGCAGCCCTGTTCGCATTCTGCTTGATGTTCATAATGTCCTGAAAAGCCGGATCGGTTGGACGATGGCTCGCCAGCAGCAGGTCAGAGAAGCCGATAATCGCCGTCAAAACATTGTTAAAATCGTGCGCGACACCGCCTGCAAGCTGGCCAATCGCCTGCATCTTCTGGCTTTGTGCAAATTGCGCCTCAAGCGCACGCTGCTGTGTTGTCTCAAGCACATAGATCACCGCACCGTCTTCATCTGTCTGCCTGTCCTGAACGGCAGACACATAAAATGTAGCAGTACGCGGATCGCCATTTCCTTCCAGCGAAACATCCAGAGGAGCGATCTCACTCTTGCCAAGTGCAGCTTCATCCAATGCGCTTTGTAGAGCTGGCCGGTCACTCTCAACCACAAACGCCGTCAGCTTAACGTCTTTGCCTAAACCTTCCCCCTGCTCAAACAAGCGCATGAACGGCCCGTTTGTGCGCTCCACACGTCCTGCCTTGTTAATGGAGGCAATAGCAACCGGGGTGTTGTTAAAGAACCGGGAGAAGCGAACCTCCGCCGCACGTAACGCTTCTTCATCATCATTGCCAGCAGAGCGGTTAATCACGAGTGTGCGGCTGTCACCAGCAGAACCGTCTGCGCCAAATGGCACACGATGCACCAGCCGCACTGGCAGTCCTGTACCGCTGCGGGTTACAAGATCAATATCAAAGCTTTCGGTTTTGACCTCCCCCTCAGTTCCCTGCAAAGCCTTAACCAGCGCAGCCCCTTCTCCGCGAACAATATCCTTCAGGGCAAGTTCACCCGAAATGAGCTGTGTCAGATCGTAGCCAAGCCAGTCTGCAAGCGTCGCATTCAGATAAACCAGCTTGCCAGAGCTGTCGGAAGAGAAGAAACCACAGGGCGCGTGGTCAAGGAAATTGATAACTCTTTGCAGTTCCTGAAACGAATTCTCCTGCTCAGTGCGATCTCGAGTAATATCCGCCACCTGCCAGATGGTGATACCGCTCTCAACACCAACAGCAGCATCCTGCTCCAGCGGGCGCACTGTGATGCGATACCACCGCGCACCACTGGCCACATCACCAACTGCATTGGGCAAACGCACTTCTTCAGTTGCATAACGTGCTGAGCGAACCGCTTGAGAAAGACGGAAAATTGCATCTGCCGCATCTGGATCAGATGAAAACACCCGCTCTACTGTCCGCACATCTGCCGGACCGCGTGCACCGGTAAGCCCGGCATAGGACTGGTTTGCATAAATGATGCGACCATTGTGATCGGCGAGCAAAACCCCGTCATCAAGGGAATTCATAAAGGATTCAGCTAAGGGGTTACGATGGGTTTTTGACATAAAACGCAGCAACCCGATCGCCAGGGCAAACAGCGAAAAAACACCAACAACAGCCAGAACACCAAGCAGTCCGAGAATGTAAGGTTCAGCCTGTTCCTTGCGCATCAGCGCAAACATAGCTGTCGCAGCAACAAGACCCAGTGCAAGAAGCATCAAGGCTCCCAGACTTCCACCCTTGTCCGTTCTGTCAATCACCGGCTCAGGTCGCCGCACTTCGGTCTTCGTCATCACACCCTCTCCACGGTCAGCCCGCAGACGATTTGAAACCACAGTACCCTCAAAGTAGCCGGAAAAGCGAATGTCTCAGCAAGCAATATGCTGTCAGGACCGCCAGCTTTTCTTGTTGCGCAGTTGCAAGACGTAGCCAATCACCTTGGCAACCGCAGCATAATGCTCTTCAGGCACATATTCATTCAACTCTACCGATGCATAGAGCGCACGAGCCAAAGGCGGGTTCTCCACGATTGGCACATCGGCGTCCTTTGCAACTTCCCTTATGCGCAACGCCAGCTCATCCACACCCAGCGCCACACACTGCGGAGCCCCCATACCTTCTTCATAATGCAGAGCAACCGCATAGTGCGTCGGGTTGGTAATAACCACTGTCGCATCAGGTACACTTGCCATCATTCTGTTGCGGGAACGCTGAAGGCGCAATTCTCGAATTTTGGCTTTAATTTTCGGATCACCCTCAGCCTGCTTGTATTCCTCTTTCACTTCCTGCTGGGTCATCTTCTGCTTATCAAACCATTTTTTGCGCTGCCAGACTAAGTCAAGCCCCGCAACCACAGTCATAAGTGCAAGAATCGCCCCAATCACAAGGATTGCAAGTTCCCGAACCTCTTCTAAAGCAAGGCCAACTTCCCTGAAAACCACCGTATCCAGTTGGTCTCTTTCCGGCCACAGCACCAGAAAAACCACCGCAGAGACCACTATAATCTTCACCAGCCCCTTCAGAAAGTTTGCAAGGCTGTCTTTCGAGAACAGCCTTTTCATTCCCGAAAGCGGAGAAATCTTATTCAACTTCGGTTTCAACCGCTCTGCCGTCCAAAGCGGTTTGTGCTGAATAATATTTCCAACCACAGCAAGCGCTAAAAGCGTGAGCAATGGCAAGGCCACCACACCAAGAATTTCAGGCCCAGTTATTTCCAAAAGGAAAACAAGCGCCCCCCCATCAACAGCTATTGTATCTGCATGAGAAAAAAAGCCCCTTAAAATGGAAGTCAACCCCGCAGCCATTGAGGGCGCGAGAAATGAAATCACCAGCGCCGTCCCCACAAGCGAGAACCACGAGTTGATTTCCTGCGATTTTGGAATGTCCCCTTTCTCGAATGCATCATCGAGCCGTTTTTGGGTGGGGTCCTCGGTTTTCTCCGAATCGTCGGTATCTCCAGCCATCAGTCCTCCACTATTTCAGCAAGAACGGCTGGAGCGCAGCCTCAAACTCTGAGAGATAGTATCCCATCAAAGTCGAGAGCAGCAGCAAGAAGATACCAAAGCCAATCATAATATTGACCGGCATGGCGATGAAGAAAATCTGCATTTGCGGCATCAGCTTATTCAGCAATCCAAGGCTGAAGTAAAACACAATGCCAACCACAATAAACGGCGCTCCCATACGCGCAGCAACTGAAAACATGTGCGTCACACTCGTAAGCGCAAGCGTTGACAAGTCCTCGACTGGCAAAGGATTTCCCGGAGGAAACAACGTAAAACTATCCTGCATGGCAGCGATCATCACATAATGCAGATTGGTCACAAAGACCATGCAGATACCAAGCACATTCAGGAAGTTACCCATCAACGCACCCTGCTGGCCAGAGTTGGTCGCATCTCCGCCCATAGCAAATGCCAGCCCTGACTGGTTCGCCATGATGGTACCCGCAGTCGTAAGCGCATAAGCGATCAGCTTCATGGACAGGCCAATAAAGAACCCCACCAGAAGTTCACCGCCGAGCATACCTAAAAGTCTGGACAGACTGCTCATTGTATCGGCAGGATAAAGATCCAGATTAATCGGAAGTAAAACGTAGGTAAGCAGCAGGGCAATCGTCAGCCGAACCCGCATGGGAATAAAAGTTTCACCAAAAGCCGGAACCAGCATAATCATCGTGCCAATGCGAGCAAACATCAGCAGAAAGCCCATAACGATCACCGGTAGAAAATCCAGATTGATCGTCACAAGGTCCCCTCCTGTCAGGCATCAGCACCGCACACCAGAGCAGTTAAAAGCCGGAGATAATCAACCCGGCAATGCGGCTTGTAAACGAGTTCATCAACTCCCCCATAAAGGGCAAAGCAACCAGAAGCGCAATGAAAATACTCAAAATCTTGGGCACAAACACAAGTGTCTGTTCCTGAATCTGCGTCAAAGCCTGAAACAGCGCCACAATAACGCCAACCACAAGACCAACCAGCATCACAGGAGACGCCACCAGAATAAGCGTCCAAATGCCTTCACTGGCTATGTCCAGTACTTCTGCGCCGGTCATTGAGGCTCAACCACGTTTCATTTCTCTGTAGGAGGTAAACCCATAAAACCAATCAATCAGATTGGCATCCGCATAATTTCTTCATACGCCGAAATAACGCGGTCACGAACAGAAACAACTGTTTCCAGCGCAAGCTCAGTCTCAGCAACGGCGGTCACAACATCAACCACATTGGCTTTCCCCTGCAACAGATTAAGGGATTGTGTATCAGCCACCTGACCACCCTCATTAATCTCGCTGATTGCAGATTGGACCATATTGCCAAATGCACCGCTCTTATCAGAGCCACTATCAACACCATCCAGCGGATTGGCCAGTTTCGCCGTATTTGCATAAGCACTTGCAGCAATAGAAGCATTAGACATGCTTATCTCTCCTTACGCCCTCAGGGCAGGCCATCAACCTTTTAAAATATCAAGTGTTTTTTGCATCATCGAACGGGAAGACTTCACCACGTTCAGGTTCGCCTCGTAGGAGCGCGTCGCTTCCTGCATATCTGCCATTTCCACCAGCGTGCTAACGTTAGGCATCTTCACGTAGCCCTTGTCATTAGCTGCGGGATGATCCGGCTCATACTTCAGCTTAAATGCACTCGGGTCTTCACGGACCCGCCCCAGTTTCACCAGTTCAGCTTCAACCTTACTGTCAAAACTATTGGTAAAAGTAGGAACTTTACGACGATAGGGATCATCATCCGGCTTCTGGCCAGTGGAGTCTGCATTGGCAATGTTTTCTGCAATCACCCGCATACGGCCCGTCTGTGCCTTCAGGCCAGACGCTGCGATAAACATCGACTTGATAAAATCCATGCATTCCTCCAACACCTGTTTTGATGCACAAAGCATCAAAACATTGGCTTCCTTACTTTCTCAAAGCAGTCTTCAGCATACCAAGCGAGCGCGAATAAAGGCTCGTCGCAGTCTGATAATCAATCTGGTTCTGAGCGATCTTCATCATCTGCTCTTCCAGAACCACGCTATTGCCATCAGGCGTTCTTTCAAAGCTGGAAGCCTTGCTCACTTTGGTGCTGCTCACACCGCTGATACCGCCTGTACTGATGTGCCCTGCACTGGTCACCACAGGCCGCACTGGTCCGGAGCCCTGCTCTGCTGCAACCATGCTGGAAAAGCTCAGATCTTTAAGCTCCTGAGCGCGGTAGCCTGGCGTATCGGCATTTGCAACATTTTCAGCAAGTACACCCTGACGTTGTTGGTGCCACTGCATCTTCTGGCGCAATGCCTGAAACATCGGGAGATCAGTTAAGGCCATCTTTCAGCACAACCTCTGGGAACAGATCAGTTAAATTCAACTAGGTAGAAACTGCCTAGATATTGGTTAATAAATGGTTAACATTAATGTTTCATTAAGACTAAGGCGGTGAAAAACGACAGAAAATCAACGAAAGTCACTCTCCCTTTTTGAACTCGCAAAAGTTGCGCCCCGAACCATTCATACATTATTAATTAGGGAGAACCCTCAGCTGGAATTTTTTGCCCACCTAACAAATTCCACCTAGATTCCAGTGTGAGAAGACGATTTTCACTTAAAAACTCAGGGTACGACACCAACTTCAGCCCACTGAACTGTTCAATCTACATAAACTATAGGTTACAAATGCGCCCAAGAGTTAACACGGGGATTCGCGTCCCTGAAAGCAGGACTGTTTTGCCAGCAAATCAGTCCGCTGAATGCTGAAGACAAGTTGAGGATCATTCATGCCTGACTGGTTGGCCCAAACCACCGGTATGTCTCAGGGAAGCGCACAGCTTCTCGCAGTCGTACTGGCGATGCTCATTATCGCCGTTCTTATCGCGGTGTGCATTCCGCTGCTCAAGCGTTTTGCCAGAACCAGTTACAAAGGCTCCAGAAGTCGTCAGCCCCGGCTTGCGATTATGGATACCACAGATATTGATGCCCGGCGCAGATTGCTGCTTGTACGACGCGACAATGTCGAACATCTCATCATGATCGGCGGAGCCAATGATCTGGTGGTAGAACAAGGCATCATGCGCGGTGTACCTGTTTCAACCCCAACACGCGGACCAGCATTTGCAGGTGGCATGCAACCTGTCACAGCGCCTGTGACCACTGAGACGAACCCACCAGCGGATACTTCAGCAACACGCGCTCATTGGGCAGAAGAGCCAGAACAAAAGGCAGCAGAAACAACTGCACCGCTGTCTTCTGCACCACCGGCAAAGCAGGCCATAGATGTCAAACCGGCCTCACCTGTGAAGATGCAGTCTTCAGTTGCCCCCTCCAAACCTGCTATGCCGGCATCTGCCACGGAAAGGCAAGTGCCTCAGCGCCCCCTGAAGCCTGCATCAGCTCAACCAGCAAACGCATCAGGCAAACCGGCTGCCTTACAAACACCCACCATTGGCGGCACCCGCCCGGTGCAAAAAATTGCACCACGCCCGATTACAGCTCGCCCAGCTCCAGCTCGTAAGTTGGGTGTTGCCCACAATAAACCGGCAGCAAAACCAGTCGCATCCGGCAACCCGAAGGCACAGCAGCCTCCGGTAACTGCCGAGCAGTCAAAGCAGACACCACAGACAGAAGCGAAAACTTCAGCAGCTCCTGAAACTGAAGCCCAAACCGCTGCAAAACCAATACCCCCGGCTGCGATGCGACCACCAATGAATGGTCCGGCAGCAAAAGCAGCAAGTGCCTTCATGCGTCCGCGTGTGACAGAAACTCCGGTGAAGCCTCAAGACGAGAACAAAAAAGAAGAGCCGAAGCAGGAAGATCAGGCAGCTAAACCAGCTGAAGCAAGCGAGCAAACACCAGCCTCTGCGCCAGAAAAGAAACCTCAGGCAACACCTGAAAAGGACGCCAAGGAAGCGGCAGCACCAGCAAAGTCAGAGAACGCTAAAGCTGGCGATAAAACGCCTGCAACCACAGACAAGCCCAGGCAGGCAAAACAGCCCAAAGAAAAAGAAGAAGCGCCCAAGCCTGAAACTGCTAAAGCGCCCTCAGAAAAATCCGGTAAGAAACCGAAAAAAGAAAATCCCGAAGAAGCCATGGATGGCATCGCAAAGGAAATGGCAGACCTGCTTGATGACATTGAGGCCCACACTAAATAACCTTTCGGGAATGATGAAAGCAAAACTAGGCGAAACCAGAGGCCAGATCGGTCTTCTGGTTTTTGCCCTGCTGCTTTTCTGGTTCGGCCCCGCTGCTGCGCAAAGTATTTCAATCGACTTTGGCGGCGGAGAAGGCAACTCCGTAACTGAACGCGCAGTTCAGCTGGTTATGCTGTTAACGGTGCTCTCATTGGCACCTAGCATCCTGATCATGGTGACAAGCTTCACCCGCATCGTGGTGGTCCTGTCCCTCCTGCGCTCCGCCATCGGCCTGCAAACAGCCCCGCCGAACGCTGTAATGCTCTCACTTGCATTGTTTCTGACCGCTTTCGTCATGGCACCCGCCTTTGAAACCGCATGGGATCTGGGCGCAAAACCGATGATCGAAGGCACCATCGAGCCACAAGAAGCCTTTGACCGGGCCTCAGAGCCGTTCCACCAGTTTATGCGTCAGCAAGTACGCGAGTCAGACCTCATGCTCTTTCAGGAACTGGCAAAGGCCCCGGCTCCCGAAACACCTGATGACCTGAGCCTGCGCGTGCTGGTTCCCGCATTTATGATCAGCGAGCTGCGCCGCGCATTCGAGATTGGCTTCCTGCTTTATCTTCCATTCCTGATCATCGATCTGGTCATTGCATCCGTCCTCATGTCCATGGGCATGATGATGCTGCCGCCAATCGTGATCTCCCTGCCGTTCAAGCTCATTTTCTTTGTGCTCGTAGACGGCTGGCAGTTAATCGCAGGCAGTTTGGTGCGAAGCTTCGGCGGCGGGTAATCTCTACCCGCCTTCGCAAACCAGATTCACTTCTTTTTATTTTATGAGTTTCCAGAGAAGAAGCTTCTAAGCTTCCTCAGTCGGCACAATCGGTCTTGCAGACAGGTATTGCCGACGATACTCCTCAAGGAAAGAGACAAGGCTGTCTCCGCCACGAATGGACTTTGCCACATTCAGGAAATCGACACCGCGCTCTTCAATGGGCCTCGTCACAACTTCGAAGGCCTCCGCATCAGGAGATAAGCTGAGCTTTTCCGTATATTTCTGACGCAATCGCTCCAGTCCCAGACTGTCCTCAGCCAGTGTATAGGCAATCGCCGCCCGAATAACATCCGCCCTTTCATGGTCTGCCAATGGCACATCGTCAGACCAGCGACTGCCGTTCATGCGCTCCAGCTGCTCCCCTGCCCGCTGCCAGGACTGAGAGGTCCACAATGTATCAGCCCGCAGCCGGTCCACATCAGAACCACTCATATTCCGAACAAGCTCCAGCGCAAGGTCCGGGCGTCCGCTTTCACTCAAAGCACGCGCCTCGACAATGTTTCGCTGCCGCTGCAAAGCTGCCGGAAGCTGCCCCTGTCGGGTTTGGGAAAGAACACGCAAAGCCTCATCCGGCTTGCGGTTTAAAAGATAGACAACAGCAAGATCCGCAGCAATCTGCGCTCGAGCAGCTCCCTTCAGTCGCTTATCAATCTGATGACGCAACACGGATGCTGCCTGATCCAGAAGGTCCATGTCGATCAAGCGACTGGCCAGCAAACGGGCCATATCGTCCCCTTGTCGGCCCGCCGGAACCAGCTCGCGAAAATCATAGAACAACGCCAGCGCTTTTACAGGCTCAAGAGCCTGAGCTTTCCCTTCAAGAAACAGCGTCGCAAAGACAGCCCCCATTTCCTGCTGGATATTTGAGGTTATCTCCGCACCGGCGTCAGACTGAACCGCTTGCGACATAGCTTCAAATGCACGCCTGAAGTTACCCTGCTGCGCATGGAGTTGCGCCATCAGCCTCAAAGTGTTCAGCTCTGTATCATCACCGCGCCAGGAAGCTGCCAGTCCTTCAAGATCAGTCAGTGCCTCTTCTGCATCAATCACGCCATCCCGATAACGAAGCTTCAGGCTGCGAAACTTCGCTTCAGCGCTTTCCGGTCCGTCACTGGACCGTACAACGAGATCATACACGTCAAGAGCTTCCTGAGAACGACCGGAAGCCTCAGCAACACGCCCCCGAAGCAAGTCATATTGAACAGCTTGCTCTTTGGTGACGTCAGAAGGCTCAATCTGCGACAGCTCAGCCAGCGCCCGGCCATAGTTTCCAAGCTCCAGATGTGTCTTGGCTGCGGCCAGATGAAAACGAACCTGCAACACAACAGGATAATTAGCTGTCACCACCCGCCCCCGCGCCAGATTGGCGTGTGACCCGGTCCAGTCTCCAAGTGCAGAGTGAGCAAACGTACGCCACACCGCCGCATCCGGGCTGCTGGCAAGCTCTGGTGCCGCCAGATATTCAAGCGCCTCAGCAGGTCTGGAAGCCAGCATCTGAGCTGCCCCCATCATGACGTTGAAGGTTGCATCTTTTTCGATAAGAGGGGCTTCCTCTTCCATGATGCGCAAGGTCCCGATTGCCTCCTGCGCAAAACCACTGGAAAGGAAAAACCGCGCCATATCCAGTCGCGGACCATTCAACTCATCCGGCTCAGCTTGTGAAATTGCTACTTCATGCGCCCGCAAAGTACGCATGTAATCTTTCGCCTTAAGCTGCACCAGCTGGGAGAACTCAATAAGCCCCGGCTGGCTCGGGTCCTTCACAAAAGAACCCACAGCCGTGCCTTTGGACAGCCCCCTGTTAGAAATCTTCAGCCCGTCAGGCCGGGAAATCACAAGGTCTTCACCAGACAGCTCAACATCAATACCATCCGCTTTCGGCACCACCGCAAGCCCTTGCGAGCTGCGCAAAATCTGAACCTGCGGGAAGCTGCGAGATTTCAGGATTCCGCGTGCAGGTGCAGGCCCGCTGACAACATAGATTCTGTCACCAACGCTTTTATCGGCGATTGTATGTAACCGCCCGCCAGCACCAAACGGCAAACGCAGGATACTGGAGCCATCCCCCTGTACGTTGCGCTCCACATCAACCGACTCGGTTTTGCTCGAAATCGAAGGGCCAAGCGTGATCGCCCAGGCTCCATCCTGAAACTCGATTGAAATCAGCGTGGTTCGCTTCAGATCGAACCGTACGATCTGCGCTTCATCAACTTCTTCAAGGTGCACATTACGGGCAAGATCACTCAGGACGGCAGGAATTCCGCGTCCATCCAGCGTTTCCGGGCTGTCAAAAACCGCCCAAACCGTCTCATCTCGCCGGAAAACCGCAGAACCAATAGCTTCTTTGAAGGGAAACACCAGGCGGACTGTATCGCCAATGCGGTAGGTCTCAACCCCAACCACTTGTGCAGCCAGCTCATTGCCTTCCTGAATGATTGTTTCAGCAGAAGCTTTGTAGGCCAGCAGACTGTCATCATCAAAACTATCAGTATCGACAATAGCTGGCGTTTCAAGCGCCTCTGTTTCCAGCCCGGCCTCCTCTTCACGAGGAACCGGAATAAGTGGCGGGTCTCCGGCATGCACAACCTCGGAAATGATATCCACTTCCGGCACCCCGCCTTGCTTCACCGATCTGGCAACAGGCACGACCTGTTGTGTGACATCATCAGTTTCATCAAGATCAGCCAGCGCGGGCTGTCGCGTAATACTTGTAGCGGTGACGACTTTAGGCACATCCGCCTGCTGCTCAGGTGCCGCAGACTTAGCAGGTTGAGAAGGAGCAATCGCGCTGGGAGCTGG
Organism: uncultured Pseudovibrio sp.; assembly: GCA_947496145.1. GTDB lineage: Bacteria > Pseudomonadota > Alphaproteobacteria > Rhizobiales > Stappiaceae > Pseudovibrio. Next base: position 145,917 of record CANMBS010000004.1, read on the forward strand.
TCGATGAACGGTTTCATCAACCTGATTGGGATCAGGCTTCTCCACCGGCTGCGGTATCGGCCTGAACTCCAGCCCCAGATTCTCCTCAGGGGCAGAGACCACCTCGGGTACTTTCTTTACAGGAGGTTCTGGCTGAGAAGGCGCACTTTCCGGCTTAAATTGTGGCTCGGCAGCTGCAACACTCTTCTCACTAAACGTACTGACCAGATTTACGGCCCCGGCAGGCACATGTTCCTCACCAAACAACTCGTCGCGAACAACTGCCGCACGCGGGTCCTGATCAGGAACCTCGTCAGGTGTTACATCAACAATGAGTTGCTTACCTTCCTGAAAAGATCGAACGTCCACATCCCGATCAACGATCATATTAAAGATAAGATCGTCCTCGCGTGTCTTTGCCGCTGCATCACGTATACTGCGTGGCAAATGGGCCTTAAACTGCGAAAGATCCAGATCAGCAGGCTCTTCGAATTTCAGCCGGATGTTATTGCCGTTTCGCTCAAACGAGCTGTCAACCTTCACATTCCAGTCAAAAATCAGCCGTGTGAATGTTGGATGCACACCAGTGCGCAACTGAACCGTGATTTCTTCATCTTCAAGCGCATTTGCTTCTTCTAAAAGACGAACACGCTCCAGCGCTTCAGCCGCACGCCGTGCCAGTTCATCCACGACGTTCTGAGGCAAAGCCGGTGGTCTGCCTTCATATCCCGCTGGCAGAAGATCAATGTAAAGGCGCTCCCCTGCTTCCATACTGCTGATGTCCAGCGGCTGGCGCAATGCAAAACGCAGCGCCGCACCATCAGGATCGCGACGTGCCAGAGTAATGTAATCGCGCAAAACATCCGCCACTTCCTGCACATCAGTTGTAATGCCATCAGGAAATGAAATTCGTAAAACACTGGTGGATATGGAAGCCTCATAGGGAGGCAGCAGCGTCCGCTCTGGAAAGACAATCACCATTCGGGCATAAGAACCCTTGTCTTCCACTTCAATAATTGCAGGAGAAGGCTCCGCCCAGACACTCCAGCTGGTCGTAACAAGAGCGGTCGTCGCAAGCATAAGGGAAGCCAGCCAGACTTTGCCCCGCGCCTTCACGCCTTGCAGTCCCTGTGCAGAAGAACGTGGTAAGCAAGGTAAAGTGGCGTGCAGAAAAGTACGTTTCTGCCTATCCCCGAAGTCGCCCATACCCGATTCTTACTCCCTAAATTCAATTAGGTATCTGTATCAATTGGCAATTAACGCAAGCTTACGGTGACTGCATCAAGAGCGAAAATCAACGCACAGCCCTGTTAATTTCCCTGAATCTTGGGAAGAACAGTGCCAGTGGTTTTCACCTTACGGCTTTTACCGTTAGCCAGAGCAATCGTAAGCTGCTCTGCCATTTCCGGATCCATCTGAGAAAGCACATCCGCCATCTTGCGTGGCTGCATCTGCCTGACCACCTTCAGCATAATCTCCAGATCCAGACGGTTAAAGATTCGCGCCGCGTTCTTCGCCTTCATGCTCTCGTAGATTTTTACAAGATCCATTATCTCTTGCGCTGCCTGCTTCTCGTTGCGCTGAACATCAGAATTGATCTTTGTTTCCAGAGCCTTAAGCTCCTGAAACTTCTTGTTCAACCGCGCTTCAGCAGCCTCAAGAACCTGCTCGCGCAGCTCAAGGTCCCGCTCACGCTGGTTCAAAGCATCCCTGCGGTTTCCAAGACTGTTCAGCACTGCAAGTTCAGAAACAGAATTCGTTGGAACGCCGCTTTCCATCACCATGTCCGGGTCAGGCGCAACCTCAACAACCCGGATGCCGGAAGGATCTGGTAAAACGTCAGGCGTCTTTACCCCATCCTCAGAAACGGCTTTCACCTCTTCCTGCTGCGCATCAGCCACCCGCACAGCCCCAATAGGATAACTGCCCTCAAGAAAGAAACCAAGAACCTTTAAGACAAGCAGAGCACTGCCCGCAAAAACAACAATTGGAAGAAGCCTTAGTCTCATGCGACGCGATCCCGGCCTTGTCTGCGGAAACGTTCAAGGCGTGCAGCGGACTCATTTGCCGCCTCACGTATCTCACTGGTGCGAGAGCGGGCTTGCGCCTTAGGCGCTGGATCGGCATATGTTTCCGCAGGCATATGCGCTGAAGCGTTCTGGTCAGCAATGATGCCAGCCGCAAGTCCCTCAGCAGCAGTCTCATAGGTACGGGCGCCAGCAAATCCGGAGGAAGAGGCAGAGGTACGAGGCGCACGTTCATCCAAAGCCCGCTCAGCCACACCGCCAATGCGATCCAGCACTTCTTCACCCGCACCCAACTGATCAGTAAGCTTGCGAGAAACTTCCTCAGCCTCCCCCAAACGCGCACCCAACGTGCGATCAGCATTTCCAGCGGTAGATTTCAGCCCCAAAATTGCACGCTCGGCAATCTCGGTTGCTGTGATCAACTCGGAAATTGTTGCCCGCAGGGACTCCTCATCAGACCGCAACCGGCTGAGACGACGATTAAGAGTGTAACAGTACCCGATAGTGATCACCAGGAGAACCGCAACAATGCATTCGATTATAAGACCTAGGGACATGGCTAGCTTGTCTCCAGTTCGCTTTGCATGGACTTTTCAAAGGCCGCGAGCGTCATTTTCGGCTCTTTCAGCTTCTTCGAAATTTCGATGGAAATATGGTCATCAACATGCCCCATAAGGCCCTCAGTCAACGCCACGCCGCCACACTTCACCTGAACAGGATCGCGGGGGCCAGTATCAAACAGCAATGTCTGACCAACTTCCAGATTTAGCACCCGCTGTAGCGGGATTGAATTTTCATAGAGTACCGCATCCACCTGCACTTCAGAGGAGTGAACCTCTGTCGCCAGATGCTCTTCCCAGATTGGATCACGCCCGAATTTTTCGCCCATGAACATCTGAAGCAGAAGATCACGGATCGGCTCAAGGGTCGCATAAGGCAGGACAATCTCAACTTTACCACCCCGATCTTCCATATCAATGCGCAGCTCCACCATAATGGCAGCGTTGGCAGGACGGGAGATGGCGGCAAATCGTGGATTTGTCTCAAGGCGCTCCAGCGGCAGACTTACTGGTGAGAGCGGCGCAAAAGCCTGCTCTGCATCAAGCAGGATAAGCTCAATCATCCGGCGAACCAGATTGCTCTCAATCGTCGTATAAGGCCGCCCTTCAACCCGGGTTGGTGAGGTCGTACGACCACCACCCAGCAGCACATCAATGATGGAATAGATCAAAGAGCTTTCAACGGTAACAAGCCCAAATCCGTCCCATTCCTTTGCTTTAAACACACCCAGAATGGCAGGTAGCGGAATTGAATTGAGGTAATCGCCAAAGCGCACATTGCTCATGGAATCCAGAGACACCTCGACATTGTCAGAGGTGAAGTTGCGCAGTGAGGTTGTTGTCAGCCGCACAAGACGGTCAAACACAATCTCAAGCATCGGCAGGCGCTCATAAGACACCATTGCCGAGTTGATCAGCGCCCGGATGCCACCTTCATCACCTGCAAGTGTTCCATCGAGCGTAAAGCCGAGTAGATTATCAATCTCTTCCTGATTGAGAATACGGTCAGCACCACGAGACGCGCTCTCAAGGTCCGGCTCGCTCTCATCAATCATCGCGGCCCACTGTGCCGCAGCTTCTTCGCCGCCTTCTACCCCCTGTTCCTGAAGCGCAGCGCCCCAGGCAGCTGCAAGGTCTTCATCGCTATCGCCGGAGCCGCTTTCAGCCAGAGCACTTGACCACGCATCATCCAGATTTTCGTCTTCAGGGAAACCATCAGTATCAGACATCGCAGCTCCCCTACTGAATGAGGATCTCTTTAAAGAGAACCCCCTCAACTTTTGCAGGGTAGATGGCGGAGTTGATCCGCCGTAACAACTGCTCCTTCAAACGAAACAAACCGGCAGATCCTTCCAGATCGGCAGGGCGCAACTCGCGAAGATAAATCTGAAAAGCATCCAGAATGCGCGGCAGGTAAGGCTCGACTTGCGCAACCATCCCTTCACTCTCCACCTCAAGGGCAATCCGCACTTTCAGATAAGTGGTGCGCCCCTTGGTAGACAGGTTTACGGTCATTTCCGGCAGATCATAAAACACAACTGGCTTGGTCTTGATCTGCTCAACTGTCCCGTCTGCACGTTTAATGGTGGCAGGTTCACTCAGATCGATCCAGTCCATCACATAGGCCACACCAACACCAAGCATAAGCAGCAGCACACCAGCGATCGCCCCAACGACAACCTTACGTTTACTGGTTCTGCCCTCACCCTCAGTATTTTGCAGCTCAGTATCTGCCATTTTGGATCTCGCTGAATCGCAATCAAAAGTTTATGAATTGTTAACTTAATTAAATGGTTAACATTCGTTACCAAATACTTAACAACATATTACTAAGCATTTTTTGCCCACTAGGAAATTGAAGTAGGCATCTTTTATCAATTACTTAACAGGTATTTTCCACTGAGGGCCACTAAAACGCCAGAAATTAGCCATTTTTCCAACTTGGCACAACTCATGCAAGAAAGGGCACGCAGCGCGTCTGGGGAGACACGCTGCAACCAAACGGTAAATCTGGGGAGATTTGCCGCCATGCTGGGGAGCATAAAATGGAAAACGCACAGCTGATCGGCTTGTCACGGCAAAGTGCCCTGCGCCGAAATCTGGATGTGGTGGCCAATAATCTGGCCAACATCAACACCAACGGCTTCAAAGCTCAAAGAATGGTCTTTGAGGAGCTTTTGATGCCAGTCGCACAGGCAACTGAGTTTGAAAGCCCGGACCACCCTTTATCCTTCACGCAGGATGCCGGGACCGCAACCATCCTGACACCAGGCGCCATTCGCCTGACGGGCAATCCGCTTGACATTGCCATTGAAGGCGACGGCTATCTGGCCGTTGAAGGTGCAGACGGCGAACAGCTCTATACCCGCGCAGGCAACCTCGCCATTAATCCTGAGGGCACCCTTGTGACCGACGCTGGCCTCCCCATACTGGCTGGCGGCGCACCTGTGCAGATCAATCCGGAAGACGGCGCAATAACCATCACCAAAGAAGGCACCATTTCCAGCCCTTTAGGCGAACTAGGCCGCCTTGATGTTTATAATTTCGACGACCCCCAGCAATTGGCCCACGCAGGCACAAACCTGTTCTCCGGCGAAAACCCGATCCCGGTAAACGACCCCATCATCCGACAAGGTGCCCTTGAAGGCTCTAACGTGGAAGGGGTTAGCGAAATCTCCCGCATGATCGAAGTCACCCGTCAATACAAAACCGTATCCAAGATGATGTCGCAGCGCAACGAACTCCGTCAGCGCTCCATCCGCGAACTTGGATCCGTACAGACTTAAGGAACAGATAAATGAAAGCTCTGCATATCGCCGCAACAGGCATGAAGGCGCAGGAACTGAACGTCGAAGTCATTTCAAACAACGTCGCCAACATGCGCACCACTGGCTACAAGCGCCAGCGTGCGGATTTTCAGGATCTGCTTTACGAAAATCAGCGCCGCATGGGCACAGAAACTTCTGATGCCGGCACCATCGTGCCAAATGGCGTGCAGATCGGCTCTGGCGTACGAACCGTCGGAACCACGCGCATTATGTCAGAAGGCCCCGTCCTTCAGACTGGTAACCAGTACGATATGACAGTCAGAGGCGAAGGCTTCTTTCAGATTGAACGCCCCGACGGAACCACTGCCTACACCCGGGACGGGGCTTTTGCCCGCTCACAAACCGGACAACTCGTCACCAAAGATGGCTACACAGTTCAGCCAGGCATCAATATTCCGGAAAATGCGCGCGATATCACCATCAACGCACAGGGCGTTGTTCAGGCGATGGACAACAACGACCAGATTTTGAATCTGGGCCAGCTGGAAATAGCTCGTTTTACCAACAAGGCAGGTCTGGAAGCGATCGGCGATAACCTGTTTTTAGAAACACCGGCAAGCGGGGCCCCTCAGGTCAACACACCTGGCACAAATGGCTTTGGCGACATCCTTCAGCGCCACCTCGAAGCATCCAATGTAGACGCTGTAACCGAACTTTCTTCGCTGATTGCCGCACAGCGCGCTTACGAGATGAACTCCAAGATCATCAAGGCCGCTGATGAGATGTACTCCACGACAACAAATATGCGCTAAGGGAGTTGACGTCATGAGAACGCTGACAGCAACATTCTTTGCAGGACTGCTGGCACTGACAATGGGCAGCGCGCTGGCTCAGCCAAAGCTGCGCCAGACCGTCAATGTCACAGGTCCATATGTCACCATTGGTGATTTTTACAGCGAAGCAGGTGAGCTGGCGCAAACTCCGATTTTTCGCAGTCCGGACCTTGGCACCACAGGTAATGTGTCAGCGCTGATCATCGCCCAGCAAGCGCAAACAGCAGGATTTGTACAGGCAGGAACTGATGGCCTGACAACAGTCAGCGTCCATCGCCTGTCCATCCCGGTAAACGAGGATCTCATCTCCGATATTTTGCGCAACACCTTTGCCGAACGCGCAGGCGTAGAACCGACAGAGATCGAAATCTCCTATCAGGCTCCCCTGCCCGCAAATATGCATGCAGATGCCAATGCAGTATCGCCGCTCACCATCGGGCATGTGAACTGGTCACCGCGTAACATCCGCTTTAAAGCTATCCTGAATGTGATGCAGGAAGGCCAGAGCAAGCCCATTTCAATTGTGGGCAGCGCCGCACAAATGGTCTCCATAACAACGCTGGCACGTAATTTAGAACGCGGCGCGATCATTTCAGCAAACGACATCCGTCAGGAGCGCAAATCAGCCGCACGCTATGCTGGCCGTGAATATCTGGCGGCCAGCGACCTGATCGGCATGGAAGTCCGCCGCAAGATGCGTACTGGTTCCACCTTCACCCCCCGTGATGTGCGCGCTCCGGTACTTATCAAGCGCAACGCAAAAGTAACGGTTCTCTACAAGATCCCCGGGATGAACATCTCAACACAAGGAAAAGCCAAATCAGATGGCGGCAAGAATGACTTGATTGAGATCATCAATCCGACCTCCAAGAAAACCATTCTTGCCGAAGTCATCGGCAAAGACCTTGCAATCGTAAGCGGTACAAATACTCAGATCGCTGCATTTCTGGAGAACCGCTAATGCACAAGACATCTTCGGTAAACGCATTCAGAAAATGTACCGCTCTCGCAATTGCTGCGCTCGCGCTCGTTGGCTGTGAAACCGCAGACAAACTCTCCAAAATCGGGCAGGAACCTGCACTCACAGCCATTCAGGACCCGCGCACGCAACCGGGCTATCGTCCCGTGCAAATGCCCATGCCCGTCAAGGAAATAGAGCGCTACAACGCAAATTCTCTTTGGCGCACAGGCAACCGCGCATTCTTCAGGGACCAGCGTGCAAGACGGATCGGCGACATTGTAACTGTCAACGTCACAATCTCTGACAAAGCAGCATTTGAAAACACCTCAAGAAGCTCAAGAAGCGATAACAAAAGTTCTGGAGCAGGTGGTGCGCTCGGCGCAGCAATTGACAAGATAGCGCTCCCTTCAAGCGCGTCGGCAGATGCACTGGCCTCGATTAATAGCTCCGACACTTTTCAGGGAAGTGGCTCCATTGACCGCACAGAAAGCCTGAAGACAACCGTTGCAGCTGTCGTCACTCAGGTCCTGCCCAACTCCAACCTTGTCATCGAAGGCCGTCAGGAAGTGCGAGTAAATCACGAAGTGCGCGAACTGATTGTAGGAGGCGTCGTGCGCCCGCAGGACATTGCCTCAGACAACACGATAGAGAGCACAAAAATTGCAGAAGCCCGTATCGGTTACGGCGGACGCGGCCAGATCACGGTTGCTCAGCAACCACGCTATGGCAGTCAGGCTCTCGACATTCTCCTGCCATTCTAAAGCGTATCTCTGAAAAGTGGACACCGGTTTTCAGATAAAGATACGCAAAAACAAAAGCTAAAGCAGATCAAGCGTTTCAGCTTAAACGCGAACTGCTTTAGGTGCAACAAGCCACACTCAGATTTCACGAGACCCAATGCCGCTCAATAAGCTCCCCAGCTTGAGTGGCACACAATGCGAACCCGGCAAAATGCTCCCCGGCATGCCGGGTTCGCTTTTGCTCGCTGCTATGCAAAGTACATTTGCAGCTTCCACTTCAAATCAGCGCACAAACAAATTAAGGGAAGCAAGGCGGACCATGCTTCCCTTTAGAGTCTTATTCCAAGTGATCGTGGTTACAGTACTAGGACCACAGCCTGAAAAGCGATACTCTGTCTCCCAAAAGATCAGTCATCCCGATAGATTTTCTCACGACGCTCATGGGCTTCCTGGGCCTCAATAGAAAGCGTAGCAATAGGTCGCGCATCCAAACGGCGTACAGAGATTGGCTCGCCAGTCTCTTCACAATATCCGTAGGTTCCGTCTTCAATGCGGGCAAGCGCAGAGTCGATTTTAGAAATCAGTTTTCTCTGCCGGTCACGCGCACGTAATTCAATCGACCGATCGGTTTCAGAAGAAGCACGATCAGCCAGATCCGGATGATTTGTGCTTTCCTCTTGAAGTGCAGCAAGGGTCTCCTTGCTCTCTTTCAGAATATCTTCCTTCCACGCAAGCAACTTTCTGCGAAAGTACTCGCGCTGTTGGTCGTTCATGAATGGTTCGTCCGCTGATGGACGATAATCAATTGCGACATCAACTGCCATCTGAAACTCCGCCTATTTATATGGGCGGCTGGAATATAACGAGTGGAGATTGAAACAACAATCTACTAAAAAGATGAAATTGTCTAAGAATACAATTATTGAGTTTAATCAGCAACTTATGCGGTTGGTAACCTAAACAGCAACCTGAACCAATTAGGCTATTCTACGTAGTGACCAAGCTTTGCGAGCTCGATTCTGGCACGCAATTCAATATCTTCAACCACCCGGTCCAAACCTGGATTGCCACTTTTCACGCGCATTGAAAGGTTGCTTACAAGCCGCTCCAGCCGCTCCGGTTGCACTTTGCCCTGCAACAGGTCAATTTTAAGCGCATCAAGCTGATCTAAAAGCGTACTGCCGTGTTGAACAGCGCGGCTTCTGTCATCTCCCTGCACATCCATCTGCTGAAGCGCCAAAAGAGAATCAACGCCCTGCAAAGTCGGTGTAGAAATGCTTGCTGATGAATGCGCAACAGGGGCGCTTTCTTCTTCAACGCTAAAGGCGTCTCCATGTTCGCCTTCAGACCCCTTGCGTCGTTTAGCGCCCACTTTACCTGCGGCGTTTAAACCAGAAACTGGTGTGGTGCGTACTAGCAAGACAATATCCTCAGACTTAAGCACATCCCAGAAGCGCGAAAGAACCACTTCCCAGCAAGGTATGCGCAACAGAACAAAACCAAATTCAACTCAAACATCTTCAGTACAAACGCAAAGTGCAATATGCATCTGAATAAGACCCTACACCAGCACGCCTTTGCCGAGCTGAACACCTAAAACCTTAGCAAGCAGGCAACAATTGCCGCATAAAAATTTACGCTCTGGCAACATTTATCCACCCCTACCAATAATAGTGTTTATTTTCAATAGACTAGCACAAAGTCTCTCATGCCACACAACTGGCACGAAATTCGCATACTTAACGCAAATAAAATTCTGTAGTCAGGTACCGATGCGTTCACTCAGTAAATTCATTAGAATCGCTATTGCGGCATCCATCGTTCTTGTTGGCGCGACCTTTCAGGGGAACGCAGCCTCAAGGATCAAGGATATTGCTGATTTTGAAGGTATTCGAGACAACCAGCTGATTGGCTATGGTCTTGTTGTCGGCCTTCAGGGCACTGGCGATTCCTTAAATGCATCCCCTTTCACCCGGCAATCTTTGCAGGCCATGCTTGAACGCCTTGGCGTAAACACCAATGAAGCTGATCTGGACACAGACAACACCGCCGCAGTTATGGTGACAGCCAATTTGCCCGCATTCACAACGCAAGGAACGCGCATCGACGTGACTGTGAGCGCTCTGGGTGATGCAACCAATCTTCAGGGTGGCACGCTGCTGGTAACCCCGCTTATGGGCGCTGACGGCGAAGCATACGCGATCGCACAAGGCCCGCTGACAATTGCAGGCTTTGCCGCACAGGGCGACGCTGCATCAGTCGTAAGGGGCGTTCCAACCTCAGGACGTATCGCAAATGGCGCGCTGGTAGAACGTGAGGTCGAGTTCAAATTGTCCTCCCTCAGTTCAATCCGCCTGTCTTTGCGCAACCCGGACCTCACCACCTCTCGCCGTATCGCCGTTGCCATTAACGAAATCATCGGCCTGCCAACCGCAGAGCCGCTCGATCCCGCAACCGTTCGCCTCACCCTGCCAAAACAGTTTGACGGCAACATCGTAGACCTGATCACCGATATCGAGCAGCTCATTGTCGAACCAGACCTGCCAGCCAAAATCGTCATCGACGAAAGCTCTGGCATTATCGTCATGGGCCAGCAGGTAAAAGTCTCCACCGTAGCTGTCGCACAAGGTAACCTGACCGTTACAATTGCAGAGTCTCCCGAGGTGGTTCAGCCCGCTCCATTTGGAGGTGGCCAGACAGCAGCAGTGCCACGCTCAAACGTGCAGGTGACAGAAGACAACCGTCAGCTTGCAATGGTGAGCGAAACGATTACGCTGCAACAATTGGTAGATGGTCTGAACGCTCTGGGCATCGGCCCAAGAGATCTCATCTCCATCCTTCAGGCAATCAAAGCCGCAGGCGCCTTACAGGCAGAAATTGAGGTACTCTGATGCTTCCACAAGCCCAGCTACCCGCCAGCCCTCTGGCAACATCCAGCAGCCTCATATCAAGTGCAAAAGCACAGGCGGACCTTGCTAAAACAGCCAGCGCTCCCAAAGACCCTCTTATGGAGAAGGCAAAGGAATTCGAAGCTGTCTTCCTAAATGAAATGCTCCAGAATATGTTTACAGGTCTGGAAGACGGCGGAACCTATGGAAGCGCAGAAGGCTCAGATGCATGGAAATCCATGCTGATTAATGAGTATGCCAACAACCTGTCACAATCTGGTGGCATCGGTATTGCTGCTTCTGTCCACTCACAACTCTTAGAACTGCAAGAGAACTCAGCATGACAACCCAGCACGACACTGATCTTGTTCATAGTACTGTATCGTTCAAGGAAGAACCTATCCAGACACAGACGCAAGCTGAAGTCTTTTGCGAGCGACTTGAAACCGCAATGGATAACCTCGTCAGCATCATCGAAGCAGAAACAGAATTACTTCGGGATGGACAAATTTCAGAGTTACCCACAGTTGCACCAAAGAAGAATGCAGCTATTGAAAGCTATCTTTCAGGCATTCGGCTAGCCAGCGAGAACGCTATCGCACTGGGTAACCTTGCCCCGGAATCCATACAACGTATGCGAGAGCGGCATGGCAATTTAAGACCCATACTGCAGACCAATCTGCAAGTTGTCTCAACGGCACGTTCAGTCACAGACAACGTGATAGAAACCGTTGCTAAAGCAGTAGGTTCCCAATTAAAAACAAAGGGTTACACAGCAAACGGCGTCATGACCACACCGCAGAAATCTGCGCAGGGCATCGCAGTTAACCAAACTCTCTAACCCACACTATATTAGTCGTGCATATTAACGAATAACCCTGAAAACCCACAGGACACGTCATACAAAAAGGGCATGTTTGTGCGGTTTTCAGCACAATTTCACTAAAGCTTTATTAAATTCACATCGTTAATATTAATATTTTTTAAGAAAGTTCCCGATAAAATTGTCTCCATGTAAAAAACGTGGGGGACTACATGGAAATCGTCGCACAAAGACCAACACTCTTGCATCAGTCGCTGACAACTCAAGCGGCCCCTGTAAAATCAGAGAGCGAGCAGATTAAGACCGAATTGTCAGCCGCCCGCGCTGTCACGGCTTCTTCAGAGTCCTCGGAAAACCCAACGGCCTCTGACAAGTCTTTCCAGTCGGACTCGCGATTAGGCGTCCAGCCCTCAAAGTCAGGTGACGAGGAATCTCGTGTTGTTCGCGGTTACGACTATGACGAAGAGACAAAGGAATTCATCTATTCCCTTAAGCAAGAACCGGAAGGCGAGGTAATCTACGAATTGCCATCACAAACCGCCCGCCGCATTCGTGCCTTCGTAGATGAAGTCATCCAAATGCAGGAAAAGCGCAGCTTGGGCGGTGAAGCAAAGAACACCGATGAAGCTGCCTATCAGGCCAAACAAGCTCAACCAGAACCCGCCCAGCAGGAGCACGCCGCATAAGCGACATCACCTGCCCGCGTCTCAACACCATCAAAACCTCATGAGCCTCGCTGCCCCCGCTGCAAGGCTCTTTTTTTGTGTGCCTGATCCCTGACTTAACAAAGCAACGCACAAAACACCCGATCAACGCAAAACAACGCACTTTTCAGCGCAAGCCCAAACAGTCTCCTCATTCCCATACCAGACAAAGAAAAACGCGCCCCAAAAGAGCGCGTTCTCCAAAGTCCAGTTCTGTAAAAAAGAAGCTTATCGGATAAGCTGCAGCACAGACTGATTAGCCTGAGTTGCCAGAGCAAGAGTAGAAGTAGCAATCTGGTTCTGAGTATTCAGAGCAGACAGATTAGCACCTTCCAGGTTTGTATCTGCAAGCGTCAACTTACCCGCACCAGTCTGCAGTGTGTTGATCATGTCAGCAGTGAAGTTTTGACGGTTGGTCACAACAGTCATATTCGTACCAAAGGTAGAAGCCTGCGCACGAAGATCCAGCTGAGCTTGACGCACTTGGTCAAGGGACGCTTCGATGAGACTATCATCTCCCCAACCACTGCCATCACGCTGCGCTTGCGCCTGAGTATCTTTATTAACGGTTACACCTTTACCTGTGCCAAGCTCAGCACCGGTTGTGGAATTATCAGAACCCTGACGGAAACCGATTTGCAGATCAACATCATTGGCATCAATTTGCAGTCGGTTTCCCGCGACCAGTGTTTCAACGTTTCCAGCGCTTCGAAGGGCTGCCGCAAGTTGATCTACTGTTTTGCCACCCTCAATTTTAAAGGATCTTTCCTCGCCATTTTCGGCCTTGTAAGTAATTGCGTCCCCATCAGCAAATCCATCCAGACTGGAAAGGACGGTACCACCTACTAGCGTCCCGGCATCAATTGCAGCACCACTAAAACTAGCACCTTTACCTGTAGGAGGTGTAAGGGTGATTGCACTATCTGACGAGATCTTAAGGTTACCATCCAAACTTGCAGATGCTGAAACACCATCAATATCACTGAGGTACCGAGCAAGGTCTTCTATCGTGTCGCCATCGGTTCCAATTTTAAATACATGAGAATCACCGTTGACGTTAATTGTTAGGTCATCACCTGATGCAAGGCTTTCAACCCCGACAAGACTATCTGTCCGGCTGTTTACAGCAGCAATTGAGATTGTTCCTTTGAACTTTTCTGCACCAAGACCCAGCTCAACAATATTATTATCAAAGGCTACCTCTTCCTGAGACTTTACGGAAGCACCAATACTCTCAAGCTTGAAAGAAGAATCCTCTGAATCAAGGTCTGTATAATCAACAGCCTTAATATTCAAATCAGAAGAACCATCTTCGTTGAACTTAACTTTCAGGTCGTTCCCATCTCCACCAAGAAGGTTTTTGCCCTTGTAGCCAGAATCTTTTGCAGCATCTTCAATCTGAGTAAGCAACTCATTGTATTCAGCAGCATACTTAGCGCGTGTATCAGTATCCTTAGTCTGCAACGCCTGGTTCGCTTTACCTTTCGCCGCATCAAGCAACTTATCAATAGCCTTGATACCTTTATCAGCAGCTTCAAGAGTGGAAACCGACTGACCGATATCATCCTGTAGATTGCTCAGATCAGATGCACGCGAATTCAAATTAGACGCAGTAAAGAACGAATTCGGATTGTCGAGAGCGGAGTTAACCTTTTTGCCGGAAGCAAGACGCTCTTGTGTCTGACCGATCAGAGCAGCCGTGCTCTGAAGTGTGCTCAGGTTGGAACGCACTGATGCGGTGAGTGTAATATCAGACATAATGTAGTCCCTTCTAGGAGTATCAATGACCCATCCTGGGTCAGAACTCAGCTAAAATCACTGAGTATTAATTGAGTACAATTACCCGTCCTGCGAGTAAAGAGGGAACGTGTTAACAACGCTTTAATAAACTAGCAATTGTAGATGGGAGATTATCAGGACTGCGACACATCACTAGCAAATCAAATATTTCAGCCACTTACGAGGAGCAGGTAGTTACACGCACCTCTAAATGTTATCTGTGCACATTCTGCCTGACGTTAGAGCAACCAAACTGCAAGCCGCACCTTTGCATCAAAAGAATCAAAATTCAGTCCAATTGGCAACAAGTAACGCTCGACTTACAGATCTAAAATATTTCGTTGAATAACCACTAAATTTTAATTGGATTAACACTTTGGTTGCCATCATAGTCAATAGTGCTTTTAAGGAGGCAGTATGGCACTGAAGGTAGAGTTGAAACCTGGAGAAAAACTGATTGTAGGTGAAACACTTATCACCAACGATAAGCAACGTGCACGCTTTTTCATTCAAGGTGATGCACCTATTCTCCGCGAGAAAGATATCCTTCTGCCAGAAGACGCCAGTACCATGGCTCAGCAGGTCTATCTTGCTGTTCAGGTCATGTATTTAAAGCAGGATATTACCATCACTCAAAAAGAGTATTTTGATGTGATCAATCAAGTCCTGCAAGCCGCCCCCAGCACACACGAGCTGATCGCCGACATCAGTGCTGCAATACTGCGAGAAGATCTGTACCGCGCTCTAAAACTCGCGAGAAAACTGATTGAATATGAAAGGACTTTGATAAGTCATGTATCAACAAGCAACTCAGGCATATCAGCAGTCCGCGACCACCTCGGCCTCAGCAGACCCAAGAGCACTGGAAGCTGAAGCTCTGATGAAAGCAGCTGCCCGCTTGTCAATGCTGCAACGAGAGTGGGATACTGTCACAATTGAAGAACGAAATGACGCCCTCATTTTCAATCGGACGCTCTGGACAATTTTCGTAACCGAAGCCACTGCCGAATACAGCGAACTCCCATTAGACTTGCAAAACAACATCGCAAATCTTGCCTTGTTCATCTTCAACAGAACGCTTGAAATGATGGGCGGAGAAGAACCTGTTGCTCTTGAGACCATGATCAATATCAACAAGTCTGTTGCTGCTGGCTTACGTGGCCAAACAACGAACGTCTAATGCAAAAAAGCCTCTCTTTTGAGGCTTTTCCTTTTTATTTCAAATAATTAACCATACTCAAATTCAAGAGTATAGAGGTCGCTTTGTAAGAAGCTTCCAGATCAGTGCGCAGCACCGCAATTTCAGTCCCAACTACGTTTTTGTCAACGTTTTCCAACCCGGTCAGCATGTTCTTATAGGTCAGCACTTCTTGTTTCTGCCGCTCAGCGGTGCGTTTCACGGTAGTGTTCACAACAGCTATTTCAGTTGCTACGCTTTTAACACCTGAATTTCGATCTCCAGCGACAGACAAAGCATCATCGCTTCTTTTTGCCAAGGCAGCATAATAGGCCTTCGCAGTCGCTTCGCTTTCCGCATTATCAGGTATTTTCGCATTAAAATCAGCAGCAACAAACACTGCCATATTCTGGAGCTGCTCTGAAAAAGCTTTTTCGTTGGCCCGCGCACCGTATTCCACCCGGACATTGTCATCGATCTGGACGACCTTGTCCCCGCGTGGATTCTCAGAATTCTTGGTGCCAGTATACCATTCTACCAATAAATCCGTGCCGGTTTCGTATCCGGAACCATCCGCTTTGGGCACCTTTGGAGCAGGGTCAGCGCGTCCATGATTACCAAAAAACTCTTTACCAGCCTGCACATCCGCAACTGCCTTTAAATCCGTCTTAGCCAGCTTGC
Organism: uncultured Pseudovibrio sp.; assembly: GCA_947496145.1. Classification (GTDB taxonomy): domain Bacteria; phylum Pseudomonadota; class Alphaproteobacteria; order Rhizobiales; family Stappiaceae; genus Pseudovibrio. Next base: position 161,837 of record CANMBS010000004.1, read on the forward strand.
CAATGGCTTTATCCAGGGCAGCCTGCGCATTCTGCGCACTTTCAAGGGTAGGGTCAGCACCAGTCCCAATCAGGAATGTCCCCTCTCCTGCTTCAGGATCATCTGTAGCGGTTAGCTTTACAACTTTCTTGCTCCCGTCTGGCAGCTCAAGCTCCACCTCAACAGTATCATCCACTTTTGGCGTATCAGTAAAAGCAAAGCTCGCTTTTTTACCCTCTGGATTCGCTGGATCAGAAAGATCCTCAGGCACGACACCAGTGGTTACATCAGCAGAGGATGCAGAAACTGAATTGATTTTGAAACCAAAGCCTTCAACATTGTCCTGCTGGAGCGTAAGCGTTGGAACACCCGCTGGACTGGTAACACTTGAGTTCAAACGCCCATTCTCGGAAGTCCCCAGCTGCGCATTCTCATAGCGCCCCATAAGTTCCTTAAGGCCCATCTTCCCATCGTTGCTACCATTCATGATCGTGTCAAATGAGACCACCGGTGGCTGCGTAGCGTCCTTCCCTCCAAAAAGATAATAGCCATTCATTTCAGAGTTGAGCTGCGCGATGGTCTCACTCAACATAATCTGCGTAGAACTTTGGCTTGTCGTCTGTCCTCCGGTTGTGAACGTATAGTCATTCCCATCAATCGTGCTCACACTCTCCGAGCGTATTTTTTCCATGTACTCTAAAGAGTTGCCCATCATCTCCAACTGCGTACTCGCTATGGAATTGCTGTCTTCATAAAGTTCAATTTCAGAAACTTCCCGGCGCAACTCCAGCGCAGTTCGGGCGTCTGAGCTGATCCCGCCGTACGTTTGCGACTTCAAACCCGAAGAGAGCTGTATTGTCTTGTCATTCAGTGTCGATCTTTGCTGTGTCAGGAGTTCCAGCATGTAACTATGAGAAGGGGAATATCCGATACTAGTCATTTATCTAAACCAATCCCTGAAGCAGCACTCTTATATTCTAAGGAGTGTGTCATACATTTCATCGATAACGGTGAGAACCCGAGCGTTTGCAGCGTAAGCGTTTTCTAACTCAGAGAGCTTCACAAGCTCCCTATCAACATCCACTTTATAGCTGTTCTCGTAGGCGTTCTTAGCAATGCTGGTGACTGTTTTAGAGTTAGTTTCAGCAGAACTTGCAGCACTTGCAATCTGACTTTGCTTTACAACAGTCTCAACTCCAAAATTCGAAATCGTCCCAACATAAGGAGCATTCTTCGCACCAATTCCAGTATCTGGAGAAAAGGTGTACTCGGCCTTCATCAGCCTGTCTTTCAACAGGTTCGCACGCTCAGAACTCTGCTTCCCTTTTTCGCCAGCAAGAAGGCTTGGATCATCAATCACGTCCTGATTAACAACAATACGTTGCGCAAAACCAGCCTTCTGACCACCGTCTTCAAGAGCGCCAGTATATGGGATACCACCATCCTTAGCATCAACAAACAGAGGGAGTTCCGAGCCATCTGCTGCTGTGACTGTGCGCGTATTTTTTGCGGTAAGCCCAGTAATTTCAACGGCGCCAGGTGTCGTTGGCGACAAGACCTTAAGCTCGCCGGCTGCATCAACAGAAACATCAAAACCAGAACCAAGCGCACCTGCAATCTGAGCTTGCATGGAGGCCGCATCAGCTGGAATAACGATTCCATGCACCGTATCATTGGAATCTGCCGTCACATCTGCCGAAAGTGGCAACAAGCTCGGGTCCTTAACGGCAACAAAAGAAACCTTTCGTGTCTCCCCATTGACCGTGTATTCCATCTCGATCTTATCGCCTGAAGATTTCAGATCAGAGGTATCAACGCTTAATCCTTTCGCGGCAGGCAGCGCACTTCCATTATCAGCAGCTTGACCTACAACGGTTTGCTGAGAAAGCGACAAAGCCATCTGACTTGCCAGTTCATCCAGCCTCGCCTGAGTTTCAGGTAAGATTTTATCACGCAACTCCAGTGAAGCGCTGATACTACCGCCCTTCAAATCAGAACGGCCAAAATCCATGACCGCCCCGGAAGGCGTTTCCAGTTTTACAGACTGGCCCTCAACACCAGGCCCAAGCCCAGGTGTGCGCGTAAACTGCAACTCTGAAGCATGATCATTATAAAGTGTCAGCCCAGCTTTTGTAGAGATGTTAAGCTTTCCGTCACCATCCTGCTTAATCTCTACGTCTATCTTTTCAGTCAGCGTCTCTAATTGCCGATCCATCTGGTCTTGTAGATGTGTAACCTCACGACCCGCAGAGCGCTCAGATATAATTTCATCCTCTAAACGCTCAATGTTTTTCAATGTGGAGTTAATGGCGTCAACATCATCTGCAATGCTCGCATCTGCACTGCGCCGCAGTTCCTGCGTTTTCTGAGCAGATGTATTAATCGACCGGCCCAGTTCTTCAGCAGACCTCACAGCAACTTTTTGTGCACTCTGGGAACTAGGGTCGGTTGCCAACGAAGTCAGTGCACCTGTGAAATCATTCATCAAACTCGGAATGGAAGAGCTGTCACCAACCTTACCGAAGATCTGGTCCAGTTGCTTTACATACTCGTTGTACTTCGTTGCATAAGATGTCTCGCTCAAACTCTCCCAGTAGGCAGATTGCAACTGAGTATTCACTTGTCGTTGAACCTGATTGGTCAATACCGAAGACGCAGAGTTCGGACCATTGTAAAGCTCTGTGCCTACAACCGTTTTTAATGTGTATCCATCAACATTCGCGTTTGCGATATTCTTAGACGTCACATTCAGCTGTGCTTGTGTGAACGACAATCCCGACATCGCCGCACTAAGAGCAGATCCGAGCCCCATACCCTGTACTCCCCAAAGCGATGGAGCAGAACACTTTCTGCCCCATTACAAATACTACCTTACAATATTAAGGACCGAATCCAACATTTGGTTTGCAGTAGAAAGAACCTTAGAGTTAGCAGAATAGGCCTGCTGCGTAATAATCAGCTTTGAAAATTCCTTCGCAATATCAGCATTTGAACTTTCAAGTGCTTTGCCCTGAATTTCCCCACCACCTCGGAAACTGGCTTCACCCGAGCTTGGTGTTTCAGAAAATGCAGCACCATCCACACGTTGCAACTCATGCTCGGCAGAAAACGTTGCAATCGGGATTTTATAAAGCTTCTGTGACTTATCGTTGCTGTATCGCGCGACCACATTGCCATCACGATCGATGGAAATATCCTGAAAAAGACCAGCAGCAAAACCATTCTGAGAAATTTCACGATCTGAGATTTGGCTTCCACTTACCTTACCTTCGTATTGTGTAATATTGGCACCAAATTTGAAATCGATACTACCAAGATCAAGACCATTCACAGAAAGATTAGGAATCTCCACAACACCCGACGCCGGTGAAGTCAAAACACCAGCAGCATCAAACGTCATATCACTAATAGCCTTCCAGGCAACGTCATTGCCTGTTGCCTTAGGATCAGATTGGTAATAAAGTGTCCAGTTATTTTCGGCGTTGAGCGCCCAACGCAATTCAACGCCCACGGGAGTGCCGTTTTTATCGTATAGCGTCTCCTCCCCCCCACTAAGCGTAGATTGTAAAAAGTCATATTCCTTATCTTTAGTCACCACATTACGATTAACGGTCCCACCAGTCTCCAATGGCTTCGGAGCAAAGTCCAGATCGATTACAGCACCCGGGGAAGGTGGGGGGGCAGTCTTGGCGTCCTGATCAATCGTCAGTTTATCCAGAGATGAAATTTTAATCGCACCAGATGTCTCCAGAGAAGCAGTAACACCGTGCATACCGTTTAACTTGTCCAGCAACTCCTGAACGGTCATATCACCAACTGTGAATGTAACCTCACTGGCATCACCCAACTTGAACTTTATTTCATCATCATCGTTAAACTGTGTTGCCTCAGAGAGTTTCTGCGAGGCAGTCAGGAGCGTCGTGCCATCAGTCAACACCGGGGTTGACTGCTCATGCGCCTTACCAAAGACACTCAAATCAACGTATTGAGAGTTAGGAATATTCTGATCAAATCGGTTGGTGCTGGGAGTAGACGGTAAGTTGGCTTTATACTCGAACTGCGTCGAAGCTTGTGCAGGCATTTGAGCACTTGAAATATTGATTGGCTCTGCCCGGTCTCCGACAGCGCCCGTCGCTGGATTAATTGGATACCCTTGCAGAAAATAACCTGCTGTATTAACGAGATACCGATCCGTATTAAGTTTAAAATCACCGGCTCGTGTATAGAAGCTCTCCGGCGGCTGCTGCGTCAAACCATCCTGATTTGTCACGAGAAAGTAACCTGGACCTTTAATCGCCATATAAGTGCTACGATCTGCGGGCTGGATATCACCGGTGAGATAGTTTGTAGCTTGTGATGTAGCCATCACGGTACCAGAAACCTGCTCACTCTGCCTGCTACCATTCCCAGCGACGAGGTCAGAAAAGCTGGTATCCAGGCGTTTGTAACCAACAGTCGAAGAGTTCGCTACGTTACCGGAAATATTCTCCAACGCTTTAGACTGAGCATCCAAACCAGTCGTTGCAGAGTTGATTGCACCATAAATACTCATAGAACCCACCTAAAACTCAAAAACGCCTGATCAGGCGCAGATTTTACGGAGACTCAAGCAACATTTATGCCAACACAACCAACATAAATAGCCAAGCAATATCAATAGGATAAAATTTTAACTACTTATTAATTATAAATATTGCCGCCCTGCCCGGCAATTTAGACAGATCACCCGGCACATAATTCCCAGCGCAATAAAAGAGCCCGCATCCTATCACTTCCCAAGATAAGTCCAATGGTGCACCCGGCAGGGATTGCCCATTGCTTATTGAGAGATTAGTGTTTTCGCCAAATCTCGACATTCAAACAGGATTTAGCGATGAAATTTGTAGGGACCTCCCAATACGTTGCCACAGAAGATCTTCGGATTGCAGTTAATGCAGCAATTACTCTTGAGCGCCCCCTGCTGATCAAAGGAGAGCCCGGAACTGGTAAAACCGTTTTGGCGCAGGAAATCGCTGACAGCCTCAAAGTTCCTTTTCTGGAGTGGAATGTTAAGTCAACAACAAAAGCACAACAGGGTCTTTATGAATATGACGCCGTTTCCCGCCTGCGTGACAGCCAGCTGGGCGATGAGCGTGTAAAAGACATTCGCAACTATATCCGCAAGGGCAAACTCTGGACCGCATTTGAAATGAAAGAGCGCCCTGTGCTGCTTATTGATGAAGTGGATAAAGCAGATATTGAGTTCCCGAACGACCTGCTTCAGGAACTGGACCGCATGGAGTTCTTCGTTTACGAAACCGGCGAAACTATCAAGGCAAAGCAACGGCCAATCGTGATCATTACCTCCAATAACGAAAAAGACCTTCCAGACGCCTTCCTGCGCCGCTGTTTCTTCCACTTCATCAAGTTTCCAGATGCTGAAACCATGGCTGAGATCGTGAATGTCCATTTCGGCAACATCAAAGATCGGCTTCTTAAAGAAGCACTTAACTCATTTTATAATTTACGCGACCTTCCGGGACTGAAGAAAAAGCCATCAACCTCTGAACTGCTCGACTGGATTAAACTACTTTTAAACGAAGACATCGATCCAGAAACCCTTCGGGAAACCGAGAGTAAAAGAATTATTCCGCCACTGCACGGCGCACTGTTAAAGAACGAGCAGGATGTCCATCTTTTCGAACGCCTTGCGTTCATGAACCGTCGCTAAATCAGGCTGAGCTGGTTTAATAATGAAAAAACAAAAAAACAAAAAATCGCTAAGCCAGCACAGCATGAAAAGCGGAGCAAAATGCCTGTTTAGCATATGCATCGCCTCAGCAATAAGCCTGCTGTCAGCTTCCGTCGGTGCTGCCAACAACACAATCTCTGAGAGCCTTCTGTACCAGCCGCACACCCTGCACAATGGATGGCGCAAGGATATTGATGCTCTGACCCATTTCACAGGCATGCTTTGCCCAAACTACATTGGCAAACTTTCAAGGTCTGGTCTGGTACCAGACATGAAGGAACTCGGTATCGGCTGCATCTATGAAACAGAGGGCGGAGGTATTACAGTTATATTCCGCCGCCATGCGAAAGGCACTGCCACTGAGCTCATCCGCAGCTTCAAAAACGGGTATCAGAAAAGTCAGTTCCCACCCCTTCAGACCCAAACCTCTCAAAGTAACGTGACATTCCAGACGGGAGCAGGCATCGGGCCTGATCGCATAGAAACCTTTGTCAGCTACACTGGCAACACCGCAGATTATACACTCTGGATATCCGCCCCGGGAGATCTGCCAATCAGATTATTAGAAGCAATCAGGACCCGGTTTAAAAAGCTTGCGATCAGCATTGAAGCTCAAAAATACCAGCAGAACTGAATAACTAAAGCGTATCTCTAAAAAAGTGGATACCGGTTTTCAGATAAAGATACGCAAAAACAAAAGCTAAAGCAGATCAAGCGTTTCAGCTTAAACGCGAACTGCTTTATGTCAGCAGCATTTTCGCAGCAACCTGAATGATGAACATTGCAGGATGTTCACTGCACCCTGCAAATGCAGGCATCGAACTGATACGGAAGCTACCCACTATAAAATTGCACGCAGAACGCATATTAATTTTAGAAGAAACAACATAAAAACCCCACACTATTGGGGGAATACTATTCTCTTTTCAATTCAAACAAAACCTTGTAGTCTTCAAATTGACACAAGCAAGTAAAATTCAAAGCAACTCCATCAATAATTGCTGCATCGCAATATTGCATAGCAGCATAAATACAATTCAGAACATTCCTATCTCTTAGGAAGACAAAGTAATGACGTATATCTGGAGGACAACAAATGCTTCGACTAATGCTGTTGCGTCACGCAAAATCTGACTGGAGCGATGAGGGTGCTCACGATCATGATCGTTCCCTGAATTCCAGCGGCTGGAAAGCAGCAGCGAGCGTTGCATCTCATATCCACCAGCACCAGCTTCATCCAAAACTGATTTTATGTTCAACTGCGTTGCGTACAAGGCAAACCCTCATGGAAATTATGCCTCACCTGCGCAACGACACCCGTATCCAGCTCCTTCGCGATCTTTATAACTCCAGTGAGGGGGATTACATCGACGCTATCCGTGCATTTGGTGGCGGTTACGACACTCTTTTGCTGGTTGGACACAATACTGCCATTCAGGATACCGCGCTCCAACTATCTGGAAAAGGTAATCCGGAACTCATCCGTCAAATGGATACCAAATACCCCACGGGCGCACTGGCAGTTATTGACTTTGAAGAACATCGCTGGTCAGAAATTGAGCGCCGACAAGGGCGGATCATTTCATTCTTCCAACCCAGACATCTTCAGGCGGTTTCCAACTCCTGACCCACAAAACTTGGGATTCTTCGCAAATACTGACTCCCGTATGATTGCATTCCTCCAATGAGCGCACCACATCATTCGTTGGAGGATGATCTGTGAGCCAACTGAATTCATTACTTAAAAATGCAAAGCTAGCCCTGTCTGATGCTCAAACAGCATTAGACAACCTAACCGATTCCGCAATTGACCTGACAACCCCAACCATTCGACTAGGGGTCACTGGCTTAGCACGATCGGGTAAAACCGTTTTCATTTCCGCCCTCGTTCACAATCTGATTGCTGGAGGCAGGCTACCTCTGCTGGAAGTTGCTGGAACAGGACGCCTTGCCCGCGCCTGCCTCCAACCACAGCCAGATGACAATGTTCCTCGGTTTAACTACGAGCAGCATATAGACACGCTCACAAAAGAACGCCTGTGGCCCCAATCGACGCATCAGATTTCTGAGTTACGACTGACCATTGAATACGAGTCCGCCACCTTCCTGAGCAAACATTTAGGCGGGGGCAAACTGCATCTTGATATCGTCGATTATCCAGGCGAATGGCTTCTGGACCTTGCATTACTCAGACAAGACTTCCGCCGTTTTTCCGCAGAGGCTCTCAAACGCGCGAAGGCACGGCCTGACCTGTCCGCAGACTTCCTTAAAACGCTCACACGCTACCAAGACAGCTTGCATGAGGAATTCTCAGAGCAGATTGCAAAAGAACTAGCAACAACATTCACCACGTATCTGAGCCGCTGCCGAGAGGAGGAGAACGCACTCTCCATGCTTCCTCCTGGACGTTTCCTCATGCCCGGAGATATGAAAGGCACACCAGCCCTCACCTTCGCTCCGCTAGATTTAGGTAGCATACACACAAAACCTAAAACAGGTACCCTGTTAGCTATGATGGAGCGACGCTATGAGGCGTATCGCAAGCATATTGTTCGCCCTTTCTTCAAAAATCACTTTGCCAAACTTGATAGGCAAATTGTGCTGGTTGATGCTCTGACCGCCATAAATGCAGGCCCTGAAGCTCTCGACGACCTGAGCAATGCACTCTCCGAAATTCTGGGGGCCTTTAGGCCGGGCAAATCCAGTTGGCTGTTCTCCATCCTCTCTCGCAAGATTGATCGCATCCTGTTCGCGGCAACAAAAGCAGACCATCTGCGCAGGAAAGATCACGATCACCTTGAGATACTACTCAAACAGCTGGTTGAGAAGGCTATCAACAGAGCCGAGTTCTCCGGTGCGTCAGTCGAAACTCTCGCTCTTGCCTCAGTGCGGGCAACAAGGCAGGCGACGGTTCATCACAATGGCGCAGAAACACCAGCTTTGCTGGGCACCCCCATGCCTGACGAAACAATCGCTGATATCCGTTTTGATGGACAAGAGGAAGCCGCAATCTTTCCCGGCGATCTGCCAGATGATCTGAGCACACTATTTTCAGCAAACCAGGAAACCGAAGCATCGGAAGACCAAACCATCCTGAAATACGTTCGCTTTCGGCCCCCAAAACTGGAACGAACAGCTGAAGGGCTGACCCTTTCACTACCACATATCCGGCTGGATAGCGCACTGGAGTTTTTGCTGGGAGACAAGCTGGCATGACTGAAAAACCAAAACCTCAAAAAACCCGGCGCGCACCTAAAGCATTTAAGCTGGACGACACTTCCGTTCGGCTGGAAAGTGAATTCACTCAGGAATCTCTTTCCTCAGAAACCATTGTCTCTGAGGAAAGAGATAACACTCTGCCGCAACTCGCCAACAGAGTTGCACCAGAACCTGAACCTGCAACAAGTCGCTGGAGTAAAATCATTGCCATAGGTGGCGGCGGTCTGGTTTCTCTTGCAATCGGGCTTGCGATTGACGGCCTGATCAGAGACCTGTTTGCGCGGTATGACTGGTTAGGCTGGACAGCCGTTGGACTAACAGCCCTCGCTTTCCTTGGCATTGCCGGCTTATTCATTAAAGAATGGCGTGCCTTGTCTCGATTGCAGCAAATAGACCATATCCGCGATGATCTGCAATCCGCCGCAGACAATGACAGCGACAAAGAAGCCCGCGCAGCCCTGCAAAAGCTCATGGAGCTTTACACTGATCGTCCGGAAACGGCCCATGGGCGCTCCCTGCTTAAAGGGCATATGCAAGAAATCATAGATGGGAAAGATCTGGTCAAACTAGCTGAGCGGGAACTCATGGTCCCACTGGATGCCCGTGCTCGTTTGATTGTCATGGAAAGCGCTAAGCGCGTTTCAGTGGTCACCGCTCTTTCCCCCCGTGCAATCGTCGATATCCTCATCGTGCTTTACGAAAACCTGCGCATCGTTCGTCGTGTTTCGCGTTTATATGGCGCGCGCCCCGGTGCATTTGGCTTCTGGCGTCTGGCAAGAAACGTTGCCGCTCATCTTGCCGTAACTGGCGGAATGGCGGCAGGTGATAGTTTACTGGAGCAGTTCATCGGTCAGGGTCTTGCGGCAAAACTATCCGCTCGTCTGGGTGAAGGGCTTGTAAATGGTTTCCTTACCGCCCGCATCGGCGTTGCAGCTATCCAGACCTGTCGTCCAGCTCCATTTATTGCCAGCAATGGCCCATCCCTAAGCGAACTTATGAGCGAAATAACAAAATCCGCTCCAGATTCTGATGTAAAACAGGATTAATCAAGATCCAGCTCACACCAACACAACGATTTGTCTCGTGATATAATCGCGCATGAGCGACGAACAGGATTGAGGCCGCACCATGAGCACGCAAAAAGCCACTATTGTTGATGCAGACAAGCAGTGGCAGGAGGATTTCAATCAGGAACAGCATATCCTGCGCGAACTTCTCGGAGATATTGTAGAAGACATACACCATATTGGCAGTACAGCAGTTCCCGATCTCGCTGCAAAACCAATTATCGATATCCTGTTGGAAGTGACCGATATTGATGCCTTAGATGCACAAACAGCAAAGCTGATTAATCTGGGCTATGTAGCCAGAGGTGAGTACGGTATCGAAGGACGGCGCTATTTTGAAAAGAGCGGAGATAACCGTACCCATCACCTCCACGCTTTCAAAACTGGCGATCCAAACGTTTATCGCCACCTCACTTTCCGCGATTACCTGAAAGCGCACCCGGAAGTACGCGAGAAATATGCACACTTGAAGAAGCAGACAGCCCATTCAGTTGAGGGAGATGCGGAAGCTTACCGGGAGGGCAAAAGTGAATTTGTGGAGTTGCACCTCGCCAAAGCAATCGATTGGGCAAGAGGCCCTTACTGACTCTAAATACACAGGGTTAAAGCCAGATGTGTCCGAAGGTCTTAGATTGCACACTCGACACGACACAGACCTTTCGCTTAGTGTTGCCTCATGTTTATTCAGTTTTTCGAAGAGCTAAAATCCGCAGGCCTGCCCGTATCCGTACGCGAATATCTAACGCTTATGGAAGCGCTGGATGCTGATCTCGCTTATAAGCGCGTAGAAGACTTCTACTACCTTGCCCGCATCACGCTGGTAAAGGATGAAGCCAATCTGGACAAGTTCGACCGAGTTTTCGGCAACACGTTCAAAGGGCTGGACCTGATGAGCGACGTTCCTGCCACAGAAATTCCAGAGGAATGGCTCCGCAAGCTTGCAGAAAAACACTTAAGCGAAGAAGAGAAAAAGCTCATCGAGTCCATGGGCGGCTTCGAAAAGCTAATGGAAACACTGAAAAAACGACTGGAAGAGCAGGAAAAGCGCCATCAGGGCGGCAGCAAATGGATTGGCACCGCGGGCACCTCTCCCTTTGGTGCTTACGGCTACAACCCGGAAGGCGTACGCATCGGTCAGGATGGCAGCCGTCATCGCCGTGCAGTCAAAGTCTGGGACAAACGAGAGTTCAAAGACCTTGACGACACGGTTGAGCTGGGCACCCGCAACATCAAAGTTGCGCTGAAGCGCCTGCGTAAGTTCGCCCGCACAGGCGCCGCAGATGAGCTGGATCTGGACAACACCATCAAATCCACCGCCCACAAAGGTTTGCTCGACATTCACATGCGCCCGGAACGTCGTAACGCAGTTAAAGTGCTTCTGTTCTTCGATATCGGCGGCTCAATGGATGATCACATCCGTGTCTGCGAAGAATTGTTCTCTGCTGCAAAAACTGAATTCAAGGTGATGGAATACTTCTACTTCCACAATTGCCTTTACGAGTTCGTCTGGAAGAACAACAACCGCCGCCACACCGAGCGCATTAACACCATGGATGTACTGCACAAATATCCAAGCGATTACAAAGTGATCTTTGTTGGCGATGCATCCATGAGTCCCTATGAAATCACCTACCCCGGCGGATCAGTTGAGCATTGGAACGAAGAAGCAGGGCACACCTGGATCAAACGTGTCACAGACCTTTATCAAAAGGCAGTCTGGCTTAATCCTGTACGAGAACAGCACTGGGACTACACACATTCCATCGGTATGATGCGAGAGCTGCTCGACCAGCGCATGTATCCGCTTACTCTGGAAGGATTGGATGGCGCAATGAAAGAGCTTGTACGCTAACCGGAAAACGCATTAGGCTTCACAAACGAGCAGATGGTAAGTCTGGTCGTGCATGTTCAATCAATCTGAGCAGATCGAATGTACCCTCGCCTTTGAGCATGGATCCAACGCTTTAAGCTGGACGCAAGCTGGTTGCGTTAAGAAATAAAGCACTTGATAAGTGATTGCGCATAACCGAGAGAGCCAAGCTGTGATCAAATCCTTAGTGGAGCAACCAGACAAACTTAAAGCCTCTGGTATCCCTGCCCTTTTGATACCCTTCCTTGTTGTCAGTGCAAATGCTGCAACTTTGCCGCCGCTAAACCAGCTCATTCCGCCGCTTATCATTGAAAGCTGTCTGGACAAAACCAATGCAGCCCTCGATAGTCAGGAGTTCATCGATTGCCTGACGAACACAGTCACAAGACAACCAGCAGGCGAAAATATTTATCGCTCTGACCCAACACATCGCCCCTCAACAGCCAACCACATTTCCAATATGCCAGATCGGCTGGACGGAACCAATGTGGTTGCCTGCGCATCAAAAAACGCCAGTTACACCAGATGCACAATTTCAAACGCCAACCGCAATTATGTTCAGTTGCTGCGTCAAACCTCCAATGCTCTATGTAAGTTGAACGAAAGCTGGGGCGTTGCTCCCTCTCATATCTGGACAGACAAAGGCTGTGCTGGTATTTTTTACGTCAGCAACAAGCCCTACAGCCGCAAAACTGTAACCACTATCAGCGCAAGCTCTTCCTCAGTAAAAAAGCAGATAAAAGCCGCAAATTCAGGTGGAAACATCATTTCAGTTCCGCAACTGCCTGAGTTCACGAAGGATGGCTGGCGCAAATGTGCGCTGGAGTTTCAGGTTTGTGAATTGCCATATCCAACAATGGTCCGCTTCGGCAAGCCGGGTGCGTTCTATGAAAGGTCTGCTAAAGAAGAAGTCCACTGCCGTACTGGCGTATTTGGCGACCCTGCACCATCCTCCCAAAAGGCTTGTTACTACAAGCTCAAGCAAGATGGCACTGCTCCACAGGCAACTCCACCAACACAGGTCGTCATACAAGATCTTCCCCCTTTGGAAAACAGCCAGCTCGCCCCCCTCGATGACTTAGCACTCAGTGTAGCTGAGCCACTCTGGCAAGCCCGAAGCGCTTGCTCCAAACTTGGCAGCAAAATCATTGCGACTAAGAACAGCTTCATGGAGTTGCCTGTCGTTTACCTTGGCTTAGGCACCTTCGACAGCAGGCAGCAAAACCAGAAACCTGTGCTGGTACGCACGGGTGACAAACTGGCTGGTCGCGGGGTCTATCAGGAACAAGGACTGTACGTACCATTCAACTTCTCCTGCGCACTTGGCCGTAAAGGAAAAACCGCCCAGCACTTTGTTTTTCATCGCCAAAACAGCGATCCGATCACACAAGACCTCCTGCTAAATCCAGACGTTTTCTCAAGAGAGCCAGCTCCCCTTGAAGGCTTTGATGCCCCCTATGTCTGGGCTGCGGGTCTTCCTATTGGAGAAAGCAACAACAGAGGGGCCGTGCTGGTCCACGGTGTACCAGAAACCGATGACATTGACTTTTACGCCCGCTGCCTTGTCGGCAGTGGTGATATAGAAATCATGTTTCAGCAAACAGTTCCAGCTCTCCAACAGGGTGACAGTCTTCTGATTTCACTAGCCACTCGCCGCTTCACAGAAAGCTATGTGGGCGTTGGCAGCGCGCTGGAACCAGAATCCGGCGTACCCCTTCCGCTGCTCACTCTCAGCAACGGCTCATCCCTATGGAACAGGATGGTGCTCGACAGGGAATTGCGGATCAATCTGGGCGGTCATGCCACTTACAACGTAAGCCTCAAAGGCAGTGCAAAACCAGTGCGCGACTTCATCAAGGCTTGCAGTTCAGGCACTTAAACCATCAGGTCTTAAAGTACTTTCCCGGTGTTGTCCCAAATGCCTTGCGAAACTGCGAGATAAACGGACTTGGCCCTTCATATCCCAGCTTAAAGGCCACGTCTCCTACACTTCGGCCCGTCGAAAGCAGCTCCAACGCCCGAAACAACTTCGCTTGCCCGCACCATTTTCGGTAACTCCACCCGGTCTCTTCCTGAAAGCGACGCTCAAACGTACGTTGAGACATGCGCGTTCGCTCCGCTGCATCAGCAAGGCTTGGCAGATGCGCAGGATGAGCCAGAATGGACCTGCACAAATCTTTGAGCAGCACATGATTGACAGGCATCGGCAACTGCAAGGGTGAGTCCGGCAGGCTCTTCAACTGATCAACAATCACCTGAGCAATACGTCCAACCGGGCCATCAAGAGCATAATCCCGAGGCGCTGCCATAAGTTCTTGTATCAACTCCCGCAATAACGGCGTCACCTGAATGACAAGAGGCTTATCAGAAAGCCGCACTGACCAGTCCTCTCGTAAATAAAGAGACCTGAACTTGGTCTTAATCGGATAAGATCCCCGATGCTCCATATTGCTGGGAATCCAAAGTGCTCTTTCAGGTGGTACAACAAACGTTCCCGCCTCTGTAAATACCGTAGTAGCCCCTTGCAAAATATGCACCAGCTGCCCGCGTGCATGCGAATGCATCTTCCCTTCAACACCCTGCTCTACATCCGCCGCATAGGCAACAATCGGCTGGGGGCGATCTTCATGGGGCTCTCCAAAAACGTCCGCGTGAATCGGCATCACATACCTCTTGGCGACTTAACGATATTTTTTGGCAAACTAATGCTAACACGTAAATAAAGTTTTCGCTTATTAAATTGCAAAGCCCTTTCATAACTTGAGGCCCCATGACCAGTATTCTTAAAGATATCAGAGCGGACCGCCGCTCTCCGTTTGTGTTCCTTCTGGTTCTCACCATCGCATCACAGCTATCGTTCTCGGTATGGTGGACGCTAATTAATAACTTTGCAGTCAACACCCTCCACTTCACAGGTCAGGAAATCGGCATTCAGCAATCCATTCGCGAAATTCCCGGCCTGCTGGCATTCACTGTGGTCTTTATGCTGCTTCTTTTCAAAGAGCAGACCTTTACACTTATCTCACTGGGGTTAATGGGCTTCGGAATTGCTATCACGGGATTTTTCCCATCAACCATTGGCTTTTATGTCACCACCCTGATCATGTCCTTCGGCTTCCACTATTACGAGACGCTCAAACAGTCGCTCTCGATCCAATGGCTGCCAAAGGAAAAAGCACCAGCTCTGCTTGGCGCGATCATCGGTGTCTCATCATTTGTGTCACTGTGTGTTTACGGCGCTATCACTTTTAGCTGGAAGAGGTTTGACCTCGCCTACGATCAGGTCTTTCTGTGGGCTGGTCTTGCTGGACTGGCACTAACCATCTACGCAGCTATGGCCTTCCCAAAATACAAAGCGCATGTGGAGCAGAACAAAAAACTCATCCTGCGCAAGCGCTATTGGCTGTATTATGCTCTCACCTTCATGAGCGGTGCCCGCCGACAAATATTCACGGTTTTTGCAGGCTTTTTGATGGTTGAGCGCTTTGGCTACGACGTGCATGAAGTTGCAATACTGTTCTTCCTGAACGGTGCAATCAGCATGTTTCTTGCTCCGGCGATTGGCGTCTTTATTGGTCGCGTCGGAGAGCGCACAGCACTCACAGTGGAGTACATCGGGCTGATCATCGTCTTCACATCCTACGCTTTCGTCAGCAATGTTTACATCGCAGGCGCGCTTTATGTAGTCGACCACGCTTTCTTCGCCATGGCTATTGCCATGAAAACATACTTTCAGAAAATCGCAGATCCGGCAGATATTGCCCCAACATCAGCGGTAGACTTCACCATCAACCACATCGCAGCTGTTGTGATCCCGGTGGTTTTTGGCACGATATGGCTGTTCTCACCCGCTCTGGTGTTTATTGCCGGGGCAGCCATGGCCTTCATCAGTCTTATCTTAAGCCGTATGATCCCTCGCAACCCGAGAGCAGGCAACGAAACCGTCTGGCCGTCCCCCCACCAACCTCAGACTGTCGGGGCTGAGTAAAGATTACCGACAAAAAAGGCTGGCCTGCAATGACCAGCCTTTTCCATAGAAACTCAGAAGCTAATTAACCTTGGCTCTCTGGAATGTGTACTACAAGCCCATCCAGCTCATCGCTCACACGGATCTGGCAGGAAAGACGGGATGTGTCGCGAACATCCTGCGCAAAGTCCAGCATATCCTCTTCCATTGGTTCTGGATCACCAGTCTTGGAATCCCATGCCGGGTCCACGTAAACATGGCAAGTCGCGCAAGCACAGGCACCACCACATTCCGCTTCAATCCCAGGAACCATGTTCTTAATCGCGTTCTCCATAACGGTAGAGCCAGCAGCAGCATCCACCTCATGGCTTTCACCGGATGAGGTGATGAAAGTAATCTTAGGCATATTCAAAATTGTCCCGAACCTGTTTGGCATGTCCTTTTACCTTCAGATACATCCACCAGCACAGCTATTCAAGAACTTACCACCAGGATCAGGCAGGGATAGCTCAGATGGTTAAGCCTTTAGAAGCTGAGTAATACCTGAACAAACCTGAGTCACATGCTCCTCTACAACTGCCAGTTCTGGTAGGTCGCCTTGAGCAGCTAATGCTTCAGCGCATTCCAGCGCCTCTCCAAGCGCAAAAGCGCCCACTCCCCTCGCAGAACCTTTGAAACGATGCAAGAGCCCACGAAGAACCTCCGGCTCCCGCGCAAGAACCAGCTCCCGTCGGAAATCCTCGATCTGCTGTGCAAATATCTCAAGGACTTGTCTACGTAAATTCTGGTCGTTGAAAGTGACAGATAACAGATGCTTCTCGCATATAATCACTGTTGTTTCATGTAGTTCTTCAGCCAACGTGACGTAACGCCTCCCGACACAACCAGATGACTCAAAGTTCTAAAGGTATTCGTCGAGTTGATTCGTCAGAGTGACTCAACGCCCACGCAAACACGACTCCAGAGAGACTCGACCCGTCATTTCCCATAGGGGTTAAATTCTATTCCCCAAAACAAAACACAGATTTTTATTTTATGGTTAACAATGCGCTACCGCCCAGATTCAAAACCAGACTCACAAACTTTCCACCAGCACTCACTGCCACCACACGTTAAAATTGACAAGCCACTCTGTTAAAGATGGTTAACAAGATTTCTCGATTTTCCATCTCCCCCGAGCATCTCCCGCCCCTTTTCAGTTAGCTTGCATATGAGCCAATCCGGCTTCAACGGGTTGGAAAACCAAGGCTCCGCCCACCCTGCCGCAATACAGGCCCGCACAGTTGCAGCTGGCACTTGCCGACCACTCTCATCAAACAGCGGCAACTTTCCACCTGCTTCGTTAAGACCTCGCCTTAACCATTTGACTTGTGTGGGACTCGGGCGACTGGACCCTTTAGAACTGACTGGAGATTTTTCGCGATTAGCCATAGTAAGTTCCCCCCAAAATTGCGCCCTGTGACTTATCGTAGGACACCCAAAAATCACGGCGACTTCTGTTGTGCAGTCAACCGGATTGTGCCATTAGGTTAAGGGTAGCTGCAAGGTGAGGAAACTTAAATCTTAATGCACCGTTAATCTTAATGGTTCGCGGAGATTTTGAAAGCTCCCGCTTTTTGGCCCGAGAAGTTCAAGGTGCTCTTGTCCGGAGCTGCCAGAACAATTGGGGGAATTGTTGGCTGTCTGCTGTTCTGGTGTTTCTGTTTGGGAGGAACACCTTGCGTTTTAGCAGGCACCTTGTAGCGGCGGCGCTAGCACAAAGGCGAAATGATGTGCTGACGACCGGCGAGTAAAGAGTACGGACGCGAGGCGAGATATGGCGAACACCCCGAAGGCGAAAGCTCCATCGGAAGTGGCTCTGTCAGCGGTAGAAGAAGCCCTACAGGCGGATTTTGGCGCTCCACATGAGTCGATTTTATCAAGCGAGACGGAAAGCAAGAGCACAGACACACCAAAAATGTCTGCCAGCCCTGCTCAGGATGCAGGTTCTGCTCCGTCCTCCAGCAAAAAGCTGGCGCAACTGGTGGAGGAAGATCAGGCACCAAGACAGGTTCGCAAGCGCGGTCGCGGGGGACGCCCGCCAACCGCTAGCAACGATGACCGTCAGTCCATTGGTTCCCTGATGTTTGCCTTACAGCGCAAGCCATCCGCTGCACCGTTCTGGTTCGCATTTGCCGTCTCCTTTGTCTGGGCCAGTCTGGGCCTTGCCATGTCATGGGGCACATTTGCTGAGCAGCTCGAAAAGTCATCTTCATTCGCAGGCGTATTCGAAAACCCGACACTGGTGCTTGTCTCCGTCTTTATTGTTGTTCCAATTGCTTTTGTCTGGGTTATGGCCCTCATGTTCTGGCGCGCGCAGGAAATGCGCAACGTCGCACGGGGCATGACAGAAGTTGCCCTGCGTCTGGCTGAGCCGGAAGATGTTGCAAAAGAAAGCATCCTCAATGTTGGTCAGGCGATCCGCCGCGAAGCCGCTGCCATGGGTGACGGTATTGAACGTGCAATCGCCCGCGCCAGTGAGCTGGAAGTTCTCATTCATAAGGAAGTCTCTTCTCTGGAGAACTCCTATAATGACAACGAACTGAAAATTCGCCGCCTGGTGGAAGAACTCGTCAGTCAGCGTGAGGCCATTCAGGCCAACGCAGAGCTGGTGCGCGAAACCATCTCCGGCTCCCATGAAAATCTTGCATCACAGCTCGCGAACACTTCAGAGGAATTCGCCTCCTCTGTAGATCGTGCCCGGGAACGCCTCACCGGTTCGATCGACGCCACGCTTGAGCAGATGACAAGCAAGATCGAAAACCGCGTCTCAGAAGTCACCGACAGCTTCACCGAAGCTGGTAGCGAAATGGTCTCCTCGCTGACCGTTCGTTCCGACGATTATGTTGAACGTCTCACATCTACTGGTTCCGAACTGGTAGAAACTCTTTCAGAAACAGGTACTAAGCTTTCTGAAACCCTTCACGAGCGCGGGTCTTCTATTAATGAAGAGTTCTCCTCCACGGCAAATTCCTTCATTGATAACCTGACCGAACGCGGCACCGACCTGAACAGCCGTCTTTCAGAAACCTCTGAAGCACTTGTCGAAAATCTGGCAAACCGTAGCGATGAAATCACTGCTACCCTGTCAACTACAGGCACAACCATCGTTGACGGCCTGTCCGCACGCGGTAATGAAATCAGCGAACTGCTGGCAGAACGCGGTGACGCTCTGAATGCAACACTGGGCGCGGCTGGTGCAGAGCTGTCTGCAACCATCACGGATCAGACCGAAGCCATGAGAAGTGTCCTGCATACGCAAGGCACCGAACTCACTGCATCCATCGAAGAAACCGTTTCTTCCGTAACCGCACAGTTTGTTGGTGCAAGCTCCGAGCTGACAGAAACTCTGGTCACCACCTCCGGTGATGTTGTTGGTCAGATCAATGCAGCCAACACAGAGCTGAACTCTACGCTGTCCACCGGCCTGAGCGAATTCACCACCAACATTTCCGAGACCAGCTCCGAACTTTCTCAGACGCTGGTGATCACCACATCAACAGTCACAGAGCAGCTCAACGAAGCAAACGCAACGCTCTCCGACACACTAAATGTTTCCGTTCAGTCCATCAGTTCTGCGGCACAGGACGCAAGTACACTGGTCACTGGCGTGCTGAGCACGGGCGTTTCCGAGCTGACAACAAGCGTCACAACTGCAAGCTCCGAACTCGCCGAAGCTTTGGCGGCAACAACATCCACTGTTACCGAACAGATCAACGGTGCAAACGATACCCTGACCGAAACGATGAACCTTGGCGTTGTTTCCATCAATCAGAGTGTCGAAACTGCTGGTTCTGAGCTAACAAGCACATTGCTCACCGCTTCTAACGAAGTGACCGAGAAGATCACCACAGCCAACGACAACCTGACAGAAACCCTGAAGGGCAGCGTTGAAACCATCACCCGTACGGTTGATGGCGTCAGCGGTGAACTCTCCCAGTC
This sequence comes from uncultured Pseudovibrio sp., assembly GCA_947496145.1. Classification (GTDB taxonomy): domain Bacteria; phylum Pseudomonadota; class Alphaproteobacteria; order Rhizobiales; family Stappiaceae; genus Pseudovibrio. The sequence goes on from CANMBS010000004.1 coordinate 181,651, forward strand.
TCTGGATAGCGGCGTCGAACTTCTCTCTCAAAGCGTTACTAGCACAACCGCTGTAATTGCTGAAACAATGGATGCAAGTGCTTCCAGCTTTACAGCCTCTGTTACAGGTGCAACTGCCAACATCACCGATGCACTGGAAGACGGCGTATCCAGCCTCAGCGCAACTGTCTCTGGCGCAAAAGAGCAGATCTCCGGCACTCTGGAAGAAGGCGTTGTTTCTCTAAGTGAAACCGTCAACTCAGCAGGCTCCCAAATCTCCACGATTATGGACAGCGGCGTTGGCAGCCTGACAGACAGTGTTAAAACTGCAAATATCATCCTGTCTGAAACCATCGACAGCGGTGTGGGCACTCTCAGTGAAACAGTCACCTCTGCCAGCTCCCTGATCTCTACGATCATGGACAGCGGCGTTGGTAACCTGACGGACACCGTCAAAACTGCAAATACCATCATGTCCGAGACAATGGACGCTGGCGTTGGCAGCCTCAATGAGACGGTCAATTCCGCAAGCTCCCAGATCTCCGCGATTATGGACAATGGCGTCGGCAGCCTGAACGAGACCGTCAACACAGCAAACGCTCAGCTCACCGACACACTGAACCTCACAGTCACATCTGTTGCAGACCAGTTTGGTTCCGCGAACTCGCAGCTGCATGAAACTCTCGGTACCACCATTTCTGGCGTTACCGAGCACTTCACCGCAGCAAGCACTCGTCTGTCTGACGAACTTCTTACACGCGGCGAAGAAATCAACGCCAACCTGTCTCTTACCAGTGGCCGCCTGATCGATACAATCACCGGACGCACCGAAGAGATGATGGGTGTGGTCGATGAGCGCGTCACCAATCTGGACACTGCCCTGCGCGCAACCGGTGAACAGGCAGCAGACGGTATTGCAAACCGTGGTCGCGAGATCAACGACGCCATTGCTGTTCAGTGCACCGACTTCATCGATACCCTCTCCAGCCGCTCCACCGAGGTTTCCGAAGTGCTGCGCGGCGCAGGCGAAAGCATCATTGCTGACCTGTCTCTGCGTGGTGGTGATATCGCAACCCGTCTGGACGAGACTGCAAACACACTCGGCACCACCATTACCGTCAGCGGCGGTGAGCTGGCTGACCGTCTCGGCAACGTCAGCACACAGATTTACGAAAGCATCACAATCAACGGTGCTGAACTGGATCAGCGTCTGGCAGAGCGCGGTGCAGAAGTGGCTGACACCATCAGCAGACAGACGTCTGCCTTCAAGGTCGCTCTTGAAAGCACAACAGCAGATATCACCGGCGCACTTGGCCTGCGCACTGAGGAACTGGCTGACAAACTGGCTGATACCGGCACACAGCTGGCTTACCTCATCGGCTCCCGTGGTGAGCGCGTAACAGCAGACCTGACCGAGATCGGTGATCGCATCACTGAAACTCTGGATGTTCGTGGTCGTGCCCTGAATGACGGTCTGGCAAGCAAGCTGGTAGAACTGGAACAGGTGGTCACCGAAAGCGGTACTGATCTGGTTCAGTCCATCGATCTGCGCAGCCAGAACATCGGCGCTTCCTTCGACAGCCGCATCGAAAGCCTTGATGCAAAACTCGAAGAACGTACCAGCACCTTCGAGCAGAGCTTCGACAGCCGTGCAGCAGCCCTGACTGAGACCATCGAAAGCCGCACAACCAGGCTGGCAGACGCTGTGGAACAGGGCACGGGCATTATCGCAGCCACGCTGGAAGAAAAAACCCAGTCCATCTCCAAAATCCTCGAGGATCGCACCGACATCATCGCGGTCAATCTGTCCGAGCGTGTGGAGCAAGTTGGCGTTTCCCTTTCCAACCGTGCAGAAAAGATTGGCGAAATCCTCGCTCAGCGTTCCGAAGCAATCGAAGAAACCATCACCACCAGCCTGTCTACCTTCGATCAGGCTGTGGGCGACAAGGTTGAAGCAGCTGCAACCGTCATCACAGACCGTGCAGACCACCTTGCAGTGTCCCTGTCCACCGGTACAGAGCGCATTGATCAGGCTCTGGACGCACGCGCCAAGCAGATCTCTGAAACTCTGGTCAGCCGCACCCGCGAGATTGCCAAGGCATTCCATGACGGTCAGACAGAGATCAACGAAGCACTCGACAGCCGTCTGGAAGAAGCTGGTTCCATCATTGTTCAGCAGTCCAAGAACCTCACCGACGCTCTGTCCGAGCAGGTGGCAGAGATCAACGTCTCTCTCGGTTCCAAGGTGTTCGAAGTTGCAGAAACCCTCGACACCCGCTCCAAGGCTCTGGAAACCATCCTTACCGACCGCCTCGAAGCTATCACCACTACGATGGGCGACGAAAGCGAAAAGGCAGCAACCACGCTCACAAGCGCAATGGCAGAGGCAACCTCTTCCCTTGGCTCAGAAAGCACTCGCGTTCGCGATCTCATCTTCGAAGTTGTTGGTCAGGCCTCCGAACGTCTTGCTAAGGAACGCGAGCTGACAACCGAGAATGTCGTAAACTCTGTAGAACGTCTCTCCGGCACCTTGAGCAAGGAAGGCGAGCGCCTTCAGGAGATCGTTTCCAACTCCATCGGCGAAGCCCGCAATTCTCTGGAAGGCGAAGGCGAGAAAGCAGCTGCTGCTGTTTCCAACGCTATGGCGAATGTACGCGGAACACTTACGCAGGAAGGCGACGAAGTCGCTCAGCGCGTTCTCAGCACCGTGGCACAGGCAGCCAATGCCATGGCCGTGGAAAGCGAAAACGCCCGCGCCATGTACACCGCAACCCTTGCAGAAATGTCCGGCGCTCTTACCGGCGAAAGCGACAAGGTGCGCGGTGATCTGGCACAGACCATCGAACTGGTTACTGGTCGCCTCTCCACAGAAAGCGAACGCTCCAAACAGATCCTCGCAGCTTCAGCTGAAGATGTCCGTCAGCTCATGGCAGGCGAGACTGATGAAGTGCGCGCCCGCGTCTTCTCCGCAATTGAAGAAGCAGCAGGCACCTTGTCCGTCCGCGTTAAGTCTGTGGCAGACGAACTGCTTGTTAAAGCCGAAAACCTCAACGAGGCGTTCGGCAGCCGCTCCTCTGAACTCTCTGAGATCATTGGTAAGGACGGCAGCGAGCTTATCACTGCGATCGAAAACCGCGCTCATGACCTGACAACCCGCGTCAACGAAGTTCAGAACGCAATTCTGGATGCAGTGACCGTGAAGGGCCGTGAAGTCTCTGACCGCTTTGCACAAAACGGTTTGCAGGCAACCCGCGATCTGGTGGAAGCGGGCGACAAGATCGTCACCGCAATCGACGAACGCAGTTCCATCGCAGCCACTCGCATGGATGACAGCCGCGAGCGCATGCAGGCGGATATGAACATCCTGCTCAACACCGTGGCCACCAAAGGTCAGGAAGTTGCAGAAAACGTCACCCGTCAGGGCGCAGTGGCCACAGATGCTCTGTCCCAGACCATCGACAGCATCGGCAACACCATCGAAGACCGCACCCGCATGGCTGTGAACGTGATGACAGGCACCAAAGAGCGTCTTGAAACTGATGTCTCTGAAATCCTGACACGCCTGAACGCCTCCAACGGCAACCTGCGTCAGATTCTGGCTTCAGCAAGCGAGAACCTGTCTGAAGTTGAAACCAATCTGGCAAACCGTGCAGGTGAGTTCAGAACAGCCATTGACCGTGCAGTCACCGAAACGGAAGCGGCAAACGCAACCATTGAGGCTCAGGTTGGTCAGCTGCGCAACACCACACACACCGTGCTGGCAGATGCGGCCAAGATCGCAACCCGCATGGAAGACCAGAACCAGCTTCTCGGTCAGGCCATCACCGATCTTGAAGCAACCAACACCCATGTAGACAACCGCTTCTCTGATCGCCGTATGGCAATCGAGATGGTTGCAGACACCCTGATTAAGAAAACTCAGGATGTCGAAGTCCTCATGGCGAACTATACCAATACTCTTGGTGACACGCTTGAAGTGGCTGACGATAAGGCACGCGAAGTTTCCGGTATGCTTCGCGCAGCCGCAGAAGCAGCAACCAAGTCAGTGACCGAGCAGTTCGAAAGCATGCGCATGACTGCTGGCATGGAAGGCCAGAAGGCACGTGATGCGGTGAAAGCTGCACACGATGACATCCTTCATGACATGAAGTCCACCGTCACGGAAGCCTCTGAGCGCTTCACCGATGCGACAGCTCGTATGCGTGATGTGGCTCGTTCTGTTCATCAGGAACTGGAAGCAACCCGTAACGAACTCAATGCAGGTATTCTGGCTCTGCCGGAAGAAGCAGAAGCATCTACCGCTGCACTGCGCCGCATTGTAAGCGAGCAGGTCAAATCACTGGAAGAACTCTCCACCATCGTGTCTCGCCAGTCCTCTCAGTTCGACGTGTCAACACCGGCAGAAGCTCCACGGGCAGTCAACGCAGCTCCGGCAGCAATGGCAGCTGGCGGGCAATACGCAGCAGCAGAAGCACCAACTCTGCAACAGGTTGCTGCATCAGGCGCAAAGCCGGCTCGCATGTCCCCTGCTCCACGCCGAATGGAACCAGCAGCTCCACGCCCAAAGCGGCCACAGCCAGCACCAGCGGCTGCACCGCAGGGAAACGGAGCCTCCAAGGGCTGGATCAGCGACCTGCTTCGCCGCGCTTCCGATGACGAAGACGGCATGGGTGGTCACGCACGGGATACAGCAAACGCCCGCACTCCACAGCACATGGTTGAATCCCTCAACTCCCTGAGCATGGATATTGCCAGAGCAGTTGATCATGAAACCTTTGTGGACCTGTGGGAACGTTACAAGCGCGGTGAGCGCGATGTGTTCACCCGTCGTCTTTACACCCTGCAAGGTCAGCAGACCTTCGACGAGATCCGCCAGAAGTATGGCCGTGATCCTGAATTCCGCAGCGCTGTTGAGCGTTACATTCAGGACTTCGAGCAACTTCTCTCTCAGGTCTCCAGAAGCGACAGCGACAATCAGCTTGGTCACACCTACCTGACCTCTGATACCGGCAAGGTCTACACCATGCTGGCCCACGCAAGTGGCCGCTTCGACTAAGCGCAACTGGACACTACAAAATCAAAAAAGGCTCCTGAAGTTCTCAGGAGCCTTTTTCTTTTGCAACAACCCTAAATGTTACCGTAGCATATATTATCGTCTAAAACATCACAGCATCGCCATACAAATCAACAAGCGGCTACTTTCGGTAAATACTTGACATATGCAAGCCAACAATCTGTAATATTATAAATATTACTTACGACTATATTAAGCAACACACGCAACCAATTAAAATAAATTTATACAGCTACCAGAAATTTACCGGAGCAGTATTTTGGACAAAAGTAACGGAAACTCTAAGACAATCAAAATTGAGGATGTTGAACACCCTGATCTTTCTGGTTTTTTCAAGATCATTCCCGTCTCTAATTCTGACTTAGCAGATGATCAAGAGGCAGCAATCAAAAGATTAAATCACTACCTGAAAAACGTAGAAACCTCTGTTCAACCACAGGATGAACAGGTTTTTGAGCTGCAGCAAAACTATGTTGCCCGACTACGTTCAATTGCAAACGGCATCAGAGACAAGCAGCAATCCGGACACGATTTGCTTGTCAGGCTGGGTACCGCATTTGGTGAGTATAAATCTCTTCCGGAGCAGCTTCATTACATCAGAAGTGTTGGTGCTGACCTTCACCCTAAAAAAGATCCAAGAACGCTTAAGCTGAACCCTTTGGATGTAGATGCCAGTGAAGAACTGCGAGCGCTTTATTTAGAAATTCAAAAAACTCTTACTGTCGTCGACGTTGTTCTTTCTCGCAGGGAAGGCGATCTGTCAAAGAAAAGCAGTTTTGATCACAAAGATCAGCAAAGACACCTATCACTTCTTAGAAGGGAGTACTTGCAGCGACTGAAAGAGATTGCAGATTATGCATGGCTCCATCGTGATGCAACCGCCTACGGCACTCAAAAACTGACACTCTTTCAGGAGGCTTTTGTATCAAGAGAAGCTGATTACGTTAAAAACAAGCACATTCAATCTCTTGGGCTTCGGGCAGCATTGCTACTGGTTCCTTTAACTGCACTCTATTTATTCTTCACAAGCGGTGGTACGAGCCTGACTGCTTCAGATAACATAAAAATCTGGACTGGTTTCCTTGCACTTGCCGCTGGAGCCTGCATCGGCACCTGGTTGTCATTCTCCCTGCGGCGTACATCCATTGGTTTTACCGATTTGGTTCTTCTGGAGCCTGATCGGGTGAACCCCACCAGCAGACTGATCTATGTGGTGCTTCTCACCTGTATTTTAGGTCTGCTGCTGGAACTTGGCATGGTCCCGCTACAGATTGCGGGCGTTAAAATAACACCAAGCACAGGGTTTATGGTCGCCTTCCTGATTGGAATACTTAGCGGAATTTCAGAGCGTTCATTAGCAGGATTTGTTTCTGGGAAAGCCTCAAGCCTGATGAAATCGCTTGAAGGTAAAGCAATGGATGAAAAAAATGGCAAATAAGATTATTCTGGGAATTTTCGCATTACTTTGTTCAGCAGGTATCGCTCGGGCAGAGTGTGCAATTTCGGTAATGAACAATGTCGGCATATCAATTATCGTAGACGTACTGGACCAAGAATCTGAACGTAGCCTTTCTACAAGCCCGGATCTGCTCGCACTTGGAGACGCCCAAAGATCACCTGTTCCTCTAGAACTCAACATTGATGACTGCAACACTATGTTACTTTTCAAGATAATCGATTGCAGAGCAAGGACAGAATTCCTGTTCTTGGCTCAACCTCACTACGATTCAACTCGGTCTCCTCTCGACCCTCCGCTCTTCTATCTCGAAAGACCATTTAGCCATGGATTTAACCCACGAGACCGTTTTGGACCAATAACCGAAGTAGCTCTCGACGATCTGGATTTGCAGTCTTGCCCGCGCAGTTTCATGCGATGATATAGAAAAGACACGCGCCACCCAAAGTGCGCGACAACCAAGCATATAATAGCAGTTTGGAACTTACTCCACCTTTTCAGCAGGCTTAGCTCTGGAGGGCACCACAGCAGCCACCTGCCTGTTTCCGCCTGGCTCCTTGCTATTCAGCTCAGCTCGCTTGGCGGCTGCCCTTGCTCGTGGGATGCGACTGATCGTATTCACAGACCAGCCAGCGATTTGCGCAAGCACGTTGTCAGAGGCAGAGTTAAGCGCCGGGATGGCATCATCTACGGCCTGCCCACTTGTGGGCACACTTGCAGCAAACACCCGCATGCCGATGGACCGCCCATCACGATCATCCACGATACGTGCCGCCACTTCCACATAAGCTTTGTCACGCCCATCAACCTGAAGCTCAAAGGCCCGCAATGTGGTTTGCAGCTGATAATCAATCAGCAGCCCTTGCCCCGGCTGGGAAACGCCGCGCAGCTTGCCTGTATTTTCCAGTGTCTCCACAAGCTTGGCCTGAAACACCCGTGGCAACGTGTCCGTCCACGCTACTTTAGGGAAGTAGGAGTATACCGGACCGCCCCCTTGAGTTACAGCAATGTTGCTCGTATCCAGCGCCTGTAAAGCGATGGGAGAAGCCACAAGGACCTGATAATCAGAGGACCGCGCCTGAACGGAAACCTCGCGAGGTGCAGTTAGTCCATACAGAGCGTCAGGACCACTTGCCCCACACCCTGCCAAACCACTCAGCAGAACGGCACCAACAACGCAATTTTGAAGTGTCGAACCGAACACACCAAGCTCCAAACCACTCACCAACGCAACTCGGAGTTTACCGAGTCGCCCTGTTACATCTTTGTCAAACATATTCCAAAACTCAACGGCGCTGTGACCCATTAAAGACAGGTGTGTCCGATCCGCCAAAGATAACGCGGTTCGGACTGCGATCAAAATTGTTCACCGCACGCCGGATCTCAATAAGTGTTTGGTTTAGTTGCTGCATTGCTGCTGTAAAGTCTTGCCCGCCTTGCTGGCTCAATTTCAACAGGGCAGCTGAAATCGGGTCAGCTCTTTTAGCAAATGCATCCGCGACCTTGCGAATAGACGCCGCTGCATCAGTCGCTTCCTTAATGAAACCCTGCCCGTCAGCCGACACCATGCCGTCTACCTTCTCTAAAATGGTGTTCACACGTACGGAAGCAGCATTCAGATTGGTTGCGATGTTCTTGGCCTCATCAATGACCTTGTCAACGTCAGGAACCTTTTTCTTCAGCTCCAGCGTCATCTCATTAACCGACATAGCCGCACTTTGAATCTCATCAATGGCCTTGGCAAGTTGCGGCGTCTTGTCAGCAAGGGTGGTTGCCACCTTATCCGCCGAGGCGACAATATTACCAACCTTCGCAGGATCAATCGCCTCAACAACCCCGTTCATATTGGACATTAACGAATTCGCATTATCCATAGTCTCGCTAAGCTGACCAGAAGCAACGCTGAGATTGTCTCCCACCTCGCGCGCGGAAACGATTACGCGATCAATTTCCTTCTTTCGCCCTGCAACCGTATCGCTCACTCTGCGAATATTCGAGGCGGCGACACCCGCATCATCAATCGCGTCTGCAAGGACCTGATTTTTCTCAGAAAGCGTTGTAGTTACCGTTTCAACGGAAGAAACAATGTTTTGAACCTGCTCAGACTTAATAGCATTCACAATGCGGTTTGCATTGCGGGTTGTAAGAACAACTTCATTAGAAGCAAGCTCTGCATTCGTCACAATACGATTAATAGCTGCTTTGTTTTTCGCCAGCTCCTGTGTCAGCTCCCGCGCATTTTCCGCAATCACAGAGGCCGAAGCCAGCATGGAGTTGATATCCCCGCGCCTTTCCGTCAGCACCCCACCCAGATCAGCTGCACCCGTTAAGATGCGTTCCACATCATCCGGCTTTACAGCGGCAAGGATCGCATCAATCTGGTCCAGCTTCCCGGTAAGATCACTGGTAAACATCACCAGTTGATCCGAAGCCAGCTTACCATTGGCAATGATATCCCCGACCCCGTCAGCTGAAGCGGACAGCTTATTGGTCATCACCTCAACATTAGTAACAATCCCGCCCAGTTTATCGGGGGGTACATTCGCCAACAGAACCTCACCGCGATCCACCAGATTACCAATTTTCCCGGAAAGGCCGGTCAGAGCCTTACTGGTCTGGGTGACACCTGCCAGAAAATCATCAACCCCCTGGGCGTTCTTCGCCAGTGCACCCGTAAAGACTTCAACATTCTTTATGCTGCGCTCAACGTCAGGCCGCGCCTCATTCACAAGCTTGTCAATGTTCTCAAGGGTCGAGTTCGCCTTGCGCATGATGTCCTTGGCACCTTCCAGAAGGTCTTCAAACTGCGATCGCTGTGCGTACATGACAGGAACCGCACGCTTCCCCCCTTTAAACAACAAAGGAGCCTCAGAAGAACCACCTGACAAGTCCACATAAGCCACACCCGTCAGGCCGGTAAAGCCAAGCGATGCCACCGTGTCACGGCGCAGCGGAGCATTCGCATCAACGCGCGCAACGGCGATCACAAGCCTTGGATTTTTTGGGTCATAGGTAAGCGCTGTGACATCACCGATCTTGATGCCATTAAACAGCACCTGCCCGCCAATCGGCAGCCCTGTCACAGCCCCGGGAAAGATGATCTTGATATCTCGCTGGCTGGAACGATCTCCTGCACTTAAAAGCCAGAATGTGAACAGAAAGGCGATAGCGACGACGGTTAAAACAAAGGCACCAATGACAATGTTATTTGCGCGGGTTTCCATGCCTGCCTCCTCACACCCGTTTCAGGGCACGTGCCCCACGGAAATAGGATTTAACCCAAGGGTGCTCAACCTGCATCATATCTTCAATGGTTCCTTCAACCAAAACCCGGCGTTCGCCTAAAACAGCAATACGGTCACAAATACTATGAAGACTGTCCAGATCATGGGTCACCATGTACACCGTCAGTCCCAGAGTTTCTTTCAATTTCACAATCAGATCATCGAAATCCGCCGCCCCGATAGGGTCAAGGCCCGATGTCGGCTCATCCAGAAACAACAAATCAGGATCCAACGACAGCGAACGCGCCAGTGCCGCACGTTTAATCATACCGCCGGAAAGTTCAGAGGGAAGCTTGTCTGCTGCATCCAGCGGCAAGCCCACCATCTCAATCTTCAGCAAGGCCAGCTCATCACGCAGCCGGGGCGAAAGCCTCAGGTGTTCGCGCATCGGCACCTGAACATTTTGTTTCACCGTCAACGATGAAAACAATGCTCCTTGCTGGAACAAAACCCCCCAGCGCTGCTCAATCTCACGGCGTGTTGCATCACTTGCCTTGTCGAAATCCTGCCCGAATACCTCGATAGAGCCCGCCCGTTTCTGCGTTAACCCCAACACAGTGCGCATCAGAACAGACTTGCCCATCCCAGATGCCCCAACAAAGCCAAGCACTTCACCCCGATAGACATCCATATCCAGATTTTCCAGCACAAGCTTTCTGCCAAACCCCACCGTCACACCGCGCACCCGAAGCAGCACATCACGCTCCGCCTCAGTTATATTTGCACCATTACCCGGCTTTGCTTGCTCTTGACCCATACTGACTAAAACCCGATAGACGCGAAGAACACAGCAAACACTCCATCCACCACGATCACCATAAAGATAGATTTCACAACGGAAATGGTCGTGTGTCTTCCCAAGGATTCAGAGGAGCCTGCAACTTTCATTCCCTCCATGCAGGCAATCAGGCCGATAATCAAAGCCATAAACGGTGCTTTAACAATCCCGACCATCAGCGTATCGATTGTCACAGCCGCCCTGAGCTGAGTGACAAACGAGTAAGGCACAATGTCCAGATACCACCAGCAGGTCAGCCCTGCTCCAAACAGAGCTGCAAGATTTGCCAGAAAAACAAGAATGGGAAGCGAAATCATAAGTGCCACAAGCCGCGGCAGAATCAGAACTTCTGTCACACGCAGGCCCGTCACCTGCAAGGCATCAATCTCTTCTTGCATTTTCATGGCACCCAGCTCCGCCGTATAAGCAGAACCAGACCGCCCCGCGACCATGATCGCCGTCAGGATCACCCCAATTTCACGCAGCACAAGAATACCGGAAAGATCGACAACAAAGATCTCAGCACCAAACTGCTTCAGATAAAATCCGCCCTGTTGCGCAATAATGCCGCCAATCAGAAAGCTCATCAGGCAAACAATGGGTACTGCCCCCATGCACGAGCGTTGAAACTGCACGGCAATGGAAATGGGTCGCAACCGGCTGGGATGCGTCGCAGCAGAAGTAATTGTCGCCGTCAAAGCACCAAGCATGGCTAAAACGTCTTTGGTATCGCGGCCCAGCTGACGTGTCGCCTCACCAACACTTTCCAGATAATCGAGAAAAGAGTTACCACTTTGCTCCCCGGCAGGATTATCAACTTCTTCCCGGTTCACTTCTTTCAGCAGAATATCAAACCGCGCATCATCATAGAGGAATTGCACCTCCCGCCCTTGCGCTGTTTGCTCCATCTGAAAGCGCTGCAACAGCCATGCTCCAGAGGTATCAAGTAAGCTAACGGCTTTTAAATCCACACAAATTACAGAATGTGTCAGCCCGGACGCAGCTTGATTAATGAGTTTTTCGCAAATCATACCCTGCCGGATGCCCCATGCTCCTGAGGCCACCAGCAAAAGTAACGCTCCGTCTTCAGCAACTACCAGATCCGGCGCATCCATGTTTCCACTTGAACTCCATTACAGGACCAGCGTCCGGTAAACTAAAATCTTATTGATCCTATACAGCTTTGTGTAGTGTGTCCTCTATTATTCCTCAATCAGCCACAAGTACAACGGGTAAAGCAATGTCCATCTCTAAGCCATACCTATTATTTCTCGGGGACGTAAAAGACGAGTTGGCAGCAAAAACGGCACATGGCGTACTTGATTGGCGACCTGACTGGTGTCTGGGACAAATTACCCTCCCGGGTTGCAACGCCCACACCAGCCTGCCTGAGATGAGCTTACAAGAAGCTTCAGCAGCCGGAGTGAAAACCATGGTCATCGGCTGTGTAAATGCGGGCGGTGTTTTGCCAGACCACTGGATCGCAACCATTGTTGACGCACTGAACAATGGTCTCAACATTGCAGCAGGACTTCACATCGAGCTGGGCAGCATCCCTCAAATTGCTGAGGCTGCCGCAAAAAACAACTGCGAGCTCCACGACCTGCGCTTTACTGGCCTTACCTTCCCGACTGGTAGCGGCGAAAAGCGCTCCGGTAAGCGCTTGCTCACGGTCGGCACAGACTGTTCCGTTGGCAAAAAGTACAGCGCTCTTGCTTTGCAACAGGGTCTTGCGAGCCGCAACATCAGCTCAGACTTCTGCGCCACCGGGCAAACTGGCATACTCATCGCAGAGCGTGGCATTGCAATCGACTCAGTCATCTCAGATTTCATCTCTGGCGCTGCCGAGTATATTAGCCCAGCCACGAAAAATGACCACTGGGACGTGATCGAGGGCCAAGGCTCTCTGCTTCATCCGTCCTTTGCAGGCGTCTCTCTTGGCCTCCTGCACGGCTCACAGCCAGATGCGTTTGTCGTCTGCCATGAACCAACCCGCTCCACTATGCGTGGCGTAATCGCCAGGATCCCATCCATTCAGGAAATCATTGACTTGACGGTACAAATGGGTTGCCTCACCAATCCGGACATCCGCTGTGTCGGTCTCGCCATCAACACCATGATGCTTTCTGAGAACCACGCAAAGAATCTGATTGAAGAGCTGAGCGAAGAGCATAAACTGCCAGCTACCGATCCTGTCCGCTTCGGGACGGACCCAATCATCGATCACATCTGCGCGGAGTTTAAACTGGTTTGACCTGTCGCCTGTCTATTGAAGCTGAAACCTTTCCAATTGCCGGAAGTTTTACCATTGCCCGAGGAAGCCGCACTGAAGCAAAAGTCGTCACAGTACGCCTCACTCAAGGCGAGGTAACAGGACAAGGAGAATGTGTTCCCTACCCCCGTTATGGCGAAAGCGTAGAAAGCGTTATTGCACAGATTGAAGAAGCACGTAGCGCGCTTGAAGCAGGCGTAACACCGGAAGAATTGCAAAACCTGATTCCCGCAGGCGCTGCCCGCAACGCTGTTGACTGCGCCCTATGGGATCTCACCGCCAAACGTCAAGACACCACAGTGGCAAACCTTATCGGCGTCAAATCCCAGCGTATCCTTGAGACTGCCTATACAATCTCTGTAGGCACCCCACAGAAGATGGCAGAAGACGCTGCAAAAGCAGCCTACCGCCCATTGCTCAAAGTAAAACTGGCTGGTGATGGCGATGTGGAGCGCATCACCGCTGTGCGTCAGGCTGCACCAAACTGCAAACTGATTGTAGATGCCAACGAAGGCTGGTCTGAAAGCAATCTGGAGGCCAACATCAAGGCATGTCAGCAAGCAGGCGTTGGCTTGGTGGAACAACCCCTGCCAGCAGGGAAAGACGCTGTTCTGGCAGAAGTAGAGCACCTCATCCCCATCTGCGCAGATGAGAGCCTGCACACCTCGGCGGATTTGCAAGGACTGCGGGATCGCTATTCAGCAGTAAACATCAAACTTGATAAAACTGGCGGAATTACCGAGGGCCTGAAGCTGCTCCGCAAGGCAGAAGAGATGGACTACGTCATCATGGTCGGGTGCATGCTCGGCACATCTTTAGCCATGGCACCAGCAATGTTGCTTGCGCAAAATGCCCAGTTTGTGGACTTGGATGGCCCACTGCTGCTGGCAAAAGACCGTGAAGATGGCATTACCTTTGATGGCAGCCTGATGCATCCCCCATCCCCGCAGCTTTGGGGATAAGCAAAATTTTAAAAAGGCGGCCTCAGAAGAGAGCCGCCTTTTCAATCAGACACGCTTGCTAACAAACAGCAGGGTCAGCACCCCGGTGATACAAATGCCAGCCATGAGATTGAACGCATAAGCCGGTCCCATCTCATAGAGCCAGCCGCTGGCTAAGCCACCCACACCCATCACCACACCGAAGACTGTTTGCGACATTCCCTGAGCTGTTCCCAGCCACTTGCTGGAAACCAGCCTGGACGTATAGGCAACCAGACCAAGAAACACCATTCCAAAGCTACCGGCATGCAGAAGCTGAAGCAGGACGGCAGACCACACCTCTGTCGCGTATGGAAACAGCAACCAGCGAATGATGCTCGCAACACCACCTGTCACCATGAGTCCCCAGGCACCCAGATGCCTCTGGAAGAAAACTCCCCACACAAAAATTCCGATCTCAGCCACAGTTCCAAGCGCCCACAAGACACCAACTACAGGCTTGCTGATCCCGACAGACAACCAGAAGATGCTGCCAAAAGCATAAAGGGCTGAAAAGCTGCCAAGCAACAGGCCACCAGCCAGAACAACCAGTAAGAACTGCGGCTCCCTCAGCTCAGGTGACGACCAGATGCTCTCTTTGATTGTGCTGCGGCTTTCTGACGGCATGCCGGGCAACAGCACACAAAGCAGCGCCAGCAAACCAAGACTGCCAACAGTCAGGAACAGCAGTTCAGCAGGCTCACCAAAAGACAGGTACCAACCGCCAATCAGTGTCGCGACAACGAACGCGATAGAGCCCCACGACCGCATTGGGCCATAATTCAAACCCAGCGTATGAACCGTTTCATATGCATATGCGTCCTGCAACGGCTGAATCGGGGTGAAGAAAATTGAGAGGAAGACAACCAGCCCAATGACAATCCAATAGTCACTGGAATAGATCAACACCCAAAACGAAATCAGCGTAATCACACTAAACAGTGCCATGGAATGGCGTCTGCGTCCTGCTTTATCAGAGACACTTGTCATAAGCGGCGTTGCAAAAATGCGCACCACATTTGGCAGGGCAATTGTGAGGGCAATTTGCACAGGCGTAAAATTAATTTCTTCAAGGAATAGGGGGAAATAAGCAAGAAAAAAGGCGTTTGCAAAATTGAACGTTGCAAACAGTCCGCTTACACCGGCAACAACCCAAAACAGGCTGCCATCTTTCCCTATAGGGGAACTACTTCTGGGCACAGTCATTGGAAAACACTAGTATAGGAGGTGAAGAGGACCCTCTGCCCGCTATGAGACAGGGATACTCCTTTGCCTTGTGCTAATAGGGACTATCCAAATCAATGTAAACCAATTATTACCCCAGAATCAGTAGATAAACTTGTAGTATATTCTTAGTGAGTTATGAAGGAGCTATTGAATGGCTGGCAACAATCCGAAGGTCCTTTTAAAATCCGAGGAATTTGATGCCATCAAAAGCGCGCTTTCTGAGACAGAACGCGGGCGGGCCTTTCTTCATGACCACCTTACTCTGAACAGATCCGTTGAGACGGCGAACCTTTTGGAAGCTGTCAGAAGACTCGAAAAAACACTGGTCGAGCGCGAACTGCCATCAGAGATGGACAGCTACCGCCTGCACACCTATGAGATGTATGAGGCAATCGAGCGAACCAAAGACGAGATCTCTAAGATCAAAGTAGAGAACACAGACAATAACCGCTTCTCCGCTGCCTCTGATGAACTTGACGCCATTGTATCTTCAACAGAAAACGCGACACAGGTTATTTTAGAATCCTCAGAAACTATTCAGGACCTCACAGACAAGCTGCGCGCTTCTGGTGCAGAAGATGCCGCTTGTGATGCCATTGAAGAGATGGCTATGGAAATCCTGATGGCGTGTTCTTTTCAGGATCTGACAGGTCAGCGCATCAACAAAGTCGTCAAAGTTCTGCATTATCTGGAAGGCCGGATCAACAAAATGATTCGCATCTGGGGTGTTAACCTGACCGATGAAGAAGGTCCAGCCACCAAGTTCGATGAGGAACACCACGAAGAAGATGAGCGCCACATCGACAAGCGCCCGGACGCACACCTTCTCAACGGCCCGCAAATGGACGGTGAAGGCGTGGATCAGGCAGACATTGATGCCCTGTTTGATGTGGGATTTGATTCTGAAAGTGAGACTGCAAACGAAAATGTTGTGCAGTTTGCAGCAGAGGTAAAAACCGAAGCTGCCGATGTAGTCACGTCAGAAACCTCGGATAAAAACACAGCTGAAGCAGAACAGGACAGCTCCTCATCCCCCAGCGAAGCTCCCAATATGGCTCTGGTCCAAAGCGAAGCTCTGGATGACAAAGTATCCCTGAAAAGCTCTGATCCGGATGCACAGGATGAAAGCCCGATTGAGATCGAAGGGGAATCTCCGCCGCTGACCACTCCAAGAAGCAGCAACTCAGACCCCCTGCATCACCTCTCAACAGGCGAACGCCTCGCGCTGTTCTCCTGAGACCGCCTGAGAACTGCTTAACAGCGCTCTCAGGTTGTCGGTTTGCCCTGCCCAAACAAACGTATCTCCTGCCTCTCGCGCATAAAACGCAGGTACAGTTGCTTAACAGATCAAAGCAGCTCATCCTCAAGAGGGATTCCTGCGTATGAGTTAAAATTACGCATTTATTTTGCCGATTTTCCAAATAAAATTAACACAGTATTTCGGTTGCTATACCTTTAGTTCGCTCTTCATTTACCGCATAACTACCAGTACAGGCAGCACAAACCTAGGAATAAGGTTTGACAAATAGCCGTACTCCTACCTAGAGTTACATTCATGTTATTAAACTTTTAATTATTTGACACGGGATAAACTCATGCTCCTATTGAGAAAAATATTACCCATCAGTTTTCTCTTTGTCTTACTGGGCTGCGCAACACAACTCGTTCCTGATTACGATGCAGCAGCCGTTTCTAAAATTGAAGCAACAAACACCAAAGTCATGCAGCTTTTCAGCTCCTTAGATACCTATGGGCACAAAAAGCTGAGCAAAAATACGCTGAAAACTCTGGATACCATCATTGGAGAGTTTGATGCTATTCGAGTGACTTTGGACGCCCGCAGAGTTCCAAACGAGAACGCCACAGCCAGCAAAATTATAATGGCTCTGCCATTCATTAAGCAGGTGTGTGGTGAGAACGATAAGGTAAGCTGCTGGAATCCCTCACCGGGAATTTTAAGTAAAGTCATCAAGGACCTGAGGGAGCTAAAAACAACATTTTCAAGCATACCTGTGAGCGGGGATCTCTTGAAAGGATTTAAAATCGATTACGAAACAGATATCCTGCAAGTACTTCATGTAGAAAAACTATTGAAGGACCTATAATATGCCAGATATTACTATCCCAGAAGAACTTTTCAGTCAGATTCTCAAGAAACTGTCAGAGATATTGCGAGAGTCGCAAGAGTCTCTGACACACTACTCCAAAAGACAATTAGAACTGCTTTCTCAAAAAGCAATCTGGCTTGCCAGCTCCCGGGCAACGGGTGATCTGAAAAACAACGACAAGCTCTTTGAACATTTCGAGGACAACCTGAAAGAGAGCGCACACAACTTTGCAAAAACCATTGCGCTTCACACAATTGCTACCTTGCAAAAGGCGTGGAATGCCATCGTCGGCACGCTTTGGGATGCGATGGACATGATCCTTGGTAAGGTTGGCATCAGCCCATTGGTGCGCCCTGCTTTGGAAAGCACTCCCGTCGACGCCTGATCCGCCGAAGCAGGTACAGATAGCCCCATCGATCCATCAGAAAAAAAACATAGAGGAAGCCGTCAGGCCGTTGCGCCGTGCTACGCATTGTTGGCAATGCAGAAGATTTAAGATCTGCTGCACTTTATCTTTATCGCGACTGGCTTCCTCAAAGCGGAGAAGAGGCAAGAGATTTCCCTCTCTATTGCCAGCGCCTGTCATTCTTTCCAGAAGCCCCGGAAAACGAAGCAGTGGCATAACTGTTTCTGCCACTGAAGTAGAGCAGCATTACTCTTTTGAAGGCGCTTTATATTCCAAGGACTTTGCAAGCTTCATAGCTTCAAGCCCATCTTCAAAACTCATGAGCGGTGTAATGTGGTAGTAACGCAGCCCTTTACCCGCCATGCAGGCCATCTCAAACGCCTTAATGGACACATTGTCCGGCATCTCAATAATCGCAGTAGAATCATACTCACCAAAACTCAACCACGAACCAATAAACCGCCCGCCCAATTGCTCCAGAATTGGAACCATGGAATCGCGGCGGTTCTCCGGGTTGGCAACAAGGTTTGCAATGGACTCCGCAGTAAACGCGATCTGAATGAGATAAGTAGCCATAGGCCCTCTCTTATGTCTTCAACTTACATCTTGTCCGAGCATGAATGAGCCGGATCAGCACTGAACTGGGTTAAAAACAACAGACCAGCCCAGTAACCCTTTACACTCAGGACTGCGTTAAATCGCATTCACCAGTTCAATGGTAACTTCTGCATTCAGCGTATTGGAAACGGTACACATCTCCTTTGCCGCCTTTACCAGCTTTTGTGCAACATCCTGATCACTCACATCAGGCAAGGCCAGCTTGACTGCAAAGCTGCCAAAGCGGCTTGGCAGATCAGTCGCCTTCTCTGCTCGCACCTCAAGAGACACACGGCCTGCATCAATCTTCATCTGCTGCGCAGCAACCTGAAACGAAAGACCAAGGCAAGACCCAAGTGCCCCCAGAATAAGATCGGAAGGCGCACTATGCTCCTTATGATCACCGAGGCCAGCCGCTACCTGATGCCCACCATTGGAGGTATACACAAAGCGTCCTTCGCGAGCTTGTTCCAGTGTCAGAGGACCAAAGCTCTTAGGTTTAAGTCTGATTGCCATTTTCTTTTTACTTTCAGGTAACTGTTAGAAGTGAGAGCTAGAACACAAGCTGCGGCAGGAACAGCGCAATCTGCGGAAACACAGCAAGAATGGCGATCGCCAGCACAAAGATGATCCAGTACGGGATTGCCGCAACTGCCGCCCGCCCAAGCGGAACCTCATCCTCTGTCAGTGCAGACAGAACAGAAAGATTAAGACCAACTGGTGGAGTAATCTGCCCAACCTCAATCAGAATGGTTATGAGAACACCAATCCAGATCGGATCGAACCCAAGCTGAGACAGCAAAGGGAACACGATGGGCAAAGTCATGATCATCAGTGACAGACCGTCAAAAATACAGCCAAGCAGCAGATAGATGAGGATGATAAGACACAGAATGCCATAGGGGCCGATGCCACTGTTTGCAGCTGTTTCAAGGATCATTTGCGGCACACCCAAAATCGCAACAGACTGCGCAAGAATGGTTGCGCCAAGAATAACCAGACCGATTGCAGCATATAGCTGTACGGACTTGTAAAACGCTTCCAGCAACTTCGCGACTGTGAAGTCACCCCAGATAAAAGCAATAGCCGTCGCCGCAGCCACGCCAACAGCCGCCGCCTCCGTCGGGGTCGCCCATCCAAATGTGATTGAACCCATAATTGCAAGGATCAGAAGCAGGATAGGCCAGATGCGTAATGCCCCGAGGAACGTATTCCAGAAACCAATTGAAATAGGCTGGCGCGGATAAAGACTGGAATCGTAAACACAGCGCATGAAGATGTAGCCCATAAACAGCAAGGACACCATCAAACCGGGCACAACACCAGCCACAAACAGCTTACCAATAGAGGTCTCTGTCAAAGCACCAAAGATCAGAAAAGACAGGCTAGGCGGAATAAGCAAACCAAGTGTACCGCCACCAGCAAGCGACCCAACAACCAGCTCCTTATTGTATCCCATCTTTTTCATTTCAGGATACGCAACAGAGCCAATCGCCGCAGCGGTGGAAAGGCTTGAACCGCTCACTGCGCCAAAGATGGTACACACAGCAATGTTGGTATGCAAAAGCCCCCCCGGCACTCTGGTAAAGGCAGGTGTAAGGGCAGAATAGACACGCTCAGACAAACCGGAGCGCAAGAGAATTTCACCTAGAATTATGAAGAGAGGAATTGCACTCAATGTGAATGAGTTAAACACATTCCAAACCGCATCCATTGCCAGTGATGTGGCCCCACCCACATAAAAATGGAGAATAAACATCCCCGTAAGACCGAGTGCAGCGCCCAGGGCGGCTGCTGAGGCAGCGGTAACGGTAATGAGAGAGATGAGGGTCGTCCAGAACATCCTGCTGCTTTCTGAGCGTTTTATGGAAAGCGAGCTGCAAAGCAATTGCAGCATAAATGACGAGAAGAAAACGGCTTACATCAGCTTTCTTCCAATTGAGCTACGGGCTCAAACAAGCCGGTCACAAACTTCACCAGTGCAATCAACCCCACCAGCGCCAGAGAAACCGGAACAATTGTCATCCATGGAACCAGTGGAATAGCTGATGCTTCTGATTTAAGACCCAGCCGAATTGCAAAGGCCAGCCATGCCTCAGCCTCAATCAGCATCCATGCGTAAAATCCGATAGTGACGGTGGCAGCCCCCACAGCCAGCAGTTTTTTACCTTGTGCATTCAGCCAGTTCTCTAAAATGGTCACCCGAATATGCGTCCCTCTGCTTGTAACAAGTGGCAGGGCGCAAAAAAGCGTAACGGAAAGCAGGAGACCGACAAGTTCCTCGGTTTCACCAATCGGTGCATTAAAGAGCTTGCGCATCCCCACACTGATACAGATCAGGGCAGTAATCGCAAACGCTGCAAGCGCAGAAATCCCCGCCAGAAAGAGGGCTAGATAATCCAGCCCTTTTTCCGCGATTTTGAAGAGTTTCAACACCACATGTGTTTCCTTCAAATCAAGTTTACCCTAGCGGCCAAGAGCCTTAAGAACACGCTCACGGTATTCTGGGGCTTTACCACCAGCTTCTTCGGTCATCTGCTTCCAGGTCTGAGAAACAGCATCAAGGAAAGCTGTGCGGTCTTCTTCAGAGAAATCGTCCAGATAGGTCAGCCCCTGTTCAACCAGCTTCGTACGTGCAGCCATCTCACGCTCAACGTCCTTGGAGTACTCGTTGGTGCGCTCCCATGCAGCATCCGCAGCTTTCGTCAGAGCATCCTGCTCAGCAGCGGAAAGGCCATCCCATTTGCTTTGCGCCATGCCGATTGTGTAAGGACCAGCCGCCATTGGGTAAAGGTAGGAGGCGTATTTTGCAACTTCCTGCAAGGATACAGTGTGTGCGTAAAGCGCTGGATACACAGCACAATCAACCACCCCGGTCTTAAGTGCGATGTACATCTCGTTTTGTGGGACGATCTGTGCAGCTACACCAAGACGCTGGAAGGAAAGCACCTGATCACGTGTCCATACACGCAGCTTCTTAGACTTCAGGTCTTCAAGGCTGCGTACTGGCTCATCACGGCAGAAGATGGAAGCCTGCAACATTGGGATCGCGATGTAACCAACGGTCTTAACGCCCCATTTGTTAAACTCACCCTCATAGATATCCTGAATAACAGGCAGCGCGGATTTCAGCTCTTTTTCTGTGCCAATAGAACCTTGCACAAGCACGGTGCTCAGCTCAGGTGCATCGCGTTGCAGATAGTTCGCCCAAACGAGGCTGAGATCGATAAAGCCTTTAGGCAGAGTGCGCAGGATGTCACCATTCTTAAGACCAAGCGATCCGCCGGAAAAGACTTTCACGGTCAGCTCTTCGCCAGAGTTTGCAGCAGTATCTTTTGCAAACTGCTCGATTTCATGACTCTCAGGGCGGTTTTCAGGCAGCGGGTTGTTAAAGCGAAGTTCTTTTGCGCTCAGTGACGTGCTTGAAAGTGCCATCAAACCAGCTGCGGCGAGTGCAAGTGCGGTGCGGGTAACTGTTCGTGCTTTCATTTTTCTCCCCAGAATAGCCCGAAATTGTGTGGTGCTAAGGCGTGCCTGCCCAAACACCACCGAAAAGAAGCCTGCCAGCATCTCTGCAAGCAGGCTTGAGACTAAAAATTACTTTTTCAAAGTACAGCTCACTATGAGCAATACAACCGGAAGTACCTTTGTGAAACGACCACGAATCTAACCATTTCAAACAGTGACTGAGTCGTGGTACAGGTAAGGCATTCCGCAAGCAACCAAGCTGAAAACCAAAGCTTTCCAGCTCATTAGCCCGCTCAAGAGCTATACTCAACCTCCGCACCTGTATACGCATTTTTTCCATTTCCAGCATAAAAATTAGAAATTTATACTAACAAAAAGCCATTCAGTGAAATATTAGGTTTAAACACCTATGTGAAGAAAATCATCAAAATCAATAAGTTGAAAACAGTCTGCTCTCAGTTCGAAGCAACCATCCCGATGGCGATTTCTGGTAGAAAATTCAGATGAGACACTCTCTGACTCTCACAGAAAAGCAGCTTACATCATAACAACGCAAGCTGCCCCATAACTGAAGTTAAACGCCACCGTTTAACCGCCTCAGGATAGCTCCGGCTAGGCTGATGCGACTTCCGCAGCATATAACTTTAAAGCAGTCTCAAAGACCGCCGGATCCACATTACCACCTGAGATAGTAAGTACTGCGGTGCGTCCAGCAAGGTCAATCGCACCGGATAAAACAGCAGCAAGCGCCACAGCAGCCCCCGGTTCAACAACCAGTTTCAGCTCAAAATAAGCAAAGGCCACAGCATCCAGAGCGTTCTGGTCCGTCACCACAAGCCCTTTTGCCTTACGCCTGTTCAAGATGGAAAAGCCCTTGTCTCCCGGCATCTCGGTCAGCACCGCATCACAAACAGAACCTCCCAGAGCAGCATTGCGAACCCGCTTCCCGGCTTGCAGCGAACGAGCATAATCGTCAAACTGTGCCGGCTCAGCCGTATAGATCTGACATTCAGGCAGCCTGTCTTCCAAAGCCAGCGCAATACCGCTCGTCAGCCCGCCGCCGCCGGTGCAACTGATCAAAACATCTGGAACCACCCCAAGAGTTTCGCACTGCTCAGCAATCTCCAGTCCGACAGTCCCCTGCCCCACAATCACACCACTGTCATTGTAGGGATGAATAAACGTCGCCCCCCGCTCCGCACAAATGCTGTGGGCAATAGCCTCCCGGTCCTCACTCTCTCGGTCATAAAGAACAACCTTCGCCCCAAGCGCCTTCGTCCGCTCTACCTTGAGCTTCGGCGCATCTCTCGGCATGACAATAACAGCGGGAAAGCCAAGAATTTTCGCAGCAGCAGCCACGCCTTGCGCATGGTTACCGGAAGAACACCCAACAACACCCGCCGCCCGCCGTTCTTTCGGCATAAGAGAAAGCCGGTTAAACGCCCCCCGAAACTTGAAACTCCCGGTCCTTTGCAGATTCTCAGCCTTAATGAAAACACGCCCGTTCACATGCTCATCAAGCACCGGAAAATGAAGCAATGGTGTCAGGCTTGCATACCCCTGAAGACGAGTGCGTGCTTTTTCAATTTCAGAGACAGAAAGCTCAACAGGACTGGAAACATCTAAAACCATAGGGGACCTCGGGCATCAACAAGATGCAGCTTATTTTGTTGCGTCCCTTTCTATAGCACGCAACAGCACCCCCACTCTCGTAAAACTACCAATGCCCATAAAATTCAACTCAACCATTCAGGCGATTTCCGACAAGTGATTTGCTATTAAGTACCTCAGAACGAAACCCCATAGGCACAGAAGGAGCATAAGCATGCTCAGCATTGGCAAGAAACTGCTCTGCACTCGCCCGCCATGTAAACCGGAGAGCAACCTCCCGGCAAAGATCACGTGGAATCTCCAGCGCCTCCAGACAAGCTGTCCGAAGATCGCTCTTTAAAACACCTGCCCCACTACTACCAATAACATCAACAGGCCCCATCACCGGATAGGCCGCAACAGGCGTCCCGCAGGCAATAGCCTCCAGCAAGACATTGCCGAACGTATCCGTAAGGCTGGGGAAGACGAACACATCTGCCCCGGCATAATACTCAACCAGAGCCTTACCTTCCTGAGGGCCGGTAAACACCACATCCGGATAAGCGCTGCGAAGGTCCTCCAGCTGCGGACCGCCACCGACCACAATCCTGGTCCCCGGCAAGCTGAGTTTTAAAAACGCCTCAATATTCTTCTCAACAGCCACCCGGCCCACATAAACAAACCGAGGCCCCGGCAAGTGGGCCAAACGGTCACTCCCCATTGGTCGAAACCGTTGATGATCCACACCGCGAGACCAACGCATCAGGTTCTCAAACCCGCGCTGACGAAGGTCCGCCTCCAACGTACCTGTGGCAACCATGCAGCCCTGCCCGCTGTTGTGAAATCGGCGTAACCACAAATAACTAAAGGACAGAGGCACCGGATATCGCGCCTGCAAATACTCAGGAAAACGTGTGTGATAGCTGGTGGTGAACACCCGTCCATCTCTGTTAGCCACCTGACGAGCCATCAAACCAAGAGGCCCTTCCGTAGCAATATGCAGATGATCGCAATCGCACCTCTCAATAAACCCGCGAACCACATGCGGCAGCGTTAAGCTAAGTCTGATTTCGCCGTAGGAGGGCATGGGAACACTGCGAAAGGACGCGGGTGTCAAAAACTCAACCCGGATACCCATAGTGCGCAGCTCTTCCGCAAGCCGCTCCAGCGTGCGCACAACTCCATTGATCTGCGGCTTCCACGCATCAGTAACGATCAGGATCGAACTCATGCTGCCACCCGTCCGTCAGAACTCTCTTTCTCTGGCTCACCAACCAGTACCTTGCCGTCAACCCAACGGATCACTTCAAAAGTCCCGTCAAAGTTCTCGCCGACAGCTGTGCAGCTTTCAACCCAGTCACCTGTGTTGATGTAATGAATACCGTTGGTTTCATGATCTGCGGCATGATGAATGTGTCCGCAAATCACTCCTTCAACATTCTGCCTTTGTGCCTCTGAAACCAGCGTCTCTTCAAACTTACCAATGAAGTTGACCGCGTTCTTTACTTTAAGCTTCGCCCACGCAGAAAGGCTCCAATAGGTCAGCCCCAGCTTACGGCGACAATAATTCAGCACCGTGTTCAGGTTGAGCGCACTCACATACGCCCAGTCTCCAAAAAACGCGAGCCACTTGGCATGACGCACCACAACATCAAACTGATCTCCATGAATGACCAGATACTTCTTCCCGTTAGCACCTTCATGGATAAACTGATCAACCACCTCAACACCACCAAAGTGAACGCCGAAGAAATCCCGCAGGAACTCATCATGATTGCCGGGAATGTAAATCATCCGGGTGCCTTTACGCCCTTTGCGCAAAAGTTTCTGCACCACATCGTTATGCAATTGAGGCCAGTACCAGGACCGTTTCAAACGCCAGCCATCAATAATATCTCCAACGAGATAAACAGTGTCAGCATCGTTGTGCTTTAGAAAGTCCAGCAGCAGATCAGCCTGACAGCCGCGCGTCCCCAAATGAACATCGGACAAGAACAAGCTTCTGTACTTTTTCCCAGTAGAATCTCCGGTCACAGCAATGCCTCTGGATCAAGAAAACCTTATTCCCTTTAAATTGATTCACAAGAAACAAATATGACAGCACATCTTTACTCAAGATTTGCAGTTACCAGACCAGACATCAAGAGGTATTGCCCCCCAATTTATTGAGGGATGATATAGTATCTAATTGCTATTTAAGAGATTATTCCATTTCCCTGCTAAGTTTAGGAAGGTACAGAACTGCCAGTACCTCCCAAAACCAAAGGAAACCAATCTGGGACAACCCGTTAGAATTTAATGCGAGCCCCCACACTGACAATGTCGATATCAACCCCTGTCAAGGGCCCCTGAATGGTAAGCCCATTGTACTCGTGATGGTCTGGATTGATGTCGATGCTATTACTTCCGGTGAATATGTGAGAGTACCCCACGTCAAAATCAAGCCAGTCCTTATGAGAATAACTCAGGCCCGCACTTAACCAGAATCTGTCTGCGTCCGGCAATCGAGGTGTGCGCACAGCTTCGCTGATGGGAGACCATTCATAGGCAATACCAAACCGGCCTGTAATACTCTCAGTAAAGTCATACTCGGTACCCAGTGAGAGAAAATACCCATCATCGTAAAAGAAAGCCAGTTCTGAAATAGGCTGCCCCTGAATACCCGTGATGGGAAACGCACCAAAGCGCGACCAGTGCGTCCACTCAAAGGTACCCATAGCCCGCCAGTCTTCTTGCAAATCTTGCTGGAAGGATACAGTGACAGTTTCTGGCAAGATAATGGTTGAACGAATTGGCGTTGGTGCCCCTCCACCAACAATTAGTCTCCCTTTCAGGTTCTGCTCTACAGGCGAGCGGTAACCAATACCGAACTGAGTTCCTTCCCAAGGCTTGTAAAGTGCCCCAACTGTCGCGCCAAAACCAAGATTATAATCTTCACCACGCAACTCAATAGTTGGTGCGCCCGGCACGGTGGCAGCAGCCCGCTTCAACCGGACCTGCAAATATTGAAGCTGTACCCCAACCCCAACAGAAAACTTGTCTGTAATCTTAATCCCCGCCGTTGGTGTCACGTTAACCGATAAGATGCGGGAAGATCTGGCATAAAGCTGCCCCGCCCATTCGATTTCCGGCTTGGTTTCAAAGCCATACGGTGCATTGACACTTACACCCAGAGAAATTCGTTCATTCGCCTTCCACGAGCCGTAAACCACCGGCAACCACGCATCAACTCCGATGTCTCCAGAGGAATACGGCAACGTAGTCACAGGTCCTAAAATAGGACCACCCCTCACATCATCTACATTCGCAGTTCGCAAATCTACGGTTGTTCTGGGAATGACGAGAGTCTGCTCCGTTTCAAGCTGAAACCCCTCATGAGCAGTTATCGTTGCAGGGTTCCAGAACATGCTGGAAAGGCTTTTCGTTGCAGTACCATTCCCCGCAAACGAAAGCCCCTGGAACACGGTGGACTGCTCCCTCACAGCAAACGCACCTGCGACCGCATCAGACACGATAATTAAGCTTGCAAGACTGGCAATGGAAATAGGCAGGTATCTGGACATGCACGGTACTTTCTGTTCTCAAGAAAACATTCAAGCAGTGCCATGATCAAACTACGAGTTACTTATTGATTCGGCTTATCTATATATAATTCAAAATTAAATCGAGATATTACACCATGCCTTTTCAAGGTACCTGACTGCCTATAGCTCAACTAGCAATGATTAATACTAGAATATCTGGAAAACCATCCGCATTACACGCAGGCAAACTGCAAAATTTCTGTGGCAAACCTCAAAACAATAAAAGGCCCTCCAGTGCGAAGGGCCTTTTATTGCAACACAAAGTCTCTCAACTAGGTGCGGGCGGCAATATTCTTGCCGATTGACAACTCACTCCAGCCAGCAAGAAGCTCCTGCGCTTCCATGTAGCCCTCATAGATTTCGCGAGCTGCCTCATCTTTCTGAGTATAGACGTCCAGCACTTCAGCGCTGGTCTTTTTCAGGGCAGTCAAAACATCCTTAGGAAACTCACGCACCTCAACCCCATGCTCTTTTTGCAGCAAGGCAAGGCTTGCAGCATTTTGCGCATTGGCTTCAGAAAGCGCTATATCAGCTTCAACACGGCAGGCTTCTTCAACAACAGCCTGCAGGTCCGCAGACAATCCTTCCAGTGCAACCGCATTTACGAGAGCTTCTCCAGTACCGTTTGGCTTGTTAAAGCCCGGACCGTAATAGTACTTCACCAGTTTTTGAAAACCCAGTGCGCTGTCACTCCACGGACCAAGAAACTCAACACCATCAACCACATGGGTCTGCAAACTGGTGAACAGTTCAGAGGCTGGAATATTTACAGGCGTCACACCAAGCCTGCGCATCATCTCACCACCAAGGCCAGCAATGCGCAGCTTACGTCCCTTAAGATCATCAAGCGTTTCAACAGGCTCACGATACCAGCCCGCCATGGTCGGACCTGTATTACCACCCATAAACGGCTTAATGCCAAATGGGGCGTATAGCTCGTCCCACAGCTCCTGCCCTCCGAGCTGCTCAATCCACGCAGTGTGTTCGTGCGGCAACATCCCGAACGGAACGGTCGTAAAAAACACAGATCCCGGCATTTTACCAGCCCAGTACATGGCAGCGGAATGCCCCATCTGCGCCGTTCCGCTGGAAACCGCATCAAACACTTCAAATGCAGGAACCAGCTCACCAGCAGCAAACAACCGTACACGAATACGCCCATCACTCATGGTATTAATGCGATCACAAATGCGTTGTGCAGACACACCCGGACCCGGCAGGTTCTTAGGCCAGCTTGTAACCATGCGCCATTCAATAACCGGGTCAGCTTCCTGTGCCACCGCAGGCGCAGCCAGTGCAGCGCTTGCTGCCAGAGCTGTGCAACCTGTAACTGCCCCGGCAGTTAATCCGAGCGCCTGACGACGGGTCAGGATATCTTCATTTTTCTTGGTCATATCTCCGCCTTTTGCTCAGACCAGAATTTGTAAAAGTGGTGCACAGGACCATGCCCCTCACCAACATCAAGCGTATCAGCAGCTTTAATCGCCTGACTTATATACTCTTTCGCTTCACCTATGGCATCAGCCAACGTCAACCCACGCGCAAGTCCCGCAGCAATAGCAGAAGACAGAGTACACCCTGTCCCATGGGTATTTCGCGTTTTATGCCGCACAGCCGTATACCACTTTTCCCCTTCATGTGAGAGGAAGAGATCGTCGCAGGTCTCGCCAGACCCATGACCACCTTTCAGCAACACTCCACGTGCCCCCATATCCAAAAGCGCTTTTGCCTGACCAACCATCTCCTCACGAGAAGAAGCCACGGGTTGCCCCAGCAAAAAGGCAGCTTCCTGCATATTGGGCGTAATCAGCAGTGCAAGAGGAAACAGCTTTTCCTTCAACACACAAACGGCTGAATTTTGCAGCAAAGCATCACCGGAGGTTGCCACCATCACCGGATCAAGGACGAGGCGCTTAACATCATATTCAGCCAGTTTTGTGGCAATCACATCAATTACTTCTGGCTGTGAAAGCATGCCGATTTTAACGGCATTCACCTTCAGATCAGAAAACACAGCATCCATTTGGGCAGCAACAAATTCCGGCGGCACATCATGAATGCCAGTAACGCCCTTCGTATTTTGAGCAGTCAATGCCGTAATTACGCTCGCACCATAAACACCGCAGGCCGAAAATGCTTTCAGGTCTGCCTGAATTCCTGCACCACCACCAGAATCCGAACCTGCAATTGTGACAGCTATCGCACTCATTCAGCCAATACCCCACGTTTCTTATTCATTGTCTCAAGCTTTACACGCTCAATAAACTGATCGGCTTTCAAGCCATAAAGACTATCGAGGAAAGCTGGAGCGAAGCTTCCCGGTCCATCGGATTTTTCCGCAGCAAACTCGCCGCATACACCATACACAGCCAGAGCAGCAAGAACGGCAAGCTCCTGATTGTGTTCAACAGCAGCAAATCCAGCCATCACACCGCCCAGCGCGCACCCGGCCCCAGTCACCCGATCCATAAACCTGTGACCGTTGCTGAGCTGATAAGCAGCCTGTGAGCCAGACACCACATCTTGCACACCTGTGCGAGCAACCAGCATTTCATCACTGATGCTTCCAGCCAGCTTTTCATGCTCGGCTGCATTAGCCTTCAGGATTGTCGCTCCTTCACGCAGGACTTCCCTGGCAAATTCCAAACGAATATCAGAGCGATCCACTTTAACCGGGTCAAGAACAACGGGAATAGATTTTTTTCTCGCCCCCTCAAGCCCAAGCCGTATTCCATGGCGTCGCTTGCCATCAAGCGTCCCAAGATTGACCAGCAACCCGTCAACACTATCGATAAAAGCAGGAATCTCATCATGCGATGATGTCATGGACGGTGTGATGTTACAGGCCAGCATCACATTGGCGGTAATACTCTGAGCTACTGAGTTTGTCAGACAATGAATCCGCACGCCCTCTGCCCGCACACGTTCAAACACGCTCCAAAGCTCATCAGATGTATAAGACATATTTTCCTCGCTCCCCTCTCACATCGGCGGGAGCGATAAAACTGGTACTCATCCCAATTCCCTCCGCCGGAACAACCCGGATCAGGTTCCAGGAGTTGGCAACACCGCCTCTCAGCCCGCCTCTCATAGTCGGGCACCCCCATTGGTTAGGATTTTTTGCTAGCAAACCAATAGTGAAACTGCAAGCAGAAACAAGAGCACCTCCCCCTAAAGCAACTGGGGGTAGGCTCTCCTTAAAAAACGCAAATACTTGCAAAAAAACGCAGCTTCAACGCAAAATGCTTACAAAACCACGCAAGTTCAAATTTGAGCTTACGGAACAGAAGGATAGCCAATTCATGATTCCGTTTTTCGTACAAATCAAATGCCAGCTTGGCAAAACCTATCAGGTCGCCAACGCGATTGCAGACGCAGAAGTCGCCTCCGAAATCTACTCAACCTCAGGCGATTTCGACCTGCTCGCAAAATTCTACATTGATGATAACGAAGACATCGGTCATTTCGTTGCCAAAAAGGTTCAGGTGTTCGATGGCATTCAGGACACTCGCACCATCATCACCTTTAAGGCATTCTGACTAAAAGAGAATTTGCGGGCAATAGGCGGGCACAGCACCCGCCCTTCACCAAACAGGACTAGCGCTGAGCATCCTGAATCGCAGTCCAGACCGCAACAGGTGTCGCAGGCATATCTATATGCTCGACCCCAGCATTCTTGCGCAGCGCATACTGCACAGCATTCATCACCGCAGGCGTCGCTCCAATAGAGCCAGCCTCCCCAGCCCCTTTGATTCCCATCGCATTCGTCGTTGAAGGAACATTGTTCGTTGAAAAATAAAAACTCGGCAAATCATCAGCACGAGCAACATGATAGTCCATTAAAGATGCAGAGAGCAGCTGTCCGGTCTCATCATAAACCGTCTTCTCACACAATGCCTGCGATATCGCCTGCGCTGCACCACCATGCACCTGACCAGCCAACAGCAGCGGATTCACAGTTACACCGAAATCATCGACAATAACGTACTTCACCACTTCGGTTTTCCCGGTTTCAGGATCAATCTCCACCTCACACACATGCGTACCATTGGGGTAAGTACATTCATCCTGCATAACTTTTTCCGCAGCGCTCAAAGTTTCAGGCTGCGAGCCCGCCACATCAGCAAGGCTGATCTGCTGATCAGTCCCAACCACGCGCACCTGTCCTTCTTCAAGCACTAGGTCCGCCACACCGACCTCCAGTTTCTCACTGGCGATCTCTTTGATTTTCCTGATCAAACTTTCAGAGGCCGCTTTCACGGAAGGCAATCCGATCGGGATAGACCGGGACCCGCCAGTCCCCCCACCCGTCGCCACGCGATCCGTATCCCCCTGCACCAACTCAATCTGATCCAGCTGCAACCCCAACTGCTCTGCAATCACTTGCCCGTAAGCCGTCGCATGCCCTTGTCCATTGCTTTGCGTTCCAATCAGCAAGGTTACGCTGCCATTTTTATTCAACTCAAGTTTGGCTTCTTCCCCCCCGGCAAAAGCACAAGCCTCAACATATGACGAGATGCCAACCCCACGATAGACCCCTCGTGCAAGGCTCTCCGCTTCTCTCTCTGCAAAGCTGGAATATTCAATATGTTCAAGTGCTTTTGTAAGATGAGCACTAAACTCACCCGTGTCATACATGCGCCCTGACGCAGTTGTATAAGGCAATGCATCATCGGGGATAAAGCTCTTACGGCGAAACTCCGCCGGATCCATGCCCATCTCATAAGCAGCCTTATCCACGAGCCGTTCCATAAGGTACAGCGCCTCTGGGCGCCCTGCCCCACGGAACGCATCTACCGGCACCGTGTTGGTGTAAACACCTGTGGCCTCCACCCATGTTGCGGGGATATCATAAAGACCAGAGGTCATCGTAATACCCACCTGCGGAATACCCGGCCCGAACTCATGCAGATAAGCCCCCATATTTGCAAGCACATGCACCTTTAAGCCGATCATCTTGCCACTCGCATCCAGTGCCAGCTCAGCCGTGGATACATTATCACGCCCATGGGCATCGGACATGAAGTGCTCAGTACGTTCTTGTAGCCATTTCACCGGGCGCCCCAGCCGCCTGGCAGCAATCAAGCAAAGCGGGTATTCAAGATAAGTAAACATCTTGGTTCCAAATCCGCCGCCAACATCAGGTGTCACCACGCGGATATCTTGCGGCTCAATGCCGAATATATCCTTTGCAATCAAGTCACGCATACCGTGACCACCCTGCGTACCCGTCGTCAGCGTATACCTGCCACTTGCTTCGTCATACTCACCAAGACACGCGCGCGGCTCAACCGCGTTAGACACCAACCGGTTATTGTTCACTGTAATCTTTGTTATATGGTGCGCTTTCTGAAAAGCCGCTTCCATTGCAGCCTCATCCCCCATGCCGACATGGAAAGCCTGATTAGAGCCGTGTTCAGGCCAGACCAGCGGTGCACCATCTTCTAAAGCGGGTACGATGCCGATTGCTGGATCAGCATCCTCGTAATCAACTTCAATCATCTCCATAGCCGCCCGCGCCTGCTCGACATTGTCGGCAACGACAAAGGCGATCGCATCGCCTACAAACCGCACCCTATCAGAGCAAAGCACTTCACGCTTTGGTACCCAGTGCTTCGTTCCGTCCAGCTGTTTTAATATTACTTTGCAGGGAATAGAGTTCATCCCTTCGATATCTTCGGATGTCAGAATAAGCCGCACCCCATCCATGGCACGAGCCTCATCCACACCACTCAGGGTGAACTTTGCAAACGCTAGGGAGGATCGCAAAACTACAGCATGCGCAGCAGCGCCTTGCACCGGCACATCATCCGTGTACTGTCCCTTTCCAGAGATAAATGCAGCATCTTCCTTACGGCGTACCGGAGCGCCCACACCAAACTTTGGCGTAGCTAGTTTATCCATGATAAACCTCAAGAAACTGGAGGACGGCGCGTCACCGCACCTCACATAAAGACTTTTACGTACTAATGCAGAGGGTACAGTGCTTTTGGCAGGCTGCAAGCATTTTCTCTACAGCCCCAAGCAGCTTGCAGTTATCGATATTGCACTCCGCCACACATGCAAAAGCGGTGCTAGTCAGAATGAAACGATATAAGTATATTTGCTCTCAACTCTCGTTTCCTGACAAGACTCCCAAATCAAAACAGGTTTTATAGTTTGACCCGAACACCTACATTGGGTTATCCAAGACGTACACCCATCTGATCTTTGTTACAAACGACGCCAGTAAACAAATGCCAATTTGCGACGTACGCTGGCTTTGACTCTTTTGCGCGTAACAAAGCAGCTTTGAAAGCAGTTATATGCCTGTCCCTTCAGCCGAGCCTGAAGGCAGCTCATCACCTGCTGCGTATAAAGCAAGGCTCACCACCAAATGGCAGGGCCTTTCCAACAATACACGCGGCATCTGCTGGGCCCTTCTGGCCACGTTCCTTATGGCCGTCATGAGTACCATTATCAAGTTGCTCGGTGACCGCTTGCACGTTACCCAAATTCTTATGCTTCGCCAGTTTTTCATGCTGGTGATCTCAGCTCCTGTGATCATTAAGGGATTCCCCGGATCAATCAAAACGCAAGCACCACTGCTCCACCTTGGCCGCATCCTGCTTGCATCCTCAGCAATGTATCTGGGATTTACTGCTGTCATTCATCTGCCACTGGCAGAAAGCACCGTTATTGGATTTGCCAGAACCTTCTTCATCACAATTTTTGCTGTGATTTTCCTGAAGGAAGTCATAGGCATTCATCGTATTGCAGCAACAATTCTTGGTTTTTGTGGTGTACTGATCATCGTCCAGCCCGGCAGTGGCGCAGAGATGAGCATTTACAGCTTCATGGCCATCGCAGCTTCTGCCTGCGCCGCGCTCGTCGGCATCATCTTGCGGAAGGTGACGCAAGTCGACCAACCTATCACAATTCTGACATTTCAGGCCACTTTTGTGGGCCTGATCATGACACCTTTCGGAATCTATAACTGGTCATCCATTGGCCTGAACGATGCAGCCCTTCTTCTATGCTTAGCTGGCGTGAGTTGGGGTGCTCAAATGAGCAACATTCAGGCCCTGAAATTCGGTGAAGCAACAGCAATTGCACCGTTTGATTATATCCGCCTGGTCTATGCAGCCATCATTTCCGTTGTCATCTTCGGCGTCTGGCCTCTCTGGACAACCTATCTGGGCGGAGCACTTATTGTTGCAGCATCCCTCTACACCTTACACCGCGAAACAGTGCTAGGAAAAAGGGTAGCAACAGAAACAGCACCTTCCAAAACACACTAATCCTACAAAAAGCCCCCGCATTTTCTGCGAGGGCTTTATCTGCGCAAAGCTGATCAGTCAGGTTTTAGCTTACGCTCTCCGCATTTCGCGCTTTGGCCGCTTCTTCTTCTACCAACTCCTTCTTCGAAAGTTTGCCAACCATTGTCTTTGGCAGCTCCTCACGGAACTCAATAGCTTTAGGCATCTCGATCTTGGAGATATGATCTTTCAGGAAGGTCTTTAACTCGTCCTCACTTGCGCTTTCACCATCCTTCAACTTCACAAAAGCCTTCGGAGCCTGCCCACGGTAGCCATCAGGGATAGCGATCACGATAGCTTCCGCCACAGCTGAATGCTGATAAAGCGCTTCTTCAATTACACGCGGATATACATTGTAACCGGAGCATATAATCAGGTCCTTGATACGATCAACAAGGAAGATGAAACCATCCTCATCCATGTAACCCACATCGCCGGTATGCAGCACACGGCCATCTTCCAATGTCTTTGCTGTCTCATCAGGACGTTTCCAGTAGCCCTTCATGACCTGAGGGCCAATAATGCAGAGCTCACCTTTCTCCCCTTGCGGAACAGTCTTTTCCGGCTCGTCCAAGTCGCGAAACTCGATAGTTGTACCCGGCATAACAATACCAATCGAGGCGTCCTTACCCGTACCATCCATAGGGTTCGCACTGGCAACTGGAGAACTCTCGCTCAATCCATAGCCTTCCACCAGCACACACCCGGTCAATGCCTCAAACTTCTGCTTCACTTCAACAGGCAAGGGCGCACCACCAGACATACAGTAGCGAATAGATGTCAGATCATAATTCCTGGTCAGCTCACTGTTATTGATTGCAGTGTAGATGGTCGGAACAGCTGCAAACAACGTCGGTTTTCTTTTGGCAGCAAGATCAAGCAGCTCCTTCAGATCAAACCGTGGCATAAGCAACATCTCTGCTGCCCCAAGAACAGAAAGATTCTGCAACACTGTCATAGCGAACACATGGAAAAACGGTAAAGCACAGAGCGTTTTCTCATATCCACGCTTCAGTCCACCATAATGGCTTTCAAGCATCTCCATGTTGGATGTGATGTTGTAGTGCGTCAGCATCGCACCCTTTGGCACCCCTGTGGTACCGCCAGTATACTGAAGAATTGCGACATCTTCCTTTGGCTCAATCTCAACGGGCGTAACGCCCTTGGACATTGCCAGAAAGTCGTTAAAACGAATATGCGCACTATCCGCAGGAATAGCAGCGACATCTTTTCGCTTAAACAGTTTGAACAGCAGTTTCTTTGGTTGAGGCAAGATATCCGCCATCGGACAAACAATGACTTTGTCGAGTGCTCCTTCCTGACGAACAGCCTCCACCCGATCATAAATCACGGAAAGATCCATCGTCACCATGATCCGCGCACCCGAATCCCGTGCCTGAAATGCAATTTCACGCTCAACATACAGCGGATTGAAGTTAACAACCACGCCGCCAGCCTTCATGACCGCAAAATAGAAGATGGTATAATAGGGCGTATTAGGAAGGCATAACCCAACCTTATCTCCCTTTTTGACACCCATTGCCTGCAACGCACCAGCTGCCCGTTCGACGAACGCCCCCAGTTCACCGTAACTTGTTGACTTGCCCATGAAATAAAGCGCTGGCCGATGCGCATAGTTTTTTACGGTATCATCCAGATAGCTATCAATGGTGCGAACTGGAAACTCTACTTGTCCCTCACGATCTGTTACCATGCACAGATCTCCTCCCATAATTCTTATAGTTCTTCAGACCAAGTTGACAGATAACCCAAGCAAATCGCCAAGACTCACGTTCTCAACATAGCAGAAAAACCTTATATCAACATAGTTTGCAGGGAATTTGGGACAGCCTTACCATTACGTCAACTAAGCCATAAGATTGAGCTGTATATGACATCCTCCTGAAGTCCACTGATTTTTTCCTGAGAATCCGTGAGTTTTCAAGGTCATGACAAACATGACTTATTGAATAAGCTCAAAACTTGAGACGTCAAACAATCCGAAATCAGTAATTTTAAGGTGGGGAATAACCGGAAGAGGCAGGAATGCCACCTGCAAAAACGGTTCAGGTAGAACGCAGCCCAGAGACTTAGCAGCCTTGCGCAAATCTTCAAGACTTTCTTTCACCTCTTCAAATGGTTGCAAGCTCATCAAGCCGGCAAGAGGCAACTCCATCTCACTCAGAACCTCACATTCCTTTGCAACCACAAACCCGCCTTTGAGTGCCACACATCGATTAACGGCTGTTGCCATAGCCTCTTCATCTGCACCAACAACACAAATGTTATGACTGTCATGACCAACTGACGAGGCAATCGCACCAGATGTCATACCAAAACCATTCACAAAGCCAGTTGCAATGTTTCCAGTTTTACCATGACGTTCCACCACCGCGACCTTTATAGCGTCCTGCACCACATCAATCTGCGAATAGTTATCGTCAACGGGCAAATCCATTTTTAAGTGCTCCGTGATGATCAATCCCGGCTTCACGCCTATAACTGAAGTTTCCCTTTGCGCAGGTACTTTGAAATTACCAGCCTCAACCCGTTCAGCACGGCATGTATCCAGCAATCCTGCTGGCTCCACACGTTTACATTGCTGAAAGAGCTCATCGGACACCAGTCGTCCGGCAGAAATCACCTGATCCACCTCGCAGGTTTCCAGATCATTCAGCAATACAATGTCAGCACGCCATCCCGGAGCTAAAACCCCACGATCTCTCAATCCAAATGCGTTGGCAGCAGACCAGCTTGCAGCACGATAAACGTCACGCGGTGCACGGCCATGAGAAATCAACCGGCGGATCAAACTGTCAAGATGTCCCTCCTCCGCAATATCAAGCGGATTGCGGTCATCCGTACAAAGCGCAATGAAACTGGATCTTTCTGGAGTCAGAATAGGAGACAAAGCATCCAGATCTTTGGAAACAGACCCTTCGCGGATCAAAACTGTCATTCCTTTTGCAATTTTCTCAAGCGCTTCTTCCGCAGTTGTCGCTTCATGGTCTGTGCGAATGCCTGCCGCTAAGTATCCATTTAACGCTTTCCCATGTACCAGCGGAGCATGGCCATCAATGTGTTCCCCTTCAAACTCAGCAATCTTTGCAAGGGCGTCCGGATCTCCAGCCAGAACTCCAGGAAAATTCATAAACTCCGCCAGACCAATTACATTGGGATGATCTTTAAATGGCAGCAGATCATCAATCTCCAACCGCGCTCCCGCCGTTTCGAACCGGGTTGCAGGCACACATGAGGAGAGGTTCACCCGCAAATCCATAATAGTTTCAAGTGAGCTATCAAGGAAATACTGAATTCCAGCCGCACCTGTTACATTCGCAATCTCATGTGGATCACAAATCGCCGTTGTCACACCATGGGGAAGAACACATCGATCAAACTCAAAGGGCGTTACCAGAGACGATTCCACATGCAAATGCGTATCGATGAATCCCGGCACAGCGTATTTGTCTTTACAGTCGATCTCGGTTTGTCCGCTGTATTCATCATAAATCCCAACGATTTTAACTCCGCAGATCGCAATATCGCTCTCTCGTACACTTCCATCAATAACATTAAAGAGCTTTACATTCTTCAGCACAAGATCCGCAGGAACTGTTCCCTTCCCTTGATCAATGAGCAATTTTAACTTCGCAATCTTCTGGCTACGACGTTCCACTGAACCCTCCTTAAAAAAGCGGATTTATCCGTCCCTTCTTCCCTTAAGGCAGCCTAGCAAAATTGTTTAATGCCCCCAATCCTACCACTGCAAATTGTCTTCAAATTGTGCAAATGGTTCTGTGGCAGAGCAAAAACACTAAACTTCCATGTGAATGAGGCCTGTTTGCCTAAGCAACAATCTGCTTAGTTTCTGGGCACATTCGTATTTTTGCTTGCATTTTATCTCCACCCGCATCAAACAGGGATGCAAATTCAAACTGCAACCTTCGTATGATTTTTGAGGCTTATTGAGTTTACTGATCAGACAGGTTTCATCGCTTTCATAACGCTGCAATCAAATTTTACTCAGTTAAGCAGGACACTTCTGCAAGCCTTCCAACTGGAACAACGAGAGAAGAACACATCGAAGTCGGATATCCCAGAACACCGACACACGACTAAAGGAAATCCATGACTGAACGTTCAGCACAATCGGACCCGTTTGATCTCGTCGTTTTTGGCGGTACGGGTGATCTTGCACACCGTAAGTTACTACCCGCTCTCTATCACCGCGAACCAATAGGCCAACTTGGAGAAGACGCACGCATCATTGCGGTTTCTCGCCGTCCTCTCAGTGATGAAGAATATCGCGAATGGGCCCACAACGCAGTGTGCGAGCATGTAGCAGAGGTTGACCCGAAGGCGTTGGACCGTTTCCTTGCCCGTATTCAGTATGTGTCCGTTGATGTTGCCCAAAACACTGGTTGGGAAGCATTAGAACAGAAACTGGCAGGCCGTGAAGATGTCACTCGTGCATTCTACCTTTCTGTTTCTCCGGACTTTTTTGGCCCAATCTGCTCGGCGCTTGGTGAACACAATCTGGTAACAGACCGCTCACGTGTTACCATCGAAAAGCCAATCGGCAAGAACGGTAAGTCTGCACACGAGGTGAACGAAACAATCGGTTCCGTCTTCAAAGAACACCAGATTTTCCGCATCGATCACTACCTCGGCAAAGAAACCGTCCAGAACCTCATGGCACTGCGCTTTGCCAATGTCTTGTTTGAGCCGCTTTGGAATGCTGCACACATTGATCACGTTCAGATCACGGTAGCAGAGACCCTTGGTGTCGAAAGCCGCGCTGGCTATTATGATACCGCTGGCGCATTGCGCGATATGGTTCAGAACCACCTCCTTCAGCTCCTCTGTCTTGTCGCCATGGAGCCCCCTGAGTCCATGGCACCAGATAGTGTTCGCGACGAGAAGCTCAAGGTCCTCAAAGCCCTGCGTCCCATGTCTGCTGAAATGGTAGAGCGCAATACAGTGCGCGGCCAGTATCGGGCAGGAGCGTCCTCAGGCGGTGCGGTCAAAGGCTATCTGGATGAACTGGGACGCAATGATTCCACAACAGAAACCTTCGTTGCTGCAAAGGTAGACATTGAGAACTGGCGTTGGGCCAACGTGCCCTTCTATCTGCGTACTGGTAAACGTCTCGCCTCACGCCTTTCAGAAATCACGATCCAGTTTAAAGACTTACCACATTCCATCTTCCTGCCGGATGCAGGGCGAATTGCTGCAAACAAGCTGGTTATTCGCCT
Source organism: uncultured Pseudovibrio sp. (assembly GCA_947496145.1). Lineage (GTDB taxonomy): Bacteria > Pseudomonadota > Alphaproteobacteria > Rhizobiales > Stappiaceae > Pseudovibrio. The sequence continues at coordinate 221,010 of CANMBS010000004.1, forward strand.
GCAACCTGATGAAGGTGTAAAGATGCAGGTGATGATCAAGGACCCGGGCCCCGGTTCCATGCGTCTTCGTGAAGTCCCGCTGGATATGACCTTTGCTGAAGCCTTCAATGTACGTCATCCTGACGCCTATGAACGTCTGATCATGGACATGATCCGTGGCAACCAGACTTTGTTCATGCGCAGAGACGAAGTTGAAGCAGCCTGGTTCTGGATTGATCCGATTCTGGAGCATTGGTCTCATCTCAAAGAAGCACCAAAGCCTTATACATCAGGCACATGGGGACCATCAGCATCGATCGCACTCATTGAGAGAGATGGGCGCACATGGCACGATGAAACTCATTAAACCACACAAGGGTGCCGATACGTCGGCACCTTTTCCCTAAGGCAAGTAATTCCCCCAATTGCGTCAGAAGCCGAAAGCAACAAACTGTGCATCGGGATACATTGGTGTGACTCGGGAACCTGCATTTAATCGATTTAAATACGAACAGGAAAACTCCCGCTTCAGCACATTCAGATAGCTTTGTAGTTGAGCATAAACTCTTGAAAGTCAAAGCATAGTCATGGTTCAACTGTGCTTGCAATTCAACATTACAAAGGTAATCTGCAGTGCCGGGCACAAACACCATCGCCAGAGCGCACGCCACAACGCACTCTTATGCTTCAGATAAGCAATCAGCCAGACCTGATTTGGCCAATCTGAGGTAAACCCTGTAAATGAACACATGCTGATGCCATCAGCTTAAGGGAGAACATGGAATGGCTCAAAGTATCGAGCGAGTAGAAGCAATTATGACCGCAGCGCCAGTTATCGCGGTTCTGGTTGTAAACGATCCGAAAAAAGCAGTACCTATGGCAGAAGCACTTGTGCGCGGAGGCATTCCGGGTATTGAGATCACGCTACGGACTCCAAATGCTCTGGATTGCATCAAAGCCGTTGCTGACAATGTAGAAGGTGCTCTGGTTGGTGCTGGTACAGTCCTTTCACACCAGCAATACGAAGCAGCAGTCAAAGCAGGCTCCACCTTCGTTGTATCACCTGGCGCAACCGATAACCTGCTCGCAGCGGCTGAAGACTTCCAGCAAGCTCCATTGCTTCCCGGCTCAAGCACAGCTTCAGAGGTGATGAAACTTCTGGAAGCAGGATATGAGCGCCTCAAATTTTTCCCGGCAGTTCCTGCTGGCGGTACACCAATGCTCAAAGGTCTCTCCTCTCCTCTAGCTGCTGCTAAGTTCTGCCCGACTGGTGGCATTAGCCTTGCCAATGCCCGTGATTTCCTCGCTCTGCCAAATGTTCTTTGCGTCGGCGGCTCATGGATTGCTGATGCAAAAGCCATCGATGCTGAAGACTGGGCAGGTATTGAGCAGCGCGCCCGCGAAGCAGCTGCATTGACGGTTTAGTTTCAAACCGTCACGATTGATTGAGTTGAATATTATACCCGTGGTCCTACATCGAAGACCTCGGGTATATTTGCAAGGTGAGCCTTTCACCGCCCCTGTGACGCTAAAGAATTAAAAATGGAGGCCGTGATGCCGACCACAAATACAAAAAACCTCTTTAAGCAACTTGAAGAGCACGCTCAAACCATTCACTCCACAAAGATTACAGAGCTGTTCGCAGCTGACCCTTCCCGTTTTGACAAGTTCTCGCGTACTGCCGACGATCTCCTCTTCGACTTTTCAAAAACCAAACTCACTGAAGAGACACTTGCTCTCCTGCTTGAGCTGGCCCGCGCTGCCAATGTCGAGGCAAAGCGCGATGCCATGTTCGCCGGAGAGCACATCAACACCACAGAAGACCGCGCCGTCCTCCACACAGCCTTACGCAATCAATCAGACCAGCCGGTCTTTGTAGATGGCAAGGATGTGATGCCCGACGTGAACGAAGTGCTCGTCAACATGGGCGACTTCGCAGAAGGCATCCGCTCTGGCGAAATCACGGGCCACTCTGGCAAAGCAATCACAGACGTAGTCAACATCGGCATCGGCGGCTCAGACCTCGGCCCTGTCATGACCACACTGGCTCTGGCTCCTTACCATGACGGCCCTAACCTGCATTACGTCTCCAACGTGGATGGTGCCCACATTGCAGACACTCTGGCAAAACTGAACCCGGCAACCACGCTATTCATCATCGCCAGCAAAACCTTCACTACCATCGAAACCATGACCAACGCAGCAACGGCCCGCAGCTGGATCGCAAAACATTGCGGCGAAGAAGCTGTCGGCGCACACTTTGCTGCCGTCTCTACCGCGCTGGACAAGGTTGCAGCCTTTGGCATCTCTCAGGAGCGTGTCTTCGGCTTCTGGGACTGGGTTGGTGGACGTTACTCCATCTGGTCTGCCATCGGTCTTCCACTTATGATTGCCATTGGTCCTGATGCGTTCTCCGACTTCCTTGGCGGCGCTCATGCCATGGACACCCATTTTCGCACAGCTCCACTGGAGGGGAATATCCCGGTGCTGATGGGCCTCATTGGCGTTTGGCACCGCAACGTACTCGGGTATGACACCCGTGCTGTCCTGCCATACGACCAGCGCCTCTCCCGCTTCCCAGCCTACCTGCAACAGCTGGATATGGAATCCAACGGCAAAAGCGTCACCAAAGATGGTACACCAGTTGAAACTCAAACAGGCCCGGTCGTCTGGGGAGAACCGGGCACCAATGGCCAGCATGCCTTCTATCAGCTCATCCATCAGGGAACGAGCGTCATTCCCTGCGAATTTCTGGTTGCAGCCAACAATCACGAAGCAGACCTTCAGAACCACCACAGCCTCCTGCTCGCCAACTGCCTTGCACAAAGTGAAGCCCTTCTCCTTGGTCGCTCTTTAGAAGAGGTTACCGCTAAATTCCGCTCAGATGGCAAATCTGAAGAAGAGATTGCCAAACTAGCTCCACAGAAGGTATTCCCGGGTAACCGGCCCTCAACCACCCTCATCTATAGTCAGCTTGATCCATTCACACTGGGTAGACTGATCGCGTCCTACGAGCATCGCGTATTTGTTGAAGGAGCGATCTGGAACATCAATTCCTACGATCAGTGGGGAGTTGAACTTGGAAAGGAACTCGCAACCCAACTCTTGCCAATGGTTGAAGGCAGTCAATCCGCCGCGAACAAAGACAGCTCGACCCAAGGTTTGTTGAAATTCTTGAAGAAGGCACGGAGCCTCTAAATTTTAACAAACTTTAACCATGTTCTTTTTGTTAGTTCGAAATCACATTCGAGCTGCCAGGAGGTATCGGGGTCCGGTCAAATTGGGATTGGCAGCAAAAGGAGACTGGAAATGAAAAAAATCGTTCTTGCAGGCGTGAGTATCAGCCTGCTTGCTCTTGCTGGCTGCAACACATCCTCTAGCCAGGACCGCACTCTTCTGGGCGGTGGCCTCGGCGCAGCAACTGGCGCAGCTATTGGTGCTGCAACAGGCGGCGGCGTCGGAGACGCACTCGCAGGCGCTGCCATTGGCGGTGTTGCAGGTGGTATCATCGGCAACGTCACCACACCAAAGAACTGCACCGCCTACGATCAGTATGGTCGCCCATACCGTGTGAAGTGCCCATAAACCTCTGCCAAAGACATGCTACCAGCATTCTTAAGGCCCCGCATCTGTGGGGCCTTTTTCTGTCCTGCCTACAAGTTTCAATCAAAATAAAGCCTGAGCTTAACCACACTTGCACCTCATCCTGCACCGTTCATGCATATGCAACCAACCCGGCAATACTCTTCCGGTAAAACCATCCAGCGATGAGGCCGGACCGTGAGAAAAGCAATCATACTAACAGTCGCTCTGCTCACATTGGGTGCGTGTAGCGAATATAACAGAACCGACCGCGCACTTGTCGGCGGCGGCCTTGGCGCTGCGACAGGAGCTGCCATAGGAGCAGCAACAGGCGATGTTGGTGCCGCCTTTGCCGGTGCTGGCATTGGCGCTCTCGCAGGCGGCTTGATCGGCGTTTACACAACACCGCGCCGCTGCGTTGGTTACGACAGACGGGGCCGTCCCTACTACTATAATTGCTAGTGGCTAACCGACAGTTCAGCCAATTGCTCGCATCTCCCCCATAAAATCCGGCGCAGACATATCCAGCCTGAACGTGCGCGGGCTCTTTGCCCCTTCCTTAGCCCGAACCATTCTCTTGTAAATCACCTTATGCGCCGCCGCTAAAGCCATCTTGGCATACTTCATCGCACCCCGGCTGTGGCGATTACCCGAGATACCCGCAGCGCGCAGCAATCCATTGGCATAGACAATTGCATAAAAATCGCGGATTTCAGCGGTGAAGTGCTCCGTAGTCACTGAGATATTCACCTCATTATGGTTCTCCACCCGGTGCGGGTTATTCAGCGGCCAGTGCGCCATCTGACCGGGACTCAGCGTCACTTTCGTCGCGAACTCATCATACCAGGGTTCAAACCGGATCTCCTCCTCAGTCTGCCCAAGGAAAATGCCCTCTAACTGCTCATCAGAAAGAAACGGCTCACAGTTCTCATAGATATAAACATCCTTATGCCCCTTCATCTGCCACAGCGACTGACCGGGAACATCTGCATGGTAATACACCTGCGCACCGGGGGAAGAAATAAGCATACCTGTCTTATGCTTAAAACTCGAAAAGCCCGGAACCTTCACTTCAAGCTCATCAAAAATCCTGGAGGTGACCTGCGCAAACCCTTCATCCCATGCCTGAAGCGCACGCACAGAAAGCCAGAACCGCCCTTCTTCAACCGCCCGAAGAACATCCTCACCCGCAGCCCCGTCAATACTGCCTTGAAGCCACTGAGACTTCTTAGTCCCAATCACACCGGGTCGTACAAAATCATAATGTTCAGAGGGTGTGTTCTCAATCAATCGAGCCAGATTTTCTGGCTGAAACACTGGAAGCTCATGCAAACGATTTTGCAGAAGAAGCGTGTGCTTGCCAAACACCTCCTTGTAATGCTCTTTCCAGTCAATAATCAGGTCATGCTGAAGAACCAGCTCCAGATCGTGATACACCGCAACACCCCACCCAGACAATATTAGTAAAGTTTTACTAGTCTAATGCCTCCAGCTTACAATAAGGAGTCTGTGAGAGGATAAATGTTCTCTTAAAGATGCAACAGAGTTAAGAAACCCTTCCAACGCAAAACGGGAGCCTGAGGCCCCCGCTTAAAATTCATCAGATCCAGTGCCTTTTTCAGGCCGCTTCTGTCTCGCCAGCCAATGCAGCTTCCGGGGCCACATAGGTGTAACCCAGATTTTCAGCGACTTCCGCGACAGTCACCTGCCCCTTGTAAACATTAAGACCCGGCATGAAGCCCGGAATGTCACGAAGCGCAGCCGCATAGCCTTTGTCTGCCAGCGCCAGCACATAAGGCAGAGTTGCGTTGTTCAGCGCATAGGTTGAGGTGCGAGCCACAGCGCCCGGCATATTTGCCACACAGTAATGAACCACATCGTCAACAATGTAGGTTGGCTCCTGATGGGTTGTTGCGCGGGAGGTTTCAAAACAGCCACCCTGATCGATTGCAACATCAACCACAACAGAACCCGGCTTCATCGCCTTGATGTGTTCTTTGGTCACCAGTTTAGGTGCAGCAGCACCAGCTACCAGCACAGCACCAACAACCAGATCAGCAGCCAGCACTTCTTTCTCAAGAGCTGCACGGCTGGAGAACACTGTCTTTAGACGGGAGCCGAAGCGAGCGGAAAGAGCGTCCAACACATCAACGTTGCGGTCCAGAACAGTTACATCCGAACCAAGGCCAATTGCCATTTCAATTGCATGGGCACCAACAACACCACCGCCGATCACAACGGTTTTCGCAGGTGCAACACCCGGTACGCCGCCGAGCAGAACACCAGCACCGCCATTGGCCTTTTGCAGTGCAGTCGCACCAGCCTGAATGGACAGACGGCCAGCAACCTGAGACATAGGTGCCAGAAGAGGAAGACGGCCATTTTTGTCAGTTACTGTCTCATAGGCAATGCAAACTGCACCGGAGGCCACAAGATCAGCAGTCTGCTCTGGGTCCGGAGCCAAATGCAGGTAAGTGAACAGCAGGTGATCAGGGCGCAGCATCTTGCGCTCAACAGCCTGTGGTTCTTTCACCTTCACGATCATTTCTGCCTTGGCAAAAACATCAGCAGCAGTCGGCAAAATAGTTGCCCCTGCTGCAACATAGTCAGCATCAGTTGCGCCAATGCCAGCGCCGGCATTGGTTTCAACAACCACTTCATGACCATGAGCAACAACCTCGTGCACGCTGTCCGGGGTCAGACCAACGCGGTATTCGTGGTTTTTGATTTCCTTAGGAACACCTACAAGCATGTTTTTCTCCCAATTAGCTCCGGAATATTATCTCCCTAGCTTATTGAAATATCTGTGACAGATGCTTGCAATCTGCGTAATACCCGCTAGATTTTAGCAAGGATCTGCGACCAAACATTAATTTGACACAATAATCTGCGAAGATGGCGTTACTATGAAACTAGACAAACTCGACAAAAAGATCCTGAGCACGCTTCAGGAAAATGGTCGAATTTCCAATGCCGATCTGGCAGATCTGGTGGGCCTGTCCGCCTCAGCCTGTCTGCGCCGCGTGCGCACACTGGAGGCAGAAGGCGTCATTGAAAAGTACGTCGCCCTGCTCAATCCTAAGAAGCTTGGCAAGCGGATGAACGTCTTCGTCGAAATCTCCCTCGGTTCCCAGTCAGAAGAAGCGCTTTCAACCTTCGAAAAGGCCGTGGACCGCTCAACAGAAATTATCGAATGCCATCTCATGGGCGGAGATGCTGATTACATTTTGCGTGTGATGGCAGATGATCCTGTCGATTTTGAGCGCATCCACCGCGACCACCTCACCCGTCTGCCGGGTGTGGTTCGCATGCGTTCTTCTTTTGCCATTCGCTCCACCAAGCAAAGCAGTGCCCTGCCGCTCTCTCACGGCTAAGTATCTGTAAAGTCCATACACATTCTGCAAAGGCACACTCGACGTCACCGCCAATCGCTCTTATAACTGCCCGCAATTAAAGCGCCTGTGAGACCTGCCTGATCCCGCAAAACACAAGTACAGTCACCTCCCTTGTTAAAGCGGCCTGAATTTGGAGTAAGACTTTGACCCCGATTATCACATGTATTCTGGATGGCCGTTACGACCTTGCCGAAGGTCTTGTGTGGGACGAACTCACCAGCCACCTGTTTTTCTGCGATATCCTCGGCAAGCAAATCCATGCCATGCAGTGGGACAGCAAAGAAGTCACCACATGGGACTTCCCAAAAGTCGTCGGCTCCTTCGGCCTTTGTAAAGATGGCCGCCTCATCGTCGCCATGAAAGACGAGATCATCCTGTTCGACACCCGAACAAAGATGTATGACACACTCGCCCAAATCGAGCCGGACAACCCGCGCACCCGCCTCAACGATGGCAAGGTTGGCCCGGACGGTGCGTTCTGGGTCGGCACCATGGACGATATCACCCCGCGCACCCCAATCGCCAGCCTGTACCGCGTTGCTCCAGATGGCTCCGTCACCCAAATCGCAACAGAAATCCGTACCTCCAACGGTTTGGCATGGTCCCCGGACACCAAGACTATGTACCACTCCGACACCGGCTCCGGCGACGTCTTCGCCTATGACTTTGACCGTGATTTTGGCGCAGTCTCAAACCAGCGCAAACTCCTGCAACTGGATAACACCGTGGGCAGACCGGACGGTGCAACCACCGACACCGACGGCAATTACTGGTCCGCAGGCATCTCCGCTGGCAACGTCAACTGCTTCGCCCCGGATGGACAGCTCCTCCTGTCCATCGCCATGCCAGTACCACGCCCAACCATCCCGTGCTTTGCAGGACCAAACCTGAACACCCTCGTCGTCGCCAGCCTGCGCCCCCATGGCGATGAAGAACTCCTCAAACAGTTCCCAAAATCCGGTTCACTCTTTGCGATGGATGTAGAGCACAAGGGCCTGCCGACCTTCCGGTTTGGCCAATAAGCAGCAACGGGAAATACAAGCAGCTATAGCACCGCTGGACCAACTCCGGCGGTGTTTGCATATCTGCCCCGTTTAACGGGATGGGCAAGGCAAGCAGGCAATGCCTGCGCAGTATAGTTAAGTTAGTTTCTTCGGCATTGGCTATTTGCC